>NZ_JBIAVV010000001.1:0-44315 GCF_042894765.1 Streptomyces sp. NPDC001507
GTCCTTGATGCCCATCCGTGATCCTTCCCAGCAGAGGGGACACCTCATGCCAGACGGGTCACACCGGGGCATACACAATCTTTAGGACAGTCCCGGTGCTTGGGGCCGAAGGCGTTCGCCATGACCTGAGTCACGGCGTACATCGTGAGAGTGTCCGCCGGGAGCGGCGTCCACGCGGTGCCACTGATCCGCAGTACGCCGGCACTCCCGTAGCCGGAGTCATAGAGGTCGACCACCTCGTCCCCGGCGGGCAGGCCCAGCTCCTTCATACGGTCGTACACCGCGCCGATGGAGCCGTTGTGGCGACGCACGGCGGAGATCAGCCGGGACAGCGCCTCGGCGGCATCGTGGCGCGCCTTGTCGACCTTCTCGGCGGAGTCCGACAACTGGGCGTTCATCTTCTTCAGCTCGGCCAGGTGGGGGCGTTCGGCAACCTTGCGGGCCTTGAGCGCTTCGGCCTGCGCCGCCTTGCGTTCCTTCAGCTCGGTGAGGCGTCCGACCTCCAGCCGGACGGCGTCGGCGGTCTCCTCACGGTTGGCCATCTTCAAGCGGTCGCCCCGCTCCCGCATCTCGGCCACGCGGGCCTCGGCCTGCTCGATGTCCTGATCGGTGATCACGTGTACTCCTTCAGGCGATGGACCGGCGAGAGAACTCCTGCCGGGCTGCCGGGTCGGTGTGCTGCTGCTCCGCCAGCCCAGGTGCTGCGAGAGCGAGCAGCGAACCTGCCTCGGCGATGGCGCGGCGGGCGACAGGGTCGCCGCCAAGCGCAGCGTCCTGGTGCTCCGCGAGGGCACGGAGGTAGGCGCGGGAAGCCCCGAGAGCAAGAGCGTGCGATGACGCCTCGTACTGTGCGCGGAAGTCCGGGCCGGTGCTCGACTCGTTCATGGTCATTCCCCCGATCCCTCGGGCGGCGGGTAGGCGTACCCAGCCATAAGGGCGTCAGCTTCGCGCAGCAGCTCGCCAGATACCGGCGGAGCCCACACGGACTCGCCGTCCCACAGATACGCTCCGCCGACAATCGTCTTGTTGCCCGGGTCGTTCGGCACGACGACCCATCGTTCAACTGCCATGGCGCTCCTCAGAAGTACGAGATGACGATCGCGATACCGTCGCCGCCGGTGCCCCCGGCACCGGAGTTGTTGCCGTTCAGCGACGCGCCTCCACCTCCACCGGCTGCTCCGTACGAAGCCCCGTTGGCGCCAGCCTGAGCTGCGGTCGTAACGGAGGCGGCGCCACCTCCGCCGCCTCCACCGGGGAGACCAGAATTCGCGGCTTGGTTGCTCGGGGTGGTGGGGTTCGTGGTGTCGACGACACCCGCGTTGCCGTTCTGGTTGGCCTGGTTACCGCCACCGGTGCCGCCGTTGCCCGCGACATCAGCGCTGGTGATGCCGCCACCAGAACCGCCGCCAGCAGCGCCCGCGACGCCAGGGTTACCTGTGTTGCCGACACCGCCGGTCGTCGAGGCGGCGCCGCCGGTGCCGCCCGCCGAGGTGGCCACACCTGCCGCGCCACCCGTACCCGTGGAGGTCGTACCGCCGGACCCCGCACCGGCCGTTCCCACACGGGCGAACGCACCGAACGTCGAGGCTCCGCCGGCGACTCCGGCGTTCCCGTTCGTGTCGTTGACGGTGACCGCCGCGCCGCCGGTACCGCCCGCGCCGATGGTGACGCTGACCGAGGACGTCAAGACGCTGGCCGGGAACGTCTTATGGAAGTAGTTACCGCCAGCACCTCCGCCTCCGCCGCACCGAACAGAGGCCGCAGCGCCACGACGACCGGACCCGCCACCGCCACCACCACCCATCATCAGGACGGTTATCGCCACAGCGCCAGTCGGCATGTTCCAGGTTCCGGAAGCCGTGAAGGTCTGGATATCCAGGATCCTGGCGACGAGGTTGCCGCCGACCGTGGCACCGGCAGGCAGGTAACCGGGCGCGTTGTAGAGGGGCATCGGTTACCACTCCGTCACTCGGGCATTGCCCGTAGCCGAAGCCCACATGCCGGTGACAATTCCGGAATACACGGGCTGCGGGAATTCGTAGTACGCACCCGCTGCGAGCTGAACCGTGTGACTCGTGCCGCTGGCGCCGCCTCCGTACTTCAGGTAGAGCACAGCAGTCGAATCGTTATAGATCGTCCGCCCCCTGGCCTGACCGGTTGCATTGATCAGCGTCACACTGCTCGCCGACGCGGCCACATTTGTCAGCGTTGCCGACGCAGGACCCGTAACCGTCACATTCGCCTCGCTTCCGACGGATCTCCGAAGGGGATCGCGAATGTCCGAGGCAGTCGCTTTCGCCGTGCATATTCTAGCATCGAATACGCTTCAAAGAAGAGACCGCATAGAATTAAACACCTGTCGAGAGGTTGACAAGTTACCTCGAAACGTTTTGATCCTAGCCGCGCAGGGTCGCCTAATATTCATGCACCCCGAGCAATAATAGTGATTCCGACATTTCAGACAAATGACACACCTCTGACGTCCGGGTGGATCCCTATGCTGGAGCATCCCCGCGGAGAGCTGATATCGCACCTTCCAAGCGAGCATCCCGAATGGAGAGAAGGGCATCGACGACGCCCACTGCACTTCTAAATTTCTACAGAGTGGCACCTGCAGGATCACCAGGAGACTTGCCATCCAAGGTATCGACCACCATGGACGCTGCCTCCTGTACGGCTAGATTTTAGGCCTGCGAAGCACCATTCACAGAACTGCCCTGCTGCTTCGGTACGCGCTTCTTCGGCCGAGGGTTCGACTTCGCATCTATCGACTTCTCCGCGCCGACTACCCGCCTAGCGCCGTTGGCGAGAATCTCAGTGATGATTTGCTTCCGGACTTCATCCTGATGCTCTTCACTCAAGTCTCCGACAAGGCGTTCGGCGGCGAGATAGTAGCTATTCAACACCGGCTGATCGAAGTATCGGTTCAATTGCCCGATCGCTTCCTTGTACAAGGTCAGGTAGGTGCGACTCAGGTATCCGGAGAGGAGAGTACTGAATGCAGCAAGCGCTCCAATGAACCAGCGAACCTGTTCCAGTGGCACCCAGGCACCTCCAATGGCTGCGCAGACCAATAGCAGCATTCCGATCCCCATTGCGATGCGCGAGGACTTGAAGGACTTGTCCGCTTGCTCGGTGACTATGTCATGATAGGTCTTAATCTGATCTTGATTCAATTGCATGAGCGTTGTCAGCTCGCCAGCCTGCCTCAACTGCTCCAACGCTTCTGCATGATACTCGCGTTCGGCGGCAATGCGTTGATCGAAGGTATCATTTTGATTCTTCATGTATTTGCGGCGCTCATGGAACCACAACGCCACAAAGGCACTTAAAGGAACAATCAAGCAACTCGAAAGGATCCACAACATAAGAGGGTCCACGTGAATCGATCTAGGATCCCCCGGATCTACCAGAACGCCACCTACCACAATCCCGGACAGCAGTCCCATGATGGCAGCTGCCTGGTTCCGTGATCGCCTTTTCTCCTCCCGCCGACGCCCCGTCTGACGTTCAAATTTTTCACGGGCCAACTGTCGACGTCGGTCACGCGCCTCAGCATCAGAGAACGCGTTCGAGTCATCATTCATATGTCCCCCCTATGCTCAAGGGCGGCAGCGTATCGGGGAACTGGCGTTGGGGTCAGGCCTTCTCGGAGCTTCACTTGTAAGTTCGCTCGTGGTCACGACGTCGGCAGGCTAGAGACGATGTTGCCTGCCAGGCCGACTACGACACCCACCGCCAGGACGACCGGCCCCCGGTACGAGATCCACCAGCGTTCCTCAGCACCCGCTATGTAGTCCTTCAGCCCCACGAGCTTGTCGTCGAGGGTCTGTTCAGTGGCCTTCAGCGCGCCCCTGAAATCCCCTGTCAAGTGGTCGATGATCCGCTTCTCCAGCGCCTTCAACTCATCAGGAAGGTTCCGCTGCTGTGCCTCCAGATCATCGACGCGCTCCTCAAGTGTCTGGTTCGCCCGGCGCAAGGTGAGCGCGACGGATACCTCCGTGGCGACGCCCAGTGATGCGTATATGTTGCCGGGCCGGCGGAGGTAGTCCGACAGGCGTCGGCGGGCACCACGGATGTCATGAACGGTCCATACGAGTCCGCCAAGTTCTAGAAGGGCGGCGACGACGTTTAGGGTCACAGCGGCGACGGTCATGCCGGGGAGGGTAGCCCCGGCACTCCGGTCAGCGCAGTGCCTCGATTGCCTTCACGATCAGGGCCCGCGCCTCGGCGCCGTACACGGCCATTCCGCGGAGTTCTTCGAAGGCCCTGACATACAGGTCAATCTCGGAAGGCTGGTTGATCCGCATCCGGGCGGACACCAGCTCGACCGAGACGAGCTTGTCGTCGTACACGTGGAACGTCTCCCGGGGCCACTGGGAGCGCATGCACGCGGATGCCGGGATGATCCCGAGGGACACAGTAGGGATCGCACCAGCCGTGAGCAAGTAGCCGAGCTGCGCGGCCATGGAGTCGACGTCGGTCATCTGACAGTGCAAGACGGACTCTTCGACGACCAGGACGAAGCGGCGCCCGGGGTCGTGAATGATCCGCGAGCGTTCGACCCTGGCCCGCGCGGCCTGGGCACTGTCGTCGTCAGGGAGCTGACGGAACCGTGCGGACGCTGCGAGGACACCCGCCGCATAGCCCTCAGTCTGAAGGAGACCGGGAACCAGCGTGGACGAGTACACCCGGAAGAGCTCTGTACTCCTGAAGAGTTTGCCAGTCTCTTCCTGTAGGCGGGTCAGCCCACGCCGAGTCTGGTGACGCCACTCCCTGTATAGCGACTCGGCGTTCACCGACTGCACGACGATGTCCTGTGCCTGGGACTTCGCCCCGGTGGCCGCACACCACTGCCGGATGTCGTTGGCCGTCGGCGCGGTGACCGCGTTCTCGATGCGGGACGTCTTGGAGTGATGCCAGCCGCACCGGTCCGCCAGCTCGGTGATGGTCAGCCCTGCCTCTTTGCGGAGACCGCGCAGCCGCTCGGCAACGGCCTTCCGCGCGGCCTGGGCAGACGAGGACGGGGAGACGGGCATGAGCTGGCGTACCGGCGCTTTCTACTAGTTGATCTCGTACTGGTCGTGGGGGATGGCTCTCGCCCACACCTCATCGAACGCGGTGGCGCACAGCTTGGCGGCGGCCGGGTCGTCGGAGAGTTCCTGGCCAGCGGAGTGGCCGTCGCCGGTGAAGTGGTTCCACCGGACCAGGCGGCCGTCGAAGAGCCAGAAGTCGTTGCCGGGAAGGGCAATGTCGGACGCACGGCGGCGAGGCAGCCACCGCACCAACTCGCCGGCCGCGACGTTCGTGAAGGTCCCCGAGTACTCGAACCGGATGTACTCGCTGACGGGTTCGGACACGATCCGGGCCCGGCGCACGACGACACCGCGGCCGACGGTCTCCTGCATCAGGTCGAGCCACGGCCGCCACCACGAGACGCGGTCGGCCGGGTCATGGCGGAAGCCCTGCCGCCACGCCTCGAACTGGTCCCGCTCCTTGTCGACCGCGTAGCCGTCACGCATTTCGAGGTGGACCGCCGAGTGGGTGCAGCCTGCGATCAGTTCAGCGATCGGTGGAACGCTCGACGGCATCGCACGCCTCCCTGATCATCGGCACCATCCGGGCGGGGATCCTGATCACAGCCTCGTGCTCCGGGATACCCACGGCGTGGCCGGGGAGTGTGAACGCGGCACATTCGGCTTCGAGCACCGGGTCGGGCTTCCAACCCTGGAATACGAGTTCCTGTTTGTCCTGGTCGACCCAGACGGTGGGGCTCTCATCGTCGCCGGTGTTCGGGTCGATCCCGATGAACTGTAGTGACACGGCTGCCTCCCTCGACGTGATGTGCATTTTTCTGCAACACGATCACTCTCTCGGAGATCGCGGTCAAGAGAGCGAATTCGCCAAGCCTGCACTACAAATCGAATGTCCTGCACAGTTCTGCACACTGCTGGCTGCTGCTCTGCGCGCACTCCTAGCGTCGGGAGGTACGACGAAACCCCGGCGAGGCGGCGGAGCCTCCCGGGGCGCGGCCAACGCTGCTGAGGAGCGCCGACATGAGGCAAGCTACAGCCCACCCGCCCACGGCCGAAGAGCAGAATCAGGCTCCGCTGGACATCGCCACCATGCGATCCACTGCGGCCCGGATCCTCGCCTTCGACGCGAAACCCATCAGTGCCGAGGACCTGGAGACGCTGCGGATCGCGATGCGTGGGCAGATCGAACTGCTGATTCCCACCATCGAGGCCCTGGCCGCCCGCTTCCCGAAGGGCGATATCCCGCGCGAGTGCGCGCTCGCCGGCGCGCGGGAGGCCAGCATGCGACTCCGCCTCGGCGTCGGCGGCAACCGTCCCGTGCGCATGTCCGTGGCGATGAAGCTTGCCCGGTCCGTGATGGCCCTGTGCGACCACCTTGAGAACCTCGGCGCCCAGCGACCTCGCCCCTGAACTCCCGTCCCGGCTCCGCAACCCTGGACAGGTCGAGCAGCCGGGGCGGGTCGCACCACACGGCACGGCAACGACACTCCAGAAGGGCAGGTCAATGACCGTCACACTCGAACAGTCCACCGGGACTCTCACGCGGGACCCGCAGGAACTCCTCAACGCGGTCGCTCCGCACATCACCGAGCTGACTGTCAACGTGTTCGACTCCGGCATGAGCCTGTGGGACCGCGAGGTCGCCCTGCTCCTGCGCGATCACACCATGGTCCGCGACATGGCCGAACGGATCCTCGGCAACGCCGTCATGTACGTCATGGGCTCCATCGAGAACCCCGACGTCCATCTCGGCGTGGGCAAGCTCGTCGACATCGGCGTCCACCAGCTCATCCTCGACACACCCATCTGGTGGGGCATCTGCCGCCTCTACAACGGCGGCCGGTTCAAGCACCACGCTCCGTTCATCGAGCGCCGCCGCGACGGCCTGTGCCTGCGCACGGGCGACTTCCTCCGCTCCCAGGGCTGGGCGATCGACGAGGAGCTGTGGGCCATCGACGGCACCGACTGCTCCCCGTGCGACGACAAGGTCCCCGACAGCCACTGACCCGGCTACAGTCGCCCCCGTCCTCACAGCACCCCGAGGGCGGGGGCTCCCGGATCCCGACGACCCAGAGGATCATCTGTGCCCGTACCGCACGACATCGCCGCCGAGACCGAACTGTGGGACGCCTTCGCCGAGTCGGCGTTCAAGGACGACGCCGAGCCCTCGTTCTGCTGGACCCAGTACGCGGGCCACGGCCCCGGCTGGGAACTCCTGGGCGCCCCGGAGTCCGTCCTCGAGGTCGGCTGCGGCACCGGCCGCGCGCTGGCCCACCTCGCACAGCAGGGCGTCAAGGCGATCGGCGTCGACCTGTCGCCGCGCATGGTGCAGCGCGCGGGCGAGAAGTGGTCGCCGCTCGGTGTCCGGATCGAGCAGGGCGAGGTCCTGGACTGGCTCGCCGCCGACGAGGGCCGGTACGACGCCGTGTACTCGATCTTCGGGGCGGCCTGGTTCACCGACCCGTCCCGCCTCTTCCCGCTCGTCCGCGAGCACCTGGTCCCGGGGGGCGTGTTCGTGTTCTCCCAGCCGCCGGCCATCCCGGGCGCCTACGGGGCGCAGGGCATGTACAAGGGCGGGTTCGCGGGGAAGGCCATGTTCACCTACCGGTACAGCTACAAGCCCGCGGTGTGGGAGCGGCATCTGCTCCGGGCGGGGTTCGCCACGGCCGAGGCGACGGTGGTGGAGGCTCCGAAGGCTGGGCATATCGGCACGCTCATCGTCCAGGCTCGCGCCTGAGTCCCGCTCCCGCTTGGCCCGAGCACCCCATGCAGTAGGGGCGGGCGGGCTCCAGGCCCCGGCCGTGACCGCGCACGACGCCGCGGCGGACGACCGCACTAGGTCGGCGGAGTGCGCATTGGCTAGTCGGCCGGGATACGCAGATCTCCAGTCCAGCGCCGTCAGATGGACAACATGTACCGCTACCCCCTGCTCGGGGCTACTGCTCATGCGGCGCTGTGACTGTGGCTGCCACCGGTCGACGATCAGCTGAGATTGTGACGCGTATGACGGATGAAAACACTGCACAAGGCGTAACCCTGGCCGAGCTTCGTCAGCTGTCGGGGCTGTCGCAACTGGAGGTTGCCCGACGTATGGGTGTTTCGAAGGCACGCCCCGGCCAGATCGAGCGAGACTTCCCGAACGTGCGCTTCTCGGTGGTCGAGGCGTACGTTCGAGCCCTCGGCGGCCGGATCGAGTTCGCCGCTGTCGGGCCCACCGGCATCTGGGCGGACGAGATCGTCCAGCACCCGGAAGGGCCGCGCGACCACGGCGACCGCACCACCGTACGGCTCTCGGAGCAGGACGAACTCCCCGAGCAAGACCGGGCGGAGCGGGACGCCTGGCGGGCCCGAGCGAGACGGAGGGCACCCTTCGGAGGCGCCTCTCACCATCACCCCGAACAGCCGTCAGAGTGACACTCAGGAGCCGGAAGAGACTTTCTCGGGCGACAGACGAGGGCCAGCGGGAACAGGGCAAGCTGCTCCCACAGGGGCCGGTAGACGATACGGTCAAGTCCGGGGCCTGTGAAGCGGATCCGGAAGCACGTGGGAGAAGCGCCGGCCGCCTCCCCGGGCTCCGGCCGAAGACGGCGCACCGAAGCCTTGATGTCGCGGCGCAGAGCCCAGCGCGAGGCACCAGCACGGAGTGCGCGCTCGTTGGTGAAGTCGGGGCCCTCGACGATCTCGTGCCACTTACCGTCTGCCCAGGCGGCCCACCGCATGTCACCCCTGACGAACATCGTGCCTTCCCTCCCGAAGCCGCTGGTCAACCCGAGTCTGGCAGGGTGGCGGGATCACGAAGTCGGATAAGACGTGATCATGTGGGACGCCGAAAGGTCACAAAGATTCAGAGATCACTCGCAGGGGTGAGAGGGCGGACCATCACCGCCCCGCCGCCGTCCGCCCAGATCCGGACCGAGGCGCGGACGCCCACACGGGCGGGCGTGTCGAGGGTCGGATTGTCCTCGGCCCATCGGAATGCGACGCGCACGAGGCGGGGGTTCCTGCATGACGCGACGGCCGTCACGAGGGAACGGGTGAACGAGGCGGCCGGCGAGCAGCGGATCTCGACCGTCTCTCCGGGGGACGGAATGAACACGGGGCGGCGTGGAACGGTGTGGAGCAGCATGACGCCTCACTAGGGGATAAACGGACATAAAGGGCGATGGCACGTGACGGGGATGGTGATCTTGAAGATCAGGATCTTGATCGCCACTCCGCCGTGGACGGAGCCGGTTCCGCACCTCCGGATCCATGGGCGCGGCGAAGGTGATCCAGTTCTCCTACGATGCCTTCGCCTCCAGCGCGACTCAACACTGGGCGCAAAGGTCATGATCGAACCCCGACCCCGGGGAATTCCTGGGTGTGGTTCGCCCTAGGGCCGGGTCTTTTTAAATTCCATCGCCCTGTACTACAGGGGCGGTTACCGTCCCCGTGTGGATGTCAACAGGATCTTCGGCGAGCTGTTCCCGGGTGCCAGGCGGTTCGCACAGTCTGCGTTGGACGCTCTCTCGAAGGACGACGAAGAGGTCTTCCTCCTGCACGCGGGCGTCAGCATCGAGCGACTCGCCAAGGCGGTGCTGGCACAGAAGAGCCCCTTCCTCCTGCTGGAGACGAAGGGGAACGGGAACGAGGACGCCCTCTTCCAGATCGCCGGCTTGGAGCAGAGCAAGAAGATCCGCACCATCGGAGCGGCATCGGCCATCGCCCGACTCAAGCGTCTCGGCGTTCTTCCGCAGACCAAGGACCCCGAGCTGGACGGACTGATCGAGCTACGGAACGGCGTCGCTCATCTCACGGCTGCGCATGATGGGTCATTCGACGCCCTGGCCAAGTTCGTGGGAACGAGCACAACGTTGCTGACGGCCTGGGGCAGATCCGGCCCAGAGCACTACTGGGGGCCTCACTATGGCCTGGTGGAGCTGACCTTGAGCGAGGTTGGAGAGAAGGCTGCCCGTCACTTCAGTAGGCTCATTGAGCAGGCACGCTATCGAGTGGCTCAACGCGCCCAGGCCCTTCCCCAGACAGCCATGGAGGCGCTCCTGAAGGAGCGCTCGGTCAATGTGGCTCTGACCTGGCCTAATAGCCGAACCGTGCTCCTTCCACGCGAGTGTCCGGCCTGTGGCAACCTCGGAGCGCTGCTCACCGGCCCTCCGGTCCTGATCACAAGTGGGAAGCCTGGCGAGGCAGTCCCCCAGAGGTTCGTGTGCTTCATCTGCGACCTCGACCTGAGGACCCCTGAGGAGTTGGCTTCCGCTGGCATGGACGGTCGGGTGCCGCTTGTCAAGACGAACGGAGAGAGAGTGCTCACCGAAGCCGAAGAAGCCCTTTGGCACCAGTTCCCCGATGGTGGTGGTGACGAGGACGTGTCCTCCGCCCGCTGATCCGCCACGAAGCCCCGGTCCGCCGCCGGGGCTGGGGCTCGGAATACGATCGCACCTGTAGTACAGGCACCGCTACCGTCCAGCCATGGACGATTCACTCGGGTTCGAAAGCCTATTCGAAGGCGCCAAGAAGACCGCGTACAAGGCAATGGACGACCATGCCCGCGGCGAGTACGACGAGTTCGCCCTTCACGCCGGAGTCGCGATCGAGCGTCTCGCCAAGGCGGTTCTGGTGAAGATGAACCCGATGTACATCGCCAGCGGGAAGGTACACATCGGCCCGCAGAGCAAGGTCAAGATCTACACGATCACCGCCTCGGAAGCTCTGACCCGACTGCAAAGCCTTGGCATCTGCAAGTACGACACCGACCTGAAGATGCTGATCGAGCAGCGTAACGGCACCGTCCATGCTACTGGGGGCGATGAGTCGAAGACTCAGATCCCGACATTCGCCAAGGTGATCACGGCCATGCTGAAGCACCTCGGCATCCCGGACTACGACTTCTGGGGTCGCTGGACAAGCGCGGTCGACGTGGCCGTCAGCAGGCAGCGAAACGAGATCCAGCGGGACGTCGAACTCCGGATGAAGCAGGCTCGGCACCTCTTCGATGACCGGTTCAAGGGGCTCCCAGAGAAGGCCAAGGAACAAGTTCTCAAGGAATACGTGGAACCGGTGAACGTCCCGTTCTACTCCGCCCGCGCGGACGGTGCCGAGGACGATGTACTGGCACTGGCCTTGTTCGTGACAACGACGTGCCCGGCGTGTGGTGGACAGGCGCGACTCAAGCTCCGGCCCGTCAGTACCACCCAAACCGGTGCTCAGCTGGCCCCGGAGTCTCTGGCGTGCGGCCTGTGCAACCTGGTGCTCGACGGGCCGGATCAAATAGCCGCTTCGGGCGCCGACGTTGAAAAAGCCCAGTTGCCAGCTGGTGTTGCGTTCACCTGGGGCCCCACGCTCGCGTTCACGCCGAAGATCAGCCAGGTCCACTCGGGCTGACCCCTCCGCATACCGCAGCCTCGGCACGTTGGCGGGGGCTTTCGAATGCCCTGACCTCGCCGGCTCTTCGAGCGCCCCCACCGCGAGGAGGTCCGGCATGGCCGTTGACCTGGGCATGCCGGATCTCGCCGCCGAGGCAACCGACACAGCGGACACGACAATTCTCGTTGTGCCTCTGCATCTGCACGGCGTCATCGGGGTGCCTCAGTCAAGGCTCTGTCAAAAGGGTCCTTCCCGCGCAGGGAAGGGAGCTTGCCTATGTTGCTGGCCCACCGCCCGGATTTCGCGAAGGCCCCAGCGGGTCGAACGGGACCGGGCTCAGCGGCTCTTGCGACAGACCGAGGGCGGAGCGGACCGACTCGATATACCAGAGCCGGGCTGAGGTAAGAGCCTCAAGTTGGTCACGCTCCCGATCCCAGGTGCGTGCATGTTGACCGTATTCATGGGCTGCCACCGCCAGGCGCTGGGGGCCTTCGATGGACACCTGGGCCATGGCCGCGTTCATCGACCGGAAGAGTTCGAGGGAATCTGGCTCCCTGGACAGGTTGTCCGTAACTTCCAGGAATGCGATGTACGTCTGTCTGCGCCGTTCTTCCGTGCGTGAGCGCCTTTCCTCATTCAAGGTGGCCTGCACGGTATGGAGCAGAGCGTCCGCCTGCCGGTCCCCAGCGTGCTTCGCAGCCTCGGCCTGTCGTATGCCGGCGCTCCTGGCGAACCAGCCTCCAACGGCGGCGCCCGCCACCGCTGCCCCCGCCGCTATGAGTGCGACCCACAGTTCATCCACGGGCGCATTCTGCTCCTCCAGGCGGCGCAGCGGCGGGAGTCCGGGCAGTCGGCCGTCAGAGGGTCCCGACGATATTTGCCGCGAGGCCGACCACGACGCCCACGGTGAGGATGAGCGGGCCCTTGTAGTCCGAGAACCAGGGGGAGCTTCCTTCGCCCGCCACCAGCTCCCGCAGGCCTTCCAGTTGGTCGCCGAGGGTGTCCTCGGAGGCTTTCAGCTGGCCGTCGAACCGCTCCGTCAGACGCTTGGCCAACCTGTCTTCCCGCTGCTCCAGCTGATCGGGGAGGCCGCCCTGCCAGGCTTCGAGGGCATCAAGGCGTCGCTCCGGGCTCTGACTGCTGGTGACCCCGCTGGCGGTCAGAGTCGCGGTGATGGAAAGGCCGGCGGAGAGATGCACGTGACGTGGGCGCTGTAGGTAGTTGGCCATGCGGCGGCGGGCCTTCTGGATGTCCTGCACGGTGATCACGATGCCGACGATCTCCAGGAGCGCGGCTATGGAGGCGAGGACGATGACGGCGGTCGACATGGCGGGGAGGGTATCGCCGGATGGTGGTGTAGGTCGGCGAAAAGCGAACCCTTCGGGCGTCGGGCAGGCCCTGAGGACACTCTCGACGCCCATCTGTCCGCCCGCACCTGCCCACCTGCCCACCTCCATAGTCGGTGGGCAGTGGGCAGGTCGGTCGGTGGGCAGATTGGGCAGGTAGTGGGCAGGCTCTGACCTGCCGTTTCCTTGATCTGCCCACCTGCCCAGGACAGGTTTGGGCAGGTCGAAGAACGAATCGGAATGGGCAGCTGATACCGGACATATCTTCACCCCAGAAACGGACCCGCCCACCTGCCCATGGGCAGATCCTGGGCAGGTGGGCAGGTGGGCAGGTGGGCAGGTGGGCAGGTGATATTCAGTTAGGGCAGGTGACTTAACGTTACGAAGCGAGCGATTCCTTCTCGGCGTGGTAGTGACCGACCGCCTTCACGATCTTCCCCATCGCCTCGTTGTTTCCCGGCAGAGCGATTCCCTTCTCCGCCGCCCACGCCTTCAGCTTGTCGCGGCCGAGCTTCGGGACCCCGTTGTCGATCAGCTCGTCCACGTACGCCTGGACGCTGCTCTTGGCCGCCTTGACGGCCTCCCGGTCCAGGACGGTGTGCTTCGTCTGACCGTCGGCCCACATGTCGCCGAACTTCACGCCGATGCGGGAGACGTTCAGCTCGTCCGGGCCGATGCCGGTGCGGGTGTGCGTACGGGTCATGCACAGCACCGTGGTGACCGTCTCCGCCCCGTTCGCGCCCATGGAGCGGGCCTCGTCCACTTTGGTCATCTCCCAGACGTGGTCGACGTCCTGGGACTTCGCCGAGGAGCCGCGCGAGCCCTTGGTCTCGTCCTTGCCCATGTGGTCCAGGCGGATACCGGCGATGCCGAGTCTCTTCAGGTTCGCGTGAACCTGGCGGTAGAACTGGATCCAGGTGTCAGAGTCGTTCTCCTTGCCGCCGATGAAGCGGGAGACGGTGTCGAAGACGATGACGTCGGGGCGCTCCTGGTCGACGATCTGGGACAGCTCCATGACGGCCGTGCCACCCTGGTCCAGGCCGCCGGTGAACGACGGGTGGAGCTTGTACACGAAGTTGTCGCGCAGCTCGTCCGGGGTTGCACCCAGCGCCTTCATGCGGGTCACGATGTCGCGGAGGCTGTTCTCCTTGTCGAGGTACAGCACCTTCACCGGCGGACGACGCTGGTCGCCGAGGAAGGTCTTGCCGGTAATCGCCCGATACATCCAGTCGAACATGAACATTGACTTGCCGACCTTGCCGGATCCGACGACGGCGATCTGCTGGCCGCGCTCGCAGATCTTTCCGGGCAGCCAGTCGATGTTGGTGAAGTCGGTGGCGAACGCCTCGTCCCAGTCCAGCGACTTGAAGCGGTCTTCCTTCTTCTCCTCGGCAAGCGGCGCAGCCTGGACCCTGGTCTCCCCTTCCGCTCGCGGGCTGCCGTGGTACTTCGCCAGGTAGGCCTTGTACTCGTCCGTCGCGACGCTGGACGGCTGGCCGTCGGAGCCGACCACCGTCCTGTGCGTGCGACCGGTGAATGGGGGGATGTCCTGGTCGACAGGCGTAGTCGTGCGCTGCTCGGGGATGCTGACGACGTTGCTGCCCACCTCCTGACCTGCCCAAAGGCCGCTTTCGTCGGTGTTCGGGACGGGTCCCGTCCGGCGCTCCTTGCGCTCGTCCCAGTTAGCTCGGTAAGCAGTGGCGTCTGTCGGGCCGTTGGCAGCAGCCCAGGCAAGCATGGAGGCGAACTCACCGGGGACGTACCGGTCGTGGGTGTCGGCGCCGAACATCGACTCCAGGGTGCTGATGGCCATACCGGGGTCGATGAGCCCGGCAGCGCCCGCCTTGCACGCCCAGGTGAGCGCCTTCATGCAGCTGTCGTGGCGCGCTTTCCCGCGGCGCACGTCCGCCTGGTACGTGTCGAGGATGTTGGCGGTAAGGCGCGGGTCCAGGTCGTCGTTCTGGGCCCAGTCGTTCATGAGATGGTGGATCTCATAGGTGCCGAGCGGGGAGGCGCTCTCTGCCCGCACCACGCCTCCCTTGCTACCGAGGGAGACGATGTGGCACCAGGCCTCCGGAAGCTCCGGGAGATCCTCCAGGCGGGGGATGTAACCCTCGGGAGCCAGAATGCGGTGCTCCCAGAAGTCGTCGCCGTCGTAGTCCTCGTCGGGGAGGTACCAGCGGTACACCGCACCGTCTGCGTCCGGGTTGGTGGACGGCCATACGACGGAGTAGCGGTGGTGGTGCTGGATGGCTTCGATGCCAGGCCCGAGAACGCCGGGCAGCACGATCGGCATACCGCCGAGTTCGGCGGGGAAGTCGGGGTGGTCGATGGTGGGAAGCCGGTACAGCAGCTGACCGACGCTGTCCGGTCGGGCCGTCGACATGACGGTCTTGGGGATCGGCTCGTACGTCTCGATGAGCTGACGGAGGGTCTTCTCGCCGTCCTTGACCTTGCCACCCTTGAGGTATGCGTCCACGTCGATCGCGGCCGCACCATTCGGCATACGCAGCGCGATGTTGCCGAGTCGACGGCTGCTGCTCCACGCGGCTACATGCTCGGTGGTGAGGGTCTCGTGGAAGGCCGTCTTGCCGGTGAACCCTTTCGGCGGGGGAAACTTCTTGCCCGCCGGGAGCGGCAGCGGCTGCCAGCCGGCGTCCCAATACATCCGTGCGGTCAGACCGTACGGGCCGTCCGGCATATCGTCCAGTCCCGGCAGCACCGTCCCGGACAGCGTCCCCTCCGCTTCGCGAGGGGTTGACGACGAGGTTGACTCGTCGCCTGCGGCCTGTGCCATCCTGGGCACCGCGCCTTTCTCATACGACGACCGCCCTGGTGTCCGCCAAAGATCCGGGGGCTGTCGTTGGTGGCGTTGAGGCCCCCCGCGCTTCGCCGGTGCTGGTAACACCGGCGCGTGCACGGGGGGCAATTTCATGCCGACGCGAGTTCGCGCCGCTGCGCGTGATGCCGCCGCATCCCCTCCGAGATCCGGGCGCGCGCCTCGTCCGGCCAGTGCTGCCCGATCCGGATGTTCAGCGGCAGGAGGTACCCGGCCTGCCGGTACGCGAGCACCGCCGCACCCTCTGCGGTATGACGCTGGTCGTATGGCGCCGAGTAGATGAGCAAAACGCTCGGCGGGGCGTCGAGGCTGCTCAACCACTCGGCGAGACGGGGATTCCAGCGCCAGATGTCCGTATCGTGTCGGCGGACCCAGTGCCGGTACGCGCGGTTTTCTTCGTTGAGGGTGGTGACGCCCACGTATACGGGGCGCCCGGCGTCGTCAAGCAGCGCGTACACGCGGACCGTGGGGAACGGCGGCTCGGCATCGTCGAAGCTGCTGTCAAGCAAGGCGGAATTCTGTACCATTATTTGTGCCAGCTCCTTTCATCGGGCGGTGAATGGCGGCGAGAGGGCCCCGGGCGGGAGAGCCCGGGGCTTCGCCATTTCAGGGGGTTTCCAGGACGCGCACGAGGCTGGCGGTCACGACGACCACCCGGCGCCCGTGGGCCAGCGTCCGCACGGGTGCGTCGCCTCTCTTGACCCGCGCGTACAGCCACGAGCGCGAGCAGCCGAGTGCGGTCGCCGCCTGGGCCGTGGACACCGTGGCGGGCCATTCACGGATCTCGGCGAGGGTCGGTGCGGTGTTCACGAGGCGTCCGCCAGGTAGCCGCACTGCGTCAGGAAGTCGCGGGTCCGTACGCGTACGGCGCGGCCGGTGCGGATGACGGGCCATTCGCCGCGTTCGGCTGCGGCGTAGCCGGTCCGGCGGGCAACGCCCGCGAGGTGGGCGGCGGCAGGTACGGAGATCGTGGGCGACTTCTTGGGGTCCGGAATCTGCATCAGGTTGACGTCAATCTGAGCGTGCAAACGCTCATTCTGATGTGTCATGGCACCATGATTACCGGTGCGCCTGCGATCCGCAAGTGCATCAAGTGCACCTTGTGTTCCGATCATTTTGATGCCAGACTGTGGTCATGGCGGAGAAGCAGAAGACGCTCATCGGTCCTGTCGGCGAGACGCTGATGCACAACATCAAGCGAATTCGCGAAGGTCAGCGGCTCACCTTCGTGAAGCTGTCCGAAGATCTCGCTGAGATCGGGCGTCCGATTCCTATTCTCGGCCTGCGGCGCATCGAACGCGGTGAGCGTCGCGTCGATGCGGAAGAACTGCTTGCCCTCGCATACGTGCTCGGCGTACAGCCGGTGGACCTACTTGTGGCGCCGGAGCTTGACGATGATGCCCCATACAGCATCGCTCCCGGAGTGCGCGCGACAGCGGGGGCGGCCCGTGACTGGATCGGCGGAGTGGGCTTCCTGCCGTCGACGGACGTGGCCGACATGGCACGCGCTTTGCAATGGATGCCGAAGTCACGGCAACCGCTGGTAGCTGCGCGTTGGCTTCAGCGGACGAACGCAGCCCTGCGCGATGAACAGGGCGAAGCGCCTAGAAGGGAGAGTGATGGCTGACCCGATCAAGAAGATCGCGTTGCGCAACGGCGCTGTCCGGTACCGCTTCGTTATCGACGTCGGCCGCGATGAGAACGGCAAGCGCAAGCAGCTGACCTGCACATACGACACGGTAAAAGAAGCGCGCGACGAGTATGCGCGGATCAAGCACCAGCGGAACGCCGGCACGTTCATCGCGCCGATCAAGATGACCCTGGGGGAGTGGCTCGACGAGTGGCTGGAGCACAAGCGGCGCGACGTCGAGGAAACGACGATCCGTACGTACCGGCTTGCCCTGGTGCATGTCTACGACAAGCTCGGGCACATCCGTCTACAGGAGCTGACGGAGGACCACATTCAGGACTTCATCGACGGTCTCGTATCCAGCGGACGGCGCAAGGGTGGAGTGGCCGGCGGTCGGCTAGCAGTGTCGACTGTTGAGGGCGTTCTGACTCGCCTCCGCGAGGCTCTCGGGCGTGCCGTTGTTCGCAAGCTGATCCCGGTCAGCCCTGCCCAGTACGTGCGTGTCGCGCTTCAGGACAAGAAGGCCGACAAGCGGGAGCGCAGGCGGGAGAAGCCCTGGAACGTCGAGGAGGTGCAGCGGTTCATCCGGGGCATCGAGCGGGACCGGCTGTACGCGCCGATGCTGCTCAGCCTTATGGGTCTGCGGCCCGCCGAAGTTTGCGGCCTGCGGTGGTCGGACATCGACCTGAAGCTTGGCACGCTGGAGACGGCGAACACCCGGACGATGATCGGCAACGTTCAGGTGCTGGAGAAAGACACCAAGACGGAGGCCGGTGAACGCGTCCTGCCTCTGCCGTCCAAAGCGCTGGATGCCCTGAAGAAGTTCAAGGCGCGGCAGGCCCGCGAGAAGCTCGCCGCAGGCGAGGGGTACACCGACTCGGAGTACGCCGCGGTCGACGCCCTCGGCAGGCCGATGAACACCCGCCACCTGCGAGAAAAGGCGTATCGCCTCATGCGGGAGCTGGAGCTGCGCAGAGTGCGGTTGTACGACGCCCGCCACTCGTGCCTGACCTACCTGGCGGTGAACGGAGTCCCCGACGTCGTCCTCGCCGCGTGGGCCGGGCACGCCAACGCGGCCTTCACCAAGGCCAAGTACGTTCACCCGAATGTTGACGATCTGCGCCCAGCTGCGACAGCCTGGGATGCATTCCACAGCACGGATGCAGAAAGCGTCGTGTGAGAGTTTGTGAGAAACGATCACTTGTTGATCGCTAGAAAGTGCCTTTGACCTGGGAATTACGCACTCGACGTAGAACAGTGTAGGGATTCTACTGGCGATTCCTGCAGGCCAGCCCCGCGGGCCCGCTCGTGCGAACGTACGAGAGCCGCGTCACCGCTCCGGCACGCCTGCCAGCTCCGCCAGCACGTCCGCGTGGCACGGCTCCGGTGCGCACCAGCAGGCCAGGGTCTTCCCACGCAGCCCGGCCACCAGTTCCAGCAGCTCGGGCCGCTCCAGCAGGTACGCCCGGTACATCGCCATCACCTCGGCCCGGGTGCCGTCCCGCTTCTTCTTCGGGGTGTCGTAGGCGAAGGGGTTGTACAGGGGGTGGCGGGGGAGGTCCCAGCCGCCCATCGTCCAGCGACGGCCCACGTAGACGACGTCCGCGGGGGCGTGCTCCAGCCGGGGGCCGAACTCGTGGATGCGGCCCCTGACGTTGATCACCCGGGTGGGCACGGGAGCCGCCCTACGCCTCGTACGGCAGCAGCTCCGGGCGCTTCGGCGCGCGGCCGTCGCCCGAGGAGCGGCCGGTGAGGCGGCGGCCTATCCACGGCAGCAGGTGCTGCCGGGTGAAGCGGGCGTCCGCGACGCGGCGCGCGACCCAGCCGGGCGGCAGCGTGGCCGGGACCGGCGTGCGCCATCCGGTGTCCTCGGGCTCGTAGCCGAGGGTCTGCCAGACCGCCTCGGCGACCCTGCGGTGCCCCTCGGCCGTCAGGTGCAGCCGGTCCACGTCCCACATCCGGGGATCGGCCAGCGAGGGCGCGCCGTACAGGTCGACGACCAGCGCACCGTGCCGTTCGGCCAGCTCGTCGACGACGGCGAACAGCTCCTCCATGCGCGGCCGGAACCGCTCCAGGACCGGGCCCTGGCGGCCGGGGCTGCGCATCAGCACCAGCTGCTCGCAGGCCGGCGCCAGCCGCTCCACCGCCTCGGTGAGCAGGTCCCGGACCCGGACCATGTCGCACTTGGGGCGCAGCGTGTCGTTGAGACCGCCGACCAGCGTGATGACGTCGGGCCGCATCGCGACCGCCCTGTCCACCTGCTCCTCGACGATCTGCCCGATCAGTTTGCCGCGCACCGCGAGGTTGGCGTAGCGGAATCCGGGGGTCCGGGCGGCCATCCGGGCGGCGAGGAGGTCCGCCCAGCCGCGGTAGGAGCCGTCGGGCCGCAGGTCCGACATGCCCTCGGTGAAGGAGTCGCCGATCGCGACCAGACTGGAGAGTGCGGGAAGCACCGGGTTCTTCTGCATGGCGACAGAGATGGTATCCCGAGGCGCATACCCGCCGGTCGGTCACTCCCTGCGGCGACGACTCCTCCGCCGGTGCGGCCTACGCGTGCTGCCCGAACAGCTCCCGCAGCACGTCCTCCATGGTCACCAGTCCCGCCAGCCGTCCGTCGTCGCCGAGCACGCCCGCCAGGTGGGTACGGCTGCCGCGCATCGCGGTGAGCACGTCGTCCAGCGGGGTGTCCTCCCGCACCCGCGCGATCGGCCGCATGTCCCGCAGCCGGAACGCCTCGTCCCTGGGCGAGGCGTCCAGCGCGTCCTTGACGTGCAGGTAGCCGACGATCCGCCGCCCCTCGTCCACCACCGGGAAGCGGGAGAAGCCCGACTCCGCCGACAGCCGTTCCAGTTCCTCCGGGGTGACGCCGACGCGCGCGTAGACGACGCGTTCCAGCGGTACCACCACGTCCCGCACCGGCCGGCGGCCGAGCTCCAGGGCGTCGTGCAGCCGCTCCTGCGCCCGGTCGTCGATCAGGCCCGCCTCACTCGCGTCCTTGACGATCTCGGCGAGCTCGGTGTCCGTGAAGGTCGCCGAGACCTCGTCCCTGGTCTCCACCCGGAGCAGCTTGAGCAGGCCGTTCGCGAACGCGTTGATCGTGAAGATCACCGGGCGCAGCGCCCGGGACAGGGCGACCAGGGGAGGCCCGAGGAGCAGGGCGCTGCGCACCGGCTCGGCCAGCGCCACGTTCTTCGGCACCATCTCGCCGAGCAGCATGTGCAGGTAGGTCGCCAGCGACAGGGCGATCACGAAGGACACGGCATGGCCCGCGCTGGTGGGCACACCGACCGCGTGGAACACCGGCTCCAGCAGATGCGCGATCGCGGGCTCGGCGACCACACCCAGCACCAGCGTGCACAGCGTGATGCCGAGCTGGGCCGCGGCCAGCAGCGCGGACACGTGCTCCAGGCCCCACAGCACGCTCCTGGCCCGCCGGTCGCCTGCCTCCGCGTGCGGCTCGATCTGGGAGCGGCGCACGGAGATCAGCGCGAACTCGGCGCCGACGAAGAAGGCGTTCACGACCAGCGTCGCGAGACCGATCAGCAGCTGAACGGCGGTCACCGCTGCCCCTCCTGCTCCGTCGTCCCGTCGGCGAGCGGCGCGTGCAGCAGCACCCGGGCCGCCCGACGCCCCGACGCGTCCACCACGTCCAGGCGCCACCCGGCGACCTCGACACTGTCCCCGGTCTCCGGTATCCGGCCCAGCTCGGCCGCGACCAGCCCGGCCAGCGTCTCGTACGGCCCCTCGGGGGCCCGCAGGCCCACGCGGGCGAGCTGGTCCATGCGCGCCGCGCCGTCCGCCGAGTAGAGCGCGCGGCCGGACGCGTCGGCACCGGCGGGGGCGAGGTCGGGCGTCTCGTGCGGGTCGTGCTCGTCGCGGACCTCGCCGACGACCTCCTCGACGATGTCCTCCAGGGTGGCGACCCCGGCCGTACCGCCGTACTCGTCGATGACGACGGCCATGGTGCGCCGGCCGCCGAGGCGGTCCAGGAGGCGGTCGACGGTGAGGGACTCGGGGACCAGCAGGGGTTCGCGCATCATCTGGTCGACCCGGACCCGGGGCCGCTCCTCTGCGGGCATGGCCAGGACGTCCTTGATGTGGGCGGTGCCGACGACCGAGTCCAGGCTGTCCCGGTAGACCGGAAAGCGGGACAGGCCGGTCGCCCGGGTCGCGTTCGCCACGTCCTCGCAGGTCGCCCTGACCTCCAGGGCGACGACCTGGACGCGCGGGGTCATCACGTTCTCGGCCGTGAGATCGGCCAGGTTGAGTGTGCGCACGAACAGCTCCGCGGTGTCCGGCTCCAGCGCGCCCTGCTTGGCGGAGTGCCGGGCCAGCGCGGCCAGCTCCTGGGGCCCGCGGGCGGAGGCCAGCTCCTCGGCGGGCTCGATTCCCAGGCGCCGTACCAGCCGGTTCGCGGCGTTGTTCAGATGCGTGATGAAGGGCCGGAAGGCCGCGCTGAACCAGCGCTGGGCGTTGCCCACCCGCTTGGCCACGGCCAGCGGCGAGGAGATCGCCCAGTTCTTGGGCACCAGCTCGCCGACGACCATCAGGAACACCGTGGACAGCGCGGTGCCGAGCACCAGCGCCAGCGAACTCGCCACCGACGCCCCGATCCCCACCGCTTCCAGCGGGCCGGCCAGCAACTTGGCGATCGAGGGCTCGGCGAGCATGCCGACCACCAGGTTGGTGACCGTGATGCCGAGCTGCGCCCCCGAGAGCTGGAACGTCAGGTTCCGTACGGCCTTGAGGGCGCCGGCCGCCCCGCGCTCGCCGCGCTGCGCGGCCCGCTCCAGCTCGCCGCGCTCGACCGTGGTCAGCGAGAACTCGGCCGCGACGAAGGCACCGCAGGCGAGCGACAGCAGGATCGCCACCAGCAGGAGGAGCACTTCGGTCATCGGGTCACCTCCGTCCCATGGTCGGACAGCGCGGTCGGGACCGCGCGGCGTTGCCTGCGGACAGGACTGGGAGGCTCGCCCATGGAGGGACGCTCACACACCTTTCATGGAGGTACCGGTCGACTCCTCAATGGTAAAGGATCGGCAAAGCGGGGACTCGGTGCCCTCCGCCCGGCCTCACTCGCCGCCCTCCTGCGGCAGGTACCCAGCGGCCCGCCAGGCATGGTGGCCGGTCTCGTGGCGCGCCGACGCGACCGCGTTTCCGCACGGCCCGCCGCCCGGCCGGGCGAACCGGTCCCTGACCGCCTTGGCGCCCGCAAGCGTGCCGCCGCCTGGGCCTAGAGGGGCTTCACCCAGCGTCGCCAGTGGTCCTCGCGGAGGTAGCCACGCGCGGCCCATGTGTGGTGGGCCCGTCCGTTGGCTTCCAGGACCATGGCGTCGACGCGTCGCCCGCCCAGGGCGGCGAAGCGTTGTTCCGCGGCTTGCAGCAGGGCGGTGGCGATGCCTTGCCGACGGAGGCCGGGATGGACGGCCAGTCGGTAGGCGGAGCAACGCCATCCGTCGAAGCCGGCTATGACGGTACCCACGAGAAGGTCGTCGCGTAGGGCCAGGAGCAGGGCCTCCGGGTCTCGTGCGATGAGCCCGGCCACTCCGTCGTGGTCGTCGCTGATGCTCGTTCCTTCTGCGGCGTCACGCCAGAACCGCAGCACGGTGTCGATGTCCGAGAAGGCGGCGTGACGGATGCGGAGATCGCTCATGGGGTGACCCAAGCAGAGTGCCCGCCCGTCCGGCGAACGGGTTTGCCGGTCAAGGCGGAGAACCGTCGCGGCGCACGCCCACTCCGGGAGGGGGGGCCGCCCGCCACGCCGGGCCGCGTGTGGTCGGTCGATGTCCGGGCGGCTCGGCGGGCGGGGACGACTCGATGCAGACTCGATGCGAGTTGCTCCCGCCGACGTGCCGGACGGAGCGTGGCGGTGAGGCAGGGACCATCCCGCACAAGGAGCGACCGGATGACCGCATTGGCTGTTACCGAAGCCGCGCCCAGGCCCGTGGCGGACCCGGACGACGATCTGGCCCTGCGCTTCGCGGCCGGGGACGAGGGCGGTCTGGAGGCGGTCTACCGTCGCTGGGCGCCCCTCGTCCGGTCCCTGGCGCGGCAGTCGCTGTGCGACGGCGCGGAGGCCGAGGACGTCACCCAGACGGTGTTCCTCGCCGCCTGGCGCGGCCGCCATGGCTACCGTCCGGGCCGTGGGCCGCTGCCCGCCTGGCTCGTGGGCATCGCCCGGCGCAAGATCGCCGATGCGCTGTCGGCCCGCACCCGGCGCACGGACGTCGCCGCGGCGGCGGCGCGCGAGCCGGCCCGCTCGCCGGATCCGTCGTGCACCCAGGACGCGGTTCTGGACCGCGTGGACGTCACCCGTGAGCTGCGCCGGCTTCCCGAGGCCCAGCGGCGGGTGCTGTGGCTGGCGTTCTACGGTGACCTGACGCAGACGCAGATCGCCCACGTCACCGGCTGGCCGCTGGGTACGGTGAAGAGTCACGCCCGGCGCGGTCTGCAGCGCCTGGGCCGGAGCCTGGACGCCGAGGCCACGGAGCGAGCACGCTGACCGGACGGTTCGCGTACCGGCGACCGAGTGGGCGGAGCCCGCTCCGGTGCGCCGGAACCAGGCCGGGGAGAGAAACACATGACCAGCGTGAACGCCACTGGGCAGCCTTCGTCCGAGCGGCCCGCCGTACCGGGTGGCGCCGGTCTGACCACCGGGGTGCTGGCCCGCCGCCTGGGCGTGTCGCCCATGACCCTGCGCTCGTGGGACCGCCGCTACGGCATCGGACCGACCGCGCGCACCGAGGGCGGGCACCGTCGCTGGACGGCGGCGGACGTGGCCACGATCGAGGAGATGTGCAGGCTGACGGCGACCGGTATCCCGCCGGCCGACGCGGCCCGCGCCGCCCGTACGGTCGCCGCCGGCCCGCCCTCCACGGCGGAAGCCGCCGCCGTACCGACGCCGGGGCGGTCGCGGGCGGCCGGCGCGCTGCCTCTCGGTGACGTGCGCCAGGAATGCCGCGGCCTGGCCCGCGCCGCCGTACGACTGGACGCCCCCGCGCTCGAAAAGCAGCTCACCGCCGCTGTCGAGCGCTACGGCGTCGTGGTCGCCTGGCAGGAGGTGATGGTCCCCACCCTGCACGCCATAGGACGCCGCTGGGCGTCCTCCGAGGACCAGTACGTGGAAGTGGAGCACCTGCTCGCCTGGCACGTCTCCACCGTGCTGCGCCGCAGCGCGGCGCCGGCCGTCCCCGTGGTCCCGCCCGCGGCCGGCTGCGTCCTGCTGGCCTGCGCGCCAGGGGAACAGCACACCCTGCCCCTGGAGGCGCTGCACGCGGCGCTCGGTCGCGAGGGCCTGCCGGTCCGCATGCTGGGAGCCGCGGTGCCCGTCGAGGCGCTGGACGCGGCGGTGCGCCGGCTCGGTCCGGTCGCGGTCGTGCTGTGGGCCCAGGAGAGCGCACGGGCGGCACCGGCCCTGGCCCGGCATATCGCCGGGCAGCGCTGGGGCATGAAGGGGACGCGGCGCGGTCCGGCGGTGCTGCTGGGCGGCCCCGGCTGGAGCCGGTCCCAGCCCGCCGGCGTGCTCAGGCCGGCCGGACTGGCGCAGGCGGTGGAGGCGCTGCGCGCCTTGTGCACAGCGGGATGAGCCGACGGACACGTCCCCGTCCACTCCACCGCGGGCCGTACCGCGAGACCCGCCCCGTCGGACGCCTCGACACCGCCCCGTCGGACACCCGCCCCGGCACCGCCCCGTCCGACGCCCGCCCGACACGGCGCTCGTCCGTGCGCCGCCGGTACCCGGCGGTGTCGGGGCACGCGCTGGGCGTGGCTCGCCCGCACGCGGGGACGCGTGCGGTGGCCGACGGCCCGGCGGCCGTCCTCCGGCCGGCCCTCAGGCGGTCCCCCGGGCCCGCTTGAAGCGGTCCAGGCCCTCCGCCAGGGACACCACCGGCTCGGGGTAACCGGTGCTCCCGCGCTCCGGCGCCGGAAGCTTCCACGGTTCGTGCACGGCGGCCGCCTTCACGTCCGCCAGTTCCTGCACCCAGCGCCGCACATATGCTCCGTCCGGGTCGTACCGCTTGCCCTGGGTGACGGGGTTGAGCACCCGGTTGGGCCGGGTGTCGGTGCCCGTGCCGGCCATCCACTGCCAGTTCAGCTGGTTGTTCGCCATGTCGCCGTCCACCAGCAGGTCCAGGAAGTGCCGGGCGCCCACCCGCCAGTCGACGTACAGCGTCTTGGTGAGGAAGCTCGCGGCCAGCAGGCGGCCCCGGTTGTGCATCCAGCCCTCGTGGCGCAGCTGGCGCATCGCCGCGTCGACGATCGGGTAGCCGGTGCGTCCCTCCCGCCACGTCTGGGCGTCAGCCTCCGCGTCCCTTCCACCGCGCCACCGGTCGCGGTGGGTGCGGTAGTCGCGTGCGGCGGCGTCGGGGCGTGCGGCGAGCACCTGCCGGTTGAAGTCGCGCCAGGCGACCTGCCGTACGAACGCCTCCGCGCCCGCGCCGCCGGCCCTGCGGGCCCGGTGCACCACCTCGACCGGTGACAGGGTGCCGAAATGCAGGTGGGGCGAGAGCCGGGAGGTGGCGTCGCCCGCCAGGTCGTCGTGGCACTCCTCGTACGCGGCCACGCCGGAGCGCAGCCACGCGGTGAGCCTGCGCCGTCCCTCGGTCTCACCGCCCGCGCAGAGCCCGGGCGACACCCCGTTCACGTCGGCGCGCTTCGGCAGCGGGGCGGAACCCACCTGCTCCGGCACGACGACCGCACCCGGCGCGTCCAGCGCGTCCCGCAGACCCTGCGCGGACCAGCGCCGGTAGTACGGCGTGAACACCGCGAAATGATCGGAGGAGGCCGGGGTCACCGCTCCCGGCGCCACGGCCGTACAGACCGTGTCGTGCACGTACAGGCGCCGCCCGTCGGCCTCCAGCGCCCGGCGCAGCCGCCGCTCGCGCATGTGCGCGAACGCGCTCACGTCGCCCGCCATGTGCACCTCGTCGGCGTCCGCCTCGGCGGCCACCCGGCACACCTCCGTGACGGTGTCGCCCTCGCGCAGCACCAGCCGGCCGCCCCGCTCCCGCAGCCGGGCGTCCAGGTCCCGGAGGCAGTCGGACAGGAAAGCGAGCCGGTTCGGCGCGGCGAAGCCCGCCGCGTCCACGGCCGGGTCGCGCACGAACAGCGGTACCACCCGGCCACCGCCGTGCAGGGCCGCGCGCAGCGGCGGGTGGTCCGACAGGCGCAGATCACAGGTGAACAGGACGACCGAGGTCTGCATGGGGGGCTCGCTTCCGCTTGTCGGTGGGGGAACTCTCGGATGGCTTCGCCCTCTCGGCCGGTGCCGGATGCGGCGGGCCGCCGGAAGTCCCCCGATCGGATGCCTCCCCTGCCTCCCCTCCGCGGCGGCGGTCGGCGGGGAGATGTCCCGTCCCGGAAGGACGTCGGGCACCCGGCGAGGAGGGCGGCGTCGTCACCCGAAGGACGGGCGGTGCGGAATCCGGTGCGTCCTCCGGGCGAGCCGACCTCTGACCGGGCACGGGGCCACCACCGGCGGAAGGTCCATTGCGCCGAACGGGACTCACGTGTGTCCGCCCTCCTCGTGCGAAGTCCGCCGCCCCGTCGCCGCTCAGCCCGGGAAGCGGCCTGTCGACCGCAGCTGCCAGCGGCGCTCGGCGTAGGCCAGGTCGTCCCGCCACAGCCGCGCGGCCGCGGCACGCACCAGGGGACGCAGCATCGGTGCGGCCCGGCGGGCGGCCGCGAAGCCCGGGCGGTGCGAGGCGGCGAGCACCGCCTCGACGACGGCGGTGCGCGGCCGGCCCGTGCCGTCCGCGCCGAGCGGCGTGGCATGCGTCTCCACGACGGAGCCCGCGCCCTCGCCCTCGGTGATGCGCATGACGACCGTGCGGGGTTCGGGCGCGGTGAAGACGGCGCGGACCGGCACCACCAGCCGTCCTGCCACCTTGAAGGACACGTCGACGGTCAGCGTGTCGGGGTCGTCGTCCACCGCGCCGGCCCGGCCGCCGGGTGCGTCCACCACGGTCAGGTCGACGAACGAGTAGGGGTGGAACCACGCCCCGTGCCACGGATCGAGCCGGTTGGCCACCACGTCCTCGGGCTCGCAGACCCCCACTGCCGTGTACACGGCCGTCAGGGTGCGCGCGGGTTCGGGCCGCCACGGTACGACCGGTGCGTCCAGCGGCTCCTCGCCGCCCACCGCGTCCAGCCTGGTCCACACCAGTACCCCGTCGTCGTGCACCGGCAGTGGCGACCAGCCCGCGTACGGGGCCCCGTCCAGGGCCAGCCCGTGCCAGTGGCACACCAGCGTGCCGCAGCGCACCGGACTGTCCCGCAGCGGTGCTCCCAGGTGCGGGCAGACACCCGGTCCGCCGACGGGGCGCCCGTCGGGACCGCGCCACACCACGACCTCCTGCCCCGCCACGGTCCGCGCCAGCTTGCCGTCACCCCGCAGGGCGCGGGAGGCCCCGACGACGTACCAGTTCCCCGACGGGCGGGCCTGCGCCCGTTTCAGCGCCCCGGCGATCAGCCCGGGCCGCGCCTCCTGCCAGGTGGGCCGCTGACGCTCCCAGGAGACGGCGGGCCGGCGCAGCGACAGCGGCAGGCGGCGGCGGTTCACGCGACCTCCTCGGTGGAGCGGACGGCCGTCGTCGGTGAGGACGCGGCTGCGGGCAGGGCGCGGGCGGAAGGGGGCGGGCGGTGTCCGGGGACGGTCCGCGCGCGCAGTCGGGCCGCCGCCACCCGGACCAGCCCGTCGGCCGCGACCACCGCCCTGCGCCGCCGCGGCACCACCGACCGCCGGTGCAGCACGGCGTAGCCGTCGCGGGCGACGGCGTCCAGGATGCCGCCGTAGAGGACGGCCGCGGCGCGGATGCAGGGCCGCGCCACCGGGTCGAGCAGTTCGACACCGGGCATCGCCGCCCGGTACACGCCGCGGGTCAGCGCCTCGAACTCCCTGAGGGCGGCGGTGATCCGGCTGTCCGGGAGGCCCGTCGCGCGACTCCAGGCCAGCAGCTCCCGGTCCACGCCGTTGGCGGCGAGCAGGTCGGCGGGCAGGTAGACGCGCCCGCGGTCCAGGTCCTCGCCGACGTCCCGCAGGAAGTTGCTCAGCTGGAAGGCGACACCGAGCGCCGCGGCGTACGGCGCGGCCTCCTCCCGCGGCACCACCGTGCCCAGTACGGGCAGCATCTCGAGCCCGATCACCGCGGCCGAGCCGTGCATGTACGCGCGCAGGTCGGCGTAGCTGGGGTAGGCCGTCACGACCAGGTCGGAGCGCATCGCGGCCATGAAGTCCCGGAAGTGGGTGTGGTCGATGGCGTAGCGGCGGGCAGTGTCGGCGAGCGCGCGCACCACCGGCTGCCCGCCGCCCCGCCGCAGCCCCTCCTCCAGTTCCTCCTGGAGCCGGGCCAGCGCCCGCACCCGCACGTCGGGTCCGGCGCCGGGGTCGAGGGAGTCGACGATGTCGTCGGCCCAGCGGGCGAAGCCGTACAGGGCGTGCACGGCGGGTCGTCGCTCGACGGGCAGCAGCCGGGTGGCGAGGAAGTAGGTCCTGCCGTGCCGGGCGTTGAGGGCGCGGCAGTGGCGGTAGGCCGCGCGCAGCGCCGCATCGCTGATCCCCGCCGCGTCCAGCTCTCGGTCGGTCATCGTGTCCTGCCTTCGGTCGCAGGGGCCGTCGGGTCGGCCGGAGGGCTTTCCGGCAGCGGAGGCTGCTGTGCGGCGGCCGAGGGGTCGGCCGGGGAGTCCGGCGGGGAGGCCGGCGGCTCCAGCGGTACGGAGAGGCGGTCGCGAGGTGCCTCAGGAGCTGGGCGGACGGCCGCGGACCGCTGCCCGGCAGCCCGGAACGCGGACGGGCCCGGGGAGCCCGTGGGGGCCGGGGCACCGGTCGGGCCGATGGCGGCGGTCGCGGAGGGGCGCGCGCGGCGGCTTCGGCGGCCGGGTACTCCCGTGACACGGGCCGCGGCCAGCTTCCCTGACAGCAGCACGGTCGGCACCCCCACGCCAGGCGTGGTCCCGCAGCCGGCCAGGACCGCGTTCTCGGTGCCGCGCACCAGGTTGCGCGGTCGGAACGGCCCGGTCTGCGCGAAGGTGTGGGCGGCCGAGAAGGGGGTGCCGGCGGCGTGCCCCTGGGCGTGCCAGTCGGCCGGGGTGATCAGGCACTCCTCCTCGATGGCGGCTTCGATGCCGTCCAGTCCGCGCCGCTCCAGCTCCCGCAGCAGCGTGTCCCGGTAGCGCGGGCCGAGGTCGGACCAGGCCGCCGCGTCCGGGCCGATGTCGGTGTTGGGGCAGGGAGCGAGGATGTAGTGCAGGTGGTGGCCCGGCGGCGCGAGGCCGGGGTCGGTGGTGGTGGGGCGGGTGACGAGCAGCGACGGATCGCTCATCAGCCGTCCGGCGCGGGTGAGTTCGTCGAACGTGGTGCGCCACGCCGCGCCGAACGAGATCGTGTGGTGGGCGAGGTGGGGCCAGGTGCGGTCGGTGCCGGCGTGCAGCACCACCGCGGAGGGGGATTGGCGCAGTCGGAGCGGTCGGCGCGGCCTGCGGCCGAGCAGGCGGTAGGTGACCGGCAGGTCCGGGGTGAGGACGACCGCGTCGCACGGGATGCGGCCGGTGTCGCTGACGACCGCCGTGATGCGCTCGCCCGACCGCTCCAGGCGGGTCACCCGCTGCCCGAACCGCAGATCGGCGCCTGCCGCGGCGGCCGCCTCCGCCATCGCCCGCGGCAGGGCGTGCATGCCGCCCCGGGGGAAGTACACGCCGGCGACGGTGTCCATGTAGGCGATGACCGCGTAGGCCGCCAGCGCCCGCTCCGGAGGCACACCCGCGTACAGGGCCTGGAAGGAGAACACCCGGCGCAGCCGCTCGTCGCTCAGGAAACGGCCGATCCGGGTGTCCAGGCGGCCGAAGCCGCCCAGCGCCGCCAGCCGGGCGAGGTCGCCGTTGAGCAGGCCGAGCGGTGAGTCGAAGTTGGCGTCGATGAACCGGCGCATCTGGGCCCGGTACAGCCGCTGAAGCCACTCGCGCAGCCGCCGGTAGCCCGCCGCCTCCGCCGCTCCGGCGAACCGTTCCACCTCCGCGGCCATCGCGTCCGCGCCGGTGTGCACGTCGAGGCTGCTGCCGTCCGCGAAGCGGGCCCGGTAGGCGGGGTGCAGGGGGATCAGCTCCACCCGCTCGTACAGGCTGTCGCCGACGGCGGCGAACGCCTCGTCGGCCAGCTCGGGCATGGTCAGCACGGTGGGGCCGGTGTCGATCCGGTAGCCGGCCAGCTCGAGGCGTCCGGCCCGGCCGCCGGGCAGCTCGTCACGCTCGACGACGGTGACCCGGCGTCCGGCACCCAGCAGGTGCAACGCCGCCGACAGCCCGGCCAGTCCGGCGCCGACGACCACCACGTGGTCCGTGGGACCGGGCAGAGTGCGGGTCACCGGCCACTCCCCGCACCGCCGCGGGCACCGGACGGGTACGGACCGTGCGCGGCCCGCAGACGTAGGACGGCATCCCCACCCGGCCGCGCCCCTCCCGGCCCGCCTTCTCCGCCTTCTCCGCCTTCTCCGCCTTCTCCGGCTCGGGCTTCTCCGGCTCCGGCTCGGGCTTCTCCGGCTCTGGCTCGGGCTTCTCCGGCTCCGGCCTCTCCGGCTCCGGCTCCTCCCGGTTCGGTTTCTCCGGCTCCGGCTTCTCTCGGCCGGCCCCCACCCGGTCCGGCTTCTCCCGGTCGTGCCCCCGCCGCCGCGACCAGCAGGCCGCGCAGTGGCTCGGCGCCCTCCGGGTCGAGCAGGGCGCCGTCGAAGTGCCGCAGCCCCTGCGCGGCAAGCCGGTCGATCTTGCTCTCCACGGTGGCGCGCGCCCCTGTCGCGACCAGCACGTCCCGCACCTCGTCCAGACCTCGCCCGGTGAGCGCCGCGTCACCGAGCCGGCGGTCCAGGACGCCCAGTGCGGCGCCGTCGCCGGCCCTCTCGGCACGCGCGCGTGCGACCGCGACCAGATAGGTCGGTTTGCCCTCCCGGATGTCCCCGCCGCAGGCCTTGCCGGTCTCCAGCGGGTCGCCGAAAACGTCGTCCAGGTCGTCGCGCAGCTGGAACGCCATGCCCACACAGCGTCCGGCCTCGCACAGCCGACGTAGCGTCAGATCGTCCGCGCCCGCCGCGGTGGCCCCCAGGGCGAGGGGCCGCTCCACGGAGTACAGGGCGCTCTTCAGGCGGGCGGCGCGCAGCGCGCGGGGCAGGGACCGCGGCGCGGTGATCTGGCCCTGTACGTCCAGGTACTGGCCCGCCACCATCTCCGTGCGCATGTCGCTCCACAGCCGCCGCACCACCACCCCGGTCCAGGGCGCCAGCGGCGACTCCGCCACCAGGTCGTCGGCCCAGGCCAGCGCCAGGTCCCCGGCGAGGACCGCGGCCGACTGCCCGAACCGCCCGGCCCGTTCGGGTCCCACCTCGCCGGCAAACCTGTCGGTCAGGTCCGTGTGCAGCGCGGGCCGGCCACGCCGCAGCGAGGCCCGGTCCATCACGTCGTCGTGCACGAGCGCGCACGTCTGGAGCAGTTCCAGGGCGGCTGCGATCTGCAGGGCCGCCGCCGCGGCCGCCGGGTCCCGGCCCCCGCAGGCTCGCGAGGCCCACCAGACCAACTGCGCGCGCGTCCGCTTGCCACCCTGCAGAGTGAAGCGTGCCACTCGTTCGGCCAGCTCCTCGGCGAACAGGGGATCCGCCAGCCGGGCGCGGCGCAGGCGCTCCGCCAGCACATGGTCGAGCATCCGGCCGACAGCGCCGGGCACATCGGCGTCGACCTCACGCACCTCGGCGGACCCGGCGGGAAGCGGTCCGCTCGCCACCGGGCGTGCCTCGGTCCTGCCGGGTCCCTCTCCGCCGTCGGCCACCGGCCTGCGCGCAAGTGACGCCACGGGCGCGGCCGCCATCGGCCGCGGCGGCGCGCTCGCGGGGTGGTCCTTCGCGTGCGTGGGACGCATACCGGTTCCCTCCGTCGTGTCTGTGTCCGTCGTTCCCGTCACCCGTCTGCTTCGGCGCGGGCGGCGCGGACGGATGCGCGCACGTGTCACGCGATCGCGGCGGCCACCGGGGCCGCCCACTCCACCGTGCCGTCTCCGGCGTTCGGCCGCTCGCCGTCAGCGAGGTGCCTGCATCCGCCGGGGTACACAATCCGGAAGACCAGGCCGGGGCAGCCGAGAGCGGGCGCCGTGTCCTCCGACCGCCCGTCCGGAGCGCGGCACCGCCGCAGGACCCGCCGCCGGGAGTGGCACGCGGACCGGACCGGAACGCCGAGGATGCCGAGGAAGCCGAGGAAGGGAGAGGCCGTGCCGGAGACTGACGTGGCCGTCGTCGGTGCGGGCGCCGCCGGGCTGTCGCTGGCCCACCGGCTCGCCGGAAGCGTGCCAGGCCTGCGGACACCGTCCGTGGTGCTGGTCGACGCGCCGCCCGGACCGCTGCGGCCGCCCCCACGGACCTGGTGCTACTGGGCGGCGGGACCCGGGCGGTTCGACGCGGCGGTGCGAGCCGAGTGGCAGCGCCTGCGGGTGCGCCCGCGCACCGGCGCCCCGGTCGAAGGGGGGATCGCCCCGCTGCGCTACCGCATGATCCGCTCCGGCGACTTCGAGCGCCTGGTCTCCCGGGACCTGGCCCGCAGCCCCAACGTCCGGCGCCTGGAAGCGACTGTCGAGGCGGTGGAGGACGTGCCCGGTGGCACGCACCTCCACCTGAGGGACGCCGACGGCCGGGCGCGGCTGCTCAGTGCCCGCTGGGTCCTCGACTCCCGCCCACCGGGCAGCCTGCCGGCCGCACGCACCGCCTTGCTCCAGCACTTCCACGGCTGGTTCGTGCGCACCGCCCGGCCCGCCTTCGACCCGGCCGTCGTGGAACTGATGGACTTCCGCACCCCGCAGCCCGACCACGGCCTGTCCTTCGGCTACGTCCTGCCGACCGGGCCGTGCGAGGCGCTGGTGGAGTACACCGAGTTCTCCCGGCACGTCCTCACGCGGGAGCGCTACGAGGCCGCCGTACGGCACTACGCCGACGAGGTGCTGCGGATCGGCGAACGCCAGGTCCTGGCCACCGAGACCGGCGTCATCCCGATGACCGACGCGCCGATCCCCCGGCAGAGCGGAGCCTCGGTCTTCCGCATCGGCGCCGCCGGCGGAGCCACCCGCCCCGCCACCGGGTACACCTTCGCCGGACTGCAGCGCCAGACGACTGCCGTCGCCGAGGCCCTGCGCCGCGGGCGCCGCCCGATGCCGCCCCCCGCCCACTCGGCGCGTTCCCGCGCCATGGACGCCGTCCTGCTGCGCGCCCTGGACAGCGGCCGTGCCGACGGCCCCGAACTGTTCTGCCGGCTGTTCGCCCGCGTGCCCATGGCACGGCTGCTGCGCTTCCTCGACGGAGACACCCGCCTGCACGAGGACCTGCGCATCGGCCTGCACGCACCCGTCGGCCCGATGCTGCGCTCCGCCCTGGAGCTGCCCCGCCTGCCCCGCCGTCCCTTCGACCCACCCGCGCCGCCGCATCCGTCGGCACCTTGCGCCACCGAGCCGCATCCGCCGCCCCCCTAGGCCCGTCCGCCGCCCAGCCAGCCCCATCCGCCGCCCGCCCAGCCCCATCCGCCGGCGCCGCCCGCCCCGCGCCGGACCCACCCGCCCCGCACCTCCTCCCGACGGAGACCGCATGACGCTGCTGCGCGACGACGACCTCGCCGCCGCCTTCGACCACGCCTCCCGCAGCTACGACACGTTCGTGGCCGTCAACCCCGGCTACCACGCCCACCTGCGCCGCTCGGCGCGGCGGCTCGGCCTGCCCGGACGGGGCCAGGGGCTGCGCCTGCTCGACCTCGGCTGCGGTACCGGCGCCTCCACCGCCGCGCTGCGCCGCGTCCTGCCCGCCGCCGACGTCACGGCCGTGGACGCCTCGGCCGGCATGCTCCGGCGGGCCGCGGCCAAACCGTGGGCGGACGGGGTGACCTTCGTGCACGCCCCTGCCGAGCGGCTGTCCGAGGCCGGGGTGCGCGGCCCCTTCGACGCCGTGTTCGCGGCCTACCTCCTGCGCAACGTCACCGATCCCGACGCCGTCCTCGCCGCCGTGCACGGGCTGCTGCGGCCGGGCGGGCGGCTCGCCGTGCACGAGTACACCCTCCGCGGGCGGCGCGCCGACCGAGCGGTGTGGACGCTGGTGTGCCGGGGTGTCGTACAGCCCGTGGCGACCCTGCTGGGGGACGGGCCGCTGTACCGGCACCTGTGGCGCAGCGTGGTCGAGTTCGACACCGCCGGGCGCCTCGCGCGGAGGCTCGGCGCGGCCGGCTTCGACCAGGTGCGAGCCCTGCCCTTGCCGGGCTGGCAGACCGGCATCACCCATACCTTCGTCGCGCGCCGGGCGCCCGGCCCCCGGGAGGACGCATGAGGACCGCACACCAGGGCGCCGCGCGCCGGGGACGCGACCGGCGGGCCCGGATCCTGCCGGCCCGGCCCGGCGCCTCCCGGGTGCAGGGGAGCCCGCCGTCGGTGGCGGTGGTCGGCGCGGGCATCGCCGGCCTGGCCGCCGCCACCGCGCTCGCCGAGCGCGGGGTGGCCGTCACCGTGTACGAGAAGCAGCCGTACCTCGGCGGGCGGGTCGGCGGCCGGCCGACCGAACTGCGCGACGGCACCACGGTGACCATGAGCCGCGGATTCCACGCGTTCTTCCGCCAGTACTACAACCTGCGCGGACTGCTGCGCCGGACCGACCCCGGCCTGGAGCGCCTCACCGGCCTTCCGGACTACCCGCTGCTGCACGCCGGCGGCCTGCGCGACAGTTTCCGGCACGTCCCGCGCACCCCGCCGCTCAGCGCGCTCGGCTTCGCGGCACTGAGCCCCTCCTTCCGTCTCGCGGACCTGCGCGCCATGGCCCCGCGTGCGGCCCTGCCCCTGCTCGACGTGCGCGTGCCCGAGGTGTACGACCAGCTGGACGGCACCAGCGCCCACGACTTCCTGGACGTCGTGGGATTCCCGGCAGACGCCCGGCACCTGGCCTTCGAGGTCTTCTCCCGGAGCTTCTTCGCCGATCCGCGTCAGCTGTCGGCGGCCGAGATGGCGCTGATGTTCCACATCTACTTCCTCGGCTCCGCCGAGGGCCTGCTGTTCGACGTGCCCCGCGCCCCCTTTCCGGCCGCCCTGTGGGACCCGCTCGCCGGCTACCTGGCCCGGCACCACGCGCAGGTGCGCACCGGCACGGCCGTCGAGCACGTCACGCCCACCCCGGACGGCGGTCTCGTGGTCGCCTCCGAACGGGACGAGCGGCCCTACGACGGGGTCGTCCTCGCCCTGGACAGCTCGGGGCTCCGCTCGCTGGTCGAGCGCAGCCGGCACCTGGGCGACGCGCCGTGGCGCGAGCGGATCGGACGGCTGCGTACCGCCCCGCCCTTCCTGGTGAGCCGGGTGTGGCTGGACCGGCCCGTCGCACCCGACCGGCCAGGCTTCCTCGGCACCAGCGGCTTCGGCACCCTGGACAACATCAGCGTGCTGGAACGCTACGAGGACGAGGCGGCACGCTGGAGCGCGCGCACCGGCGGTTCCGTCGTCGAACTGCACGCCTACGCCGTACCGCCCGGAGTTGCCCGGGACGTCGAACACGAGCGCCTCCTCGGCCAACTGCACCGCGTCTACCCGGAGACCACCACGGCCACGGTGGTCGACGCCCGCCACGAGTGGCGCGAGGACTGCCCCCTGTTCCCGGTGGGCGGCTACGGCGACCGCCCCGCCGTCCGCACCCCGCACCCCCGACTGTTCGTGGCCGGCGACCTGGTCCGCACCGGCCTGCCCGTGGCGCTCATGGAACGGGCGGCCACGAGCGGCTTCCTCGCGGCCAACGCCCTGCTGGAGCAGTGGGGGGTGCGGGGCCAGACGCTGTGGACGGTCCCCGACCGCGGGCGGAGCGCACTCCTGAGGGCCCTGGCCGCACGGGGGCGGACACCCGCCGTCCGCGGACGGCCGCACTGACCCGCGGGGGCGCGGGAGGGCGCGGGAGCCGGCGTCATGGTCCGGCTGCCGGGTCGGCCGTGCTACGCCTCCATACCCCGTGCGAGCCCGAGTTCGGCGCTTCGCGCGCCGCCGGCCGGCCGACGCGGGAGTGAGCAGGCCGGCCCCGCAGCGGAAGGGACGGCGGCACGCTTCTCACTCGTGCGCGATGGCGGCCAGCACATTCATGCGCGATGCGCGCAACGCCGGCAGCAGCGCGGCCACGACCCCGACGACCGCCGAGCCGATCACCACCGCGACGATCGTGCCCCACGGCACGGCCAGCGCCTTCATGCCCTGAAGCGCCAGGACCTGCTGGGTGCACACGCCCCACACGAGCCCGAGCGCGAGTCCCAGCACCGCGCCGAACACCGCGATCACCACCGACTCCAGCCGGATCATCCGGCGCAACTGCCGCCGGGCCAGCCCGATCGCGCGCAGCAGCCCGATCTCCCGGGTGCGTTCCACGACCGACAGGGCGAGGGTGTTGACGACGCCGAGCACCGCGATGACGATCGCCAGCCCGAGCAGCGCGTACACCAGGTAGAGCAGGACTGCGATCTGATCGTGGACCAGCTTCTTGTAGTCGGCCTGGTCACGCACCTGCACCTGCGGATACGGCGCCAGCGTCCTCTCCAGCCGTGAGCGCAGCTGGTCGGCGCTGGTGCCCGGGGCCCGGTTGACGTACAAGGACGAGTCCTGGCCGCCGGGGACGTACTTCTCCACGGTGGCGATGCCGAAGAACAAGCCGCCCTGCGTGCCGAATCCGCCACCGCTGCCCTGGTCGGTGAGGGCGCCCACCTTCATCTCGGCCTTCTTCCCGCCCTGGAACTCGACGGGGAGCACGCTGCCGAGGCGCACCTTGTGGTCCTCGGCGAAGGTGACGTCCATGCCGAGGCTGCCGTCGGCCAGCGCGGCAGCGGTGCCGCCGCCCTTGTAAGCGACATGGGCGACCTCGTCGACCTGGGAGTCGTACCCGGCGGCGGTCGTGGTGACCCGCTTGCCGTCCGGCAGCCGTACCGCCACCGGCGCGAACCGCTGCCGTACGACCAGCCCCACGCCCTCCGTGCCGCGGACCTTGTCCGTGATCTCCTGCGTGAACGGCAGGAAGTTGCCGTTCTGGACGACGAAGTCGGCGCCGAGCGTCTTGTCGATCTGCTGGTCGAAGGACTTGGACATGGAGGCGCTGGCCACCGACATGCCCGCGACCAGGGCGAGCCCCACCATGAGCGCGGCGGCGGTGGCGCCGGTACGGCGCGGGTTGCGCAGGGCGTTGCGCTGGCTCATCCGGCCGACCGAGCCGAACAGGGCGGGAAAGGCCGCGCCGAGGACCCGGATGACGGGCCGGACGAGCAGCGGGCCCGCGATGACGGTAGCGATCAGGGTCAGGATCACCCCGAGCCCCAGCAGCGAGGCCGCCGAAGCCGTCCTGGCCGCGGTCGCGCACCCCGCCAGGGCCGCGACCCCCAGCGCCCCGACGGCCGAGCCGGCGATCGCCCGCACCTTGAGCGGCTTGCCCACACCGGCGATGTCGGCGTCCACGAGCGCCGCGATCGGCGACACGGCGGCCGCGCGCCGGGCGGGCAGATACGCGGCGACGAATGTGACGCCGACACCCACGACGTACGCCGCCACCGGCGTTCCCCAGCCGATGACCATCTCGGCGGCCTTGAGGTGCATGCCGAACGCGCTCATCAGCCCGATCAGCCCGAATGCCAGCCCGATCCCGGCGCCCAGGCCCAGCGTGGAGCCGCCAAGACCGAGCAGCACCGCCTCGGTGAGCACGGACCGCCGTATCTGCCGGCGGTCGGCGCCCAACGCGCGCAGCAGGCCCAGTTCGCGGGTGCGCTGGGCGACCAGCATGGAGAAGGTGTTGACGATCAGGAAGATGCCGACCAGGGTCGCGATGCCCGCGAATCCCAGCATCACGTACTTGATGACGTCGAGGAAGCTGCCGAGGTCGGCGGCGGAGGACTTCGCCTGCTCGTCGGCGGTCTTCAGGTCGTACCCGCCGGTCCCGATCGCCGCGCCGATACGGCTCTTGAGCCGGGCGTCCGGCACCCCCTGCGCCGCGTCCACCGAGATACTGGTGGCCCGGCCAGGGGTGCCCAGCAGTTCCTTGGCGGCGACCGCCGGATCGAGGAAGACCAGGGCGGCACCGGGGTTGGTGGTGGTGAAGGTGGCGATGCCGACGACCTCGACCTCGAAGGTGCCGGGCTGGGCCTGCACGGTGAGCGTGTCGCCGATACGCACGTGCTTCTGGGCGGCGGTGTCCGCGTCGAGCAAGGCCTGGCCTGCGCCCTGCGGGGTGTGACCCGAGGTCAGCTTCAGGGGGCTGCGGTGGGTGAGGTACCAGTCCGTGGCGATGGTGGGGGCGCCGGTGGTCGGGCCGACCGACCTGTTGCGGCTGTCGACCACCACGACGTTCTGCACGGACACGTCCGCATGGGTCGCCGCAACCCCGTCGACCTTGGCGATCTCACCCGCCAGCGAGGCCGGCACGGTCTGGACGGCACCGGTCGGCACCGACGACTTCAGGTCCTGTTTCGGCTCCACCGTCACGTCGGCGGAGGTGGAGGCGAACAGCCGGTCGAAGGTGCGGGTGACGGTGTCGGAGAAGATCAGGCTGCCCGCGACGAACGCCACGGACAGGACGATGGCCAGCGCGGACAGCAGCAGCCGTCCCTTGTGCGCCAGGAAGCTGCGCAGGGTCGCCTTGAGCACCGGGTCAGTCCTCCTCGGGCCCGGCGGACCCGCGTCCCACGTCGAAACGCTTCATGCGTTCCAGTACGGCGTCCGCCGTCGGTCCCTCCATCCGGTCCACGATCCGGCCGTCCGCCAGGAAGAGGACCAGGTCGGAGTGGGCCGCGGCGCCCGGGTCGTGGGTCACCATGACGACCGTCTGGCCGAGCCGGTCGACCGCCTCCCGCAGAAAGCCCAGCACCTCCAGACCCGCCCGCGAGTCCAGGTTCCCCGTCGGCTCGTCGGCGAAGATCAGCTCCGGGCGGGAGGCCAGCGCCCGCGCGCAGGCCACCCGCTGCTGCTGGCCGCCGGAGAGCTGCGCGGGCCGGTGCTTGAGCCGGTCCCGCAGCCCGAGCGTGTCGATGACCTGGTCCAGCCACTTCTCGTCCGGCTTCTTGCCCGCGATGTCCATGGGCAGGGTGATGTTCTCGGCCGCGTTCAGCGTCGGGATCAGGTTGAACGACTGGAACATGAACCCGATCCGGTCCCGGCGCAGCCGGGTCAGCTCGCGCTCCCTCAGGCCCGTCGTCTCGGTGCCGCCGAGCCAGACCTGACCGGCCGACACGGTGTCCAGCCCCGCCAGGCAGTGCATCAACGTGGACTTGCCGGAGCCCGAGGGCCCCATCACCGCGGTGAAGCGGCCGCGCGCGATGTCGACGTCCACCGAGTCCAGTGCGAGCACCGCCGTCTCACCCGCGCCGTACGCCTTGGTCAGCCCGCGCGCGCGGGCCGCGATCCCGTCGGCGGCGGGCGCCTCCGCAGCTGCTGTGGACAAGACTGCCTCCCCGTTTCGCACGACGGTCGTCCGACTTGTCTGCCCGGCCTCTTTGTCCGGGTCGAGCGTAGTGTGACCCGTCCCACAGCCGGTACCACTTTTCGATTCCGATGCGCGCTGGCATTGCTAGCGCATCCGCGCTAGCTTCGAGATATGGCGAAGACCCAGCTGAACGTGCGAGTGGACGAGGGCACCGCCAGGGCGGCCCGCGAACGCGCTCTCGCGCGCGGTGTGAGTGTCAACCGCTACATAGAGGAACTGGTCATGCAGGACACGGGTGAGGCCGGCCGAACGTTCGTCGAGGCCGCCGCCGATTTCATGAAGCAGTACGAGTCCGTCTTCGCCGAGGAGTTCGGCGAGACGCAGGCTACCGACACGTCTGACAAGACCGAAGGCCGTCACTGATCCCTTGAGCGACCTGACGATCGACCTCGCCTGGCTCCTCATGCTCGCCGAACAGAAGACCCCCGGAGACCCGCAGGTCACCGACTGGGGTGCGCTGATCGCCGCCGTCGCCAGGCACCGGGCCGAGATATTCGACGTCCCCGTCTACGACACCCCGCAGGCCCGCGCCGCCGCCCTGCTCCAGCTGCTGATCCACGTCCCGGCCCTGGAGCGCTCGAACGCCCTGTTCGCGTCCTCGGTCGCCTACGCCTACCTGGTCGCCAGCGGCCTCAAGGTCGTCACCTCGCCCGAGCAGGTCCGCGACCTGGCCCGGCTGGTGAAGAACGGCGAGGCGAGCGTCGCGGACATCGCCGAGGAACTGCGCCGCTGGAGCCTGTGACCGGCCCCCGGGTCCGTGATCAAGCCTCCGAAGGCTTGCGCGCGACGCCCAGCGCACAGTACGAGGAGGGCAGCCGCGGGCCGTTCTCCGGCAGGAACACCCGGCGGTACGGACCGAGTTCGAACCCGGCCGCGCGCAGTTCGGCGACCGGCTCCCGGGACAGATGGCAGCCGCCGCCGAGCAGCGGCCACACCGTCCGGTCCAGGGCCCGCTGGGTGAACCGCATCGCCGGGCCACCGCCCGCGCCGTGCTCGAAGAACCGCAGCTCACCGCCGGGCCGCAGCACCCGCCGTACCTCCGCGAGCGCCCGCTGCACATCCCGGACGCTGCACAGCACCAGTGAGAACACCGCCGCGTCGAAGGCCTCGCTCTTCACCGGCAGCGCCTCCGCCGCGCCCGGCACCACGTCCACCGGGACGTCGGCGCGCACGGCGGCCTCCGCCGCCAACCGCCGCAGGGTGCGCTCCGGTTCGATCGCGACGACCTCCGCGACCGAGCCGGGGTACCGGTCGAAGTTCAGCCCGTTGCCCGCGCCGATCTCGATCACCCGCCCGGACAGCCCCGAGAGCAGCCGCTCCCGGATGGCCGCCATGCCGAGACTCGTCTCGGCGGTGACGCTGTAGCGGGCGTAGAAGCGCGCGAACAGCGGGTGGTGGACGGGATCCCGCACCGGTGTCCCGGCGCCGGCGGACATCAGCCGCATGACGGACCTCCCGACGGAAGCAGGTCTACGGTGATTGTCCCCCGTTGCGGCCCGTCGCACCCCCGCTGCCGCGGAAGGCTCAGCCGATGAAGTCGCGCACCTGCTCGTAGACGCCGTGGTCGTCGTTCATGTCGGTGTGCGAGATGCAGCCGACGTCGACGTTGGTCGCGCCGCTCAGCTCCGCCGAGGTGTCCGGGTCGATCGCCGCGTCGCAGTCCGACCAGTACGCCGCGTACGAGACGCTGCCGGGCGTCTCGTCACCGGAGTTCAGGGCGGTCAGGAACGAGCTGCCGGTCGTCATCTCCTTGCAGGAGGTGTACAGCCAGCCGCACAGCGAGGCGACGCTGGTCCCGTGGTTCACCCCGGCGACCGACACGAAGTGGTCCACGTACGCGGTCCCGCCGAGGTTCTTGAGGTAGTAGCGGCTGTTGAGCGCACCCATGGAGTGCACCACCAGGTCGACCTTCGAGGCGTCGGTCTTGGAGAGGACGGACTGGATGTACGTGGACAGCGTCGAGGCCGTGGTGACGTTCGACTTCGTCCAGTCGTACGAGATGGCGTACAGCTCGGAGGACGAGTAGCCGTCCGCCTCGAAGTCCGCGATCCAGGTGTTCCAGCTGCTGGAGTCACTGCTCAGACCGTGCACGAACACGATCGGCTCGTGGCTCGCCGCCTGCGCGGTGCCGGCACTCAGGGGGAGGGACAGAAGGAGCGAACCGGCTATCGCCGACAGAGCGGTTGCGATGCGACGCTTGGCGCGTTGCATGATGCCTCCTGAAACGGGTGGGGTTGTTCAGGAGTGTCAGGACGGGTCTACGCGCGCCGCATCGGCGAAGTCGCCAGTCTTTACGAAGCAACTAACTCGCCAGTAACGTCATTCGTGTGGTGATACCGGTGAACCCCCCACACCTTGACCGCACTTCGCCACCGCAACCGACCGACGCGGGGCCATGCCCGGCTTCGGCGCTCCCCGAGGGCGTCCGCGTCCGGGTGACACGAGTCGTATACGAGGACCAACGCGCCGTGGCCGAACTCGTGCCGCGCCTCACCGAACGGCAGGCCGCGGGGGCCGACCCGCTGCCGGTCGAACCGGGCGAACTGGCACCGGCGTTGCTCCACGCCCTGCGCCGGGAGATCCGCGCCCTGCCCGACGAGGCCCGGCTGCTGTTGCTGCTCGCCGCCGCCGACCAGTACCCGGTCGCCACCCACGCCTTCCTGCGCGCGGTCATCGCCGGCCGGCTCGACACCCGCCCGCTGGAGACCGCCGAGGCGGCCGGGGTCGCCCACGCCAGCGCCGGCGGGGTGTTCTTCCGCGACTCCTGGACCCGGATCGCCGCCTACGAGACGGGCTCACCGGCCGACCGGCGCGCGGCCCACCTGCTGCTCGCCCGGGTCCTCGGCGGCAAGGGCGAGACGGCCCGCCGCTCCTGGCACCGGGGCGCCGCCGCCCTCGGCCCCAGCGCCCGGCTCGCGGCGGAACTGCGCACCGCCGCCGACCGGGCCCGCTCCGAAGGGCGCCCCGCCCTGGCCCGCGCCCTCGCCGAACGGGCCGCCGACCTCTGCCCGGACCCGGCCGAGGAGGCCCGCCTCCTCGCCCTGGCCGCCGCCGACGCCTGGCGCTCCGGTGAACCCGACCGGGCGCGACGGCTCGCCGCCCGCACGGACAACTCCGCCCTGAGCGGCGTCCTCGCCCTGAGAGCCGGCAACGCCGCCGAGGCCTTCGACGCCCTGCTCGCCGCCGCCGTCAGGCAGGAACGTTCCGCCGATGCGCTGGAACTCCTCGCGCTCGCCACCGAGGCCGCCGTCTACACCGGCGACCTCAGACGCTGCCGCGAGGCCCATGTCCTCGCCCAGTGGCTCGACCTCCCGCCGTCCGGCATCCTCGCGGCCCTCGCCTGCGCCGTCGAAGGCCGCTACGCCGACGCCCGCGTGCTCCTCAAGGGCGCCGCGGGCCGCTGCGGGCCCGGCGGCGACCCTAGCCTGCTGATCCACTCCGGCATCGCCGCGCTGCTGCTCGGCGACCACACCCGGGCCGTCACCGCCACCCTCCGGGCCGCCGCCTCCGCCCGCTCGCGCGGCATCCCCGGCACCGTCGCCCAGGCCATGGAGTTCCGCGCCTACGCCGACTTCTGGACCGGCCGTCCCCGGGCCGCCGAGGCCGCCACCCAGGAGGCCCTGCGCCAGGCGTACGCCACCGGACAGGACAACGGGGCCTGCCATCTCCAGGCCGCGCTCGCGATGTTCGCCGCCGTCACCGGGGACGAGGAGGCCTGCCGGGAGCGCGCGGCGGCCGCCCGCTCGCACGCCCTGGCACACGGACTGGGCCTGCCCGCCGCCCTCGCCCAGTGGGCGCTCGCCTTCCTCGACCTGGCGGGCGGCCGATTCCCGGCGGCCGCCGCCCGGCTGCGCGCCCTCGCCGGGTTCGGTCCCGGACACGGCCACCGGGCCATCCGGCACCTGGCCACCCCGCACTACGTCGAGGCCGCCGTCCGCACCGGTGACACCCGGGTCGCCCGCGCCGCGCACGCCGACTACGACCGCTGGGCGACGGCCGTGCGCAGCCCCGACGACCTCGCGCTCAGCGCCCGCTGCCGGGCCCTGCTCGCCCCCGGTGCCGAGGCGGTCCAGCACTACCGCTCCGCACTGGACCTGCACGCGCGGGGCACCCGGGACTTCGAACGCGCCCGCACCGAGCTGCTGTTCGGCGGTGCGCTGCGCCGGCTGCGGCAGCGCACCGAGGCCCGCGACCGGCTGCACAGCGCCCTGGAGGCCTTCGAGTCCTTCGGCGCCCCGCACTGTGCCGCCCAGGCACGCGCCGAACTCCGGGCCCTCGGCACGGCGTTGACACCTGCCACCGGTGCATCCGACCCGGCCGCCGTGCTCACCGCCCAGCAGCTGATGGTCGCGCGGATGGCCGCCGATGGCGCCACCAACCGCGAGATCGCCGACCGCCTCAACCTCAGTCCCCGCACCATCGACCACCATCTGCGGGGGGTCTTCAGCCGGCTGGGGATCCGCTCCCGGATCGAACTGGTACGGCTGCTGGGGGAGTCGCCGTAGGCCGTGGGGCGGGGGGGGGGGCCCCCGGGGGGGGGGGGGGGGGGGCGACCGGCCCCGCCCCCCCCCGCCCGGCGGCCCGCCCCCCCGCCCCGCCCCCCGCGCCCCCCCCCCCCCCCCC
>NZ_JBIAVV010000001.1:44325-162744 GCF_042894765.1 Streptomyces sp. NPDC001507
GCGGACCACCACTACCGCTCCGCACTGGACCTGCACGCGCGGGGAACTGCGCGACCAGCCCCCACTCAGCCGCACCCGGCCGACGGCCCGCCCTGCCCCTACGGCGCTTCCCGGCCCCGGAACGCCTCCGCGTCCCAGCTTCCGTCCAGCCGCGGCGACAGCCAACTCGGCGCCACCGCACGGAAGTCGGCGGGGGAGAGGGCGCCCGCCCCGGCCGGCAGCGCACCCAGCAGCGGCGCCCCGGCCACCTCCGGCAGGTCGGCGACATTGCACCGCGACGCCAGATCGGGGGAGTCCGGCCAGCTGCCGATCACCACGCCCAGCAACTCCAACTCCCGGCGCCGCAGTTCACGGGCCGTCAGCTCGGTGGTGTTCAGCGTGCCGAGCCCGGCCGACGCCACCACCAGCACCGGCGCGTTCAGCAGCCGGGCCGCGTCCGCCAGTGTGCCGCCCGCCGCGTCGAACCGGACGAGCAGCCCGCCCGCACCCTCGACCAGCACCAGCTCGTGCTCGGTGGCCAGCTTGGCGGCGGCCTCGGCCACGTCCTGCGGCCGCACGGCGGCCAGCCCCGCCCTGCGGGCCGCCGTGCCCGGTGCCAACGGCTCCGGGAAACGGGCGACTTCGGCCGCCGTCACGGCACCCGCGAGCCGCGCGACCTCGTCGGCGTCCCCGCGCTCGTCGGGCCGTACCCCCGTCTGCGCGGCCTTCAGGACCGCCACCGAGCGGCCCGCCGCGAGCGCGGCGGCGGCGACCGCGGCCGTGGTGACCGTCTTGCCGACCTCCGTGCCCGTCCCCGTGATCACCAGGATCGGCATGCTCATCCCTCCCGCGCGGCGGCGCACACCGCGCGCGCGATCCGTGCCACGTCCGCGTCACCCGTGACGTACGGCGGCATCGTGTACACGAGGTCGCGGAACGGGCGCAGCCACACGCCCTCGCGCACGGCGGCGGCCGTGGCGGCCAACATGTCGACCTCGTGGTCCAGCTGGACCACCCCGATGGCGCCGAGGACCCGGACGTCCCGGACCCCGGCGAACTCCCGGGCAGGTGCCAGGCCCTCCCACAGCCCCGCCTCGATCCGCTTGACCTCCGCGAGCCAGTCCTGGCCGAGCAGCAGCCCCAGCGACGCACAGGCGACCGAGGCCGCGAGCGGGTTGCCCATGAACGTCGGCCCGTGCGCCAGCACCGGCACCTCGCCCCGCGAGATCCCGTCGGCCACCCGGGGAGTGCACAGGGTCGCGGCCATCGTCAGGTAACCGCCGGTCAGCGCCTTGCCGACGCACATCACGTCCGGGGTGACGGCCGCGTGGTCCGCCGCGAACAGCGCGCCGGTGCGCCCGAAGCCGGTCGCGATCTCGTCGAACACCAGCAGCACGTCGTGCGCGTCGCACGCCTCGCGCAGCACCCGCAGGTAGGCGGGGGAGTGGAAGCGCATCCCGCCGGCGCCCTGCACCACCGGCTCCACGATCACCGCGGCCAGTTCGTGCGCGTGCCGTTCGATCGTCGAGCGCAGCTGCTCGGCGTAGGACTCGTCGTACTCCGCCGGGGGCGCGTCCGCGAACACCTGGCGGGGCAGCACGCCGGACCAGAGCTCGTGCATCCCGCCCTCGGGGTCGCACACCGACATCGGCTGCCAGGTGTCGCCGTGGTAGCCGCCGCGCCAGGTCAGCAGGCGCTGCTTCGCGGGGCGGCCGAGGGAGCGCCAGTACTGCAGGCACATCTTCACCGCGACCTCGACCGACACCGATCCCGAGTCGGCGAGGAAGACGTGCTCAAGGCCGGCCGGCGTGATGTCGACGAGGAGCTTCGCCAGCCGGACGGCGGGCTCGTGGGTGAGCCCGCCGAACATCACATGGCTCATCCTGCCGAGCTGGTCGTGCGCGGCCTCGTTGAGCACCGGGTGGTTGTAGCCGTGGATCGCCGACCACCAGGACGACATCCCGTCGACCAACTCGCCGGAGCCGTCCGCGAGCCGCAGCCGGACCCCGCTCGCCGACTCCACGACGAGCGGTTCGGCCCGGCCGGGCATCGGGCCGTACGGATGCCAGACGTGCCGGCGGTCGAGCGCCAGCAGCTCGGGGACGCCGAGGCCGGGCTCAGGCATTGGGCGCGAGATCCGTTCCGGCGCCCCGGCGGCGGACCGCGACCAGGTCGGTGCGCGGTTCGTTGACGGCCGGGACGGCCGCACCCTCGGCGGCACCTTCATGGGAGCCGCACACCGAGCCGCAGCCGTCCTCGGCGTGGGATCCGCACCCGGCGCCCTCGGCCCCCTGCGACCCGCAGCCGCCCCGGACCTCGGCCCGGTGCTGCGGCAGCGTCACCTCTTCGGCGCCCTCCACCGTGAACCCGGCGTCCGCGATCATCTCCAGGTCGGCCTGGCCCGCCTGACCCTCGGTGGTCAGGTAGTCGCCGAGGAAGATCGAGTTGGCCAGGTGCAGCGCGAGCGGCTGCATGGTGCGCAGATGGACCTCGCGGCCGCCCGCGATGCGGACCTCCACGTCCGGGCAGACGAACCGCACCATCGCCAGGATGCGCAGGCAGCGCTGCGGGGTGAGGTTCCACTCCTTGGCCAACGGGGTGCCCTCGACCGGGATCAGGAAGTTCACCGGAACGGAGTCCGGGTCCAGCTCGCGCAGCGAGAAGACCACGTCGACCAGGTCCTCGTCGCTCTCGCCCATGCCGGCGATCAGGCCGGAGCAGGCCGACAGGCCCGCCGCGTGCGCCTTGTTGACCGTGTCCACCCGGTCGGCGTACGTGTGGGTGGTCGTGATGTCCCCGTACGTCCCCTCGGACGTGTTGAGGTTGTGGTTGTAGGCGTCCGCGCCCGCCTCGCGCAGCCGCTCCGCCTGGCCGTCGGAGAGCAGGCCGAGGCAGGCGCACACCTCGACGCCCTCGTTCTGCTCCTTGATGGCCTTGATGGTGCCCGCGACCCGGTCCACGTCCCGGTCGGTCGGACCGCGCCCGCTGGCCACCAGGCAGACCCGCTTGGCGCCCCCGGCCAGGCCCGCGGCGGCCGCCTTGGAGGCCTCGTCGGGTTTCAGCCAGCTGTACTTCAGGATCCCGGTGGAGGAGCCCAGCCGCTGCGAGCAGTAGGAGCAGTCCTCGGGGCACAGGCCCGACTTGAGGTTGACCAGGTAGTTGAGTTTCACGCGCCGGCCGAACCACTGCCGGCGCACCTTGCCGGCCGCGGCCACCACGTCGAGCACGTCGTCGTCGGAGGTCGCCAGAACGGCGAGCGCTTCCTCGCGGGTCGGCAGCTCGCGCCGAAGCCCCTTGTCCACCAGCGTGTTCAGCAGGTCCATGAGAGCCGATCCTGTACTACGAGGCTGCTCTGGGCCAAGGAGAGTTTGCACAACCCTGTCAGTTCGACGTGTGGGTATTGCCACACAGTGGGCGCCTGATGATCCCGCTAGGGTCTGTCCACTGCCTACAAATTCACCGGAGGGGCCATGGCGTTCGGCTGGATCGACGAACAGGCGGAACAGCGCCGCCGCGCCGGACTCGTACGGACCCTGCGCCCCCGCCCCGCCGACTCGCCGCTGCTGGACCTGGCGAGCAACGACTACCTCGGCCTCGCCCACCACCCGGAGGTCGCCGAGGGTGCCGCCGGGGCGGCCCGGACCTGGGGCGGCGGCTCCACCGGCTCCCGGCTGGTCACCGGCACGACCGAACTCCACACCGAGCTGGAGCGGGAGCTGGCCGGATTCTGCGGGTTCGAGGCCGCCTTGGTCTTCTCCTCCGGTTACGCGGCCAACCTCGCCGCCGTCACCACGCTCGGCCCGCACGGCTCCCTGATCGTCTCCGACGCCCTCAACCACGCCTCCCTGATCGACGGCTGCCGGCTGGCCCGGGGCGCCACCCAGGTCGTCGGACACGCCGACCCGGACGCCGTGCGCAAGGCCCTCGGGACGCACGAGGGGCCCGCCGTGGCCGTCTCCGACACGGTGTTCTCGGTCGACGGGGACGCGGCACCGCTGGCGGCGCTCGCCGAGGCGTGCCGGGAGCACGGCGCCGGGCTGCTCGTCGACGACGCCCACGGGCTCGGGGTGCTCGGGGACGGCGGGCGGGGCGCGCCGTACGCGGCCGGGCTCTCCGGGGCCGACGACGTGGTGGTCACGGCGACCCTGTCGAAGTCGCTGGGCAGCCAGGGCGGGGTGGTGCTGGGGCCGGCCCGGGTGATCGACCACCTGGTCAACGCGGCCCGGACCTTCATCTTCGACACCGGTCTTGCCCCCGCCGCGGCGGGGGCGGCGCTGGCTGCCCTGCGGCTGCTGCGCCGCGAGCCCGCGCGTGCGGCGCGGGCCCGGGAGGTGGCCGCGGAACTGCACGCACGGCTGACCGCCGCGGGTCTGGAAGCGGTACGTCCGGACGCCGCGGTGGTCTCCGTGCGGGCCCCGTCCCCGGAGCAGGCCGTGCGGTGGGCGGCCGACTGCCGGACGGCAGGCCTGGCCGTGGGCTGTTTCCGTCCGCCGTCGGTGCCGGACGGCATCTCACGGCTCAGGCTGACCGCCCGTGCGGACCTCTCCGGGGCCGAGATCGAACGCGCTGTACGTGTGATCGGCAAGACACGACCATGAGTCGGCGTGACACGGCCGGGCCTGGCTCGCGAGCGGATACGGAGTCGGGAACGGATGGATGTGAGTCTGATCGATCTCGTGCGTGTCCGGTCAGACTCTTCTGGGGCTGATCAGTCGGCGAATGCCGCCGTGAAACCCGCCCAGCTCTCGGGGGAGAAGAGCAGTGCGGGTCCGGCCGGAGCCTTGGAGTCGCGCACGGCGAGCAGTCCGGCCGACGGGCCGGAGCGCGGCCGTGCCGTCTCCACGCAGTTGTTCGCTCCGGTGCTGTAGCTGCTGCGCAGCCACCGCAGTCCGTGCAGATCAGCACTTGAAGGTACGTTCCGAGGCAGTGCAGTCATGGTGCCTCCTTACGCGCCGTCAGCTATTGCGGCGATGTAATCCAACGAGTCCTCGGGCGAAAGGGCGTGGATCCGGAGCGTGTCGAAGGCCTCCGTGTAGGCCTGGAGGTCTTCTTTCCGCTCCAGGTAGAGGCTACTCGTCAACTGGTCGATAACAACCACGTCCAGATCAGAAGTGCTCGGAAATGAGAAGATTACGAAAGGTCCGGTGATGCCGATATGCGCTCCGGCCGCGAACGGCAGCACCTGGAGCCGTACTTGGGGCAGCCGGGCCGCCTCCACCAGCCGCTCCAGCTGCCGTGCCATCACACCGGGACCGCCCACCTCCCGGCGCAGCACCGCCTCGTCCAGCACCGCGCTCAGCTCCAGCGGCGGATCGTTTCGCAGCACGTCCTGCCTGGCCAGGCGCACCTCCACCAGGGTGTCCAGGGAGTCGTCGGCGCGCCCGTCCATGGCCGCCCGGGTCACCGCGCGCGCGTACTCGGGGGTCTGCAGCAGCCCCGGTACGACCAGGGTCTCCAGCGTGCGCATCGTGCCGGCCTGTGACTCCAGGCTGATGAAATCGCGGTAGGCGGGCGGCAGGACCCCACGGTAGGCGTGCCACCAGTGGTGCCGGCCCGCCGTGTCCTCCGACCCCGCCAACACCAGGAGCAACTCGCGTAGTTGGCCCTCCACCACGCCGTAGGCGTCCAGAAGTAACCGCACATCGGCCGGTTTCACACCGCTGGCGCCGGTCTCGATCCGGCTCACTTTCGACTGATGCCAGCCCACCAGACGGGCGGCCTCACCGCTCGTGAGGCCGGCGCCGGTGCGCAGTGTGCGCAGTTCGGCGCCCAGTTTCCGGCGGCGTACCGCGGGACCGTTCTGCATGGGCTACTCCTTACTCCTTCCGAGCCGCCCAAATACGGTCTGAGGTCGCAGAGTTCACCGCTTCGAGCGACAGATATATGCATATCTTGGTGGATCGCTCCCCGTGACCGGCCCGGTAATGGCAGTCTGGCGAAGAAGCACCAGTCCGGGACCGTACTCGAACCATCCGCTCCGTGTCGGACTCCGGTCCCGAGGAAAGGGACGACGTCGCCATGGCAGACCACCAGGAAGCATCCGTCACCCTGCCGAGCGATCCCGCCTCGGTCTCCGCCGCCCGCTCCTACGTGCTGGACACCCTCGCGGAGTGGGGACTGCCACCGGAGACGGAGACCGCGGACACCGTCCGCCTCATCGTCTCCGAACTCGCCACCAACGCCGTGCAGCACACCTTCGGGCAGTCACCCACCTTCACCGTGGACCTCGTGCTCGACCGCGACGAACAGCTGAGCATCGGCGTCACGGACAGCCATCCGCGCTTCCCCAAAAGACTCCCCGCCGCGGTTCAGCAGGACAACGGGCGCGGCATGGTCATCATCCGCTGGCTGACCGCGGAGTGCGGCGGCAAACTCCGGGTACGGCCCACCCGGGAGGGCGGCAAGACCGTCTCCATCGAACTGCCCTGGACGGTCCCGGCGGGCACCGTCACGGCGGCCGGCCAGCAGGAACCGTAGCCCTGAGTTCCTGCCGGCCGGCCGACGCGGGAACGGGTCAGCTGACCCGGCCGTACCAGACGCTGCGCGTCCAGATCTTCTGGAGCTTGACCACGTCCCCGGTCTTCGGGGCGTGCCAGATCTTTCCCTTCCCGGCGTAGATGCCGACGTGGTAGACGCTGGACCCCGAGTGGAAGAAGACCAGGTCCCCGGCCTTGCGGTTGCCGGCCGAGATGTGACGGGTCTTGTTGTACTGCTGGGCCGCCGTACGCGGCAGGGTCTTGCCCGCCTTCTTGAACGAGTACAGCGTCAGCCCGGAGCAGTCGAACCTGTTCGGTCCGGTGGCGCCCCACCTGTAGGGCGAGCCCTTCTTCGAGGCGGCGATCTGCAGTGCCTTCGTCGCCATCGTGGCGGCCGAGGCGTCGGAGGCGACACCCGGTATCACGATCGAACCGCCCACGGCGGCGATGGTCAGTGCCGAGGCCGTACCGGCCCGGGCCATCAGCGACGGAACACGATTGAGCGCAGTCATGCGCAACCCTTCGTCAGCCGCCTGTGAAGGATGACCTGTCGGATTCGGGCTGGCGAAGTTGCCCGGCCGTGTCGCCACGGCTTCACCCCAAGGGCTGCTCGGCCCGGTCATGGCGCGACCGTGCCGGCGACCCGTCGTGCTTGGGTCCTCCACTCCTGCCGATGCACTTCTGTCGACGGGTCAATCCGGGCGGCGGCAGGACTCGGCGTCCGCCCGGACCGCCCCGCCGCTGTGGCGAGGGCTTGTCGTCAGACAGGGATCTTCACTCACGGGTGTCCGAAAATCCCAACGGAACCGGGGATTTGTGGGGTTACTCACCACCCACCCGTTCGGGTGGACAGCCCTGTGTTCGATTTTCCGTCAACTGCCCTGCGTAGCCCCGGACCTGCGCGGAAGCCGCCCGCGGGCACCCCCGCACAGGCAACCCGAGCGGCTTCCCCGGTCGGGTAAAACCACGCCACGCTCCGCCGAACGGCGGTAACCCCTTTGGGTCGTTTCGACTCCGCCCCGTCCGTCCCGTCGACGGCACGGACCGGAGTCCGGCGGGTGTCACCGTACGCAGTCGGGCGGGAGTACGACGCGAGCGGTCCGGCGCTCGCCGTCGAGCACCCGCAACGCGCGTGCCAGCGTGTCGCCGTGGAGCTCCGTCTCGCCCCGCAGATGCATCAGGGCCAGGGCGTCACGCAGCTCGGACGCCGCGCGTACCAGCGCCTGCGCGGCGCGCAGCCCGCGGTAGGTGTCCTCGTTGCGCGCCGGATTGATCCGGCCCAGTAAATCCACCACGTCCAGATAACGGTCGATCAGCTCGCCCTCGGCGCGGGTCAGCGCGGGCAGCGGCGGCAGCTCCGGCGGCAGCATCGGCCGCTCACCCCGCGTCCGGCAGGCCGGGCAGCGTCCGGCGGGTCGGCATCACCCGGTCCACCAGCCCGTAGGCCAGCGCCTGCGGCGCGTCCAGGACCAGGTCCCGCTCCAGGTCCTGGTGCACCTGTTCGGCCGTACGCCCGGTGTGCCGGACGAGCATCCCCTCGACCATCACCCGGACCCGGTCCAACTCCGCCGCCTGGATGGCCAGATCACTCGGCTGGCCCATTACCGGTTCCGGCAGCGACGGCTGCTGCAGCACGATGCGCGCGCCGGGCAGCACGGACCGCTTGCCCGGTGTGCCGGCCGCCAGCAGCACCGCGGCCGACGCCCCGGCCTGCCCGAGGCAGACCGTCTCCACGTCGCAGCTCACGTACTGGACCGTGTCGTAGACCGCGGCCATCGCGCTGTAGGACCCGCCCGGGGAGTTGATGTACAGCGAGATGTCCCGCTCCGGAGCCGCGTACTCCAGATACATGAACTGGGCCATCACGTCGTTGGCCGAGACCTCGTCGACGGGCGTGCCGAGGAAGACGATCCGCTCCTCCAGCAGCTTCGAGTACGGATCCAGGGTGCGCTGCCCCGAGGTCGTGCGTTCCGTGAACTCGGGCAGGACGTAGCGGGCGGACGGTCGGGTCATGGCGTACCCCTCCTCGCGACTGAGGCAGCCCGGGGGGCCGGGCTCTCTGTTGAAAATGTACAGGACGTACAGATCATCGAGAGGGGATTCCGCTGTCACCGAACAAGATGTGATGTCCGGGGTGCCCCGTAAGCTGGGTTCATGGCCTACGAGATTCCGGTGACCCAAGCCAGGGCTGAGCTCGCCGAACTGATCAACAGGGTGGTGTACGGCGGTGAGCGCGTCGTCGTGACGCGCCACGGCAAGCCGCTGGTCGCCCTCGTCTCCGCCGCCGACCTCGAACGCCTCGAAGAGCTCCCGGAACCGGCCGAGGAGCACGTGGACCACGTCGTCAGCTCGGTCTCCACGGTCCGCGAGACCGCCGCGGCCCGCCCCGAACGCGGCCGCTTCGGCATCGCGGCGGAGCACCGGGGGGCCGCGGGCTCCTGAACAGGCGACGCCCCTGAGGGAGCGCCCCCGAAGGGGCGCGAGGAACTGCGCGACCAGCCACGACGGCGCTGCGGACGAACAACTGCGCATCGTGGCACCCCTGGTTGAGCACCCGGTACGTATCAGGACGCGTCCCGCCGAGCTGCTCCTGCGCCCCCCGGACCATCCGGGTGAGGGCCGTTCAGGTGTCATGGGCCCGCGGGCGGCCTCCGGCGCGGTGAGACGCGCCTCTTCTCGCCCCCGCCGTGAGGCCCATGCGCCGGTCATGAAGTGATCAAGGTCCGGTTAACGTCGCCGAAACTCCGGCGAACTAGCCTGCCGATCCACGCCACCTGGGGTTTTCCCAGCCGGATCGGGTCCGTGAGCCCAATTCGTCGCGGTGGCCGCGGCAACCGGGCCCCGCACGGTCCGGAGCGAGGACTGTGAGGTGGGACGTGCAACTGACCCCGCACGAGCAAGAGAGGCTGCTGATCCACGTGGCGGCCGACGTGGCCGAGAAGCGCCGGGCCCGCGGGCTCCGGCTGAACCACCCCGAGGCGATCGCCCTCATCACGTCGCACATCCTCGAAGGCGCGCGGGACGGCCGAACCGTCGCCGAACTCATGGCCTCCGGGCGCAAGCTGCTCACCAGGGACGACGTCATGGAGGGCATCCCCGAGATGATCCACGACGTCCAGGTCGAGGCGACCTTCCCGGACGGCACCAAGCTCGTCACCGTCCACGACCCGATCGTCTGAGGAGGCCGCCGATGATTCCCGGAGAGGTGCTCTTCGCCGACGGGCCCGTCGTATTCAATGCGGGCCGTGAGGTCACCCGGCTGACCGTCCTCAACGCCGCCGACCGGCCCGTCCAGGTCGGCTCCCACTACCACTTCGCCGAGGCCAACCCCGGACTGGAGTTCGACCGCGACGCGGCCCGCGGCAAGCGGCTGAACGTCGCCGCCGGCACCGCCGTCCGCTTCGAGCCCGGCATCCCGGTCGACGTCGAACTCGTCCCGCTCACCGGCGCCCGGGTGGTCCCCGGGCTGCGCGGCGAGACCGGAGGTGCCCTCGATGCCTGAGATCTCCCGGGCCGCCTACGCCGACCTGTTCGGACCGACCACCGGTGACCGGATCCGGCTCGCCGATACCGACCTGATCGTCGAGATCGAGGAGGACCGATCCGGCGGCCCCGGACTCGCCGGGGACGAGGCGGTCTTCGGCGGCGGCAAGGTCATCCGCGAATCCATGGGCCAGTCGCGTGCTACGCGCGCAGACGGCACCCCCGACACGATCATCACCGGTGCCGTGATCATCGACCACTGGGGCATCGTCAAGGCCGACATCGGCATCCGCGACGGCCGCATCACCGGCATCGGCAAGGCCGGCAACCCCGACACCATGGACGGCGTCCACCCCGACCTGGTGATCGGCCCCGAGACCGAGGTCATCGCCGGCAACGGACGCATCCTCACCGCGGGCGGTGTCGACGCGCACGTCCACTTCATCTGCCCGCAGATCGCCGACGAGGCGCTGGCGGCCGGGATCACGACGCTGGTGGGCGGCGGCACCGGGCCCGCCGAGGGCTCGAAGGCGACCACCGTCACCCCCGGCCCGTGGCACCTCGCCCGGATGCTGGAGGCGATGGAGCAGTACCCGCTCAACATCGGCTTCCTCGGCAAGGGCAACACCGTCTCGCACGAGGCGATGCTCTCCCAGATCCGCGGCGGGGCACTGGGGCTGAAGCTGCACGAGGACTGGGGGTCGACCCCGGCCGTCATCGACGCGGCCCTCACCGTCGCCGACCGGACCGGCATCCAGGTCGCCATCCACACGGACACCCTGAACGAGGCGGGCTTCGTGGCGGACACCCTCGCCGCGATCGGCGGGCGGGGCATCCACGCGTACCACACCGAGGGCGCGGGTGGCGGGCACGCCCCGGACATCATGACCGTCGTCTCCGAACCGCACGTGCTGCCGAGCTCGACCAACCCGACCCGGCCGTACACGGTGAACACCGCCGAGGAACACCTCGACATGCTGATGGTGTGCCACCACCTCAACCCGGCGGTGCCGGAGGACCTGGCCTTCGCCGAGTCGCGGATCCGGCCGTCGACCATCGGGGCCGAGGACATACTCCACGACCTCGGCGCGATCTCGATCATCTCCTCCGACGCACAGGCCATGGGGCGGGTCGGCGAGGTGATCCTGCGGACCTGGCAGACCGCGCACGTGATGAAGCGGCGGCGGGGCGCGCTGCCGGGCGACGGGCGGGCCGACAACCACCGGGTACGGCGCTACGTCGCCAAGTACACGATCAACCCGGCGCTCGCACAGGGGCTGGCCCGCGAGATCGGCTCGGTCGAGACCGGGAAGCTCGCCGACCTCGTGCTCTGGGAGCCCGCGTTCTTCGGGGTCAAGCCACAGGTCGTCCTCAAGGGCGGCCAGATCGCCTACGCGCAGATGGGCGACGCCAACGCGTCGATCCCGACGCCCCAGCCGATCCTGCCGCGCCCGATGTACGGCGCGATCGGTCGGGCGCCGGCCGCCAACTCCTTCAACTTCGTCGCCCCGCTGGCGATCGAGGACGGCCTGCCGGAACGGCTGCAGCTCGGGAAGCGGTTCGTCGCCATCGAGTCGACCCGTGGGGTGACCAAGGCGGACATGCGGGAGAACGACGCGCGCCCGCACGTCCGGGTCGACCCCGACAGCTTCGCCGTGCACATCGACGGGGAGCTGGTCGAGGCGACACCGGCCGCCGAACTGCCCATGGCCCAGCGTTACTTCCTCTTCTGAGAGCGGGTGGGTGCGGTGTCCCGTGCAGCGTTGCTGGTGCTGGCCGACGGCCGTTTCCCCGCCGGAGGGCACGCGCACTCCGGCGGGGCGGAGGCGGCCGTCAAGGCCGGCCGGATCACCGGGGCCGCGAGCCTGGAGGAGTACTGCCGGGGGCGGCTGCACACGGCGGGGCTGGTGGCGGGTGCGGTCGCCGCGGCTGCGGTACTGGGCGCGGACGTACGGGAGCTGGACGCCGCGGCCGACGCGCGGACGCCGTCGGCCGCGCTGCGGGGCGCTGCGCGCAGGCTCGGGCGGCAGCTGCTGCGGGCCGCGCGGGTGGCCTGGCCGTGCGCCGAACTCGACGCCCTGGCCCGGGAGTTCCCCAAGGGAGCGCATCAGCCGGTGGTGTTGGGGGTGGTGGCCGGGGCGGCCGGGCTCTCGGCTCAGGACGCGGCGTACTGCGCGGCGTACGAGTGCGTGAGCGGGCCGGCGACGGCGGTGGTGCGGTTGCTGGGGCTGGATCCGTTCGAGGCGACGGGGGTGCTGGCGCGGCTGGCGGGGGAGGTGGACCGGGTGGTCGACCGGGGGGTGGAGGCGGCGCGGGGGGTGGTCGGCGGGGCTGGGGTCGAGGCGTTGCCTGCGGCTTCGGCGCCGTTGATGGAGATCGGGGCGGAGTGGCATGCGGGGTGGGCGGTGCGGTTGTTCGCGTCGTAGGGGTTTTCCCGCCCCCGCCGCCCCTACCCGTCCCGTCCTGCAGGGGGTGGGCCCCCTGCGACCGCCCGTTTCGGGGGCTGCCGCCCCCGGACCCCCGCATCGGCCTGCGGCCTCGTCCTCAAACGCCGGACGGGCTGGAGGATGGGGGCGGGCCGGTAGTTGTCCGCGAGGGGCGGGCGGGCTGAAACGCAGAGCTTGTTGAAAAGGAGCCGAATATGCATCTCGACCACGATCACCGGCACGGTCCGGCTGCGATCAGTGCCGACGCCCGGCGGCTCGACGGGTCCCGCCGTGCCCTCCGCGTCGGGCTCGGTGGGCCCGTGGGGTCCGGGAAGACCGCCACTGTCGCCGCGCTGTGCCGGGCGCTGCGGGCCGAGTTGTCGCTCGCCGTCGTCACCAATGACATCTACACCCGCGAGGACGCCGAGTTCCTGCTCCGGGAGGCGGTGTTGCCGCCGGAGCGGATCGCCGCCGTCGAGACGGGGGCGTGTCCGCACACCGCGATCCGGGACGACATCTCGGCCAATCTGGAAGCCGTGGAGGACCTGGAGGACGAGGTCGGGCCGCTGGACCTCATCCTCGTCGAGTCGGGCGGGGACAATCTCACCGCCACCTTCTCCAAGGGGCTCGTGGACGCGCAGATCTTCGTGATCGACGTGGCGGGAGGGGATGACATCCCGCGGAAGGGCGGGCCGGGGGTGACCACCGCCGATCTGCTGGTCGTCAACAAGACGGACCTGGCGCCCTACGTCGGATCGGACCTGGCGCGGATGGCCGCCGACGCCAAGGCGCAGCGGGCCGAACTGCCCGTCGTCTTCCAGTCGTTGCGCAGTGAGGCCGGCGTCGCGGAGGTGGCCGCGTGGGTGCGGGAGCGGCTCGTGGCGTGGGCCGTATGACGGCGACGGGCGTACGCGCCGTCGCTCGGATCGTCGCACGGGACGACGGGCGGGGCGGTACCTCGCTCCCGGTGCTGGAGGGCGAGGGGCCGCTCGCGCTGCGGCGTACCCGGGGGAGCGGGCCCGAGGCCCGGGTGATGGTCGTCGGGGCGATGAGCGGGCCGCTCGGCGGGGACCGGTTCGGGATCGAGGCCCGGGTCGAGGAAGGGGCCCGGCTGTCCGTCGGGTCGGCCGCCGCGACCATCGCCCTGCCGGGGCAGGGGAAGGAGGAGGCGCGCTACGACGTGCGCCTCGATGTCGCCGACGGCGGTGAACTGCGGTGGCTGCCGGAGCAGTTGATCTCGGCCAAGGGGAGTGAGCTGTGCGTGACGACCCGCGTCGAGGTCGGCGCGCGGGGGCGGCTCGTGGTGCGTGAGGAGCAGGTGCTCGGGCGGGTGGGGGAGGAGCCGGGGCGGCTCGGCAGCCGGCTCACCGTGCGGGTGGCCGGGAGGGCCGTGCTGGATCAGGAGCTGACCTGCGGGCCCGGGGCGCCGGGCGGCTGGGACGGGCCCGCCGTGCTGGCGGGACACCGTGCGGTCGGGCAACTCGTCGTCGTACGACCGGAGTTCGCGGAGCACCCGGTGGGGGCGCGGATGCTAGGGGAGGAGGCCGCGCTCACTCCGCTCGCCGGGCCCGCGGTGTTGGTGAGTGCGGTGGCCGGCGATGCGCTGCGGCTGCGCCGGGTCCTGGACGAGGCGTTGGCCCAATTGGGCGGTTGATCGCTCAGCGGGACCTCGACGTCCGGTTATCGGATTGGTAAAGACGGCTGTTGGGCCCTGTTCTCAGGGACCTCACAGCCGGAAGGATCTCCCCTGACCATTCGCCATGATGTACGGGGAGGGGCCCACTTGAGGGACAACTTCAGATCGAGGAGCCGGACGCTGGCGCTCGGTTCGGCCGGAGCGCTCGTCACGGCCGGCCTGATCGCCGGTGCCCTCGCGGCACCCGCCGCCGGCGCCGAGGCCCGGCACGGCGGCCAGGACCGCGCGCAGCAGGGCGCGGCGATCGCCGCCGCACGGGCCGCCAAGGCCGGGATCGACTGGGCCGACTGCCCGGCCGACTGGGCCCTGACCAAGCCCGTCCAGTGCGGCTGGGTCAGCGTGCCCCTCGACTACACCGAGCCCTACGGCAAGCAGATCAGGCTCGCCGTCGACCGAATAGGCAGCACGGGCACGCCGGCGGAGCGCCAGGGCGCGCTCGTCTACAACCCCGGTGGCCCCGGCGGCTCGGGCATGCGCTTCCCGCTCCGGGTCACCAACAAGAACCCCCTGTGGGTCAACGCCTCGAAGGCGTACGACTTCGTGGGCTTCGACCCGCGCGGCGTCGGCCACTCCGCGCCCATCTCCTGCGAGGACCCGCAGGAGTTCGTGAAGGCCCCCAAGGCCGACCCGGTGCCGGACACCGAGGCCGACAAGACCGCACAGCGGGGGCTCGCCGAGCAGTACGCGGACGGCTGTGCCGAGCGCACCGGCCGGGCGATGCTCCAGCAGATGACCACCGCGAACACGGCACGCGACCTGGACGTCATCCGGGCCGCGCTCGGCGAGCAGAAGCTCAACTACCTCGGTGTCTCCTACGGCACCTACCTCGGCGCGGTGTACGGGACGCTGTTCCCGGGCCACGTGCGCCGGATGATCGTCGACAGCGTGGTCAACCCGTCACGGAAGAACATCTGGTACCAGGCCAACCTGGACCAGGACGTCGCCTTCGAGGGCCGCTGGAAGGACTGGGAGGACTGGGTCGCCGCGCACGACTCCGCCTTCCACCTGGGGACCACGCGGGACGCCGTCCAGGCCAAGTGGCTCCAGCTGCGCGCCACCGGCAAGGCGAACCCGATCGGCGGGGTCGTCGGACCGGCCGAGCTGATCGGCTTCTTCCAGAGCGCGCCGTACTACGACTCCTCGTGGATCCCGGTCGCCACGGTGTTCGGCAAGTACTTCGCCGGTGACACCCAGGCCCTGGTCGACGCGGCCGGCCCGGACCTGACCGACACGGCAGGCAACATCACCTCGGAGAACGGCAACGCCGTCTACACCGCGGTCGAGTGCACCGACGCCAAGTGGCCCACCAGCTGGCGGAAGTGGGACCGCGACAACACCGAGCTCAACAAGCAGTACCCCTTCATGACCTGGGCCAACGCATGGATGAACCTGCCCTGCGCCACCTGGCCGGTCAAGCAGCAGACCCCGGTGAACGTCAAGACCCACAAGGGCCTGCCGCCGGTGCTGATCGTGCAGTCCACGCGTGACGCCGCCACCCCGTACGCCGGCGCCGTCGAACTGCACAAGCGCTTCAAGGGCTCCCGTCTCATCACCGAGCAGGGCGCCGGCTCGCACGGCGTGACCGGCCTGGTCAACCCGTGCATCAACAGCCGCGTCGACACCTACCTGCTCACCGGCACGCTGGACGGCGCGGACGTCACCTGCACCCCGCACGCCACCCCGCAGCCGTAACCACCGCTCCCGTACGACGACGAGGGGCGGCCGGAACAACTCCGGCCGCCCCTCACCGCTGCGTCCGCCACCTCAACTCAGCGGCGCCCGCGGGAACCTGCGCTCCTTCTCGCCCTTCGCCGCCGCCTGCCCGGCCTTGACGACGGCCGCGTACTCGTCGACGTACTCCTGCTCGGACAGCGACAGGATGGCGTACATGATCTCGTCGGTGATGGCACGCAGGACGGCCTTCTCGTGTTCCATCCCGGCGTACCGGGAGAACTCCAGGGGCTTGCCGAAGCGGATCACGACGGGGTGGACGTTCGGGATGACCTTGCCGGGCGGCTGCGCCTCGAAGGTGCCGATCATCGCGCAGGGGATCACCGGGACACCGGCCCGCAGCGCCATCACGGCCACCCCGACCTTGCCCTTGTACAGGCGGCCGTCGTGCGAGCGCGTGCCCTCCGGGTAGATGCCGAGCAACTCGCCCTTGGCCAGCACGCCGAGCCCCTCCCGGATCGCGGCCTGGCCGGCCTCCTTGCCGGAGCGGTCCACCGGGATCTGCCCGGCGCTGCGGAAGAAGAAGGCGGTCAGCCGGCCCCGCACCCCCGGCCCCGTGAAGTACTCGGCCTTGGCGAGGAAGGTGATGCGCCGCTTGAGGACGGCCGGCATCAGGAAGTGGTCGGAGAAGGAGAGGTGGTTGCCGGCGATGATCGCCGGTCCGGTCGCCGGCACATGTTCCAGGCCCTCGATCCGCGGCCGGAACACCACTCTCAACAGCGGCCCCAGCAGTACGTACTTGAGCAGGTAGTAGAACACGGCTCGCCCCTCAGTTCGCCGGCTCCCCTGTGAGCCGGTGTGTTTCGCCGTCCTCGAGCTGACCCTTGGCCGACCGGGGCGGATGCTGTTGAGATTTTCTGGATCTTCGGTTCAGTGTCCCAGCGATACGGGGCCGGGTCACTACAAGCGGACACCCTGGCGCACACCGGATGGCTGCCGACGACCCCCGGGCGCGTTCTCAGTCCGGCGGAGCAGGTTGCTGTTCCAGCCGGTACCCGTGCCCCCGCAACGTGGTGATGCGAGGCAGCCGGGCCGGCCGCCCGCCCGTCCGCGCCGCCTCGGTGAGTCTGCGGCGCAGCCCCGCCAGCGTCACGTCGAGGGTCTTGGTGGAGCCGAACCAGTTCTCGTCCCACACCTCGGCCATCAGCGTCTCGCGCGAGACCGCCTCGCCGACCCGCGCGGCCAGCACCGCGAGCAGGTCGAACTCCTTGGCCCGCAGCGGGACGTCGGCGCCGAGCAGGGCGCAGCGGCGGGCCGTCACGTCGACGACCAGATCGCCCAGCCGCACCGGCTCCCGGGCCGGCGCGGCTGTCACCTGCCGTCTGAGGTGCGCCCGCAGCCGGGCGAGCAGCACGGTCAGGCTGAACGGCTTGACCAGGTAGTCGTCGGCCCCGGCGTCCAGCCCGGCGATGATGTCGATGTCGTCGGTCCGCGCCGTCAGGACGACGATCAGCAGGTCGGGGAGGCGGGCGCGCAGCTGCCGGGCGACGTCCAGGCCGTCCATGTCCGGCAGCCCCAGGTCAAGCAGCAGTACCTCGTACGGTGCCCGCCCGGCCTCCGCCAGTGCGCCCGCTCCGGTGCGGCACCACGTCGGGGCGTAGTCGTGGCCGCGCAGGCCGGTTTCCAGGTGGCGGCCGATGGTGTCGTCGTCCTCGACGACGAGGACGCGCAGTCGGCTGCGGTCCGGTGCGGCGGGCGTGCGCATGGTCGACAGCCTAGGAGCCGCCGGGGCGAGGGGCTCGCCGTGGGGGCATGCCGCGTTCACAGGTCGCGGAGCTCCTCCACGGCCGGGCGGTGGCTGCCGCGGATGCCGTTGAGGGCCGCTGCCAGGATGGCGGCGACCGCGACTGCCCCGGTGAGTGCCAGGTAGGCACCGGGGATCGACAGGGCCGCGGGTGGCGGATCGAAGACGCCGGTGAGGACCTTGACCAGCATCTCGGACAGGGCCCAGCCGATGAGGGCGCCTCCGGCCAGGCCGGCGACGGCCAGCAACAGGGCCTCGGCGAGGACCATGCCACGCAGGTGCCGTGGCCGCGCGCCGAGGACGGTGGCGATGGCGAAGGTGCGGCGGCGTTCGGCGAGTCCGAGGGCGAGGACCAGGCCGCCGGCCCCGGCGGCGAGCAGGACGGCGAAGGCGAGCTCGATGCGGGTGAGCCCGGCCAGGTCGACGGAGGTCAGGCTGGTGCCGACGGTGCCGCGGGTCTGGGTGAGGTCGGTGACGGTGGCCCCGGTACCGAGCTGCTTCCGCAGGTGGGCGGCGATCTGCTGCTGGTTCGTGCCGCCGGTGTCGAGGAGGAAGGCACCGACCGAGTCGTCACCGGTGGCCCGGGCGATGTAGGCGGCGTTGGCGACGAAGAAGCTGTCCTTGGGAGCGGTGGGGAACTCCTTGGCGATGCCGGCGTAGTGGAAGGGGACCGTGCGCAGCGACTTGGTGCGCGCGTCCTGGATGCGCAGGTTGACGGTGTCGCCCGGGGAGAGCTGGAAGTCGTTGACGGTCTCGACGCTGACGAGGAGGTTGTCCGGCCGCTGGGCGAGGCGGCGCATCAGCTGGTCGGCGGTGCCGCCGGCGAAGTAGGCGTCCTGGAGCGAGGTGGCCCTGGCGACGCTGTCCGGCCGGACGCCGTAGAGGTCCTGCAGGTCGGAGCCGACGTAGGCGAAACGGTGCTGGAGGGGTTCCGCGTGCCGTACTCCGGAGACCTTCAGCGCTGCCCCGGCAGTGGGCGGGACCTGGGCGCCGGGCGGTTCGGTCACGGTGACGTCGGCGCCGTTGGTCAGCCGGGCGTCGACCTCGGCCTGCTGGTGGTAGGTGGCGTTGAAGACCGCGGTGGAGATCGCGAAGGAGACGGCGAGCGCGAGCAGCACCACCGACCGGGCGAACGGGCGGCGGCGCCGGGCCAGGACGGCGGCGGTCGTGCCGGCCAGGGTCGCGGTCAGCGGCCGGACCAGCCGGGCCAGGGCGGGCCGGCCGTGGGTGAGGGCGAGCAGGGTGAGACGCCACAGCAGCAGGGCCGCGCCGATCCACAGCAGGGCGGGACCGAGGAACGCCCAGTACGACACGGAGATGCTGGGGACGCCCTCCGGGGCGAGGACGAGTGCGTACTGGTTGCCGGAGGAGGCACGGAAGACGAGCCACGAGCCGATCAGGAGGGCGAAGTCCAGGCCGTAGCGCAGCCACCAGGGCGACCGGGAGCGTCGTACGGCCTCCTCCTGCTTGCGGGTGTCGGCGACGGTGACCGTGCGCAGGTCCCGCAGGGCGGGGACCAGGACCGCACCCGCGGCCACGGCAACCCCGAGTACGAAGGCGACGGCGTACCAGACGGACCAGGTGCCCGCGCTCGCCCCGAAGGAGGCCGTGCCGAAGGCGAGCCGGCCGGTGAGGGCGGCGATACCCAGCCCGGCGAGACCCCCGGCGAGGCCGATCAGGGCGGCCTCCAGACCGGCGAGGGCGGTGATCTGGCGAGGTCGCAGACCGCGCAGCCGCAGCAGCCCCTGTTCCTGCCTGCGCCGTTCGCCGCCGGCCGAGGCGACCGCCGCGGTGAGCGCGGCGGCCAGCACCGCGCCCGGCACACCGAGGAAGAGGAACAGGATCTGCGCGTACAGGGCGTCCTGGCGGGCCGAGTCGAGCGCCGCGCCGATGTTGTTGCCGACCAGGGCCGTACCGGCGGAGCGTGCTTCGAGGTTGTGGGCGGCTCCGGTGACGGCGGAGTAGGCGGAGGCCGGGTCGGAGGGCAGCCGGGTGTTGTCGCGAGCGGTGTGGATCTGGGTGGTGACACCGGTGGCGCCGCGAGTGAGGGCGGCGAACCGGGTGGCGGGCAGGAGGACGACGTTGTCGGGAGGCGCGGTCGGCTGGGACTGGCTCGGGGCTCCGACGGTCTGGAAGAGGGAGTCGGCCTGCGGCAGGTCGACCACGCCGTCCACCTTCACCTGGCGCAGACCGGCACCGGGAAACTGGATGCCGACGGTGTCGCCGGGTGCCGCGTGCAGGTTGGAGGCGGTCTGCTGGGCCAGCAGGACACCGGTGGACGAGCCGGAGAGCGTGCGGACGGCGTCGGGGAAGCGGGCGCGGTAGCCGTCGGGCAGGCCGAGGGCGATGCCCGGGCCGGTGGTCTGGGTGCTTCCCTGCACGCGGGCGGTGAAGCCGCTGGTGTGCGCGAAGCCGACGGGCAGGGCGGTACGGGTGCCCGGGGTCCTGGCCACCAGGGACAGGACCGTACGCGGGTCTGCGCCGGGCTGCACCTGGACCTGCCAGTCCACGGCGACCGAGCGCACGGCACGCTGGGTCATGGTCGCTTTCGACGCGGTGAGGAAGGAGCCGAGCGCGGCGACCAGGGCGACCGCGAGCGCGATGCCGGTCAGGGCGGCCAGCAGCCGTCCGGTGCGGTGACGGGCCAGTCCGCTCGCCCATGTGGTGATCACGACACTTCCTCGGGTGTGAGCAGTCGTCCGTCGCGCATGCTGCGGCGGACGGTGAGCCGGGCGGCGACGGTGGGGTCGTGGGTGGTGACGACGAGGGCCGCGCCGGTGCGGTCGGCGGCCGTCAGCAGTGCGTCCAGGACGTGGCTGCCGGTGGCGTGGTCGAGGCGCCCGGTGGGTTCGTCGGCGAGGATCAGACGTGGCGCCTGGGCCAGCACCCGGGCGGCGGCCACCCGCTGGGCCTGGCCGCCCGAGATCTCCTCGGGGAGCCGGTCGGCCAGGTCGGCGGCGTCCACCAGGGCGAGTGCCGCGAGCGCGCACCGTCGCGCCTCGCTCTCCGGACGATCGGTGAGGACCAGGGGCAGAGCGGTGTTCTCCGCCACGTTCAGGGCTGGTATCAGGCTGTCGCCCTGGAAGACCAGACCGATGTCGTTCGGCCCAAGGGCGGCCGTCCGGGTGACGGTGCCGCTGGTGGGCTGCTCCAGTCCGGCGAGCAGGTGCAGCAGCGAGCTCTTGCCCGACCCCGAGGGGCCGACGATCGCGAGCCGGTCACCGGCCCGGATCTCCAGGTCGGCCCCGTGCACGGCCACGACCGCCCGCGGCCCACGGCCGAAGGTCAGGGCCACGTCCGTGCAACCGACAAGTACCTCAACCGACGGCATCGTGTGCCTCCTCGTGGTCCTGCCGCCGGGCGTCGGTGGCCTTCCCGTCCGTCAGGGTGATCACCCGGTCCGCGATACGGACTGCTTCCCGGCTGTGCGTGACGATCAGCACCGCGCACCCCTCCGCGGCCCGCTCCCGCAGCATCGCCAGTACCAACTGCTCTGTCTCGCCGTCCAGTTCACCGGTCGGTTCGTCGGCGAGCAGGACGGCGGGCGAGTTGGCCAGCGCGACGGCGAGCCCGGCCCGCGCCAGCTCTCCGCCGGACAGCCGGCGCGGCAGGGTGTGCGCCCGGTCGGCGAGGCCTACCCGGGCCAGTAGTTCGCCGGCCGGGACGGGGGCCCTGCGGCCCTGTGCCCGCTGCGGCAGGCGGACGTTGTCGCGCACGCTGAGGTGCGGCAGCAGGTTGCGGGTCTGCAGCAGAACGCCGATGTGCCGGGCCCGCAGCCGGGCTCGCTCGGTCTCGGGCCGGTGGCTGATCCGTACGCCGTCGACGCGGACCTCGCCGCCGGAGGGCTCGTCGAGTCCGGCCAGGCACGCCAGCAGGGTCGACTTGCCGGCCCCGGACGGGCCCACGACCGCGACCGTCTCCCCCCGCCCCACTCTCAGCGACACCCCGCGCAGCGCGAGTGTCTCCTCCTCGCCGGCCCGGTAGAAGCGGTACAGCTCGCGGGCCGTGAGGACGTCGCCGGCGCCGCCGGTCCGGGTGCCGTCGGACATGGCGCTCACCGCCACGTGAAGGAGTCGCTGACGATGCGCCACGGATCGACGTTGTCGGCCTTGACCGGTCCGGACAGGGTCAGGTCCACCTCGTGCCCCGCGCGGTGGAACGCGTACCGCTCGAAGGCGTCCCTTACGACCTTGCCGGTGACCGGGTCCTTCGCCGAGTCGCCCTGATAGGTCAGCAGGACCACCCGGCCGGCGTGCCGGTTCACCTCACTCACCTTGGGCGAGGAGAACTTCGGTACCTGGGAACGGAGTTGGGGCACGACCGTGTTGGTGACCGAGCCGGTCGTGGGCGCGCCGGAGGCGGAAACGGCGGTGATCTTCACGGTGTTGAGCTTGTCGGTGAACGCGGTGGTGGAGCCCTGGCTGGTGCGGGCCCAGCCCTCGGGTACCTTCACGGTGAAGCCGGTGAAGGTACCGCCGGTGGGCCGGTAGGAGACGTACGCCTGGTTGTCGGGGATGTCGCCGGGCGGGTTGGACTCGGTGGGTGCCGGCTGCTGCTGGCCGCTGACGGTCGTCGACCCGGACGCCGGGCTGCCGGAGCCGGCGTGCGACCCGGATCCGGAACAGCCGGCGGTCACCGCCGCCGCGAGGGTGAGCCCGACGACCGCGTACGTCCTTGCGCGTGCTGCCATGGTCACTGCCCTCCAGAGGAGCCTCGGACCGGACGGTCATGGCACCGACGCTAGGAAGCGGCCGGTTAACGCCCCGCCCACCGCGGGTTAGACGACGGCAAAACCGTGTGGCGCAGTGCATCCGCCCAGGTGAGCGGCCCGCATGATGAGGGCATGAGACAGCGCGTGGTGCGAGTCGCCCTGACCGCCGCTCTGGTCGCCGTCGTCCTCCTCGCCGTCCCGCTGGCCCTGGCGATCAGATCGTCCCTGTACGCCGACCAGCGCGACACCCTGGAACGGTCGGCCCTGGCCGCGGCCGTACGGGTGAGCCCGGACTTCGTGACCGGCGACCCGGTGGAACTGCCCGCGCCACCGGCCGGCGGGCGGCTGGGCCTGTACGACCCGCACCTGCGACTGCGTGCCGGCAGCGGCCCGCGGCCCGGCGACACCCCGGTCCGTCAGGCCCTCGGCGGTGAGCTGGTGAGGGGCCGGGCGGGCGCCGACCTGGTGGTGACCGTGCCGGTCTCGCACGCCGAGAAGGTGATCGGCGTCGTACGGGCCTCGTCCAACGCCGTCGCCGTGCGCGACCGGGTCCTCGTCGCCTGGACGCTGCTGCTCGGTGTGTCCGCTCTCGCGCTGAGCGTCGCCGTCCTCGTCGCCCGCCGGCAGGCCCGGGCGCTGGCCGCCCCGCTGGAGGACCTCTCCCGCCACTGCCGGGCCGTGACCGAGGGCGACCTGACGGCACGGGCCGCCCCGAGCAGCGTCGCCGAGATCGACCAGGTCGCCCGCACCCACAACGAGATGCTGCACAGCCTCTCCGAACTCCTGCGCCACGAGCGCGACTTCACCGCCAACGCATCCCACCAGCTGCGCACCCCGCTCACCGGCCTGCAACTCGCCCTGGAAGCGGGCCTCGCCCAGGACGACGACGCCCGGCTGCGGCCCGTGCTGACCGAGGCGCTGGCCACCACCGAGCGCCTGCACCACACGGTGGAGGAGGTGCTGCGCCTGTCCCGCTCCCGGGAGACGGCCCGCCCCACCGCCGGGACGATTGCCGTACGACAGCTGCTGCGGGAGACGGAGGAACGGTGGCACGGCCTCTTCGCCCGGGACGGCAGACGCCTGGCGTGCGCAGGCCAGGACGTACCCGCCGATCTCCGCGTTCCGGGCGCGGCCGTGTCCGAAGTGCTCGGCATCCTGCTGGACAACGCCCGGGTGCACGGGCGCGGCACCGTCCGCGTGTCGGTGCGGGACCTGGACGACGCCCTCGCCTTCGACGTGAGCGACGAAGGTGCCGTGACGGGCGAGCCGTCCCGGCTCTTCGACCGCGGCCGCACCGGGGACGGGCACGGAACGGGCATCGGCCTGGCCCTCGCGCGTGACCTGGCCGTCTCCCTCGGCGGCAGGCTCTCCCTGTCCAGCAGACACCCGGCCACGTTCACCCTGCTCCTTCCTGTCGGACAGGACGGGACGCACGGGGCGGCGACGAGCGGGTGAGCATGCCGCGGGGCCGCCCCGGTCGATGTCACCTGGGCGGCCCCGTCCGGTGGGGATCAGCCGGTCGGTCCTGCCGGCGTCGTGGTGGTCTTGAAGCCCTCCGTCTTGTTGGCCTGGAAGGCGAAGTCGTTGGTGAACGTCTTGCTGAGGTCCACCGACCCCTTCACGTTGCCGACCAGCTGCTCCGTTGCAAGGGAGGTCTTCGGACCGCCGGCCGGCATGATGCCGTCCGGGAGGAACTGGCCCTTGTCCTCGGTCAGGGCGGTGATGTAGTCGGCCTTGGTCACCAGCTGGTTCGAGACGAACGACGCCGGCAGCTTGTTCGCGATGTCGGCCGCGCTGTGCGAGTTGATCCAGTGCATGGTGGCGACCAGCGCGTCGACGACCTTCTGCACCGTGTCCTTGTGCGCGTTCACCCAGTCGGTGCGGGCGAGCACACTGGCCGCGGGGTAGGCACCGCCCATCGCCGCCGTGGCGCCCTGCGTGGTGGCCAGGTCGATCGCGGAGGTGCCGACCCCCTTCTTCTGGATCGCGGCGACCGTCGGCTGCGTCGTCATCACACAGTCGACCTTGCCGTTCTGCAGCGCGGCGATGGCCGTGGAGCCCGCGCCGACCCCGATGCGGTGGAACTGGCTGGTCTTGACGCCCTTCTTGGCGGCCAGGAACTGGGTGAGCGTGTCGGTGCCCGAGCCCAGGTCGGTGACGCCCAGGGTCTTGCCCTTGAAGTCGGCGCCCGAGGCGACGCCCGACTTCTTGGTGCACATCTCCCGCTCGCCCGGCGCGCCGGACAGCTGGACGACGTCCTCGACCGCCTTGCCCTTCGCCTGGAACTCGATCGTGTGGTTGTACCAGGCACCCGCCATGTCGACCTGCCCCGAGGCCATGGCCTCCTCGGCGCCGACACCGCCGTCCTGCTCGGTGCTGAGCTGGACGTCGACGCCGTACTTCTTGTAGAAGCCGAGGTTCTGGGCGAGCTGGTAGGGCAGGTAGATCTGCTTGTCTATGCCGCCGACCATGAGCTTCACGGTCGGTGTGCCGCCGGAGCCGCTGCTCGCGGTGGTGCTGCCGGAGTTGCTCGAACAGGCGCTGACCGCGCCGAGGGCGAGAACGGCGAGGACGGACGCGGCAACGGTGGCGGGTCGTCTGGACATGGCTGGCCACATTCCTTTTCTGAGGTCTTCTGAGGTCGAACAGGGAAGAGCGGAGGAGGGGAAGGGAGGAGTCAGAGGGCGTTGGACGCCTCGGAGGGGGCCGGCGGACGCCAGGACAGCAGCCGGCGTTCGAGCTTGCCGATCACCCACTCGGCGCCGAGCACGATGACCGAGATGACGAGCATCGTCGCGAACACCCCGTTGGGATCGAAGTTGTTCTGCGCGGTCTTGATGACCAGGCCGAGGCCGCTCTGCGCGCCGAGCACCTCCCCGACCAGCGCGCCGACGATGGCGAAGCCGAAGGCGCTGTGCAGGCTGGCGATGATCCACGTGAGCGCGGAGGGCACGGTGACATGCCGGATGATCTGCAGCTGGGAGGCGCCGAGCACCCTGGCGTTGGCGAGGATGTTGCGGTCGACCTCGCGCACGCCCTGGAAGGCGTTGAAGAACACGATGAAGAACACCAGCACCGCGGCGAGCAGGATCTTCGGCAGCACGCCGATGCCGAACGCGACGATGAAGATCGAGCCGAGGACGATCCGCGGGATCGCGTTGACCATCTTGATGTAGGGACCGAGGACGTCGGCGAGGAAGCGGCTCTGGCCCAGCGCGACACCGAACACCACACCGGCGACGGCCCCGAGGGCGAAGCCGACGAGTGCCTCCTGGATCGTCGTCCAGATGTTCGCGTAGAAGGACCCGAACTCGGTGCCGTGCCGGAAGAGGTCGACCAGCCGCTTGGCGATGCCGGAGGGCTGCCCGAAGAAGAACGGGTCGACGATCCCCCAGGTGGTGAACGCCTGCCAGCCGCCTATGACCAGGACCGCGAGGCCGACGCGGCCCGCCCAGACCAGGGCGACGCGGCGCCGACGGGCGCGTTTGGCGACGGCTGCGGCCGAGGGAGGGGCGCCACCCTTGACGGGAGCGGGGGAAACAGCGGACGCCGTGCTCATGCGGTACCTCCTGCGGTGCGTGCGTAGGCGCGCTCCACCTCCTCGCGCAGCGAGTCCCAGATCTGGTGCTGAAGTTCGATGAAGCGGGGCTGGAAGCGGATCTCCTGGACCGAGCCGCGCGGGCGCGGCAGGTCGATGTCGAAGACCGCCTTGACCGAACCGGGGCTGGACGTCATGACGACGACCCGGTCGGCGAGCGCCACGGCCTCGTCGAGGTCGTGGGTGATGAAGATGACCGACGGGCGGATCTGCTCCCACAGGCCGAGCAGTTCGGTGGACATGATCGCCTTGGTCTGCACGTCCAGGGCGCCGAACGGCTCGTCCATGATCAGGATCCGGGGTTCGTTGATCAGCGCCGCGGCCATCGCCACGCGCTTGCGCATACCGCCGGAGAGCTGGTGCGGATAGCGGTCCTCGAACCCCGCGAGGCCCACCCGGCGCAGCCAGTCGCGTGCCGATGCCTGGGCCTGCTGCTTGGGTACCTTGCGGAAGACGGGGCCCATCAGGACGTTGCCGAGCACGGTCTTCCAGGGCAGCAGCGCGTCGGCCTGGAACATGAAGCTGACGCCGTCGGTGACGCCGTCCACCTCACGGCCGCCGACCTTGACCGAGCCCTCGCTGGGCCGGTCGAGCCCGGACACCATGCCCAGCGTCGTGGACTTCCCACAGCCGGTCGGGCCCACCACCGCGCAGAACTGGCCGGGCTCCACGGTGAACGAGACGTCCTGCAGCGCCGTGAACACCTCACCGGCGGGAGTCAGAAACCGTTTGGTGAGCCCGGAGATCTCGACTCGCGCGCTGTCCGGGCCGGCCTTCCCGGCGACCGGACTCACCGCGGCGTCGTTTCGCGAAGCCATCTGAGTTTGTCTCCTTCCTGACCTCGGGGGTCGAACCTCGGGGGTCGAGGAAGGCAGACGCTAGAGGCCCCCTGGTGTTACGTCGCTGTTTCCTCCGTATCTCGCGTAAGCCGTGTTAGCCGGACTTCTGCTCGTTCTGCTCAGCGAACCGGGGGTGGGCAGCAGACCGAGGCCGGGGGCACAATCACGCCACCACGGGTACGGCGCAGAGGCCGCATCCGGCAGCCGTACGACAGGCGAGAGACACGAGGGACCCTGGTGAAACCGATCCGTATCCCGGTCGGACGTGGCGGGAAGGGACGGCTCTCCGCGCGGATTCTGGCCAACCAGCTGGCCATACTGGCGCTGACCGGGCTGATCGGTTTCGTGCTGTTCGCCTTCGCGCAGCGCGGCGAGATCGACCGCGCCTACGAGCAGCGGGCGCTGGACATCGCGCAGATCACGGCCGCCGACCCGCAGATCCGGCACGCCATGGAGTACGGGGGCGGCGGCGACGTGGTGCAGACCGTGGCCCAGCGGATCCGCAGGGCGTCGAGGGCGTCGTACGTGGTCGTGCTCGACCTGCGCGGCATCCGCCACTCCCACCCCGACCCGGCGCTGGTCGGCGAACCGACGGGTGATCCGATCGTGGTGCTGGACGGCAGGACGCACGTCGGCACCGACCAGGGCGCGACCGGGCGGTCCGCCAACGGCAAGGCTCCGCTGCGCGGGCCCTCCGGCAAGCTGGTCGGCGAGGTGTCCGCCGGCATTCCCGAGCAGTACGTGCTGGGCGAGCTGTGGCACGAGCTGCCGACCTTCGGCCTGTACAGTGCCATCGCCGTGGCGCTCGGCTCGGCGGCCGCGTTCCTGCTGGCCGGGCGGCTCAAGCGGACGACGTTCGGGCTGGAGCTGGAGGAGATCGCCGGGTTGTTGCAGGACCGCGAGGCGATGCTGCACGGCATCCGTGAGGGAGTCGTCGCCTTCGACCCGGACGGCAGGATCACGGTCGTCAACGACGAGGCCCGCGACCTGCTCGGCCTCGGCACCGCGCTGGGCAGCACGCTGGCGGAGGTGCTGCCGGACGGGCGGCTGCGCCGCGCCCTGGACGGCACCCTGACCGGCAGCGACATCAGCGTGCTCACCGACGACCACTGCCTGGTCGTCAACCGGATGCCGGTGGCCCTGCACGGCCGTGAGCTGGGCGCCGTGGTCACCGTGCGCGACCGCACCGAGCTCATCGGGCTGCTGCGCGAACTGGACTCGGTGCGCGGGCTCACCGACGCGCTCCGCGCCCAGCAGCACGAGTTCACCAACCGGATGCACACGGTGGCCGGCCTGCTGGACATCGGCGACCACGACGCCGCCTACGAGTTCGCCGTCGAGACGGCCGGCGCCGAGCAGGCGCTGGCCGAGTCCGTACGGGAACGGATCGGCAACCCGCTGCTCGTGGGGCTGATCGTCGCCAAGACCACGGTGGCCGCGGAACGCGGGGTGCGGATCGTCCTCAGCGAGGACTCCGCGCTGGGCGAGGAGCCGCCGCATCTGCGCCGGCTGCTGACCATCGTCGGCAACCTGCTGGACAACGCGATCGACGCGTCGACGAACGGACCGGCGCGGCCGAGCGGCTGTGAGGTGCGGTTGTCGCTGATCGAGGCCGTCGACGTGGTGCGGGTGGAGGTGGCCGACACCGGGCCGGGCATTCCGCCGGGCGCCACCGAGTCGATCTTCGAGGACGGCTGGTCGACCCGTCCGGACCGGGGCACCGCCCGACGCGGCCTGGGACTCGCCCTCGTCCACCGGCTGGTGCAGCGGCACGGCGGCACGATCACGGTCAGCGAGGGGCCGGGCGCGGTCTTCACCGTGACGCTGCCCGTGCCCGACACCGCCCCCGCCCCGGGAGGCGCCCTGTTCACCACGGTTCTGCCGGTGCCGGTCGGCGCGGCGGAAGGCAGCGCGGGAGGTGACCGCTGGTGATCCGGACCCTGGTGGTGGACGACGACTTCCGGGTCAGCCGCATCCACTGCGACTACGCGTCCCGCGTCCGGGGCTTCGAGGTGGTCGGCCAGGCGGCGACCGTGGACGCCGCGCTCGACGCGGTGCGCACCCTCCACCCGGACCTGCTGCTGCTCGACATCTTCCTGCCCGACGGCAGCGGACTGGACGTCCTGCGCCGCCTGAGCGGGGACGAGGGCGGCGACCGGCCCGACGCCATCATGATCACCGCCGACCGGGACATCACCTCGGTACGGACCGCGATGAAACTGGGCGCCGTCGGCTACCTGGTCAAACCCTTCGGCGCGCCCGACCTCGCCGAACGGCTCACCGCCTACCGTGAGCTCCAGCACCGTATGGACGCCCTCGGTACCGTCCCGGAGACCGACCAGGCGGACGTGGACGCCCTGTTCAGCGCCGCCCGCCCGCCGGCCGTGCCCCGCGTCCCCGCCAAGGGCCACTCCGCACCGACCCTCGCCCTCCTGCACCAGACCCTGCGCACCACGCACGACGCCCTGTCGGCCGCGGAGGCCGCCGAACGTACCGGGGTCTCCCGTGCCACGGCCCAGCGCTATCTCTCCTACCTCGTCAAGGAGGGCATGGTCCGGCTCGAACTGCGCTACGGAGCCACCGGACGCCCCGAGCACCGTTACCGCGCCGCGCACTGAGGAGGATCAGGGCAGGGCGGCGGGAGCGAGCGCCGGGTGCGTGTCCGTGGCGCCGGTCGGGCGAGACGGCGCGAGGCAGCCGCCCGTCCCGGACATGGGGCGGCGGAGACTGTTGGGTCCTCGGCTACGCCGAGGTGGGCGGGTGCGGGGAGCGGAGTACGAGCAGGGTGATCTCGCTGGGCGCGAAGACGCGGAACGGCGGCCCCCAGAAGCCGGTGCCGCGGCTCGTGTAGAGGAGAGTGCGGGCGCCGTGCCGGCTCAGGCCGGCGAGGGCGGGCTGGTCGAGGCGGACCAGGTGGTGGAAGGGCCAGATCTGGCCGCCGTGGGTGTGGCCGGAGAGCTGGAGGTCGACGCCGGCGGCTGCCGCCCGGTCGACGAACTTGGGCTGGTGGGCCAGGAGCAGCACGGGCAGGTCGGGGTCGGCGCCGTCCAGGGCTCCGGCGAGGTGGGCGCGGTGGCCGGCCAGACCGGAGGACTCGGCGGTGACGTCGTCCACGCCGGCGACCACGAGGGTGTCGCCGCCGCGTTCGAGCAGCAGGTGGCGGTTGCGCAGCGGCTCCCAGCCCAGCTCGTCCATCAGGTCGACCCAGCCCTGGGCCTCGCTGTAGTACTCGTGGTTGCCGGTGACGTAGACCCGGGCCCGGGTGGCCCGCACGGTACCGAGGGGGGTGGCCTGGGCGCGGCGGCGTTCGGCCGTGCCGTCCGCGATGTCGCCCGTGTGGCAGACCACGTCGGCCTCCAGGGTGTTCACCGTCTCGCACACCCGTGCCGACCAGCGCGCGCGGTCGAGCGGGCCGTAGTGCGTGTCGGTGATGAGGGCGACGCGCAGGCCGTCCAGCCCGGCACCGAGGCGGGGGAGTTGCACGTCGAGGCGGCGCACGCGTGGCACCCGGCGGGCTTCGGCGTATCCCCAGGCGAGCAGTACGGCGGTCGTGCCGAGGACGGCCCACGTGACGATGCGGGCCCGGTCCTGGCCCCCGCCGACGCCGGCCACGGCCAGGGCGAGCCGCAGCAGGACGCCGAGCAGGACGGACCAGGTGAACAGGACCCAGCTGGTGCCCAGCAGGGTGTCGCCGGCTATCGCCGCCCGGTCCTGCTGGCGCCGGCCGTGGCCGCGCACCATCGCGAGCGGCATGCCGACGAGGCCGAGGGCGAACAGCGCGGTGCCGGCCGACGTGACGGGCAGCGGCCAGTGCTGGCCGGCGTACAGGAGCAGCCAGCAGGGCACGGCCCACAGCAGGACGGGGGCGATCAGGGGGAGAAAGCGCATCAGGCGGAGCAGCCGGCTCTGCCGTGGGGCCCGCGCTTCGCTGTCGGCGGGTCGGGTGCTGCTGGTGTCGGTCACGCTTGCCCTCTCTGCCCAGGCTGCCGTACCGCGCACTGTATCCGGTCGTCCGCGGGGCGTCTCCGCCCCGTGACCGCGGTCCGCTGCCGAGGTGCCGCCACCGCGATCCGCGACGGCACCGACCCACATCTCACGTTCTGCGGGCGGCGTACGTCTACCGGTCAGGAGAAGGGAGACGCCGATGAGCACGCGGCACCTCGTGACCGAGACCGCCTCGGACCGCGCACGCTCGTCGCCCAGGGCGACTCGTTCCGGCCCCGCCGTCGGCACCGGACGGTCGTTCTGATCCGAAAGCAACTGGAAAAAAGCTTTTGGCACCATAGGCACGTCTTCAATGGGATGGACATGAAACAACCGTTCGAGAACGTGGTCGCGCGGCACGGTACGACCGTGCTGCGCGTCTGCCGGGTCGTCCTCGGCCCGCACGACGCGGACGACGCCTGGTCGGAGACCTTCCTCTCCGCCATGCGCGCCTATCCCGACCTGCCCGGGACGGCGAACGTGGAGGCGTGGCTCGTGACGATCGCGCACCGCAAGGCGATCGACGTGCTGCGGGCCGCGCAACGGAACCCCCTGCCCGTCGACGAGGTGCCGGAGAGCCCGACCGGGCGGGGCATCCCGGACGCCGGGGACTGCGACCTGTGGGCCGCGGTGAAGGATCTCCCGCACAAGCAGCGCCAGGCCGTCGCCTACCGCTACGTGGCGGGACTGGCGTACGCCGAGATCGCGGAGATCCTCGGCGGCTCCGCCGACGCCGCCCGCCGGGCCGCCGCGGACGGGCTCAGGAACCTCAGGAAGGCATATCCGGGCGCGATCACGAAAGGAGCATCATCATGAACGGCATTCGCCACGACGACGACATGACCGCCCTGCTGTCGACGCCCGTGGACGCCGACACGCTCGGCCGGCTCCACCGCCGGCTGGAGCAGGCGGCCGAGCGAGCCGGTCTCGTGGACGTCGCGTACACCACCGTCGACTCACCCGTCGGCAGGCTGCTGCTCGCCGCCACCCCCCAGGGGCTGGTCCGCGTGGCGTACGCCGGCGAGGACCACGACCGGGTGCTGGAAGTCCTCGGCCGGCAGCTCAGCCCGCGCATCCTGCGCGCCCCGAAGCGGCTGGACGCGGCGGCCCGCGAGATCGACGAGTACTTCGCCCGGCGCCGCCAGGTCTTCGACCTGACGCTGGACCTGTCCCTGTCCCGCGGGTTCCGGCGCCTCGTGCAGACACGTCTGCCCGAGATCGGCTACGGCCAGACGCGCAGCTACCGGGAGATGGCCGAGCTCGTCGGCAACCCCAGGGCCGTCCGGGCGGTGGGCACCGCCTGTGCCACCAACCCGCTGCCGATCGTCGTCCCGTGCCACCGCGTGCTGCGTGCCGACGGCACCCTCGGCGGTTACGTCGGCGGAGTCGAGGCCAAGACCACGCTGCTGAACCTGGAGGCCGCGGCATGACCACCGCGAAGACGCCCGGGACGGAGACGGACCCGTGGGCCGGCCGCGTCGAGTCCGGCGACTGGGACGCGATCACCGCCGAGGTCGACGAGTACGGCGGAGCACTGCTGCCGCAGCTGCTGACCCCCGAGGAGACCGTCGAGATCAGGGAGCTGTACGGACAGGACGCCCTGTTCCGCAGCACCGTCGACATGGGCCGGCACCGCTTCGGCGAGGGCCGGTACCGGTACTTCGGCACGCCGTACCCGGAACCGGTCGAGCGGCTCAAGCAGGCGCTGTACCCGCGGCTGCTGCCCATCGCCCGCGACTGGTGGACCAGGCTCGGCCGGCCCGCGCCATGGCCGGACTCGCTCGACGAGTGGCTCCGGATGTGCCACGACGCCGGCCAGACGAAGTCCACGGCGATCCTGCTCCACTACGGCGAGAAGGACTGGAACGCCCTGCACCGCGACCTGTACGGCGACCTCGTCTTCCCGCTCCAGGTCGTGATCAACCTCAACGAGCCCGGAGTGGATCACACGGGCGGCGAGTTCCTGCTGCTGGAACAGCGCCCGCGCGCCCAGTCCCGGGGCACCGCCACGCTGCTGCCGCACGGCCACGGATACGTGTTCACCACCCGTGACCGGCCCGTCGCGTCCGCCCGCGGATGGTCCGCCGCGCCGGTCCGGCACGGCGTGTCCGCCATCCGCTCCGGCGAACGCCACACCCTCGCCCTCGTCTTCCACGACGCCGCGTGAGCGGCGCACGACCGAGACGACGGGGGGCTGCTGCCGGCCTGCCGGGTACCGACATGCCCCGCCGCCAACGGCACCCCACCGCACTGGGGGTCATCCAGCGATGTTTCGGCCTCCCCCTGCCCCGCAGACAGGTCCACGGGTCCCCCCGGCCGGCGCGGCTACCGTCCGTTGCCCGCCTGCTCCAAGGCGGCTTCGTAGGCGTGCAGGGCGGTGATGACCGTGGCGCGTTCCGCGGGGGCGAGGGTGCGCATGACGCCTTCCCAGGCGGAGGCGCTGCCGGACAGCCATTCGGTGATGGGAGCGGCGTAGGCGGGGGCGATGGCGACGATGCGGCGGCGGCGGTCGGCTGGATCGGCGGTGCGCTCCAGGACGCCCGGGCGTGACAGCTCGCTGACCATGAGGCTGACGGTCGTCGGGGCCACCTCCAGCCGGGCGGCCAGTTCGTTGACGCTGGTGGGGCCGTCGTACTCCAGGTGGGCCAGCAGTGCGAGATGCCGTGGTGCCAGGTCCAGGCCCCGGAGCGCCGGAGGGACGGGCAGGCGCTTGGCGCGGCCGACGAGCCGCGGCATGAGCAACAGCAGGGTGCGGACGGCCTCGTCGACGGCTGGACCGTCCGATTCCGTGGACATCGGCGACCTCTTCCAACTACCTTTAAATACAAAGGCTTTGAGTCCAAAGGGAACGGGGTCCACTATGCCGCACCTGACCGCCCACCTTCCAGAGAGCAGGCTGACCGGCAAGGAGGCCGTGCTCGTTGCCGCGCTCACCGACGCGATCGTCGGCGTCTACGGCGAATGGGCCCGCGACCTCGTGAGCATCCGCCTGGCCGGAGTCCCCGCGGGGCGTTACGCGCAGGGCGGCAGGGCCGTGGACACCAACGCCTCGGTGGTCCTGGGTGTCCGCGCCGGCGTCTTCGACCGCCCCGACGCCGCCCGGATCACCGCACGCCTCGGCGCCGCCCTCACGGACGCGATCGTGCGCGTCGCCGGCGACGACCTCCGCGCCGGCACCATGGTCGAACTCGTGGCGTCACCACCGGACCGGACCTTCCTCGGGGGCGTCCTCGCCGTGTGAACCCCTTTCCGGGCACCTTCACGACCGGTCCTGTCGCAAAGCGGTCGGCGGGGTCGGCCGGGGCGTGCCTGGGGCGGCCGGTTCTCAGGGTGTGCATAGGATGGGGCCGATGCGCCCCACCGAGCCGCAAGCCCCCCGACCGCCGCACCGGCGTCGGCGTGCCCTGCTCGTGCTGGGGCTGCTGGCCGGGCTGTTCGGCATGCACGCGTTGGCGCCCGGCGGCCTCATGGGCATGGGAGGCGGCCACGAGCGGACCGCTCCCCGTCCCGCGGTCGTGGTCACCGCGTACGACGGCTGCTCCGGCGGCGACGGTCACTGCGGCGGCGACCACGCGCACCACGCCGACGCGACCTGCGCCTCCGGGGCGGTGAGCGGCGGGCCGGCGCTGCCCGCGCCGGTCCCGGACCCGTTCCCCGTCCCCACGGCCGCCTGCCTGGCCACCGCCCGCCCGGCCACCGCGCCGGACGGCGCCCGAGCACCCCCCGACCTGGCCGAACTCCAGCTCCTGCGGATCTAGAGGCACCCGAGCCGGCCGTGCGCACACAGCGCAGCGGTCGTGCTCCCGCGTGCCCACTCACACTCACCGCAGGAGATCCAGCATGACCAGCACACGTACCCGTGCCGTCCTCGTCGCGCTCGCCGCGACCGCCGCCCTCGCGCTCACCGCGTGCGGCAGCGGCGACGACGGCGCCGACACCGCGCACGCGTCCCACTCGGCGGCGGCCGGCGCCACCGCCTCCGCCACCGCAGGTGCCCACAACGCGCAGGACGTGTCCTTCGCGCAGAGCATGATCCCGCACCACCAGCAGGCCCTGGAGATGGCCGGCCTCGCCGTCGACCGCGGCTCCTCCGCCCAGGTGCGCAGCCTCGCCGCCCGGATCGAGAAGGCCCAGGACCCGGAGATCAGGACCATGACCGGCTGGCTCAAGGCCTGGGGCGAGGACGTGCCCATGGCGGGCATGGACCACAGCGGCCACGCCGGCATGACCGGCATGATGTCCGACAAGGACATGACCATGCTGAAGCAGGCCAAGGGGACGGACTTCGACACGATGTTCCTGACCATGATGGTCCAGCACCACCGGGGCGCGGTCGAGATGGCCGGCACCGAGAAGGCCAAGGGCGCCTACGGCCCCGCCACGACCATGGCCGACGCCATCATCACCGCGCAGAACGCCGAGATCAAGGAGATGAACAAGCTCCTCGGCAAGGGCTGACAGGTGCCGGGGTGGCCGCGCCCACGGGTGCGGCCACCCCTGGCTCAGGCCGCCAGCACCTTCTCCAACGCCCCCAGCGCCGACCGCAGTTCCTCCGCCGTGACGGTCAGCGGCGGGGCCAGCCGGATCGTGGAGCCGTGGGTGTCCTTGACCAGGACGCCCTCCCGCATCAGGCGCTCGCCGATCTCCCGCCCGGTGCCGATCGCCGGGTCCACGTCGACGCCCGCCCACAGGCCGCGCGAGCGGAAGCCGACCACGCCGTTGCCGACCAGCTCCGTCAGGCCGTCCCGCAGGACCACGCCCAGCTCCGCGGCCCGACGCTGGAACTCGCCGCTCTCCAGCAGCTCGACGACCGCCGTGCCGACCGCCGCCGCGAGCGGGTTGCCGCCGAACGTCGAGCCGTGCTCGCCCGGGTGCAGGACCCCGAGCACCTCCCGGCGGGCCACCACCGCGGACACCGGCACGATCCCGCCGCCCAGCGCCTTGCCCAGCAACAGCACGTCCGGCACCACGTCCTCGTGGTCGACGGCGAGGGTGCGGCCGGTGCGGCCGAGGCCGGACTGGATCTCGTCGGCGACGAACAGGCAGCCCTTGCGGCGGGTCAGCTCGCGTACCCCGGTCAGATAGCCGTCGTCGGGGATGAGTACCCCGGCCTCGCCCTGGATCGGCTCGATCAGCACCGCAGCCGTGGTCTCGTCGACCGCCGCCTCCAGCGCGGCCAGGTCGTTGTACGGCACGATCCGGAAGCCCGGAGTGAACGGGCCGAAGCCCGCGCGGGCCGTCTCGTCGGTGGAGAAGCTGACGATCGTGGTCGTACGGCCGTGGAAGTTGTCGGCGGCGACGACGATGGTGGCCCGGTCGGCCGGGACGCCCTTCACGTCGTAGGCCCACTTGCGGGCCACCTTGATGCCGGACTCGACCGCCTCGGCCCCGGTGTTCATCGGCAGCACCATGTCCAGGCCGGTCAACTCGGCGAGCCGTTCGGCGAATTCGGCCAGCCGGTCGTTGTGGAAGGCGCGCGAGGTGAGGGTGAGGCGGTCCAGCTGGCGGTGCGCGGCCTCGATCAGCGCCGGGTGGCGGTGGCCGAAGTTGAGGGCCGAGTAACCGGCCAGCATGTCGAGGTAGCGGCGGCCCTCGACGTCCTCCACCCAGGCGCCCTCGGCGCGGGCGACGACGACGGGCAGCGGGTGGTAGTTGTGCGCGAGGACCGGGCCCTCCGCCTCGATCAGCTCGGCGGAGGTGCGTGCGCGTGCGGGTGCGGTCATCAGGGGGATCTCCTGGTCCTCAGCGGATTTCCTGGGTGCAGCACTTGATGCCGCCGCCTGCCTTGTGGAACTCCGACAGGTCGACGGGGACGGGCTCGTAGCCCTGGTCGGCGAGCCGGGCGGCGAGCGCCTCGGCCTGCGGCGCGATGAAGACGTGGCGGCCGTCGGAGACCGAGTTCAGGCCCCACGCCAGCGCGTCGTCGCGGGTGGCGAGCACCGCCCGGGGGAACAGCCGGCGGAGCACCTCGCAGCTGCCGGGGGAGAAGGCCTCCGGGTAGTACACGATGTTCTCGTCGTCGAGAACGAACAGCGCGGTGTCCAGGTGGTAGAAGTACGGGTCCACCAGGGTCAGGCTGATCACCGGATGCCCGAAGAACTCCTGGGCCTCCCGGTGCGCCTCGCGGGTGGTGCGGAAACCGGTCCCGGCGAGCAGGTAGCGGCCCGTCCAGACCAGGTCGCCCTCGCCCTCCACCACCGAACCGGGGCGGTACACGTCGTAGCCCGCGGTCTTGAACCAGAGGTCGTAGTGGGAGGACTCCGGGCGCCGCTCCGGGGCGTGGAAGAGCGAGCCGAAGACCCGGCCGCCGACGACGACCGCCGAGTTCGCGGCGAACACCATGTCGGGCAGGCCGGGGACCGGCTCCAGCCGGTCGATGCTGTGGCCATGGCTGCGGTAGGCGCTGATCAGCGCGGTCCACTGCTCCTGGGCGAGGTCGACGTCGACCCTGGTGTCGGGGTTCATCCAGGGATTGATCGCGTACTGCACGGCGAAATGTCTGGGTTCGCAGACAAGAAAGCGCCTGAGGCGCGGCACACGGCTTTCGGACACAGAGGGGTTCCTCCGCTTTCCCGCGGTGTCGACTGAGGGTTGACACCAAGGTAGAAAGCGTCGGATACGGGCGACAAGCAATAAATGCTGCGTGTCTGCGCAGGAACGCTGCGTCTCCGGTCGTACAAACGCAGCATCGGTGCGTTTACTCCGGTACGGGGTGCGTGGCCCCGGCCTCCGGGCTCTCCGGCAGCAGATGTGACAGCACCATCACGCTGATCGTCTTGCGGATGAACGGCTCCACCCGGATCCGCTCCAGCACCTCCTCGAAGTGGTCCACGTCCCGGGCCCGCACGTGCAGCAGCGCGTCCGCGCCGCCGGTCACCGTCATGGCCGCGGTGATCTCGGGATGGTTGCGGACCACCTCCGCGAGCCGCCGGGGCGGGGCCGCGCCCTCGCAGTACACCTCGACGTACGCCTCCGTGCGCCAGCCGAGCGCCGCCGGTGTCACGGTGGCCGTGAACCCGGTGATCACACCGGTCTCGCGCAGCCGGTCGACCCGCCGCTTCACGGCCGTCGCGGAGAGCCCGACGGCCGCGCCGATCTCCGCGAAACTGGTCCGCGCGTTCGCCATCAACGCGGTGGTGATCTTCCGGTCGAGGTCGTCGAAGGGGGCGGTGCCGCTGTTCATGCCCGCACTGTAACCAGGGGCAGGACGGTTCGGGAGCACCACGTCGTCCGGCGCGAACGTCCACGTCCGGTACATGTCCAGCGCCGCGTCGGGCCGCCTACACTCCGTTCATGCTGCGCGCCCTCGCCGTCGACGACGAACGCCCCTCGCTGGAGGAGCTGCTGTATCTGCTGAACGCCGATCCGCGCATCGGCAGCGTCGAGGGCGCCGGGGACGCCACCGAGGCGCTGCGCCGCATCACCCGGGCCCTGGAGTCCGGACCGCAGAGCACCGAGGCCATCGACGTCGTCTTCCTCGACGTCCAGATGCCCGGCCTGGACGGCCTGGACCTGGCCCGGCTGCTCACCGGTTTCGCCCGCCCTCCGCTGGTCGTCTTCGTCACCGCCCACGAGGACTTCGCGGTCAGGGCCTTCGACCTCAAGGCGGTCGACTACGTCCTGAAGCCGGTCCGCAAGGAACGCCTCGCGGAGGCCGTGCGCCGGGCCGCCGAACTGCGCGGCGCCGCACCCCGGATACCCGTGCACGAACCCGACCCCGACCACATACCCGTCGAACTCGGCGGCGTGACACGGTTCGTGGCGGTGGACAACATCACGCACGTCGAGGCCCAGGGCGACTACGCCCGCCTGCACACCGAGCGCGGCAGCCACCTGGTCCGCATCCCGCTGTCCACCCTGGAGGACCGCTGGCGCTCCCGCGGCTTCGTCCGCATCCACCGCCGCCACCTCGTCGCCCTCCGCCACGTCGGCGAACTCCGCCTGGACGCGGGCACGGTGAGCGTCCTGGTCGGTGCCGAGGAGCTGCAGGTCAGCCGGCGCCACGCCCGCGAACTGCGGGACCTGCTGATGAGGAGGACCTGACGATGGCCGCCGACCCCGCCGAGCGCCGGGTCACCGTCACCGGCCCGCCCCGCCGCAGCCGCCGTACCTCCGGCTACTACCGCCCGCGCACCGAGATCGACGAGCAGACCACCCTCGGCCACACCTACGTCCGCTCCCTCATGCGCAGCCAACTGCGCGTCGCCCTCGTCGTGTTCGCCGTCCTCGTCCTGCTCGTCGGCCCGCTCCCGCTGGTCTTCGCCGCCGCCCCCGAGGCCCGCCGCCTGGAGTGGCTGGTGCTCGGCTTCTGCCTCTACGCCCCGCTGATCCTGCTCGCCCGCTCGTACGTGCGCCGCGCCGAACGCAACGAGGAGGACTTCGTCCGCCTCGTCGAGGACCGGTGGGACCGATGAACTCCAGCCGCGACGACGCGCGATGAACCGCGACGAGGCCAGATGAACTCCAGTTACGCCGTCCCGGCGGTCGCCCTCGTGGTCGTCGCGACCGTCCTCGTCGGCGCCTTCGGACTGCGCATCTCCCGGACCACCTCCGACTTCTACGTCGCCTCGCGCACCGTGGGCCCCCGCCTCAACGCGGCCGCGATCAGCGGCGAGTACCTCTCCGCCGCCTCCTTCCTGGGCATCGCGGGACTGGTCCTCGTGCAGGGCCCCGACATGCTCTGGTACCCGGTCGGCTACACCGCCGGCTACCTCGTGCTCCTCCTCTTCGTCGCCGCCCCACTGCGCCGCTCGGGCGCCTACACTCTCCCCGACTTCGCCGAGGCCCGGCTCGCCTCGCAGACCGTACGGCGGCTGGCCGGGGCGTTCGTCGTCGGTGTCGGCTGGCTCTACCTGCTGCCCCAGCTCCAGGGCGCCGGACTCACGCTGGCGGTCCTCACCGGCGCCCCCGACGCACTCGGCGGGCTCATCGTCGCCGTGGTCGTGGTGGCCACCGTGGCCGCCGGCGGCATGCGCAGCATCACCTTCGTGCAGGCCTTCCAGTACTGGCTGAAGCTCACCGCGCTGCTCGTCCCCGCCCTCTTCCTCGTCCTCGCCTGGCAGCGCGCCGGCGCCCCCGTCCACGCCTTCGACGAACCGGCCACCTTCCGCGCCCAGCGCCTCGTGGACGTCCAGGACACCCTCAACCTCCGGCTCGACCGCCCGCTCACGGTCACCGTCTCCGGCACGGTCGACGGCCGCCCCCTCCGGGACACCCGGGTCACCCTCCCCGAGGGAACCCACCGCATCGCCGCCGGCACCCGCCTGGCCTTCGCCAAGGGCACCCGCGTGCCGGCCACCGACAGGGGCACCAACGGCGGCATGTCCACCTCGCTCGCCGAGAGCCGCGAGGAACGCCCGCTGTACGCCACGTACGGCCTGATCCTCGCCACCTTCCTCGGCACCATGGGACTGCCGCACGTCGTCGTCCGCTTCTACACCAGCCCGCACGGCGTCGCCGCCCGCCGCACCACGGTCGCCGTCCTCGCCCTGATCGGCCTCTTCTACCTCCTGCCGCCCGTCTACGGCGCCCTGGGCCGCCTCTACACGCCCGAGCTCACCCTCACCGGCGAGACGGACGCCGCCGTCCTGCTGCTGCCCGACCGGGTGGTCGGCGGCCTCGGCGGCGACCTGCTCGGCGCGCTGGTCGCGGGCGGTGCCTTCGCCGCGTTCCTCTCCACCGCCTCCGGCCTCACCATGGCGGTCGCCGGGGTCCTCACCCAGGACGTCCTGCCGTCCCGCGGCGTACGGCACTTCAGACTCGGGACCGTCCTCGCCATGGCCGTACCGCTCGCCGCCAGCGTTCTGGTGGGCGGTCTGCCGGTCGCCGACGCCGTCGGCCTCGCCTTCGCCGTGTCCGCCTCCTCCTTCTGCCCGCTGCTGGTCCTCGGCATCTGGTGGCGTCGGCTCACCCCGCCCGGCGCGGCCGCAGGGATGCTGGCCGGCGGCGGCTCGGCGTTCTGCGCGGTGGCCGCGACGATGGCCGACCTGCCCGGCACCGGTGACCTGCACGCCCTGCTGGCCTGGCCGGCGCTCTGGTCGGTCCCGCTCGGGTTCCTCGCCATGATCCTGGTCTCCCTGGCGACCCCGGGCCGGGTGCCGCCCGGCACGGCCGCGATCCTGGCCCGCTTCCACCTGCCGGAACAGCTGCGCGCGGAGGTGAAGGCGTGACCGGGTTCCTGGCGGGCCTCCTCGTGGCCGTCCTCCCGCTCCTCGCGGCGGGCTTCTGGCTCGGCCGCCGCACCGCCCGCCCCGAGAACCTCGGCGGCCTCGGCACCCCCGTCGAGCACGCCACCTTCGAGACCCTGCACACCGCCTCCCTCGCCGCGCCCCCGCTGCGCGCCGGCCTGACCGAGGAGACCGCCCGCCGCTCGGCCCGCCGGCTGCGCACCCTGCTCGGCACCGACGCGCTCTGCCTCACCGACCACGAGAACCTGCTGGTCTGGGACGGCGTCGGCGACCACCACCGCGCCGAGATCATGGAGCGGCTCGCAGGGCCGCTGGAGTCCGGCCGCGGCGAGGCCTTCCCGCTGCACTGCGAGACCCCCGACTGTCCGGTCCGCTGGGCCGTGGTCACTCCGCTCACCGTCGACGACCGCGTGCACGGCACCCTGGTCGCCTGCGCGCCCCGCGAGTCCGCCGTGCTGGTCCGGGCGGCCGGCGAGGTCGCCCGCTGGGTCAGCGTCCAGCTGGAGCTGGCCGACCTGGACCGCTCCCGCACCCGGCTCATCGAGGCCGAGATCCGCGCCCTGCGCGCCCAGATCTCCCCGCACTTCATCTTCAACTCGCTCGCGGTGATCGCCTCGTTCGTCCGCACCGACCCCGAGCGCGCCCGCGAGCTGCTGCTGGAGTTCGCCGACTTCACCCGCTACTCGTTCCGCCGGCACGGCGACTTCACCACCCTCGCCGACGAGCTCCACGCCATCGACCACTACCTGGCACTGGTCCGGGCCCGCTTCGGCGACCGCCTCACGGTCACCCTCCAGATCGCCCCCGAGGTCCTCCCGGTGACGCTGCCCTTCCTCTGCCTCCAGCCCCTGGTCGAGAACGCCGTCAAGCACGGCCTGGAGGGCAAGACCGGCACCTGCCACATCCAGATCACCGCGCAGGACGAGGGCGCCGAGGCCCTGGTCGTCATCGAGGACGACGGCGCGGGCATGGACCCGGTGCTGCTGCGCCGCATCCTCGCGGGCGAGACGAGCCCCTCCGGCGGGATCGGCCTGTCCAACGTGGACGACCGGCTCCGCCAGGTGTACGGGGACGACCACGGGCTCGTGATCGAGACGGCGCCCGGGGCGGGGATGCGGATCACCGCGCGGCTGCCGAAGTACCAGCCCGGGGTGCACTAGCGGTCCGCGGGGCGCCGTTGGTCGGGCGCGCCGCCGTAGGGGCTGGCCGCGCAGTTCCCCGCGCCCCTACGGGGCGCTGTGTCAAGTGCTCTGGGTGACCACCATCGCCAGGGTCAGCAGGCCCAGGACCACCCAGCCGAACCAGAGCCAGCCGTTGCTGCCGAGGGCCACCGTGTAGGCCGTCACCACGACGAGGCCGCCGACGGTGAGCACCCCCATCGCCTTGGTGGCACCGTTCGAGCCGTTCGCAGAACCGGGCATCGCGACACCCTCCTCGTGGTCCGACTCCCTCCATGGTGCCCCGGTCAGCCCTCGCGTGCGTTCAAGGAGGCCAAATACGCGTTGTACGCCTCGAGCTCCTTGTCGCCGTCCCGGTCGGCGGCCCGGTCCGTGCGCCGGGCCTGGCGCTGCTCGGAGCCGTACCACTGGAACAGCAGGGCGATCAGCACCAGGACGGACGGGACCTCACTGAACGCCCAGGCGATCCCGCCGGCCGCGTTCTGGTCGGAGAGCGCGTCGATGCCGAGCGAGGCGGGCGGGTTCTTGAAGGTCCCCACCATCGGCTCCGACGCCATCATCAACGCGATGCCGAAGAACGCGTGGAACGGCATGCCCGCGAACAGCTCCAGCATCCGCATGAGATACCCCGGGCGGTGCGGCCCCGGGTCGACGCCGATGATCGGCCAGAAGAAGACGACACCGACGGCGAGGAAGTGCACCATCATCGCGATGTGCCCGGCCTTGGAGCCCATCAGGAAGTCGAACAGCGGGGTGAAGTAGAGCGCGTACAGGCTCGCGATGAACAGCGGGATGGTGAAGGCGGGGTGGGTGATGATCCGCATGTACCGGCTGTGCAGCAGGGCCAGCAGCAGCTCACGCGGCCCCTTCCGGCCCCGCCCGGCGACGGGCAGCGCGCGCAGCGCCAGGGTCATGGGGGCGCCCAGCAGGATCAGGATGGGCGACAGCATGCTGATGATCATGTGCTGCACCATGTGCACGCTGAACATGACCATCCCGTAGTCGTTCAGCCTGGTGCACATCACGAGCATGATCGTGAGCACCCCGACGACGAACGACACGGTCCGCCCCACGGACCAGGCGTCCCCGCGCCGCCACAGCCGCACCACACCCCACCCGTACAGCGCCAGCCCCGCGAGGCAGGCGACGAGAAAGAAGGGATCCGCCGACCACTCCAGCCCGCGCCCCAGCGTGAACGGCGGCAGATCCATCGTCATGCCGTGCCCGCTGTGATCCATCCGGCGGCTCCTGATTCGTGGGGGTATTTCTATCGACCCCACATTAGAACCGCGGCCGACCCAGCCTGTGAGCGGGGTGCACGATCCCTACCTAAAGGGGCGCTGGGGGTACCCCCGGCCGGAGGCTGGGGGAGGAACTGCGCGACCAGCCACAACTCACCCGCACCTGACACACGACCGCACCCCCTAGAGCACGGTCTCCGCCTCGTCGTACCGCTGCGCGGGAACCGTCTTCAGCGTCTCCACCGCCTCGGCCAACGGCACCATCACGATCTCCGTCCCCTGCAGCGCCGTCATGTGGCCGAACCTCCCCCCGTGCACCGCCTCCACCGCATGCCACCCGAACCGCGTCGCAAGGACGCGGTCGTACGCCGTCGGCGTCCCACCCCGCTGCACGTGCCCGAGGATGACCGGCCGTGCCTCCTTGCCGAGCCGCTGCTCCAGCTCGATGGAGAGCTGCCGGGCGATCCCGGCGAACCGCTCGTGGCCGTAGATGTCCTTGCCGCCCTCGTCGAAGGCCATCGTGCCCGGCTTCGGCTTGGCCCCCTCCGCCGCGACGACGATCGCGAACCGCTTGCCCGCCTCGAACCGCTCGCCGACCCGGCGAGTCAACTCGTCGATGTCGAAGGGCCGTTCGGGGACGACGATGGCGTGGGCGCCGGCCGCCATGCCGGAGTGCAGGGCGATCCAGCCGGTGTGCCGGCCCATGACCTCGACGACCAGCACCCGCTGGTGGGACTCGGCGGTGGTCTTCAGCCGGTCGAGGGCCTCCGTGGCGACCCCCACGGCCGTGTCGAAGCCGAAGGTCACGTCGGTGACAGCGATGTCGTTGTCGATGGTCTTCGGGACGCCGACGATCGGCAGGCCGGCGTCGGACATCAGCCGGGCCGCCTTCAGCGTGCCCTCACCGCCGATCGGGATGATCGCGTCGAGGCCGAGCTCGGCGACATGGCCCCTGGCCCGCTCCACGCCGTCCCGCAGATGCGAGGGCTGGACCCGGGACGATCCGAGGATGGTGCCGCCGCGGGCCAGGATGCCGGCCACGGCGTCGAGGTCGAGCTTGAGGTAGTCGCACTCCAGGAGGCCCTTCCAGCCGTCCCGGAAGCCGATGACCTCGTCGCCGTGGTCGACGACGGCGCGGTGCACGACGGACCGGATGACGGCGTTCAGGCCGGGGCAGTCGCCGCCGGACGTGAGGACACCAATGCGCATAGCCCGAAACAACCTTCTCCACGTGGGCCGGAGACCGGACCACGCTGTCCGGCTGACATCGCGGCCACCCTACCGGCGCAAGGGGGTCATTCCGTACCGGGCGTCCGCCTGCTGGACGCGCCCGCACATGTGAGCGGACACCCTGTCAGGCGGGCCCGGAACCGGCCGTTCCGAGGCAGCTCAGGCGGGCTGCTGGGCGGCCGCGATGCGCTCGTTGCGGAGCGCCTCGTACCAGCGGTCGTCGATCGGCGGCAGCGCGTTCACGTCGAGCGCCAGCTTCAGCAGCAGGTCCGCGATGAGCGGGTTGCGGGCGAGCACCGGACCGTGCATGTACGTGCCGAAGACGGTGTCGTTGTACGCGCCCTCCGTGCCGTCCCCGGTGCCGTTGCCCTTGCCCAGCTGGACCCGGGCGAAGGGGCGGGCGGTGGGGCCGAGCTGGGTGACGCCCTGGTGGTTCTCGAACCCGGTGAGCGGGGGCAGCCCGAGGCGCGGGTCGATGTCGGCGAGGACGTCACCGACGCACCGCTCGCCGGTGCCGCGCACGGTGGTCACGTCGAGCAGGCCGAGACCGGGCTCGCGCTGCCCGAGGTCGTTGATGAACTCGTGCCCGAGGATCTGGTAGCCGGCGCACACCGAGAAGACGATCGCGCCGTTCTCCACCGCCCGGTACAGGTGCCCGTCGCGGCGCAGCCGCTCGGCGGCGAGCCGCTGCGGACGGTCCTCACCGCCGCCGATCAGGTAGATGTCGCCGGAGGTCGGGATCGGCTGGTCGCTGCGCACGTCCAGCCGGGCCACGTCGAGACCGCGCTGCCGGGCCCGGCGCTCCACGACGAGCGCGTTGCCCTGGTCGCCGTAGGTGCTGAGCAGGTCGGGGTAGATCCACACCAGCCGCAGTTGGTTGTCGCTCATGAACGGTTCGTCCTTCGTGGTCAGTTGCCGACGCGGCGGCGCAGGTCCTGGAACGCGGTGTAGTTCGCGATGACCTCGATGCGGCCCGGCGGGCACATCTGGACGGCCTGGTCGAGGGAGTCGCAGACCTGGAAGTGCTGGTTCGCGACCTCGAGACGCACCGCGAGGTCCAGCTTGCGGTCGCCGAGCACGAAGATCGGGTGGCCGGTCAGGCGCGTGTAGTCGACGTCCCACAGCCAGGAGGTGTCGGTGCCGTCGGCGCCGCGGGCGTTCACGGAGAGGATGACCGGCGCCGGCGGCGGGTCGATCAGCGAGAACGTCTCCAGCCAGCCGGCCGGGTTCTTGGCGAGGAGCAGACGCAGGTCGCGCCCCTGGAACTGTACGACGTCGTAGCGTCCCGCGACGGCCTGCACCTGGTACATCCGCTCCAGGGCGACCTGCGGTGGCACTCCGAAGACGGCGGCCACGGCGGCCGAGGAGGCGGCGTTCGCCTTGTTGGCGCGGCCCGGCAGCTGCAGGTGGATCGGCCAGGCGGAGCCGTGCGGGTCGAGCACGTGGTCCCCGGAGAGCACCCAGCTCGGCGTCGGCCGCCGGAACCCGCACTCGCCGCAGAACCAGTCGTCGCCGGGCCGCTGCATCACGCCGCCGCAGGACGGGCAGGACCAGGCGTCGTCCTTCCACATCTGCCCGGCGGCGACCCAGATCACGTTGGGGGAGGAGGACGCGGCCCACACCACCAGCGGGTCGTCGCAGTTCGCCACGATGACGGCCTTCGACCCGGCCAGTCCCTCCCGCCAGTTCTCGGCGAGCATGCGGGTCTCGGCGGCGCGGTCGAGCTGGTCGCGGGAGAGGTTGAGCAGGGCGATGCACTTCGGGTCGGTGTCCCGGGCCACCCCGGCCAGGTACTTCTCGTCGACCTCGATGACGCCGAACTTGGACTCCGTGCCACCTGCCAGTGCCGACGTGATGCCGGCCGGCATGTTGGCCCCGAGCGCGTTGGAGACGACCGGACCCGCGGCCTTCAGCGCCTCGGCGATGAGCCTGGTGGTCGTCGTCTTGCCGTTCGTCGCCGAGACGAGGGTCACGTCCAGGTTCTGGGCGAGCCGGGCGAGAAGGTCGGGGTCGAGTTTGAGCGCGACCCGGCCGCCGATCACGGATCCGCTGCCGCGACCCGCTGCCCGGGACGCCGCCGCGACCGCCTTGCCCGCGGTCACGGCCAGCTTGGCCCGCGGCGTGAGCGGGTCCGAGTTGCCTGCCATCAGTTCTCGATCCTCCTTGCGTACGCGCCGCGCCTGAGCCATCCGGCAACGTGGTGTGCACCTCAGCCTATCGAGATCCATTCGCACACCCGAATTCCGGCCCATGCCTGCGCGGCGAGCAGGGGCCCATCCGAACCGTACCCTTGCGGCCATGCGACACGGTTCCATTCCGGGCGCCCACGGGCGGGTCCGGCCCCTCACCCTGCTCGGCGACCCCGTCCTGCACGCCCGCTGTGCGGAGGTCACCGAGTTCGGCCCCGAACTCTCCCGGCTCGTGGAGGACTTGTTCGCGACGATGTACGCGGCGGAGGGCGTGGGCCTGGCGGCGAACCAGGTGGGCGAGCCGCTGCGGGTGTTCGTCTTCGACTGTCCCGACGACGAGGACGTCCGCCACCTGGGTCACGTCGTGAACCCCCGCCTGGTGACCGCGGACGGCGTGACCCTCCGCGGCCCGGAGGGCTGCCTGTCCCTGCCGGGCCTGGAGGCGGGCACGGAACGCCACGACCACGCGGTGGTGGAGGGCTTCACGGCGACGGGCGAGCCGATCACGATCCACGGCACGGGCTTCTTCGCGAGATGCCTCCAGCACGAGACCGACCACCTGGAGGGCCGCGTGTACGCCGACCACGTGACGGGCTGGCGCAGGCGCAAGCTGATGCGCCAGGTGGCGAAGTCCTCTTGGCGCCGGTGAGGAGAGATACCTAGGGGCGCGGGGCTGTATTCGATGTGCGGCTACCGCCGGGTGGGCGCGACAAGCCCCCACCGGCGGCCAGCCGAAACTCGACCCTCAGAACCCCGGACCGCCGATCTTGTCCCCGGCCGCAGCGAGCCGCCCCCACAAAAGGTCCGCGAGACTCTTCACGAGTTCCGCACGAGAACAGGGCCGTTCCCCCAGCCACCAGTCACCCGCGGCATGCATCATCCCGACGATCCCGTGCCCCCACACCCGCGCCAGCTGCTGGCTCCCGGGCCCGAGATCCAGCCGGTCCTCGATGACCTGCGCCAGCTCCTCGCCCATCCGCCGCAGCAGCGGAGCCGAGTGCTTCCCCACGTCGAACCCCTGGTCGGCCCCCGTGCCGCCCTCCGCGGGATGCATCAGGAACCGGTACACCTGAGGCCGCGCCTCGATCGCCGCGAGGTACGTGTCCAGGGTCGCCTCGACGCGCTCACGGCGCTCCGCCGGAGCGTCCAGCGCAGCCCGCAACGAGTTCAGCAGCGCGTCCGTGTGCCGCTTGGCCAGTGCCGCGTACAGCCCGCTCTTGTCGCCGAAGTGGCGGTAGAGGATGGGTTTGGTGATGCCCGCCTCCGCCGCGATGGCGTTCATGGAAGCCTGTGGGCCGTCGCGCAGCACCACCCGGTCGGCGGCTTCCAGCAGCTCGCGCCGTCGGCGGTCGGCGGACCGTTGCTGTTCGGTCCGCTGCGTGGTGTCCATGTGCTCTCCCCACCCCGTGCTCTTTTCGGTGACGCCTGCGCAAACTAACACCTGACAGCCATCTGCTCTCGAACTGGCTGCCGAGGTGACCTTGGGAGTTGACTTTTCCTACCGACGAGTAACAGACTCGGGTTACCGCTAGTAACACATTATGCGCCGCCGCTGGAGGGGTCATGGCCGAGTTCACCATGGAACTCAACGACGAACAGAAGGAGGTCCGGGACTGGCTGCACGGTTTCGCCGCCGACGTCATCCGTCCCGCGGCAGCCGAATGGGACGAGCGTGAGGAGACTCCCTGGCCGGTCATCCAGGAGGCCGCGAAGGTCGGCATCTACTCCCTGGACTTCTACGCCCAGCAGTACTTCGACCCCACCGGCCTCGGTATCCCGATGGCCATGGAGGAGCTGTTCTGGGGTGACGCGGGCATCGCCCTGTCCATCGTGGGCACGGGCCTCGCCGCCGTCGGCGTCCTCGCCAACGGCACCGAGGAGCAGATCGGCACCTGGATCCCCCAGATGTACGGCGACACCAACGACGTCAAGGTCGCCGCGTTCTGCTCCTCCGAGCCCGACGCCGGCTCCGACGTGGCCTCCATGCGCACCCGGGCCGTCTACGACGAGGCCAAGGACGAGTGGGTGCTCAACGGCACCAAGACCTGGGCGACCAACGGCGGCATCGCCAACGTCCACGTCGTCGTCGCGGTCGTCGACCCGGAGCTCGGCTCCAAGGGCCACGCCTCCTTCATCGTCCCGCCGGGGACGCCCGGGCTGTCCCAGGGCCAGAAGTTCAAGAAGCACGGGATCCGGGCCTCGCACACCGCCGAGGTCGTCCTGGACAACGCCCGGGTGCCCGGGTCCTGCCTGCTCGGCGGCAAGGAGAAACTGGACGAGCGCCTCGCCCGGGCCCGGGAGCGGGCGAAGTCGGGCGGTGAGCGCGTGAAGAACGCGGCGATGGCCACGTTCGAGGCCTCGCGGCCCGCCGTCGGTGCGATGGCCGTCGGTACGGCACGCGCCGCCTACGAGGTCGCCCTCGACTACGCCGTGACCCGGGAGCAGTTCGGGCGGCCGATCATCGACAACCAGGGCGTGGCGTTCCAGCTCGCCGACATGCGGACGGCCGTCGACGCGGCCCGGCTGCTGGTGTGGCGGGCGTCCTGGATGGCGGTGAACGGGAAGCCGTTCACCGCGGCCGAGGGGTCGATGTCGAAGCTGTTCGCGAGCGAGACGGCGAAGAAGGTGACGGCCCAGGCGATCCAGATCCTGGGCGGGAACGGGTACACGCGGGAGTATCCGGTGGAGCGGATGCACCGGGACGCGGCGATCTACACAATCTTCGAGGGGACGAGCGAGATCCAGCGGCTGGTGATCGCCCGTACCTTGTCGGGGAAGCCGATCCGGTAGCGCCGTGGGGGTGCGGGTGCGTCGCGGGCCGGCCGTGCGTGGGGGTTGCTCGCGCCCACGCGGCGGAGCCGCATGTCGACAACGCCCCGCGCCCCCGAACGCGTGGGCACAGTCACCGGTGCTTCAGAGGTGTCAGTTGCTCGATGTCGTAGCGCTTGCGGAGGATCTCGATCGCCTCGTGGTCCGGGGGGCCGCCGCTGCCCAGGATCTCCAGGAGCTCCTCGAAGTAGCGCTCGTGGTCGGGTGGCGGTGAGGACTGGAAGAACATCCGCGCGGGGGCTTCCGTCGGGTTGGCGAAGGCGTGCGGGCAGCCGGGAGGTACGGCGATCAGCGTGCCCGGGGTCGCCCGTACCACCCTCGTGCCCGAACTCGACTCCCACTTCTGCCAGTTGTCAGGAGTGCGGATGCGTGGCTCGAAGGCGAGGACGTCCAGCTCGCCTTCGAGGACGTAGAACAGCTCCTCGCTGCGGGTGTGCACATGGGCGCCCACGTCGAAGCCCGGCGGGACGTCCACCTCGAAGGTGGAGGCCATCCGCGAGTGCGTTCCCGTCACCTTGAAGGTGACGCGCTGGGCCGGCGTGTGGACCACGCGCCCGTGTCCTGGCGGGACGAGGAGTCCCTCGGCTGTCGTCATGGGCTACTCACCAGGTCACCGGTAGTGCTTCGGGTCCCCGGATCAGCGCGCCCTTTCTGAAGGGCACCTGCTCCGGAGGAACGGCGAGCCGCAGCCCGGGCAGCCGGTCGAGCAGGGCGTCGACGAGGAGTTCCTCCTCCAGCCTGCCGAGCTGGCCGCCGGGGCAGTAGTGCGGGCCGAACCCGAAGGAGACGTGTGGGTTGGGACTGCGGGTGAAGTCGATCGTCTCGGGGTCCGGGAAGACGTCCGGGTCGCGGTTGGCGGCCAGGTACGAGACGTAGACCGCGTCGCCCGCGCGGATCCGTACGCCCTTGATCTCCACGTCCCGCGTGGCGATCCGGGACAGCCCGACCGCGCTGCGGTGCGGGATCCAGCGCAGCAGCTCGTCGATCGCCCGGGGGCGGATCGCCGGCTCGGTGCGCAGCCGGTCGAGGAGGTCGGGGCGGGTCAGCAGCAGGTAGAGCATCTGCCCGCTGTTGTTGGTGACCGCCTCGCCGCCGATCTGGAGGAGGACGGCGAGACCGACGGCCTCCTCCAGCGCGACCTCGCCGCGGCCCACGGCGGCGCCCAGCAGCGAGCACACGTCCTCGCCCGTGCTGTTCTCACGCAGCTCGATGAGGTCGGCGAAGTAGGCGCTCATCTCGCGCTTGGCCTTCTCGCTGACCTCCTTGCCGTGGCTGGAGGACAGGATCAGCTGGGTCCAGATGTGCATGGTGTGCCGGTCGGCGGCCGGTACGCCCATCACCTCGCAGATCACCGCGATGGGGAACGGGCTCAGCACCGTCGCCGTGAGATCGGCGGGCGGGCCGTCCCGGACCAGCTCGTCGACGATCTCGTCCAGCATCAGGCGGGCCTTGTCCCGGACCCGCTCCACGCCCTTGGAGGTGAGCGCGGGGGCCACCGTGCGGCGCAGCCGCGTGTGGTCGGGCGGATCCAGGAAGCCGACCGCGCCGCGGTCCGGGATGAAGTGCGGGGCGAGCCGGGTGACCGGCTGCGCCATCACCGCCGCACGGCTGAACCGGGGGTCGTTGGCCACCATCCGCACGTCGTCGTACCGGGTGACCAGCCACGCCCAGCCCTCGCCGTTGGGAAGCCGGATCCGGGTGACCGGACCCTCCCGCATCAGCTCGGCCAGGGTGGGGTCGAATTCCAACCCCGCCAGGTCCGGCACCTCCCAGTGCCGGACCTGCCAGGCGGCCTCACCGGTGGCCGCGCAGGTGGCCGCGCCGGCGGCCTCCCCGGCGGCCTCACCGGCGGGGTCGAGCGGTTCGGTGAGCGCCATCTCTATCGCGCCGCCTCTCCGCCCCGACGCCGCCAGCGACCCAACGACATCTCCGCGGTGATGCCGGGACCGAACCCGGCCAGCAGGCCGCGCGCCTGGTGCTCGGCGCCGCCCTCGTCGAACATCCGGCGCAGCGCGTCCAGGACGACGGCGCTCGCGATGTTGCCGTACTCGGTGAGCGTGGACCGGCTGAACCGGAAGGCGTGCGGATCGACCTGGAGGAACTTGCTCAGGTCGTCCAGGATTCGCGGCCCGCCCGCGTGGACTATGTAGAAGTCCAGGTCGGACGCGTCCCAGCCGTGCAGCCCCGCCAGGTCCTGGAGGGCCGGCGCCAACGGCTCCATGGTCGCCGGGACCCGCTTGTCCAGCAGGAAGTGGAACCCGGTGGCCCGCACGTCGTACATGATCCACTCTTCGGTCTTCGGGATCAGGTACGAGCCGTTGCGTTCGAGTTCGACGCCCGTGCCGCCCTGGCCGCGGACCACGGCGGCGGCGATGCCGTCACCGAAGAGGCCGTTGGAGAGCAGCGAGCCGACGCCGAGGTCGGTCGGCTGGTAGCACAGCGAGCAGAACTCGCAGGCCACGATGAGGGCGTTGGCGTTCGGGTACGCCGAGCAGAAGTCGTGTGCCCGGTTGATCGCCGCTCCGCCGGCCGCGCAGCCGAGCTGCGCGATGGGGATCTGGCGGGTGGTGGAGTCGAAGTCCATCTCGTTGATCAGCCAGGCCGTGAGCGACGGCATCATGAAGCCCGTGCACGAGACGTAGATGATCACGTCGATGTCGGTGGTGAGCAGTTCGGCCTCGTCGAGCGCCCGCTGGATGACTGCGGGGACCCGGGCCTTGGCCTCGGTCTCGTAGAGCTTGTTGCGCTCCTCGAAGCCGGGGTGCTTCAGGGTTTCCTCGATCGGCTGCACGATGTGCCGGGTGCGTACGCCCGTGTTCTCGATCAGTCTCAGCGCCAGTGGCAGCTGCGGGTGGTTCTCGTGGTGGGAGCGCGCCAGTTCCAGCGTCTCCTCCATCGTGATCACGTACTCCGGGACCGACACTGAGGGTTTGCACAAAGTCGCCATGAACCGTGCCTGCTTTCAGCCTTCCGGCGGGTTTGGCCCGACCGGTCAGAGAGGTGGTTCACCTCAGGAGGTGGTTCCTTCACGATCACCCTTGAGGGCGACGATCTCTCGCCGGACTACTCCGAACCGGTGACCCCGTGTCAGGGTCGGAGCAGCACAGAGCTATCCCGGACGAGGAGGACGCGATGCCCGGCAAGGCCGCGGAAATGCTGGAAACGACCAGGTCAGAGGTTGCCCCGGACCCGAACACCAATCCGTTGGTCCCCCTCGTCGCCGGCGGCCGGGCGAGTCTGGAGACACTCGCCGCACTGGCCCTGGAACAACACCGCGTGATCCCCGCCGACCGGCGCGCGTTCCTGCATCTGGCGCAGCGCGCCTCCGGGGACCCGGCGGCCGCCGGGTTCTTCACGCTGCTGGCCGAGGGCGAGGAGCTGGCGGCGGAGCGGCTGGGCGCGTTCACCGAGGCGTGCGGGGTGGATGCCGAGCGCATGCAGGCGTACGTCCCCCTGCCGGGCTGCCAGGCGTACCCGGCGTACATCTCCTGGCTGGCCCTCAACGCGGTCCCGGCGGACGCAGTCCTGGCCATCACGGCCAACTTCGCGACGTGGGGCACGTATTGCGCGGCCATCGCGCAGGGCCTGCGCACCCACTACGGCTTCACCGACGAGGCCTGCGCCTTCTTCGACCTCTTCGCCGAACCAGCCCCGGCCCTGGACGAGCAGGCGGAGGCAGCAGTACAGGCGGGACTGGACTCAGGCCGCCTGGACGAGAGGCGCGTGTACACGTACGGCCGCCTGCTCCAGGCATACGAGGAGATGTTCTGGAGCGCGCTCAGCTGATTGCTTTCAGGGGCGCTGGGGGTACCCCCGGCCGAAGGCTGGGGGAGGAACTGCGCGAGCAACCACGAACCACCCGCACCCGCCGAACGCCCCCTACTCCCCACTGCTGTGGGCGATACAGGCCACGTCGATCCGATCAGCGAGCTTCGCGAGCTCGATGGTCAGTGCAGCCACCGTGTCCTCGTCCAGCCCACCCTCGTCGGCCTCCACCAGACGCAGCCACCGTGCCCCCAACGTCCGCAACAACTTACTCACGTCGGCCGCGGCCACCTGCAAGGTCCCGCGGTCGTCGACGATCAGAGGCAAGGTCACTTCGCGGTTCACACTCGGGATCGTAGTCGTGCAACCGTCACGCACCCTGCCAAACGGTCGTGATGTTGCAGAACTCCCGGATTCCGTGCCCGGACAGCTCACGGCCGTATCCGGACCGCTTCACCCCGCCGAACGGAAACGCCGGGTGGGAGGCGGTCATGCCGTTGACGAACACGCCGCCTGCCTCCAGATCCCGTACGAACCGGTCCACCTCGGCCTCGTCCCGCGTCCACACGTTCGAACTCAGTCCGAAGGGCGAGTCGTTGGCGATGAGGATCGCCTCGTCCAGGTCCCCGGCCCGGTACAGCGTGGCCACCGGCCCGAACGCCTCCTCGCGGTGGATGCGCATGTCGCGGTGGATCCCGGCGAGGACGGTCGGCGGGTAGTACCAGCCGGGTCCGTCCGGCCGCTCCCCGCCGCACAGCACCTGGGCACCCGACCGCTTCGCGTCCTCGACCAGCTCCTCCAGGTCCTTGCGCCCCTGCTCGCTGGCGAGCGGCCCGACGTCCGTCGCCTCGTCCATCGGGTCGCCCGTGCGCAGCGCCGCCATGCCCGCCACGAACTTCTCGGCGAACGCGTCGTAGACGTCCGTGTGCACGATGAACCGCTTCGCCGCGATGCACGACTGCCCGTTGTTCTGCACGCGCGCCGTCACCGCGATCTGTGCGGCGCGGTCGACGTCCGCCGAGGGCATCACCACGTACGGGTCGCTGCCGCCCAGTTCCAGGACCGTCTTCTTGATCATCTCGCCGGCGGTGGCGGCGACCGCGCGGCCCGCGGGCTCGCTGCCGGTGAGCGTCGCCGCCCGCACCCGCTCGTCGCGCAGGATGTCGTCGACCGCGCCGGAGCCGATCAGCAGGGTCTGGAAGCAGCCCTCGGTGAAGCCGGCCCGGTGGAACAGGTCCTCCAGGTACAGGGCCGTCTGCGGGACGTTGGACGCGTGCTTGAGCAGGCCCACGTTGCCCGCCATCAGCGCGGGCGCGGCGAAGCGGACCACCTGCCAGAGCGGGAAGTTCCACGGCATCACGGCGAGCACCGGCCCGATCGGGCGGTAGCGCACCCGCACCCGGGACGCGCCCGAGTCCTTCACGTCCGTGTCCGCCGGCTCCTCGTCGGCCAGCAGCTCCTCCGCGTGGTCGGCGTACCAGTGCATCGCCTTCGCGCACTTGGCGGCCTCCGCGCGGGCCTGCTTCAGCGGCTTGCCCATCTCGGTGGTCATGGTGCGCGCGATGTCGTCCCGGTCGGCGTCCAGCAGGCCGGCGGCGGCGTGCAGCAGCCGGGCGCGCTCGGCGAAGGTGGTGGTGCGGTACGTGCGGAACGTCGCCTCGGCGAGTTCGAGCCGGCGTTCGAGCTCGTCCTCGTCCATGGGCTCGAACGTTTCGAGCGTCTCGCCGTTCGCCGGGTTGACCGTCGCGATGGGCATGGCTGACCTCCCTGGGAGCGGGCTTGCTAAGACCTTCGCGCGCGGCCGGGTAGGCCGCAACGTAGGGGACTCCGTTCAGCCCGAGTGCTCCGCCAGCCGGTCGAGAAACGCGGCCTGGGCCTTGACGATCACCTCGCGGGCCCGGTCCGGGCTCAGCCAGGCCACCCGGTCCAGTTCGGGGAACTCCTGGATCCGGCCGGACCGCGGCGGCCACTCCATCACGAAGGTGCCGGGTGCGATCGTGTCCGGGTCGAGGTCCGCCTCGATCGCCCACGCGGTGACGATCTTGCCGTTGGTCTGCCGCACCTCGCCCAGCTCGATCGCCTCCCCGTCCGGCGGCGCCAGCCCCAGCTCCTCCCGGAACTCGCGGCGGGCCGCTTCCCAGGCCGGTTCGCCCGGCTCGTACTCGCCCTTGGGGACGGTCCAGGCACCCGCGTCCTTCTTCGCGAAGAACGGCCCGCCCATATGGCCGAGCAACACCTCAACGCCCTCGCCCGTATGCCGGAACAACAGCAGTCCGGCGCTTCGCCTCGGCTCCGTCAACGCCGTACCTCCGGGTGCGCGGCCAGCAGGGTTTCCACCGTATCGGCCTCCTGCGGCCGTTTGTCCTCGCGGTAGCGGACGACGCGCGCGAAGCGCAGGGTGACGCCGGCCGGGTAGCGGGAGGAACGCTGCAGGCCGTCGTAGGCGATCTCGACGACGAGTTCCGGGCGTACGGTCACCACCCAGCCGTTGTCCGAGACCTCCAGCTCCTTGAGCCGGGCGGTCTGCCACTCCAGCATCGCGTCGGTCATGCCCTTGAAGGTCTTGCCGAGCATGGCGAAGGTGCCGTCCGGGTTGCGGGCTCCGAGGTGGAGGTTGGACAGCCTGCCGGTGCGGCGGCCGTGGCCCCACTCGGCGGCCAGCACGACCAGGTCGAGGGTGTGGACGGGCTTCACCTTCAGCCAGGAGGCGCCCCTACGGCCCGCGCTGTAGGGGCCGTCCAGCGACTTGACGACCACGCCCTCGTGGCCGCGAGCGAGGGTGGCCGCGAGGAACTCCTCGGCAGCGGCCGTGTCGTCAGGGCCCGACACCAGCGCCCGGCGCACCCGCATCGGCTCGGGGACCAGCCGGGCCAGCGCCGCGTGCCGTTCGGCGAACGGGAGGTCGAGCAGATAGTGGCCGTCGACCGAGAGCGCGTCGAAGAAGACCGGGGAGACCGGGACCTGACGGGCCGCCTTCGCCACGTCGGTCCGGGAGCCGACCCGGCCTGCCGTCTCCTGGAAGGAGCGGGGCCGGCCGTCCGCGTCGAAGGAGATCACCTCGCCGTCCAGGACGAACCGCTCGCCCCTCAGCTCGCGCGCCGCGGAGGTCACCTCGGGAAGGCGGTCGGTGATGTCGTCCAGGGTGCGGGTGAAGACCCGTACCGTGTCGCCGTCCCGGTGGACCTGGACCCGGATGCCGTCCAGTTTCTCCTCGACCGCCGAGCCGCCCAGCTTCTGCACCGCCTCGGCGACCGAGGAGGCGGTGTGCGCCAGCATGGGCAGCACCGGGCGGCCGACGGTGAGCCGGAAGCGGTCCAGGGCCGGCGGGCCGTCCGCCAGCAGCGCCGCCGCCACCGTCTGGAGGGACCCCGCGAGCATCACCGCCCGGCGGACGTCGGCCGGGTCCGCCCCGGTCGCCCGCGCGAGCCCTTCGACGGCGACCGCGTCCAGGGCGCCCTGCCGCACCTCCCCGGAGAGCAGCCCCAGCAGGAAGCGCTGCTCGTCCGCCGTCGCCGCGCCCATCAACTCGCCCACGATCCGGGCCCGTTCGGCCTGCGAACCGGCCCCGGAGACCTTGCCGAGATCGCTGAGCCGGGCGTCGACCTCGCGCACGGTGAGGGACGGTTCGGCGGCCGCCGGGACGGGCCGGCTCAGCACTTTCCAGCCGACGCCGAGGCGGCCCTGGGGGAGCCGGCCGGCCAGGTAGGGGATGACGACCGGGACGTCGTCGGGCGCCGTCTCCCGGAAGAGCTCGGCGAGCAGCGCGGTCTTGCGGGACCTGGCCGCCGTGGCGGCGACCTCCCGGGACACTTCGGCGAGCCGGGTCAGCAGCATGCAGCCATGGTGCAACGGGCGGGCCCGGACTACACCCGCACGGTCGCGTCCAGGTCCGCGAAGAGCAGCTCGCCGTTGATCGCCGCGCCGGCTCGGTAGCCGCGGCTCGCCGCGTTGACCACCTGCTCGGCGAAACCGCTCGCGTTGCCGGCCGCCCACAGTCCGGGCACGGTCGTCCGGCCCAGCTCGTCGATCACCGGGTAGGCGCCGAAGGGGGTCTCCGCCAGCTCCGCGCCCAGCGCGCGGAACAGGGCGTTCTGCGGGACCGGGCGGGGCGCGACGAACAGCGCCTCCCGCGCGTGCAGGCTCCCGTCCTCCAGGTGCACGCCCGTGAGCCGGCCGTCCTCGATCCGCAGCCCGGCCACCGCACCGGGCACCACCCGGACCCCGGCCGCGGCCAGCCGCCGCAGGTCGTCGTCGGTCAGCTCCGTCTCCTCGACCCGGTGCAGGAAGAGGGTCACGTCCTTGGACCACTGGGTGACCATCAGCGCCTGGTGCACGCTCATCGGGGTCGTGGCCAGCACGCCGAACGCCTGGTCGCGAACCTCCCAGCCGTGGCAGTAGGGGCAGTGCAGCACATCGCGGCCGAAGCGCTCGGCCACCCCCGGGACGGGCGGGAGCTCGTCCTTCAGGCCGGTGGCGACGACCAGCTGCCGGGCCCGGACCGTCCGGCCGCCCGCCAGTTCCACCGCGAAACCGCCGTCCCTCGTCGCGCCCACCGCGCGGTCCCGGACCAGTTCCACCCCGTACCGCGCGATCTCCTCCCGGCCCACCGCAAGGAACTCCGCCGGCGGCATGCCGTCGCGGGACAGGAAGCCCTGCATGTGGGCCGCCGGGGCGTTGCGCGGCTCGCCCGCGTCGACGACCAGGGTGCGGCGCCGGGCCCGGCCCAGGACCAGCGCGGCGGACAGCCCGGCCGCGCCGCCGCCGACGACGACCACCTCGTACGTATCGGTCATGGTGACCACCTCCGCGGCCGAGGCTCGCCCGTGAGCTGCCGGATTGACAAACGTCTTTGCCGAAACTGCAATGCAGGCATGACTACGGACGACGTCCTCGCGGGCGTGGGGCCCCGGCTGCGCCGGCTCCGCAAGGAGCGCGAGGTCACCCTCGCCGCCCTCTCCGAGACCACCGGCATCTCGGTCAGCACCCTCTCCCGGCTGGAGTCCGGGCTGCGCAAGCCCAGCCTGGAGCTGCTGCTGCCGATCGCGCAGGCGCACCAGGTGCCCCTGGACGAACTGGTCGGCGCCCCGCCGGCCGGCGATCCCCGGGTGCGGGCCAAGCCGATGGAGCGGTACGGCCGCACCTTCCTGCCGCTCACCCGGCAGCCCGGCGGCCTGCAGGCCTTCAAGGTGGTCGAGCCGAAGCGGAAGCTCGAACCCGAGCCGCGCACCCACGAGGGCTACGAGTGGCTCTACGTGCTGTCCGGGAAGCTGCGGCTGGTGCTGGGGGAGCACGACGTCGTGCTGGGGCCCGGGGAGGCGGCCGAGTTCGACACCCGGGTGCCCCACTGGTTCGGGTCGACGGGGGAGGGCCCGGTGGAGTTCCTCAGCCTGTTCGGGCCGCAGGGGGAGCGGATGCATGTGCGGGCGCGGCCGAAAAAGCAGGAGTGACTAATCCGTCTGTTACCCCGGACACGGTTCCCTCGTGGGCAAGCGACCGCTTAGTATGCGGTGGACCCCGACGAAGCAGTCTGTGGAGGCACCGCATGCAGGCATGGCAAGTGCACGAGAACGGCGAGCCGAGCGAGGTGATGCGGCTCCAGGAGGTGGAGCGGCCCACGCCCGGTGACGGCCAGGTGCTGCTCAGGGTGCGTGCCGCCAACATCAACTTCCCCGACGTCCTGATGTGCCGGGGCCACTACCAGGTGCGTCCGCCGCTGCCGTTCACCCCCGGGGTGGAGATCTGCGGCGAGACCGAGGACGGGCGCCGGGTGATCGCCAACCCCGCGCTGCCGCACGGCGGTTTCGCCGAGTACGCGGTCGCGGACGCCGCCGCGCTGCTGCCCGCCCCGGAGGCACTGGACGACGCCGAGGCCGCCGCGCTGCACATCGGCTACCAGACGGGTTGGTTCGGACTGCACCGCAGGGCGGCTCTCCAGGCCGGCGAGACCCTGCTCGTGCACGCCGCCGCCGGCGGGGTCGGCAGCGCGGCCGTCCAGCTCGGCAAGGCGGCCGGGGCGCGTGTGATCGGCGTGGTCGGTGGCGCCGACAAGGCCGCCGTCGCCCGCGAGCAGGGCTGTGACGTCGTCGTCGACCGCCGCGCCGAGGACGTCGTCGCCGCCGTCAAGGAGGCCACCGGCGGCCGGGGTGCCGACGTGATCTACGACCCGGTCGGCGGCGACGCCTACACCCAGTCCACCAAGGTCGTCGCCTTCGAGGGCCGGATCGTGGTCGTCGGCTTCGCCAGCGGCACCATCCCCAGCCCGGCGCTCAACCACGCCCTGGTGAAGAACTACTCCATCCTGGGCCTGCACTGGGGCCTGTACGCCACCAAGAACCCCAGGCTGATCCTGGAGTGCCACCGGCAGCTCACCGAGCTGGCCGCCAAGGGCGCCATCAAGCCGCTGGTGAGCGAGCGGGTCCCGCTGTCCGAGGCCGCGGCGGCCGTGCAGCGGGTCGGCGACGGCGTCACCACCGGCCGGGTCACCGTCGTACCGAACGGAGCCGCAGCATGACCGACGCCGCCGAACTCACCCGCCGCACCGGCGAGTTGCTGGCCGCGCACCCGCCCGCCACGACGGACAGGCTCGACTTCCTCAAGGCCCGGTTCGACGCCGGACTGGCCTGGGTGCACTACCCGGAGGGCCTCGGCGGTCTCGGTGCCCCGCGCTCCCTCCAGGCCGTCGTGGACGCCGAACTGGAGGCCGCGGGCGCCCCCGACAACGACTCCCGCCGCAACGGCATCGGGCTCGGCATGGCCGCGCCGACCATCCTCAAGTACGGCACGGAGGAGCAGAAGCAGCGCTATCTGCGGCCGCTGTGGATCGGCGAGGAGGTCTGGTGCCAGCTGTTCAGCGAGCCGGGCGCCGGCTCCGACCTGGCCGCGCTGGGCACCCGGGCCGTGCGTGAGGGCGACGACTGGGTGGTGAACGGGCAGAAGGTGTGGACCTCCGGCGCGCACAACGCCCGCTGGGCCATCCTCATCGCCCGCACCGACCCGAACGTGCCCAAGCACGCCGGCATCACCTACTTCATCTGCGACATGACCGACCCCGGCGTCGACGTCCGCCCACTGCGGCAGATCACCGGCGAGGCCGAGTTCAACGAGGTCTTCCTCACCGACGTCCGCATCCCCGACTCCCGTCGCCTCGGCGCGGTCGGCGACGGCTGGCGGGTCGCGCAGACCACCCTGAACAACGAGCGCGTCGCCATCGGCGGCATGCGGCTGCCCCGCGAGGGCGGCATGATCGGCCCGGTCGCGAAGACCTGGCGCGAACGCCCCGAGCTGCGCACCCACGACCTGCACCAGCGGTTGCTGAAGCTGTGGGTCGAGTCCGAGGTCGCCCGCCTCACCGCCGAGCGCCTGCGCCAGCAGCTCGTCGCGGGCCAGCCCGGCCCCGAGGGCGCCGGCATGAAGCTCGCCTTCGCCCGCCTCAACCAGGAGATCAGCGGCCTTGAGGTCGAACTCCGCGGCGAGGAAGGCCTGTTGTACGACGACTGGACCATGCGGCGGCCCGAACTGGTGGACTTCACCGGCCGCGACGCCGGCTACCGCTACCTCCGCGCCAAGGGCAACAGCATCGAGGGCGGGACCAGCGAGGTCCTGCTGAACATCGTCGCCGAGCGCGTCCTGGGCCTGCCGGCCGAACCGCGCACCGACAAGGACGTCGCCTGGAAGGACCTGGCCCGATGACGGATCTGCTGTACTCGGAGGAGGAAGAGGCGCTGCGGGCGGCGGTGCGGGACCTGCTCGCCGACCACTGCGACGCGCCGGGCGTCATCGCCCGCACCGAGTCCGACACCCCGTACGACCCGGCCGCCTGGAAGGCCCTCACCGAGGGCATGGGGCTCGCCGGGCTGCTGGTCCCCGAGGAGCAGGGCGGCCAGGGCGCCTCGCACCGTGAGGTCGCCGTCGTCCTGGAGGAACTGGGGCGGGCGGTCGCGCCGGTGCCCTACCTGACCAGTGCCGTGGTGGCGACCGAGGCGCTGCTGGCCTGCGGCGACGGGCAGCTGCTCGGGAAGCTGGCGTCCGGGCGGACCGTCGGGGCGCTGGCGGTGGGGCTGCACGTCGCCCCGGGGGGCGAGTTCAAGGCCGTACGCGTCGAGGACGGGCGTCTGCACGGCGAGCTGACCGGGATCGCGGACGCGGTCGCGGCGGACGTGCTGCTGGTGCCGGGGGACGACGGCGGGTTGTACGCGGTCGAGGCGGGTGCCGCGACCGTCACCCCGCAGGTGTCCTTCGACCTGACCCGGCCGCTCGCCACGGTCACCCTGGACGGGGCGGCTGGACGGCGCGTGGGCGACGCCGAGACCGCGGTACGGCGGGCCCTGCGCGCCGGGGCCGGTCTGCTGGCCTCCGAGCAGTTCGGCGTGGCCGAGTGGGCGCTGACCGAGACCGTGCGGTACCTCAAGGAGCGCAAGCAGTTCAACCGTCCGGTGGGCGGGTTCCAGGCGATCAAGCACCGGCTGGCGCAGTTGTGGCTGGAGGTGGTGAACCTGCGGGCCGCTGCGCGGGGCGCCGCCGATGCGCTCGCCTCCGGCGAGGATGCCGACGTGGCCGTGGCCGTCGCTCAGGCCTACGCGGCGCCGGTCGCCGTGCACGCCGCCGAGGAGGCACTGCAGTTGCATGCGGGGATCGGGATGACCTGGGAACACCCGATCCATCTGTATCTGAAGCGGGCCAAGGCGGATTCGATTGCTTTCGGTACGGCGGGGGCGCATCGGGAGGTCTTGGGCGAACTGGTCGGTCTTCAGACGCCGTGATTTCCGGTTTTCGGGTGCGGGTGTGTGGGGGCTGGTCGTGCAGTTCCCCGCGCCCCTTTCGGGGCGCCTGAAGTGAACCAGGGACGGCAGTCCAGCCAACTCCCTGCAGAGATACATCAATTGGGCTCTGCTCGAACGCATACTCCCTTGGGTCACTCATGGCCCTACAAGGGAGGCAGAGCATGGCCCTCACCACCCGTCGCAGAGCCCTCGGCACCCTCGGCGGCGCCCTCGCCGGTGCCGTCGTACTGCCTGGCGCGCAGGCCTGGGCGGGCGGCGGCCGTCGCGGGCGGCGGCCGCTGTGGCGTGCCCACGCCCACAACGACTACGAGCACACCCACCCCCTCCACGACGCCCTCGGCCACCGGTTCGGGAGCGTCGAGGCCGACATCTTCCTCGTCGGGGACCAGCTCCTCATCGGCCACACCGAGGACGACCTCGACCCGAGCCGCACCCTCGAATCCCTCTACCTCGACCCGCTGGCCGCGATCGTCAAGGCCAACCACGGTTTTGTGTACCGGGGTTGGCGCAGGCCGCTGCAGCTGCTCATCGACATCAAGACCGAGGGCTCCTCGACCTACCTGGAGCTCGACCGGCATCTGCGGCGCTACCCGCACCTGTTCACCACCTACGCCCACGGCCGGGTGATCCCCGGCGCGGTCACCAACGTCATCTCCGGCGACCGTGCCGCCCGCACGCCGATGGAGGCGCAGGCCGTGCGCCGGGCCTTCTACGACGGCCGGCTCACCGACCTCGGTACCGCGGCGCCCGCCTCCTTCGTCCCGCTGATCAGCGACAACTGGCAGCTCAACTTCACCTGGCTCGGCGCGGGCGCGTTTCCCGACGCCGAGCGGCAGAAGCTGCGCGACATCATCGGCCAGGCACACGCGCACGGCCAGACGGTGCGCTTCTGGAACACCCCCGACGTGGCCGGCCCCGACCGCGACGCGCTGTGGCGCGAACTCCTGGCCGCCGGCATCGACTACTTCAACACCGACGACCTGGCAGGCCTGGAGGCCTTCCTGGACGCCCGCGCCGGGTCGTAACACCACTCGAACGGGGGCCGTGTCAACCGCACGGCCCCACCCTCCGCTACGCCACACTTGCGGCCGAACGCCCCGGAACGGGCGTGGCGGAGGAGGTTCGCGATGGCCGTTTCCATCTCTGTGGTGCTGCTGCTCCTGTTGCTGGCCGTGATCTTCATGCGCCAGGGCGCGCTGAAGATCTCGCACGCCCTGGTCTGCATGCTGTTCGGGTTCTTCCTGGCCAGCACCAGCATGGCGCCGACCATCACCAGCGGGCTCACCGCCACCGCGGACCTGGTCAGCAGTCTGCGGCCCTGAGCCGGCCGCTAGAGGGTTGCGTCAGGGGTTCCGTCAGGGTTTCCAAAAGATCCCGATTCCGTTCGCCACGGCGCGTTCCGGGCTGTCGGTCGGGTGGTTGAGCACGCTCACCGTCTGCGTGCCCGCGGTGCGGGCCACCATGGTCGTGGAGCCGCCGCCGTCCAGGCTGAACGCGTCGGCCGCTCCCAACAGCCGCATCTCCTCCGCTACTTCGGCGATGGTCAGGCCGCTTCGGTAGGCCACCGCGCCGTCCAGCGCGAGCAGCAGCAGCCTGCGCCCGCCGTTCGCGTAGCCGACGGCCGTGCGCACGGCCGCGGTGGTGCCGTCGAGGCCGGCCAGCGGCTCGCCGTCGCGCAGCACCGGGTACCCGCCGACCGCGAAGCGGTACGGGATCCTGGACGCGGACGCCACCATCCGCTCGCGCACCGTGACCCGTTCGCCCTTGGTGAGGGCGCGCAGCCTGTCCGCGCCCGCCTCCCGGCCCAGCAGGACGGTGGTGCCCGCGGCGATCGCACCGCTGCCCGGGGTCGCGGACGTGGCGACGACCCTGCCGCCGCGGATCCGCACCTCGTAGGTGTCCGTGCTGCACCCGGCGGCCCGGTCGGTGTCCGAGCCGCAGGTGGCGCGCTTGCGGGACGCCGAGCCCCAGGCGGCGGTGTAGGCGCCGACGGATCCCTGCGCCAGGGCGTACTGGTTGAGCCCCCGCAGCGCCAGGGTGGCGTGGGGGGTGCGGACCGTACCGGCGAGCGTCAGCCGGTCGAGCCGGGCCCGGCGGTCCACGCCGACGCCGAAGACGTCGGTGGTGCCGGTGCCCGGCGGCAGCGACGGGCCGAACCGCTGGGCCGTCGGCACCGCCGACTTGAGCACCCGGCCGTGCGCGATCGCCGGACCGACGCTCGCGCCGGTCGCCTCGACGCCCGGGTGCTGGGTCTCGTTGATGTTGAAGAAGTCGCCGTTCACGCCCGCGACCGCGCCCGCCGCGTCCGCCATCGTGGACACCCGCGACCGTGCGGCCACCGCGCCCGGCGAGAGCAGGTCCACGCGGACGTGCGGGTCGGTCAGGTCGACGGTCAGCAGATGGACGTGGACCGTGCCCTTGGCCGCGGGGAGGTCGAACTGCCGGTAGGCGACGCCGGACGCGATCCGGCCGGCGCCCGACGCGGCGCCGGCCGGTGCCGCCCCCACGAGGGCCGCACCGGCCAGCACGCCGGACGTGGTGAGAATCGTGCACAGAGTTCGGGTCGTCGCTGCAAGCCGTCTCCGACGATGCGTCACCGCACCCCCTGATGTCTCGTCAAGTTCCTCAGGACTCAGGAAGTGCAGCAGACGAGAGTGGCCCGCGGGGCGGCTAGCCGTCGACTACGCGAGAACGGGTGAGGAAACGCACCCCCTCGGGTGCCTCCAGGGAGAAACCACTCCCTCTTCCGGGTACCACGTCCACGATCAGCCGGGTGTGGCTCCAGGCCTCGTACTGGCTGCGGGACATCCAGAAGGTGACCGGCTCCTCGACCCCGTCCACCGCCAGCTCGGCCAGCAGCACGTCCGAGCCGCCGGTACGGAACTCGCCGTCCGGATAGCACATGGGCGCGCTGCCGTCACAGCAGCCGCCGGACTGGTGGAACATCAGCGGCCCGTGCTCGGCATGGAGCCGGCGCAGCAGCTCGGCTGCCTGCGGGGTGAGTTCGACGCGCGCGGGCGCGGTCCTGTCGTCGTCCATGGGCACCGTCCTGGGCCGGGGGGCGTCGGATCCCCTCAGTCTCACGCGGCGTCAGGGGCGCGTCCAGCATGCGGCGTCGAGCGTTGGCCGCTGCTGCGACTTGTCGGATTGGTTACTGTTCTTGCGTTTTGGTGTAGTACGGCCGATTCTGCGGGGCTGCCCGTTGACTGGAGCGTGTCCGCATCCATAGCCTTCATCTTCATACGTAGACGGAGGCTCGCGCGATGCCTCTCCAGCAGTAAGGACGTCCCGCCCATGAGTCAGCCCGTCGTCACCCGCTTCTCCGTGTATCCGGTGGCAGGCCGGGACTCCATGCTGCTCAACCTCTCCGGCGCGCACGCCCCGTACTTCACCCGCAACGTCGTGGTCGTCGAGGACTCCGAGGGCCGCACCGGGCTCGGTGAGGTACCGGGCGGGGAGGCGATCACCCGGACCCTGCGGGACGCCGGGTCCCTGGTCGTCGGCTCCCGGCTGGGGGACTACAAGCGGGTGCTGCGGGCCGTGGGGGAGGAGTTCGCGGGGCGGGACGCCGGTGGCCGCGGTGCGCAGACCTTCGACCTGCGCACCACCGTGCACGCCGTCACCGCCGTGGAGTCGGCCTTCCTCGACCTGCTCGGCCAGCACCTGGAGGTGCCGGTCGCCGCCCTGCTCGGCGACGGCAAGCAGCGCGACTCGGTCCGCGTCCTCGGCTACCTCTTCTACGTAGGCGACCCGGGCCGAACCGACCTGGACTACCTCCGCGAACCCGACTCCGAGGTGCCCTGGTACCGCGTCCGCCGCGAGGAGGCCCTCACCCCGGAGGCAGTCGTCCGGCAGGCGGAGGCGGCCTACGACCGCTACGGCTTCCGGGACTTCAAGCTCAAGGGCGGTGTGCTGGAGGGGGCCGAGGAGGTCAAGGCCGTCCGGGCGCTGAAGGACCGCTTCCCCGAGGCCCGGATCACCCTCGATCCCAACGGCGCCTGGTCCCTGCGCGAGGCCGTCGAGCTGTGCCGCCCGCTGCTGGGCACCCTCGCCTACGCGGAGGACCCCTGCGGGGCCGAGGGAGGCTACTCCGGGCGGGAGATCCTCGCCGAGTTCCGCCGGGCCACCGGGCTGCCCACCGCGACCAACATGATCGCCACCGACTGGCGGCAGCTCACCCACGCCCTCGCCCTGCAGTCGGTGTCGATCCCGCTGGCGGACCCGCACTTCTGGACCATGCAGGGGTCGGTGCGGGTGGCGCAGCTCTGCCACGAGGCGGGGCTGACCTGGGGCTGCCACTCCAACAACCACTTCGACATCTCGCTCGCGATGATGGCGCACTGCGGTGCCGCGGCCCCCGGCGAGTACAACGCCCTGGACACGCACTGGATCTGGCAGGAAGGACAGGAGCGGCTCACCGTCGAGCCGCCGAGGATCACCGGCGGCGAGGTCGCCGTCACCGACGCCCCCGGGCTGGGCGTCCGGCTCGACATGGACCGGCTGCTGGCCGCCCACGCCCGCCACGAGGAGCTGGGCCTCGGGGCGGGCCGGGACGACGCGGCCGGGATGCAGTACCTCGTGGAGGGCTGGAGCTTCGACGCCAAGCGGCCCTGCCTGGTGCGGTGAGCCGTCAGGCGCCCCGCGCGGCCGGGGACGTCCTCGGGCCGCGACAGCCGCACCGCGCCCAGGAAGCCCGACTCGAAGGAGGTGCGCCACTGTTCGTCGTCGATGCCGTCCCTGGTGCCCGTCGGCGGGCCGCCGACGCTGATGAGCACGGCGTCCAGCCCCTCGAACGCCTCGTGCGCCGTCGCCGGCAGCCGGTCCGGCGTCCCGGCGCCGGCGTTGTCGGCGACGACCCCGACGGCCTGCCCGGGGCCGCCCAGCTCCGCCTCGGCCGCGGCCGGCGAGTGCGTACTGCGTCCGCTGACCACCACCTTGGCGCCGCCTGAGGTCAGTTCGCGGGCGGCGGCCAGGCCGAGACCGCGGGTGCCGCCGGTGACGATGTAGACGCGGTCCTTCAGTCCGAGATCCACCACTGTTCCCGTGTTCCGTGCTGCCGGCCGAAGGCCCGCCTAGAGCATGGCCTGCTGGGGCTGGGTGGCCACCACGATGACGGTGGTGGTGCCGGCGCTCAGGGCCGCCTTGAACTCGCGCTGCAGGTCCTCGGTCGTGTCGACGTCGACCGCGTGGCACCCGAAGCCGCGGGCCACGCCCGCGATGTCCAGGCCGGGCAGGTCGAGGCCGGGGACGCCCGGTGTCTCCTCCAGGACCGCGAACGACTTGAGGATCGAGTACTCCTGGTTGCGCATCACGACGTAGACCACGGGCAGCCGATGCTGCGCCGCCGTCCAGAGGGACTGCACCGAGTACTGGAACGAACCGTCGCCGATCAGTCCCACGACCGGCCGGCTCACGCCGCGCTCCCGGTCGGCGAGGGCCACGCCGACGGCGGCCGGCGCGCCCCACCCGATGCCGCCGCTGGCGGTGGCGAAGAACGACCCGGTCCGGGTGGTCGGCAGCCACTCGATCTGCTGGGCCATCGTGGAGGTCGACTCGTTGACGACGACCGCGTCGGCCGGCTTGACGTCGCTCAGGGCGGCATAGACCTCCGGCGGGGTCAGCGGGCTGTTCGGCGTCTCCGGGAGCACCCGGGGGCGCTCCATCGGCTGCGGGGCGGTCCGTGCGGAACCGTCCGCGACCGCGGCCAGCAGCTGCTCGATCGCCGCCTTGGGGTCGCCGAGCAGGCTGTCGCCCACCCGGGCCGCGGCGGCCACGTCGGGGTTCCCGGTGATCTGCAGGAGTTCGGTGCCCTCGGGCAGGTAGGGGCCCGGCACGTAGGGGTAGTACCGGAAGACCTCGGCGCCGATCACGACCACCAGGTCGTGGCCCGCCAGGCGGTCGCTGATCGTCTTGACCGACATGCCGAGGGGGCCGCGGAAGAGCGGGTGGTCCTCGGGGAAGGAGGCGCGGTCCAGGAGGGGGGAGCCGTAGACGGCCGCCCGCAGCTTCTCCGCGAGGGCGACGGCCGCGTCCCACCCGCCGGCCTTGTCGACCTCCGGCCCGAAGACCAGCGCCGGACGGCTGCTGGCGGAGATGCGGTCGGCGAAGTTCCGCAGCCGCTCCGGATCGGGCAGCACCCGGTCGCTGAAGGTCCGCGTGCGTTGGAAGCCCGGCAGCGGCCGCTTCCAGTCGTCCATGGGGATCGACAGGTAGACGGGACCGGCGGGCGGCTGCAGGGCGATGGCGTAGGCCCGCAGGAAGGCCTCGGGCACGTCCTCGGCGCGTGCGGGTTCGTACGACCACTTCACCCACGGCTTGGGCAGCGTGGTGGCCTCCCGGTTGCCCAGGTAGGGCTCGCCGATCAGCAGTTCCCGGTGCTGCTGGCCGGAGGTCACGATCAGCGGGGTGCCGCCGTGGTAGGCGGCCACCAGGTTGCCGACCGCGTTGCCAAGACCGGCCGAGGAGTGCACGTTGACCAGCGCGGGCCTGCCGGTGACCTGGGCGAAGGTGTCCGCCATCGCGATGACGGAGGCCTCCTGGAGGGCGAGGACGTAGGTGAAGTCCGCGGGGAACTCCTGGAGGAACGGCTGTTCGGTGGAGCCCGGATTGCCGAAGACGGTGGTGAGTCCGAGAGAGCGCAGCAGATCGTAGGTCACGCTGCGGACGGTGGCTTGCTCGGTCATGGCAACCTGCCAGTTCTCGTGCCGGGTCTTAGATCGGGAGGATCCAGCCCATCCTGACCCGGCCCCGGGCGCCGCGCCTTCCGTCCGATGACTGAAGCCCGTACTCAGCCGACGGGTCCAGGCCGCCCCCCCGCCCGCGCGTCGCCCAGGGCGGTTCCGGTGTCGGTCGGATGACCGAAGCCCGACCGCCCTGGGCCGTCGGAGCGTGGAGTCAGCCGTTGGGCGCCACGAACACCTTCATCACCTCGGCCGACCGGAGGGTGCCGATGGCCCGCAGCGCCTCGCCGACCGGGACGATCTCCGTGGTGAGGTCGTCGACACGGACGGCACCGCGGGCCAGCAGACCGACGGCGTCGTCGAACTCGGAGCCGTACACGAACGACCCACGGACGGTGATCTCCTTGAGCAGCACGACATCGGGGTCGAAGCCGCCGCCGGGGCCGGCCCCCACGTTGACCAGCACCCCGCCGGGGGCCAGCAGCCGGAGGCCCTCCGCCCGGGCCGCCGCGTTGCCCGAGCACTCGAACACCACGTCCACCGTGGACTCGGCGAGCTCGGCGGCCGACTCCGCCGGACTCAGGGTCGCATCGGCGCCGGAGGCCGGCCCGAAGCGGCGCCGTTCCGGGGCCGGCTCCACCAGGACCACCCGGCCCGCTCCCCGGTGCAGGGCGATCCGGCAGGCCAGCTGGCCGATCGGGCCCCCGCCGAACACCGCCACCGTGGCGCCCCCGAGGTCGCCGGCCAGGACCGCGGCCCGCAGTGCGGTGGCCGTCGGCTCGACCCAGGCGGCCTCCAGGCGCCCCATCGACGCGGGCAGCGCCCGCAGGGTGCCCGGGAAGACGGCCATCCACCGGGCGAGGGCGCCGTCCGCCTGGAGCCCGAGCGCGGTCTCCATGGTCGCCTGCCGGCAGAAGTTGGGCCGCCCCGAGAGGCAGTACCGGCAGTGGCCGCACACGTTGCCGTTCGGGTTGACGGCGACCCGCCGGCCCACCGTCCAGCCCTCGACCGCATCGCCCACGCGGACGATACGGCCCGAGGGTTCGTGGCCCATCACGAAACCGCCTCGGTAGACCTGGGGCAGGTGCGGCGCGTGCAGGTCACTGCCGCAGATGCCGCACAGGTCGACCTCCACCATCACCTGGTCGGGCCGGAGTCCGGGCTCGGGCCTCGACTCCAGCACGATCCTGCGGTCCACACCCAGGACCACCGCGTCCATCACGGCCCTCGCCGCCCTTCCGTCGTCGCCGTGCGATCCCGACTCCGCCCCTGTCCGCCCGTCTCGTCCGTGCCCCGTCCGGCGACGGCTCGTGGGCGCCCCGAGCCGCGTGCCGTGACCGTGTGTCCGCCGGCAGCAGCAGCCCCTGCCGCCGGACACACGGCCGGTGGGTGTCCCCGGTGTGGCCCCGGCCGGCCCGTGGTTACGCGGCCGTGAAACGGGCGGTGACGGTGGCGACCCGCTTGCCCTGGTAGACGGCGGCGGCGCGGGCGGTGTCGTCGACGGGGATCGCGCCCTGTCCGTTGACGTGGCTGGTGCCGTAGGGGTTGCCGTCGACGAACTTCACCGGGTCGGTGTAGCCCGGGGTGACGAGGATGCCGCCGAAATGGTGGACGGAGTTGTAGAGCGCCAGCAGCGTGGACTCCTGGCCGCCGTGCGCGGTGGCCGTGGCGGTGAAGCCGCTGTAGACCTTGTCGGCCAGCTTGCCCTGGGCCCACAGCCCGCCGAGCGTGTCGATGAACTGCTTCAGCTGGCTGGCGATGTTGCCGAACCGGGTGGGCGTGCCGAAGACGACGGCGTCGGCCCACTCGACGTCGGCCGCGGTGGCGATCGGGATGTCCCTGGTGGCCGCGGCATGCGCCGACCAGGCGTCGTTGCTCGCGACGGCCTCCTCGGGCGCGAGCTCGGACACGCGCAGCAGCCGTACCTCCGCACCCTCCTTGCGGGCGCCGTCGGCCACGGCCTCCGCCAGCTCGTGGACGGTACCTGTCGACGAGTAGTAGATGACCGCGATCTTGGGAGCCATGGGGAGTTCCTCTCGCTGTTCTGCGCTCTCGACGGCGGACGCCGCCTCGGTGTTCGGGACGGCGGGGGCAAGCGGGTGGGCCGTGGCGGTCAGGATGAGCCGCAGCTGCCGCGCCACGAGCCCCTTCGCCGCGGCTCGTCGGCGTCGCGCGGCTGGTCCGCTACGGCGCCGTTGCTTGCCTTGGCAAGTATCGTGACTGCGCAGGAATGCTTTGTCAAGCAAGTAATATGTGCTGGAGTGGCAGAGCCGGACAGAGGGAGGGGCGGCATGCCACCGCGGTCGCCGGAGCCCACGTCTCCGCCGGACAACGACGAGGAAGGCCTCTGGCGTGCGCTGCAGCGGATGCCGGCGGCGCTGCCCCGGGCGCTCGACGAGGACCTGCTCCGCGCCATGACCGAACTGGCGCCTGTTCCCGGCCCGTGGCGAGGAACTGGCGGACCTGGCACCGGTGAGCACCAGTACCGGGTTCCGCGCCTCGATGTCCTACTCCGTGACGGACGTCCGCCCGCTGGGCGCGTAGCCGGACCGGGACCGCCCGCGCCAGGGGTGTTCCGTCGGGGCCAGAGGTTTGAGATTCCTTGCTTGAGCACGCTATTGTGCTCAAATGAGCGCAGACATCCCCCTGACCGCCCAGGAAGAACGCCTCTGGCGCGCCCTGATGCGCGTCATCGTCGCGCTGCCCCGCTCGCTCGACGACGACCTGCTGCGCTCCACGGGGCTCACCCTCACCGAGTACGTCGTCCTGATGAACCTCTCCGAGGCCGAGAACCAGGAACTGCGCATGACGGACCTCGCCTCGGCCACGGCCCTGTCGGCGAGCCGCATCACCCGCGTCGTGGACGCACTGCAGAGCCGCGGCCAGGTCGTCAAGCGCCGCTACGAGGGGGACGCCCGCGGCAACGTCGCGACCCTCACCCCGGAGGGGCTGAAGCGGCTCCAGGACGCCTACCCCGTACACCTGGCGAGCGCCCGCAGGCGGGTCGTCGACCTGCTCGACGGCCGGTCGGTGCCGGCCATGGCGCGGCAGTTCGAAGCGGTGGTCGAGAAGCTCGACTGAGTACTGCCGGGACCGGTGAGCGCTTTGGCGGGCAAGCAGGTCGGGCGGTCCGCCGGCCGCCGAGCGGCGGCTCGGGAAACCGCGACGACGGGCACGGAGGCCGGCGGCGCGACGGCCGCGTGAGATCCGTCGTCCGACTCGTCCGGCTCCTGATCATTCGGCCGGCTGCCCGTTCCGCCGCTTCCCGTCCGAGCCGCCGGGCGGCCGGTCGGGCTCCGGCGCGCCGGACAGCCCCTCCACCGCGCCGCGCAGCGCGGCCCGCGAGGTGATGCCCAGCGAGGTTGCGCGCCGACCGAACCTGGTGGAGGTTGCGCAAACGGCGAGGTGGGCGCTGGGTATGGTGGGCGGATGACGAGTGATCCAAGGCCCGAGGCCGAGGTCGCCGCCGAGTTGATGAAGGCGATGACCCGGCTGCGCGCCCGGCTGCGCACCGAGTCGGCCCCCAGTGACCGGCGGTGGAACTGGTCGCAGCTGACCACGCTCGCCCGCATCGTAGAGGAGGGCCCGGTCACGGCCACCGAGCTGGCGCAGGCCGAGCACGTACGCCGCCAGTCGATGGCCGAGACACTCGCCGCCCTGCGCGCCGAAGGCCTGATCGCGACCGGCAAGGATCCCGGCGACGCCCGCAAGACCCTCGTGCACGCGACGCCCGAGGGGCGCACGCTGATCGGGACGATCCCGGTGGCCCGGGCGGCCTGGCTGGGCGCGGCGATCGAGGCGCACCTGCGGGCGGACGAGCGCGAGACCCTGCTGAAGGCCGCCGCGATCATGAACAGGATCGCGGACAGCGGGAGCTGACCCGGTGCCGGGGCGTCCGGGGGCGGTGGGAGCGGTGGGAGCGGTGGGACCGGAGGGGCCGGAGGGAACGGCCGGGGATCAGGCCGGCTTCGTCAGGCCGGGCAGTTCGGCGGTCTCGATGACGTGGGCCTGGTGCGGGAAGACCTTCTCCGTCAGGACGCGGTGGACCTCGGGGTCCGGGTCGGCGGTCGCGTCCTTGAGCAGGTAGAGCGCGAAGTCGTCGTCGGCCGCCTGCCGGAGGGTCGTCAGGACCACGCCGCCGGTGGACAGCCCGGCGAGGACGAGCGTGTCGACGCCCCGGTCACGCAGCAGCCCGCGCACGTCGGTGGCGGAGGCGAAGGCGCTGAACCGCGTCTTGCGCACGGTGATGTCCCGCTCCGCCACCTCGAAGGACTCGTGCAGGTCGGCCTCGGGGCTGCCGTCGGGCAGGAACCCGTTCTCGGCGACGGCGGCGAACGCCTTGTTCAGCGCGGGTATGGCGGCGAAGTCCTCCGGGGCGAAGGCGACGCGGACATGGACGACCTGGACGTCGTTCGACCGGGCCCAGGACAGCGCCGCGTGGGCGCGGGAGAGCGCCTGGTCCGGGTCGGCCACGGCGGTGAGGACGGCCGGCTGGAAGTCCATCAGGAACAGGGCGGTGCGGGCGGGGTCGAGGTGCGGGACGGTGCTGGTCATGACCTGAACTTTCTTGTCTTGCCGGATGGTTGAAGCCGTACCGGACGCTTGGGGTGGTGCCCGGTGGCGGGGAGAGGGGAGGGGTCAGGGGGCGGGCCGTCGGTCGGCGTGCGCCAGCTGCCGGTCGAGGACCGTCATGACGAGGACGACGGCGGCGATGCCGACCAGCGCCCAGGAGATGTGCCTGAGGCCGGTGTCGTCGACGCGGGTGTGGAAGGCGGTGCCGGTGATGGCCGCCGAGGCGATGGAGCCGATGTAACCGAAGGTGCGCAGCAGCCCCGAGGCGGTGCCGACGCTGTCCGCGGGCGCCTCCTGGTACAGCACCGTCTGGTTGGCCACGGTGCCGGCCCCCGAGGTGAGGCCGAACACCGCCGTGATCGCGACCACCACGGCGATGGGCGTGCCGCCGTCCACGAACAGGGTGGCGACGGCGCCCGCCAGCAGGAGCAGCGCCGAGACGACCAGCGGCGCGCGGACCCGGCTGCGCCGGGACACCACCCGGGCGGAGACCGCCGACAGGACACCCATCGGGATGAGCACCAGGCCGGACCGGTAGGCGCTGAGTCCGCGGGACGCCTCCAGCCACTGGGTGAGGCCGTACAGGATCACGTAAGTGCCCAGCAGGGTGAGGCCGTTGCGCAGGTAGGTGCGGGTGAGCGCCAGGTTCGAGGCGAGCAGCCGGACGTTCAGGAAAGGGTTGGCGGCCCGCAGCTCCCAGGCCACGAGGACTGCGGCGAGCACGACGCAGACGCCGAGGGCGGCCCACTGCGGGCCGGGCAGCGAGGTCAGGAACACCAGGAGTGCGGTGAGCGCCCCGCCGAAACCGGCGATCCCGGCCAGGTCGACGCGGGAGACGAGCTCGCGCGCCGAGCGGCCGCGCACCCGGTCGGTGTCCCTGGGGATCCAGACCGCGGCCATGACGAAGGCGACGACCGCGACGGGGACGTTGATCCAGAAAGCCGTCTGCCAGCCGAGCCGGCCGACGAGCAGGCCGCCGACGGCGGGGCCGACGGCGACGGTGGCGGCGCCCGCGATCGCGAGGCCCCCGAGGACGCCGCCCGGGGGTTCCTGCCGTCCGGCGGCCCGGGCCCGGCGGCGGATCAGCAGCATGGCGGAGGGGTAGCCGGCGGAGGTGCCGGCGCCGATGAGCACGCGGGCCGCGACCAGCAGTGGTATGTCACATGCCACCGCGCCCAGCACACCGCCCGCCAGCACCAGGAAGATCCCGGCGAAGAACACCCGCCGCGGCCCGAACTCCTCGGCCAGCCGCCCGGCCGCGGGCTGGGCTATCGCGCTGGTCAGATACAGGCTCGATATCAGGATCGCGGTGCCGCCGACGGACGTGTGCATCGCGGCCGCGATCGCCACCAGGGCGGGTGCGATCACGGAGCTGTTGATCGGGTTGAGGACGGCGCCCATGTAGAGCGGGGTCACGAAGGCCGCCCCGAACGGCTTGTCCGGCGGAGCCTGTTCCCGCTGTACGGAGGCGGTGTCGGCGGTGGTTTCCAAGGTGCTGCTCCTCCCTTCCCGCGCTGCTGCCGGGCCTGCGTGGAGCCGGTCCGGCAATTTACGCAGGCTGCCTGACAAATAATAGCAGGCAGCCTGCCTATTTCTCCGCGGACGTTCGCCGGGGAGGGGGGTGTAGGGCATCGCGGGGCCGTAAATCGCCTTGCCGGAGGGGGTGGGGGAGGAGAAGGGGGGAGTGGTGGCCGGTTTTCGGCCTTGATTGCTGACTCTCCGTCAGTTCTCAGATTTCTTCCCGGCATCCCCCAGTCGCACCGGTAACAGTCGGGAACCGGCCCGCCCCGGGCCCAGGAGCCGCCCCCGTTGTCTCCTCCCGCTTAGGAAGCCATGACTGCCACCCCCACACCCGTTCCGACGTTCGCCTTCCAGCGCCCCGCCGTCCTCTCGCTCGCCGGACCGGGTACCGCCACCGTCGACATCGTCATCCCGGTCTACAACGAGGAGCGCGCGCTCCCGGGCTGCCTGCGCACCCTGCACACCCGGCTCCGTGAGGACTTCCCCTTCCCGTGGCGCATCACGGTCGCGGACAACGCGAGCACGGACGGCACCCTCGCCGTCGCCCGCAAGCTCGCCGACGAACTCCCGGGCGTCGCGGTCACCCACCTCGACCGCAAGGGCCGCGGCCTGGCGCTGCGCACCGTGTGGGGCGACAGCGAGGCGGACATCGTCGCCTACATGGACGTGGACCTGTCCACCGGCCTGCTGCCGCTGATCGCACCCCTGGCCAGCGGCCACTCCGACATCGCGATCGGCAGCCGGCTGGCGCCGGGGGCGCGCACCGTGCGCGGACCCCGGCGCGAGTTCATCTCCCGCTGCTACAACGCGATCATCCGGCTCACCCACGGCGTCAGGTTCACGGACGCGCAGTGCGGCTTCAAGGCCGCCCGCACCGAGGTGCTCGGCCCGCTCCTCGAAGTGACCCAGGACGACGCCTGGTTCTTCGACACCGAACTGCTGCTGCTCGCCGAGCACAACGGGCTGCGCATCCACGAGGTCCCGGTCGACTGGGTGGAGGACATCGACACCCGGGTCGACGTGGTCGGCACCGCCAGTGACGACCTGCGCGGACTGTGGCGGATGGCCCGCGCCAAGGCCTCCGGCGCCGCCCGCGTCGAGCTCGCCCGGCGCCCCGCGCCGGCCGCCGAGCACCCGGACGCCGTACTCGCCACCCCCTCCACCCGGCGCACCGTGCTGTCCTGGGAGGTCGGCTGCTTCGTCGCCATCGGCATCGCCTCCACCGTCGGCCAGGCGCTGCTCTACGCCCTGCTGCGCTCCTGGTGGTCACCGGCCCTGGCGAACCTGTTCTCGCTGCTGGTCCTGACCCTGCTGAACACCGAGGCCAACCGCCGCCTCACCTTCCGCCACACGGCGGCCAGCGCGGGCCGCGCCCACCTCGGGGCCGGGGTCCTCTTCGTCCTCGGCTATCTCGTCACGTCGTTCGCGGTGGTCCTCTTCAAGCGGGCCGACCCCTCGGCCTCCACGGCGGCCGAGACGCTCGTCCTGATGGCCGCCTCCCTCGGGGTGACCGCCGTCCGGTTCGTCGTGCTGCGCACCGCCGTCTTCCGCAGCGCCGCCCACTGACCCCCGACGAGAGCGACTTGCCTCCCATGAACACATCCGCTCACACGGTGCCGACGCCCGCGACGGCCACCGGCCCGACCGCCGAGGACGGCCCGAGCCGTTCCTGGCCCGCCTGGGCGGCGCCCGCGGCGCTCGGCGCGATCCTCGTCCTCGCCGCCGTCCTGTACGCCTGGTCGCTGAGATCGCTCGGCTGGGGCAACAGCTACTACTCGGCGGCCGTGAAGTCGATGGGCCAGAACTGGACCAACTTCCTGTTCGGCTCCTTCGACCCGGCCGGCGTGGTCACCGTCGACAAGCCGCCGGCCGCACTGTGGCCGCAGGTGATCAGCAGCAAGATGTTCGGTCTGCACGGCTGGTCGCTGATCCTGCCGCAGACGATCGAGGGCGTGGCCGCGGTGTTCGTGCTGCACCGCACCGTACGGCGCTGGGCGGGCGAGCGGGCCGCGCTGCTCGCCGCCCTGGTCCTCACCCTCACCCCGATCACGGTGGCCATCAACCGGGACAACAACCCGGACAGCCTGCTCGTCCTGCTGCTGGTGTCGGCCGCCTACACCCTCACCCGGGCCCTGCGCGCCAAAGGCCGGGCGGCGGCCTACTGGCTGTGCGCGACCGGCTTCCTGGTCGGCTGCGCCTTCCTCACCAAGATGCTCGCCGCCTGGATGGTCCTGCCCGCCTTCGCCGCCGCCTGGCTGATCGGCGCGGCCGGCACCTGGGCCGCGCGGCTGTGGCGGCTCGCGGCGGCCACGGGGGTACTGCTGGTGTCGTCGATGTGGTGGGTCGCGATGGTGGCCCTGTGGCCCGGCGACCACCCCTACATCGGCGGCAGCGAGGACGGCTCGGCCTGGAACCTGATCATCGGCTACAACGGCTTCGGCCGGATCTTCGGCTCCAGCGGTGACACGACCCAGGGCTTCGGCGGTGCGTTCGGCGGCGAGGCCGGTGCCGGGCGCCTGTTCAACGACCAGGTGGGCGGGCAGATCAGCTGGCTGCTGCCGGCCTGCGCGGTGTTCCTCGCCGTCGCGGTGGCCGCGGAGGTGCTGCGCCGCCGCGGACGGCTGGCCGGAACCGACCTGCTGCCCCTGTCGGGCTGGGTGCTGTGGGGCGGTTGGCTGGTGGTCTGCGCCGCCGTCTACAGCACCCAGGAAGGCATCTTCCACCCGTACTACACCACCCAGCTCGCCCCGGCGATCGCCGCGTTGTGCGGCGGCGGCTTCGTCCTTTTGGCCCGGCTGCACCGCGGCGGGCTCCGCTGGGCGCCGGTGGCCGGGGCCGCCGCGGTGGCTGCCACGGTGATCTGGGCCGTCGTGGTCATCCGCCGCAACCCGGACTGGAACGGCTGGCTGGTCTGGCCGGTGCTGCTCGCCGGCTGTGCCGCCGTCGCCCTGCTGTTCCTGGTACGGCAGCGCAGGCGGCTGCTGCCCGCGACGGTGCTGGCGGCGGTCCTCGCGGTGCTGCTCGCGCCCGGCGCCTGGGCCGTGAGCGAGGCCGGGACCAAGGACCAGGGCATGGGCGGCACCAACCCGAGCGCCGGGCCCATGACCTCGATGTTCGGCGGCAAGGGGATGCCGGGCCGGGGCTCGGGCGGCGGAGCCGGAGGCTCGGGGATGTCGTCCGGCATGCCGGGCCTGTCCGGCGGCGGCACCGGTTCCGGTGCCGGATCCGGGATGCCGTCGGGCATGCCGTCCGGGATGCCGACCGGTGGTTCGGCGGGTTCGGCGGGCTCCGCAGGCTTCGCGGCGGGCCAGGGCATGCCGTCGATGCCCAGCGGCTCGGGCAGCAGGGCCGGCGGGACGGGCGGCGGCATGCCCAGCGGCATGGGCGGCACCCAGCTCACCGGCGAGCAGCGCAAGATCCTCGCCTACGCCGTCGAGAACGCGCCGAAGGCACGGATCAAGCTGGCCCTCACAAGCGGCGCCACGAGCGCCGCGGCCTTCATACTGGACACCGACGAGACGGTGATCGGCATGGGCGGATTCACGGGCATGGACAACGTCCCGTCCACCGGCCGGCTGGAGAAGTGGACCAAGGACGGCGAACTGCGCTACGTGCTCGGCACGGACTCGGCCCGCGGGATGACCGGCGGCCCGGGAGGCAGCAGCGCCGGGACCCGGCGGTCCCAGTGGATCGCGAAGAACTGCACCAAGGTCCCCGCCTCCGCGTACGGCGGCTCGTCGAGCACGAGCACGGGCGGCACCGCCGGCTTCGCCGGTTTCGGCGGCGCCACCGTCCTGTACGACTGCGCGCCCGACCGGCACTGAGAGAGACGGAAGAACGCACCATGACCCCGCCGTCCGCGACCGCGGAATCCAGGTACCGGCTCCTCGTCGTCGAGGACGAGCCCAGCATCCGCACGCTGCTGGAATCGACCCTCCGCCTCGCGGGCGGCTACGAGGTGAGCGGTGCGGAGAGCGGGCGGTCCGCGCTGGTCGAGGTGGAGCGGGTGCAGCCGCACCTGATGCTCCTCGACGTCATGCTGCCGGACCTGGACGGCTTCGAGGTGACCCGCAGGCTGCGGGCGGCCGGGAACGACGTACCCGTGCTGTTCCTGACCGCCCGCACCGGAGTCGACGACCGCATCAGGGGCCTGGCGGCCGGTGGCGACGACTACGTGGCGAAGCCCTTCAACATCGAGGAGGTTCTGCTCCGCATAGAGGCCATCCTGCGCCGCACCGCCGGCGACCCCGAGCCGCCCGTGCCCGTCGGCGTGCTGCGCTACGCGGACGTCGAACTCGACGAGCTCGCGCACGAGGTGCACCGCGCGGGCCAGTACGTCGCCCTGTCCCCGACGGAGTTCCGGCTCCTGCGCTACCTGCTGGTCAACGCCGGGCAGGTGGTCAGCAAGACCCAGATCGTCGACCACGTCTGGAGCTACGACTTCGCGGGGGACCAGCGCATCATCGAGACGTACGTGAAATACCTGCGCCGCAAGATCGACCGGTTCGACCCGCCGCTGATCCACACGGTCCGCGGGGTCGGCTACTGCCTGCGGCTGCCCCGCGACCACCAGGAGGCGTCCGAGTCGTGAGGCGCCGTCTCGCCGCCGCGCTCAAGTCCCTGCGCGGCCGGCTCATCATCGGCGTCACGCTGCTGGCCACCGCGGCGGTGCTCGCGTCCCAGCTGGCCGGCTTCTTCGTGCTGCGCACCTGGCTGCTGGACCGCGTCGACCAGCAGCTGACCAGCTTCCAGCCGCCGTCCCCGGCGTTCCTGGCGGCACTGCGCGCGTCGGACGTGAAGCAGAAGGAACAGACGGCGCTCCCGTCGGACTTCCGGGTCTTCGTCTACGACGCGAAGAGCCGGCTCATGAAGGCCGCGCTGGGCTCGAAGGACAAGCCCGGTCCCCGGCTGCCGGACTCCGCGCGCAACCTGGACCTGCGGGAGGGCAGGACCGCGACCCTGCCCGCCGTCTCCGGCGACGGACACTGGCGCGTCGTCCTCCGCAACGGGGACGACGGCACGAGGATCGTGGTCGCCCTGCCCCTCGACACGGTCGACGGCGCCATGTCGAAGCTCCTGTGGGCGGACGTCGTCCTGCTCGCCGTCACCGTCGCGGCCCTGCTCGCCCTCAGCCGTTCCGTCGTACGGCTGGGACTGCTGCCGCTGACCCGGACGGAGCGCACCGCGGCCGACATCACCGAGAGCCGGCCCGACCTGCGGCTGCCCGACACCGACCCGCACACCGAGATCGGCCGGCTCGGGAGGGTGCTGAACTCGATGCTGGACCGGCTCCAGCGGGCGCTGGCGGAACGTGAGGCCTCCGAGGCCCGGCTGCGCCGGTTCGTCGCCGACGCCGGACACGAACTGCGCACCCCGCTCACCTCCATCCAGGGGTACGCGCAGCTCGCGCTGCGCCCCGAGCGCCGCCCCGCAGAGGCGGAACGGGAGGCGCAGCGGCTGATCGTGCAGAACGCCGAGCGCATGGCGCTCCTCGTCGACGACCTGCAACTGCTCGCCACCCTCGACAAGGAGCCGGCGTACCAGTCGGAGCCGGTCGACCTGCTGTCGCTGGCGGCCGACGCGGTGAGCGGCGCCGCCGTGCACGGCGGGGGGCATCCGGCCGACCTCGGCCCGCTGCGCGGCGACGGCGAGGACGGCGGCGAACTCGACATAGTCCCGGCCGTCGGGGATCCGCACCGGCTGCGGCAGATCGCGGAGAACCTGCTGTCGAACGCCCGCACCCACACCCCGCCGAACACCCCCGTGCACGTGCGGGTCGGCGTCGCCACGGCCGGCTTCCGGGCCGGCGGCACCAACCGCCCCGGACGCTACTCGGCCTCCGCTCCGCTACCCCCGGGCGCGAGGGTGGCCGTCCTGGAGGTCGCCGACGAGGGCCCCGGCCTCGGCGCGTCCGACGCCGAGCACGTCTTCGAGCGCTTCTACCGCGCCGACCCGTCCCGGTCCCGCGCCCACGGCGGCAGCGGCCTCGGCCTGGCCATCGCGGCGACCATCGCCGAGGGCCACCGCGGCCGCCTCGAACTCGACACGGCACCCGGCCGCGGCTGCACGTTCCGGCTGGTCCTGCCGGCGGCGGACTGACCCGGCCGCCGCCCCGCGCGGCCGTCCGGTCAGCGCCGGCGGCGGGCCCGGCGGGCCTCCAGCAGCAGCGGCAGCAGGGACAGTACGACGATCGCGCCGACCAGCGGCAGCAGATAGCGGTCGACGTGGGAGACCGAGGAACCCAGCGCGTACCCGGCGAGGACGAAGCTCTGGGACCAGAGGACCCCGCCGACGGCCTGCCACAGGGTGAACGGCCGTACCGGCACCCCCAGTGCTCCGGCCGCCGGGTGCAGCACCGACCGGAGCATCGGCACGAACCGGCCGATCACCAGCGCCTTGCCGTACCCGTAGCGGGCGAGCAGCCGCTCCGCGCGGGCGGCGCCCTCCCGCACCCGCGGACGGGAGGTACGGGCCAGCAGCGGCCGTCCGCCGTGCCGGCCGATCAGATAGCCGACCTGCCCGCCCGCCACCGCGCCGACCGCCGCGCACACCAGCACCTGCCACAGCTCCAGCTTGGGCGCCCGGTCCGCGGTCGCCGCGCACAGCACACCGGCCGGGAACAGCAGCGTGTCCCCCGGCAGGAAGAAGCCGACGACCAGCAGCCCCGACTCGGCGAAGATCACCGCCAGCACGCCCAGCGCGCCGAAGGCAGCGAGCAGCGCGCCGCTGTCCGTCGGATTGACGGCGATCACCACGCTCGCCTCCCCGCCCGCTCGCCGGCCGTCTCCCTCGAGTGTCCCGTGACGACCGCCGCACACCCCCCCCCGTGACACCGCGCGCCGCACACCCCCCCCGCGACACGGCGCGCCGGACGCCTCCCGGACCGGCCGGCGGGACCGGGAGGCTCATCTGCCCCAGATCCTCCGGTAGGTCTCCCGGTAGCCCGGTAGGTCCCAGGTGGTGGCTCCCGCGCTGTTGGCGGCCGTCGAGACGTGGGTGGGGGCGACGTAGCCGCCGGCCGGGCGGCCGGCGAAGGTGACCGCGGAGCGGGTACGACGGGCCACGGCCGCCGTGCGGTCCGGCCGGGTCACCGGCACGAGCCCTCTGGCCGGGGGCTCCGCCGGAGGCAACGACGGGTCGGTGCCGGAGGGGAGAGCCGCACGTGGGGCGGCGGTACGCGCTGGCCGCCCGCCGCCTGGCTGCTGACCGACGCCAGCACGCGCATCGGGACCTCGCCCGTCCACACCCTCGCCGTGGCCGCGATGGGGGTGCCGCTGCTGGACAACGTCGATCTGGAGGGGCCCGGTTCCAGGCGCCGCGGTCGGCCGGGGTCCAGCGGCCCCAGGTGCGGACCGCCGCGAAGAGCGCGTCGAAATCCCGGCGGGAGACGGCGGGCCCGTTCCGGGCACCGGTGGGACCGGGGCCCGGGCCGCCCTCGGGGCTCGCGCTCATCCGTACTCACCGCCGTCCCAGTCGGCCCGGATCTCCAGCCTGACACGACCCGGACCGGCAGACCGGTCCGCGAGGGGCGCACGACGGGCAGAGGCGCAGTAGGGACCGTAGATTGAGGACGGAGCCGTTGAGGCGGGAAGGAGCGTCAGCGGTGGCATCGCGGGTTGATCACACAGCGCTCTTCGCCGCGACACCGAGCCCGTATCTGGTGCTCGGTCCCGACCTGGTCATCGTCGATGTGAACCGGGCCTATCTGGCGGCGACCGGACGCACCCGGGAGGACCTGCTCGGGCGGCACGTCTTCACCGCGTTCCCGGACAACCCCGCCGACCCGGACGCCGACGGGGTCCGCAACCTCGGGGCCTCCCTGCGCCGGGTCCTCGCCACCGGCCGGCCCGACACGATGGCGCTGCAGAAGTACGACATCCCCGTCGTCAGCCGTCCCGGGGTCTTCGAGGAGCGCTGGTGGTCCCCGGTGAACACCCCGGTGCTCGGCCCGAACGGGGAGGTGATGTACATCATCCACCGGGTGGAGGACGTCACCGCGTTCGTCAAGGAGTACCAGGCCACCCACCCCGAGGGCGTCCGGGTGGGGCAGCGGCTGAAGGAGACCCAGGCCCTGGAGGCGGAACTCTACGTCCGGGCAAGGGAGTTGCAGCGGCTGAACGAGGAGCTGCGGCAGGCCCACACCCGCGAGCGCGAGGTCGCCGTCATCCTGCAGGAGGCCATGCTGCACGTCCCCGACCTGGCCCACCACCGCGACATCGCGGTGCGCTACCTGCCCGCCACCGGCTCCCTCAACGTCTGCGGCGACTGGTACGACGTCGTCGACATCCCGCCCGACCGGCTCGCCGTCGCGGTCGGCGACGTCATCGGGCACGGCCTGGAGGCGGCGGCCGTCATGGGCATGCTGCGCAGCGCCCTGTCCGCCGCCATCCGGGCCCTGGAACGCCCCGCCCAGGCCCTGGAGGTGCTCGGCCTGTACGCCAGGTCCGTCGAGGGGGCGCTGGGCACCACCGCCGTCAAGGCGGTCGTCGACATGCCCAGCCGCCTGATCACCTACAGCAGCGCGGGCCACCCGCCGCCGATGCTCATCCACCCCGACGGCAGCTGTGATCTGCTGGACCAGGCCACCGATCCGCCGCTCGGTGCCCGTCCGCAGCACGTGCCCCGGCCGCAGGCGAGCCTGCCGTACCGGCCCGGCGACACCCTCGTCCTGTACACCGACGGGCTCATCGAGCGGCGGGACCAGGACATCGACGTCGGCCTGGGGCAACTGTGCGAAGTCCTCGGCGAGTTCGCCCATCTGGGCACCGAACAGCTCGCCGACATCGTGCTGGCCCGCCTGGGCGTCGCCAGTGGCGGCCGGGACGACATCGCGCTCGTCATCGTACGGCTCTGAGCCGGGGCGGTCCGGCGGGGGAGCGGTGCCCGCTAACGGCCGGTGCGTACCCCGTCCAGGGCGATGCCGAGGACGCGGTCGCGCTGGGCGTCGTCGTCGAAGGCCGTCGCCGTGATGCCGGAGACCATGCGGAGCAGGTCGCCGATCTCCATGTCGGTGCGGACCACGCCCGCCTTCTGGGCCCGCTCTAGCAGCGGGCCGCCGGCCGCGTACATCGACTCACGGCAGGCCTGGAAGATCTCCGACTCGTCGTTCAGGGCCTCGCGCACCGCCCGCTTGGTGACCATGTAGCCGGTGAAGCGGTCCAGCCAGGCCCTCAGGGCCTCCCAGGGCTCCAGCCCGGCCAGCTCCACGGCGGCCCGGCACAGCGCGTTGACCTCGTCCGCGTAGACGCTCTCGAAGAGGTCGCGGCGGGTGGGGAAGTTCCGGTAGAGGGTGCCGATCCCGACCCCCGCGCGGCGGGCGACGTCCTCCAGGGAGACGTCGGCGCCGCGCTCGGCGAACGCCTCGCGGGCGGCCGTGACCAGCGCGTCGTAGTTGCGGGCCGCGTCCTTACGGTGCGGTCTGCGGGACGCGACGATCTCGCTTACGGGGAACGGGCTGTCCGTCACTGCTGCCTCCCGCGTGACACAAGGGTAAACCGGAGGGTTTCCTCGACTTCGGTTGAAGCGGAGGGTTGCCTCCAGTAGAGTGGAGGGATGCCTCCACTTTAGCAGTGCGGAGCGGTACCGCCATGGCCGGACGCGGCCCGGTGTCCCCTTCCCGCACGCTCACGGATGTCTCGCTCGCAGTTCCCTCCGTTTGTTCCCTCCGTTTGTTCCCTCCGTTCCGATGTCGGAGAGGCTCTTCATGCCCCGGAAGTCCACCCGCCTCACCTTCGCGGTCCTCGCGTCCGGTGCCGGCGTGTTCTCCATGCTCCAGTCGCTGGTCGCCCCGGCCCTGCCGACCGTCCAGCATGCCCTGCACACCTCCCAGTCCACCGCGACCTGGGTGATGACGGCCTACCTGCTGTCCGCCTCGGTCTTCACCCCGATACTCGGCCGGGTCGGCGACCTGATCGGCAAGAAGCGCACCCTCGTCGCCGTCCTGCTGGCCGTCCTGGCCGGCTGTCTGGTCGCCGCCCTCGCGCCGAACATCGGCGTCCTGATCATCGCCCGCGTCGTCCAGGGCATCGGCGGTGCCCTGTTCCCGCTCTCCTTCGGCATCATCCGCGACGAGTTCACCCCGGCCGAGGTCAGCGGCAGCATCAGCAACCTGTCCGCGGTGATCGCGGCCGGCGGCGGCGTCGGCATCGTGGCCGCGGGACCGATCGTCTCGGCGCTCGACTACCGCTGGCTGTTCTGGATCCCGGTCGGCGTGGTCGCGGCCACCGTCCTGATCGCCGCCCGCTACGTTCCCGAGTCGCCCAAGCGGGCCGAGGGCAGCGTCAGCTGGCTCGGTGCCGGGCTGCTCTCCGCCTGGCTGGTGGCACTGCTGCTGCCGCTGAGCCAGGCCGGTCAGTGGGGCTGGGGCTCGGCCAAGGTGCTGGGCCTGTTCGGCACGGCGGTCGTCCTGTTCGCCGTCTGGCTGCTCACCGAGTCGCGCTCCGCGACCCCGCTCATCGACCTGCGCGTGATGCGGCTGCCCTCCGTCTGGACCACCAACACGGCCGCCCTCCTCTTCGGCGCCGGCATGTACGCGATCTGGTCCTTCCTGCCCGGCTTCGTCCAGACCCCCACCGCGGCCGGCTACGGCTTCGGCGCCACCGTCACCGAGTCCGGCCTGCTCATGCTGCCGATGCTCATCGCCATGTTCCTCTCGGGCGTCGTCGGCGGCCGCCTCGAACCGCGCGTCGGCGCCAAGGCGCAGCTCACCGCGGGGGCCGCGCTCGGCGCGCTGGCCTGCGGCTTCCTCGCCCTCTGGCACGACAAGGAGTGGCAGATCGGCGTCGTCGCGGGCCTGTTCGGCCTCGGCATCGGCCTGGCCTTCGCCTCGATGGCCAACCTCATCGTCGGCAGCGTGCCGCCCGAGCAGACCGGCGCCGCGACCGGCATGAACGCCAACATCCGCACCATCGGCGGCTCCGTCGGCGCCGCGCTCACCAGCGTCCTGGTCACCGGCCGGCTCCAGCCCTCCGGGCTGCCGTACGCCTCCGGCTACACCCACGCCTGGGCCCTGCTCGCCCTGTTCTGCCTCACCGCGGCCGGGGCCGCCCTCCTCGTCCCGGTCCGCCGCGCGAGCCGCGTCGCCGGCCCGGTCGCGGAGCAGCCGACGGCAGCACCCGTACGCGTACGGTAGTGTTGACCTGCGTGATCACGCGGCAGTCGCCGCGTGACTCCGCAGCGGGACGTGGCGCAGCTTGGTAGCGCACTTGACTGGGGGTCAAGGGGTCGCAGGTTCAAATCCTGTCGTCCCGACTTTTCGAAGTCGCAGGTCAGAGGCCGTTTCAGACAAGTTCTGGAGGGGCCTTTCGGCCGTTTTCGGGGACCGGTTCCCCGCCCATGAACCCCGTCCCGCAACTGACCTGTCGACGGCGCGGAGCGGCACTCCACGGGTGGGACGTTCAGAAGCCCGAACCGCCGCTCCGCGCACGTGGGGCGGTGCTGGGCGAGTGGGCGGGCTGCAGGCGTGGTGCCGGCGGCAGCGGTGCAGGTGCTCCCGTCTCCGGTGCGGTGCGGAACGCCTCGATCATGTAGGCGGCGAAGCGGCGGGAGGCCGTGAGCCGGGAGGCACGCGGTGCGTCCTGGAGGCCCCGGTGGGCCATGAGCATGAGGATCAGGTCGTCTACGACGAAGCCGGGGCGGAGCCGGCCGGTCTCCTGGGCGCGGCGGGCCAGTTCGGCAACCGCACGCAGAGTCCGCTCTCGGTCGGCGGCGAAATCCATGGCCTCGGGGAAGGCCGTCATGAAGGCGTCCGCGAATCCTCGGCTGTGCGCGTGGAGTTCGCAGATCCGCTCGACCAGGCTCCGGAATCCGTGCCACGGGTCAGGGTCTTCGAGGGCGTCGCGGACGGCGGCACGGCAGGCTCGCCGCTGCTCGGCGAAGGCCTCCAGGATCAGTGCCTGCTTGGTCGGGAAGTGCCGGTACAGCGTGGCCGGGCCGACGCCGGCCCGCCGGGCGACCTCGCGCATGGGCGCGCTCAGGCCCTCCTCGCCGAACACCGCGCGGGCGGTGTCCAGGACGCGGGCCCGGTTGTCGCGGGCGTCGGAGCGCACAGGGTGAGGCAAACGGTCGGTCATGGCCTCTCACTTTAGCCAAACGGACGGGGGCGTCCGTTACGGTCCGAGGGCGGTGACGCCGCCCCGCCCCGGCTCCCTGCCGGTGCCTCGGCCTGTCGGGCCGGGCTCGCCGCTCCCGGTCGCATCAGCTGTGACCCGTCCGTCCACCGACCTGAGGAGCAGAGATGATGGCTGTCGTGATCAGGGAGTTCGGAAGCCCTGACGGTCTGGAGGTCGTCGACCTGCCCGTGCCCGTACCTGCCCCGGGGCAGGTACGGATCACCACGGAGGCGATCGGGGTGGGCGGCGTGGACGCCGTGATCCGCCGGGGAACGCTCGCCGCCCACGGCTTCCGGGAGGGCCATCTCCTCGGCAGCGAGGTGGCGGGAAGCGTCTCCGCGCTGGGAGAGGGTGTGGACGCCTCGTGGATGGGACGGCGGGTGTGGGCGTTCACCGGCCTGTCGGGTGGGTATGCCGAGCAGGCCGTCGCCTCGGTCGAGGACGTGCTTCCGCTGCCTGACGGCCTGAGCGGCGCGGACGCGGTGACGCTCGGCGGCTCCGGCGTGGTCGCCCACTTCGCCCTGGACCGCGCCCGCCTCGCGCCCGGCGAGACAGTGCTCGTGCGCGGTGCGGCGGGCAGCATCGGGATCACGGCGGTCCAGCTCGCGGCCAGGGGTGGTGCGGGCGCGGTGGCGGTCACCACCTCGTCGGCGGAGCGCGGCGGCCGCCTGCGGGACCTGGGCGCGACCCATGTCGTCGGCCGCTCCGGCGAGGGCGGCCCGGACGCACCGTCGGGCTTCGACGTGGTGATCGACGTCGTGGGGGGTCCCCAGCTTCCCCTCTTCCTGGACAGGCTGAACTCCAACGGGCGGTACGTGGCCGTCGGCGTGGTCGGCGGGCAGCCGCCGGCGGACTTCGGCACCCGGCTGATGGACGCCTTCCGCAGGTCACTGTCGTTCGCCACCTTCAGCTCCGACACGGTGCCCGGGCCCGACAGGCAGGCCGTGCGGTCGTCCCAGTTCGCCGATGCCGCACGCGGGGACCTGCGCACGGTCGTGCACGAGACGCTGCCACTCGACCGGGCGGTGCCGGCCCACCGCGCAATGGACGCGGGCAAGGTGTTCGGCAGGATCGTACTGACGCCCTGACCCGGTCAGGCACGGTCCGCCGCAGCGGGGCCGTCCCGCGCCGGCCGTTTTTTGGCCGGGACGGCCATGCGCGGGCGGCGACGCCATCACGCCGGTCCTTCAGGCCCTGTTGGCGTCGGCCAGGCGCCGACATCGAAGACACCCGGGCGAGTTGCGGCGATGCGCTCACCCAGCGACGGCTCCCGCTTCCCCGGCCCTACACCCTGGACGACGCCACCGCCTGGTGCACCGGCGTTGAAGAGGACCGACTGGCGGGCCCCGGTGAGCGAGGTCGGCTACTGGACATCCCCCCGGGCCCGCGGCCACGGGATCCGGTCGGCGTGGGTCCGGTCCGGTGAACGGAGAAACCCGGAACGGCGAACCGGAGTGGAGCACACCGATCGCGGTCGAGATCGCCACACCGCGATGTCCGCGGTGAGCAGTAGTACCTCGTGGACGGGTTGGGCAGCGGGCCGGAGGGCGGCATGAGGATCGGCCGGCCGTGGTCCGGGACGAGTACGACGGCCCTCGATGAGTCGGGTCGGTGCGGTGTGGATGTGTGACCATCGATGGCGACAGTGACCGTCGGCCCGCTCGGAGGGAGACGCGTGCAGGGACTGGTCCGGGTGCTGGTCGCCGGCGAGATCGTCGTGACGAAGTACGGCGATCTGATCGACGACGTGCTTGATGTGCCGCTGTTCTGCCCTCGTTGTGGCCGCACGGCAGGGCTGACGCTGGTGGCCGACGGCCGCGAGGCGCACCTGGAGTGCGCGGAGGGCCATGTCTGGACCGACCCCGAGGTGGCCGCGTGCGGGGTGCGGCAGTTGCTGCACCTGAGCACGCAGGGGTCTCCGCCCCGGTTCCCGGGCGCGACGGTCAGGATCGACATGCTGCCGCGGATCTCCGAGGACCGGACCCTCTACCCGCCGTCGCCGGACGTGCCCGGGCACCTGCTGCGCTGGGAGGGCCGCGTCCTGACCGCGACCGGTACCCCGCCGCTGACCGACTGCCTGCACTGGGCGCGGCGGCTGTGCGCCTGGGCCCTGCCGAGCGACGGCGAGGTCTACGAGCGGCTCTACCCGCCCGCCGGAGGCAACGCGCTCGACGCGCACATGGCCGTCGTACTCGTCGCGCTGGCCCTCTACGCGGCCGCCGCCGCAGCGGACCTGGCCCGCATCGAGCAGGTGGTGCCGGACCGGGCGGCGGAACCGCTGGCGGGCGCCGAGCTGCGGTGGCTGCGTCCGGCCGGCGCGGCGGGCCTGGGCGGCCGGCTCCGGGTGACCGACGTGCACCGGCTGGCCACCGCCGCGCCCGAGACCTACGAGCGCTGGCGTACGGCGGCCCGCCTCGTGCTCGCCGCGAACACCGACGACCGGCCCGCCGCGGCACTGGCGGACCGGAACGGGCGCCTGCCCGCGGTGGCCGACGACGTGGCCTGGTAGTGCGCCGTGAGGCGACCGTACGGGTCGCGGCGACCCCCAGGACCTCCTCCTCGGTCGGCTGCCGGGGTGCGTTGCGGGTGACCGCGTCCGCGAGGGCGGCGGCGACCGGCCGCGGCAGCTCCGGGCGGGCGCCCAGCTCGCGCAGGGGCTGCCTGATGCCGAGGACACCGGAGATCTAGCGGACGGCACCGATCGCGGCGCGGGCCCAGCCGCCGTCGGCGGGCGGGGCGAGCCGTGCCCGATGCCGTGCACCAGGCCGAGCCCGGAGACGGTCAGGGCCCGTCAGGTCGGCGCCGAGCATCGGCCCCGCCCGTGCCTCCAGGTCCGAGCCGTCGGCGTGGGCGACGGGCAGCCGGCGCCCGACCATCGCCACCGCCTGCGTCGCGTACGCCACCGGGTCCGCTTGGCGCCCCGCACGGGACCGCCGGCCTAGTCGAACTGGCTCGGCAGCGGTGCCGGGGTCTTGCCGGACAGTACGTCCTTGAGGCGCTTGGCGCCGTTCTGCACGGCCAGGGCGGTGCTGTCGTGGTCGACGCCCGAGAGGCCGCCATTGGTGACCGCGGCCCCGGAGGCGCCGACGCGCAGCACCGCGACGTCGAGGGTGGTCGTGGCGGGCTGCCCGTTCGAGGTGCCCTGGACGGTGACCGTGAGCGCCGCCAGGTTGTCGCCCGCCTTGGGCGGTTCCTTGTACTCGACGACCTGGACGGTCCGCTTGCTGCCGTCCGAGGCGGTGGCCGAGAACTGGTTGCACTCGCTGGGGAGCTTCTTCAGCCACTTGATGGTGGCGTCCATGGTCGGCTGGCCGTAGTCGCCGACCTGGTACAGCAGCCGGGAGTCCTCCGAGGTGAAGCCGCGCAGCCCGGAGGCGCCGGTGGCGCGGCCCAGCAGGGTGTCGGAGTAGAGGCTGTCCAGCAGCCGCTGGCAGTCGGCGGCGTCGGACTTGGCGTTGAGGAACTGGGCGACGTCGACCTTCCCGACCAGCATCTGGTTGCGCCAGGTGGCCGCGTCGTTGGCCAGCTGCCAGTCGTCCTCGATGTCGGCCGGCGTGATCAGCGCGGCCTGCGCCCCGGGGCCGGTGAGGGTGGGGGTGCGCGACGGGGCCGGGGAGCGCTCGGCGGCGGGGGAGACGGCCGCGGCCTCGGGGGAGCCGCTGCCGTCCGAACAGGCCGCCGTGGCGAGCAGGGTCCCCGCCGCCAGGGCCGTGGCGAGCACACGCGCGGGTCGGGACGGACGGGTCATCGCGACTGCCTCCTCGGGGACGCGGTACGTCACTGGGCGGGCGGCGCCGATGCGCCCTTCCGCCGGACGACGCCGGACGACGCCGGACGACGTCGCTGCGTCCCTCCACGCCACCACCGGCCGCGGGCGCCGACCACCCGCACGTGCCATTCGGGTGAGCGTCGTGATCAGGCCGCCGTGACCCGCACCCGCCGGCTGCCGCAGCGCGGGCACACCGCGTCCGTGAGCGGCGACGGCACGGCCCGGCCGGCCTCGTCGACGTACTCCAGGGTGCTCTGCAGCTCCGGATCGGCGACCGGGTCGGTGAAGAACACCGCCTGGAAGACGGCCTCCCAGCCGTGGCCGCACCGCCCACAGCGGAACGCGAACGTCTCGCGCACGGCGCCCGGCACCGGCCCGGGACCCGGGGACTCGGTCATCGGCTCCGGCTCCTGTCACTCGGCCTCCGCCACCAGCGCACCGCCCCGCCCGCCCGGCGGCAAGTCGGGGCCGGGTGTCCCAGGCGTGGACGCCCCCTTGACGCGGGGCGGAGGCCGATCGACACTCCAGATGGAAATCCTAGTGAAAAGGTAGGGAAAGATGGGTCGCCTGCGCACGCTCACCGGCAGACAGCGCCGCGAGAGCCCTGCGCCCTGGACGGCCCCCCTGCTCACCTCCCGCCGCCACCTCGACCTGCTGCGGATGTGCGGCGCCACCGGCCGCAGAGGCTGAGCGCCCGACCCCGGCCGTACGGGCCGGGTGCCCGACCCCGGCCGTACGAGCCGGGCGCCCGTCCGCAAGGACTCACCGGAACCCGCCGAGAACCCACCGACGAACGCTTCGGCCGCGCGTACCTCCGCGCGCCCGCCCGCCCCGGGGAGACGCATGTCCATCACTCCACTCGCCGCCCTGCCGTCCGTCCGTACCGCCCCCGCCTTCCGGGGCCGCATCGGCCGGGACGCCCGCAGCGGTCACTACGCCGTGCCGCGCCGCTACCGGCTGCACCTCTCCACCGCCTGTCCGGACGGCCTGCGCATCGCCGTCGGCCACAGTCTGCTGGCCCTGGACGACTGTTGTCCGGTCACCTACCTGCCCGCCGTCCCGGACTGTCCGGACGGCAGCCACGCGGTGCTGCGCCCGCTGTACGAGGCCAGCGCGCACCACTACGCGGGCCCGGCCCTCGCGCCGGTGTTCAGCGACGGCTGGTCCGGCCGTATCGTCAGCACCCACAGCCGGGACATCCTGCGCGACCTGGACCAGCACTTCGGTGACGGTGGCGCCCGGCTCTACCCGTGTGAGGCCGAGGCCGAGATCGAGGCCGTCGAGCGGCTGTGCGCCGAGGACATCGAGCAGGCCGCACAGCGGGCCGGGCGCGCGGGCGGCGACCCCGAGGCGCTGGAGGTGCTGCTCGCGGCCCTGGACGAACTGGAGCGCCGGCTGACCGGGGTGGAGTTCCTGGTCGGCGGTCAACTCACGGCCGCGGACGTCGAGGTGTGGGTGACTCTGGTGCAACTCGACACCGTGCACCGCAACCACCTCGACGCCGCCGCCGTGCACGCCATCGCCGGCCACCCGGTGCTGTGGGCCTACGCCCGCCGGCTGGCCGCCCACCCGGCCTTCGGCACCCACCTCGACCTGGACGGCATCGCCCGCCGCCACCACGGCCGTTGCCAGGGCCTGGAAGCCGCCGGCGCGGCCGTCCAGATCCTGGACTGGGCGGGCCACGCGGCGGACGCACCCCGCGGTCCGCGCAGGTGAGAGAGGCTCGAACCGTTTCGCCAGTCGGACAGGCGTTGACATTCGTTCGGGCAACTGCGTTACTTACGGACCAGAACGGTCATGAGCGTCAGCGTCAAGCCCTGGCTTGCTGACCGGCAACCCTCGCACCGCGGTGGGGTGCCCCAGGTGACGACCGGACCGACGACGTTTCGGCAAGCGACGAATCGGTAAGCGCGAGTGCCCTCCGGGGCCGGCACGACAGTGACAGGTGACGGACATGTACGCAGCCTCCAGGACGGCCCAGCGCCGCGCCGAGGGCTGCGTACGCCCGTACCCGAGCCCGCTCGTCGCCGACCGAGCCGTCGACCTGCTCCGTGTCAACAGCGCCCTGTGTAGCGCGTGTACCGCACCGGGCTGTGCCCGCTGTCGGGTCTGACCAGGCCTTTCCGCCGGTTCCCCGCAGCCTCGCACCCCAGCGTCCCCGTCGAAACACCGGCCGTCCGGTGTGCCGCCGTCCGCCCAGCCCCGTGCCCCGCGCGCCCCCGCGCACCGGCGCCGTGCCCGAACACGGACCGGTGCGCGGCCCCCGCCGTGGGACACGTGGGTGTCCGACTCCGCCGGAGCCCGCCATGAGTGAACCCCCAGGCGCCACGATCGCCGCCCCCGAGGCACCGCCCGCAGCCGACGAGCCGTCACCACCCCTCGCCGCACAGCGCGTTCAGCCGCTGCGCAGGCCCGGACGGTGGATCGCCACCGCCGTCGTCCTGGTCCTGGCCGCCCAGTTCGTGCACGGACTGGTGACCAACCCCTTCTACCAGTGGGACCGCTGGGGCTACTGGTTCCTGCGGCCGACCATCCTCGACGGACTGGTCATCACCCTCGAAGTCACCGCCTACAGCGCGGTGCTGGGCCTGCTCGGCGGCATCCTTCTCGCCCTGGCCCGGCTCTCGAAGAGCCCCGTGCTGCGCGCGGTCAGCTGGACCTACGTATGGGCGCTGCGGTCCATACCGCTCATCGTGGTCCTGCTCTTCCTCTACAACTTCAGCGCCCTGTACAAGACGTTGAGCATCGGCGTCCCCTTCGGGCCCGCCTTCTTCTCCTTCGACGAGTCGAAGCTCGCCACCGACATGGTCGTCGCCGTCATCGGCCTCAGCCTCAACGAGGCCGCCTACGCGGCCGAGGTGGTCCGCGGCGGCATCCTCTCCGTGGACCAGGGCCAGCACGAGGCGGCCGCCGCACTCGGTCTGCCCAAGGGCTACCAGTTCCGGAGGATCGTTTTCCCGCAGGCGCTCAGGTCCATCACCCCGAACTACGTCAACCAGCTGATCGGCCTGGTCAAGAGCACCTCGCTGGTCTTCTACGTCTCGCTGCTCGACCTGTTCGGCACCGCCCAGAGCATGGGCTCCACCTACCCCGGCGACATCGTGCCGCTGCTCCTCGTGGTGACCGTCTGGTACCTGATCCTGACCAGCGTCGTCTCCGTGATCCAGTTCTACGTGGAGCGGTACTACGCCCGTGGCGCCACCCGCGCGCTGCCCCCGACCCCCCTGCAGAAACTGCGCGCCGGCCTCACCGAACTGCGTGCCCGCATCCGCCGGGAGGCCGCGGTATGACCATCACCGACAGCGTGGAGACGGCCCCCGCCGCCCTGGAGATCCACGGCGTCCACAAGTGGTACGGCACCCACCGCGTCCTGGACGGCATCGACCTGACCATCCGCCCCGGCGAGGTCACCGTCGTCCTCGGCCCGTCCGGCTCCGGCAAGTCCACCCTCCTCAGGGTCATCAACCACCTGGAGAAGCCCGAGCGCGGCCACGTCAGCATCAACGGCGAGCCGATCGGCGTGAAGCGGCACGGCGAGCGGCTGAAGGAACTGAGCGAGCGCGCCATCCTGGCCCAGCGCGGCCGGATCGGCTTCGTCTTCCAGAACTTCAACCTCTTCCCGCACCTGACCGTGCTGGACAACGTGGCCGCCGCCCCGGTCGCCACCGGAAAGCTCGGCAAGCCCGAGGCCCAGGCCCTGGCCAAGGAGCTCCTGGAACGGGTCGGCCTCGGCGAGCGCATCGGCGCCTACCCGCGTCAGCTCTCCGGCGGCCAGCAGCAGCGCGTCGCCATCGCCCGCGCGCTCGCCCTGCGCCCCGGCGTGATCCTCTTCGACGAGCCCACCTCGGCCCTGGACCCCGAACTCGTCGGTGAGGTCCTCGCCGTCATCAAGGACCTGGCGACCAGCGGCACCACCCTCGTCATCGTCACCCACGAGATCGGCTTCGCCCGCGAGATCGCCGACCGGGTCGTCTTCATCGACGGCGGCCGGATCGTCGAGCAGGGCCCGCCCTCCGAGGTCCTCGACAACCCGCAGCACGAGCGGACCAGGGACTTCCTCAGCAAGGTCCTCTGAACCGCCGTACCCCCAGACCTCCCCCCACGCCTCTCTCACTCGCACCCAGTCACAAAGGACGACCATGCCTGCCCACTTCACCCGACGCAGCCTGATCAGAGGCATCTCCGCGGCGACCGTCGCCGCCTCCCTCGCCACCGGGCTCGCCGCCTGCGGGGGCGACAGCGACGCGGCCACCACCGCCTCCGCCGCGAAGACCGGCGAGGTCGTCATCGGCCAGGTCTCCAACGGCGCCGCCACCCAGACCGCGATCAAGGTCTCCGAGGTCAAGTCCATCAGCGCCGAACTGCCCGACTCCGTCAAGAAGAGCGGCAAGCTCGTCATCGGCGAGGGCGCCCTGCCCGCCGGGTTCCCGCCGCTGGCCTTCGTGGGCAGCGACCAGAAGACCCTCACCGGCTCCGAGCCCGACCTCGGCCGCCTGGTCGCCGCGGTCTTCGGCCTCAAGCCCGAGATCCAGAACGCCACCTGGGAGAACATGTTCGTCGGCATCGACAGCGGCAAGGTCGACGTGGCCTTCTCCAACGTCACCGACACCGAGGAGCGCAAGAAGAAGTACGAGTTCGCCTCCTACCGCCAGGACAACCTCGCCTTCACCGTGCCGAAGAAGAGCACCTGGAACTTCGACGGCAACTACGAGAACCTCGCCGGCAAGACGGTCTCCGTGAGTGCCGGCACCAACCAGGAGAAGATCCTCCTGGAGTGGAAGAAGAAGCTGGAGAGCGAGGGCAAGAAGCTCACCGTCAAGTACTTCCAGGACAGCAACAGCGTCTACCTGGCCCTGTCCAGCGGCAAGATCGACGCCTACCTCGGCCCCAACCCCGGCATCGCGTACCACAACAAGCAGACCGCGAACACGCCGAACGCCACCCGCACCGCGGGCACCTACTCCGGCGCGGGCGCCAGCCTCCAGGGCCTGATCGCGGCCACCGCCAAGAAGGACAGCGGCCTCGCCAAGCCCCTCGCGGACGCCATCAACTACCTGATCAAGAACGGTCAGTACGCCGAGTGGCTCAAGGCCTACAACCTCTCCAACGAGGCCGTCGCCAAGTCCGAGGTCAACCCGCCCGGACTGCCCCTCGACAACTCCTGATCACCCGTCAAGAAGCAAGGCCGCAAGCCGAGAAAGGACCGCGCCTCCGTGACCCTCCAGACCGACCTCCACGGCGGCGGGGCCCCGCTCGCACCCGGCACGTCCCCGCTCGACAACGCCGTCTGGTCGGCCCTCGCCGGCCCGCACGCCCACCTCGCGGAGCGAAGCGAGATGGGGGTCCCCCCGGCCGAAGGCTGGGGGAGGGTCGGCCGGGCGGCGCGGTATCCGGACGACGTCTACGCCTACGCGGCCGTCGCCGACGCCACCGACCCGGCCGCCTGGGCCGACCTGCGCACGCTCGTCGGCCCGGGAACGACCGTGAAGATCAAGCCGGTCGAGGCGGCACCGCCCGGCTGGGAGGTGGTCGGCGGCGGGACCGGCGTCCAGTTCGTCGACACGGCACTCAGGGCCGAGCCCGCCCCCGAGGCGGTACGGCTCGGTCCTGACGACGTGCCCGAGATGCTGGACCTGGTCGCCCGTACCGAACCCGGCCCGTTCCGCACCCGGACCGTCGAGATGGGCACCTATCTCGGCATCCGGCACCGCGGACGGCTGATCGCCATGGCGGGGGAGCGGCTGCGGCTGCCCGGCTGGACGGAGATCAGCGCCGTCTGCACCGACCCGGACCACCGGGGGCGGGGCCTGGCCACCCGTCTGATCCGCGCGGTCGCCGCCGGGATCCGGGAGCGCGGGGACACCCCGTTCCTGCACGCGGCTCCCGGCAACGCGAACGCGATCCGGCTCTACGAGTCGATCGGCTTCACCGAGCGGCTGCGCGGCCGCACCCTGCTCGTGCGCAGCCCGGGAACAACCACGGACGCCGGTCTGTTGTGAGTCACGACGAGATGCACGCGGAGCAGGCCGGGAGGTGCGGGACGTGACACGTGTCCTCAGCCCCAGCCGCCGTACCGTCCTGCACTCCCGGCCGCACATCGACCTGCAGCGCGTGGCCGGCGCGCTCTGTTGTTCCTGACCAGTCGTCCCCGCCGCGCCCCTCTCTCCGGCGCGCCCTCGTACGGACCCTCAGGAAGGCACCACTGTGTCCTCATCTCCCGCTTCCCCTCTGCACCTCGCCGTCGCCCTGGACGGCACCGGCTGGCACCCGGCGTCCTGGCGCGAGCCGGTCGCCCGCCCCCGCGAACTGTTCACCGCCGGCTACTGGGCCGACCTGGTCGCCGAGGCCGAGCGCGGCCTCGTGGACTTCGTCACCATCGAGGACGGCCTCGGCCTGCAGTCCTCGCACTACGGTGAGCTCGACGGCCGCACCGACCAGGTCCGGGGCCGCCTCGACGCCGTCCTGATCGCGTCCCGGATCGCGCCCCTGTCCAGCCACATCGGCCTGGTACCGACGGTGATCGCCACCCACACCGAGCCGTTCCACATCTCCAAGGCGATCGCCACCCTGGACTACGTCAGCACCGGCCGCGCCGGGCTGCGGGTGCAGATATCCGCCCGCCCCAACGAGGCGGACCACTTCGGCCGGCGCGCCTTCCCGCCGATAGACCTGGCCGGACTGCGGTCCCCGGCCGGGCAGGAGCGGCTCACCGAGCACTTCGACGAGGCCGCCGACCACGTCGAGGTGGTGCGCCGGCTCTGGGACAGCTGGGAGGACGACGCCGAGATCCGGGACGCCGCCACCGGCCGCTTCATCGACCGCGACAAGCTGCACTACATCGACTTCGAGGGCCGGCACTTCAGCGTCAAGGGCCCCTCCATCACCCCGCGCCCGCCGCAGGGCCAGCCGCTCGTCACCGCCCTCGGCCACCAGACCGTGCCCTACCGGCTGATCGCCCGCCAGGCCGACGTCGGCTACGTCACCCCGCAGGACGGCGCCGACGCCCGCGCCATCGTCGCCGAGATCCGCGCCGAGCAGGAGGCCGCCGGCCGGGCCGGCGACACCGTGCACGTCTTCGGCGACCTCGTGGTCTTCCTGGACGACGACCGGGCCGCGGCCACCGCCCGCAAGGAGCGCCTCGACGCCCTCGACGGCGGCGAGTACACCAGCGACGCCCGGATCTTCACCGGGACGGCCGCGGAACTCGCCGATCTCCTGGAGGAGTTCGCGGCAGAGGGCCTCACCGGCTTCCGGCTGCGGCCCGCCGTGCTCGGCCACGACCTCCCGCGCATCACCGCGGACCTGGTCCCCGAACTCCAGCGCCGCGGCCGCTTCCGGACCGCCTACGAGGCGGACACCCTGCGCGGCCTGCTCGGGCTCGCCCGCCCCGCCAACCGCTACGCCGCCGCTGCCACCGCCTGAGCCGGAAGGACCCCGCACCGACATGAGCAAGCCGCTGAAGCAGATCCACCTGGCCGCGCACTTCCCCGGCGTCAACAACACCACCGTGTGGAGCGACCCGGCCGCCGGGAGCCACATCGAGTTCAGCTCCTTCACGCACTTCGCGAAGACCGCCGAACGCGCCAGGTTCGACTTCCTGTTCCTCGCCGAGGGCCTGCGGCTCCGCGAACAGGGCGGGAAGATATACGACCTGGACGTCGTCGGCCGCCCCGACACCTTCACCGTCCTCGCCGCGCTGGCCGCCGTCACCGACCACCTCGGGCTGACCGGCACCATCAACTCCACCTTCAACGAGCCCTACGAGGTGGCCCGCCAGTTCGCCAGCCTCGACCACCTCTCCGGCGGCCGGGCCGCCTGGAACGTGGTCACCTCCTGGGACGCCTTCACCGGTGAGAACTTCCGGCGCGGCGGCTTCCTGCCGCAGGACGAGCGCTACTCCCGCGCCAAGGAGTTCCTCGCCACCGCGAACGAGCTCTTCGACTCCTGGCACGGCGACGAGATCCTCGCCGACCAGGCCACCGGCACCTTCCTCAGCGACGCCAGGGCCGGCTCCTTCGTGCACAAGGGCCCGCAGTTCGACATCCACGGCCAGTTCAACGTGCCCCGCTCCCCGCAGGGCCGCCCGGTGATCTTCCAGGCCGGCGAGTCCGACGAGGGCCGCGAGTTCGCCGCCTCCGGTGCCGACGCCATCTTCAGCCGGTACGCCACCCTCGACGCCGGCCAGGCCTTCTACACCGACGTCAAGTCCCGCCTCGCCAAGTACGGCCGGCGCCCCGAGGAACTCCTGATCCTGCCCGCCGCCAGCTTCGTCCTCGGCGACACCGACGCGGAGGCCGAGGAGATCGCCCACCAGGTACGCCGCCAGCAGGTCAGCGGCGCGACCGCCCTCAAGCACCTGGAGTTCGTCTGGAACCGGGACCTGTCGTCGTACGACCCGGAGGGACCGCTGCCCGACGTCGACCCGCTGGTCGGCGAGGAGCACATCTCCCGGGGCCGGGCCCAGGTCAGGATGTACCGCGACCCGCTCGCCATCGCCCGCGAGTGGCGCGAGCTCGCCGAGGCCAACAAGTGGTCCATCCGTGACCTCGTGATCAACACGGGCAACCGGCAGACCTTCGTCGGCTCCCCGGCCACCGTCGCCCGCACCATCAACGACTTCGTGCAGGCCGACGTCTCCGACGGCTTCATCCTGGTCCCGCACATCACCCCCGGCGGACTCGACACCTTCGCCGACACGGTCGTACCGCTCCTCCAGGAGCAGGGCGTCTTCCGCACCGAGTACGAGGGCACCACCCTGCGCGACCACCTCGGCCTCGCCCACCCCGACGACAGGCGGAGTGAGCGGGTGGCGTCGTGAGGTTCCTGGCGATCACCCTGATCGTGCACCGCCCGGATCCGGTCACGGGGAGACAGAAGTCCACCCACGACCGGTTCCGCGAGGTCCTCGACAACGCTGTGCTCGCCGAGGAACTGGGCTTCGACGGCTTCGGGGTGGGGGAGCGGCACGAGCGTCCGTTCATCTCCTCCTCCCCGACGGTCGTGCTCGGCCACGTCGCCGCGCTCACCCGGCGCATCCGGCTGTTCACCGCGGTGACCACGCTGAGCCTGCTGGACCCCGTCCGGGCGTACGAGGACTACGCGACCCTCGACCACCTCTCCGAGGGCCGCCTCGACCTGATCATCGGCAAGGGCAACGGCTCCGCCCAGCGCGAGCTGTTCCACGTCACGCCCGAGGACCAGTGGGACCGCAACGCCGAGAGCTACGAGGTGTTCCGGCAGCTGTGGCGGCAGGACAAGGTGACGGCGAAGACCCGGTTCCGGCCGGAGCTCACGGACGCCGAGGTCTGGCCGCGTCCCTACCAGCGGCCGGTGCGGGTCTGGCACGGCAGTGCCACCAGCAAGGAGTCCGTCGACCTCGCCGCCCGCTACGGCGACCCGCTTTTCTCCGCCAACGTCACCAACCCCATAGAGCCGTATGCCGAGTTGATTCGCCACTACCGGGAACGCTGGGAGCACTACGGCCACGACCCGGCGGACATCGCCGTCGGCGCGGGTACGGCGGGCCTGCTGGTGGCGCCCACCACTCAGCAGGCCCTGGCCGCCTACCGCCCGGTGTTCGAGGCGAACCTGGCCTTCTTCCGCCGGGCCGGGCTGCCGGTCGTCTTCGAGACCCTGGAGGACTTCGTCGAGCGCAGCTCGGCGCTGATCGGCAGTCCGCAGCAGGTCATCGACAAAGTGCACCGCTATTACGAGCAGTTCGGGCACACCGTCCTGCATCTCCACGCCGACGCCGGCGGACTGACGGACACCCAGCACCGCGACTCGCTGGAGCTCTTCCAGTCGGCGGTGGCCCCGGTCCTGCGCAAGGAGATTCCCGACCCGCCCTTCCCCTGGGCACCCGTGCACCCGGCCGCCGAGGAGCCCGCCCATGTCTGACATCCCGCTCGGCGTCCTCGACCTGGTGCCGATACCGAGTGGTGCCACCGCCGCCGAAGCCCTGCGCAACTCCGTCGAACTCGCACAGCGCACCGAGGAGTTCGGCTACGCCCGCTACTGGTTCGCCGAGCACCACCTCAACCCGGGGGTGGCCGGCACCTCCCCCGCGGTCGTCCTGGCACTGACCGCCGCCGCCACCTCCACGATCCGGCTCGGCTCCGGCGCCGTACAACTCGGCCACCGCACCGCCCTGTCCACGGTCGAGGAGTTCGGCCTCCTCGACGCCGTGCACCCGGGCCGCCTCGACCTGGGCCTGGGCCGGTCCGGCGGGCGTCCGCCCGCGGAGCAGGCCGCCGCGCCGACGGCGACCCCGGTGGTCGACGGCAGGGCCCCCAACGGCCTGGTCGTCCCGCCCCGCTTCTCCTTCGCTCATCTCCTGCGCTCGCCCCGGTTCGCACTCCACCGCAAACTGCTCCTGCTCCCGAACGCCGAGTCCCAGGACTACGCAGAACAGATCGACGACATCCTCGCCCTGCTCGCCGGGACCTACCGCACCGAGGACGGCGTCGAGGCCCACATCGTGCCTGGCGAGGGAGCCGACGTGGAGGTGTGGATCCTGGGCAGCAGCGGCGGCGAGAGCGCGCAGGTCGCGGGCGAGCGGGGCCTGCGCTTCGCCGCGAACTACCACGTCAGCCCGGCCACGGTCCTGGAGGCGGTGGACGGCTACCGCGCGCACTTCCAGCCGTCGGACGTCCTCGACAAGCCGTACGTCAGCGTCTCCGCCGACGTCGTGGTCGCCGAGGACGACGCCACCGCCCGCGAACTCGCCACCGGCTACGGGCCCTGGGTCCGCAGCATCCGCACCGCCGAGGGGGCCATCCCCTTCCCCACTCCCGACGAGGCCCGGGCGCACGTCTGGACGGACGAGGACCGGGAACTGGTCCAGGACCGCCTCGACACCCAGTTCGTGGGCAGCCCGCAGCACGTCGCCGACCGCCTGGAACAGCTCCAGGAGGCCACCGGCGCCGACGAGCTGCTCATCACCACCATCACCCACGACCAGGCCGACCGGGTCCGCTCGTACGAACTCCTCGCGGCGGAGTGGCGCCGCCGCTGAGGCTCACACCTGCGCGGCCACCAGCTCGAGGAGCCGGTGGCCGGACGCTCCCGAGAACCACTCGGCGTGGCCGACGTAGTACTCGTACGCCAGCCGGGCGTTCGCCGGTGACCGGGTGACGCCGTGGAAGTAGTCCAGCTCGGACAGGGCGAACTCGGCGTGGACCAGGGGGAGGAGGGCGGGCAGTGCCGCCGACTCGACGGAGGTGAGCGGGCGTACCGACTGGTATCCCCGGAGCAGTTCGACGGCGTGCTGCTCCTGGACCGGGCGGTCGGGGTCCAGCCACTGCACGGTGTTGCGTTCCAGGGCCGTGGCCAGGTCGTGCACGGCGGTGGTGCGGTCGCTCATGCCGAAGTCCAGGACCGTGGCGACCTCGCCGTCCTCGCCCCAGAGGAGGTTGGAGGCGTGCCAGTCGTTGTGGGTCCACAGGGGGTCGAGGCCCGAAAGGTGGGGCGCGAGGCGTTCGTGGAGCGGGAGCAGGACGCGTCGGGTGTCCTCCCGCCAGGGGAAGTCCGCCAACGCCGCTGCCAGCCGCGGTCGTTCGGCCACGTAGGTGTGCAACGCGGGCCACGGGTCCGGGGCCGCGAACACCGTGAAGGAGGCGACCAGCGGCTGCGGTGAGCGGCGGGGCGCGGCGAAGCCCTCCGCCGCCAGGTGCAGCCGGGCCAGCGCCTCGCCGGCCGCCCGGGCGTGGGCCGCGCCGGCGAACGGCGACCAGGACAGCGCGTCCCGGTACAGGTCCGTACCGGTCCCGGCCGAGTGGACCTCGTACGTCCACTCGCCGCGCTCCACCAGGTCCAGGACCTCCACCACGGGTGCCCCGCGCTCCCGCAGACGGCGCAGGAAGGCGTGCTCCTCCGCCAGTCCCCGCGGGGTCCGAACGGTGACGTGGTGGCGTTTCACGAACAGCCGCCGCCCGTCCCGTTCCACGACGGCCGCCGCCGACAGGGGGCGCGGGCTGCGCCACACCACCCGGGCCGGCCCGGTCACGGCCGTGACCTCGGTGTCGGTCAGCGGCGGCCAGTCCGGCTCGACCGGCTCGGTGCCCAGTCCGTGGGCGAGATGTGCACTCATGCCGTGCGCACCGCCGTCGTACCGCGCAGGGAGTCCAGGATCCGGCGTTCCGCCGCCGCGAACTCCGGTGCGGTGAAGTCGTCGGCGCCGCGCGGCCGGGGCAGCGGGACCTCGACGCGGTCCACCACCGTAGCCGGGCGCGGGGACAGGACGTGGACGGTGCCGGCGAGCAGCACCGCCTCCCGGATGTCATGGGTGACCAGGACGACCGTCCAGCGGTGCCGCTGCCACATCCCGGCCAGCCACAGCTGCATCTCCGTGCGGGTCAGCGAGTCCAGCGCGCCGAACGGCTCGTCCAGGAGCAGCACCGGCCGCTCCAGGACCACCGTGCGCAGCAGCGCGGCCCGCTGCCGCATGCCTCCGCTGAGCTGGGCGGGGTACGCCTTCTGGAAGCCGTCGAGGCCGAAGTCGGCGAAGAGCGCGTCGGCCCGGGCCCGCGCCTCCTTCTTCCGCACCCCCTGTGCCTCCAGGCCCAGCGCGGTGTTGTCGAGGACCGTCCGCCAGGGGAACAGCAGGTCCTTCTGCGGCATGTAGGCGACCTTGCCGGACTCCACCCCGGCCGGCTCGCCCTCTACCAGCACCTGCCCGGAGGTGGGCCGGTCGAGGCCGGACACCAGGTTGAACAGGGTGCTCTTGCCGCTGCCGCTGGGGCCGATGACGGCGGCGAACTCGCCCGGTTCCACGGTGAGGTCGAGGTCCCGCAGGACTTCCAGCGAACCGAAGGACTTGCCCACGCCCGCGATGCGCAGACTGCTCATTTCCCGGCCTTCCGCTCCCAGGGCAGCACCAGCCGCTGCAGCAGATATGTGGCCCCGAACAGCGCGATGCTCAGCGCGGCCGTCACCGCGACCGCCGCGAACACCAGGTCGGTCCGGAACGCGCTCTTCTGGGCCTGCATGTAGATCCCGAGGCCGGACTCGGCGCCCGCGTACTCGGCGAACACCGCGCCGACCACGGCGTAGGTGATGCTCACCCGCAACCCGGCGAAGAAGTACGGCATCGCGCTCGGCACCCGCACCAGCCGGAAAGCCCGCCACCGGCCGGCCCCGAGGGAGCGCAGCAGCCGCATCGCCTCCCGGTCGGTCGCCGCGAACCCGGCGGCCAGGTTGGCGGCCAGCGGGAAGAACGTCGTCAGCGTCACCACCAGCATCTTGGGCAGCAGCCCGAAGCCGAACCAGATGATCAGCAGGGGAGCCACGGCCACGATCGGGATCGTCTGCGAGGCGACAAGGAGCGGGTACAGGCCCCGGCGGGCGGCGGCGGAGAAGTCCAGCACCACCGCCACCAGCCAGGCCGCCGCGAACGACAGCGCGAAACCGAGCAGTGTCTCCTGGAGCGTGGGCAGCGTCTGGTCCCACAGGTCCTGGCGGTTCGCCCAGCCCTGCTGCACCACCCGGGCGGGGGAGGGCAGGGTGGTCGGGTCGACCCCGGCCGCCGTCACGTACAACTGCCAGCCGCCGACGACCACGGCGAGCACCAGCAGGGGCGGCCACGACGACCGCAGCACGGACCTCACTTGGTGTCCGGGAGGTAGGCGTTGGTGAAGAACGCCGAGGTGTCCGGCGCCTTGGTGAGCTTCTTGCCGTTCGCGTCGACGAGCAGCCCGGCGCCGTACTCGAAGTCGGCGAAGGCCTTCCAGCGGGCCGCGCTCTGCGTCCCGATCGTGCCGTCGGCGCCCTTGTAGTACTCCTTGGCCAGCAGCTGCGAACTCTCCTTCACCAGCTCGGTGTTGGTGAGCACGCTCTTGTTCGCGGCGATGAGCAGGCCGGCCGCCTGGTCGGGGTTCGCGGCCGCGTAGCGGTAGCCCTTGTCGACGGCGGCCAGGAACTTCCTCGCCACCGCCGGGTTCTTCTTCAGGAACTGGTCGGAGGACGCGATCAGTGTGGAGTAGATCGCCGGGAAGCCGTAGTCGGAGAGCTGGAAGTCCTTGAGCGGCTTGCCGCTGAGCTTCGCCTCCAGGCCCTCCCAGGTCGGCATCGGCATGGCGAAGTCCGCCTTGCCGGCGTACAGCGCCGCGTACGCGGAGGTGTTGAGGGTGACCTGCCTGAAGTCGCCGGTGCCGCCCGCGTTCTTGATCACCTTCTGGAGCAGCGGCTTCTCGTAGGGGGCGCCGAACCCGGCGTACGTCTTGCCGTCGAGGTCCTTGGGTGAGGTGATGTCGGTGCGGTCGGCGCGCACCGAGACGGTCACGTCCGTCTTCTGCGTGACGGCGTAGACGGAGGTGATGTCCTGGCCGGCCGCGCGGGCCGTGGTGACGCCCTCCTGGTAGGAGATGCCGAAGTCGGCCTTGTGGCTCGCTATCAGGGTCTCGGGCGCGGTCGAGCCGTAGGGCACGATCTTCAGGTCGATCCCGGCGTCCTTGAACCAGCCCTTGGCCTGGGCGACGTAGATGCCGGTGTGGTTGGTGTTGGGGGTCCAGTCCAGGGCGAGGGTGACGGTGGTGGTGCCGTCCTTGGCGGCGGCCGTGGAGCCGGCGTCGGCCGAGCAGGCGGTGGTGACGGCGAGCAGTGTCAGGGCGGCGAAAGCCGGCAGCGCGGTGCGGCGGAGCATGGTGGAGGGTCCTTCGTACGGGGGAGGGGAGCCGGGCGGCGGTGCGGAGCGGTCAGGCCCGACACAGCGCGCTGTCCGTCCGCTTGAAGTCGACGGCGAGCCGCCGGGTGAGCAGGGTCATGCGGTCACGTCCAGCAGGCTGTTGGTGAACGACCGGTCCCAGCCGTGGTCGTGGGCGATGGCGCCGTTCTCGGCGAGCCAGTGCGCGTAGGGCCCCATCCGGCCCTCGTCGATCACACCCCAACGGCCCCGCGGGTCCGTCCAGGTCGGGGCGATCAGGGTAAGGGAGCGGGCGATGAGCGGGCGCGGGAAGTAGGGGATCACCCGCTCAAGCATCTCCAGCGTGGCGTCGGGATCCCCGGCGGCGGTGCCGTATCCGCGGGCCGTCACGGTCAGGAAGTCCCGTACCAGGGACGGCTGTTCGTCGCGCAGCCGCTCGCTCGTGCCCAGCAGGTAGCTGTGGTAGCGGGGCGCGCCTATCTCGTCGACCGGCCAGGTCAGCCTGCTGTGCTCGGGCAGGTCGCCGCGCAGGGCGTCCCAGGACCAGTAGTTGCCGAAGGTCGCGTCCGCTTCGCCGGCCTCGATGTCGTCCACAGTGAGTTCGCGGGAGCCCGCGTCGACGGTGATCACCGCGTCCGGGTCGCCGCCGTCCGCCGCCACCAGATGGCGGACCATGGCCCGCCCGCGCGGGGTCGGGTTGTAGGCGAGGCGGCGGCCCGCCAGGTCGCGGGGGCGGGTGATGCCGGTCGAGGTGGTGGTCTGGATCGCTTCCAGCCCGCGGTGGTTGATCGCGGCGACCGCGACCAGCGGCTGGCCAAGTGCCGCCCGCCGGGCGAGCAGCCGGTTCGGCGGGAAGATCCCGAAGTCCACCTCGCCCCGGGCCAGGTACTCCAGCGTGTCCCCGCGCCCCGGATCCTGCACCACCAGCTCGACGTCCAGACCGGCCGCCTCGTACCAGCGACGGGCGCGGGCGACGTATAGACCGGCAGAATTGGGCCACGGATGGAAATAGTCGAGCATGACCCGTATGTGCGGCATGGGAGTACTCCGAAGGCGGTGTGCGCGAGCGCGCGGGGATGAGCGGGGTGAAGGAGCCGAGGAGGGTCGCGGTCAGCGGGACCGGCGACAGCACGTGCGACGACAACAGGAGCGGACAGCGTGGTGGGACACCATGGGCTGCGGCTCGACTGCTGTGGACACGTGGACTCCTACGCGGGGCGCAAAGCGCTGTTGGTGCGGTCGGCGTCCCCATGGGGACCGTGTCCGCGAGTGCGGCGCACGGATCCCAGACGCCCTCTCAGCCCGGTCGGGGAGGGGCTCCCGCGTAGATGGCCGAAACCATAACCGCAGCTCCCGCCTGCTGTGCAAGCCAGGTCCGAAATGTGGGATGGGTGCGCCCGTCTTGTGAGACGCCCAGGTCGCGGGCGTACGATCGCCCGCCATGACCACCCTGCTGCCCGGCCCCCTGGTCGACCACACCTGGCTCGCGACCCACCTGGACGACCCCCGGCTGGTCGTCCTCGACGCCACCGCGCTGCTGCCCTCGCCCTGCCACGACGGCGACCACCGCTCGGCGTCCGGCCGCGCGGGCTGGGCCGAGCGCCACATTCCCGGCTCCCGCCACGCCGACCTCACCGGGGACCTTTCCGACCCCGCCGCGCCGTACCACTTCGCCGTCCCGGCGCCGGACGCGCTCGCCGCCGCCCTGGCCCGGCTCGGCGTGGGGGAGGGGACCGAGGTCGTCGTCTACGACACCGGAGGCGGCATCTGGGCCGCCCGGGTGTGGTGGATGCTGCGCGCGATCTCGGTACCGGCCGCGGTGCTGGACGGCGGGCTGGCGGCGTGGGAGTCGGCGGGGCGGCCGGTGGCCGCGGGGGACCGCGTCGCCGAGCCGGCCGTCGTGCCGGTGACGCCGGTGCCGCGGCCGGAGCTGTGGTCGGGGATCGAGGAGGTGGCGGCGATCGGCCGGGGGGAGCGGCCCGGGGTGCTGGTCTGTGCGCTGCCCGCCGGGGGGTACGCCGGGTCCGTGCCGGGCCGGTACAGCCGGCGGGGGCACATACCGGGGAGCGTCAGCCTGCCCGGACGAGAGCTGCTGGACGATGCGGGGCGGGTGCTGGCGGTGAGTGAACTCGCCGAGAAGGCACGGGCATTGGGGGATGCCTCGCCCGTCGTCCTCTACTGCGGTGGGGGGATCTCGGCGGCGGGGGCGGCGCTCGCGCTCACGCTGCTGGGCCGTCAGGACGTGTCCGTGTACGACGGTTCACTCGAGGAATGGTCCAAGGACCCCGCGCGGCCGCTGGAGCTGGGCGGATAAGGGGCGGGGTGGGTGCGGTGCGCTGCTGGGTGCGGGTGCGTGGGGGTTGATCGCGCAGTTCCCCGCGCCCCTGGTGGGATGCCCTGAGGTTGGATCCCACGCACCGGTGCTGCCGCGCGGACGTCTCCCTCCCCCGAAGGTGGCGTCCGCGCGGCCGCTTCCCCCGGCGCCGGACAGTGGTCCGACCTCCGCGTCGCGGTCCGTGCTCTCACCAGCACATGACCGCTGTCTCCCCCGACCCCCACGTGGAATGGAGACGGACGCGGACGGCATAGCGGCGGCCCTTGACGAGCCTGACCGTGATCCTCGTGTTGTGCGGGGTGCCTCCGTCGTCGTGGCCGGCGAGGTAGCGCGGTTCCCCGTCGCGCTCCTCGAAGACCACGACGACGGAGTCGCTCTCCCCGAAGGTGCCCACGCGGTAGACGCGGGTCTCCGGCGGCTCCACGGCGAAATCGGCCTGTCCGCCGGGTCCCAGGCTGAGCGGCACCGAGCGGAACGGCACCAGCTCGGCCGGCGGCCCGGCCGGCGGGTACCAGCGGAGCACGAACTCCTTGTCGGCCGGGGACAGCGACCCCGGCGGGTACAGGCCGTTGTGGTACTGCTCCGGCTCCAGGACCAGCCCCGGGCCGAAGGGGAACTGCATCACGGACTGCGGGTCCCACACCGAACCGTTGGCCTCGGACGGATCCAGCGTGCGCAGGATGTTGAAGTGGGTCCGGTCCCGGCTCCAGTGGTTCGGCGGTCCGGCCAGGTCGGCGTAGACCGCCTCGTCGTCCCAGTGGACGCCCGCGAACGGGCTCTGGTGCTCGTGCCGCATCCCGAGCGCGTGCCCGATCTCGTGCAGCGCCGTCCAGCGCCCGCCGGGCTCGGTCAGGTCCCAGCCCAGGTTCATGGTGCGCTCGCCCGCCCCCACCGAGAGCGCGTCCCGGCCCACCGCCGACCAGGACCCGTCCCCCGGCTGGAAGCCGATCCGCAGCTCCGCCTCGCACCGGTCGAAGACCTCGGCGAACGTCACCCCGATGCCGAGGCCCTGCCACTCCCGGAAGCACTCGCGCACCACGTCCCGCTGCTCCTCCGCACCCGCCCACGGCACCCGGCGGGTCTCCCCGGTCCCCGGGACCGGGATCACCGAGGCGTCCGTGTCGGCGTCGAAGAAGTAGTAGTGCAGCACCGTCCCGTTGACCCACATCCGCCGCCCGCCGACGAGCGCGCCGAGCCGCTCGGCGGCCAGTCCCGGCGCGAACGCCGGAGCAGGCTGCTGCGTCAGCGAGCAGTAGCGTCGGGTCATGCGCCCAGACTGCCGTTCGACCCGGCCGCACGCCTGAGTCGGAAGCTACTCAAGTCCCCCTGTATCAGAGCTGAGTAACGCGGCTCATACTCACGTGACGACTTACGGACGGGATGCGCGAACCCTCGAACTCCCCTGGCCCTTCACCGGCCGGGAGGACGAACTGGAGCTGGTCAGGCGGGCGTCGGTGGCCGGCCGGCAGGGTGTCGTGGTGACCGGCCCGGCCGGCATCGGCAAGACCCGGCTGATCACCGAGGCCGTCCGCGGCACCGACTGCGTCCGGGTGACCGGCACCCCCGAGACCGGCGCCCTCCCGTTCGCCGCGTTCGCGCACCTGCTCTCCGACCGCGTCTCACTGCCCGGCGCGGTCCGGCACCTGTCCGGGGTACGGCTCCTGGTCGTCGACGACGCCCACCTCCTCGACGAGGCCTCGGCCGCCCTCGTCCACCAGCTCGCCGCGCACGGCCGCACCCGCCTCGTGGTGGCCGCCACCGGCACGGCACCCGTCCCCGGCGCGGTCTCCCGGCTGTGGACCGGAGAACTCCTCACCCACCTCGCCCTGGCGCCGCTGCCGTACGACGAGACGGCCGCGCTGCTCGAAGGCGACGGCCTGGAACCGCTCACCGTGCGCCGCCTGCACCGGGTCTGCCGGGGCGACCTCAGGCTGCTGCGCGACCTGGTCGGCGCACTGCGCGAGTCCGGCCCGCTGACCCGGGTCCCGGAAACCGGCGAACGGGCCTGGCGCGGCCCGCTGCCCCGCACCGCGGCCGTACGGGACCGGATCGCCACCCTGCTGGACGGGAGGGGGCCCGGCGAGTGCGACGCCCTCGAACGCCTGGCCTTCGCCGAGCCGTTGCCGCTCCACCTCGACGACGCCCCGGACCTGGCCGCCCTCGAACGGCTGGAGACCGACGGCCTCGTCCACGTCGACGACCGGGGCGCCGTCCGCCTCGCCCACCCCCTGCACGGCCCGGCGCTGCGTGCCTCGGCAGGCCGGCTGCGGACCCGCCGGCTGGCCCGCACCCCCGAGCAGTGCGAGCCCGCCCTGAAGGCCGAACAGGAGCAACTGGAAGAGCGCATCGAGCAATTGGACGTACGGGAGGTGCCGGCCCCGGTGGGGGAGTGGCTGGCGGCGGGAGACCTGCCCGTACCGCCCGGGTACGCGGCCGTGCGTGCCCGGTACTCGTGGCTTCGGGGGGAGCTGCGAGAGGCGGCGGCGTGGGCGAGGGAGGGACTGCGGGCGGCGCCGGGCGACGCCGCCTGCCGTACCGAACTCGCCCGTGCCGCCGCCGAACGGGGGGAGGGCGCCGTAGTGCGCGGGGACGGGGGTCTCGCGCACTACGGCGCCGTACGGCTCGGGGACCCCGAGGGGGCCGCGGCGGCCGCGGCGCGGCTGGACGGCGTGCTCGGCCGGCACGCGGAGGCGGTGGCCCGCGGCGCCGGGCCCGCCCTGGACCGGGCGGCCGAGGCGCTGGCGGCCCGTGGTCTGCTGCTGTTCGCGGCCGAGGCCCACGCCCAGGCGGTCCGCGCCCACCGCGACCCGCGTGCCGCCCGGATGTCCCGCACCCGCGCCCTCGCTCTCGCCCGCCGCTGCCAGGGCGCCCGCACCCCGGCCCTGTCCGGCCTGGTGCTCGGCGAACTCACCGCCCGCCAGCGGCAGATCGTCACCCTCGCCGCCGCGGGTCTCAGCAACCGGCAGATCGCCGAGCAACTGACCCTTTCCGTACGGACGGTGGGCAACCACCTCTACAGCGCCTACACCCGCCTCGGCGCGAACGACCGCGCGGCACTGCCGTGGCTGGTGGACCAGCCGGACCGGCAGTCGGCCTAGCTCCCGTCCGCGGCGGCTCAGGCCGCCCCGAACGCGGCGAACGCCCACCCGGTGGCCTGGTGGAGGGCGTCGCCCGGCAGGGCGGCCCGGGCGTCGCGCAGCGCCTCCGCCAGCGACAGCCCAGCACCCAGCCCCTTGTGCAGGGCCAGCATCAGCGGAACCACGGCCGCGTCGTTCACCGGTGCGCTGCTCGCCACCACTCCGGCCGTGCCCAACGGCAGCAACGCCGTGACCAGACCGAGGAGTTCGTCGGCGCCGACCGAAGCGAGACGGGCCGTGTCGCAACTGGAGAGGATGATCCGGTAGGGGCTGCGGGCGAGGCGTTCGAAGTCGTGCACGATCAGCGGGCCGTCCACCATCCGCAGCGAGGAGAACAGCGGGCTGTCCGCGCGGAACGTGCCGTGCGCCGCGATGTGGGCGAGTGCCGCACCGTCCAACTCCTCCAGGACCCGCGGGACTTGCGCCTCGTCGTGCTCCAGGACCCGCGCCGCCGCGTACCGGCCCGCCACTTCGGGCACCTCCGCGCCGCCGGTCGCCAGACCCGGCCCCCGGACCAGCACATGACGGCCGCCCGGCGGCGGCTCGGTCTCCCGGGCCCGCAGCCAGCTCGACGCCGACGGAGACACGCTGAGCACCCGCTCCCGCAGGGAAGGCAGCAGGGCCCACGGCACCCGGTGCAGCGCGCCCGGCGGGACGATCACCACCGGGCCGGAGCCGAGGTGGTCCGCCGCCGCGCCGAGGAGCAGCTCCTCCAGCCGATTCCCGGCGGCCTCCACCACCGGCAGCCGCCCCTCCGCACCCGGGTGCGCGAGCCGTCGCAGCCCCGCCTGGACGTGCTCCGCCTCGGCGACCGCCTCCGCCAGCAGACCGCCCGCGAAGCGCCGCACCCGGCCCTGCCCGCACAGCAGGACGTGCACCCGCCCGTCCAGGACGGCGAGTTCGACCAGCCGGGCGTCGCCGAGCCGCTCCAGCAGCCGGGCCGGTTCGAAACGGTCGCCGCCGCCGGGGGCGTCGCCCCGGGTGTGGTGGGTGCGGGCGCGGATCTCCCGTTCCAGACGCCGCTGTTCCCGCTCCAGGGCGGGCACCGGACGGCGCTCCCGGCGGGCCTCCTCCGCGCGGGACGCGATCTCCCGGAACGCGGTCAGCGACGCGAGCAGAGCAGGGTCGGCCGGCGGCCGGGTCGGCGGCGTCGACAGCACGGTGGCCCGCCAGCGCTCGCTCCACTCCAGGAGCCGGCGCGGGCCGCCGTGCGCGAGGCTCGCCTGCTGGGCCAGCGCCGCCAGCTCGGCGCCCTGCGCGGTGGCCCGGGCCCGCAACTCCGAGGCGCCCAGGGTCATCCGGTGGTCGTCCAGGACGTCGAGGCCACGCCGGCACGCCTCCAGGACGCCACGGCCCGAACCGGCCGCCCGCGCCCGGAGCGCCTGTGCCGCCCACCCGGTCATCCGGGCCAGCGGCGGCCCGACGTGCCGGCTGCGCGCGGCCACCGCCAGATGCCGCTCCGCGTCCGCCTTCCAGCCCAGCGCCAGCGCGATCCGTCCGGCGAGCAGCGAGGCCTCCGGCGCGGCCGGCGCACCGAAGGACGCCAGCCGGTCGGCGACCGCCGCCGTGTCCTGCACCAGCCGCCCCGACGCGGCCCCGCCCGCCACCCGCGCCTCGATCAGCACCAGCCGGGCATGCGTCTCCCACCAGCTCCGCCGCTGCCCCGAGAAGAGCCGTACGGCGACCGCGGCACGGGCGACGGCGGTCTGTGCGTCCCCGGTCGACAGCGCCGACCGGGCGGCGGTCAGCAGCAGTTCGGCCTTGCGGGTGGACTGCCCGCCGATCCGGTCCAGGGTTGCGATCGCCGCGTCCGCCTCGGCCAGCGCCTCCGGGGCGAGACCGGCCGCCATCAGCACCTCGCAGCGCGCGATGTACAGCATGAACGAGGGTGTGCCCAGCTCGTCGTACCGCTCCTTGGCCTCGGCCAGGAGCCGCAGTGCCGCCGGGATGTCGCCGGAGCGGTACGCGGCCAGGCCCCGGTTCTCCACGGCGACGGCCTTGTCGTGCTCCTGGCCCGTCGTCTCCCACAGCAGCTCCGCCGCCGTGAAGTCCGCGTCGGCCCGCTCCACCGCGCCCATCGCCAGATGCACCGTGGCCCGCACGCTCAGCGCCCGCGCGGTCCAGATGACGTCGCCGGCCTGCCGCAGCACCGGTATCGCCCGCCGCAGGTCCTCCAGGGACTCCTTGTGCCGGCCCAGCACCCACCCGGCGAACGCCCGCCGGTACAGCACCCTCGCCCGGGTGTGCCCGTTGCCCCGGGCCACCCCGCGGTCCAGCACGGCCAGCCCCTGCCGCGTACGGCCCGCGTGCACCAGGGCGACCCCGAGGGTGCCGAGGACGTCCGCCTCCCGCTCCGCCGAGTCCGCGCGCGCCGCCCAGTCCCGGGCCCGCCGCAGATGGTCGAGGGCCAGCGCCAGGTCCCCGAAGTCCCGCTGCCAGATGCCGATGACCTGGTGCGCGACGGACGCGTCCAGCGGCGACGGGTCGGCCCGCAGGACGCCCTCCGCCCGCGCCAGGGCCTCGCCCGGGGCGGCGAACACCATCGGCAGGAGTTCCGTAACCGAATCGCTTCCCGCACTCACCCCTCGGATGTTAGTGGCCTGGGCATACATGCCCCACAGGTTTGACGCTGTATCAAGCGGCGGTCTCGCGAGTCTGACTGAAGAACGCCGTTTCTGGGGGAGGAGACAGGCCATGGCACCGCAGCGATTCCATGAGCAGTTCGAGCAGATCCAGCGCTCCATGCCGGACGTTCCACTGGCGATGGGGCCCGACGACGCGGCCGAGTTCCTGTACGAGAAGGGGGTGGTCCTCGCCCGCGACGGCGAGGAGGCCCGGGTCGTCGAGGACACCGTGCGCGCCCACTTCACCGCCACCGCCGGCCTCGTCGCCGACCACGTGGGCAGGACCGGACCGGAGACCAACCGCACCGGGGTCACCCGCATCCGGGTCGGCGACCCGAACCACCGCGACCGCACCGCCGACCCCGCCGTCGGCCACGCGCTGCGCGCCCTGCGGGAGGCCGAGGGCCGCGCCGGCCGCCGCCTGGTCAGCCGCAACCACGTGGTGTCCACCACCCCGAACGCCAACTCCTGCAACCCCTGCGAACCGCTCCCCGCCCTGCTCACCCAGGCCCCCAACCCGGCGCCGGTGCAGGGCGGTTACGACCCGGACACGGCCGTCAGCGTCCTGGTGATGGACACCGGCCTGGTGCACGACTACCGCACCTACCCGCTCCTCGCCCGCGTCCAGGGCGACCCGCAGCTCAACGAGACCGACGCCGACGGCATCCTCCAGCAGTACGTCGGCCACGGCACGTTCATCGCCGGACTAGTCGCCGCCCTCGCCCCGAACACCGACATCACCGTCACCAACACCCTCAACGACGCGGGCGCCATCCTGGAGTCCGAGTTCGGCGCCAGGCTCTTCGAGGCGATCGACCAGCACGGCTGGCCCGACATCATCAGCCTCTCCGCCGGCACCCCGAACGGCAGCGCCGACGGACTGCTCGCCGTCGAGGCCTTCATGGACGCCCTGCGCGACCAGTCCACCCTGCTCGTCGCCGCCGCCGGCAACAACGGCAGCGCCAGCCGCTTCTGGCCCGCCGCCTGCGCCGACCTGTCCGGCTACGAGGACACGGTCCTCTCGGTCGGCGCGCTGCGCAGCGACGGCGAGTACGGCGCCTGCTTCACCAACCACGGCGGCTGGGTCAAGGTCTACGCCCCCGGCGAGCAGCTCATCGGCGCCATGGCCGGCTTCGACGCGCCCGTGCCGTACGTGTACCAGCACACCACCTACGACGCCTGCCGGTTCGGCTTCACCTACGCCTGCACCTGCCAGTACCCGCGCCACACCGGCGTGTTGACCGACACCGGGACGACCGGCCCCGGCAAACCGGACCAAGTGATGTTCGAAGGGTTCGCACAGTGGAGTGGAACATCGTTCGCCACCCCCATCGTGGCCGGCCTCGTCGCCGACCTGATGACCACGCTGAAGGAGTCCGACCCGCGCGCGGCGCGTGCGCAACTCCTGCAGAACATCACGGAGTACGCGGAGGTGCGCGGGGCCCAGGTACCGGCGCTCCGCCCGGCCGGCTGGCAGCCGGTGCCGGTCGTGATGCCGGCTGCCACGGCCTGAGTTCCGGAACACTCCCCTCCACGGCGTACCATGACTTGCCGTACACGAGGGGTGGGACCGTGGACCGAGCAGAGGTCGGCGCGCTGGTCCGGGCCGCCGTCGACGGCGACGCGGCGGCCTGGAAGGCGCTCGTGGAGGGGCTGAGCCCCCTGGTGTGGTCCGTGGTGCGCGCGCACCGGCTCTCCGACGCCGACGGGCACGAGGTGTACCAGACCGTGTGGTTCCGGTTCGCCCAGCACCTGGGCCGCATCCGCGAGCCCGACAAGGCGGGTTCCTGGCTGGCCAGCACGGCGCGCAACGAGTGCCTGAAGGTGATCCGCGGCCTGACCCGGCTGCTGCCGACCGACGATCCGCAGGTCCTGGACCGGGTCAGCGAGGACCGTACGCCCGAACAGTCCCTGATCGACGCGGAGGACGAGGCGGACGAGGCCGAGCGGATCCGTCTGCTGTGGCAGGAGTTCGAGGAACTAGGCGACCGCTGCAGGCAGTTGCTGCGGGTCCTGATGGCCTCACCGCCGCCCAGCTATGTCGAGGTGTCCGTCGCGCTGGGCATCGCCGTGGGCAGCATCGGCCCGCTGCGCCAGCGCTGTCTGCGCCGGCTGCGGGCCCGGCTCGACGCGAGGGGTGCGGCGTGAGCGACGACGAGTTCCCGGCGGACGAGGCCCTCGACGAGGTCACGGGAGACGCCGGCTTCGACGCGGACCTCCTGGAGGAGGAGCTGCGCGGCGCGGCCGCCGTCCTCGACCCGCTCCCGGCCGAGCTGCTCCAACTGGCCATGGACGCCTACCTGCTGCACGACCTGGATGCCCGGGTCGCCGAGCTGACCTTCGACTCGCTGGTCGACGCGATCCCGGTCAGGGGTGTCGAGGACCCGCCCCGCATGCTGACCTTCCAGGCGGGCGAGCTGACCGTTGACGTCGAGGTCACCGAGGACGGGCTGCTCGGCCAGCTGCTGCCCCCGCAGTCCGCGCGCATCGAGGTGCTCGGCGGTCCGGCGGCGGCGCATCCGCTCACGGTCGACGCCATGGGCCGCTTCGCCCACGACACCCCGCCCACCGGCCCGTTCGCACTCCGGCTGCGCACCGGCGGGGACGTGATCGTGACGGAGTGGCTGCGGGCGTGACGCGTCACCAGGTGACAGGCAGCGTCCGCGGCCCGCGGATCATCGTCCTGCGCCGCCACTCCACGCCCTCGGCCGGCACCGCGAGCCGCAGCTCCGGCAGCCGGTCGAGGAGGGTGTCGACCAGCAGTTCGGCCTGCAGCCGGGCCAGGACCGCGCCCGTGCAGTAGTGCGTGCCGTGGCCGAAGGCGAGGTGGGGGTTGGGATCTCGGTCCGGCAGGATGCGGTCCGGGTCCGGGAAGACGGCCGGGTCCCGGTTGCCGGCGAGGTAGGAGACGTAGACCGGATCGCCCGCCGGGATCCGGGTGCCGTCGCTCAGTTCGACGTCCTCCAGGGCGATCCGGGCGAGCCCGACCGTGCTGCGGTGCGGGATCCAGCGCAGCAGTTCGTCGAGGACCGGTCCGCGCTCCGCGGGGCGCTCCCGCATCCGCGCCGTCAGTTCCGGCCGGGTCAGCATCAGGAACAGCATCTGCCCGCAGTTGTGGGTGACCGCCTCGCCGCCGATCTGCAGCGGGCCGGCCAGTCCCACGGCCTCCTCCTCGCCGATCTCGCCCCGGGCCACGGCGGCCCCGAGCAGCGAGTACACGTCCTCGCCCGTGTTGCCGGCCCGCGCGCGCACCGTCTCGGTGATCCATCCGTACAGCCGCTGCTTGGCCGTCTCGGCGGCCTCGGCGCCGCCCGAGGTGGAGATGATCTGCCGGGTCCAGGCGTGCACCTGTTCCCGGTCCGCCTCCGGCACTCCCATCACCTCGCTGACCACGGTGATCGGGAACGGCTCCAGCACCCGCTCGACGAGATCGGCGGGCGGCCCGTCCCGCAGGACCCCGTCGACCAGTGCGTCGAGGATGCCCTGCGCGCGGGGTCGCAGCCGCTTCATCGCGGCGACCGTGAAGGCGCCGGCGAGCGGCTTGCGCAGCCGGTTGTGGTCGGGCTGGTCGGCCCAGGCGAGCGAGCCGGGACGGGGGTTGAAGTGCGGGGCCAGCCGGGTCACCTGGCGCCGGGTGACCTCGGCGCGGCTGAACCGCGGGTCGTTGGTGACGGTCCTGACGTCCGCGTAGCGGGTCACGAGCCACGCCCAGCCCTCGCCCTGGGGCAGCCGGATCCGGGTCACCGGCCCTTGCCTCATCAGGTCCGCGAGGACCGGGTCGAAGTCCGTCCCCGCCAGTTCGAGCGCGGGCCAGTCCCGCACCGGCGGCGCGGCCTCGCACCCGGGCGGGAGCGGCCCCGCCGTCGCGGGCTCGGCCGGCTCCGTGGTCGAGGTGGGCTCGGTGCTCTCCGTGGTCATGTCTCCACGGTCGTACGGCCCGCACCCCTGTGTCCTGCCGGAGTGCTCCAGCCGGAGGGCCGGCGTCCGGCGGCGTCCACGAGGGCGGCGAGGGCTGCTGCGAGCCGGTCGGCTCCCGGGCCCGCCTTCCCGCCGGGCTCGGTCATGTAGAGGTCGCGCCGGATCTCGACCATCAGCGCGGCGACCCGCGCGTCCGTGCCGTAGAACTCCAGCGGTACGTAGGTCCCGGCGAACGGGCTGTCCAGCCCCGTCTCCCCGCATTCCGCGAAGGCCTCGCGGGCCGCCTCCGTCAGCTCGGCCGGCGTGTGGAAGGCGTCCGTGCCCAGGCACACCGGTGGCCGCGGCCCGGCACCGTGCAGCTCGTAGGGCAGCGATCGGCTCGGATAGGAGTGCACGTCGACGATCACGGCCCGCCCGGTCGCGGCCAGCCGCCCGGCGACGGCCTCCGTCATCGCCCGGGCGTACGGCCGGAAGTACCGCTCGACCAGCGGCCGGGGGTCGTACGGCTCCTCCCGGAGCACGCCCCGGTGCGTGGTCCGCGTGTACACGGCCCCCATCCCGGCGGCGAGCATCTCCTCCCGCTCGTCCGGGAACCGTTCCGGATCCACCACCAGCCGCGACAGCCGGTTGACGAACCGCCAGGGGGGCACCGCGGCCAGTCCGGCCGCGGCCGCCGCGATCTCGGCCGTGTGCGCGTCCGTGATGTGGTCCAGCTCCCGCTCCAGGGCGGCGTCGTCGAGCACGATGCCCGCCCGGACACCGGCCGGTACCGCTCGCGCGGAGTGCGGCACGTGAAGGATCACGGGCGACTCGTCGGCGCCGGGCAGGAGGGTGTACGAGGGCTGGGACACGGGCGGCTCCGGGTGCGTTTGTCCGGGGTGGCGTGCGGGACGGGACCACGGTGTCACATCGACGGGCCGGCGCCGTCGGCGCGGGCGTTCCGGCGGGGGGGGGCCGGGCGGGGGGGGGCCCCCCCCCCCCCGGGGGGGGGGGGGGGGGTGTTGGGCGCGCGGCCCCACGAAAAGAACCCCCCCAAAGCGGAAGAAAAA
>NZ_JBIAVV010000001.1:162753-199302 GCF_042894765.1 Streptomyces sp. NPDC001507
CGGGGGGGGGGGCGGGCCCCGGGGGCCCCCCCCCCGGGGGGGGGGCGGGGGGGGGGGGGGGCGGGGGGGGGGGGCCCGGGCGGGGCGGGCCCCCCCCCGCCGGGGAGCGGGTCAGTGCTTGTTGACGGCCGAGGCCCAGTCGAAGTCCACGCCCATGTCGGAGTACATCTTGGAGTACCCGACGAAGCAGTTGAACATCGTGACCTTGCCGTTCTTCAGGTACCAGAAGTCGGCGGTCGGTGCGGCGACCTTGTGGCCGTTGCCGTTGAGGACACCCGCCGGCGTCTGGAGTCGGCCGTCGAAGGTGCCGTCGATCGAGAGCTCGATGCTGATCGTGTCGCCGTTCACGGTGATGCGCTTGAGGTCGCGGTGGACGTCGGAGAAGAGGCCCTTCATGTAGGGCAGGACGGCGCCGAGGGCCTCGCCCCGGTAGGCCTGTCCGGCGACCATGTCGTTGAAGACGCCGTCCTTGGTGAAGCTGTCGACGAAGGTCGGGACGTCTATGTGGCTGCCCTCGGCCACGTAGTAGTCGCGCAGGACGACGGCGAGGTTCTGCCGCTCGTGCCGGGTCAGGTGGCGGTTGGTGAGCGGCAGTTTCGCCAGCTGTTCGGGAGTCAGGTCCGGGACCGCCGTACTGCTGTGGGCGGGGGCGCTCGGGTGCGCCGGGCTCGTGGCCTGTGACGGCGCGGCGGCGATGGCAAGACCACCCAGGACCGCCACCGTGGTCGCGGCGGTGATCGACTTCCGGCTGAGCAGCTTCATGTCCGGTTCCTCCAGATAGGCTTCCGTGCGCTGTTAGTAATTCAAATGCTCGCTTAACATTATGGACGGCCGGTTGGGCTGTCAAGCCAATGTTTGAATTCATTGCCGGTGTGACGGCTGAAGGGGGAAAGGGGTGTTGACAATGTAGTCAAACGTATGCTTGATTACATTTCATGACACGCGCGGAGAAGACGGACCTACGCCGGGAAGCCGGCCAGCGCACCCGGGAAGGCCTGCAGACGGCCGCCCTGGAGCTGCTCGCGCAACGAGGCCAGGAGGGCGTGACGCTCCGCGAGATCACGGAGCGCGCCGGGGCCAACGTCGCCGCCGTGAGCTACCACTTCGGGTCGCTGAAGGCGCTGTGCAACTCCGCGATAGAGCACGCGCTGGAACAGTACCTGGACGCGCAGATCCAGGAACTGGGACCGCTCGGCCCCGCTTCCTCGCTCCAGGACCTGGCGGCGGCCTTCGCCCGGCCGATGATGCGCGCCCTGGCGGCCGGCGGACCGGAGCTGGCGATGATGCGGACCGTGGCACGGGTCGGCATCGATCCGCCCGAGGGCTGGGAGCGGCTGCACGGCAAGTTCGACCACAGCCGCCGGGAGGCCCTCCGGGTGCTGACGGCGAACCTCCCCGGGATCGCCGAGCAGGAACTGATCTTCCGCACGCGCTGCGCGGCCGGCCTGCTGAACTGGCTCGCGCTGGCCCCCATCGGCACCGAGCTGGCCGCGCTGCCCGCCGAGCAGATCGAGCGGCAGCTGGTCCCCGTCGTGGCCGGGGCGTTCCGCGGGGACGGCCCCACCGGCCGCTGACCGGACCAGGCCGGGCCGGACCGAGGGGCGTACGGAGCCGGACACGGCTCCGCCCCGGCGGGCCGGGTGCCTGCCGGGGCGGAGACGGTGACGGGGCGGCCCGGAGGGCCGGGCGGGCCTAGAGGGCCGCGAGGGCCGCGTTCCAGGTGGCCGACGGGCGCATGACCGCGTCCGCCTTGGCCTTCTCGGGCTGGTAGTAGCCGCCGATGTCGGCCGGGGAACCCTGGACGGCGAGCAGCTCGTCGACGATCTGCTGCTCGTTCGCGGCGAGCGTCTCGGCGAGCGACGTGAACGCCTTCGCGAGCTCGGCGTCGTCGGTCTGCTTGGCCAGCTCCTGCGCCCAGTACAGGGACAGGTAGAAGTGGCTGCCGCGGTTGTCGATGCCGCCGACGCGACGGGTCGGGGACTTGTCCTCGTTGAGGAAGGTCGCCGTGGCCCGGTCGAGGGTGTCGGCGAGCACCTTGGCGCGGGCGTTGCCGGTGAAGTCGGCGTACTGCTCGAAGGACGGCACCAGGGCGAAGAACTCGCCGAGGGAGTCCCAGCGCAGGTAGTTCTCCTTGACCAGCTGCTGGACGTGCTTCGGCGCGCTGCCGCCGGCGCCCGTCTCGAACAGGCCGCCGCCCGCCATCAGCGGGACGACCGACAGCATCTTGGCGCTGGTGCCCAGCTCCAGGATCGGGAACAGGTCGGTCAGGTAGTCACGGAGCACGTTGCCGGTGACGGAGATGGTGTTCTCGCCGCGGCGGATGCGCTCCACCGACAGCTTGGTGGCCTCGACGGGGGAGAGGATCCGGATGTCCAGGCCCTCGGTGTCGTGCTCCGGCAGGTACTGTTGGACCTTGGCGATCAGCTGCGCGTCGTGGGCGCGGCCCTCGTCCAGCCAGAAGACGGCCGGGTCGCCGGTGGCGCGGGCGCGGGTGACGGCCAGCTTCACCCAGTCCTTGATCGGCGCGTCCTTGGTCTGGCAGGCGCGGAAGATGTCACCGGCGGCGACCGGCTGCTCGATCACGACGTTGCCGGCCGCGTCGACCAGGCGGACCGTGCCCGCGGTGGCGATCTCGAAGGTCTTGTCGTGGGAGCCGTACTCCTCGGCCTTCTGCGCCATCAGGCCCACGTTCGGGACCGAGCCCATGGTGGACGGGTCGAAGGCGCCGTTGGCCCGGCAGTCCTCGATCACGGCCTGGTAGACGCCGGCGTAGGAGGAGTCCGGGATCACCGCGAGGGTGTCGGCCTCCTGGCCGTCCGGGCCCCACATGTGGCCGGAGGTGCGGATCATGGCCGGCATCGAGGCGTCGATGATGACGTCGGAGGGCACGTGCAGGTTGGTGATGCCCTTGTCGGAGTCGACCATCGCCAGGGCCGGGCCCTCGGCGATCTCGGCGTCGAAGGAGGCCTTGATCTCGGCGCCCTCGGGCAGGTTCTCCAGGCCCTTGAGGATGCCGCCGAGACCGTCGTTCGCGCTGAGGCCGGCCGCCTTGAGGGTCTGGCCGTACTTCGCGAACGTCTTCGGGAAGAACGTGCGCACCACGTGACCGAAGATGATCGGGTCGGAGACCTTCATCATCGTTGCCTTGAGGTGCACCGAGAAGAGGACGCCCTCTTCCTTGGCGCGGGCGACCTGCGCGGCCAGGAAGTCGTTGAGCTGCGCGACGTGCAGCACGGAGGCGTCGACGACCTCGCCCGCGAGGACCGGTACGGACTCCTTGAGGACCGTGGTGGTGCCGTCCTCGGCGACCAGCTCGATCTTCAGCTTGCCGGCCTCGGAGATCACCGCGGACTTCTCGGTGGAACGGAAGTCGTTCTCGCCCATGGTCGCCACGTTCGTCCTGGACTCGGAGCTCCAGGCGCCCATGCGGTGCGGGTGGGTCTTGGCGTAGTTCTTCACCGAGGCGGGGGCGCGACGGTCCGAGTTGCCCTCGCGCAGGACCGGGTTCACGGCGGAACCCTTGACCTTGTCGTAGCGGGCGCGGATGTCGCGCTCCTCGTCGGTCTTCGGGTCGTCCGGGTAGTCCGGCAGCGCGTAGCCCTTGCCCTGGAGTTCGGCGACGGCGGCCTTCAGCTGCGGGATCGACGCCGAGATGTTCGGCAGCTTGACGATGTTGGCCTCGGGCGTCTTGGCCAGCTCGCCCAGCTCGGCGAGCGCGTCCGGGATGCGCTGGTCCTCGTTCAGGTACTCCGGGAAGACGGCGATGATGCGCCCGGCCAGCGAGATGTCGCGGGTGTCCACGGCGACACCGGCCTGCGAGGCGTACGCCTGGATCACCGGCAGGAACGAGTGCGTCGCGAGGGCCGGGGCCTCGTCTGTGTAGGTGTAGATGATGGTCGAGTCAGTCACCGGGTGCTCCGCTCCACGTCTGCAACATTGCTCGACATCAAGATATCTCGTGAGCGACCCGTGCTCGACAGGGGTCCGCGACTCGGAAGATCCGGTTGTCCGGTTGTCGTACGACGGGCAACCGGATCGGTCACAAGGGTGGTCATGACAAAAGAGTCACCACCGACCCGGTGAGCCGGACCGACCACCCGGCCCGCCCGAGCGAAAGCGGACCATGAGATATCGCACCAGAGTCACGGCCCCGGCGGCCGCCCTGCTCGGCACGGCGACCGTCCTGGCCACGGGGGCCCCGGCCCTCGCGCGTCCCTTCTCCGCGGGGGAGAAAAGCGGCGACGCGAGGACCGGGGGCAGTACGCCCGCGCCGGGTTCCGAGACCCTCGGCGACCCCGTCTACCCGGCCCTCGGCAACGACGGCTACCGCGTCCACGCCTACGACCTCGACCTCGCCTACGACGCCACGACCCGCCTGGTCGACGCAACCGCGACCCTGCGCATCCGCACCACCCAGGACCTGTCCCGCCTCTCCCTGGACGCCCTCGGCCTCGACGTGTCCGCCGTCCGGGTCGACGGCCGGGACGCCGCCTTCGAGCAGGCGGACGAGAAACTGCGGATCATCCCCGCCCGGCCGCTGTGCGAGCGGACCGACGCCACCGTGTGCGTGACCTACTCGGCCGACCCGCGCCGCACCCTCCCGCACACCGCCTGGGTGCCCACCCCGGACGGCTTCGCGATCTGCCCGCAGCCGAACTCCGCGCACACCGTCTTCCCGTGCAACGACCATCCCTCGGACAAGGCCGGCTTCACCTTCCGCATCACCGTCCCGAGCGGCCTGCGGGGCGTCGCGAACGGCCTGCTCACCTGCGTCGAGAACCTGCCGGGCGACCGGACCGCGTACTCGTACCGCTCCCGCTCGCCGATCGCCACCGAACTCGTGCAGATCACCGTCGGCGACTACGTGGTCAAGGACCGGCCGGGCCCGCACGGCCTGCCGCTGCGGGACGTCGTCCCCACGGCCCGCGCCGCCGCCCTGGAACCGGCGCTCGGCCTCACCCCGGGCCAGGTCGCCTGGCTGGAGGACCGGCTCGGCGCGGCCTTCCCGTTCGAGACGTACGGCCTGCTGCCCTGCAACTCCGACGACCCGGACGCCTTCGACTTCACGGGCCTGGAGACCCAGACCCTCACCCTCTACAAGCCGAACTTCCTGCTCCAGGGGGAGGCGAAGATCGGCTCGCACATGATGCACGAGCTGGTCCACTCCTACTTCGGCAACCTGGTCTCGCCCGCCACCTGGGCCGACCTCTGGCTGAACGAGGGCCACGCCGACTTCTACGGGCTGCTCTACCGCTACGAACGCGGCTGGCCGGACTCCCTGGGCCTCACCACCATGGAGGCCCGGATGAAGGACACCTACGCCCGCGGCGACCAGTGGCGCCACGACTCCGGCCCGGTGGCCGCCCCGAACGAGGCCGACCTCTTCGACAGCCAGCGCTACCTCGGCGGAGTCCTGGTCCTGTACGCCTTCCGCGAGCTGGTCGGCGAGGACGCCTTCCACGCCGTCGAGCGCACCTTCCTGGACCGCTTCCGGCGCCGCTCGGCCTCGACCGAGGACTACATCGCGGTGGCCGGCGAGGTCACCGGCCAGGACCGGTCGGGCTTCCTCCGCGACTGGCTCTACGGCACCACGACCCCGCGCATGCCCGGCCACCCCGACTGGACCGTCACCCCGGTGACCCCGTCCCTGGCCACCCCGCACAGCCTGCGCGGCGGCCATCACCACGACAACTCGGCCACGCTGTAGGCACGACCGGCAGGGGGCTAGTCGGCGACGGGTACCTCCGCGGCGGTGCGCTGGTGCGGGATCACCACGGCCCCCTGCTGGAGCGCCACCGTGCGGGCCGGTGCCGGTATGCGGATGCCCTCCTCGCGGTAGCGGCGGTGCAGGCGCTTGATGAACTCGTGCTTGATGCGGAACTGGTCGCTGAACTCGCCGACGCCGAGGATCACCGTGAAGCCGATCCGTGAGTCGCCGAACGTGTGGAAGCGGATGGCGGGTTCGTGGTCCCGGACCGCGCCGGTGGTCTCGGTCATGGTCTCGGCGATGACCTCGTGCGTGACCCGCTCGACGTGGTCCAGGTCGCTGTCGTAGGCCACACCCACCTGCACCAGGATGGTCAACTGCTGCTCGGGACGTGTGTAGTTGGTCATGTTGGTCTTGGCCAGCTGGCCGTTGGGGACGACCACCAGGTTGTTGGAGAGCTGACGGACGGTCGTCTGGCGCCAGTTGATGTCCACGACATAGCCCTCCTCGCCGCTGCTCAGCTGGATGTAGTCACCCGGCTGGACGGTCTTGGAGGCGAGGATGTGGATGCCCGCGAAGAGGTTGGCGAGTGTGTCCTGGAGAGCGAGCGCGACCGCGAGACCGCCCACGCCCAGGGCGGTGAGCAGGGGCGCTATGGAGATGCCCAGCGTCTGGAGCATCACCAGGAAGCCGATCGCAAGGACCAGCACCCGGGTGATGTTCACGAAGATCGTGGCCGAACCGGCGACCCCGGAGCGGGACTGGGTGACCGACTGCACCAGCCCGGCGACCACCCGCGCCGCCGACACCGTCACCGCGAAGATGAGCAGCACCTGGAGGCACTGGTTCGTGTGGTGCTGGACCGTCCTGGTCAGCGGCAGCGCCGCCGCGGCGGCCGCCGCCCCGCCCGCGAGCGCCGCCCACGGGACCACCGTGCGCAGCGCGTCCACGATGACGTCGTCACCGCTCCAGCGGGTCCGCTTCGCGTGCCTGGCCAGCCAGCGCAGCAGCCCGCGCGACAGAAAGGCCGCCAACAGGCCCGCCGCGAGGGCGATTCCGGCCAGGACCAGGTCATCGACGGTGAGCGCTCGGTTCACCGGTTACCTCCCTTTCGGTTGTGCAGCCGCTCATCCTGCCGTATCCGCACGAGGGCCCGGACCGGCGCCCGCCCCCTCGGAGACCATGCCGAGCCTGTCAACTTGCTGTCGATGTACGGGCTGCGGCTAGCGCTGCGCCTTCGGGAGGACTTGGCTTCTGCGCTGGCTCACCCGCACGTCTGCTCCGGCCCCCACCCCCCATCGGAAGGCAGGCACAGTGCACCAGGAACAGCTCGACTATCTCGTCGTCGGCGCCGGTCCCGCCGGACTCCAGCTCGGTCGGCTCCTCCAGGCCGCGGGGCACCGCCACCGCATCCTGGAGAGCGGCGGCACACCGGGCACTTTCTTCCGCACGTTCCCCCGGCACCGGAAACTGATCTCCATCAACAAGGTCCACAACGGCACCAAGGACCCCGAGCTCAACCTCCGGATGGACTGGAACTCACTGCTGTCCGACGATCCCGGCCTGGCGTTCAAGCACTACTCCAGGCGCTACTTCCCGGCCGCCGACGACCTCGTACGCTATCTCGCCGACTTCGCCGAGGCGTTCAAACTGGACATCGCCTACGACACCCGGGCGGTCCGCATCACCCGCGACGACAGCGGATTCACCGTCACCGACCAGCACGGCGCCGAACACCGCGCCCGCCGGCTGGTCATGGCCACCGGGGTGTCCCGGCCCTACATCCCCGACGTGCCCGGCATCGAGACGGCCGAGCAGTACCCGGACGTCTCCGTCGACCCCGACGACTTCACCGACCAGCGGGTCCTGATCCTCGGCAAGGGCAACTCCGCGCTGGAGACCGCTGACAACCTTGTCGAGACGGCCGCCGTGATCCACGTGGCGGGACCGCACTCCGTCAAACTGGCCTGGAACACGCACTTCGTCGGCCACCTGCGGGCGGTCAACAACAACTTCCTCGACACCTACCAGCTCAAGTCGCTCAACGCCCTGCTGGACGGAAACGTCGAAGCCATCGAGCAGGACGGCGGCCGTTACCGCGTGCGGTTCAGCTTCTCCCGCGCCGACGAGGTCGTGAAGGAACTGGTCTACGACCGGGTGATCGTCTGCACGGGCTTCCGCTTCGACGCCTCGCCGTTCGACGAGCAGTGCCGGCCCGAGCTCGTCATCAAGGACCGCTTCGCCGAGCTGACCCCCGCCTACGAGTCGGTCAACGTGCCCGGCCTCTACTTCGCCGGAACCCTGATGCAGCAGCGCGACTTCAAGAGGTCCACCGGCGGCTTCATCCACGGATTCCGCTACGCCGTACGCGCGTTGAGCCGCATCCTCGGCGAACGCCACCACGGCCGGCCCTGGCCGCACCGCCCGCTGACCACCGACCCGGCCACCCTCGCGGACGCCGTGGTGGCGCGCGTCAACCGCAGTTCGGCGCTGTGGCAGCAGTTCGCCGTGATCGGCGACCTGATCGTCACCGCGGACGACGGCACCGCCCGCTACCACGAAGAGGTCCCCGTCGACTACGCGCACATGAGCGAACTCACGCGTGATCGGGACTACTTCACCGTCACGCTGGAGTACGGCCCCGACCACGACAAGGTCGACCCCTTCGACATCACGGTCCGCCGCACCGCGCAGAACTCGGTCGACGACGCCTTCGACGCGTCGTACCTCCACCCCGTGGTCCGCCACTTCCGCGCCGGCGCCCTGCTCGGCACCCACCACCTGGCCGAGAACCTGGAGAACCACTGGGACGACCCCGCTGTCCACCACGCCCCGCTCGCCGGCTTCTTCGGCCGGGAACAGGCGTCCGGACCGCGGACCGGCGCGGCGGTGAGGCAGCCGTGATGTTCAGCGCGAGGGACTTCGAGACAGCCGCCCGTGACCGGCTCGACCCCGTCCACGCCGACTTCGTCGCCGGCGGTGCCCGCGACGAGATCACCGTACGGGCCAACGAGGAGGCGTACACCCGGCTGCGGCTGCTGCCCCGCGTGCTGCGCGGCCGCGCGGTGCCGGACCTGGACGTCACGCTCTTCGGCGGGCGGGCCCGGACACCGGTGCTGCTCTCGCCCACCGCCTTCCACCGGCTCGTCGACCCCGAGGGCGAGTTGGCCACCGCACGGGCCGCGGCCGCCGCCGGGGCCGTCATGATCGCCAGCATGGCCTCGACCGTCGCCGTCGGCGAGGTCGCGGCCGCGGTCCGCGCCGCCGCGCCCGGCGAGACCGTACCGCTCTGGTTCCAGCTCTACCTCCAGCCCGACCCCGGCATCACCGAGGCCCTGGTCCGCCGGGCCGTCGACGCCGGCTGCACCGCCCTGGTCGTCACCGTCGACTCCCCGGTGCTCGGCGCGAGCGAACGCAACCGGCGCAACGGCTTCCACGACCTGCCGGCCGGCCTGCGCTGCGAGAACCTCGTCGGCCTCCGCGACGGCGAACGCGGGCACGTCCGCCAGATCGAGATGTCCCCGGAGTTCTCCTGGGACCACATCACCCGGCTCCGCGAGATCACCGGCCTGCCGATCCTCCTCAAGGGCGTCCTGCACCCCGAGGACGCCCGGCTCGCCGTCCGCCACGGCGTGGCGGGCCTGCTGGTGTCCAACCACGGCGGCCGCCAGCTCGACACCGTCCCGGCCACGTTGGAGGTCCTGCCCGAGATCGTCGCGGCCGTCGCCGGACGGATCCCCGTCCTCCTGGACGGCGGGATCAGACGCGGCACCGACGCGGTCAAGGCGCTGGCGCTGGGCGCACGCGCGGTGGGCATCGGCCGCCCCGTGATGTGGGCACTGGCCGCCGACGGCGAGAAGGGCGTACGGCGGCTGCTGGAGCTGCTGCGCGAGGAGATCGAGGACGCCCTCGCCCTGTGCGGAGCGGCGGCCCTCGACGAACTCACCCCGGATCTGGTCCGGCCGGCCTGGTCGGGACGGCACTTCGGCGGAGCGGGCGTCGGGGGAGCGGTCTTCGGGGAAGCGGTCCTCGGCGGAGGCGCCTCATGAGCGCCGCCGGCTGGGCCGCCGTCGGGGCCGCCCTCGCCCTCGCGGCGAGCCTGCCGTACTGGCTGCCGCGCACGGTGGTCGCCCTCCGCGTGCGCATCTTCGCCCGGATCAACGGCGAGGAGGGCATCCCCGTCCCCGGCCGCGAGGTGCCCGCCGAGGAGTTCAAGCGGGTGTACGGCCATCCGGCGGCCAACGGCCGCAGCCGGGGCGCCGCCCTGTCCGACCTGTTCTGGTACTGGCTCTCGCCCGGCCCCGAGGTCCACCAGGAACACCTGGAGCCCGGCCCCCGCTACGACGGCGTGGCCCGCACCACCCGGCAGATCCTCGCCGGCCCGTCCCGCGCCGAGTGGACCGGGCTGGTCGGCCGCTGCACCCGGCAGGTGCTGGACGAACTCGGCGGCGACGAAAGGCTGTTCAAGGTCCGGCTGCGCGATCTCATGATGCCGGTGTGGGCCTCGGTCTACTACGAGGTCGTCTTCCGCAGTCCCTGCCCGCGTGAGGTCCGGGACCTGATCACCGGCAACGCCGACGACGTGGTCAGCGCCCTGAAGTGCACCCGGCTGCGGCACCTGGACCGCCGGGCCCGGCTCACCGCGTACCTCCGTGAGCGGCTCGCCCACGACCCGCCGTCGGTGCCGCTGCCCGCGCTGCTCACCGAGCGGGAGCGGGCGTACTACCTCCAGGGCACCTTCTTCAACACGGCCGTGGTGCAGATGTCGGAGGCGACGGCCCACCTGCTGCTCGCCCTCGCCACCCACCCGGAGGTCCAGGAACACCTGGCGTCCGCCGGGCCCGACTACCTCGACCGCGTCATCGACGAGACCCTCCAGCACTTCCCGTTGTTCGGCGTGGCGCACCGGATCACCACGGGCGAGATCCCGCGCGACGGCCGCCCCGCCCTCCCCCCGGGCTCGGTCCTGCTCTTCAACTACCCCGAGTACCAGCGCTCGGGCACGGCCGGGGCCGAGCGCTTCGACCCCGACCGCTGGCTGTCCAGGGACACCCGGCCGACGGCGTCCATCCCGTTCGGGGTCGCCGCCAACCGGCCCTGCCCGGCCCGCGGTTTCGCCGTGCTGACCATGCGGGTCGCGGCCGAGGAGGTGCTGCGCAGGTTCCGGCTGGAGTCGTCCGCCGAGCACACCCGCTCGCTGCCCAGCCGCGGTCCCTGCCTCCTGATCCCGCGCGCGGACACCGGATCGCGCCGCCGGCCGCGGCTGCGGCTCGCGGCGATGCGGCTCGCCGACCACTGGGCGAACGTCCCGCGCAGCCTCACCCAGCTGGTCCTCGGCACCTACATGGTCTGGGACGCCCGCCGGCAGGGGCTGTGCCGCAACTACTTCGCCGCCGCGCCCGGCGGTCCGTCCCCGTCCGTCGTCGGCAGCCGGTGAGGGGGAGTGACGCCATGACACCCGTGGAGCTCGCTCCCCGCTTCTTCGCCGCCGTCGTCGTGATCCTGGTGGCCTGCCGGCTGGTCGTCGCCGTCGCCGGCCGGTTCGGCCAGCCGCCCGTGGTCGGCGAGATGATCGCCGGTGTCCTGCTCGGACCGTCCCTGTTCGGACTCGTCGCCCCGGACGCGGCCGACGCGGTCTTCCCCGCCGAGCTCAAACCGGTGCTGTACGTCGCCGGGCAGATCGGCCTGGTGGCCCTGATGTTCCACGCCGGGTACGAGTTCCGGGCGCACGCGGGCCGCGGGCTCGCCGGCACGGCGGCAGCCGTCTCCGCGGCCGGGATCACGATTCCCCTGGTCCTCGGTGCGGGCCTGGCACTCGTGGCGCACGGGCACGTGGACATCTACGTCGACGGCGTCCCGGTCTGGGTCACGGCGGGCTTCGTCGGCGTGGCCCTCGCCATCACCGCCTTCCCGATGCTGGCCCGCATCATCACCGAACGCGGGCTGGCCGGCTCCCGCTTCGGCACCCTTTCCCTCGCCTCGGGCGCCACCGACGACGCCGTCGCCTGGATCCTGCTGGCCGCGGTCCTCAGTGCCGCCTCCGGTGACCCGGGGCAGGTGCTGACCGCCGTCGGCGGTGCGCTGCTGTTCGGGGCGGTCCTGTACTTCCTGGGGCGCCCGCTGCTGGATCTGATCGTGAACCGGCCCGGAGTGCGCGACGACACCCGGCTCCTCGGCACGGTCGCGGTGCTGTTCGGCGCCGCGTGGTTCACCGATGTCGTCGACCTGTACGCGGTGTTCGGGGCCTTCTGCGTCGGCATGGCCATGCCCCGCTGCGAGGCCGCCGAACGCCTGGTGCGGACCACCCGGTCGGTGACCCAGGTGGTCTTCGTCCCGATGTTCTTCACCTACTCCGGTCTCAACACCCGCTTCGACGTGTTCGCCGACCCCGCCGTGCTGGCGTTCGGCGCGGCGGCCGTGGTGCTGGCCGTGGCCGGCAAGTTCGGCGGCTGCTGGGCGGCGGCCCGGCTCAGGGGCGAGCCGCCTGCGGTGGCGGTCCGCGTCGGCACCCTCATGAACGCCCGCGGGCTCATGCAGCTCATCGCCCTGAACGTCGGCCTCGCGGCCGGAATCGTCAGCGACGCCCTGTTCTCCGCACTGGTGCTCGTGGCCCTGGTGACCACGGTGATGACCGCCCCCGTCCTCTCCCTGCTCGACCGGCGGGACGCGGCCGGGGCACGCACCGGTCCGGCGACGGAGCAGGATCAGGAGGTGGTCCGCACCTAGCACGCGACCGGCCACGACACCGCGCTCGGTTGACGCAGCCTGCCGCCCGGCGGCAGGCTGTCGCGCAGTGATCGTCTGGGAGGTCCGATGACAGGTCCGGTGCTCGCGGTCGACCAGGGCACGTCCGGCACCAAGGCCCTGGTGATCTGTCCCGAACGGGGCGTCATCGGCACCGGATTCGTCGCCGTACGCACCCGGCACCTGCCCGGCGGCCGGGTGGAGGCCGACCCCGTGGAGCTGTACGAGTCGGTGCTCGTGGCCGGCCGCCGGGCGCTCGCCGAGGCCGGCGAACCGGTGACCGCGCTGGGCCTCGCCAACCAGGGCGAGACCGTCCTCGCCTGGGACCCCGGCACCGGGCGGCCGCTCACCGACGCCATCGTCTGGCAGGACCGCCGGGCCGAACCGGTCTGTGCCGGACTCGCCGAGCACGCCGAGGAGTTACGCACCCTCACCGGCCTGCCGCTCGACCCCTACTTCGCCGCGCCCAAGATGGCCTGGATCCGCCGGCACCTCACCACCGAGGGAGTCGTCACCACCACGGACGCCTGGCTTGTCCACCGGCTCACCGGCGCCTACGTCACCGACGCCGCCACCGCGAGCCGCACCCACCTCCTCGACCTGGACCGGGTGCGGTGGTCCTCCCGCGCCCTCGACCTCTACGGGCTGTCCGCCGAGCACCTCCCCGAGATCGTCGACAACGCCCAGTTCGTGGGTACGACCAAGGAGTTCGGGGACAGGATCCCGCTCACCGGCCTCGCCGTGGACCAGCAGGCCGCCCTCCTCGCCCAGCGGATCACCGGCCCAGGCGGCGCCAAGTGCACCTACGGCACCGGGGCCTTCCTGCTCGCGCACACCGGCGACACGCCCCGGCACAGCAGCTCCGGACTGGTCGGCTGCGTCGCCTGGCGCCTCGCCGGAGAGGCCGCCTACTGCCTGGACGGCCAGGTGTACACCGCCGCCTCCGCGGTGCGCTGGCTCACCGATCTCGGCGTGATCTCGGGCCCCGCCGACCTGGACCGGGTGGGCGGCGCCGTCCCCGATGCCGGCGGGGTCACCTTCGTCCCCGCGCTGGCCGGGCTCGCCGCCCCCTGGTGGCGCGGCGAACTGCGCGGCTCCCTCACCGGGCTCGGCCTCGACACCGGCCCCGGGCAGCTGGTGCGGGCCCTGTGCGAGGGCCTCGCCGCCCAGGTGACGGAGCTCGCCGAAGCCGCCGAGAGCGACCTCGGCACCCCGCTGACCGCCCTGCGCGTCGACGGCGGCCTGACCCGCTCGGCCCTGCTCATGCAGACCCAGGCCGACCTGCTGCAACGCCCCGTCGAGGTGTCCACGCTGCCCGACGCCACCGCCCTCGGCGTGGGCGCGCTGGCCCACCTCGGCAGCGACCCCGTCGACTTCCTGCCCGACGGCAGACCCTCCGCCGTCTACGAGCCGCGCATCGGTGCCGCCGAGGCCGCCGAGCGCCTCGGGGTCTTCCGCGCCGCCGTCGCCGCCCTGCTGGACGGGCCGGTGACCGGAGCCGGCCCGGGAGCGCACCGGTGACGGTCACCGCGGCCGGACCCCTGCCGGCCGTCCCGTACGACGTGACGGTCGTCGGCGCCGGGGTCGTCGGCTGCGCGATCGCCCGCGAACTCGCCCGCCACCCGCATCTCAAGGTCGCCCTGGCCGAGGCCCAGGACGACGTCGGGCAGGGCACCTCGAAGGCCAACACGGCCATCCTGCACACCGGCTTCGACGCGCACCCCGGCACCCTGGAGTCCCGCCTGGTCCGCGAGGGCGGCCGCCTCCTCGCCGCGTACGCCGCCGAGTCCGGCATCCCGGTCGAGCCGGTCGGCGCGCTGTTGGTCGCCTGGGACCAGGAGCAACTGGCCGCCCTGCCGGACCTCGCGCGCAAGGCCGTACGCAACGACCGCCACGACACCGCTCTGTTGGACGCCGCCGAGCTGTACGCCCGCGAACCCCACCTCGGCCCCGGCGCCCTCGGCGCACTGCACGTGCCCGGTGAGAGCATCGTCTGCCCGTGGAGCACCACCCTGGCCTACGCCACCCAGGCGGTCCGCGGCGGCGTCGACCTCCACCTCAACACCCGCGTGACGGGCGCGGACCGGCACCACGGCGTGCACACCCTCACCACCTCGCGCGGTCCCCTGCACACCCGCCACCTGGTCAACGCGGCCGGCCTGCACGCGGACACCCTCGACCGCCTGCTCGGCCGGCGCACCTTCACCGTCACCCCGCGCCGGGGCCAGCTCATCGTCTACGACAGGCTCGCCCGCGACCTCGTCCGGCACATCCTGCTGCCGGTCCCCACCGCCCTCGGCAAGGGCGTCCTGGTGGCCCCCACGGTCTACGGCAACGTCCTGCTCGGCCCCACCGCCGAGGACCTGGACGACAAGGCCGCCACCGAGTCGACCGCGCAGGGCCTCGCCGCGCTGCGCGACAAGGGCCGCCGCATCCTGCCCGCGCTCCTGGACGAGGAGGTCACCGCCGTCTACGCCGGTCTGCGCGCCGCCACCGAGCACGACGACTACCGCATCGCCGCCCACCCCGACCAGGCCTACGTCACGGTCGGCGGGATCCGCTCCACGGGCCTCACCGCCTCGCTCGCCATCGCCTCCCATGTCACCGGACTGCTCAGGGCCTCGGGCCTCGGCCTGGCGGACCCCGTCGACCTGGAACCGGTGCGCATGCCGAACCTCGGCGCGGCCTTCCCCCGCCCCTGGCAGGAGGGCGGTCACGTCCTCGTCTGCCACTGCGAGCACGTCACCCTCGGCGAGATCCGGGACGCCCTCGCCGGGACCGTCCCGCCACGCAGCCTGGCGGGCCTGCGCCGCCGTACCCGGGCCGGGGCGGGCCGCTGCCAGGGCTTCCACTGCGGGGCGACGGTACGGGAGCTGTTCGAGCGGGCGGGCCGGCCGTGACGGCCGAACGCCACGTCGACGTCCTGGTCGTCGGTGCCGGCCCCGCCGGTCTCGCGGCCGCCGCCCGGCTCGCCCTCGCCGGAGCCGGCCGGGTCGAGGTGCTGGAGCGGGAACCGGAGGCCGGGGGAGTGCCCCGCCACTGCGCCCACGGCGGATTCGGCACCTGGACGCGGCCGCTGACCGGCCCGGCGTACGCAGGCCTGCTCGTGGAGGCGGCCGCGCGCGCCGGAGCGGTGGTCCGTACGGGGGTGACCGTGCTGGACTGGGCCTGTTACACAGCGCCCCGAAGGGGCGCGGGGCTGTATGAAATGTGCGGCTGCCGCCGCGTGGGCGCGACAAGCCACGACGGCGCCGCACCCGGCACCCGGCGTAGCGCGGAGCCCATAGGCCTCGCCACCGCCGGCGAACGCGGCCCCGAGACGGTCACCGCACAGGCGGTGGTCCTCGCCACCGGCGCCTACGAACGCCCGCGTGCGGCACGGCTGATCCCGGGCACCCGGCCCGCGGGGGTGTACACCGGAGGCGAGCTGCTGCAGGCCGTGCACCGCTACCGGCAGACGATCGGCGAGCGGGCCGTGGTGGTCGGGGCCGAGGACGCGTCGTACGCGGCGGCCGGGACCGTGCGGGCGGCGGGCGCCGAGGTCGTCGCGATGGTCACCGAGCGGCCGCGCGCAGGATCCGTCCGGGCCCTGGACGCCCGGCTCCGCTCCCGCGTGCCGCTGCTCACCGGCACGGCGGTCACCGAGATCCTCGGGCACGGGCGGCTGTCCGGCGTGCGGATCCGGCACCGCGACGGGCGTACCGGCGTCCTCGCCTGCGACACCGTCGTCTTCACCGGGGACTTCACCGCCGAGGACGAACTGGCCCGCCGGGGCCGGATCGCCCTGAGCGGCGGGCCCGCCCCGTACACCGGCCGGCCGGGGGTCTTCGCCGCCGGCGGTCTGCGGCGGCCGGGACTGGACGTCCGGGCGGCGGCCCGGGCGGGCGTCGAGGCGGCCGGGGCGGTGCTGGAGTGGCTGGTCAGTCGCCCGTGAAGGAGCCGTGCCGGCCCGCCCCCGCCGCGAACCGCGCCGCCCCCTCCAGGCCCTCCGCCAGCACGCCCATGCCGTACCGGATTTCGGCCTCCATCGCAGCCGGCTCGGCCAGCCCCTCCTGGTCCAGCAGCGACGCGCGGTCGCTGCGCAGGCACGCCTGCGGGAAGGCCGCGATCGAGGCGGCCAGTTCCTCGGCCGCCGCCCGGGAGCGGCCGGTGGGGACGAGCCGGTTGGCCAGGCCCATCTCGTAGGCCTCGGGGGCCGGGACCGGGCGGCCGGTGAGGATCAGGTCCATCGCCCGGCTGGTGCCGATCAGCCGGGGCAGCCGTACCGTGCCGCCGTCGATCAGCGGCACGCCCCAGCGGCGGCAGAAGACGCCGAACACCGCGTCCTCCTCGGCGACCCGCAGATCGCACCACAGGGCCAGCTCCAGGCCCCCGGCCACGGCGTGCCCGGCGATCGCCGCGATCACGGGCTTGGAGAGGCGCAGCCGGGTCGGGCCCATCGGGCCGTCGCCGTCCGGCGCGACCCGGTTGCCGTGCCCGGCGCCCATCGCCTTGAGGTCGGCCCCCGCGCAGAACGTGCCGCCCTCGCCCCACAGCACCGCTACCAGCGCCTCGTCGTCCGCCTCGAACTCGCGGAAGGCGTCGGCCAGTTCGGCCGCCGTCGGTCCGTCGACCGCGTTGCGCACCCCGGGCCGGGAGAGGACGACCGTGGTGACGGGACCCTTGCGTTCCAGACGGACCGGCATGCGTTTCCTCCGCGGCGAGCTCTCAGATGACCTTCAGTCGCACCAGCGCTCCCAGTGTCAGCGCTCCCGGCAGCAACGGCACCCACACGGTGATGATCCGGTACGCGAGGACGACGGCCGTGGCCACCGCCACCGGTCCGCCGGCCGCCACCAGCGCCACGATCAGCGCCGCCTCCACCGAACCCAGGCCGCCCGGCGTGGGGATCAGGGCGACGGCGACCGTGGCCGCCAGGTACGCCAGCGCCATGTGCGCGGGCGGCACGTCGAGGCCCAGGGCCCGCCCCACCGCCACCAGGCCGGCCGCCTGGAGCGCGGGGAAGGCCAGCGAGCCACCCCACAGCGCCAGCGCCCGGGACGGCCGCGTGTGCACCGAGCGGGCCTCGCCCAGGGCGTTGCGCACGAAGCGGAACACCGGCTCGCGCACCCGGCGGACGAGGAGCAGCCCGGTCAGCGCCACGGCGACCAGGGCGCCGGCAACGGCCAGGACCGGTCCGACGTCCCCGGCGGGGAGCAGGCCGTCGAGCCGCAGGGCGTCGGGGAAGGCGACGAAGAACACGGCCATCAGGCCCACGCGGGCGATCGACTCGGCGAGCAGATAGAGGGCGAGCGCGGCGGAGGAGGTGGCGAGCGGCACCCCGCACACGGTCATGAAGCGCAGGTTGACCGCGCCCGAGCCGAGACCCGTGGGCAGCAGGTGGTTGGCCGAGCCCGCCGCGAGCTGGGTGGCCAGCAGCCGCCAGCGGGGCAGCGGCTGGATCACCGCGCCCTGCCGGGTGAAGGCGGCGGCCACCCAGGTCAGGCAGGTGGCACCGCCGGCCGCGAGCAGCCAGGGCCAGGAGGCGTCGCGCAGGTGGCCGAAGCCGTCGACGAGGACCGGCCAGTGCTGCACCGCGATGACCGCGACCAGCACGAGCGGAACGAGCGTGAGGACGTGCCGCCAGGGAACACGACGGGCGAGCCGGGGGAGACGGCTCTCACGGAAGCCGGGGATTCTTTCCGCTGTCACACCGGGAGAGGTTTTCCGCGCCGCCCCAACTGCGGGTGGCGGAAGAGGAGACACCGGATGACGACCGGGAAGCGGGTGAGGGGGGAGGTCCACCGGGAAGCCCGCCTGCGGCTTCGCGGAGCTGAGCGGGGGCTGCGCAGGGCTCATCGGGTCCTTCGTACGGGGGGACGGTGCGCGGACATTGACCTCAACGATGCTTGAGGTCCTACGTTCTCCCCCATGAGTATGGAGACCACCGCCTGGACGCAGCTGCACAGCGTCATGACCGCCCAGCAGGAGCGGCGTCCGTTCGACCGGGCGACGCTGCGCCGTATCGCCGCCTTCGCCCGCCCGCACCGGGCCGGGATAGTCCGCTTCGTCCTCCTCGGGGTGGTCACCGCCCTGCTCGCCGTCGCCACCCCGGTGCTCGCCGGGCATGTCGTCGACGCGATCGTGTCGGGCCACGACACCGGCACGGTCGTACGCCTGTCGCTGCTGATCGCGCTGGTCGCGGTCGCGGAGGCGGCGCTCGGGGTGCTCGGGCGGCGGCTTTCGGCGGCGCTCGGGGAGGGCCTCATCCTCGACCTGCGCACGGCTGTGTTCGATCATGTGCAGCGCATGCCCGTCGCGTTCTTCACGCGTACCCGTACGGGAGCGCTGGTCAGTCGTCTCAACAACGACGTGATCGGCGCCCAGCGGGCCTTCGCCAACACCCTCTCCGGCGTCGTCAGCAACCTGGTCACGCTGCTGCTCACGCTCGTGGTGATGCTCACCCTGTCCTGGCAGATCACCCTGCTCGCGCTGGTGCTGCTGCCGCTGTTCGTGGTGCCCGCGCGCCGGATGGGCGGCCGGATGGCGCGGATGCAGCGGGAGGCCGCCGCGCTCAACGCGGCCATGGGCACCCGGATGAACGAGCGGTTCTCCGCGCCCGGCGCCACCCTGATCAAGCTCTTCGGCCGCCCCGAGGAGGAGTCGGCGGAGTTCGCCGCGCGCGCCGCCCGGGTCCGCGACATCGGCGTGCGCACCGCCACCGCCCAGTCGGTGTTCATGACCGCCCTGACCCTGGTCTCCTCCCTAGCCCTCGCCCTGGTCTACGGCCTCGGCGGCTGGTTCGCCCTGCGCGGCACCCTGGAGCCGGGCGCGGTGGTCTCCCTCGCCCTGCTGCTGACCCGCCTCTACGCCCCGCTGACCTCCCTCGCCGGGGCCCGCGTCGAGGTGATGAGCGCGCTGGTCAGTTTCGAGCGGGTCTTCGAAGTGCTCGACCTGAAGCCCCTGATCGAGGAGAAACCGGACGCCCGCGAGGTCCCCGAGGGCCCGGTCGCCGTCGAGTTCGAGGACGTCCGCTTCGCCTACCCGGCCGCCGACCAGGTGTCCCTCGCCTCCCTCGAAGAGGTCGCGGTCCTCGACTCGCGCGGCGGCAGCGAGGTCCTGCACGGCATCTCCTTCCGCGCCGAACCCGGCCAGACGATCGCCCTCGTCGGCTCCTCGGGCGCCGGCAAGTCCACCATCGCCCAGCTGCTGCCGCGCCTGTACGACGTCGACGAGGGCACCGTCCGCATCGGCGGTGCGGACGTCCGCGACCTGACCGCCGGCTCGCTGCGCGCCACCCTCGGCATGGTCACCCAGGACGGCCACCTCTTCCACGACTCCGTCCGCGCCAACCTGCTGCTCGCACGACCCGGTGCCGCGGACGAGGAGTTGTGGGACGCCCTGGACCGCGCCCGGCTCGGCGAGGTGGTCCGGTCGCTGCCCGACGGCCTGGACACGGTGGTCGGCGAGCGCGGCTACCGGCTCTCCGGCGGCGAACGGCAGCGGATGACCATCGCCCGGCTGCTGCTGGCCCGTCAGCGCGTGGTCATCCTCGACGAGGCCACCGCCCACCTCGACAACACCTCGGAGGCGGCCGTCCAGGAGGCCCTGGCCGAGGCGCTGGAGGGGCGTACCGCGGTCGTCATCGCGCACCGGCTGTCGACGATCCGGGCCGCCGACCAGATCCTGGTGGTCGAAGCGGGAGAAATCGTGGAGCGCGGGACCCATGAGGAACTGCTGCTGGCGGACGGCCGGTACGCCGAACTGCACCGCACGCAGTTCGCGGAGGTGACCGCGCCCTGACGGAGCGTTCACCTCGCCGTCACATTTTCCTGTGAGTGGTGCGGGGGAGCGCTCCCCCACTTGACGGCGGTGGTCCGGACCTTTAGCTTCACGCCTTAAACAAAGCCTCACGGATGCGCCCAACGCCCAGTGACCCCAAGCGCGTTGGGCCCACCCCGTGCTGCCACCCCCCGCGTGAAAGGCCAACCCCCCGCAATGGCCAGACCTCTGCCCACGGCTGTCGCCCTCGCCGCCCTGTCGCTCTCCGCAGGCCTGCTCACCGCATCCCCCGCACAGGCCGCCACCGGCACCATCACCGGCCTCGCCGGCAAGTGCCTCGACGTCGCCGGAGCCAACTCGGCCGACGGCACCGCCGTACAGCTCTACGACTGCAACGGGACCTCCGCCCAGCAGTGGACCCGCGGCAGTGACGGCACCCTCCGGGCCCTCGGCAAGTGTCTCGACGTGACCGGGAACTCGACCGCCGACGGCGCCAAGCTGCAACTGTGGACCTGTAGTGGCGGTGCCAACCAGCAGTGGACCGTGTCGTCCGCCAACGACATCGTCAACCCGCAGGCGAACAAGTGCATGGACGTCACCGACAACAACTCCGCCAACGGCACCCGGATACAGATCTGGACCTGCGCGGGCACCGCCAACCAGAAGTGGACGGCCCCCGCGGCCGACGGCGGCGGCACCACCCCGTCGTCGCCGATGGCCGTGGCGCCCTACCTCTACAACGGCTGGGGCGACCCGCCGAGCCCGACCACGATCACCAACGCGACCGGCGTGAAGTACTACACGCTGGCGTTCGTCCTCAGCAACGGCTACTGCAACCCGCAGTGGGACGGCAGCCGGGCGCTGACCGGCGGAGTCGACCAGAGCACCATCAACACCGTGCGCGCCAACGGCGGTGACGTCATCCCGTCCTTCGGCGGCTACAGCGGCAACAAGCTGGAGAGCTCCTGCTCCAGCGCGAGCGAGCTGGCGGCGGCCTACCAGAAGGTCATCAACGCCTACGGCGGTCTCAAGGCCATCGACATCGACCTCGAGGCCGACGCCTACAGCAACGGGACCGTGCAGCAGCGGGTCGTGGACGCGCTGAAGACGGTGAAGGCCAACAACTCCGGCCTGAAGGTGTACATCACCATCGGCACCGGCCAGAGCGGCCCGGACACCAGCCTGATCAACCGGGCGGCGTCCTCCGGGCTGACCGTCGACGCCTGGGCCATCATGCCGTTCGACTTCGGCGGCGCCGGCCAGAACATGGGCAACCTCACCACCCAGGCGGCCGAGGGGCTCAAGAACGCGCTGAAGAACGCCTACGGCTACAGCGACGACACCGCCTACCGGGACATGGGCATCTCGTCCATGAACGGCATCACCGACAACAACGAGACGGTGACGGTCGCCGACTTCCGCACCATCCTCGCCTACGCCCAGCAGCACCACCTGGCCCGGCTCACCTTCTGGTCCGCCAACCGCGACCGGCCCTGCACCGGCGGCTCCGCCGACAGCTGCTCCGGCGTGAGCCAGTCCAACTGGGACTACACGCGCGTCTTCGCCGGATACACCGGCTGACCCCCTCCGCAAGCCGCCTTCAAGGAGAACCAGTGCCTTCCCTTCCCCGGGGCCGCAGAGCAACGGCCGCCGCAGCGGTGGCCGTTGTCGCCGCCTCCCTGCTCACCGCGGCGGGCGCCGCCTCGCCCGCCTCCGCCGCCACGCTGCCCAGCGGCAACACCACCCTGCTCAACGCGGCCAGCGGCAAGTGCGTGGACGCCAAGGCCGCCGCCACCGCCGACGGCACCGTCGTCCAGCAGTACACCTGCAACAACACCACCGCCCAGCAGTGGAGTTTCACCGCCACCAGCGACGGCTACGTCCGCATCAACAACGCCAACAACACCAACGAGGTCCTGGACGTCACCAACGTCTCCACGGCCGACAACGCGGCCGTCCAGATGTGGACCTACGGGGGCGGCAACAACCAGCAGTGGCTGCCGGTCGACGACGGCGGCGGCGCCTACCACTTCGTCAACCGCAACAGCGGCAAGTGCCTCGACGACCCGAGCGCCTCGACCGCGGACAGCGTGCAGTTCGTCCAGTACACCTGCAACGGCACGCAGGCCCAGCGGTTCCAGGTCGTCCCGGTGACCCAGTCGAGCAACCCGGACCTCGGCTCCAACGTGGTCATCTTCGACCCGTCGATGTCCGCGTCGACCATCCAGAGCAAGCTGGACTCGATCTTCTCGCAGCAGGAGACCAACCAGTTCGGCTCCCAGCGCTACGCCGTGATGTTCAAGCCCGGCGCCTACAGCGCGGACGTCAACGTCGGCTTCTACACCCAGGTCCTCGGCCTCGGCCTGTCGCCCGACGCGGTCTCGATCAACGGCGCGGTGCACGCGGAGGCCGACTGGTTCCAGGGCAACGCCACCCAGAACTTCTGGCGCGGCGCCGAGAACCTCTCCGTCAACCCGATCAGCGGCAGCGACCGCTGGGCGGTCTCGCAGGCGTCCGCCTACCGGCGGGTGCACCTGCGCGGCAACCTCGCCCTGGACGACGGCGGCTGGTCCAGCGGCGGCCTGATCGCCGACAGCCAGATCAACGGCCAGGTCAACTCCGGTACCCAGCAGCAGTGGCTGACCCGCAACTCGCAGCTCGGCAGCTGGACCGGCTCCAACTGGAACATGGTCTTCGTCGGCAGCACGGGCGTGCCCTCCACCACCTTCCCGAGCCCGCCGGACACCACCGTCGCGCAGAGCCCGACCACCCGTGAGAAGCCGTTCCTGTACGTCGACGGCTCCGGCAACTACCAGGTGTTCGTCCCGTCCACCCGTTCCAACTCCTCCGGCACCAGCTGGACCTCGGGCTCGGCGGCCGGTACGTCGCTCTCCCTCGACAGCTTCTACGTCGTGAAGCCGGGCGCCACCGCGTCCCAGATCAACGCGGCCCTGACGGCGGGCAAGAACCTCCTGGTCACCCCGGGTGTCTACCACCTCGACCAGACCCTGCAGATCAACCGCGCCGACACCGTCGTCCTCGGCCTCGGCCTCGCCACCTTCGTCCCGGACAACGGCATCACCGCCATGAAGGTCGCCGACGTCGACGGCGTCAACATCTCGGGCCTGCTCTTCGACGCCGGCACCACCAACTCCTCCACCCTGGTGGAGGTCGGACCGAGCGGCTCCTCGGCCTCGCACGCGTCCGACCCGACCTCGCTGCACGACGTGTACTTCCGCATCGGCGGCGCGGGCGTCGGCAAGGCCACCACGAGCCTCGTCGTCAACAGCGACAACGTCATCGGCGACCACATGTGGATCTGGCGCGCCGACCACGGCAGCGGAGTCGGCTGGACCAGCAACACCGCCGACACCGGGCTCGTCGTCAACGGCGACAACGTGACCATGTACGGCCTGTTCGTCGAGCACTTCCAGAAGTACCAGACCATCTGGAACGGCAACGGCGGCAAGACGTACTTCTACCAGAACGAGATGCCGTACGACCCGCCGAACCAGTCGTCCTGGATGAACGGCTCGACCAAGGGCTACGCGGCCTACAAGGTCGCCGACTCGGTCACCAGCCACCAGGCGTACGGCCTCGGCAGCTACTGCTACTTCAGCACCAACTCCAGCGTCGTCGCCGACCACGCGATCGAGGCGCCGACCAACTCGAACGTCAAGTTCACCAGCATGGTGACGGTCTCCCTCGGCGGCACCGGCACCATCACCCACGTCATCAACAACAGCGGAGGCCCGTCGAACTCGTCGACCAACGTGGCGAACCTGACCTCGTACCCGTGACCGTCGGTACCTGAGTCGGACGGTGGGTGACCCGGCGTTTCCGCCTGGTCACCCACGGTCGTCTCCGCGGGCGGCGCGTGTGGAACGGCGTGACCTGGATACCCGGACCGAACGGCAGCACGGCCCGTCCGGAAGTCAGGCATGCCATGGGCAGTGAGATCCAGCGCTCCGAAACCACCCTCCGGGTCAACGGCAAACCGCACACCCTGCTCCTCGACCACCGGCGCGTCCTCCTGGACGTGCTCCGCGAGGACCTCGGCCTCACCGGCGCCAAGAAGGGCTGCGACCACGGTCAGTGCGGTGCCTGCACCGTGCTGGCCGACGGCCGCCGGGTGAACAGCTGCCTGCTGCTCGCCGTCGCCCTCGACGGCAGCGAGATCACCACGATCGAGGGCCTGCCCGCCGACGGCGAGGGCCCCCACCCGCTGCAACGTGCCTTCCTCGACCGGGACGCCTTCCAGTGCGGCTACTGCACGCCCGGCCAGATCTGCTCCGCCGTCGGCATGCTCGCCGAGGCCGCCGCCGGACACCCGTCGCACGTCACCGACCCCGCCGCGCCCTCCGGCCGGCCCGTCCCGCTCGACCGGCCCGAGATCCGCGAGCGGCTCAGCGGCAACCTGTGCCGGTGCGGGGCCTATCCCCGCATCGTCGAGGCGGTCGAGGACGTGATCCCGTGAGGTCCTTCGACTACGTCCGCGTCCGCACCCCCGAGGAGGCCGTCGAGGCCTTCGCCGCCCGCCCCGGCGCCCACTACCTGGCCGGCGGCACCAACCTCGTGGACCTCATGAAGCTCGGCGTCGAACGGCCCACCGCGCTGATCGACGTCAGCCGCCTCCCGCTGGACCGGCTGGAACAGCTGCCGGACGGCGCCCTGCGCATCGGCGCCACCGTCCGCAACAGCGACCTCGCCGCCCACCCGCTCGTCCGCGACCGCTATCCGGTGCTGTCCCAGGCCCTGCTCGCCGGCGCCTCCGGCCAGCTGCGCAACATCGCGACGACCGGCGGCAACCTCCTCCAGCGCACCCGCTGCGGCTACTTCCAGGACCCCGGCAAGCCCTGCAACAAACGCGCGCCGGGCAGCGGCTGCGGCGCACTCGACGGCGTCCACCGCGACCACGCGGTCCTCGGCCACTCCCCGCACTGCATCGCCACCAACCCCTCCGACATGGCCGTAGCCCTCGCCGCCCTCGACGCCCGCGTCGAGCTCTACGGCCCCGAGGGCGCCCGCACCCTGGACCTGACCGACTTCCACCGGCTGCCCGAGGACCACCCCGAGCGGGACACCGAGCTCCGCCCCGGCGAGCTGATCACCGGGGTGCTGCTGCCCGCGGCCACGGCCGGCGCGCCCTCCGCCTACCGCAAGGCCCGCGACCGGGCGTCGTACGCCTTCGCCCTCGCCTCCGTCGCCGTCGTCCTGCGCGTCGCGGGCGAGCTGGTCACCCAGGTGGGCCTGGCCTTCGGCGGCCTCGCCCACCGGCCCTGGCGGGCCCGGGTCGCGGAGGCGGCCCTGCTGGGCGAGGCGGCCACCCCGGCGGTCTTCGCCAGCGCCGTCGACCTGGAACTCGCCGCCGCCCGCCCGCTGCCGGACAACGCCTACAAGGTGCCCCTCGCCCGCAACCTCGCGCTCGACGTCCTGGCCCGGCTCGCCCCGGCGGCCGTCCCGCTCTGACCACGCAGCGTCCCGCTCCGACCCCGGAGGTCCCCATGGCCCGCACCGCCGCCCTCGGCAGCCCGGCCGAGCGCCGGGAAGGGCTCGCGAAGGTCACCGGCGCCGCCCGCTACGCCGCCGAGCACCCGCTGCCCGGCCGCGTGCACGCCCGCGCCGTCCCCGCCACCGTGGCCCGCGGCCGGATCACCGGCATCGACACCGGCCCGGCCCGCGCCGTCCCCGGCGTCCTCACCGTCCTCACCCACGAGAACGCCCCGCACCTCGCCGAACCCGAGGACGCCACCCTCGCCCTGCTCCAGAGCCCCGACGTACCGCACCGGGGCTGGTGCGTCGCGCTGGTGGTCGCCGAGACCCCGGAAGCGGCCCGCGCCGGAGCCGCCGCCGTACGGATCACCTACGACACCGTCGGCCATGACGTCGTCCTCACCCCCGGCCACCCGGGCGCCCGTGAACCCGAGGAGGCCAACGGCGGCCAGCCCGCCCGCTGCCGGCGCGGCGATCCGGAGTCCGCCTTCGCCGCGGCCCCCGTCCGCCTGGACGTCACCTACCGCACCCCGCCGCTGCACAACCACCCGATGGAACCCCACGCGAGCACCGCGTACTGGGACCGCGGCCGGCTCACGGTGTACACCTCCAGCCAGGGCACGAGCGACGTCCGCAGCGTGCTCGCCGGGCTGTTCGCCCTGCCCGTCGACCGGATCACGGTGCGCGCCGAGCACGTCGGCGGCGGCTTCGGCTCCAAGGGCTCCCCGCGCCCGGACGTGGTCCTCGCCGCCATGGCCGCCCGGCACACCGGCCGGCCGGTCACCCTGGCCTACCCGCGCCGCCACCTGCCCACGGTCGTCGGCCACCGCGCCCCCACCCTCAACCGGATACGGCTGGGCGCGACCCCGGACGGCCGGCTCACCGCCCTCCTGCACGACGTGACCACCCACACCTCGCCCGTCCGGTCCTTCGTGGAGCTGGCGGGCACGACCTCCGGGGTCATGTACGCCACCCCGAACCTGTACTACGTGCACCACGTCGTCCCGCTGGACGTGCCCAGCCCCTCCTGGATGCGCGCACCCGGCGAGGCCACCGGCATGTACGCCCTGGAGTCGGCGATGGACGAACTGGCCGACGCACTCGGCACGGACCCCGTCGAGCTGCGGATCCGCAACGAACCCGACCGTGAACCGGCCGGCGGCCTGCCCTTCAGCAGCAGGCACCTCGTCGAGTGCCTGCGCGAGGGCGCCCGCCGGTTCGGCTGGCAGCGCCGGGTGCGCCGCGCCGAAGGCCCGCTGCTGATCGGCACCGGGATGGCCGCCGCCACCTACCCGGTGCTGGCCTTCCCGTGCACGGCGACCGCCGAGGCGTGCCCGGACGGCGACTACCGGATCCGCGTGAACGCCGCCGACATCGGCACCGGCGCCCGTACCGTCCTCGCCCAGATCGCCGCCGACGCGCTCGGCGTGCCGCTGGACCGGGTCCGTACCGAGATCGGCGACAGCGACCTGCCCCCGGCACCGGTGGCGGGCGGCTCCTCCGGGACCGCCTCCTGGGGCTGGGCGGTGTACGAGGCCTGCGCCCGGCTGCTGACCCGGCTCGCCGACCACACCGGTCCGCTGCCCGAGCGGGGGATCGGGGTGCGCGCCGACACCAGCGGGCGCGCCGACGCCGACAGCTCCTACGCCCGCCACGCGTTCGGCGCCCACTTCGCCGAGGTCGCCGTCGACACCGTCACCGGCGAGGTCCGGGTGCGCCGGCTGCTCGGCGTCTACGCGGCCGGGCACATCCTCAACCCCCGTACCGCGCGCTCCCAGTTCGTCGGCGCCATGACGATGGGCCTGGGCATGGCCCTGACCGAGGGCAGCACGGTGGACGCGGCCCACGGCGACTTCGCGGAGGCCGACCTGGCCGCCTACCACGTCCCCGTGCACGCCGACGTCCCCGACTTCGAGGCGCACTGGATCGACGAGGACGACCCGCACATCAACCCCATGGGCGGCAAGGGCATCGGCGAGATCGGCGTGGTGGGCACCCCCGCCGCCATCGGCAACGCCGTCCACCACGCCACCGGCATCCGCTTCCGCACCCTGCCGCTGACCCCGGACCGGATCCTCACCGCTTTGAACGCACGGTGACCTTCGTGACGGGGGCCTGCTGCCCTTCGAGGGGCCGGTGGCCGCCGCGCAGGGCGGAGGCCACCGCGGAGACCAGAGCCATGCCGGCGGCCACGCCGAAGACGATGGCCAGGCCGTGGTGGAAGGGGCCCGAGACCAGCTGCGGGAAGAAGGTGTGGCCGGTCAGGACCGACCGCTGGGCTGCGCTGACATGGTCCAGGACGCCCTCCGAGGCGAGCAGGTGCTCGATGGGGTTGTTGCCGAGGAACGTCGCGAACAGCGTGCTCACCGGCGGCAGCGACGCGGCGTGCGCGGCGGAGACGGCCGGCACACCGTGCGCCATGAGGCCGCTCTTCAGCGTCGACGGGAGCGAGGAGGCGAGCCCGGACACCATCAGCGAGAAGAAGACCCCGATGGACAGCGCCGTACCGGAGTTCTGGAACGTGGACCGCATGCCCGAGGCGACGCCCCGGTACTCGGCCGGCACACTGCCCATGATCGACGAGGTGTTGGGCGCCGAGAACATGCCCTGGCCGAGGCCGTTGAGCAGCAGCAGCGCCGCGAACAGCCCGTAGTCGAAGTCGACGGGCAGGGCGAGCAGCCCCAGGAAGGACGCGGTGACGACGACCAGACCCGCGGTGGAGAAGAACCGCGCGCCGAACCGGTCCGACAGGTATCCGGACACCGGCCCCGCGATCAGGAACCCCAGCGTCAGCGGCAGCATGAAGATGCCGGCCCACAACGGGGTGTCCTCGAAGTCGTAGCCGTGCAGCGGCAGCCAGATGCCCTGCAGCCAGATGATGAGCATGAACTGCAGGCCGCCGCGCGCGATCGAGGTCAGCAGGGCGGCCACGTTGCCCGCCGCGAACGCCCGGTTCCCGAAGAGCGCCAGGTTGAACATGGGCTCGGCGACCCGCGTCTCGACGACGCAGAAGGCCAGCAGCAGGGCGACGCCGCCGATCAGGCCGGTCAGCACCCACGGGTTGCCCCAGCCGGTGGCGCTGTCGCCGTAGGGCTGGATCCCGTAGGTGATCCCGGCCAGCAGGATGCCGGCGCCGGCCGCGAAGGTGAGGTTGCCGAGCCAGTCGATCCGGCCGGGGCGGCCCGCCGAGGTCTCGCGCAGGCTCAGGTACGACCAGATCGTCCCGGTGATGCTGACCGGGACGCTCACCCAGAACACCGCTCGCCAGTCGACGACGGCGAGCAGTCCGCCCGCCAGCAGACCGAGGAACTGCCCGGCCAGCGCGGTGATCTGGTTGATGCCGAGGGCCATGCCGCGCTGCCGGGCCGGGAAGGCGTCCGTGAGGATGGCGGCCGAGTTGGCGGTGAGCATGGACCCGCCGAAGGCCTGCACGATCCGCCACAGGATCAGCCACAGGGCGCCCGCCCCCGCGCGGAACGGATCGAGCGACAGCGCGACCGAGGCGCACGCGAAGATCAGGAAGCCCAGGTTGTAGATCTTCACCCGGCCGAACATGTCGCCGAGCCGCCCGAGCACGACCACCAGCACGGCGGAGACCAGGAGGTAGCCGAGGATCATCCAGAGCAGGTAGCCGATGTTGCCCGGCGCCAGCGGGTCGAGCCCGATCCCGCGGAAGATCGCCGGCAGCGAGATGATCACGATCGACGCGTCCATCGTGGCGATCAGCACGCCGAGCGTGGTGTTCGAGAGCGCCACCCACTTGTAACCGGGCCCGGCGGGGGTGTCCTTGCGGCGGGCCGAGCGCAGGGTTGCGGCCCACCCGCGCCCGTTCACAGCCGCTCCGCCAGCCGGTCGAGGAGCGGCAGGGCCGCCCCGAGCGTCGCGCGCTCCTGCTCGGAGAAGGTGTCGAGAACGGCCGCGAGCCGCTGGACCGACTCGGAGCGCCGCTCGGCCAGCACCGCCCGCCCCTCGTCGGTGGCGGCCACGATGCTCCGCCGCCCGTCCGCCGTGTCGGGGGTACGCCGGACCAGGCCGCGCTGTTCGAGCTGGGCGAGGGTGCTCGCCATGGCCTGCGGCCGCACCCGCTCCGTCTCGGCGAGGGCGCTCGGGGAGGCCGGGCCCTCGCCCGAGAGCCGCGCAAGCACGGACACGCCCGACAGGGACACGTCCCCCACGGCGTGCGCCTGCCGCAGCCGTCGCGTCACCCGGCCCACCGCGAGCCGGAGGTCGGACGCGAGCCGGGTGGCGTCGCTCAGGTCGCGTATACCACCGCCACCGGCGGCTGTGTCTGCCTTCACATGTACTAACACTAGGTTGAACAGTCTGAACTGCTCAACCTAGTGTCAGTAAATACGACCTAGTGTCAGATACGACGATCAGCGGGCCAGGCGGTGGCGCCGGCCGCCGCGCCGCAGGCGGAACGCGGCGTAGCCGAGGTCGGCGAGGAGCACGACGGCACCGATGACCAGCAGGTAGAACAGTCCGTGGACGGCGAATCCGATGATGCCGAGGACGACGGCCACGAGGATCAGGAGCAGGAACAGACTCATCGGCTCTCCCGGACGGGCTCGGTGGTCAGCGGCGGGCCAGGCGGCGCTCGCCGCCCGCACCCGGGACGTAGTCGAGTTCGTAGTGCGCGAACACCGCGGGCTCCGCGGCGGCGGGCAGCTCGCCGTCGGTGTCGATCGACGGGGCCTTCTTGACCACGTCCTTGCGGTACGCGACCTTCAGGTAGGCCGGACCGACGGTCGCCTCGGCGACCGGGACGAACACCAGGCGACGGCGGGTGGGCAGCCCGACCGTCACGGTCACGAAGCGGGGCCTGTCGGTCGTGGTGTCCACGTAGACCGACTCCAGGACGCCGATCCTGTGCCCGTCGACGTCGACGACGTCATGACCGCGCCACTCTCGGATGTCGGTTGCTTCGAACATCGGGCACCTCCACGAAGCGGGTACCCGGTGCGGACCCCGGCAGTCATGGAGCCACGCGGATGCCCACCACACACGTGTCGTCGTCGGTGTCGGACCGGCTGTGCGTCAGCAGCCGGTCCACCTGCTGCTCCAGGGCCTGGGGCACCGTGCGGGCGGCCTTCAGCAGCTGCGCGAGGGACTCCTCCACCGACCGGTCACGGCGTTCGATCAGGCCGTCGGTGTACATCAGCAGGGTGTCGCCGACCGCGAGCTGCACCTCGTGCTCCTGGTAGTCGGCCTCCGGCACGGCACCCAGCAGCATGCCCCGCACGAGGGGCAGCGGCTCCGCCTCGCCCTCGCGCAGCAGGACGGGCGGCAGATGCCCGGCCCGGGCCCAGCGCAGGGTCTGGCGGTCGGGGTCGTAGAGGCCGCACACCGCGGTGGCGGTGACCGAGCCGGTGAGATGGTGGGTCACCATGTTGAGCCAGGACAGCAGCTGCCCCGGTCCGGCGCCGGTCACGGCGAGCCCGCGCAGCGCGTTGCGCAGGACGACCATGCTGGTGGCCGCGTCTATGCCGTGCCCGGCGACGTCCCCCACGCACAGCAGCACCTTGCGGGACGGCAGCACGACCGCGTCGTACCAGTCGCCGCCGACCAGGTGCTGGGTCTCCGCCGGCCGGTAGCGCACGGCGAGGTCCAGTCCGGGAATCGCCAGCGGGGTCTGCGCGGGCGGCATGATGGCGTGCTGCAGCTGGAGGGTGAGCCGGTTGCGCTCGCTGGCCTGCTGCTCGGTGTGGGCGAGCTGGTCCCGGGTGGCGGCGAGGGCGACCTCGGTCCAGTGCTGCGCGGAGATGTCCTGGTAGGCGCCGCGTACGACGTACAGCTGGCCGTCGGAGTCGAGGACCGGCTCGGCCACCACCCGGATGTGCCGGGTGACCCCGTCCGGCCGCTGCAGGCGGAACGCGGTGGTCGCCGCCCGGCGGTGGTGCAGCAGGGTGCGCAGGAACCGTCCGATGGCCACGGCGTCGTCCGGATGGGCGTGCGCGGGCAGGTCCTCCAGCGCCACCGGGACGTCGGTGGCGGGTCTGCCGTAGAGCTCGTACAGCTGCCCGTTCCAGGTGATCTCGGCGGTGAGTAGATTCTCCTCGAAGCCGCCGATGCGGCCCAGCCGCTGGGCGTGCTGGAGCAGGTTGGCGAGCCGGGCCGTCTCGTCCTCGATGCGCCAGACGAGCAGCACGCAGTTCCCGTGCCGGCTGATGTTGATGTCGGCGACCGCCGCGAGCGGGACCTGGTCGACCAGGGCGGTCAGCCGCATGCGGTGGGCGCGGTAGGGCTCGCCGGTGGCGTGGACGCGCTCTATCCGTTCGAAGAGCTCGCTGTGACCGGCGGCCACCGGGTACGTCTCCAGCAGCAGCGCCCCGTTGACGACCCCCCGGGGCCGGCCGGCCGGGTCCAGGAAGCGGCTGTTCACGTGCTGGATGCGGAAGTCGGCGAGTTCCCCGTCGGTGTCCAGCACCGGGACGAGCACCAGGGCGGGGTCGTGGAGCCCGTCGGCCAGGTCCATCAGCTCCGTCACGTCGGGCAGCACGCGCGGGCCGTCGGCGCCGTCCGGATGCTGCCAGGCGTAGCTCTCCAGGGTGTGCGCGCACAGCTCGGCCAGTGCCTCGATCTGGCGGACGACGGGCGGGGGAGGGGGGTCCAGCGGGGTGGGCCAGGCGATCTCCAGGACACCGTGGATCCGTCCGGCGGTCCCGGCCGGTACGGCGACCCGGCCGCCCTCCGGATGCTGGTGCTGGCCGATGGACGGCACCCCCGTCTCGGCCAGGCTGCGGATCCGGTGACCCGCGCGCTCCGCCAGCCCGCGCCGGGCCACGGTCGTCACCCCGGGCGGCACGTGCCGCCACCGCCCCGCCTCGGCGGCGGGGAACCCCGCGGAGCCCGCGAGGGCGAGCGAGCCGTCGGCGCCCAGGGCCCAGATGGCCACCGCCTCGGCCCCGAGCGGGGTCAGGGCGTGCTCCAGCAGGGAGTCGGCGACGGCCTGGGTGTCGTGGGCGGCCAGCGCGCCGCTCTCGGCGGCGCGCAGCCGTACGGCCGAGGAGTGGCCGTCCGCCGGCTCCGCGGGCCGCGCGCCGGCCGCGGCCGTGGTGGCCGCGAGGAAGGTCGCGGTCACCTCCGAGAGCCGGTCGCGGGCCGCCTGGTTGATGACGTCGACCGCGAACTCGAGGGGCGTCACCCCCGCCTGACCGGCCAGCTCGGCCAGCTGCCGCGCGGCCTGCGCCGGGCCGCAGCGCAGTCGTTCGACCAGGATGCCCTTGGCCAGTTCGATGAGGGCACGCCCGTCGGCCTCCGCCTGCGCCGCCCGCACCTCGCGGCGCAGCCGCTCCACGGTCGCGGTGAGCCTGCCGACGGGCGACGGGCCGCCGGGCTCGGCGGTGTCTGCAGCGGCATCGGCCTGGCCGGCGGCGGCGTCGGCCGGCCCCGTGACCGCCGGGATGGTCTGCGCCGGTGCGGGCCGCGTGTCCGCCGGGAGGTGCGGGCCCTGCGGATCGGGCGGTTTGCGGAGGTCGCTCACGGTCAGTCTGTTCCTCGGCTGGGACGCCGCGCGGCGTCACGCGGTCGGCTGGTGGACGGTGCGGCCGTACCGCGTGCTCACCCGGGCCCGGACAGCCAGCGCCGGACGCGGCCGATGAGGTCCCCCGTGTCGACGGGCTTGGTGACGTAGTCGTTGGCCCCCGAGGCGAGGCTCTTCTCCTGGTCGCCCGGCATGGCCTTCGCGGTCACGGCGATGATGGGCAGCTCCGTGTACTGGGGCATGGCGCGGATCTCCGCGGTGGCGGCGTAGCCGTCCATCTCCGGCATCATCACGTCCATCAGGACCAGGCAGACGTCGGGGTGCGCGAGCAGCATCTCGATGCCCTTGCGGCCGTTGTCGGCGTGCAGGACCTGGAAGCCGTGCAGTTCCAGCACCCCGCTCAGGGCGAAGAGGTTGCGGGCGTCGTCGTCGACCACCAGGACCGTCCGGCCCCGGAAGGCGTCGTCGATGACCTGCGCGGCCGGCGGGTGCGAGTCCTCGGCGCGCACGAGCGACAGCACGTCGCCCGGCTGTTCGGCCGACAGGTGCAGCGTGATGCGCTCGCGCAGCTCGTCCAGGCTGGCCAGGAAGTCCAGCGGCCGGCCGCCGGCCAGGGCCCGCAGTCCCTGCTCCTGGGCCAGGTCCACCCGGTGCCCGGTGTGCACCAGGACCGGCACGCTGGCCAGCGCCGAGTCACCGCGCAGGGCCTCGAGGAAGCCCGCACCCTCCTGGCCGGGCATGCCGAGCTCCAGCACCACACAGTGGCAGGCCTGTGCCGCCAGGGTGCTCGCCGCCTCCTGCGCCCCGACCGCGGTGATGATGTCGATGTCCCCGTGCGGGTCGTCCGGGCGCTGCGCGATGTCCGCCACGGCCCGCTCGGCGACCAGCGTGAGCAGCCCGCGAGGCCGCTCCTCGATCACGAGCAGCCGGCGCCTGCGCGGCTCGGCGGCCGCCGGCGGAACGGTCAGCGCACGCGGCACCGGCGACTCCTCGGCGCCGGTCTCGTCGCGGTGCTGCTCCACCGGCCGGCCACCGGACTCCAGGAGTTCCTCGAAGTCGGCGCGGGCCACGGGCAGATAGAGCGTGAACGTGCTGCCCTGCCCCGGCGTGCTGTCGACCGTGACGGCACCGCCGAGCAGGTGCGCGATCTCCCGGGTGATGGACAGACCCAGGCCGGTGCCGCCGTACTTGCGGCTGGTGGTGCCGTCGGCCTGCTGGAACGCGCCGAAGATCGTCTCCAGTTGCTGCTGGGGGATGCCGATGCCGGTGTCGACGACCCGGAAGGCCACCACCGGCCCGCCGCGGTGCACCCCGGGCGGCACCTCCGCGTCGGCGGCCGGTTCGATCCGCAGCCGCACCCCGCCCTCCTCGGTGAACTTCACCGCGTTGGACAGCAGGTTGCGCAGGATCTGGCGCAGCCGGGAGTCGTCGGTGAGCAGGTCGGCAGGGGTTCCCGGGGCGGTGGCCACCGCGAAGTCCAGGCTCTTCTGGGAGGTCATCGGCCGGAACGTCGCCTCGACGTACTCCAGCAGCTGGCGCAGCGGGACCCGCTCGGGAGCGACGTCCATCTTGCCGGCCTCCACCTTGGACAGGTCGAGGATGTCGTTGATCAGCTGCAGCAGGTCCGAGCCCGCCGAGTGGATGATGCCCGCGTACTCGACCTGCTTGGGCGTGAGGTTGCGGGACGGGTTCTGGGCCAGCAACTGGGCGAGGATCAGCAGGCTGTTGAGCGGGGTGCGCAGCTCGTGGCTCATGTTGGCCAGGAACTCCGACTTGTACTTCGAGGCCAGTGCCAGCTGCTGCGCCCGGGTCTCCAGCTCCTGCCGGGCCTGCTCGATCTGCAGGTTCTTCGCCTCGATGTCGCGGTTCTGGTCGACCAGCAGGGACGCCTTCTCCTCCAGCTCCGCGTTGGAGCGCTGCAGTTCCTCCTGCTGCACCTGCAGCTCCTCCGACCGCGACTGCAGTTCGGCGGTCAGGCGCTGGGACTCCTCCAGCAGCTCGTCGGTGCGGGCGTTGGCCACGATGGTGTTGAGGTTGACGCCGATGGTCGGCATCAGCTGCGCCAGGAAGTCCTGGTGGATCTGCGTGAAGCGGGTCAGCGAGGCCAGTTCGATGACGCCCAGGACCTGCTCCTCCACCACGATGGGCAGCACCACGAGGGCGCGGGGCAGCGCCTGCCCGAGGCCCGAGGAGATGGTGACGTAGCCCTCCGGAAGCTCGTCCACGGTGACGGGGCGCCGGTTGCGCGCCGCCTGCCCGACCAGGGAGCGGCCGACCGGGATCCTGGTGGGCCGGTCCGCGTCGTCCGGAGCCCCGTACGAGCCGACGAGGCGCAGCTCGGGCCCGCGCACGGTGTCCTCCGCCAGGTAGAACGCGCCGTACTGGGCCGACACCAGCGGGGTCAGCTCGTCCATGATCAGCTCGGCCACGACGGGCAGCTCGCGGTGGCCCTGCATCAGGCCGGAGATACGCGCGAGATTGGTCTTGAGCCAGTCCTGCTCCTGGTTGGCCCGGGTGGTCTCGCGCAGGGACCCCACCATCGCGTTGATGTTGTCCTTGAGCTCGGCGACCTCGCCGGAGGCCTCCACGGTGATCGAGCGCGTCAGGTCACCCTCGGCGACGGCGCTGGCGACCTCCGCGATCGCGCGGACCTGCCGGGTGAGGTTCCCGGCCAGCTCGTTGACGTTCTCCGTCAGCCGCTTCCAGGTGCCCTCGACGCCCTCCACCTCGGCCTGGCCGCCCAGCCTGCCCTCGCTGCCGACCTCGCGGGCGACGCGGGTGACCTCGGCGGCGAACGAGGACAGCTGGTCGACCATCGTGTTGATGGTGGTCTTCAGCTCCAGGATCTCGCCGCGGGCGTCCACGTCGATCTTCTTCGACAGGTCGCCGCCCGCCACCGCGGTCGTCACCAGGGCGATGTTGCGCACCTGCCCGGTGAGGTTGTTGGCCATCGAGTTGACGTTGTCCGTCAGGTCCTTCCAGGTGCCGGCCACGTTCGGCACGTGCGCCTGCCCGCCGAGCCGGCCCTCGGTGCCGACCTCGCGGGCGACGCGGGTCACCTCGTCGGCGAACGCCGACAGCGTGTCGACCATGGTGTTGATGACATCGGCCAGCGCGGCGACCTCACCCTTGGCCTCCACGGTGATCTTCTGCGAGAGGTCGCCGCGGGCCACCGCCGTGGCGACCTGGGCGATGGAGCGGACCTGCCCGGTCAGGTTGGACGCCATCACGTTGACGTTGTCCGTGAGGTCCTTCCAGGTCCCCGACACGCCCCGCGCGATCGCCTGCCCGCCGAGGTTGCCCTCGGTGCCGACCTCGCGGGCGACGCGGGTGACCTCGTCGGCGAAGGCGGAGAGCTGGT
>NZ_JBIAVV010000001.1:199400-1377945 GCF_042894765.1 Streptomyces sp. NPDC001507
GTCGACCATGGTGTTGATGGTGTTCTTGAGTTCGAGGATCTCGCCGCGGGCGTCGACGGTGATCTTCTGGGAGAGGTCGCCCTGCGCCACCGCGGTGGCCACCTGGGCGACGTTGCGGACCTGAGCGGTGAGGTTGCCCGCCATGAAGTTCACGGAGTCCGTCAGGTCGCGCCAGGTGCCCTTGACGCCCTTCACGTCGGCCTGCCCGCCCAGGCGCCCCTCGGTGCCGACCTCGCGGGCGACGCGGGTGACCTCGTCGGCGAAGGCGGAGAGCTGGTCGACCATGGTGTTGATGGTGTTCTTGAGTTCGAGGATCTCGCCGCGGGCGTCGACGGTGATCTTCTGGGAGAGGTCGCCCTGCGCCACCGCGGTCGTCACCTGGGCGACGTTGCGGACCTGGGAGGTGAGGTTCCCGGCCATGAAATTGACCGAATCCGTGAGGTCGCGCCAGACCCCGCCCACCCCGGGCACCTGCGCCTGACCGCCGAGCCGGCCCTCGCTGCCGACCTCGCGCGCGACGCGGGTGACCTCGGCGGCGAACGAGGACAGCTGGTCGACCATCGTGTTGACGGTCTCCTTCAGCTGCAGGATCTCGCCACGCGCGGGCACGTCGATCTTCTGGGACAGGTCGCCCTTGGCCACCGCCGTCGCCACCTGGGCGATGTCGCGGACCTGGGTGGTGAGGTTGCCCGCCATGGCGTTGACCGACTCGGTCAGGTCCGCCCAGGTACCGGACACCCCGGGCACCTCGGCCTGCCCGCCCAGCGTGCCCTCGGTGCCCACCTCGCGGGCGACCCGCGTCACCTCGGAGGTGAACAGGGACAACTGGTCCACCATGCCGTTGAACACCGTGGCGATGTCGCCGAGCAGACCCGTGCCGTCGGACGGCAGGCGGGTGCCGAAGTCGCCGTCGCGTACCGCTGTCAGCCCGGCGAGCAGCTGCCGCAGCTCCTGCTCGCCCGGGCCCCGTACCTGGGCGTCCATCGAAGTCCCGGCCATGCCCACCCTCGTTCCGCTACGCAGGATCCCCACCCCGAGGACCTGAACCAGGTCTGCGCCGCGCAGCCCCACCACCAGTGGCGACGCCGCGCTCGACGGATCCGGCCGACGGGAAATCGATCGCAGACTAACTCAGTTGTCGTGCAGCAACAAAAGGCCGGCGAGAAGTCCGTGGCACACCAAAGAACAGCGGAAACGAGAGGCATGGCAAGGCCCCCAAGGGGAACCCGACCGGTTTTTGCCGTCGGCGGATCCGGACCCCGCCGCGGCCGGCGGCCGACGCTCACGTGGTCGTGGTCGCCGCCGCTCACGAGGTCCCGGCCGTCAGGCCGCGATGGCCTCCGCGACGGTCGGGTGACAGGGGGCGACGGCGTCGAGGCCCACCAGCTGCATGGTGCGCAGTACCGGGCCGTGGGCGCCCGCCAGGCGCAGCCACCCCCGCACGGCCCGGGTGGCGTGGTGGGCGGCGACGAGTGCGTTCACACCGCTGGAATCCATGAAGGTGACCCCGCTGAGGTCGACGACGACCCGGGGGCCGGTGGTGGGGTCGTCCGGGGGCATCGCCCGCGTCAGCACGCCCACACTCTGGTAGTCGATCTCACCGCGGACGCCGAGCACGGCGATGCCGTCGACATCCGCGCGGACCACGGCCAACTCGCCGCGCCCCACTGCTTCCTGGTGGTCTGCCACGTCCGTCCTCTGCGCCCTCGGTCCGGGTCGAGCCCCCTTCCTGTAGCCAACGTTGCCCAGGATCCCGGCGGTGATGCACCCGAAATCCCGGACGACTTCCCGGAGCACGGGAATACCGTCGGCAAGGCCGGGTAGACGCGCGCCCATGAACGGGGTATCGCATGTCAGTGGCAGGGAGCGGCCTGTCCCGCCCGAGGAGTGTTCCCGGATGCCGGATGCCGCACCTGCCGACGTCACCATCGCCCTGGACGGGGCGGACGGCTGTATCGCCGGCGCGCGGGACCGGACGTCGGAGTTCCTGACCAGGGCCCAGTCCGAGCACGGACTGCCGGTCACCTCCCGCACGATGGACGTGGCACAGCTGGTGGTCAGCGAACTGGTCACCAACGCGCTGAAGTACGCGCCGGGACCGGTCCTGCTGCACCTGCGCGTCGTCGACGGCATGGTGGAGATCGAGGTCTGGGACACCGACCCCACGCTGCCGCTGGCGCGGGCCGCCGACGCCGGACGGGTGGGCCAGCACGGACTGGAGATCGTGCTGGCGGTGGTGCAGGGCTTCGAGGCACGCCGTGAGCCCGTGGGCAAGTGCGTCACCGTCAGGCTCGCGCTCTTCGACGACCCGCTGCTGGGACTCGGGCGGCCGGCCGGTGACGGTGGCCGGGCGGCAGGCCGGTACGAGCCGCCGGAGGCGGAGGGGTGAGGGGAGCGCGGCGACCTGACGGCGGTCGTCACCCTCGGGGATTGAACCGCGGCGGCCGGGGCAGACGGGCCGCTGCATGATCCACGCGAACGGTTGACAGGCAGGAGGCCCCGGATGCTCTTGGCACACCCCGCCGTACTGACGGACCTGATGGAGCAGTACGAGACGCTGCGCACCCTGCACGCGGACGAGGGCGACGAGGCCGTACGCCGCCGGATGGCGGACATCGCCTACACGCTGTGTGTGGCGACCGGCACCAGTGACATCGACGCCGCCCTGGTCGTGGCCAGGTACCGCCTGCCCGGTGCCCGCGTCGAGGACGACTCCCTGCTCTCCGCCTGACCGCGGCGGACCGGGGCCCCGCCCCGCACGGCGACTCGTGCAGATGCTGTGGAGGCCGAGGCGACGGCGGGGCGACGGGGCGTGTCCGGCCGCCGGTCGGGTACCGCGAGGGAACAAGGTGGTACCTGCATGGACAGGCGATGTCGGAAAGCGAAACCTCGTGACTGGTCTCAGTGATGCCGGGGACGGCCCGTCGGACGGCCCGTCGGACCGCCTCACCGCGTTGGCCGTGTCGATGGCCGACGCCGTCGAGTGCCTCACGACCCTGTGGTCGGTCGCCGCGCAGGGCGCGAGCGTGCGGCTGTCGTCGCACCAGCTGCGCGCCCTGCGCGTCATGGAGGGGGAACCGGGGATCAACCTGACCGCCCTGGCCGTGCGAATGGACATCGGGCTGCCCGCCGCAAGCCGGCTCTGCGACCGGCTGGAGGCGGCCGCCCTGCTGGAGCGGGAGCTGCATCCGCGTAATCGGCGCGTGGTGCGACTGCATGTGACGAGGCAGGGCCGGCAGGCGCTCGACGAGGTGGCATGCCGCAGGTCGCGGCGGCTGGCCGTCGCCCTCGGCGCCATGGACCCGGCCGATGCCGAGGCCCTCGGGCGAGGGCTCCGCGGGTTTCTGGCCGCGCTGGACGCCGGGACGGGAGACGAGGGCGGAACCGGCTGACGTACGCGCGGACGTACACCGCGACCTACACGAGGACATGCGCGAGGCCGTTCCCGGGCCCGGCGGTTCGCCAGCCGGGCGTCCGGGAACGCGGACGCCACCTCACGTCACGGCGTCACGACTGCGTCCGCCCCCGCCAGTCGAGGCACACGACCAGCGCGTCGTCGTCCGCCGCCACGGCATCGCCGCGATGACCCGCCAGCTCGCGCAGAACGGCGCGCGGCACCTCGGCGGCGGGCAGCAGCCGGGTGGACTGGATGGCCCGGGCCAGCGCCCGCTCGCCGTACGTCTCGCCCTTGGGGGAGTGCACCGCGTGCACGCCGTCGCTGACGAAGATGAGCCGGTCCCCGGGCTCGACGGCGAAGTCCTGCGCCACGTAGTCCGTCTCCTCGAACATGCCCAGTGGCAGTTGTGCCTCGAAGGGCACGCGCTCGACAGCGCCGCCGCGCAGCCGCAGCAGCTGGGGGGAGCCGGCGTCCACCACGCTCGCCCGGCCCGTCGCCAGGTCGAGGTCCAGCATCAGGACGGACAGGTAGCGGCGGCCCTGGTAGTGGGCATAGACGGCCTGGTCGGCCAGGGCCGCCTGGTCCTCGATGGAGATTCCGGCGCGCCGCGCGTTGCGCAGGGCGTTGACGGCGAGGTTGGTCAGCAGGGCCGCCTCTATGCCCTCGCCCATGCCGTTCGTGACGTACAGCATCAGCCGGTCGGACGTGGCCGACCAGTCGAAGTTGTCCCCGAAGACGGCGTAGGCCGGCTCCAGCTGGCAGGCCAGGTCGTACTCCGGCCGGGAACAGGAGCGGCCGGGCAGCAGATGCCACTGCATCTCCGCGGCCAGGGTGAGCCGGTCCTTGCGCCGGGCCTGGAGGTACAGGTCCGTGTCGCGCTCGGCCACGATCACCTCGTGCGCCAGCGCGTCGGCGATCTCGGCGAGTTCCGCGACGCAGTCGGAGGGCGCCTCGCTGCCGTTCAGCGTCACGGTGAGCACGCCGAGCCGGTCGCCGCGCACGCTCACCGGCAGATGGACCCGGGCCGGCCGGCCGCGGCCGTCCTCGCAGTAGGGCGTCTGGGAGCCGAAGGCCCGGCCGGCCGGGCTGCCGTGCACCGGTACCGACTCCAGGTTGTGCGGCGCCACCGACACCGGCTGGAGCACCGTCAGGCTGTAGTCGGCCATGAACAGCTCGGCGTCCGCCGCGTCGTATCGCTCGGTCAGCACGAGGCGGACGGCGTCGAGCAGTTCGTGGGGGGCCGCTGTGCGCAGGGCGCGTTCAGCGGTTTCGAATCTGTTCACGATGGGGGATGCACCAATCTTTCTCCTGACAACGTGCGGGCCCGGCGGCGGCGCCGGGCTCCGTGCGAAGCCGCGTCTGTCGTCCCGGGGTGTCCATGGCCGATGGCGGCGGCTAGTACGCTGAGAGGCACCCCAGTGCCTGCGAGAGTGTGACCGTGACTGCCTTCCGCCGCCGCCCCGAGCCCGAAGAGGTCGCACGCGTGACCACGCGGGCCGTCGAGCTGCTGGAGGTCGTCTGGGGCCGGGCGTCGACCGCGCCCACCTCCGCCTCCCAGCTGCGCGTGCTGCACATCCTCGAGCACCACGAGGGCATCAACCTGCGCACCCTCGCCGAGTTCCTCGCCTCCACCCCGCCGTCGACGAGCCGGCTGTGTGACCGGCTGCAGGCCGCGGGGTTCGTCGAGCGCGTGGTGAGTCCGGAGGACCGGCGCGAGGTGCGGCTCCATCTCAGCGTCCGGGGGCGCCTCTTCCTCGCCGATCTGCGCGCCCGCCGGGAGAACGAGTTGCAGAAGGTGCTGGCCGACATGCCCGCGGCCAAGCGCGTTGCCCTGCTGGAGGGCCTGGAGGCGTTCTGTGCCACCGCGGCCACGCAGATACACGACGAGGCTCCGGACTCCGGCAGCCGGACCGCCTGAAGAAGTCACGGCACCGGTGCCACCACCGCTTCACGACGATGGCGGGCGGTGCCCGGAGCGGTCTCCGTCCACCGGATCATTCCAGGTCCTTCCCCGTGTACGTCCGACGCGGCTACTCTGTTGCCTCATGGCTATTGTTGTCAAACGGCAACTGTTCTTCGAATGTTCCTCATTCCCTTCGGAGACCTCTTGCCGACGCGGTCCGCGGTGACCGCGCGGTACGTCCCGAACGCCGCAGGCGCACGGGTGACCGGAAGCGCGTCCCGGTACGCGACCCGGGCGCGGGGCGCTCGCGACGGCCGTGTCTCCGTGGTGGCCGCACCGGCCCTCCACGCACCGCCGTCGTGCGGTCGCGTTCGCCCGCTTGCGAACCCGACAGTCATCCGTGTACCCGCCGAGAGGGACCGCATGACGTTCGTCGCCCAGGCTGTGACGGCTCCCACGGGCAGCGGCCCGGCCGCCCGGTCCGCCCCCACCGGCTCCAGCGGCCCCACCAGGGCCGTCGACGTGAGGATGGCGCCGTGCACCCGGCCCCGGACCTGAGCGAGCGCATCGACCGCCGCGCGCAGGTCTTCGTGCTCACCGTTCGGGGCGAGGTCGACTACGACGACGCCGGTGACTTCGAGCGGGCCTGGGAGGCGGCCGACCGGGCGGGGATGCCCGTCACGGCTGTCGACCTCGCCGGGGTCACCTTCGCCGACAGCATGCTGCTCAACGCGCTCGTCCGGGCCCGCCACCGCCACCGCGCCGACGGCAGGACCCTCCTGCTGGTGGGTCCCCTGCCGGCCGCCGTCAGCCGGCTCCTGGAGATCAGCGGCACCGCGGAGCTGTTCACCGTCACGGACGTCCGTCCCGGCTCCACGGGGACGGGCAGCGGCTGACGGTACGCGCGAACCGAGGTAGCCTCCAGCGACCGCCCTTGACCTGCAGAAGCAGGCAGGGAGCAGACGAATCGGGAGTTTCCTCGTGCTTCGTACCATGTTCAAGTCCAAGATCTAGCGTTTCAGTGTTTTCGCAGGTCAGAGCGCTGATCGCTGCCTCCGGGTCAGCAAGCTGTCAGCATCGGGCCGGGCGGTGTCCGGCCTGCTGACCTGCACGGTGGCTGCTGCGCTCTTCGGGCGCCCTGCTCGGAAGCTGGACGCGTGGCTGGACGGCTCGCCCGTGGGATGGGGCCGCTTGGGCCGGCACGACTCACCCACCCCGTCCCCGAGCAGGATCTGACCATCCCGTTAGGCAGAGTCCGATCTCCTCGCGGCCAGGCGACGTTCGAGTCCCGTGAGCCCCCAAGCGAGCGGGGCGACGCCGGTCCCCAGAGTCAAGCCCCGTCGAACGGGCCAAAGGGGTTCGTTACGCCGGACATGCCGCTGTCCATGGCGCTCGGGGTCAACGTCGGCTCACAAACCGGGATCATCGAACTGGTCGAGAAGGAAGTCGACCGGTGCGACGCCCGAGGCGGCGGATTCGCCGTCGTGAAGAAGCTGCTCCGTCCAGATGACCTTGCCGCGGGTCGTGTACCGCGTTCCCCATCGCTGCGCGAACTGCGCCACCAGAAAGAGCCCCCGCCCGCCTTCGTCCGTGGTCGCCGCCCGCCGCAGGCGCGGCGAGGTACCGCTGCCGTCCGAGACCTCGCAGATCAGACAGCGTCCGTGCAACAGCCGTACGCCGACCGGCGGCGAGCCGTACCGGATCGCGTTCGTGACCAACTCGCTGACGATCAGCTCCGTGGCGAATCCGGTCTCCTCCAGCCCCCACTCCAGCAACGTCTCCCTGCAGCGCGCCCGCACCGAGGGAACCAACGCCGGATCGGGCGGCACGTCCCACTCGGCCACGCGCGAGGGCGGGAACATCCGGGTACGTGCCGTCAGCAGCGCGATGTCGTCGGAGGGGCGTGACGGCTTCAGCGCGTCGATCACCGCCTGACACACCTCCTCCGGAGTGCGTTTCCCGGACCCGCCCAAAGCCCGGCGCAGCATCTCCAACCCGACGTCGAAGTCGTGGGCGCGGTTCTCCACCAGGCCGTCGGTGTACAGCACCAGTTGTGAACCCTCCGGCAGGGACACCTCGGCGCTCTCGAAGGGGTAGCCGCCCAGACCGAGGGGCGCCGAGACCGGCACACCAAGGCAGGTGACCGTCCCGTCCGGGCGCACCACCACCGGTTCCGGGTGTCCCGCACGGGCCATCGTGCAGGTCCCCGCCACCGGGTCGTAAACCGCGTACAGACAGGTCGCTCCGGTCACCGCCTCCCCTTCGTCGTCATCGACGGCATCACCCCTGTTCTTCTCGTTGTCCATGCGCACGACCAGGTCGTCCAGGTTCCCGAGCACCTCGTCCACGGGCAGGTCCAGGGTGGAGAAGTTGTGCACAGCGGTGCGCAGCCGACCCATCGTCGCCGCCGCGTGCAGCCCGTGACCGACGACGTCACCCATCACCAGGGCCACGCGCGCGCCCGGAAGCGGGATGACGTCGAACCAGTCCCCGCCCACCCCCGCCTCCGAGGGCAGATACCGCCACGCCACCTCCAGCGCGTCCTGCTCCGGCTGTCCACGCGGCAGCAGACTGCGCTGCAGCGCCACCGCCACCGTGTGCTCCCGGGTGAACCGCCGGGCGTTGTCGATGGCTACCGCCGCCCGTACGGCCAGTTCTTCCGCGAAGGTGAGATCCTCCGGCTCGAACGGAGGGGAATCCGCCGTCCGGTAGAAGTTCGCCACGCCCAGCGGTACGTTCCGCGCCCGCAGTGGCACGGCCACCAGCGACCGCAGACCGCCCTCCAGGGCCTTCCGGGCGCGCTCCGGGTCCTGTTCCCGCCAGCCGTCTGACCGGCGCAGGTCCGTCTCCAGCATCCCTCGCCCCTCCTGCAGCGACCGCATCTGCGGGGTGCGGGGTGAGAACGCGATCACTTCGTCCAGCGGATACACCGGCATCATCCGCTGTTCGCCGCCGATCGCCGCCCGGCGCAGATGCCGCCAGCCCTCCGCCGTCGGCTCCCACCCCCGCAGCACCGCGTCGAGCAGATCCACCGTCACGAGGTCGGCGAACTGCGGCGCCGCCACGTCGGCCAGCTCCTGGGCCGTACGCCTCACATCCAGCGTCGTCCCGATCCGCACCCCGGCCTCGTACAGCAGCTTCAGCCGCTCCCGCGAGACCTCGGCCCGACCCGAGATCTCCGCCAGCTCGGTGGTGTCCCGGAGGGTCACGACGCTGCCTCCCCGGTCGCCCTGGGGGTACGTCGGCCGTTTGTTCACCGCCAGCAGTCGGTCCCCCGCGCGAAGCACCTCGTCGGTGACCTCCTCAGGCGACGACAGCAGGCTCACGACCGGCTCCGGCAGTCCCAGCTCCCGCACCGAGCGCCCCCGTACGTCAGCCGGCAGTCCGAGAAGCCGCGTCGCCTCGTCGTTCGCCAACAGCAGCCGTCCGTCGGCGCCGGTGATCAGCACCCCTTCCCGCACCGCGTGCAGGACCGCGTCGTGGTGCTCGTACAACTGTGCCAGCTCCACCGGAGCCAGGCCGAAGGTCTGCCGCCGCAGCCGCCGGGACACCTGCGTCGTTCCCGTCATGGCCAGCGCCAGCGCGACCGCGCCGCTGGCCAAGATGATCGGCAGCTGCGGCAGCCACAGCCCCATCACGTTCTTGACCGTGATTCCGGCGGAGACCAGGCCGACCACCTTGCCGCGCGAGTCGGTCACCGGGACCACCGCCTGCACGTCCGTCCCCCGGCCCGCGGGCAGAGGCGGCCCACCGGCCTGCTCGATGACGGTACGGTTCTTCAGCGCCGGTTCGATCACGCCGACGAACTTCTTCCCGATCTCCCGCGGATAGGGGTACGTGTAACGAATCCCCTTCGTGCTCATGACGACGACGAAATCCATGCCTGTGCGCTTGCGCGCGGCCTCGGCCCGCGGCTGGAGCACCGCTGAGGGGTCCCGGCTCTGCAGTGCCGCGGCCACACCAGGGGCACTCGCGAACGACTGGGCCGCGATGACCGACTCCCGTCGCCCGTGCTGCAGAGCGTCACTCGCCGCCTGGAGCACCATGCCCACCACCGCGGCCACCACCAGCAGGACCACGACGACGACCTGGAGGAGGAACACCTGACCGGCCGCACTGCGCAGGTCCATCCGGGAAGCGCGACCTTTGCGCGAGCGGCCGACGGGCGGATGACGTTCCGGGCTCAGAGGGCGTTCGGAGAATGCCTCCATACACCCTTGATAACACCACTGTGGGCAAGCCGACGCCGATCGAATCCGTCGCGCGGCTGCCGCGTCGCAGCAGCAGAGGGCGGCGGTGCAGTAAGGAACGAGCTGAGCGGGAGCAGGGCGTCGAGAGCAGATGCCGGTCGGCGCGGCAGGCGTGGGTGGGCTGCTGACCGCCCGGGCTGCGGCGGTGATGTGCTGCGCGGCGAGCCGTGCGCCCTCGTCCCCGGCCGACCCCGTGGTGATTGCGTCCCTGGAAACGCGGGCCGGCTCGCGATCGGCGGCATCGTATGCGCGACTCGGCAGGGGCCAGGAGCCTGTCGCCGCGCAGGGCGCGCCGCATCGCTGGCGCGGTCGCCTCCTCACCGGGAGCAGACGCAGCCGTGACACGGGTTCCAGCCACCTACGCGGAGCGCTCTGGAGTCCCGGGGCGCCTACAGCCGACGGCGACGGCCGCGATGTCGTCATCGAGCCTTCCGCCGCTGTAATGGAGTAGGTCTCGGTGAAGCCGGTCCAGCAGCTCACGGGGCGTCGCCGGGCCGAGCTGCCGCATCCACTCCGGTAGCGGGAAGAACGTGCCGGCCCGGTTTCGGGTCTCCGTCACGCCGTCGGTGTAGAGCAGCATCTGGTCACCGGAGGCGAAGGCGACGGTGTCGACGTTGTAGTCGTCCCCGAGGAGCGTCGCGAGGTTGAGGGGCGGTGAGGGGACGGTGGGCTCAAGGACGCGGATCTCGCCGTTGCGCATCACCAGTGGCGGAGGATGTCCACAATTGAGGATCTTGACATGTCCGCCGCTGCTGGGGATCTCGGCGATCAGAGCAGTGGCGAAGTGCTCAGGCTGATCCGGGTCGAGGATCGCGACGCTGTAGCGCCCCATGCTCGTCTCCAGCCGATGGATGACGCCCCTCAGGTCGGGCTGGTCGTACGCGTTCTCCCTGAAGCAGTTGATCACCGCCGAGGCGGCTCCCACGGCCGGCAGCCCCTTGCCGCGCACGTCACCGATGAGCAGCCGAACCCCGAACGGCGTGTCGGCCACCTCGTAGAAGTCGCCTCCGATCCGGGCCTGCTCCTGAGCCGCCAGATACAGCGACTCGACATCGAGGCCTTGGACACGGCGCGGCAGCGGGCGCAGCAACACCTGCTGCGCTGCGTCGGCGACGAGCCGGACCTGGAAGAGCGTTTCCTCTCGCTGGAGTCGAAGATGACTTGTATATGCGGCCGTCAAAGTGACCGCGACGATCGCAGCCGCCGTGTAGGGCGTTCCGAGATCGGAGTACACGAGGCTCAGCCCGATCATGGTCAGCAGGCAGAACGCCCCCAGCGCGATCGTCGGGAGCACGGGCCACATCGCAGCGGCCAGGGCGGGTGCGGCAGGCAGGAGACGGCTGAAGGCGATCTCCCTGGGAGTGGCGAAGGCCAAGCCGGTGATGAGGACAGTGAGAATCGCGGGGGACAGCAGGACGATCTCGCGTCGGCCATCGGATGAAGGGCGGCGGCGCCGGGATCGTCCTGTCTTGATCACAAAATCATCTTAATAGGGCATAACGGGCTTCGTTCCGTGGGGGCATCGGCGCCCATGTGCGCCGACCGGCCGCTGGACCGCGCCGTGCAGCCCCCTAAGAACGCCCCCCGGCTGTGAGCGGCCCTTCCGCGGTGGGCGGCCCAGGAGTCGGAGCCCGTCGTCAAGGACCGACAAGGTGACGCTCGCGCCTCCCCGGGCCGAGCCTCACTCTCTTCGAGGGCGCACGTGGTCTGGGTCCATGGTCGTCATGGGCACGCACCACAGGTCATGGCCTTCATGTCCGGGAGGGGCCGCACAGTTGGCGACGGCGGCGTGATAGCGAATGCTGCGGCGGAGCCCCGTCGAGAACCATCCCGACGGTGCGGTTCGTCGTGGCCGCCGGCGGCCTGTCGGCCTAGGCGGACGTCGGCCACCCGGCGCTCAGGCCAGGTAGTCCCGCTTGTCGGGTTCGGCCGGGCGGTTCTCCTTCAACGTGCCCGGGGGCCGGTGCGAGACCTGCCAGGGCGAAGGATTCGTCGCGGTGGAACTGCTGTTCCTGCCCGGCACCTACGCGCCGTGCCCGACCTGCGAAGGCGCCCGGTACAACGCCGAAACGCTGGAAGTCACCTACCGCGGCAAGAACATCGCGGACGTACTTCGCCGAGTACGAGAGGCGCTCCTGCCACCTCGTCTCGCCGCGGAGGACCGGTTGTGCCGTCGTGACCCGCCCCGATCTGCTGGAAGTCCTGGCCGAACGGGCGCCTGCAACCGTCGTCGTCCGAGACGATTTCATGCGCCTTGGGCATGGCGAAGAGGGAAAATGAAGCGGAAGCGCTCGGTCGTGTGGTGGAGGAGCGGGCCGCGGCCCTGGTCCTCTATCTCACCGCCGCTGACCCCGGTTGGCAACTCGCTCTGGATCTCTCGACTTACCTGATGACTCATCAGGTAAGTCGGCATCCAATCAGCATCGGACCGGGAGAGTCTTCCGTACATGCTCCTGGTCGACGGCTTCGCGGCGCCGGTGTACCGTGAACAACGCCCTTGACCTGCAAAAAGCAGGCAGGGAGCCGTCAAACAGGAGTCCAAAGTGCTGCGTACTCTGTTCAAGTCCAAGATCCACCGCGCCACCGTCACCCAGGCCGACCTGCACTACGTGGGATCCGTGACCATCGACGCCGACCTCCTCGACGCCGCCGACCTGCTGCCGGGCGAGCTGGTCCACATCGTCGACATCACCAACGGCGCCCGGCTGGAGACGTATGTCATCGAGGGTGAGCGGGGCTCCGGGGTCGTCGGGATCAACGGGGCGGCCGCCCATCTCGTGCACCCCGGAGACCTGGTGATCATCATCAGCTACGCTCAGGTCACCGACGCCGAGGCGCGTACGCTTCGGCCGCGGGTCGTGCACGTCGACCACGACAACCGGGTCGTGGCCCTCGGCGCCGACCCGTCCGAGCCGGTACCGGGTTCGGACCAGGAGCGCAGCCCGCAGGCCGTGTCGGCCTGACCGGAGGACCAGGAGGGCGACATGAGCGACATCGAGATCCGCGACGACCGGGCGGCCGGCCGTCTGGAGGCGGTCGCCGGCGACGAAGTCGTCGGCCACATCGAGTACTTCGTCCTGGAGTCGCCCTCCCGGGCCCTCGTGCCCGTACACACCATCGTGCAGCCCGAGCACGAGGGGAAGGGCATCGCCGGCTCCCTCGCCCGCGAGCTGTACGCGATCTCCGAGCGCGAGGAGACCCCGGTGGCCCCGCTCTGCCCGTACGTCGTCAGGTGGGCCGAGCGCCACCCCGACGTGGCGCCGGCACCGGACCCCGAGCTGCTCCGCGCGGCGAAGGAGTGGCTGGTCGCCCACCCCGGCCGCTTCTGAGGGTCCGCGCGTGCTCGCCCTCCTGCACACCTCACATCTCCACGTCCCCGTCTTCGACGCCCTGCGCGACGAGCACCACCCGGGCCTGGAGCTACGCCACCACGTGGACCCGGACCTCCTGGCCCGGGCCCGCCGGGAGGGCCCCGACGCGGTCGCCAGGGACGTCACCGCAGCCCTCCGCCAGGCAGTGAGCTCCGGTGCCCGTGCCGTGCTCTGCACCTGCTCGACGATCGGCGAGGTGGCGGAGCGCGCCGCCGGCGAGGTCGGCGTACCGGTCGTCCGCGGCGACCGTCCGATGGCGGCCGAGGCGGTGGCGGCGGGACCCCGTATCGCCGTCCTGGCGACGGTCGAGAGCACCCTGCCGCCGACCCTGGCCCTGCTCGACGACGAGGCCCGGCGCGCGGACCGCCCGATCCGTGCCCGCGCCCAGGTCGTACCGGACGCCTGGACCCGTTTCGAGGCCGGTGACATCGAGGGCTGCGCGCGCCTCGTGGCAGCCGCCGCGGACGCCGTGACCGACGCCGACGTGATCGTGCTGGCCCAGGCCTCCATGACCTCGGCCGCGAAGTTCACGACCACGGCCCTCCCGATGGTCTCCAGCCCGCGCCCGGGTCTGGCGGCGGCCGCGAGGAGTGTACGAGCGCCGCTCGGGTAGGTGGGCCAGTAGACCCGACACCGGCCGGAGGCCACCATGACGACCCCACACCCGGACCCCCGCCCTCCGGACCCCTACCCCACCCCGGTCCCCACCCCCGAACCACCCCCCGCACCACCGACCCCAACCCCCCCACCCCCACCCCCCGACCCGTCCCCCATCCCCCCGGGCCCAGACCCCACCCCCACCCCAGAACCGGGCCCACCCCTCACCTGACCCCCCGCAGGGACACGGAGAACCACACAAAACCCCCAACCCACCCGCACCAGGCGGCCAGCCTCGACCGCCCTCCTCCTCAGGGGCGCGGGGAACTGCGCAAAACCCCCAACGCACCCGCACCCGGAGAACAGCCCCGACCGGCCACGCCTACAGGGGCGCGGGGAACTGCGCGAAACCGCAGCCCGCCCGCACCCCGCACCCCGCCAGTGCTACGCCGTGACCTCCGACCGGTCCCCGCCCCACAGCGTGTGGAACGACCCCTCCCGGTCCACCCTCCGATACGTGTGGGCCCCGAAGAAGTCCCGCTGCCCCTGCGTGAGCGCCGCAGGCAACCGCTCCGCCCGCAGCGCGTCGTAGTACGCCAGCGCCGCCGAGAAGCCGGGCACGGCGACCCCTTCCCGCGTCGCCGCGATGATCACCTCACGCCAGTCGTCCTGCGCCTCCGCGATCTCCCGCGCGAACGTCTCGTCCGACAGCAGGCTCGGCAGGTCCGCCCGCGCGTCGTACGCCGCCCGGATCCGGTCCAGGAACGCCGCCCGGATGATGCAGCCGCCCCGCCAGATCGAGGACACCGCCCCGAGGTCGATGTCCCAGTCGTACTCGTCGCTGCCCGCCTGGATCTCGTGGAAGCCCTGCGTGTACGACACGATCTTCGACGCGTACAGCGCCTGCTCCACCCGGTCCGCGAACGCCCCCGCCTCCGCCTCGGACAGCGCCTTCGGCTTCGGACCTGCCAGCCCCCGCGACGCGGCCCGCAGATCGGCGTGACCGGACAGCGAGCGCGCGAAGACCGCCTCGGCGATCCCCGACACCGGCACGCCCAGGTCCAGCGCGATCTGGACCGTCCAGCGGCCGGTACCCTTCTGCTCCGCCTGGTCCACCACCACGTCCACGAACGGCTTGCCGGTCGCGGCGTCCACGTGCGCCAGCACCTCCGCCGTGATCTCGATCAGGTACGAGTCCAGCCGGCCCGTGTTCCAGGTGCGGAAGATGTCCGCGATCTGCGCGGGGGAGTACCCGGCGACGTCCCGCAGCAGCTGGTACGCCTCGCCGATCAGCTGCATGTCGGCGTACTCGATGCCGTTGTGCACCATCTTCACGAAGTGCCCGGCGCCGTCCGGACCGATGTGCGTCACGCAGGGCGCGCCGTCCGCCGCCTTCGCCGAGATCTTCTCCAGCATCGGGCCCAGCGAGTCGTACGACTCCTTCGGGCCGCCCGGCATGATGCTCGGCCCGTGCAGCGCGCCCTCCTCACCGCCGGACACGCCCATGCCCACGAAGTGGATGCCCTGCTCGCGCAGCGCCTTCTCGCGGCGCCGGGTGTCCGCGAAGTGCGCGTTGCCGCCGTCGATGATCATGTCGCCGGGCTCCAGGAGCGGTGCGAACTCCTCGATCACCGCGTCCGTCGGATCGCCCGCCTTGACCATGATGACCAGCCGGCGGGGCCGCTCCAGCGCCGCCACGAACTCCTTGGCGGTCTCGGCCGCGATGAAGTCGCCCTCGTCCCCGAAGTTCTCCACCAGCTCGTGTGTCTTCGACACCGTGCGGTTGTGCAACGCCACCGTGTAGCCGTTGCGCGCGAAGTTCCGTGCGAGGTTGCGGCCCATGACCGCGAGACCCGTGACGCCGATCTGCGCCGAAGTGCTCATACCGCCTGCTCCTCAAGAATCAAGTCGATCCCGTAGAACGTGCAAGGGATGCTGCCGCCGCTCATGCCCGCCAGTATTGCCCAAAGGCCATCCTGACCCGCCGTCCGACCGGCCGCACTTGCAGATACGGACCGCAGGGGCCCGACGGCTCAGTAACCTCGTGAAACGTCTCCGCGGGCGCCCGCGGGCCCGGTGCGGCTGATGTCGCGTCAACGCCTGTACCGGTCGCACGCGTTCGGGCGTGGCGGCCGGCCCCACAGTGGCGAGAGGCGGCTGATTGCCGTCTTGTCATGGCCTGTTCGGGACGCTTACTTTTGGCCTTCCTGACGCGCGTGGCGAGGGGGACTCCAGACATGGCCGAACGCGGCCGGCACCGCCGGTACCAGCCGAACAGGATCAACCGCGCCTCGCTCACCGTGACAGCGGGCGGCGCCGGCCTCGCGCTCCCGCTCGCCGCCGCCTCGAGCGCCGACGCGGCCTCCGGGTCCACCTGGGACCGGGTCGCCGCCTGCGAGTCCAGCGGCGACTGGGGCATCGACACGGGCAACGGGTACTACGGCGGGCTGCAGTTCACCCAGTCCACGTGGGAGGCCTACGGGGGCACGAGGTACGCGCCGCGCGCCGACCTCGCCACCAGGGACCAGCAGATAGCGGTGGCGGAGAAGGTCCTCGACGGCCAGGGGCCGGGCGCCTGGCCGGTCTGCTCGGTGCGGGCCGGGCTCACCCGCGGCGGCGACACCCCCGGCGTACACACCGAGAGCGCGGCCACCCGCCCCGCGACGCACCACGCCGCGAAGAGTTCCGTACGGGACGTACAGCCGCAGACCACGCCGCAGTCCCGGGCCGGCCATGCCGAGATGTACACCGTCGTGCACGGCGACACGCTCTCCGGGATCGCCCAGGAACACGACGTGGCCGGGGGCTGGCACCGGCTGTACGCGGCCAACCGCACGACGGTCGGCCCCGACCCCGACCTGATCCTGCCGGGACAGCGGCTGAGCCTGAGGGGCCAGGGGGCGAGTACGACCGCCCCCAAGGACAGGACCAAGACCGAGGCCAAGACCAGGGCCCACCCGAAGACCGAGGCAAAGACCAGGACCAAGTCCGAGAAGACCAAGTCCGAGAAGGCGAAGGCCGCCACCCACACCGGCCACTCCCTCGTCGCCCCGGTCGACGCCCCGATCGGCACCGGCTACCACGTGTCCGGTTCGCACTGGTCGAAGGGCTACCACACCGGCGTCGACTTCCTCGCGCCCACCGGCTCCTCCGTGAAGGCGGTCGAGGCCGGGCAGGTCGTCACGGCGGGCTGGGGCGGCTCCTACGGCTACCAGGTGGTCATCCGGCACGCCGACGGCCGCTACACGCAGTACGGCCATCTGTCGGCGATCTCCGTGCGGGCCGGGCAGAGCGTGTCCACGGGCCAGCGGATCGGCCGCTCGGGCTCCACCGGAAACGCCACGGGCCCGCATCTGCACTTCGAGGTGCGGACGGGGCCCGGTTTCGGCACGGACATCGACCCGGTCGCCTATCTCCGGGCCGGCGGCGTCAGGATCTGATCCGCGTACGGCGCCGGTCCAGGAGCGGACCGTGCACGTAGTCGCCGGCGGGCAGCAGCACATCGGCCACGTCCGGGACCACGTCCGGCGCCGCGGACCCCGACCGCTGCTGCGGCATCCCGACCAGAGAGGCGGCCTCCGCCGGCCTGACCTCCATGGGCTCCGTCCGCGCATCGGCCTGCGCCAGGCCCGCCTCGGCCAGTTCCACCAGCGCCTCGACCAGCGGCTCGGGCGACACCTCGGCCACGGCGGGCTCCGGCACCGGGACCGGCTCGGCCGGGTGCGGGGTGCGCTCGATGCGCTCGGTCGTCAGCAGAATCAGGCCGCCCGCCGCGACCACACCGCAGCCCAGCGCCAGCAGGGTGCCCGTCGGGCCGTAGCGGAACGTCTCGCCGAACATCGTGATGCCGACCGCCGCCGCCAGCACCGGGTTGACCACGGTGAGCGTGGCCAGCGGCGCGGCGAGGCCGCCGCCGCGGTAGGCGGCCTGGGAGATCAGGACGCCCGCGACGGCGTAGGCGCCGATCACGGACAGCCAGAGCAGGTCGGCGGTGGCGATCCCGCCGTCCCAGTCGATCGCCACGACCTTGGTGAACACCGAGGACATGCCGAACGCTATGCCCGACGCGGTGGCGAGGAGCACGCTGCGCACCGCCGGGTGCCGGTGCGCGGCCCGGCCCGCGATCATCAGCGCGACGACCGCCCCGCCGGTGACCAGCGCGACGCCGATCCGTCCGGCGGACTCCAGGGTGTGCGAGTCGGAGGAGCCGACCAGGGAGAGCAGACCGGCCAGCCCGACGGTCGCCATGATCGCGCCCCGCCAGGCGGTCGCCCCGGCCCGGCGGCCGACGAAGAGGGCCGCCATGGGCAGCGCGAACACGATGGTGAGCGCGCCCAGCGGCTGGACCAGGCTCAGCGGGCCGTAGGCCAGCGCCACGACGTGCAGCAGGCCGCCGAGGCCGTTGAGCGCCATCGCCCCCCACCAGCTCGGGCGGCGCAGCGGCATGTACTGCTCGTCGGGGGAGGAGACCGCCACCTGCTCCTGCACGATCGCTCCGCCGGCGTAGGCGACGGCGGAGACGAAGGAAAGCAACACGGACAACGCGAGGGCGCTCATACTCGGCTCCTCTGCGTCAGGCGCGGCCGGTTGGCCCCGCGCGGTGATCGGTCGGCTTCCATGAGCAACACTCTGCCCGTCCGCGTGCTTCCCGTCGTCGTACCTGAGCACCTAATGGGTCCTACTACCGATGGAGTACGCCGGGATCCTGATCATCCCCAGGGTGGGGTCCGCCGGGTGGAGAGGGCGCGCCCACGGGATCCCGCGAGGCCTGGTACTACTGCTGTTCGTGGACCTGTTCGAGGACCTGGACCCTGATCTCGCCGCGCTCCGCCCGCTCGGCGGCTTCTTCGTCCTGCGCACCGTCCGGCCTGCGGTAGGAGATCCCGACGCGGCGCGAACCGGCCAATCCACAACTCTGGCAAAGGCCTATAAAAAACTCACATCGGATGTTTACGGGAATGCCCTGACTTTCCGTGTCGACGCCGTTTCGAGGCGTCTGGGTGCCACCGAACCCAGGGTCGCCGCCTCCATCGCCCACCAGGCGCTGGCCGCCCGTCTCTGGTCCGTCGCCCTCGGCTGCGCCGTCCGCTACGGCCGCCTCCCCGACCTCGATCCCGGCCTGCTCCTGTGGGATCCCGGCGCCGCCGCCCCCGACGACCTCCGGCTCGCCGAGCTGCGCGCCCTGCCCGGCGGCACCGGCACCGGCCCGGCCGCGCTCGCCGACACCGTCGTACGCGTCGTCCTGCACGGCCACCTCGAACCCCTCGGGGCTGCCCTGCGGGAGCGCTACGGCCTCGCCGCCGGCCTGCTGTGGGGCAACGCCGGCTCCGCGCTGGCCGGTACCGTGCGGGAGCTGGACCGCTGGGCGCGCGCGAACAGCTGTGCGGATGCAGCGGCCCGGACCCGCGCCCTCGCCGACGCCCTCTTCGCGCACCCCCTGCTGAGCGCCACCGGCACCCGCACCGGGCCGGCCTTCCGGCGCCGCAGCTGCTGTCTCTACTACCGGGTACCGGGCGGCGGGGTCTGCGGTGACTGTTGTTTCACACAACCACCGCGCTCTTCCCCGCGCGCCGCATCTGGGTGACCATGGAACAACCGGCCGTGGAGAGCGAGGGGTTGCGGGTGCGAGTCGGACTGCTGACCCGGGAGTACCCCCCGGACGTCTACGGCGGCGCGGGTGTTCACGTGGAGTTCCTCGCCAGGGAGTTGCGGCCCCTGGTCGACCTGGAGGTGCACTGCTGGGGCGAGGGCCGTGGGGTCGGCGTCGTCCGGCACCGCCCCTGGACCGCCCTGGACACCGCCAACGACGCGCTGCGCACCTTCTCCGTGGACCTCGCCATGGCCGCGGGCCTGGAAGGTCGCGAACTCGTGCACTCGCACACCTGGTACGCCAACCTGGCCGGCCACGTCGCCAAGATGCTCTACGGCGTCCCGCACGTGGTGACCGCCCACTCCCTGGAGCCGCTGCGGCCCTGGAAGGCCGAGCAACTCGGCGGCGGCTACGCCCTGTCGAGCTGGGCCGAGCGAAGCGCGATCGAGGCCGCCGACGGCGTGATCGCCGTGTCCGGGGCGATGCGCACCGACATCCTGGACTGCTACCCGGCCCTGGACCCGGCGAAGGTCCACGTCGTGCACAACGGCATCGACACCGCCCTCTACCGCCCGGACCGCGCCACCGACGTCCTCGCCCGGACCGGCATCGACCCCGGGCGCCCCTACGTGCTGTTCGTCGGCCGGATCACCCGCCAGAAGGGCGTGCCCCATCTGCTGCGTGCGGTACGGGACATCGACCCGGCGGCACAGGTCGTCCTCTGCGCCGGCGCGCCCGACACCCCGGAGATCGACCGGGAGTTCCGCGAGTTGTTCGCGGAACTGAGCCGGGTCCGCGAGGGCGTGCACTGGATCCCGCAGATGCTGCCGCGCGCCGACGTCATCCAACTCCTCACCCACGCCGCCGTGTTCGCCTGTCCCTCGGTCTACGAGCCGCTCGGCATCGTCAACCTGGAGGCGATGGCCTGCGGCACGCCCGTGGTGGCGTCCCGGGTCGGCGGGATCCCCGAGGTCGTCGAGGACGGCAAGACGGGCCTGCTGGTCGACCTGGACGACGACTTCGAGGACGGCCTGGCGCGGGCCCTGGACGCCGTCGTCGGCGACCGGGAAACGGCCCGCCGGATGGGCGAGGCCGGACGCGAGCGCGCCGTCGGGGAGTTCGGGTGGGAAGCGGTGGCCCGGCGCACGGTCCGGCTCTACGAGGAGATCCTCAAACAGGCGTAACGGCAGGCGTAACGAACAGGCCGCCTGTCCGACGCGATCACGGTGCAGGCTTAACGGGAGTGCTCCCAGGGCAGGCATGGAGCACCAGGGTGAGGGGAGCGGCCATGCGTCGTGGTGGACCTTCGGTACTCGGGATCGTGCTGGCCGGCGGGGAGGGCAAGCGCCTGATGCCGCTGACCGCCGACCGGGCGAAACCAGCGGTCACCTTCGGCGGCACCTACCGCCTGGTCGACTTCGTGCTGTCCAACCTGGTCAACGCGGACGTGCTGCGCATCTGCGTGCTGACCCAGTACAAGTCGCACTCGCTGGACCGGCACATCACCACCACCTGGCGGATGTCCAGCCTGCTCGGCAACTACGTCACCCCGGTCCCGGCGCAGCAGCGGCTCGGCCCGCGCTGGTACCTGGGCAGCGCCGACGCCATCCTGCAGTCCCTCAACCTGGTCCACGACGAACAGCCCGACTACGTCGCGGTGTTCGGCGCCGACCACGTCTACCGCATGGACCCCCGGCAGATGCTCCAGCAGCACATCGAGGGTGGAGCTGGGGTCACGGTCGCGGGCATCCGCATCCCGCGCGCGGAGTCCTCGGCGTTCGGGGTGATCACCCCGGGCTCGGACGGGCAGACGATAGAGACCTTCCTGGAGAAGCCCGCCGACCCGCCGGGTCTGCCGGACGCCCCGGACTGCGTCTTCGCCTCCATGGGCAACTACATCTTCACCACCAAGGCCCTGGTGGAGGCGCTGCACCGGGACGCCGAGGACGACGACTCGGTGCACGACATGGGCGGCTCGATCCTGCCCCAGCTCACCGCCCGCGGTGAGGCCCAGCTCTACGACTTCGGCACCAACCACGTCCCCGGCGAGACGAGCCGCGACCGCGGCTACTGGCGGGACGTCGGCACCCTCGACGCGTACTACGACGCCCACATGGACCTGATCGCCGAGCGGCCCGCCTTCAACCTCTTCAACCGCAGCTGGCCCATCTACACCCACTCGTACCAGCTCTCGCCGGCCCGCTTCAACGCCGGCGGCATGGCGAGCGAGTCCATCATCAGCGCGGGCTGCCTGATCCGGGGCCAGGTCACCCGGTCGGTGCTGTCCCCGGGGGTGCGGGTCGACCCGGGTGCCGTGGTGCAGGGGTCGGTGCTGCACGACAACGTGGTGGTGGGCCGGGGCGCGGTGGTGCGGGGCGCGGTCCTGGACAAGAACGTCGAGGTCCCGCCGGGCGCGACGATAGGCGTCAACCCGGACCGCGACACCGAGCTGTACACCGTCTCCAAGGGCGGGGTCATCGCCCTCGGGAAGGGCCAGATCGTCTCGTAGCCCTCGCGCGCACGCCAACTCGGGCGCGACGCGCTGCGAGTGAATAACCCTCATTTGCCGGACTTTGGGCCACTCTCCCCTCACGATGCAGACAGCAATGTCGAACTTCGGAGGTCATCCGACATGAGAGGGACGAGAGAGGCCAGTGGTATGTCACATACCACCGCCGGTGGTATGTCACATACCACCGCGGCTCTCCGGTGCACCCGGCTGTGCCTCGCCGCCGTGCTGACAGCGTCCGCGCTGCTCACCGCCCCCGCCGCGGAGGCCGCCGAACCGGCCGACGGCAGCCTCGCCGACCTGGTGAACCCCTTCATCGGCAGCCAGGACGACGGCAACACGTTCCCCGGCGCGGCCGTGCCCTTCGGCATGGTGCAGCTCTCCCCGGACACCGGGCACAGCACCGGCTACGACTATTCCCAGCACCGGATCCGCGGCTTCTCCCTGGTCCACCTCTCCGGCGTCGGCTGCGCCATCGGCGGCGACCTGCCCGTGCTCCCCACCACCGGCGACGTCACGCAGACGGACTACGCCAGGTACGCCGCCGGATTCGACCACACCGACGAGACGGCGAGCCCCGGCTACTACCGCGTCGGCCTCGACTCGGGCGTGACGGCGGAACTGACCGCGACCGCCCGAACCGGCGTCCAGCGCTACACCTTCCCGGCCACCGGCAAGGCCAACGTCCTGCTCAACGCGCACCAGGCGCTGCACAAGCCGGCCGGCAGCGAGGTCGAGATCCTCGACGACCACACCGTCCGCACCCGGATCACCGGCCACGGCTTCTGCCGCGAGACCGCCCCCTACACCGTCTACACGGTCACCCGCTTCAGCCGCCCCTTCACCGCCTACGGCACCTGGAACGGCACCGCGGTCACCCCCGGCGCCCGCACCGGGGCCGACGGCGCCTACGTCCGCTTCGACACCACCCGGGACCGCACGGTCGAGGCGACCACCGCCCTGTCGTACGTCGACGCGCGCGGCGCCGAGGCCAATCTGCGTGCCGAGGGCGGACGTTCGTTCGACACGGTACGACGGGCGGCCCGGGACGCCTGGGAGCGGCGGCTCGCCGGCATCCGGGTCCAGGGCGGCTCGCCGGCCCTGCGCCGTACCTTCTACTCGTCCCTGTACCGCACCTTCCTCGCGCCCAACGTCGGGGAGGACGCCGACGGCCGCTACACCGGCTGGGACCGCCGGATCCACCGCGCCCAGGGGTTCACCTACTTCCAGAACTGGTCCCTCTGGGACACCTACCGCACCCAGGCCCAGGCCCTCGCCCTGCTCGCCCCGCGCGAGGCCCGCGACATGGCCCTGTCGGTGCTGAGGATCGCCGAGGAGGGCGGCTGGCTGCCCAAGTGGGGCTACGGCACGGTCGAGACGAACATCATGACCGGCGACCCGGTCACCCCGTTCCTGACCACCGCCTACCAACTGGGCCTGCTCAAGGGCCACGAGGAGCAGGCCTACCGGGCGCTGCGGAAGAACGCCGACGGCGTGCCGCCGGCCGCCAACGCCGGGGTCGGCCGCGAGGCCAACGCCGAGTACCTCGCCGACGGCTACGCGCCGTACCTCAGGGGCCGCCCGCACACCAAGGTGGGCGACTCCGACTACGACCACGGCGCCTCCGTCACCCTGGAGTACGCGCTGTCCGACGCGATGCTCGGGCAGATGGCCCGGGACCTCGGCCATGTCGAGGACGCGGCCCGCTACGCCACCCGGGCGCAGAACTACCGCAACGTCTTCGACCCCTCCACCGGCTTCTTCCGCGCCCGCGACGCCTCCGGCGCCTTCACCGGGGACCCCGACCCGGCCCGCGGCATCGGCTTCCACGAGGGCACCGCCTGGCAGTACCAGTGGCTCGTCCCGCAGGACCTGCCCGGCGTGATCTCCCTGATCGGCGGCGAGCGCGCCACCAACGCACGGCTCGACTCCTTCTTCGCCTACGACAGGCTGCTCGCCGACCCGGCGAAGACCGCGCGGGACGTGTGGGTGCACGGCAACGCGTACACCTACTACAACGCGGCCGTCTACAACCCCATGAACGAGCCCGACCTGATCGCCCCGTACACCTACCTCTCCACCGGCCAGCCCTGGAAGACCACCGACGTGGTGCACGCGGCGCTGACCCTGTTCACCGACGGCCCGACCGGGATGACCGGCAACGACGACCTCGGCACCATGTCCGCCTGGAACGTCCTGTCGTCCCTCGGCCTCTTCCCGGTGCAGCCCGGCTACGGCACCTGGGGCCTGTCCACGCCCGTCTTCGACCGGGCCGACGTCCGCCTCGACCGGCGCTTCTGGCCGAGCGGCGGGTTCACGGTGACCGCGCCGGGGACCTCCGCCGGACACCGGTACATCCAGCAGGCCCGCACCGACGGCACCGACTACGGCCGCACGTATCTGACGACCGGGGCGCTGCGCTCCCTGCGCTCGCTGGCGTTCACGGTCGGCCCGCGCCCGTCGGAGTGGGGTACGTCACCCGAGGCGGGACCACCGGCGCTGAAGTGACCTCAGGTGCCGCAGGAGTCCCGCCTCTTTCGGAGGAGGCGGGACTTAATCTGCTGTTAACTGAGCGTAGCGTGATCGTACTTGACCGTAATCATGAGTCGGCGTTTGACTGCTGATCCACCCTCCGTCAACGCGAGGCACCCTTTTCGATGACTGCGACTGCTGACCTGCTCGCCCCGCTCGATCTGGCCTTCTGGAACATCGAGTCCGAACAGCACCCGATGCACCTCGGCGCGCTGGGCGTCTTCTCGGCGCACTCGCCGACCGCCGGCGCGCACGCCGCCGACCTGCTCGCGGCCCGGGCCGCCGCGGTACCCGGACTGCGGATGCGCATCAGAGACGTCTGGCAGCCGCTCGCGTTCGGCGGTGCCGCCCGCGAGACCGACCCGGACTTCGACCCCCTCAACCACGTCCGGCTGCACGCCCCGACCGCCGACTTCCACGCCGTCGCCGGCCGGCTGATGGAGCGTCCGCTGGAGCGCGGCCGGCCGCCGTGGGAGGCGCACGTGCTGCCCGGCGAGGACGGGGTGTCCTTCGCGGTGCTGTTCAAGTTCCACCACGCCCTCGCCGACGGGCTGCGCGCCCTCAAGCTGGCGGCGGGCGTCATGGACCCGCTCGACCTGCCGGTGCGCGCCCCCCGCTCGATCGAGCCGCCGCGCCCGATGCTGGCCCTGCCCGACGTGCGCAGGCTCCCCGAGCTGGTGCGCGGCGCCCTCTCCGACGTGGGCCGGGCCCTCGACATCGGTGCCTCCGTCGCCCTGTCCGCCCTCGGAGTGAGCTCGTCGGCCGCGCTGAGGTCCGAGCCCACCGGTACCCGCAGCATCGCCGGGGTCGACCTCGACATCGACGACGTGCACCGGGTCCGCAAGGCCGTCGGCGGCACCGTCAACGATGTCCTGATCGCCGTCGTCGCCGGCGCCCTGCGGCGCTGGCTGGACGAGCGCGGCGACGGCACCGAGGGCGTCGCCCCGCGCGCCCTGATCCCGGTCTCCAGGCGCCGCCCGCGCACCGCGTCCCCCCAGGGCAACCGGCTCTCCGGGTACCTGATACGGCTTCCGGTCGACAACCCCGACCCGCTCGCCCGCCTCGACCGCGTCCGCACGGCGATGGTCCGCAACAAGGACGCCGGCCCCAACCGGGGCGCCGGTGCCGTCGCCCTGCTGGCCGACCACGTGCCCGCGCTCGGGCACCGGCTCGGCGGCCCGCTCGTCGGCCAGGCCGCCCGGCTCTGGTTCGACATCCTGGTCACCAGCGTGCCGCTGCCGGGCGTCGGCCTGTGCCTCGGCGGCCACCCGCTCACGGCCGTCTACCCGCTGGCCCCGCTCGCGCCCGGCCAGTCCCTGGCGGTCGCCATCTCCACCTACCGCAACCGCGTCCACTACGGCCTGGTCGCCGACGCCAGCGCCGTTCCCGACCTCGACGTGCTGGCCCGCGCGGTCACCGACGAGGTGGTCTCGCTGATCGCGGTCTGCGATCCGTGATCCGGCCGGGTTTGGAGGTAATGCCCGGCGCTCCGTAAAATTCCGGGTTCGAAAGCGGGCGCGAGTCGGAGCGCCGCTGGTGGACCAGGGAAACGGCAGCGCGATGACGGTGACACAGGACGGCCCGGCGGCCGAGGAAGCGGTGCGGGCCGCGGTCGAGGCCGTGGACGGGGCCGTGGTCCACGGCCCCGGCATCGACCCCGAGCGGCTCGCCGTCTGCCTCGGCGTGCTCGCGGAACTGGACGAGCTGGAGGTCGACCACCCGGACGCCATCGCGGTGCGCCGGGCCACGGCCGGCATCTACCGCACGGTCAAGCAGCGCCGCCGCCAGGAGCGCCGGGCCGCCAAGACGGCCCACGACAAGGCGGTCACCGAGGCCACCGCGACCGGTTCCGCGCAGCGCATCGACGACGAGACCGAGGGCCTGCTGCCCTCCTCCCGGACCGAGGAGGGCAGGGTCGCGGGGATACTCCAGCGCCCGCGCTCCTGCTACACCTGCAAGACCCGCTACGTCGAGGTCGACTACTTCTACCACCAGCTCTGTCCGGACTGCGCCGAGCTGAACCGCGCCAAGCGCGACGCCCGCGCCGACCTGACCGGCAAGCGTGCCCTGCTCACCGGCGGCCGCGCCAAGATCGGCATGTACATCGCGCTGCGGTTGCTGCGTGACGGCGCCCACACGACGATCACCACGCGCTTCCCGAAGGACGCCATCCGCCGGTTCAAGGCGATGGAGGACTCGGCGGACTGGCTGCACCGGCTGGAGGTCGTCGGCATCGACCTGCGCGACCCCGCGCAGGCCGTCGCCCTCGCGGAGCGGGTCGGTGCGGCCGGCCCGCTCGACATCCTGATCAACAACGCGACCCAGACGGTACGCCGGCTGCCGTCCGCGTACGCGGCCCTGGTCGAGGGCGAGAGCGCCCCGCTGCCCGCCGGTGAGCTCCCCGCCCACCAGGTCATCGGCGCCTTCAACTCGGGCGCGGTCGACGGCCTCGCGGCGCTGCCCCTCGGCACCAGCGGCCTGGACGCGCAGCAGGTCGCCGACCTCGCCCTCGTCGCGGGCAACGCCAGCGTGGCCCGGCACCTGGACGGCACCGCGATCGACGCCGGCGGCCTCGTCCCGGACGTCGTGGACAGTAATACCTGGGTGCAGACCATCGACCAGATCTCGCCGATCGAGCTGCTTGAGACCCAGCTCTGCAACTACACCTCGCCGTTCATCCTGATCAGTGCGCTCCGGCCGGCCATGGCCGCGGCCGCGAAGCGGGCGGCGCGCGGCCGGGCCTACGTGGTGAACGTCTCGGCGATGGAGGGCGTCTTCGGCCGCGGCTACAAGGGCGCCGGGCACCCCAACACCAACGCCGCCAAGGCCGCCATGAACATGGTCACGCGGACCAGCGCGACGGAGATGTTCGAGACCGACGGCATCCTCATGACCTCCGTCGACACGGGCTGGATCACCGACGAGCGCCCGCACTACGACAAGCTGCGCCTGGCCGAGGCCGGCTTCCACGCGCCGCTCGACCTGGTCGACGGGGCCGCCCGCGTCTACGACCCGATCGTGCGGGGCGAGACGGGCGACGATGTGTACGGGGTCTTCCTTAAGGACTACGAGCCGGGCAAGTGGTGAATCCCGCGTGATCGTGCGGGTGCGGGTGCCGGTGCGTGGGGGCTGGTCGCGCAGTTCCCCGCGTCCCTAGGTTGCTGTGTGCGCCGCTCGTACCCTCGTACCGCCGTCCACCACCAGGTCCGCTCCCGTCACCCACTCCGCCGCGTCCGAGGCCAGCCACAGCACCGCACTCGCCACGTCCTCCGGTTCCCCGATCCGCCCCAGCGGCAGGCCGGCAGCGATCTCCTGCTCCCGTGGCTCCCACATGAAGCGGGCCATCTCGGTGCGCACCAGCCCCGGCGACACCGAATTCACCCGCACCCGGGGTGCCAGTTCACCCGCCAGCTGCTGGGTGAGATGGAGCAGCGCCGCCTTGCTGGTGCCGTACGCGCCCACGTGGGGGCCGACATGGGCCGCGCCCTCCGTGCAGATGTTGATCACGGAGCCGCCGTGCTCCCGCATCCAGCCGCGCCACGCGCACTGCGTGAGCCGCAGCGGGGCCTCCACGTTGACCGTGAACGCCTCCCGCCACAGGCCCAGGTCGGCGTCCATGAGCGGGCCGTACGGGCGGTTGGTGGCCGCGTTGTTGACGAGGACGTCCAGCCGCCCGAACTCGGTCAGCGCCAGCCGGGTCAGCTCCCGGGCGTGCTCCGGCTCGCCGACGCTGCCGGCCAGGCCGACCCCGCCCAGCCCGGCCGCCGTACGCCGTACCTCGTCCGGGTCCCGCGCGCTCACGCACACCAGCGCACCGGCCGCCGCGAGCGCCTCGGCGACCGCGCGCCCGATCCCGCGGGTGCCGCCGGTGACGACGGCCGCCCGGCCCCGGAGCCCGTACGACGGCCCGTACGATGACGTCATCGCCGTACCGTCTCATGACGGGACGTCAGTCGACAGCCCCCAGGCGGGAGTTGCGGGCGGCGACCAGTTCCAGGACGGTCCGCCAGTCCTCCAGGACGCCCGCGTCGAAGCCCGCGGTGCGGCTCTCCTCGTCCGCCTGGCGCAGGCGCAGCACGTCGTCGTCGGCGGCGGTGCGGTCCCCGCGGACGAGGTGGTAGACGCGTTCCCCGAGCAGGTGGCGGACCGCGTGCGCGGCGCCGTCGGCGGGGCCGAGCAGTTCCCCGATGCCGTGCACCAGGCCTGCCACCTGGAGCTCCTTGTCGGCGGGGCGCCTGCGGCGCAGCAGTGCCGCGGCGCGCAGTGCGCGCTGGTGCCGGCAGGCGTACAGCAGATCCATCAGCTCCTCGACGCTGCGCAGCTCCATGCGTCAGTCCTTCCGCGAGACAGCCGTTGTCCTGCGCCATCGGATCATGTCGAGTTTTCGGCCCGGCCAACGCAACCTGAACTGCACAGCCTGGTGCGGCCGCGGCCCGCCGCGGCCGGCCGGGTGTCGACCTTTTGGAATTCATGTTCGAATTCAAGGGGTGGGCCGGTGAGCCGTAAACAGGGCATGATGTTACGAACAGGTTCATTTCGGGATCGCTGAATTGCGGAGCGACTCGCGATAGTTACACCTTGTTTGCACTCCCTATCGAGCGGACCCCCGCTCATTTGGTTAATCTGTAGGGGACGGACAGCACCAAGGGGTCCCACCCACACCCACGGTCCGTCCCGGGGACAAGCCGGTCGACAACGGCCTGCTCTCTTGTGAGTTACCGGCGCCACCGCGTCCGAACCGGCCTTTGACCCAGACCCGAGCGGGCGCCGAGCACCGGAACGCAGACTGTCCGGTACCGCCCCGAGGGTGACCGACACAGAAGGAGTGCGCGGTGACACCTGACAAGACGAATCGCGACCAGCGCCCCAAGGAACGCACGGAGCGCGCGGGCAGCAGGCCCGGACAGCTCGGCAGCCTCGACGTGTGGGCCCGGTCCGCCCCGATCCGCCTCGCCGGCTACGAGGAGGATCTCGCCGAGCCCCACATCCTGCCCAGCGTGGACTGACCGGCCGGTCAGTCCCGTCGCGATCGCCGACGCGCATGGGCGTGCGAGACTCACGCCCATGCTGATCAGAGAAGCCACCGCGGACGACTGGCCGCAGATCTGGCCCTTCTGGCACCGGATCGTCGCCGCCGCCGAGACCTACGGCTGGGACCCCGACACCCCTGAGCAGGCGGCCCGCGCCCTGTGGATGAGCCCGGCGAAACGGGTCTACGTCGCCGAGGACCCCACCGGAGCCGTCGTCGGCTCCGCCTACCTGACCCCCAACTACGGGGGACCCGCCGCACGGGTCGCCAACGCCGGCTTCATGGTCGACCCGGACCGCGGCGGCCAGGGCATCGGACGTGCCCTCGCCGAGCACGTCCTCGCCGAGGCCCGGGCGAACGGCTACCGGGCGATGGTCTTCAACGCCGTCGTCGAGACCAACCCCGCCGTGGCCCTGTGGACCTCCCTCGGCTTCACGATCCTCGGCACGGTCCCGCAGGCCTTCGACCACCCCAAGCACGGACCGGTCGGCCTGCACATCATGTACCGCGCCCTGTGACCCGGCCGGCCTGCGCCCCGGCGTCCTAGCCGATCAGCGCCTCGGACACGTGCCACAGCCGGGCCGCGTTGTCCCGGTCCAGGGCGTACGGCGCGACCCCGCCGACTGCACCCGCCCGCCCGGTGACCGGCCTGGCCTCCGCGCAGTCCTCGAAGTAGCGGCCGGTGACCCCCGCCACGGCCGGCGACGCGGCCAGCAGTACCGAGGTGGCGGCGCCCTGCTCCACCGTCTTCTGCGGCGGCAGGGCGAGTTCGCCCGACGCGATGAACTCCTCGACCTGCTTCATGTCCATGTGCCGGGCCAGGTTGGTGTCGGCGATGTTGCCCGGCATCAGGGCGTTGGCCGTGATGCCGTCGTCGGCCCAGCGTTCGGCCGCGGCGACGGCGAACAGGATGTTGGCCGTCTTCGACTGGCCGTAGGAGGTCCACGGGTCGTAGGGGCGGAACCGGTAGTCCAGGTCGTCGAAGACGACGGGGGAGAAGAGGTGCCCGGTGGAGCTGACCGAGACGATCCGGGCGCCGTCCGCCGCCGCCAGCGCCCGGTGCAGGCCGGTGGTGAGGGCGAAGTGGCCCAGGTGGTTGACGCCGAACTGCTGCTCATGGCCGTCGGGGGTGCGGGTGACCCTGGCCGGGGCCATCACGCCGGCGTTGTTGACCAGGATGTGCAGCGGGCCCTGCCAGCCGGCCGCGAAGGCCGCGACGGCCGACCGGTCGGCGAGGTCGAGCCGTCGCACGGTCAACTCGCCCGACCCGGCCGGGAGTCCGGCCGCGAGACGGGCCACCACGCGGTCGCCCGCCGCGGTGTCGCGCACGGCCAGGGTGACGTCGGCGCCGGCCGAGGCGAGCGCGCGGGCCGTCTCCACGCCGATTCCGGAACTGGCTCCGGTCACCACGGCCCGGCGGCCGTGCAGGTCGACGCCGTCGACGACCTCGGCGGCGGTGGTGGTGACCCCGAAGGTGCCGGGGGTCTGGGGTGCGGGGGTCTGGGATGCGGACATGAGGGGTGTCTCCTGTGGGTCTGTGGGGGGTGTGGTGTGACCGGGACGCGTCCCGGTCCGGTCACCCGAAGATCGGCATGATCTCCGAGGGCGGGGGCGGCGTCGGCGGTCAGCCGTTGAGGGTCCCCATGTACTCCGGTGCGTACCGCTCGCCGGTGACCACGCCGTGCGGGGCGACCGCCTCGATGGCGGCGAGGTCGTCAGCGGTGAGGGTGATCCCGGTGGCGGCGATGTTCTCCTCCAGGTAGCGGCGGCGCTTGGTTCCGGGGATGGCGACCGCGCCCTGGTGCCGGACCCAGGCCAGGGCCAGCTGGGAGGGGGTGACGCCCTTGCCGGCGGCGAGCCGGCGGACCTCGCGGACCACGTCGAGGTTGCGCCGGAAGTTCTCGCCCTGGAAGCGCGGGTCGGTACGGCGCCAGTCGTCGTCGGCGAAGTCGTCCGGGCTGGTGATCGCGCCGGAGAGGAAGCCGCGGCCCAGCGGGGAGTAGGCGACCAGGCCGATGTTCAGCTCCCTGAGGGTGTCCAGGACGCCGTTGTGCTCGATGTCGCGCTCGAAGAGGGAGTACTCGACCTGCAGCGCGGTGACCGGGTGGACGGCGTGGGCGCGCCGGATGGTCGCCGCGGAGGCCTCGGAGAGACCGATGTGCCGGATCTTGCCCTCGGCGACCAGCTCGGCCAGGGCGCCGACGGTGTCCTCGATCGGCACCTTGGGGTCGATGCGGTGCAGGTAGTAGAGGTCGACGTGGTCGGTGCCGAGGTGGCGCAGCGACCGGTCCAGGGCGTGCCGCACGTACTCCGGTGTGCCGTTCAGGCCGACCGCCCGGCCGTCGTCGGTGATCTCGACGCCGGTCTTGGTCGCGACCACGGCGGACTCCCGGCGCCCTGCCAGCGCCTTGCCGAGCAGCTGCTCGTTGACGAAGGGGCCGTAGCTCTCGGCGGTGTCCAGCAGGGTGACGCCGAGCTCCAGCGCCCGGTCGACGGTGGCCAGCGACTCGGTCTCGTCGGTTGCGCCGTAGAAGGCGCTCATGCCCATGAGGCCGAGGCCCTGGACGCCGACGGTCAGGCCCTGGCCGCCCAGTGCGCGCTGTTCCATGAGGTTCCTCAATTCCATAACTAACTGGATAGATACCTTGACCGTAAGCCTGCTTGGGCGGCATGTCAATAACTGGATAGTTACTTGGTAGGGTGATGGTCATGTCACGGGATTCCAGCGCCACCAAGGCCCGGCTGCTCGACGCCGCCTTCAGCGAGTTCGCCGCGTACGGCATCGCCGGTGCCCGGGTGGACCGGATCGCCGAGGCCGCGGGGGCCAACAAGCGGCTGATCTACGTCTACTTCGGCAACAAGGAACAGCTCTTCGACGAGGTGCTGACCCGGGCGATGACGGCAGGCGCCGAGTCCGTGCCGTTCGACGTCGAGGACCTGCCCGGATACGCCGGAGCGATCTTCGACCACCTGGTCGCCCGGCCGGACCTGATGCGCCTGCGACTGTGGAAGCTGCTGGAGCGCCCCTCCGCCACCGGATTCGAACAGGACGCCTTCCGGAACAAGGCGGCCCTGGTCGCCGAGGCGCAGCAGCGCGGCGACCTCGACCCGGCCATGGCCCCCGACGACCTCCTGACCCTGGTGCTCGCCGCGGCCCAGGCCTGGTTCTGGGCCGCCGAGGGCGTCGACCCCAAGGAGCTCAGCGAGTCCTGGAACGAGGAGCGGCTCGCCCTGCACCGCGCGGCGGTCGTGGAGGCCGCCCGCCGGATGACCGAACCGAAGCGGGCGTAGCACTCCTCGAGGGGCATTCCACTGCCTGCATTCTTCGCGAGGCGGAACGACGGCGCCGTGCTCGAACGACGGCCCGTCGCGGCGCTCAGCCGACCGGTGCCGTCCGCTGCCAAGGCCGCAGCGTCTCCAGTTGCCGCGCCAGCTCCAGCAGGACCGCCTCCGACCCCGGCCGGCCCACCAGCTGTACGGCGCAGGGAGCGCCCGAGGGCAGCGTGCCGAACGGGACCGACATCGCCGGCCAGCCGGTGAGGTTCCAGGCCGGGGTCAGGGGGGAGTAGTTGGATCCGGCAAAGGCGTTGCGCAGCCAGCCGCGCTCGTGCCACGGGCCGGCCTTCGGGGCGTGGCGGGCCAGGGCCGGGGTGAGCAGCACGTCGTGCTCGGTGAAGAACGGGGTGAGCCGTGCCCGCAGCCGCTCGCGGGCGTCGCCCGCCTGCACCCCGCGCAGGAAGCGGCGCCCGATGGCCGCGTGCACCCGGGTCCGCCGGGCCAGCAGGGCGGGGTCCAGGCCGGCCGCGTCCACGGCCGTCCCGGCGGTCCAGTGCCGGATCGCGGTGACCCCGATCGACGCCGGGTACGGCGGGTCGGCGCGCCGTACCTCGTGTCCGGTGCTCGCGAGCAGCCCGGCCGCCTCCGTCGCCGCTTTCGTATACGGTCTGCTGACGGTCACGCCCACCAGCGGGCTGCGCAGCGAGACGGCGATCTTCAGTGGGGCGCGCCCGGCGGCGTCCTCGAACTCCTTCTCCGCCAGTACCGAGAGCATCAGCCGGGCGTCCGCCACGGTGGTCGCCAGCGGCCCGTTCTCCGACATGCCGAACCAGTCGCCGTTGCCGATCCCGGCCGGCACCACGCCGAACCCCGGCTTGATGGTGACCAGACCGCAGTTGGCGGCGGGGATGCGCAGCGATCCCATGCCGTCGTTGCCGAGGGCGATCGGCGCCAGCCCGGCGGCGACCGCGGCCGCGCTGCCGCCGGAGGAGCCGCCCGCGCTGCGCCGGGTGTCCCACGGGTTGCGGGTGATGCCGTGGGCCCCCTCGGTGGTGCCGAAGACGCACAGCTCGGGCACGTTGGTCAGCCCGATGACCACGGCGCCCGCCGCCCGCAGCCGCGCCACGGTGACGTGGTCCGCGGCGGCGGGCGTGTCCGGCATCGCGGCCGAACCGTCCAGGTGCGCCTCGCCGCGCACCGCCAGGTTGTCCTTCACCGCCAACGGCACCCCGGCGAGGGGGAGTCCGGCGAGGTCGGCACGGGCCTCGACCTCGTCCGCCTCGGCCAGTGCCGCGTCCGTCCGGACCTTGCGGAACGCGCCGATCCGCCCGTCCAGCCGGGCGATCCGCTCCAGGTGCCCGGCGACCACCTCCCGGGGAGTGGCACGCTTCTCGCGTACGGCGGCGGCGATCTCGGCGGCGGTCCGTCCGGCCCAGTCGGTCACGGGCACTCCTCGGGGTGCGGGAAGGCGGCTTACTCGTCGGTACGAAAGGGCACTCTGCCCGGTCGCGGGGCTCCGCGTCGAGAGTCCCGGCTCCCAGTCGCAGGGACCGGATCTGCCGCGGCGCAGCCGTCGGTGACCGCAATCTCGTCGCGGGTCATCCGACCACTGGGTCAACTCTTGTTCGTGCGGGCCCCATTGACAGGCCCCTGCGCCCGCTCAATCATCAGACATCCGATGAATGGAGCCGCGCAATGAGCATGTCTCCTTGTCCAAGACGTCAGGTCCTGGGGATCGCGGCGGGCGCCGCCGCGGCGGTCGCCCTGCCCCTCGCGGTACCGGCCGAGGCGCACGCCGCCGGAGCGGACGGCGCCGGGGCGGACGGCGACCGGGCCGAAGCGGAGGCCGTGTCGTCCTGGGTTCCCGTCCCCGACCCCGTTCCCGTACCGCTCGACTCCCTCTATGACAACGATGGCATCGACACCGCCGCCGCCCGAGGCGGTGACTTCGACGGCTCCGGCTACACGTTCCCGGGCGAGGAACTCCCGGCCGGCCGGGTCGAGGTCGACGGCATCCCCTTCGAGTTCCCGGCGGCCACCGCGGGCGCCAAGAACAACGTCGTCGCGCTCGGCCAGCGCCTGGACCTCCCCAAGGGCCGCTACCTGTCGGCGCTCTTCCTCACCGCCGGCAGCTACGGCAACGCCTCCGGCACGGCCACCGTCCACTACGCCGACGGCACGACCAGCACGGGTGGCCTGAGCGGCGGCGACTGGTACTCGGTGGGCGGGCCCCTCTCGGCGCCGTACCGCTACCAGCCGGACGGCGGCAAGGACGCGCACGGTGTCGGGATCGGCACCTGCGAGGTGTGGATCGACCCGCAGCGCGAGGCCGTCGCCCTCACCCTGCCGGTCACCAACCCGGCGGAGGCCGGCAGGACCGCCCTGCACGTCTTCGCGCTCTCCCTGCAACCCGTCGCCCAGGGGCGGGCGTTGACTCTGCGGGACACGCGGTCGACCAGCTCGCTGCTCGACACCACCGGCGCCCAGAGCGTCGAGGCCACCGTCGTCAACGCGGGCACCGTCGCGATCGTCGCGGGCGACGCGGTGTCCGTACGCGTCGACGTCCCCGGCGCCCGCACCGTCGAGCCCGCCCGCATCCACCGCCTCGACCCCGGCGAACAGGCACGCGTCCGCGTCGGCATCCGCAACCGCACGGGCACCGCGCCCGGCACCGAGCGGGACGGCACGGTCACCGTCCACGGCCGGGGCACGCAAGTCGCCGCCAATCGCCGTACGTTGACGCTCGGTACCGCCGACTACCGGCCCACCGAGACCTCGTTGGCCGGCCACCGGGCGCCCTACTGGTTCAACGACGCCAAGTTCGGCATCTTCATCCACTGGGGCGTCTACTCGGTGCCCGCGTGGGCGCCGGTCGGGGTGCAGTACGCCGAGTGGTACTGGGACCAGATGCAGGACCCGAACAACCCGACGTACGCCTACCACCGGGACACCTACGGCGCGGACTTCGCCTACGACGACTTCATCCCGCGCTTCACGGCCGAGAAGTTCGACCCGCGTGCCTGGGTGGAGCTGTTCCGGGACGCCGGGGCCCAGTACCACGTCCTGACCTCCAAGCACCACGAGGGCTTCGCCCTGTGGGACACCAAGGTCTCCGACCGCAACGCCGTCAAGCTCGGCCCGAAACGGGACCTGGTCAAGGAGCTGTTCGAGGCGTCCCGGCGGTACACGCCCGAACTCCACCGCGGCCTCTACTTCTCCATGCCCGAGTGGTTCAACCCGGACAGCCCCTGGATGGGCCACGCCCCGCGCAACCCGTACACCCTGGAGCCGCTGCCGTACACCGGCTACACCTCCGGCAAGGACTTCGTCCGGGACTACCAGGCCCCGCAGATGCTGGAACTGATCCACGGCTACGACCCGGAGATCATCTGGTGCGACATCGGCGGCGCCAACGACAGCGTCGACGTCCTCGCCGAGTACTTCAACCACGCCAAGAACCGCGCCCGTCCGGTCGACGTGACCGTCAACGACCGCTCGGGGATCGGCTTCCACGACTTCACCACGCCCGAGTACACGACGTACGCGGACACGGTCGTCGCCAAGTGGGAGGCCAGCCGCGGCCTGGACCCCCGCAGCTACGGCTACAACCGTCAGACCCCGGACGACGCCTACATGACCACCGAGGAGGTCGTGCACAGCCTGGTCGACATCGTCTCCAAGAACGGCAACTTCCTCCTGGACATCGGCCCGCGCGCCGACGGCACCATCCCGGAGATCATGCAGACCCGGCTGCGCGAGACGGGCGCCTGGCTCGCCGTCAACGGCGAGGCGATCCACGGCACCACGTACTGGTCGCGCATGCCCCAGCTGGGCGACGATCTCCGCTTCACGGTCCGCCCGGACGAGGCCTTCTACATCCACTCCCTGACCCGGCCGGGCACCAGGCTCACCGTCGAGGCCCCGGTACCGGTCCGCCCCGGCGACAAGGTGACCATGCTCGGCCACGGCCGCCCCCTGACCTGGACGCTCTCCAACGGCGCCCTGGTGATCGACGTGCCCGAGGCGGCCCGGCGGGCGGGACAGCACGTGTGGGTTTTCAAGATCGACTGGCGCAGGTGAGCCCGGCGGGAGGCCGCCGCGGCTCGCTCTAGACGCGGGCGGGTGCCGTGCTGCCCCGGATCGTCAGACGCGGCACCGGTACCCGTACCGCCCGGGCCGAGCCGCCGTCCAGCAGGGTGGTCAGCTCCCGGGCGGCCGTGCGGCCGAACTCCGTGCTGTCGCGGGAGAGGGCGGAGAGCCAGGGCTTGACCATGCGGCACAGAGCCGAGTCCTCCCAGGAGACGACGGAGACGTCGGCGGGGACGGAGCAGCCGAGTTCGGCCGCCGCGGCCACGCCGGCCACGGCCATCACGTCGTTGTCGTAGATGAGGGCCGTGGGCGGCGGGGTCGCGCGCAGGACGCGGTGGGTGACGGCCGCGCCCTCGGCGTCGGAGTAGTCGGTGGTGACCGAGTGGACCTCGGACAGGCCGCGCCGGTCGGCCTCGGCGCGCAGGGTGCGGATCCGGCGCTGGGTGTGCGCGAGGCCGGGCAGGCCGGCGATGTGCACGATGCGCCGGTGACCCAGCCGGGTCAGCTCGTCGACCACCGAGGCCATCGCGGCCGCGTCGTCCGCCCAGACCGTGGAGAGTTCGGGGTGGCGCTCGTCGGGGGCACCGCCGATCACCACGGCGGGCAGGCCCAGTTCGTCGAGCAGGTCGGGGCGGGGGTCGTCGGCGCGGGGGTCGACGACCAGAACGCCGTCGACCCGGTGTTCGGCCCACCAGCGGCGGTAGACCGCGCACTCGTCGGCCACGTCCTCCGCCATCTGGAAGAGCAGCCCGAGATGGCGCTCGGCGAGCACCTCCTGGATGCCCGAGACCAGCTGGAGGAAGAAGGAGTCCACGCCCAGCGAGTGCGCGGGACGGGCGAGGACGAAGCCGACCGTGGCCGCACCCTCGCCGGACAGGGCGCGGGCGGCCGTGCTGGGGCGCCAGCCGAGCTGCTCGGCGACCCGCTGGACCCGGGCCCTGGTCGTCTCGGAGACTCCGGGACGGCCGTTGAGCGCGAAGGAGACCGCGCTCTCGGAGACTCCGGCGCGGCGCGCGACGTCCTTCATCGTCGGCCGGCGCGCGGGGCTGCGTTTCTCCGCCAACTCACTTCCTCATTCGGTTCGGGACCGCGATCTGCTAATGCGCTTGAGTCGCCACACCCTAAAGCGCATTAGTGATCCGTGGCAATGCGTTCGTAACACCTTTGTGAGCAGGGGTTTTGAGTCACTAATGTCTTTAGCTGCGCCGAATCCATTGACGTGGCGTCAAAACGGCGTGCAAGGTCTGGCGCGGCACCTTCGGCCGACCCCGCTGCAAAGGAGCAACGGACCATGCGCATCTCCCGCAGAGCCTTCGCCCTCGCCGCTGCCGCCGTCCTCGCCCTGCCGCTGAGCGCCTGCGGTTCCGGCGGGGACGACGGCGGTTCCACCGACGCCTCGGGCAAGGTCGAGGGCGACATCACCTTCCAGACCTGGAACCTGCGCGCGAACTTCAAGTCGTACTTCGACGGCCTGGTCGCGGACTTCGAGAAGAAGTATCCCGGCACCCATGTGAAGTGGATCGACCAGCCCGCCGAGGGCTATGCCGACAAGATCAGCGCGGACGCCGCCGGCGGCACCCTCCCCGACGTCGTCAACGTCTCCCCGGACCTGGTCGCCCCGCTCGCCAAGGCGGGCCTCGCCCTCGACCTCGACAAGGCGGCGGCCAAGTACAAGTCCGAGTACCTGGCGGGCGCCTGGGCCAGCCACGAGATACCTGGGACCAGCGGGACGTACGCCTTCCCCTGGTACCTGAACACCGGGCCGCTCTTCTACAACAAGACCCTGTTCAAGCAGGCCGGACTCGACCCCGACCAGCCGCCGAAGACGTACGACGAGCTCTTCGCCGACGCGCTGAAGATGGCGCAGCAGAGCGGCGGCAAAGTCGCCACCCTCGCCAACGTGCCGACCATCGAGGACTTCGGGCGCTACGGCTCGCAGCTGATGAACAAGGCGGGGACCGGCTTCGCCTTCAACGACGCAAAGGGCGTCGAACTGCTCACCAAGTACAAGGAGCTGTACGACGCCAAGGCGCTCGACCCGCAGGCGCTGACCGCGACCCCCGAGTCCACCGGCAAGAAGTTCCTCACCGGGGCCGTCGCCATGAACCCCGGCAGCGCCCTCGACCTCGACAACTTCAAGAAGCAGGCGCCGAACCTGTACCAGAACATCGGCATCACCGACCAGATCACCAGCACCGGGCACGTCAACATGTACGTGATGGGCGTGATGGTCAACTCCCGGACCAAGCACACGGCGGCCTCCGTCGCCTTCGCGCACTTCGTGACCGACGCGCAGAACCAGATGTCCTTCGCAAAGAAGGTCGCCATCTTCCCCAGCACCGCGGGCTCCCTCGACGACCCGTACTTCACCAAGGAGGACGGCACCGACGAGACCCGGGTGCGCATCGCCGCCGCCAAGTCGCTGAAGAACGCGGTCAACTACACGCCGGTGCTGTTCAGCGACCAGATGAAGACCGCGCTGCGCAACGAGGTCGCCAAGACGCTGCAGGGCAAGGAGAGCCCCAGGGCGGCCCTCGACAACGCTGTCAAGGCCTGCGACCGGCTGCTCCAGCAGGAGGGCTGAGATCCCGATGGCCGACGTGTCCCGCGTGCGGCGCCAACTGCCCACCAGTCCCTGGCTGTTCGCCGCCCCCGGGCTGCTGGTCGTCGGCGCCTTCGTGCTCTACCCGTTCGTCTCGACCGTGGTCAACTCCTTCACGGACCGCCGCACCCTGATCCCGGGCCGCTTCGTCGGCCTCGCCAACTTCCGTGAGCTGATCCACGACGACATGTTCTGGACCGGCCTGCGCAACAGCACCCTGTACATCGTCGGGGTGGTGCCCGCCCTCGTCGTCCTGCCGCTGCTGCTGGCCCTGCTGGTGCAGAAGAACATCCCCGGCATCACCTTCTTCCGGTCCGCCTTCTACACCCCGGTGGTCGCCTCGGTCGTCGTGGTCGGGCTCGTCTGGGTGTGGCTCCTCGACGAACGCGGCCTGGTCAACTCGCTGCTCGAGACCGTCGGGATGGGCCGGGTCGGCTTCCTCAGCGACCAGTGGCTGCTCCTGCTGAGCGCCATGGCGGTCACGGTCTGGAAGGGCCTCGGCTACTACATGATCATCTATCTGGCGGCGCTCGCCAACGTGCCGCGCGAGCGGCACGAGGCCGCCGCCGTGGACGGCGCCGGAGCGGTCCGCCGCTTCCTCACCGTCACCGTGCCCGCCGTACGCTCCACCATGGTGCTGGTCGCCGCGCTCTCCTCGGTCGCCGCCTTCAAGACGTTCTCCGAGGTCTACCTGCTGGCAGGGCCGGACGGCGGCCCGGCCGGCGAGGACACCACCCTCGTGATGCTCGTCCAGCGGACCGGCACCGGACTCACCGGCCGGGTCGGCTACGCCTCGGCGCTCTCGGTCGTCGTCTTCGTGGTGACGGTGGCACTGATGCTCCTCGTGCTGCGCGCCGACCGGAAGGAGCAGACATGACCGTCACCGAGGAGCGCGTGCGGACCGTGCCCGCGACGAAGGAGGCGCGCGTCACCGACGAACACGGCCGCCGCATCCGGATCGGCGAACTCGTCCTGCGCTACTCCCTGTTGCTGCTCGTCCTGGCCGTCACCGTCGGACCGTTCCTGTGGCAGCTGTCCACCTCGCTCAAGGGCCCGACCGAGGACATCTTCAGCTCACCGCCCGGCTTCGTGCCGGAACACCCCACGCTGCACAACTACCGGCGGGTCGCCGACACCATCCCCGTCTGGGACTACGCCCTCAACTCCCTGAAGGTCGCGAGCGCCAGCGTCGTCACCAACTGCGTCGGCTCGGCACTCGCCGGGTACGCCCTGGCCCGGCTGCGCTACCGCGGCCGCCGGATCGCCACCCTGGTCTTCATCCTCGCGATGCTCGTGCCGGTGGAGGGCATCATCATCGCCCAGTTCACCACCATGCGCGAACTCGGCCTCAACAACACCCTCATCGGCGTCGTCCTGCCCGGCTCGATCGGCGCCATGAACGTGCTGCTGATGCGCAACGCCTTCCTCAACCTGCCCTACGAGATCGAGGAGGCGGCCTACGTCGACGGCGCCGACGTCTGGCAGCGGTTCCTGCGGATCGCCCTGCCGTCGGTCAGGGGCACCGTCGCCGTTGTCGCGATCTTCGCCTTCATGGGTGCCTGGGACGACTTCCTGTGGCCCCTCATCGTGCTCAGCGACCCCTCCAGGTTCACGCTCACCATCGGCCTCAACTACCTGCACGGAACCTTCGCCAACGACGAACGCCTCGTCGCCGCCGGCACCGTCATCGCCGTCGCCCCGCTCATCGTCCTGTTCGCCTGCCTCCAGCGGTACTTCTTCCGCGGCGTCGGCGAAGGCGCCGTCAAAGGCTGAACACCCCGTTCCCGCAAGGAGACCGCATGCCTCCTGCCGTGCGCTTCGGTGTCAACTACACGCCCAGCGAAAGGTGGTTCCACCACTGGCTCGACTTCGACCTGGACTCGGTGCGCGCCGACCTCGACTCGATCGCCGCGCTGGGACTCGACCACATCCGGGTCTTCCCGCTGTGGCCCTACTTCCAGCCCGACCGCACCCTGATCCGCCCCCGCGCGGTGGAGCAGCTCGTCGCCCTCGCCGACGCGGCGGCGGAGCGCGGCCTGGACGTCAACGTCGACGGCCTCCAGGGGCACCTGAGCAGCTTCGACTTCCTGCCCGCCTGGACCCGCACCTGGCACCGGCGCAACCTCTTCACCGATCCGCAGGTCGTCGAGGGCGAGGCCGCCTACCTGCGCACCCTCGCCGCGGCCCTCGCGGACCGGCCCAACTTCATAGGGATGACCATCGGCAACGAGATCAACCAGTTCGCCGCCGGACCGCACCCCGATCCCGACCGGATCGGCGCGGCCGACGCAGAGAGGTGGCTCGTCCGGCTGCTGGCCGCCTGCGCCGAGGGCGCCCCCGGCGGGCTGCACCTGCACGCCTCCTACGACGCCGCCTGGTACCAGGACGACCAGCCCTTCACCCCCACCCACTCGGCCCGCCTCGGCGCGGTCACCGCCGTGCACTCCTGGGTGTTCGACGGCACCGCCCAGCGGCACGGCCGCACCGCCCCGCAGACCGAGCAACACGCCGCCTACCTCGTCGAGTTGAGCAAGGCCTGGGCCGAGGACGCGCGTCGGCCCGTCTGGCTCCAGGAGGTGGGCGCCCCCGCGCCGCTGATCCCCGCCGAGCACGCGGCCGCCTTCGCCGAGGCGACGATCGACGCCGTCCTGGACTGCCCCGGCCTGTGGGGCGTCACCTGGTGGTGCTCCCACGACGTCAGCCGGAGTCTCGCCGACTTCCCCGAACTCGAGTACGGGCTCGGCCTGCTGACCAACGACCGCAAGCCCAAGGACATCGCCCACGTCCTCGCGGCGGCCGAGCCCGCCGCGGCGCGGCCCCGCTCCACGGCGCTCGTCGTGCCCGCCGACCCGGCCCTGCGCTCCCACAACGCCCCCGGCGGACCCGTCTTCGACGCCTGGTTCCGGCTCGCCGCCGACGGCGCCCGCCCCACCACCGTCCTCGACACCCGCGCGGCCGACCGGGACCATCTCACCGCGCGCGGCATCACCGAGGTCGTCACCCCCGAACAGGTTCTCCCCACCCCACAAGGAGGCACCCGCTCGTGAACCCCAGCAGACGCACCGTCCTCATCGCCGCCACCGCGGCGGCCCTTGCACCCACCCGCGCCCTCGCCGCCACCCGGAAGGCCACCGCGGCCGCCACCACGGCCACCCCGCCCTACGCGTCCTACTTCTACCCGGACTCCTTCCCCTCCGGCAGCCCGGGCACCGGCATCACCTGGCGCAGCCTGAAGACCTGGACGGCCGCCGGCGACCCCGACCTCGCCTTCAACGCCGCCTCCGTGCCGCTCGCCACCCGCTTCACCCCGACCCCCGTCAACACCACCGCCCGCTCCGGCCAGGCCCGCATCCAGTCGCTGGTGTCCTTCGGACCGACGTCCGGCAACCCCTCCCAGGGCTCGGCCACCGCCGACTACTACGCCCTCACCCACTGGGCCTACCTCGACGAACTGGTCTTCTGGGGCGGCTCGGCCGGAGAGGGGCTGATCCTCGCCCCGAACGCACCGATCGTCGACGCGGCCCACCGGCACGGCGTCCCCGTCCTCGGCAACATCTTCCTGCCGCCCACCGCCTACGGCGGCCGGCTCCAGTGGACCCGCGACCTGGTCCAGAAGGACGCCGGCGGCCACTACCCGCTCGCCGCCCAGCTCGTCGCCCTGGCCGCCGCCTACGGCTTCGACGGCTGGTTCGTGAACGCCGAGACCGGCGGCGGCAACACCGCCCTCGGCACCGCCATGCTCGGCTTCGTCACCGAGCTCAAGTCCCTGGCCGCGGCCCGGGGCCAGCGGGTCACCTGGTACGACGCGATGACGGTGGGCGGCACGGTCAGCTGGCAGGGCGCGCTGAACAGCCAGAACCAGGCCTTCTTCCAGGCCGCCGACGACATGTTCGTCGACTTCCGGTGGAGCGCCTCGACCCTCGCCTCCTCGGGCACGAAGGCGGTCCAGCTCGGCCGCAGCCGCTACGAGCTCTGGGCCGGGGTCGACGTCGAGTCCAACGGCTCCAACACCTCCGTGAACTGGGACGCGATGGTCCCGAGCGGTTCGGCGCACATCACGTCCATCGGCTTCTACCGGCCCGAGTGGACCCGCAACCACCTGCCCGCGAGCCGTACCCCCGGTGACTTCCACGCCGCCGACGACCGCTTCTGGACCGGGCGGTCACTGGACCCGTCCCGGCCCGACGGCACGGACCCCTGGCGGGCGCCGGCCGTGTCGGTGGCGGACCGCTCGACGGTGACGGCGGTGCCGTTCGCGAGCGTCTTCAACACCGGGCACGGGCTGCGCTGGTACGAGGACGGCGAGGTCGCCGCGGACACGCCCTGGAACCACCTCGGCCTGCAGGACCGGCTCCCCTCCCGGCGCTGGGCGGTCCGGACGTCCGGCACCCGGCCGGCCGTGACCTTCGACTTCGCCGACGCCTGGCGGGGCGGCAGCAGCGTGCTGGTGGACGGTGCCCTGGACCAGCCCGCGGTGCTCGACCTCTACGCGACCCGGCTGCCGATCACGGCACAGACGGTTGTCGAGCTGACGTACCGGACCGACGCTGGGGGCGTGGACGTCGAACTGGCCATCGCCACCGCGGAGCCGGGCAGTGCCGGCGCGGCACCGCCGTACACCTATCTGCCGGTGGACTCCGGCGACGGCTGGTCGACCGCGACCGTCCCGCTCACCGGACTCTCCGGCACGGTCCACGCCCTCGGTGTCCGCCTCACGGCGACCGCCGGGCCGGTCCGCTGGCGGCTCGGCGGCATCGCCGTACGGGAGGCGGCGAGCACCCCCGCCGCTCCCGCCGGCCCGCGGATCACCGCGGCCGACGGCGGCAACCTGCGCCTCGCCTGGGACGCGGCACCCGGCGCCGTACGGCAGTACACCCTGCACCGCCTCCTCCCCGACGGCACCCGCCGGTTCCTCGGCGCCACCGGCCAGCGGGCCTACTACCTGACCGGCCTCCAGCCGGAGCAGGGAGAGACGACGGGACGGTTCGAAGTGCGTGCCGTAGGGGAGCTGTACACCTCGTCGGATCCCGTCACCGTCACGCACACCTGGTAACCGGTAACCAACAAACGGAGCACCCCACATGCATGACGACCGCAGCCTGGTCGAAGCCCGCCTGAGGCGCGTCCTGGACGAGCGCATCCGCCCCGGCGTGTACCCCGAGTCCGTGCCGCTCGACGTCGCGGTGTGGCACGCGCCCGGCGAGCCCGTGCCGGTCGACGAGGGGCTCGCGGCCGAGCCCGAGCCGATCGCGGTGGGCGCCCGGTGGGGTGCTCCATGGGGCACCAGCTGGTTCCGGGTGACCGGAACCGTCCCCGAGGAGTGGGCCGGACGGACCGTGGAGGCCCTCCTCGACCTCGGCTTCGACGAGAACATGCCCGGTTTCCAGTGCGAGGGCCTCGTCTACCGCTCCGACGGCACCCCGGTGAAGGGCCTCAACCCGCGCAACCAGTGGGTCCGCGTCGGCGCCCCCGCCGAAGGCGGCGAACAGGTCAGGCTGCACATCGAGGCCGCCTCCAACCCCGTGATCCTCGACTACCACCCGTTCCGGCCCACCTGGCTCGGCGACAAGGACACCGCCGGGCACCAACCGCAGTACACGCTCACCCGGATGGACCTCGCCGTCTTCGACGAGACCGTGTGGCAGCTCGTCATCGACCTGGAGGTGCTCGGCGAGCTGATGGCCGAACTGCCGGCCGACGCGCAGCGCCGCCACGAGATCCTGCGCGCGGTCGAGCGGGCCCTGGACGCCGTCGACCTCCAGGACGTGAACGGCACGGCGGCCGAGGCCCGTTCCCGTCTCGCCGAGGTCCTCGCCGCCCCGGCCGTCCCCTCCGCGCACCGGATCAGCGCGGTCGGGCACGCGCACATCGACTCGGCGTGGCTGTGGCCGCTGCGCGAGACGGTCCGCAAGGTGGCCCGCACCACGGCCAACATGACCGCCCTCGTGGAGGACGAGCCGGACTTCGTGTTCGCCATGTCCCAGGCCCAGCAGTGGGCCTGGGTGAAGGAGCACCGGCCCGAGGTGTGGGCGCGGGTGAAGAAGGCGGTCGCCGAGGGGCGGTTCGTGCCGGCCGGTGGGATGTGGGTGGAGTCGGACACCAACATGCCGGGCTCGGAGGCGATGGCCCGTCAGTTCGTGCACGGCAAGCGGTTCTTCCTGGACGAGTTCGGGATCGAGAACGACGAGGCGTGGCTGCCCGACACCTTCGGCTTCGCCGCCGGACTCCCGCAGATCATCAGGGCCGCGGGCTCGACCCGCCTGCTCACCCAGAAGATCTCCTGGTCCCAGACGAACAAGTTCCCGCACCACACCTTCCAGTGGGAGGGCATCGACGGCACCCGGATCTTCACCCACTTCCCGCCCGTCGACACCTACAACTGCTCCATGAAGGGCAGCGAACTCGCCCACGCGGCCCGCAACTTCAAGGACAAGGGCCGCGCCCGGCACTCCCTCGCACCCACCGGCTGGGGCGACGGAGGCGGCGGCACGACGCGTGAGATGGTCGCCAAGGCGGCCCGGGTACGGGACCTGGAGGGGGCACCGACGGTCGTCTGGGAGACCCCGGGACAGTTCTTCGCCAAGGCCGAGGCCGAGTACCCCGACCCGCCCGTCTGGGTCGGCGAGCTCTACCTCGAACTGCACCGCGCCACGCTCACCAGCCAGGCGAAGACCAAGCAGGGCAACCGGCGCAGCGAACACCTGCTGCGCGAGGCCGAACTGTGGGCGGCGACGGCGGCCGTACGCACCGGATTCCGCTACCCCTACGCGGACTTGGACCGGATCTGGAAGACGGTCCTGCTCCACCAGTTCCACGACATCCTGCCCGGTTCCTCGATCGCGTGGGTGCACCGGGAGGCGAGGGCGACCTACCAGCGGCTCGCGGCCGAGCTCACCGGGATCATCGACGCGGCCCAGCGGGCCCTGGCGGGGGAGGGCGACCGGCCGCTGCTGTTCAACGCGGCCCCGCACAGCCGGGGCGGCGTCCCCGCCGGCGGCGCGGCGCGGGAGCAGCCGTCCGGCGAGGTGACCGTGTCGGACCGGCCCGAAGGCGGACACGTCCTCGCCAACGGCCTCCTGCGCATCGAGATCGACGCCCGCGGCCTCGTCGTGTCCGCGTACGACCTCGACGCCGAGCGCGAGACCATCGCCCCCGGCACGGCCGCCAACCTGCTCCAACTCCACCCGGACTTCCCGAACATGTGGGACGCCTGGGACGTCGACGCCTTCTACCGCAACGCGGTCACGGACCTCACCCAGACCGACGAGCTGACGGCCGGCGCGGAGGGAGTCCGGATCGTACGGTCCTTCGGCTCGTCCCGGGTCACCCAGGTGCTGTCCCTGCAGCCGGGGGAGCGCCGGCTGCTGATCGACACGGAGGTCGACTGGCACGAGACGGAGAAGTTCCTGAAACTGGCCTTCCCCCTGGACGTGCACGCCGAACGGTACGCGTCCGAAACCCAGTTCGGTCACTTCCACCGCCCGACCCACACCAACACCTCTTGGGAGGCGGCGAAGTTCGAGGCCTGCAACCACCGCTTCGTCCACCTGGAGGAGCCGGGCTGGGGCGTGGCGATCGTCAACGACTCGACGTACGGCCACGACGTCACGCGCAGCGTCCGCACGGACGGCGACCAGGGCACGACCACCACGGTCCGCGCCTCCCTGCTGCGCGCCCCCCGCTTCCCCGACCCCGAGACCGACCAGGGCATCCACCACTTCCGGCACGCCCTGGTGCCGGGCGCGGCAATCGCGGACGCGGTCCGCGAGGGCTGGCGGATCAACCTGGCGGAGCGCCGGGTGACGGGAGCGAAAGACGTCGCTCCACTGGTCACGGTCGACAACGACGCGGTGGTGATCACGGCCGTGAAGCTGGCGGACGGCGGCAGCGGCGACGTGGTGGTCCGCTTCCACGAGGCGCACGGGGGCAGGGCCCGGGCGACGCTGACGGCTGGGTTCGAGGTCGCGGATGTCACGGTGACGGACCTCTTGGAGCGCCCGCTCCCCGACGCACCTGAGCTGCTCGGCAACAGTGTTGGACTGCGCCTGCGCCCGTTCGAGTTGGTGACTTTGCGACTCACACGGGCCTGAGCGCCCCTTCCGGCGCGTCCGCTCAGGTGCCGAGCTGAGCGCGCAGCCACTCCTCCACCTCACCGACATGGGCGGCCGCCGCAGCCCTCGCCGCCTCCGGATCCCGGGCGACGAGGGCGCGGTGGATCGCCGCGTGCTCCCGCCGCGTCCTGTCGAACGCCCCCTCCTCCTCGTACCCCCGCCACACCCGAGCCCGGAACGTCCGGGACGACAGCCCCTCCAGGATCGCGGCCATCGTGTCGTTCCCGGCGGCCCCCGCGATCACCCGGTGGAACGCGAGGTCGTGCGCGAGGATCTCCTCGGGGTCGTCCGTCGCGTTCATCGCCGTGAGGTGCTTCTCCACCTCGGCCAGCTGATCGGCCGTGATCCGGGCGGCGGCCAGCGCCGTCGCCGTCGATTCGAGGACCCGCCGCACCTCCAGCAGCTCCACCAGCTGCGGTCCGCGGGACAGGTCGGCGACCACACCGAACGTCTCCAGCAGGTCGCCCGCCTCCAGCTGGGTGACGTAGATCCCAGAGCCGTGCCGGGCCTCAAGGACGCCGAGGACCGTCAGCGCGCGGATCGCCTCGCGCATGGAGCTGCGGGACATGCCCAGCTGGGCGGCGAGATCCCGTTCCGTCGGCAGCCGCTGGCCCGGCTCCAGGCGGCCCTCCGCGATCATCGCCTTGATGCGCTCGATGGCGCGCTGCGTCACCGTGCCCTTCTGTGGGGCCGTCTCGTCCACACCGCTCCTCCTGTCGCCGATGCGCCGAAGTCTAACCAGCAAGGTGGTCCGACCACTATGGCTCGTTCGAGGGTCAATCGACGGAAAATAAGCGTCCGCGGGGTGTTGAATCCGTCGAGTGGTCTGATAAGTATGCCGTCATCTGCTCGAACACGCTCGATGAGGAGCTGCCAAGATGCCCGGCAGAACACTGAGGAAGCGGAACAGGTCCCGGATCATCGCCGCGACGGCCGTCGCCGTCGGAGCCTCGCTCGTGCTCGCCGCCTGCGGCAGCACCAAGGACACCGGCAGCGACAGCGCCGGAGGCGGCGGCACCGGCAAGGTCGGGGTGATCCTGCCCCTGCTGACCTCGCCGTTCTGGCAGTCGTACAACGACTACGTGCCCAAGATGGCGAAGTCCGAGGGCGTGGACGCGCTGAAGACGGTCAACTCCAACAGCGACCCCTCGCAGCAGATCACCGACATCAACAACGAGCTGAACCAGGGCGTGAAGGGGCTGGTCGTCGCCCCGCTGGACAGCGCAGCCATCGAGGCGGGCCTCGACCAGGCCGAACGCAAGGGCGTGCCGGTGGTCGCCGTGGACGTGGCGCCCGACAAGGGCAAGGTCGCCATGGTCGTACGCGCCGACAACGTCGCCTACGGCGAGAAGGCCTGCGACTACCTCGGCCAGCACGTCACCAGCGGCAAGGTCGTGCAGATCATGGGCGACCTGGCCTCCGTCAACGGCCGGGACCGCTCCGAGGCGTTCCGCTCCTGCGTGAAGAAGAAGTACCCGAAGCTCAAGGTCCTGGAGATCCCCGCCAAGTGGGAGTCCGACACGGCCGCCGCCCAGCTGGGCACCCTGCTCAACGCCAACCCCGACATCAAGGGCATCTACATGCAGGCCGGCGGTGTCTACCTCGCGCCCACCCTGCAGACCCTGAAGTCCAAGGGCATGCTCAAGACGGCCGGGCAGAGCGGGCACATCGTGATCGTCTCCAACGACGGCATCCCGCAGGAGTTCGACGCCATCCGCAAGGGCCAGATCGACGCGACCGTCTCCCAGCCCGCCGACGCCTACGCCAAGTACGGCATGTACTACATCAAGGCGGCGATGGAGGGGAAGACGTTCAAGCCGGGTCCGACCGACCACGACTCCACCATCGTCAAGCTGTCGAGCGGGATCCTTGAGGACCAGCTGCCCGCCCCCCTGGTCACCAAGGACAACGTGGACGACCCGAAGCTGTGGGGCAACACGGTCAAATGATCACGCCACTCGTTGAGGCCCGGGACATCGTCAAGCGGTACGGCCCCACCGTCGCCCTCGCCGACGGCCGGCTCACCGTCCTGCCGGGCGAGTCCCACGCCCTCGTCGGCCGCAACGGCGCCGGCAAGTCCACCCTGGTCAACGTCCTCACCGGCCTCCAGGCCCCGGACGAGGGCACGGTCCGCTTCGACGGCGAGCCCGCGCCCGCGCTCGCCGACCGGGACGCCTGGCGGCGCAAGGTGGCCTGCGTCTACCAGAAGCCGACCGTCGTGCCGGAGCTGACGGTCGCCGAGAACCTCTTCATCAACCGGCAGCCCCTGCACCGGGGTTTCATCAGCTGGCGGCGGCTCCGCAGGGAAGCCGCCGCGCTCCTCGACACCTGGGACGTCCGCGTCGACCCCGAGGCGCGTACCGCCGACCTCAAGGTCGAGGACCGGCAGATGGTCGAGATCGCCCGGGCGCTGAGCTTCGGCGCCCGGTTCATCGTCCTCGACGAGCCGACCGCACAGCTCGACAACCGGGAGATCGAGCGGCTGTTCAGCCGGATGCGGGCGCTCCAGGAATCGGGCGTGACCTTCCTGTTCATCTCGCACCACCTCCAGGAGGTCTACGAGGTCTGCCAGACCGTCACCGTGCTCCGGGACGCCCGCTGGATCGTCACCGCCCCCGTCGCCGAGCTGCCCAGGGCCGCGCTGGTGGAGGCGATGGCCGGCGAGGCCGTGACCCGGCAGGAACAGGCGGCACGGGACGTGGTGCCCGCCGGGGCACCCGTCGTCCTCAGCACCAGCGGGCTCACCGCGGAGTCGTACGGCGGCATCGACCTCACCGTGCGCAGCGGCGAGGTCGTCGGCCTGGCCGGCACCAGCGGCAGTGGCAAGATCGAACTCGCCGAGACCATCGCCGGGCTGCGCACCCCGACCGCCGGGACCGCGCAACTGGAAGGCAGACAGCTGCCGTTCGGGGACGTGCGGGCCGCGCTCCGGGCGGGCGTCGGCTTCGTGCCCCGTGACCGGCACGACCAGGGGCTCGTGGCCGGCATGAGCATCGGTGACAACGCCACCATGACCGTCCTCGACCGGCTCGGCCGCGGCGGGTTCGTCGGCACCGACCGCAAACGGGGCTTCGCCGCCGGGCTGATCGAGCGCCTCGACATCCATGCAGAGGGCCCCGACCAGCCCGTCTCCGACCTGTCCGGCGGCAACGCCCAGAAAGTCGTCATGGCCCGCGCCCTCGCCTCGCAGCCGCGGCTGCTGGTCCTGGTCAACCCCACCGCGGGCGTCGACGTGAAGTCGAAGGAGTCGCTGCTGGCCCGCGTGGACAGCGCCCGTGAGGACGGCACCGCCGTGCTGGTCGTCTCCGACGAACTCGACGACCTGCGCCGCTGCGACCGCGTCCTCGTCCTCTTCCACGGCCGGACCGTCGCCGAACACCCGGCCGGCTGGCACGACCACGAGCTGATCGCCTCCATAGAAGGAGTGGACTCCATGCCCCCGGGAGCTGACTCTCTGCCCGAAGGAGTGGACCATGGCTGAGACCAAGGCCCCGCCGCTCACCCCGGTGCGCTCCCCGGACCCGCGCACGGCCCGCACGGTCGTCCTGCGCCGGGCCCGTGAACTCGCCCTCGTCCCGGCCCTGTTGCTCCTCATGGTGCTCGGCGCGGTGGTCAACGACTCGTTCCTCACCGAGCGCAACCTGATCTCCATCCTCGGCGCCTCCGCCGCCCTCGCGATGGTGGTGCTCGCCGAGTCGCTGGTCCTGATCACCGGCAAGTTCGACCTCTCCCTGGAGTCGGTCGTCGGCATCGCCCCCGCCGTCGGCGCCCTGCTGGTGCTGCCGTCGGCCGAGTCCGGCTGGGGCACGGAGTTCCCGGCCGCCCTCGCCATGGTGGCGATCCTGGTCGTCGGCGCGGCGGTCGGCGCCTTCAACGGCATCCTGGTCGTCAAGTTCAAGCTCAACGCGTTCATCGTGACGCTGGCGATGCTGATCGTGCTGCGCGGTGTCCTGGTCGGCGCCACCAAGGGCAAGACCCTGTTCGGGATGCCCGACAGCTTCTTCACCCTGGCCACCACCACGTTCCTCAGTGTCCCCATGTCGGTCTGGCTGGCCGCGGTCGCCTTCGCGGTCACCGGCCTGGTGCTGAAGTACCACCGGGTCGGCCGCGCCCTGTACGCCATCGGCGGCAACGCCGACGCGGCCCGCGCCGCCGGTATCCGCGTCGACCGGGTGATGCTCGGGGTGTTCGTGGTGGCCGGGGTCCTCGCCTCCGTCGGCGGGATCATGCAGACCGGGTACGTGGGTGCGATCAGCGCCAACCAGGGCAACAACATGATCTTCACGGTCTTCGCCGCGGCGGTGATCGGCGGCATCAGCCTGGACGGCGGCAAGGGCACCATGTTCGGCGCCCTGACCGGCGTACTCCTCCTGGGCGTCGTGCAGAACCTGCTCACCCTGGCGCAGGTGCCGTCGTTCTGGATCCAGGCCATCTACGGCGGCATCATCCTCGTCGCCCTCATGATCGCCCGTGTCACCACGGGACGGGCCCAGGACTGACCGGCCCCCCTCCCGAACTCCCCCCGAAGGAAAGGCAATCCGTGTCCGCGAGCCCCGCCCGCATCACCGCGGTCCATACCTACGACATCCGCTTCCCCACCTCGCGCGAGCTCGACGGCTCCGACGCGATGAACCCGGACCCCGACTACTCGGCGGCCTATGTCGTGCTGAGCACCGACGCGGGCGACGGGCACGAGGGGCACGGGTTCACGTTCACCATCGGGCGGGGCAACGACGTCCAGGTCGCCGCGATCGACGCGCTGCGGAACCATGTGCTCGGCCGCCCGGTCGACGAGGTCTGCGACGACCCCGGATCCGTCTACCGGGACCTGATCGGCGACAGCCAGCTGCGCTGGCTCGGCCCCGAGAAGGGCGTGATGCACATGGCGATCGGCGCGGTCGTCAACGCCGTCTGGGACCTCGCCGCCCGCCGCGCAGGCAAGCCGCTGTGGCAGCTGCTCGCCGACGCCGAGCCCGAGTGGATCGTCCGGCAGATCGACTTCCGCTACCTCACCGACGCCCTCACCCCCGAGGAGGCCCTGGCCATCCTCCAGCAGGGCCGGGAGGGCGCCGAGGAGCGGCGGGCCCGCCTCCTCGAGCGCGGCTTCCCCGCCTACACCACCTCCGCCGGCTGGCTCGGCTACGACGACGAGAAGCTCACCCGGCTCGCCGCCCAGGCGGTCGCCGACGGGTTCCAGCAGATCAAGCTGAAGGTCGGCGCCGACCTCGACGACGACATCAGGCGCTGCCGGGTCGCCCGCCAGGTCGTCGGCCCGGACATCCGCATGGCCATCGACGCCAACCAGCGCTGGAACGTCGACGAGGCGATCCGCTGGACCAAGGCCCTCGCCGAGTTCGATCCGTACTGGATCGAGGAGCCCACCAGCCCCGACGACATCCTCGGCCATGCGGCGATCCGCCGCGCGGTCGCCCCGGTCAAGGTGGCCACCGGCGAGCACGTCCAGAACCGGATCGTCTTCAAGCAGCTGCTCCAGGCCGGTGCCATCGACATCGTCCAGATCGACGCGGCACGGGTCGCCGGCGTCAACGAGAACCTCGCCGTCCTGCTGCTGGCCGCCAAGTTCGGGGTCCCGGTCTGCCCGCACGCGGGCGGGGTCGGACTGTGCGAACTCGTCCAGCACCTCTCGATGTTCGACTACCTGGCCGTCTCCGGCACCGCCGAGGACCGGGTCATCGAGTACGTCGACCATCTGCACGACCACTTCCGCGATCCGGTGGTGATCCGCGAAGGTCATTACGCGGCACCCACCGCACCGGGCTTCTCGGCCGCCCTGCGGCCGGAGTCCGTCGCGGAGTACACGTACCCCGGCGGCGCCTTCTGGGCCGCCGACCCCGAAACACAGAAGGGACAGGCGGCATGACCGACTTCGAGGGGCTGAGGGCCCTGGTCACCGGCGGCGCCTCCGGGATCGGGCGGGCAACCGCCGAACTGCTGGCCGCGCGCGGTGCCCAGGTCGCCGTCCTCGACCTCGACCCGTCCGCCGTCGAGAAGCCGCTGCTGGGCTTCCAGGCCGACGTCACCGACGACGCGTCCGTACGGACGGCCGTGGCGAGCGCCGTGGAAGCACTGGGCGGGCTCGACGTCCTGGTCAACAACGCGGGCATCGGCGCCCAGGGCACGGTCGAGGACAACGACGACGACGAGTGGCGCCGCGTCTTCGACGTCAACGTCCTCGGCATGGTCCGCGCGGCCCGCGCCGCCCTCCCGCACCTGCGCCGCTCCGAGCACGCGGCGATCGTCAACACCTGCTCCATCGCCGCCACCGCCGGCCTGCCGCAGCGCGCCCTGTACAGCGCCACCAAGGGCGCCGTGTACTCCCTGACACTGGCCATGGCCGCCGACCACGTCCGCGAGGGGGTCCGCGTGAACTGCGTCAACCCCGGCACGGCCGACACCCCGTGGATCGGCCGCCTCCTGGACAGTGCGTCCGACCCGGCCGCCGAGCGCGCCGCCCTGGAGGCCCGGCAGCCCGCCGGGCGCCTGGTCTCGGCCGCCGAGGTCGCCGGTGCCATCGCCTACCTCGCGAGCCCGCTCTCCGGCGCCACCACCGGCACCTCCCTCGCCGTCGACGGCGGCATGCAGGGCCTCAGGCTGCGGCCGGTGGGCCGGTGAACGCCCTCGGCCGCAGCGGCGTCCGGGTCAGCCCGCTGGGCCTCGGCGCCGCCGTGATCGGCAACCTCTACACCGAAATCCCCGACCAGCAGGCGTACGACACCGTCACCGCCGCCTGGCAGCGCGGCATCCGCTACTTCGACACGGCCCCGCACTACGGCCTGGGGCTGTCGGAGCGGCGGCTGGGCGAGGCCCTGCGCCAGTACGACCGGGACGCCTACACCCTCTCCACCAAGGCCGGCCGCCGCCTGGAGCCGGGGCCCGGCGACGGCGACGACCTCGCCCACGGCTTCGCCGTGCCCGACACCCTGCGCCGGGTCTGGGACTTCACCGCCGACGGCATCCGCCGCACCCTGGAGGCCAGCCTGGAGCGGCTCGGTCTCGACCGGGTCGACGTCGTCTACCTGCACGACCCCGACGACCACGCCGAACAGGCCTTCCGTGAGGGCTACCCGGCCCTGGAGAAGCTGCGCGCCGAGGGTGTCGTGGGCGCGATCGGCGCCGGGATGAACCAGACGGAGATGCTCACCCGGTTCGTCCGCGACACCGACGTCGACGTGGTGCTGTGCGCCGGCCGCTACACCCTCCTCGACCAGAGCGCCCTCACCGGCCTGCTCCCGGCCGCCGCGGAACGCGGCACCTCCGTGGTGATCGGCGGGGCCTTCAACTCCGGTCTGCTGGCCGACCCGAGACCCGACGCCACCTACGACTACGCCCAGGTCCCCGACGAGCTGCTGTCCCGCGCCCTGCGCCTCAAGGCACTCGCGGAGGAACACGGGACCACGCTGCGTGCCGCCGCACTCGCCTTCTGCGCGGCCCACCCGGCCGTGGCGAGCGTCCTGGTCGGGGCCCGCTCGGCGGCCGAGATCGCGGACGGGGCGGAGCAGTTCGCCGCACACGTCCCCGCCGCCTTCTGGCAGGAGCTGCACGCCTCCGGCCTGCTGCCCGCCGACGCCCCCGTGCCCACGGAGGACGGGTCATGAGGGTCGCCCTGCACACCAGGGTCCGGGCCGACCGCATCCCCGAGTACGAGGCCGCGCACCGCGAGGTCCCCGCCGAACTCACCGACGCCATCCGCGCCGCCGGGGCCACCTCCTGGACCATCTGGCGCAGCCGGGACGATCTCTTCCACGTCCTGGACTGCGCCGACTACGGCCGCCTCCTCGCCGAACTGGAGAAGCTCCCGGTCAACGTGGCCTGGCAGGCCCGGATGGCCGAACTTCTCGACGTCGTCCACGACTACTCCGAGGCGGGCTCGGAGGCCGGCCTGCCCGTCGTATGGGAGCTGCCATGACGATCGACGCCCACCACCACGTCTGGGACCTCTCGGTACGGGACCAGGACTGGATCGCGGGACCCGAACTCCAGGCGCTCCGGCGGAACTTCACCGTCGAGGACCTCGAACCCGAGGCGGCGGCGGCCGGGATCACCCGCACGGTCCTCGTCCAGACGATCACCGTCCTTGAGGAGACCCCCGAGTTCCTCGCCCTCGCCGACGCCCACGAGCTGGTCGCCGGAGTCGTCGGCTGGACCGACCTGACCCGCCCGGACGTCGCCGACGAACTCGCCCGCCTGCGCGAACTCCGCGGTGGCACCTACCTGAAGGGCATCCGCCACCAGGTCCAGGGCGAACCCGACCCGGAGTGGCTGCTGCGCCCGGACGTCGCCCGGGGCCTGGCCGCGCTCGCGGACGCGGGCCTGGTCTACGACCTCGTCGTCCAGGCCCACCAGCTCCCGGCCGCCGTCAAGGCCGCCGAGTCCCACCCGGACCTCACCTTCGTCCTCGACCACCTGGGCAAGCCCCCCATCGCGTCCGGCACCCTCGAACCCTGGGCCACCGCCGTCCGCGCCCTCGCCGCCCGGCCCAACACCGTCTGCAAGCTCTCCGGCATGGTCACGGAGGCCGACCCCGCCTCCTGGACCGTCGACGACCTGCGCCCGTACGCCGACACGGTCCTGGACGCCTTCGGCCCCGACCGCCTGATGTTCGGCTCGGACTGGCCGGTGTGCGTCCTCGCCGGAAGCTACGGCGAAGTCTTCGACGCGGCGAACCAGCTGATCGCCCCCGCCGACCGCACCGCCGTCTTCGAGACCACCGCCACCCGCGTCTACGGCCTCTGAACCGCGCCCGCCAGCCGGGTCGGCGGCAGGTACTCCCGCACATACGTCCGCTCCCAGCACGCGCCCGTCTCCCGAAGCTCCCGCCAGCTGGTGTAGCGGTAGCGGAAGAGACGGGCGCGGACGAAGCGCGGGGGCTCGTCGGGCGGGAAGGGGGAGCGGCGCAGCAGCCGCAGCGTGTCGCGGTCGTTCGCCAGAAGACGCTCCACCAGGCCGCCGAACCAGTCCCCGGCGTACGCGGGGGAGAGGGCGGCGAACCACATCAGCCAGTCCAGGCGGAGGTGGTAGGGCGCGAACTGGCGCGGCCAGTGCCGGGGATCGCCCGGTTTCCCCTTGAACTCGTACTCCCGCCAGTCCGATTCCTCGCGCGGGGTGCCGTCCGGGGTGCCCTCGACCACCACCTCGTAGCGGATCCGGCTGACGCTGCCGAACGCGCCGTAGGTGTTGACCAGGTGGAGCGGGTCGAAGGAGCGGTTCATGACCTGACGGCGGGAGACCATGTTCACCACCGGGCGGTAGCTCAGGAAGAGGAGCAGCGCGGCCACGGCGAGGACGACCACCTCGTACCAGAGCGGAGTCGGCGGTGCCGTACGGCGGTCCGCGGGGAGGCGGAGCGCCGACACGGCCAGCACGATGGTGATCCAGTTCAGCCAGGAGAAGTTGCCGGAGGCCACCAGCCACAGCTGGGTGAGGATCATCAGCGACGCGGCCGCCGTCGCGACCGGCTGCGGGGAGAACAGCAGGAAGGGGACCAGCAGCTGGGTGACGTGGTTCGCGGCCACCTCCGCCTTGTGCACCGGCCCGGGCAGGTGGTGGAAGAACCAGCTCAGCGGGCCGGGCATCGGCTGGGTCTCGTGGTGGTAGTGCAGGCAGGTGAGACTGCGCCAGCAGGCGTCCCCGCGCATCTTGATCAGCCCCGCCCCGAACTCCACCCGGAACAGGATCCAGCGCAGCAGGAAGAGCACCACGACCGGCGGGGCCACCTCGTCGTTGCCGAGGAAGACGGCGAGGAAGCCGGTCTCCAGGAGCAGCGACTCCCAGCCGAACGCGTACCAGGTCTGGCCGACGTTGACGATCGAGAGGTACAGCGCCCAGGGGACCAGCCACAGCACCATCCCGGCCCACAGCGGGAGTTCGGAGTCCGCACCCGCCAGCAGTGCCGCGGAGACCGCACAGCCCGCCCACGCGCAGCCCGCGAAGAGACGGTCCGAGTAGCGCAGGTGGAACAGGCTCGGCGCCCGCCGGAAGGGGACGCGGGCGACGTACCTCGGGATCGGCAGCATCCCGCGCTCGCCGAGCAGGGCCCGGAACTGCAGCGCCGCCGTGAGGAAAGCGACGAGGTACACGGCGGCCAGAGCCCGCTGGAAGACCAGCCGGCTCACCCAGTATCCGGGGTCGGTGAACCAGTCCACGGCCGTGCGCTCCTGCCTCTCTCAAGTGTGCGGCCCCCGGACCGTCCAGGGGCCTGTCACCCTGTGTACCGTGCCTCCCCGCTTGCGTAACCCGGGCGGGTGAAAGGGACAATAAGTGAGGAATTGCCCATAAAGGGTTCCCCTGGCATGGTGGCCCCATGGCTGACCGGGGAGCGAGCGCTCCGTCACTCCCGGACGACTGGCCCGCCCATCTGGACCACCCGATCCTGGCGCTCAACCACATGGGCACCTTCGACTGGGATCTCGACGCCGGCCTGTTCCACATGGACACCCAGGCGTACGAGGTGTTCGACCTGACCCCCGAGGAGTACGACGGCCGCCCCGAGTCCCTCGCCCTGCGGGTACCCCCCGCCGAGTCCAGCAGGCTGGACGCGGTGGTGTCCCAGGCCATCAAGGACGGCAGCGAGAACTACGGGACCTACTTCCGCATCCGGCGCCGCGACGGCACCTCGCGCTGGACCCACACGCAGGGCCACATCCGGCGCGACGAGACGGGCCGCCCGCGCCGGGTCGTCGGGATCGTCCGGGACGCCACCCAGGAACTGGAGGACAGCGAGGCCCGCAACCTCCGGGACGCCCAGGGGCAGGCACTGCGCCGGCAGACGGGTGTCGTCCAGGCGGTCACCGCCGCGCTCGCCCACGCCAGCAGCGTCCAGGAGGTCATCGACGTCCTCAAGGACACCCACGGCATCCCCAACCTGGGCGCCACCAGCCTGGTGATGGGCCTGGTCGAGGCCGGCCGGATCCGGCTGGTCGCCGAGGGGCCGGCCGGCAGCTTCGTGCCCGGCACCCGGATCACCCGGATAGACGAGCCCTACCCGATGGGCGAGGTGGTGCGGACCCTGGCCCCACGCTTCATCGAGTCTCCGGAGGAGTTCGCCGAGGGCTACCCGATACTGTGGCCGCACATCACCGACCTGCGCATCACCTCGGCCGCCTACCTGCCGCTGATCGCCCAGGCCCGGCCGATCGGCGCCATGGGCCTGCTCTACAACGACCGGCTCGGCTTCTCCACCGAGGAACGCGCCGTCCTGGTCGCCCTCGGCAGCAGCATCGCGCAGAGCCTCCAGCGGGCCATGCTCTTCGAACAGGAGAAGGACCTCGCCCAGGGCCTCCAGCAGGCCATGCTGCCGCGCACCATCCCCAGCGTGCCCGGTGCCGACGTCGCCGTCCGCTACCGCTCCGCGGCCGCCGGCGGCTCCCTGGGCCGGGACATCGGCGGCGACTGGTACGACCTCATCCCGCTGCCCGGCGGCCGGGTCGGCGCGGTCATCGGCGACGTCCAGGGCCACGACACGCACGCGGCGGCCGTCATGGGCCAGCTGCGCATCGTGCTGCGCGCCTACGCCGCCGAGGGCCACGCGCCGGCCACCGTGATGGCCCGCGCCTCCGTCTTCCTGGACGAGCTCGACACCGACCGCTTCGCCACCTGCCTGTACGCCGAGGCCGATCTGGCCACCGGCGTCGTCCAGGTGGTCCGTGCCGGGCACATCGATCCGCTGGTCCGCACCGTCGACGGCGGCTGCCGCCGGGTGCCCGTCGAGGGCGGGCTGCCGCTCGGCCTGTCCGCCGAGTTCCACAGCCTGGAGTACCCGGTGTCCACCCTGGAGCTGGACCCCGGCGAGACGCTGCTGCTGTGCACCGACGGGCTCGTCGAACAGCCCGGCAAGGACCTCGGGGACGGCATCCGGACGCTTGCCGAGCAGGTCGCCAAGGGGCCGGACGACGTGCGCGAACTCGCCGACCTGCTGATCGAGATCGCCGACGAGCAGGGCGGTGACGACGACGTGGCCCTGCTCCTGCTGCGCCGCCGCGGCTCCGACACCGCGCAGGCCGTCGGCCGCCTCCAGCAGCACGTGGCCTCCGGCGACCCCGAGGCGCTCGCCCTGGCCCGGCACATGGTCCGTGCCGCCGTCCGCGCCTGGGGCGCCGGGGACCGCGCCGACGAGATCGAGCTGGTCGCCGACGAACTGATCACCAACGCGCTGATGCACACCGAGGGCTCCGCGATCGTCACCCTCCGGGTCCTCGTCGGCACCGACCGCCGGGTGCGCGTCGAGGTCGAGGACTCCTCCAGCGCCCTGCCACGCCGCCGCGAGGCCGGCGAGGACGGCGTCTCCGGACGGGGCCTGCTGCTCGTCGACCAGATCGCCGACGCCTGGGGCGTCGAGGCACGCGGCGGCGGCAAGGCGGTCTGGTGCGAGTTCCGCATGCCGGAGAAGGACGACGGCAGCGCCCCGTAAGGGGCGCTGGGGGTACCCCCGGCCGAAGGCTGGGGGAGGAACTGCGAGACCGGCCCCCACGGCGCCGCAGCCGCACCACGACCCGATGCGGCACTTCCGGCGGACCGCACCGCGCAGCGGATGGCACCCTGGACGCATGCCCGAACTGCCCGAGGTCGAAGCACTCAGGGACTTCCTGACCGAGAACCTGGTCGGCCGCCAGGTCGTGCGCGTGCTGCCGGTCGCCATCAGCGTCCTGAAGACGTACGACCCTCCGGTCGGCGCCTTCGAGGGCAGCGAGGTCGTCGCCGTGCACCGGCACGGCAAGTTCCTGGACATCGAGGGCGACCGCGGACTGCGGTTCGTGACCCACCTGGCCCGCGCCGGCTGGCTCCAGTGGAAGGACCGGCTGCCGGACGGGCTGCCCCGCCCCGGGAAGGGCCCGCTGGCGCTGCGGGCGGCCCTGGAGACGGGCGCGGGGTTCGACCTCACCGAGGCCGGCACCCAGAAGAAGCTGGCCGTGTACGTCGTCCGCGACCCGCAGGACGTCCCCGGTATCGCCCGGCTCGGTCCCGACCCGCTCGCCGCGGACTTCGACGAGGCCCGTCTGGCCGCCCTGCTGGCGCCCGAGCGACGGCAGCTCAAGGGCGCCCTGCGCGACCAGAGCCTGATCGCCGGAGTGGGCAACGCCTACAGCGACGAGATCCTGCACGCGGCGAAGATGTCCCCGTTCAAGCTGGCCGCGTCCCTGACACCGGAGGAGACGCACCGGCTGTTCGAGGCGCTGCGCACCACCCTCACCGAGGCGGTGGAGCGCTCCCACGGCCTGGCGGCGGGGCGGCTCAAGGCCGAGAAGAAGAGCGGTCTGCGCGTCCACGGCCGGACCGGTGAGCCCTGCCCGGTCTGCGGCGACACGATCCGCGAGGTCTCCTTCAGCGACTCCTCGCTGCAGTACTGCCCGACCTGCCAGACCGGCGGCAAGCCGCTCGCGGACCGCCGCATGTCCCGGCTGCTCAGGTAGCCGGCGCTCACTTGGGGTCCAGGGTCACCAGGCGCTGCCCGTCCGCGTTGCGCACCTCGTAGCGGTCGATCTCGTCGGGGTGCATCGAGGAGCCGCCCGTCATGGTGCTCACCCGGCCGTCGTGGTCTCGCTCCGCCCAGGTGGTGACGATCTGCTCGGAGCCGTCGTCGCCGACGGCGACCAGCCGGCAGGAGCGCGGCCCGTCCGGGTCCTTGACCTGCAGCTCGATCGTGCTGCCCGAGTCCGTGTCCTCCGACTTCACCTGCGCCCAGATGCCGGAGTGCGCGTCGGTGGCCGCGGTGACCTGCACGGCCGGCGCGGTCTCGTGGCCGACGTAGGCCGCGATGCCGGGGCCCGCGACCGCGAAGACCACCGAGGCGGCCAGGCCGTACAGCAGCTTGCGGCGCTTGGCCCGGTGCCGGGTCGCCACCTCGGCGAGCAGCCGGTCCAGGAGCCGGGGCCCGGGCTGGGCCATGGGGTGCACGAAGCGCGGCGTGGCCCGGCGGTACAGCATCAACTGCCGTGCCGCGGGGCCGAACTCGGTCACGTGTGCCGTGCAGCTGGGGCACTCCATGAGATGGTCCTCGAAGCGGAAGGCCTCCGCCTCGTCCAGCACGCCGAGCGCGTACGCGCCGACGTCGCGATGCCTTTCCAGGGACCTCATGCCGAATCCTCGTGCCGATGGGTGCGGGTGGGGGTTACTCGTTGTTCCTTGCTCCCACCCGTACGCAGTCGGCAGCCGTTTCACTCAAGCCACGTACAGAATCGTAATCAACGGATTCGGAGCGGCCGGGCCCGCGGATTGGTCCTGAATCAAAAAAGATGGATGGCGAGGTGTCCGAGGGGCAGGCCGAGCCGCCAGGCGGGGGTCCACACCTTCGGTCCGTCGTCCTCGCCGAACACCGAACCGCCGCCCGGCACCGCGTCCAGGTCGGGCGCCAGCAGCTCGGTCTCCTCCAGCCAGCGCCAGGCGGCCGTGGCCAGATCCAGGTCCGGTGACGGGCCGCCCGACTCGGCCGACTCGGCCGTCACCACTGTCATACGTTCGCTGACCCAGTCCTGCCACGGCTGGTCGTACGCCGTGAGCGAAAGCCAGTTCTCCAACTGGGACACGACCCGGATGCCCGACAGTTCGCCGTCCGTGTCGGAGAGGAAGATGGTCAGCGCCAGCGCGTCGCGGCCGGCCCGGAACTCGAAGGACGTCGGTGGCATGAGATCGCCGGTGCGCAGCAGCTCGTCGGCGATGTACTCGGCGTACAACCAGGCCATCGGGACCGCCAGTTCCCCGCTCCCGGCCCCGTCCGTGCTCTCTTGACCTCTGTGCAGCATCCCGTCCTGCCTTCCTCCGGTGCGCGCGTGGCCCCGACCCCGGGTCCGTCCCTCTCCCGGTGCGGAACACGGATGAAGACAGCTGATTGCCCAAACATGGTCCTCAGCAAGGCGCTTTACCGAGGTTTGACCTGGCTTGCGGTTTCAGTGCAGGTCGGGTGCATAACCGGGCAGAACCCGGCGCAGGGCGCGCAGCGCGTAGTACGCCCGCGACTTCACGGTACCGGGTGGGATCCCGAGGGTCTGGGCTGCTTCCGCCACACTCGCCCCCTGGAAATACACCAGCACCAGGACTTCACGGTGCTCGGGGGTGAGAGTCTTCACAGCCTCCCGGACGTCGAGCGTCGCGACGGCGCGTTCGGCGTGGTCGCCGGCGGCCCGGGTGTTCTCCAGGACGGCGTCGTGCACCTCGGCGGGCCGCGCCTGCCGGGCCCGGCGCGCGTCGATGGCGAGCCGCCGGCCGACCGTCAGCAGCCAGGGCAGCACGGAGTCGAAGTCGTCGGCGCGCAGCGCCTCGGGGTGCTGCCAGGCGCGTACGAGGGTCTCCTGGACGAGGTCCTCGGCCCGCTGCCGGTCCCCGTCGCTGAGCCGGAGCAGCAGCGCGAAGAGCGGTCGGCCGTGCTCGCGCTGGAGTGCGACGAGCTCGTGCTCGGCGGTCGTCGTCCCGTGGGGAAGGGTGGTTCCGGCCGTCATGGCGGTATGGCATCGCAGGGCCCGGGCGGGGGACAGGGGGCAGGCCGTGATGTGCGGCGGACGGTCGATCGCGTCGGTGAACGGTGCGACGAACGGTCCCGCACCCCCCGAACCCGACCCGGATGGGTCAATCGGGGCGCCTGAGTTGTTTGCGGCCGCCTCCACCTTCGTACCCATTGATCTGTAAATCGGACAAGGCTTGCGACTCTGGGGTACTCCTGATGATCAATCGCAGACGCCAGGCGGCCCTGGCCCTGACCGCCCTGCTCGCCGCCGCGGCCGCATGCCAGAACCACGCGCGGGAGGAGAGCGCCGCCCCGCCCCCGCAACCGGCACCGGCCGTGCCCGCCACCGGCTTCACCCTCGTCGCTTCGGGTGACGTCATGCCGCTGAACTCCGCGTACGACCACGCGAACTTCGACGCGGGCGGCAACGGCTACGACTTCCGCGCGATGCTCGCCGGCGTCGAACCCGTCGTCTCCCGCGCCGACCTGGCGCTCTGTCACCTGGCGACCGTCACCGGCAAGGACGGCGACCGGGCCGGGCTCACCTCCCCGCCGCAGCTCGCGGAGGCACTGGCCGCCATCGGCTACGACGGCTGCTCCACCGCCTCCGACCGCGCCCTGGACGACGGCGCCGCGGGCATCCAGCGCACCCTCGACGCCCTGGACCGGGTGGGCGTCAGGCACGCCGGCACCGCCCGCACCCAGTCCGAGGCCGGCACCCTCACCCTGATGAACGCGGGCCGCGCCAAGGTCGCCCAGCTCTCCTACACCTACGACGTCAACGGCAACTCCCTGCCGCCCGGTCAGCCCTGGGCGGTCGGCCTCCTCGACGAGAACCGCATCCTCGCCGACGCCCGCGCCGCCCGGCAGGCCGGTGCCGACGTGGTCGTGGTCTCCGTGCACTGGGGCGCCGAGGGCACGGACGCCCCCGACCAGCAGCAGCTCACCCTCGCCAAACGGCTCACCGAGGCCCGCACCGGCGGCCGCCCCGACATCGACCTGATCCTCGGCACCCACGCACACATCCCGCAGGCCTACGAGAAGGTCAACGGCACCTGGGTGGTCTACGGCCTCGGCGACCAGCTGGCCGGCGAGATGTACAACAGCCAGGGCCGGCAGGACCCGCGCGGCAACCAGTCCACCCTCGCCCGCTTCACCTTCACCCCGCCCACCACCCCGGGCGGCCGCTGGGAGGTCGCCAAGGCCGAGTTCGTCCCGCAGCTCTACGACGTCGACGCCGGCCGGGTCGTCGACCTCAACGCGGCCATCGACCAGGGGGCCGACTTCACCGCCGCCCGGGACGCCATCCGGGACGTCGTGCTCAGCCGTGGCGCCGCCAAGGACGGGCTGATCATGGGGGAGTAGCAGAGGTCACCGCACGGGCCGGTCACTCGACGTCGACGTGGTCGAAGGTCACCAGCAGCTGCTTCAGCACCCGCACGCACGCCGTGAGCTCGGCGTCGGTCAGGTCGCCGCCGACCTGCCGGTTCAGGGCGTGCTCGCGGGCGAGGACCGCGGTGATGGTCGCCCGGCCCTCGTCCGTGAGCCGGATCAGGGAGGAGCGCTGGTGCGCCGGGTTGGGGGTGACCTCGGCCCAGCCGCGCGCCACCGCGTCGTTCACCATGCGCTGCACGAACTGCCGGCTCAGCGCCATGATCCGGCCCATCTGGGGCACCGTCATGGGCTCGTACCGGCGCAGCAGGTCCAGCACCGAGCGCACCCCGACCGAGGCCCCCTCGATCTGCTCGCCCTGCTCGACCTTGCGGAAGGCGCGCCGGTAGAGGGGGCCGATCAGATCGAACACCTCGGTGATGCGCTCGCCCAGCTCGTCGGGGGCGAGGGGCTTGTCGATGTCGTTCACCCGGCCATCATGCACCTCCCGTCAAGATGACAACTGGGTTGTCAAAGTCTCTCGATGATGACACCTTGGTTGTCATGAATGCTGCTGCGGACGTCCGCTTCCACCCGTCCTCCGACGGCGACCTCGCCTACCTCGACACCGGCTCCGGCGACCCGGTGGTCCTGCTCCACTCCGGGTACGTCGACCACCGCTTCTGGTACCGGCAGATCCCGGCGCTCGCCGCCGAGTACCGGGTGATCGCCCCGGACGTGCGCGGCCACGGCTTCTCCGCCAACGCGAGCGAGCCGTTCCGCTGGGCCGACGACCTCGCCGCGCTCCTGCGCCACCTCGACGCCGGGCCCGCCGTCCTCGTCGGCGTCTCCATGGGCGGGGTGATCGCCACCGACACCGTGCTGGAACACCCCGAACTGGTCCGCGCGGTGGTCACCTGCGGGGCGGTGACGGGCGACTTCCGGTACACGGACCCCTGGCACACGGAACTCCAGGCCGAGTACGCCCGCACCCTGGGCGCCGGTGACATCGAGGGCTGGCTCGACGCCTTCGTGAAGGTCGTGGCCGGCGAGCACCGCACCCTCGACGCCGTCGACCCGGAGATCCCGCGCCGGCTGCGGGAGCTGGCCCTGCACATGATCTCCAAGCACGCGCCCGACGAGCCCGACCGGCTGGTGCGCGTGACCGACTCCTGGTCACGGGTGCCGAAGATCGACGTCCCGGTGCTCACGGTCAACGGCGGCCTGGAACCCGCCGACCTGCTCGCCGCCGCGGAACGCCTGGCCCGCGAGGTCCCCGACGGCCGCGCCGAGATCGTCGAGGGCGCCGGCCACTACCCGAACCTGGAGAAGCCCGAGGAGTTCAACGCCCTCCTGCTCGGCTTCCTCCGTGGCCTCTAACGCCCGGCCAGCCGCGACCTCTTGTACGAGTAGCCGAAGTAGATCACGCACCCGATCACGAACCAGACCGCGAACCGCACCCAGGTCTCCCACTTCAGGAACGTGATCAGCCAGATGGAGAAGACGACACCCAGCGCCGGCACGAACGGCATCCACGGGGTACGGAAGGTGCGCGGCAGCTCCGGCTGCCGGTAGCGCAGCACGATGACCGCCGTGCACACCACCACGAACGCCAGCAGGATGCCGATGTTGGTGAGTTCGGCCGCCTCGCCGATCGGCACGAACCCCGCGAGCAGCGCCGAGGCCACCCCGACGATCCAGGTCACCCGGGTCGGCACGTGCCGCGTCGGGTGCGTCTTCGCGAACCAGCCGGGCAGCAGCCCGTCCCGCGACATCGAGAACCAGACGCGGGTCACGCCCAGCATGAACGTGAACATGACGGTCAGGATGCCGATGATCGCGCCCACCGCGATCACGTCCGCGAGGCCGCTCAGCCCCACCGACTTGAACGCCGTCGAGAAGCCGCTCTCCGGGTCGATGTCCTTGTAGTTCTGCATGCCCGTCAGGACCAGGCAGGCCGCCACGTACAGCACCATCGAGATCGCCAGCGAGTAGATGATCGCCTTCGGCATGTGCCGCTGGGCGTCCTTCGACTCCTCGGCCGCCGTCGACATCGCGTCGTACCCGAAGACCGCGAAGAACACGGTCGCCGCGCCGGTGAACGCGCCGCTGATGCCGAACGGGAAGAAGGGGTGGTAGTTCGACGTGCTGATGTGGAACACGCCGACGGCGATCACCAACAGCACCACCAGCACCTTGAGCACCACCACGAACGTCTCGAAGCGGGCCGCACTGCGGATGCCGAGGTTGAGCAGATACGCGATGAGGAGACAGAGCAGGGCGGCGAACAGGTCGACCCGGTGGCCGTCGCCGGTGCCGGGCGCGCCGAGCATCCAGTGCGGCAGGTTCGCGCCCATCTCCTCGACCAGGAAACCGAAGTACCCCGAGATGCCGATCGCGACCACCGCCACGATCGCCGTGTACTCCAGGAGCAGGTCCCAGCCGATGAACCAGCCCGCGAACTCGCCGAGCACCGCGTAGCCGTACGTGTACGCCGACCCCGCCTTCGGGATCAGCCCGGCGAACTCGGCGTACGACAGCGCGGCGCAGGCGCTCGCCACCCCGGCGATGAGGAACGAGACCAGGACGGCGGGCCCGGCCGTCTCGTTGGCGACCGTGCCCGCGAGCGTGAAGATGCCCGCGCCGATGATGCCGCCCACGCCGATCGCGGTGAGCTGCACCAGCCCGAGCGACCTGTCGAGCCGGGCGCCCTCGGTGACCTCGGTCTCCTCGATGTGTTCGATGGGTTTGCGACGGAGAATTCCTTCACCCATACGGAGCTTGGCCATGTGCCTCACCTCTTCGCCGATCGCGAACGGCTGACGGCCGATCATGATGGCCCAGTGGTCTCAGGGACGGAAGACGCCACGCACGGTCTCGGCCCAGCCCGGCGTCCAGGTCCGGGCGGCGGTGCGCGGCGGGCGGGTCCCGACGAGATGGGCGCGCAGCGCGGCGAGCGCCGGGTGCGGGTTGGCGGTGGCCCAGAGCAGGGAGTGGGGGTAGAGGGGGGTCGGGTCGAGCAGCGGGATCCGGCGCAGGTCGTGGCCGTCCGGCCAGGTCAGCCTGGTCTCCTCGGTGACCAGGGTCGCCACGGTGCCGGAGGCCGCGAGGGCGTCCTGCAACGCCCCGGAGAAGTTGGCGCCGGAGGAGTCGACGGCGAGTCCGAACTCGGCGGCGAGGGAGGCGTAGTACGCGGCCCACTCGGTGCCCGCCACGATCCCCGGGATCCAGATCCGGTGCCCGGCCAGCTCGGCGGGAGTGACCGAGGCCCGGCCGGCCAGGGCGTGCCCGGGGCCGGTGAGCAGCTGGACCGGATCGTCGCACACCCGGACCGCCTCGATCCCCCTCGGCAGCGGCCGGCCCGGCATGGCGACCGCCCGGAAGGACGCGTCGACGGCGCCGGAGCGCAGGGCGGTCAGCGCCGACTCCACGTCGAAGAGGGTGACGACGTCCAGGGCGAGGTCCGGGTGCGTCTCGTGGAAGCCGCGCAGCAGCGCCGCCGGGGCGAGCCGGGCGCCGACCACGTCGACCCGCAGCGGGCGCCGGCCCCGCCGTACCGAGGCGGCCGCCCGCTCCTCGGCCAGCAGCAGCTCGCGGGCGGGCGGCAGGAAGGCCCGGCCGTCGGCGGTCGGCTCGGCACCCCGCGCGGTCCGGGTGAACAGCCGCACCCCCAGCTCCTTCTCCAGCGAGGCGATCCGCTTGGACACGGCCTGCTGGGTGACCCCCAGCACGGCCGCGGCCTCCTGGAACTGCCCGGAGTCGGCCACGGCGACGAAGGTGCGCACGGCGGTGAGGTCCACCTCCACACCGTACAACCGATGGTTGTGGCGGCGGGCCCGGAGGTTGTTTGATCCCACGGCCACCTGCGCGTTTTCATGTCCCGGGTCAACGGGAGGTTGTGCATGGGGCGGCGGTTCGGGTGGCTGTGGGCCGCGTACTCGGTGAGTGCGCTCGGCACCTGGCTCGCCTTCGACGCGTTCTCGGTGATCGCCGTCATCGCGCTGCACGCGGGGCCGTCCGAGGTGGCGCTGCTCGCCGCGGCCGGCCCCGCCGTGGGCGCGGTGGCCGCGCTGCCGCTGGGGCCGTGGGTGGAGTTCCGGCGCAAGCGGCCGGTGATGACGGCGATGGACCTGATCAGGTTCGCGGCCCTGCTCACCGTCCCCCTCGCCCACGCCCTCGGCGACCTCGGCCTCGGCCAGCTGCTGCTCGTCTCGGTGGTCGTCGCGGCCGCCGACATCACCTTCAACGCGGCCTCCGGCGCCTTCCTGAAGTCCCTCGTCCCGGCCGACCGGCTGCTCACCGCGAACGCGCGGTTCGAGTCGACCAACTGGACCGCGCTGGTTCTCGGCCCGCCCCTCGGCGGCGCCGCGATCGGCCTGTTCGGGCCGGTGACGACCGTCGCGGCGAACGCGGTCAGCTTCCTGCTGTCGGCGCTCGGCATCCGGGCCGTCGGCGGCGGCGAGCCGCGCCCCGCACCACGGGACGTGCAGCGGCTGCGCGCCGCGGACCTGCTCGACGGCTGGCGGCACATCCTCACCAGCCCCGCCCTGCGGCCCCTCTTCTTCAACAGCCTCGCCGGCAACGCCCTGATCATGGTCGCCGCACCCCCGCTGGCGGTCCTCATGCTCGGCCGGCTCGGCTTCACCCCCTGGCAGTACGGCCTCGCCTTCGCCGTGCCCTGCCTGGGCGGCCTCCTCGGCGCCCGCGCCGCCCGGCCGCTGGTCGCCCGGTACGGCCAGTGGCGGGTGCTGCGCGCCGCGAGCGCCCTCCGTGCCGTCTGGCCCCTCGGGCTGGCCTTCGTCGGGCCCGGGCTGCCCGGACTGCTGCTGGTGATGGTCCTGGAGTTCGGGGTGATCACCTGCTCGGCCGTCTACAGTCCGGTCTACGCCACCCGCCGCCTGGAGCACACCCCGGACGACCGGGTCGCCCGCACCCTGTCCGCGTGGTCGGTCACCGGCAAGGCCACCACGGCCGCCCTGACCGCCCTGTGGGGCCTGCTGGCGAGCCTCACCGGACCGCGCACCGCGATCGCACTCGCCGGCATCCTGCTCCTGGCGACCCCGCTGCTGCTCCTGCGGGAGACCACTACGGCACGACCGTCACCGGCCACCGTCCCGCCTTCACCAGACGGATCGCGACCGAGCCGATGAAGCGGTGGCCGGCCTGCTCGGAGGCGCCCACCACGACCGCGTCGGCCTTCAGCTCGTCGGCCGCCTTCACCATGCCGTTGTAGGCGTCGCCCCGGAAGGTGTGGAACTCCCAGCGCACCTCGAATATCCCCCTGAGCCGCTCGGCCGCCTCCCGGATCTGCCCGACCAGCTCCTCCGCGATCTCGTCCGTGGTCTCCGCCACCGGCGCCCCGAGCGCCGCGCCGGCCGCCAGGACCGGCTGGACGTACACGATGGCCAGCAGCGCGTGCTGCCGCCGGGCCAGACCCGCGGCGTAGGAGGTCGCGCGCCACGAGGAGTCCGAGCCGTCCATGCCGACCACGATGACCTTGGGGCCGTCCGTGCCCCGCTCGAACTGGTGTTGTTCCGCCACGATCCGAGGCTATCGGAATACGCAGGTCCGGTCAGTGCCCGGGGCGTCCCGCCGGGCTGGCCGTGTGCCGTACGGGTGCGGGCTGTGGGGGGCTGGCCGCGCAGTTCCCCGCGCCCCTGACGGGGCGCCGTGCAGCCCCCTGCTTCTAGGGGCGCGGGCTGCGCGACCAGCCCCCACCGGCCCGCAGCCGCCCTTCGGCCGCGACCGGCTCGACGGGCGGGCCCGGCGGGCTCTTCCTACAGTCGGAGACATGAGTGCCGCCGTGCAGCCCGCCACGGGCAGAGAGCCGGCGGGGCCGATACGCCCGCCTCGCGGCGGACGGCTGACCTGGGTGCCCGAGGCCTTCGGGACGTTCTTCGGCGCCCTCGCCCTGCTGTGCGCCCTGCTCTCCTTCATCGCCCCGCTGCGCGTGCTGCTCCACCCGGTCGTGCACTTCGTCGACGCCGTCGTGGTGCCCGTCAGCCCCAACCTGGCCTACGCGGTCTTCCTGTTCCTGCTCGGCGGCGCCACCGCCGCCCGCAAGAAGGTCGCCTGGTGGCTGGTGGTGATCTACCTCGGCCTGCTGGTGCTGGCCGACGTCCTGACCGTCGCCTTCGGCTTCGGCTGGTACCCGTTCAGCTCACTGGTGGTCTGCGGACTCGCCCTCGCCCTGCTGATCGTGGCCCGCCGGGAGTTCTACGCGGCCTCCCGCAGAGCCGCCGTACGCCGCGCCCTCGCCGTCCTGCTGATCGGCCTGGTCGTGGCGATCCTGGCCGGCTGGGGCCTGGTCTCGCTCTTCCCCGGCTCGCTCCCGCACGGCCAGCACCTGGCCTGGGCGGCCGACCGGGTCTGCGGCGGCCTCGTCTCCGGCGGCAGCTACGGCGGCCGCCCGCCCCGCTTCGTAGCCTTCCTGCTCGGCCTCTTCGGCGCCCTCGCCCTGCTCAACGCCGCCGCCACCCTGTTCCGTTCGCAGCGCCTCGAAGCGGCCCTGCACGGCGACGAGGAGGCCCGCATCCGCGCCCTCCTCAAGGCCTACGGCGACCGGGACTCCCTCGGCTACTTCGCCACCCGGCGCGACAAGGCCGTGGTCTTCTCACCCAGCGGCAAGGCCGCCGTCACCTACCGGGTGGAGGCCGGGGTCTGCCTGGCCAGCGGCGACCCCGTCGGCGACCCGGAGGCCTGGCCGCACGCCATCGCCGCCTGGCTGGACGTGGCCCGCCGGCACGCCTGGGTGCCCGCGGTGATGGGCGCCTCCGAGGACGGCGCCAAGGCCTACGTCCGCGCCGGACTCGGCGCCCTGCAACTCGGCGACGAGGCGATCCTGCACGTCGCCGACTTCGACCTGGGCGGCCGCGAGATGCGGGTCACCCGGCAGGCCGTCAACCGCGTCCGGCGCACCGGCGCGACCAGCCGCATCCACCGCCACGCCACCCTCACCGAGACGGAGATGGAGGAGGTCGTCGACAAGGCCGACGCCTGGCGCGACACCGAGACCGAGCGCGGCTTCTCCATGGCCCTGGACCGGCTCGGCGACCCCGCCGACGGCGACTGCCTGCTCGTCGAGGCCGTGTCCGAGGACGGCCGGCTGCTCGCCCTGCTCTCCTTCGTGCCCTGGGGCCGCGACGGGATCTCCCTGGACCTGATGCGCCGTGACCGCGCCGCCCCCAACGGGGTCATGGAGTTCATGGTCGCCGACCTGTGCGAGGCCGCCCCCAAACTGGGCGTGCGCCGCATCTCGCTGAACTTCGCCGTCTTCCGCTCGGTCTTCGAGGAGGGCGCCCGCATCGGCGCCGGACCGGTGCTGCGGCTGTGGCGCCGGCTGCTGCTGTTCTTCTCCCGCTGGTGGCAGCTGGAGGCCCTGTACCGCTCCAACGCCAAGTACCGCCCCGAGTGGTACCCGCGCTTCCTCTGCTACGGCGAGGCCGGCTCCCTCGCCCGGATCGGCCTCGCCTCCGGAATCGCCGAGGGCTTCGTCTCCGTACCGTCCCTGCGCAAACTCTGGGGAAAGGGGCACCCGCAGACCGGACCGCGGCCCGTCGAGGCGCCGCAGTCCGCGCCGGTGCCCGGTGTCGATGGAGGGGACGGAACCGGGCCCGGCGCACCGGACGCCGGGCTGCCGGACCAGTTCCGGGTCCGGCGCCGCAAGCTGGACCGGCTGCGGGCGGCGGGCGCCGACCCCTACCCGGTGGCCGCCGGCCCACCGCCCCGCGCCCTCGCCGAGGTGCGCGAGGGCGAGACGGCCACCGTGGCCGGACGGGTCATGCTGGTCCGCGACTTCGGCGGCATCGTCTTCGTGACGCTGCGCGACTGGTCCGGCGACCGCCAACTGGCCCTGACCCGCGACGGGTCGGGAGCCGCCCTCGACCGGTTCACCGCCGACACCGACATCGGCGACCAGATCACCGCGACCGGCCGCATGGGCGTCAGCGACCGGGGCGAACCGACCCTCTTCGTCACCGACTGGCGGCTCACCGCCAAGTGCCTGCGCCCGCTGCCCGACAAGCACCGCGGGCTCGCCGACCCCGAGGCCAGGGTCCGCCGCCGCTACCTCGACCTCGCCACCAGCCCCGCCGCCCGCGCCGTCGTCCGTACCCGCTCCACCCTCGTACAGGCGCTGCGCCAGGGACTCCTGGACCGGGGCTACCTGGAGGTCGAGACCCCGGTCCTCCAGCAGATCCACGGCGGCGCCAACGCCCGGCCCTTCACCACCCACAGCAACGCCTACGACCTCGACCTGCACCTGCGCATCGCCCCCGAGCTGTACCTCAAACGGCTCTGCGTCGGCGGCCTGGAGAAAGTCTTCGAACTCGGCCGGACCTTCCGCAACGAGGGCGTCTCCCACAAGCACAACCCCGAGTTCACGATGCTGGAGGCCTACCAGGCGTACGCCGACTACGACGTGATGCTCGACCTCGCCCGCGAACTGGTCCAGGGCGCCGCGACCGCCGCCTTCGGCACACCGGTGGCCCGCAGGGACGGACAGGAGTACGACATCTCGGGCACCTGGCCGGTCCGGACCGTGTACGGGGCGATCTCCGACGTGCTGGGCGAGGAGATCGGCCCCGGCACCGAACTGCTGCGGCTGCACCGGCACTGCGACCGGACCGGGGTGCCGTACACCGCCGACGACGGGCCCGGCGACGTGGTCCTCGAGATGTACGAGCGCCTGGTGGAGGAGCGGACCCGGCTGCCCACCTTCTACAAGGACTTCCCCACCGACGTCTCCCCGCTCACCCGGCAGCACCGCACCGACCCCCGGCTCGCCGAGCGCTGGGACCTGGTCGCCTTCGGCACCGAACTGGGCACCGCCTACTCCGAACTGACCGACCCGCTCGAACAGCGCCGCCGGCTCACCGCCCAGTCGCTGCTCGCCGCCGGCGGCGACCCCGAGGCGATGGAGCTCGACGAGGACTTCCTCGACGCCCTCGAATACGCGATGCCGCCCACCGGCGGACTTGGCCTGGGCGTCGACCGGCTGGTCATGTTCCTCACCGGCCTGACCATCCGTGAGACGCTTCCTTTCCCTTTGGTCCGCCATCGCTGACGCTTCTTGGTCTTTTCTTACCGAAACCTTTTGTTGCTGGTCCGTGCGGGTGCTTTCCCACCGCCGCACCGGTGTTGATGTGCTGCGCCGGAGTCCTGCCGGGCGACTGATGAGTCATGCAGAAGGATCAGTTGTTCACCCGGCGCCGGCTGCTGCTCGCCGGTGGTGCCGCTCTGGGAGCCGCGGGCACCGCGGGCATCGTGCTGGCGGGCAGCGCCGCTGAGACGGCCGGCGGGGCGGCCGCCCCGGCCGCGGGTCCGCAGGCCCGCCCGGCGCTCAAGTCCTCCGCCTTCCGGCTCCAGCCGCTCACCGGGTACGGCCCGCCGCGCACCGCGCCGCGCAAGCTCAAGGTCCGCACGGAACCCATCACGGAGATCTCCCGCAGCGGCCGGCGCATGATGCTCACCTTCGACGACGGCCCCAACCCGAACTACACCCCGCACATCCTGGACACCCTCGCCAAGTACGACGTGCGGGCGATGTTCTTCCTGTGCGGGGAGTGCATCGTCGTGAACCGGGAACTGGTCGCGCGGATGGCCGAGGCGGGCCACGTCGTGGGCAACCACACCTGGACGCATCCGCTGCTGACCACCCTGAACCGCCGTGCGATCCGCGACGAGATGACGAGCACCAGCGACGCCATCGAGGACACCTACGGCGAACGCCCGCAGTGGTTCCGCGCCCCCTACGGCGCCTGGAACCGCGCCGCCTTCCAACTCGGCGCCGAGATGGGCATGGAGCCGATGGCCTGGACCGTGGACAGCACCGACTGGACCGAACCGGGCACCCGCACCATCGTCGACACGATCGAGAACGGCGCCGCCCCCGGTGTCGTGATCCTCTCCCACGACGCCGGGGGCGACCGCTCGCAGAGCGTCAAGGCGCTGCGCGAGTACCTGCCCTACCTGCTGGACAACGGCTACCGCCTGACCGTGCCCCGCCGCCGGACCTGAACGGGCCCGCGCCCGCCCGGTGGCGGCCTCAGCGGGCCTCGACCAGGCGGGCGAAGACCACGACGTTCCCGTCGTAGCCGTTCTGCTTCGAGAAACCGCCGCCGCAGGTGATGACGCGCAACTCCGGTGTGCCCTTGGAACCGTAGACCCGGTCGCCCGGGAAGTTGGCCTTCGCGAAGACCTCGATTCCGTAGATCTCGAACACCGCCGTCCGGCCGTCCTGGCGGTCGACCTCGATCCGGTTTCCCTTCTTCAGGGAACCGAGCCCGTAGAAGACGGCCGGGCCCTTCGTGTTGTCGACATGGCCCACGACGACGGACGTGCCCTTCTCCCCGGGCGAGACGCCACCGCTGAACCATCCGGCCAGATTCGGGTCGTCCGGTGGCGGCGCCGCGATCCAGCCGTCCGTGTCCAGACCCACCGGCATCACCGGCGCGTCGACCCGGATCGCCGGGATCCTGATCCGGTCCGCCGCGGCGAACGGCAGCGCGGCCGGCGCCGTGGCGAAGGTGCCCGGAACCGTGATACGGCTGTCCGGGGCGGCGGCCGAGGCCGGCTGCGGCGGACCGACGTCGAACTCTCCCGAACCGTTGCGAATGAGCGCCAGACCGGTCAGCAGAACGAGCGCTATCACGCCCCAGGGGGCACGCTTCCTCCGGCGCTCCTCCTCTTCGGCGAGCTCGGAAAGTTCGGACGCAGACATTCGCCATCCCCTCTCGACGCGGCCGCCCTCGGGTCCGTATCACGCATGGGAAAAAGCTAAGTCCCCCACGCGCGTGCGGCGACGGGGCGACGGGCGAACGGGTGGCCCGCGGGTATGCGGGTGCGCCATCCGAGTTGCCGTTCTCAGGATTTTTCTGACGGTCCGTGACCTGCGGCAATATCTGATTGTGCGCTTTTCGTTCGGCGTGTCCCCTCACCAGGACGGACCATTCTCGAAATGCGGGCGTGTTCCGGGCAACTGAGGGTCTATTCGGGAGGTGCTTTCTCGCCGATCCACCGGGGACGGTTCCCGGGGCGCCTTCCGCGGAGGAAGAGATGCGAAACTCACGTGCGCTGGCGGCCGCGTGCACCGTGGTCGCCGTTCTCGGCGCCGCCGCCCCCGTGGCCGTCGCCGACGGCCTGGGCAACCCAGGCGGCCCGCCCAACACCCAGGCCCCGGTCGTCGGTGGGGGGGGCGTCGCCCCCGGGACCGGAGTCGGCGGGGTCGGCGGGGTCGGCGGGGTCGGTGGTGTCGGCGGTGTCGGCGGGTTCGGAGTCGGCGGTGTCGGTGTCGCCCCCGGTGTCGCAGGTGTCGGAGTGGTCCCCGGGGTAGTGGTCCCCGGATACGGGGTGGGCGGGTTCGGCGACGGGCGTTTCAACAACGGCAACCGCGGCCGGCGTGAGGACGGGCGCTTCGACGACTTCGACCGCCGGGACGACGGCGCGCGTGACATCGACGTCCAGCCCCGGTCGATCGCCACCGGCCAGCGGATCACCGTCACCGTCAACGACTGCCGCAGCGGCTCCATGACCTCGCGCGCCTTCCGTACGACGTCGCTGTTCCCGTTCGGCGGTGACATGGCGCGCGGTGTCGCCACCATCGACCGGAACGCCAGCCCCGGCCCGTACGACCTGACCGTGCGCTGCGACGGACGCACCCTGCTGCGGCGGGACGCGTTCTTCGTGCTCGGCGGCGTCCGCGGCGGACTCGGCGGCAGCGTCTCCAGCGGGGCCACCCCCGCGGACATGGCCATCGGCGGTGGCCTGGTGGGTGCGTCCGTGCTCGCCGGCTGCGGGTTCTGGCTGCGCCGCCGGAGCGAGAAGCGGCTCTGAGCCGGCGTATCCGTGTCCCGGTCCCGCGGCGGACCGGGACAGGGACCCGCACGGCCGCACCACGATCAGGCGCCCTCCTCCTCGCCGGCGTGTCCGCGCGAGCGCCGGTACGCCGTACCGACCGACACCGCGACGAGCGCCGCACCGAAGCCGATCTCCCCGAGATCGAACCCGCCGACGCTGCCGCCCTCACCGGCCCGGACACCGCGCCCGGGCGGCAGGGGCTGCGGGTTGAGCGCCTGGCGGCTGCCGGAACCGGCGGTGTCCGCACGGCCGTCGACCACACCGTCGGCGCGACCGTCCGTACCGCTGCCGCTGTGCGTACCCGCGTCCGTACCGCTGTCGGTGCCGCTGCCCGCGTGCTCATCGGTACCGCTGTCCGTACCTCCGCCGGCCTGCTCGTCGGTGCGCCCGCTTCCCTCGCTGTTCCCGTCGCCGTGCCCGGCCGCGTGCACGGCGTCCCGTCCGGCCTGCGTGCTGCTGGCGATGGCCAGCTCGGTCGACGCGCTGGTGCCGTCGCAGTTGAACGTCACCCGGTACGACGACTGCGACTTCGCCGTCCGGTCGACCGTGGCCGTGCCCGAGTCCCGCCCCGACGGGATGCGGACCGTGTCGAAGAGACCAGAGGTGACGGTCGCGGCGCCCCGGCAGCCGCTGCCGCGGTCCAGGTGCAGGCTCACCCGGCCGCCCGCCGTGACGGTGGTGGGCGTGATCCGGAAGCCGAAGGACGTGTCACTGGCCCGGCCGCCCTCCCGGCCGCCGCCGGCGGTGTCGCTCGCGAGGATGACCGGGGCGCAGAGGGCGAAGGCGCCGAGGCCCAGCAGGGCGGCCGAGGCAACGCGTATCGCGCGCATGGTGGTTCCTCCGGTCCCCGAGGAGCGGCCTGCGGACCTGTTCCGCCGGTGCCGGAAATGCACCTCGATGATCGGAACGCTAGAAACCTCCGCACATGCGCGCGAACGCTGTAGGGCGAACGGGGGACCAGGATGGGCCGTCCGGGGGACACGGGCGGCGTGGCGCGCCGCTGCACGACGTCCCCCGGTGTGCCCGCTACCCCTTGATGTGCGGGAAGAGGTTCAGGAACGGCTGCGCCGTCGCCGTGATCCCCCGGCTGTACGGCTCGTCGAAGTCCCAGATCAGGAACAGCATGAAGGTGATGGTCGCGGTGAACAGACCGGCCAGGACCAGCTCGCGCCGGGAACGCCTGATCTGCAGCGCGAAGACCATGCCGATGGTGATCGCCGCTCCGGTCAGCAGGCCGATCCACACCACGTTCGGCATGGTCGCCCCGGTCGAGTCGGCCCGGGAGCTGCGCGCCTGGTCGAGCGCGGCCACCTGGTCCACCAGCGGCTGGTAGGCCTGCGCCTGGAAGTCGGACTTCGGCTCGTAGTCGGTGACGTCCTGACGGATCTGCGCGAGCAGCTCGGCACCGTGCCGGGAGAGCCGCCCGTGGTCGGCCATCTCCTTCCATTCCCTGTCGACCACCTGGGCGACGTAGGCGTCCACGTCCGCCCGGATCCGGTCACGAGTGTCGGGCGGATACACCCGCACCCGTTCGTAGATCTCGTGCAGCGCCTGCGCCTCCGCCTGCACATGGTCCTGGGCGGCGCTGCGGGCCTCCCACACCCCGGCCACCGCCAGACCGAGGACGATGGCGTAGATGACGCCGATCCACATGGTCATGTACTCGATGACGTCCGGCGTCTCGGAGGGATCCTCGTCCTCCGCCGCCCTCTTGTCGCGGACGAGGGTGATGATGACGACCACGACAACGGCCGCGAGCATCGCGAGGACGAGAACAAGCCAATCCGGCAACGGAAGCCTCCAGGTTCGGTGGGTCGGCCGTCAGCGCGCGCGGAACGCGGCGACGGCGATGATCGCGGGTACGGCGATGAGCAGGACGTAGGTGACCGGGGAGGTGCGGTTCGGGGCCGTCGCACCGGCCGACCGGACGTGGTACGGCGGGTAGGTCACCGGGGTCGGCGAGGGCCGCGGGGTGGGTTTCGGCGGCGGGGTGGGGGCCGGCTTGGGCCGCGGCGCCGGTGGCGGGGTGGGGGTGGGCGTGGGCTTCGGGGCCGGTGCCCGCCGGGGTGGCGGCGGGGGTGCCGGGCGCGGCGGCTTCGGGGTGGGCGTGGGCTTGGGTTTCGGGGTGGGTTTCGGCGGCGGGGTGGGTGTCGGAGTGGGTGTGGGCGTCGGGGTCGGCGTGGGGCAGGGCGGCGGGGTGGGCGCCGGACACGGCGGGGGAGTGGGCCAGGAGCCCCCGGCGACGGCCACCGCGTGGATGCCGTCGGGACCCGTCGAGGCGTAGGCGCAGGCGTCGGCCGACGCCGTGCCGGCCGGGCAGCCCGCCAGGGCCCACGTCAGCGTCAGCAGGGCCAATACCCTCGGGACGGGCGCGAGTCTGGTCGCTTCGGGTGCATGCACGACGGAGATCATGGGGCGTCGGGCGCCGTCGCACGCCGGAGTACCGGGTGATTGGCCCGAACGGGGGACATGTGACGTAAACCGGTTTGAATCACACCGCATCGCGAATGGCTCGAAGCGTACGCCCGTGCGGGACGCGGTCCACGGCCACAGTGTCCCGAAAGAAATTTGTGCGGTCGTTGAACACTTCGGCCCCCGGCATCCGTACCTGGTGTCGTGCGGCGGCGCAGAGGCGCTGCAATAACCAGGCGATTATGGGGAGTTGACGATGAAGACCTCGTGGAGGAGCGCCTCGCTGGTGGCCACGGCCGCGGGGGTGATGGTGTTCGCGACGGCGTGCGGTCAGGACAACACGACCACTCCGTCCTCGGCGGCCCAGAACGTCGGTGCCACGGCGCCGGCCGGCATCGGCAGCATCACCAACCCCTCTGCCTCCACCGGGGCGGCCAACGGCTACGGCGCCGACGGCAGCCAGGCCTCCAGCTCCCCGGCCGCGGTCGCGCCCGCCGGCAAGCTGACCGTCGCCAGCAACCCCGACCTGGGCAAGGTGCTGACCGACGGCAGCGGCCTCACCCTCTACCGTTTCGACGCGGACACCGCCAATCCCCCCAAGTCGAACTGTGACGGCGACTGCGCCACCACCTGGCCGCCGGTGCCCGCCGGCGACGCCACGGCCGGTGCCGGCATCGACAAGTCGCTGCTCGGCGAGGTCACCCGCTCCGACGGCACCAAGCAGCTGACCGTCGCCGGCTGGCCGATGTACCGGTACGCCAAGGACGTCAACGCCGGTGACGTCAACGGCCAGGGCGTGGGCGGCAAGTGGTTCGCGACCGCCCCCGACGGCAAGAAGGCCACGCTGGCCGCCCTGCCCGGTCTTTCGGTCCGCAAGGACGCCAAGCTCGGCGACATCATCGTCGACAAGAACGGCATGACGGTCTACCGCTTCATCAAGGACAAGGCGTGGCCCAAGGTGGTCTCGAACTGCACCGGCGACTGCCTCGTGAAGTGGCCGGCCGTCGCCGAGGTCGCCTCCAGCGACACCAAGGGCATCGTGAAGAAGGGCCTGATGGGCTTCACCCGCCCCGACGACGGCGCCAAGCAGCAGACGGTCAACTGCTGGCCGATCTACACCTTCTCCGGCGACACGAAGGCCGGTGACACCAACGGCCAGGGCGTCGGCGGTACGTGGTACGCCGTCTCTCCCGAAGGGAAGCTGGTCGGCGCGCCGAGCAACTAGGCATCACCTCAACAGGGTTGACCGCCCGCCCCCTCCGCACCGCACGGAGGGGGCGGGCTTCTGCGCGTCCCCGGGTACTTTTGGCGCCCCCGCTGCAGCGCGCCCCAAAGGGGCGCGGGGCTGTGCCGATATGCGGCTCCGCCGCGTGGGCGCGGGCAACCACGAACCACCCGCACCCGACGAACAAGCCGAACGCCCCCCAAACCGCACACCTGAATTCCCAGGCAGTGACCGGGAACGGATGGTCAATTTCCGTTTCGGCTACCCGCGTTCGCAGGCGATCAGTAGCCTCAGCTCGAACACCGGATCGCCTCAGCCTTGGAGAGATACATGGAGCGTCCCGCCTGGGCCCCACGGAGCATCGACATCTCGGTGCCGAGCGTTTCGCGTATCTACGACTTCTACCTGGGCGGTTCGCACAATTTCGAGGTCGACCGGGAAGCCGCCCGCAAGGCGATGGCCCACCTGCCGGGACTGCCGAAGATCATGCAGGCCAACCGCGCCTTCATGCGCCGCGCCGTCCGGCACGCGGTGGGCACCGGCATCGACCAGTTCCTGGACATCGGCTCCGGCATCCCCACCTTCGGCAACGTCCACGAGGTCGCACAGCAGGCGCACCCCGGCGCGCGCGTGGTGTACGTCGACCACGACCCGGTGGCCGTGGCGCACAGCAACGCCGTCCTCGCGGGGAACGAGGACGCGGACGTGGTCGCCGCCGATCTCCGCAAGCCCCAGGAGATCCTGTCCAGCCCTCAGGTGGAGCGCCTGATCGACCTGAATCGGCCAGTGGCGTTGCTTCTCGTTGCCATACTGCACTTCGTGGAAGACGCGGACGACCCGTACGGGGCAGTGGCACAGCTGCGCGACGCACTCGCGCCCGGCAGCCTGCTTGTTCTCACGCATGCCTCGTACGAGGGAATCCCGTTGCCTGCCGAGCGGGCCGAGGGCGCGGTGGACGTATACAAGGACATTCGCAACCCGCTGATCATGCGCTCACGCGACGAGATCGCAAGGTTCTTCGAGGGGTACGACATGGTGGAACCCGGACTGGTGCCGATGCCGCACTGGCGGCCGGAGTCGGCGCCGGAGGAAGAGGATCCGTTCGCCTTCTCCGGATTCGCCGGCGTGGGGATCGCGGCGTGACCGCGGAGCCGGGCGGCCCGGAGGACAGACTGCGCAGGTTCGCGACGATCTGGAGCCGGGCGGTGTTCCCGGTCACCTCGACGTCCCTGACCCGCCCGGAGTTCGAGGAGCAGCTCCTCCCGCTGGCCCGCCGGCTGAGCGAGATCCTGCTGGCGCACGGCTTCGACACCGACGAGGCCCGGCAGGTGGGCGCCGCGCTCATCGACGCGCACTGCACCGACCCCGAGGCGCTGACCCGCTCCCTCGACTGCGTCGACGCCTACCTGGTCCTGTACTGCGGCGAGGACGGCCCCCAGGACGAGCTGCGGATGCGGTCCTCGCGGATCCAGCACGCGATGGCCGCCGGGTTCGCCCAGGCGCTGCGCGAGCGCACGCTGGCCGAGCAGGAGGCCATCGCCCAGGCCGCGTTGCGCGCCCAGGGCGTGGTCGCGCAGGCACTGCACGCCAGCGAGGCCCGCTTCCGGGCCGTCTTCGAGGGTGCGGCGATAGGAATCGGCATCGCCGACCTCGAAGGCAACGTCCTCCAGGTGAACGGCGCGCTGCTGCGCATGTTCGGCGGCTCCGAGCAGACCCTGCGCGGGCGCAAGGTCAGGGAGTGGGCGCATCCCGAGGACGCCCCCCAGACCTGGCGGCTCTACGAGGAGCTGGTGCGCGGCGACCGCGAGCATTACCACGTCGAGAAGGCCTTCAACCGCTCCGACGGCACGGTCCTGTGGACCAACCTGACGGTCTCCCTGCTCCGGGACGCGGACGGCGAACCGCAGTACCAGCTGGCCCTCATGGAGGACACCACCGAGCGCCGGCTGCTCAACCTCCGGCTGCGCTACGAGGCCACCCACGACGCGCTCACCGGCCTGCCGAACCGCACGCTGTTCTTCGAGCGCCTGGAGAAGGCCCTGTCGGCCGGTGAGGGCCAGCGCTTCGGCCTGTGCTACCTCGACCTGGACGGCTTCAAGACCATCAACGACAGCCTCGGCCACTCGGCCGGCGACCGGCTGCTCGTGGAGGTCGCCGACCGGCTGCAGTCCTGCGCGACCGCACCCGGCGAGATGGTCGCCCGGCTCGGCGGCGACGAGTTCGTGGCCCTGACCACGGGACCGGCCACCCAGCGCGAGGTCGACGACCTGGCCGACCGCATCATGAACGCCCTGGTCACGCCCATCAGCATCGACGGGCGCGAACTCATGGTCCGCGGCTCCATCGGCATCGTCGAGGGCCCGGCGGGCGAGCGCACCCCGGCCGAGGTGCTGCGCAGCGCCGACATCACGATGTACCGGGCCAAGTCGGCGGGCGGCAACCGCTTCGAGCTGGCCGACCCCGAGGCGGACGCCCGCGCGATCACCCGGCACGGCCTGACCACGGCACTGCCGGCCGCCCTGGACCGGAACGAGTTCTTCATCGAGTACCAGCCGCTGGTCCACCTCGGCGACGGCAGCGTCCGCGGCGCCGAGGCCCTGGTCCGCTGGCTGCACCCGCAGCACGGCGTGCTCGGCCCCGACCGGTTCATCCCGCTCGCCGAACACACCGGCCTCATCGTCCCGTTGGGCCGCTGGGTCCTGGAGGAGTCGATCCGCCAGGCCCGCGAGTGGCGAGAACGCTACGGTGAGCACGACAGCGCCGGCCCGCTGCGGATCAACGTCAACCTCTCCCCGTGCCAGCTCTCCCACCCCGGCCTGGTCCAGGACACGGTGGACATCCTGGAGCGGACCGGGGTGGCCCCCGACGCCCTCTGCCTCGAGGTCACCGAGTCCGCGCTCATCGGCGCCGACGACGACCTCCTCAAGCCGCTGCGGCGCCTCGCCGAGATGGGCGTGGACATCGCCCTGGACGACTTCGGCACCGGCTACTCGAACCTCGCGAACCTGCGCCGCCTGCCGGTGAGCATCCTCAAACTGGACCGCTCCTTCACCCAGAGCATGCAGCAGTTCCCCGCGGACCCGGTCGACCTCAAGATCGTGGAGGGCATCGTCACCCTGGCCCACAGTCTGGACCTCGCGGTCACGGTGGAGGGCGTGGAGACGGGGGCCCAGGCGGAACAGCTCCGGATACTGGGCTGCGACACGGCCCAGGGCTGGTACTACGCCCGCCCGGGCCCGCCGGAGCGCCTGCACGAGCTGGCCCTGGTGGACGCGACGGGCTGACCCGGACGCCCCGTCGGCAAGGGCCCTCAGTCGAGGTGGAAGACCTCCTCGGCGGGGGCCCACCGTTCACCGGGGGCCGCGGTGTCCAGCGGCTCCTGGCACGGGTCGGTGAGCGTCCACCACTCGCGGGTCACCGGGTCGGCGGCGATCCGCGCGGTGTCGGCGGCGTAGTCGCTTCCCGAGTACTCGAGATAGCTGAACAGCAGCCCGTCCCGCAGGAAGATCGAGTAGTTGCCGATGTGGGCGCGTCTGAGGGTGTCCAGCACGCCCGGCCAGGCGGCCGCGTGCAGTCGGCGGTACTCGGACTCCTTCTCCGGACGCAACCGGATGACCGCGGCGAAGCGCTGCACCTTGCCCACCTTTCCCTCCCGGGGACGAACGGCGAAGAATCTGTTTCATCCGACGGGCAGGACCCTAAGGATCAGATCCTTCCGGCGCAATGGTCCGGGCGGATGTCCCTTACGTGTGCAATCACTGCGCCTCGCCAGGTACTTGAACCAGTTCCGTCCAACATCTTCCCTCCGTGTAACGCGGGTGTCATAGTGACCACCGCCGATGAACCTGATTCATCCGAACATCGAGGAGGGGGTGCGCCGTGACGGATCCGTCACCGGGCTCCGACGGTCCCTACCGGCCGGGGTACGAACTGGTCGCCGAGCAACTGCTGGAGTACATCGCCGAGCAGAAACTCCGGCCGGGCGACCGGCTGCCCACGGAGGCGGGCCTGGCCGAGATCCTGGGCGCGACCCGCAACGTCACCCGTGAGGCGGTCAAGGTGCTGGCCGCCATCGGCCGGCTGAGCGTGCGGCGCGGTGCGGGCATCTTCGTCGCGGAGGCGTCCGGCGGGCTGGTGGACGACCACCTCTCGCACTTCCGCCCGACGAGCATGGAGGACGTCCTCATGCTCCTCGACTACCGCACGGTGATCGAGTCGGAGACGGCCCGCCGGGCGGCCGGCCTCGCCACCCCCATCGAGGTCCGCACCATCCGGGAGGGCGCGAGCAGTTCCCTGACCGCGGCCCAGCAGAACGACGGGCACGCCTTCGCCCGGGCCGACGAGGCCTTCCACGACGCGGTCGGCGCGGCCTCGCACAACGTGTTCCTGCGCTCGAGCGTCGCCGGCGTACGGCGCCTCGCGTCCCAGTCCGACGTGCTGCTCTTCCACGGCGACGCCCCCGGCTCGCTGGAGGTCGCCGCACGGCAGCATCTCGCCATCGCAGAGGCGGTCGCCGCGGGGGAGGCCGATCTCGCGAGCGAGCTGATGGTGGACCACATCGCCACCACGCAGAGCCAGTTCGAGCGGAAGATCCGCGACCGGCTGTTCAACCTCGGCGACCGCGGTGCCACCGCGCGGCCGACCACGGACAGCGGCCTTGGGGACTCCGGCCTTCCGCCGCAGACGTCGGTGTCGTAGGCCCGTCGTCCGGGTGCGGGCCGGTGGGGGCCGGCCGCGCAGTTCTCCGCGCCCCTTCAGGGGCGGCCGGAACTGCGCGAGCAACCACCTACTGCCCGCATCCGGACGACGAAGGCCCGCACCCCGGGAACCGGGCGGACGACCCGGTTCCGATGCTCCATCCCCATCTCACCAGGCGATTGGATCTCCGTGTCTGTTCTGTCTGTGCGCAGGGGCAGAGCCGTGCCCCTGCCGAGAACCCTCATAACCGCCCTGCCCCTCGCCCTTGCGGTGGCCCCCCTGGCCGCCGCCCCGGCCCAGGCGGCCCCGACAGCGTCCGGTCTCACCGTCTACGTCTCCCCGGCCGGCAAGGACACCGGCCGCGGCACCGCCGACCACCCCTTCAAGTCCCTGGAACACGCACGGGACTACGTGCGCGACGCCAAGGGCAAGGTCCACGGCGACGTCCATGTCCGGCTGCTGTCCGGTACCTACCGGCTCAGCCGCACCTTCGCCCTCACCGCCCAGGACTCCGGCAAGGACGGGCAGCGGATCGTCTACGAGGCCGCCCCCGGCGCGCACCCGGTGATCAGCGGCGGCAAGCAGGTCGCCGGCTGGACCAAGGCCGATCAGGACGGCAAGGTCTACAAGGCGAAGCTGACCGGCCTCGACACCCGCCAGCTCTACGTGAACGGCGAGTTGCGGACCCGGGCCCGCAGCGGGAAGAACCCCGCGGGCTTCAGCAAGACGGCCACCGGTTACACCTTCACCGACAGCAGTATCAGCGGCTACAAGAACCCCTCCGACCTCGAAGTGGTCAGCTCCTGGGGCTGGAAGCTGATGCGCTGCCCGGTCGAGTCGATCTCCGGCAACACGATGACGATGCAGCAGCCCTGCTGGCACAACGCCAACCTCCAGCAGGGCCAGGAGATCCAGAACCCGACCTGGCTGGAGAACGCCCGCGAGCTGCTGGACAGCCCGGGGGAGTGGTACCTCGACAAGAGCGCGGGCGAGATCTACTACATGCCCGAGCCGGGCGAGAACATGGAGACCGCGGACGTCACCGTGCCCGTCGTCCAGGACCTGGTCGACCTGAACGGCACCCGTGACCACCCCGTCGCGGACGTGTCCTTCCAGGGCATCACCTTCTCCTACTCCACGTGGCTCGAACCGAGTTCGTCCGACGGGCTCATCGAGGGCCAGGCCGGCTTCCGGATGGTCGGTGACGACAACCCGACCTTCGACTCCACCCGCCTGAACTGGAAGAAGACCCCCGGGGCCGTCAACGTCGGCCACGGGCAGGGCGTCGAGTTCACCGGCAACACCTTCACCCACCTCGGTGCCGTCGGCCTGAACCTGAACACCGGTACCCAGCACACCACGATCACCGGCAACGTCTTCCAGCAGATCGCCGCGACCGGCATCCAGATCGGCGGGGTCACCTGGGGCGACGCCCATCCCGACGACCCCCGTGACATCACGAAGGACACCCTGGTCGGTGACAACGTCGTCACCAAGGTCGCCGACCAGTACAACGGCTCTCTGGGCATCCTGGCCGGCTACACCGACTCCACGGTGATCACCCACAACAAGGTGTACGACCTGCCCTACAGCGGCATCTCCGTCGGCTGGGGCTGGGGGCTGACCGACCAGGGCGGCAACTCGGCGTACCCGAACAACGCCGGCGTCCCGGTCTCCGACACCCCGACGATCAGCCGTGACAACGTCGTCAGCGACAACGAGATCAGCGACATCATGCAGTCGCAGGCCGACGGCGGAGCGATCTACACGCTCAGCAGCGACCCCGGCGGCAAGGTCACCGGCAACTACATCCACGGCATCCCGGCCCCCGCCTACGGCGCCGTCTACCACGACGAGGGCAGCCGGCACTGGCAGAACACCGGCAACGCGTTCTGCGACGTCTCCTTCCAGTGGCTGCTGATGAATCACGCCCAGGACAACGCGGCGACGGGCAACTTCACCACCCAGCCCGCCTTCAGCGTCCAGTACCTGAGCCAGAACAACGACGTCAGCGGCAACACCACGGTCGGCTCCTGCGACCAGCTGCCCGCCTCGATCGTGCACAACGCCGGCCTGGAGAAGGCCTACCAGCACCTCGACCCGGGCCCCGCGGTCACCGACCACCAGGCGCCCACCGCACCGGGCGGCCTGACCTCGGTCACCGACTTCCCGACCGTCGCCGACCTCAGCTGGACGGCGGCCACGGACGACACCGCCGTCACCGGCTACTCCGTCTTCCGGGACGGCAAGCTGGTCAGCGCCTCCGGCAAGACCTCCGTACGGCTCTCCGGCCTGACGGCGGGACAGACGTACACCTTCACCGTCACCGCCCGGGACGCCGCCGGCAACGAGTCCGCGCCCAGCCAGTCGCTGAAGGTCACCATGCCGGACGGCGCGGACCTGGCGCTGAAGAAGCCGGTCACCGCGTCCTCCGACTCCGAGGGCAACGTCCCGGCCAAGGCGGTCGACGGCGACCTGTCGACGCGCTGGGCGCAGGGCCTGGGGCTGCCCGACCCGTCCTGGATCCAGGTCGACCTCGGCGCGTCGTACGACGTGACCGGAGCGATCACCACCTTCGAGAAGAGCAGCGGCTACAAGTACCGCATCGAGGTGTCACCGGACGAGGTCCACTGGCAGACCCTCGCGGACCACACCGCGGACAACACCACCGCGCAGACCGACTACGCCGACGCCGGCACCCCGGTCACCGGCCGCTTCGTACGGCTCACCGTCACCGGCTCCAGCGGCAACGGCGGCAGCATCTACGACTTCCAGGTCTACGGCACCGCCCGCGCCCCCGGCTCCGACCACACCGCCCCCACCAGCCCCGGACAGCCCACCGCCAAGGCGCTGCTGCCCAGCCTGGTGGACGTCAGCTGGCCGGCCGCCACCGACGACACCGGCGTGACCAGCTACGTCGTCTACCAGGACGGCACCCGCATCGGTGTCACCGGAGACACCACCTACCGGATCTCGGGCCTGCAGCCCGGGACGAAGTACTCCTTCACCGTCGTCGCCCGGGACGCCGAGCTCAACGCCTCCGACCCCGGTCCGGCGGCGGAGGTCACCACCCCGGCCGACGACGACCTGGCCCTGAACAAGACGGCGACGGCCTCCTCCGACTCGGAAGGAAACGTTCCTGCCAAGGCCTTCGACGGCGACCTGTCGACGCGCTGGGCGCAGGGCCTCGGGCTGCCCGACCCGTCCTGGCTCCAGGTGGACCTCGGCAAGGACACCAGCGTCTCCGCGGTGGTGACCACCTTCGAGAAGTCCGGCGGCTACAAGTACCGCCTGGAGTACTCCACCGACGGCCAGAACTGGTCGACCTTCGAGGACCACACCGCCGACAACACCGTCGCGCAGACCAACTACTCCTTCGTCGACCAGCCCGTCACCGCCCGCTACCTGCGCCTGACCGTCACCGGCTCCAGCTGGAACGGCGGCAGCGTCTACGAACTCCAGGCGTACGGCGGCTTCTGAGCCGACCGGTCGCGGTCGCCGCCGTCACCCCACCCACAGAAACGAAAGCCAGGATGAAGATCACCCATGTCGAAGTACACCGGATCGACGTTCCGGCGGCCAGCCCGCCCTTCCGCTGGCGGGACGGGCTGAGCGGCAGCGCTCCGGTCGGCGACGGCGCGGTGCTGCGCATCGGCACGGACGAGGGGGCCGAGGGAGTCGCTCTGTTCGCCCGGCCGGGCGCCTTCACCACCCTCACCGAACTGGTGGACCGGGTCTTCCGCGAGGAGCTGGTCGGGGCCGACCCGTTCCAGCGGGAGTGGCTGTGGCACCGGGTGTGGGAGCTGGACCGCATCCACGAACTCCCGCTCCCCACCCTGGGCCTGATCGACATCGCCCTGTGGGACCTGGCCGGCCGCTACCACGGCCAGCCGGTCTGGCGGCTGCTCGGCGGCTTCCGGGACGCCATCCCGGCGTACGCCTCCACGTCGACGTTCGCCACCACCGAGGAGTTCCTCGACGTCGCCGACCAGTGCCTGGACCTCGGCTACCGGGGCATCAAGCTGCACGCCTGGGGCGACGCCCGCCGGGACGCCGACCTCTGCCTCGCCCTGCGCGAGCACGTCGGCCCCGACGTGCCGCTCATGTACGACGGCTCGGCCGGCTTCGACCTGCCCGACGCGATCCGCCTCGGGCGGGCCCTCTCCGAGGCGGACTACCTCTGGTACGAGGAGCCGATGCGCGAGTTCAGCGTCTCCGCGTACCAGCAGCTCGCCGCGGCCGTGGACGTCCCGCTGCTGGTCGCCGAGACCTCCGACGGCGTCCACATGAACTCCGCGGACTTCATCCGGGCCGGCGCCGCCACCTTCGGCGTCCGGGCCGGCACCACCCTGCGGGGCGGCATCACCGGGGCCATGCGCACCGCCCACCTCGCCGACGCCTACCGGCTCCGCGCCGAGGTGCACGGTTCGGACATCCCCAACCACCACCTGTGCATGGCCATCTCCAACACCACCTACTACGAGTCCCTGGTCACCGCCACGACGGTCGTGCGCGAACGCCACGTGGACGACCAGGGCCTGGTCCACGCCCCCACGGGACCCGGCATCGCCCTTCCCCTCGACCTCGGCTACGGCAGCGAACTCCTGCCGTTCGTCGAGCAGCCGCGCTGACCGGCAAGAACAGAAAGGCAAGACGATGAGGTCTTCCGTCTCCAAGAGAGCGGGCGTGCTGCGTACGGCCGCCGCCGCGCTCTGTCTGACCACCGCGGCGCTCCTGGCCGGGTGCGCCAGCGCCGACACCACCGCGCAGTCCTCCTCCGACCAGTCGACGTTCAAGCCGGCCACGCAGAAGGACGGTTCACAGATCACGGTCTGGGCGGACTCGACCCGGCTGCCGTCCGTGCAGGCGTACCAGAAGGCCCACCCGGACGTGAAGATGGACATCGTCACGTACGACGGCGGGGCCGACGGCTCGACCTACCTCCAGTCCAAGGTGCAGCTCTTCGACCGCACCGGCAGCGGCTGGCCGGACGTGGTCTTCGGCTCGCCCACCGACGTCACCTGGGCCTCCGAGCCCACCAAGCCCGGCGCACAGCCGTTCGCCGCCCCGCTGGACGACAAGCTCGTCCCGCAGAACACCCTGGACGGCTTCGCCAAGGGCTCCCTGACGCCCTGCCAGTTCAACGGCCACACCTACTGCCTGCGCAACGACATCGCCCAGGTCGTCCTCTGGTACAACAAGTCCCTCATGGACAAGTGGGGTTACCAGGTCCCCACCACCTGGGAGGAGTACGAGGCCCTCGGCAAGCAGGTCGCCAAGGAACACCCCGGTTACCTCGTCGGTTCGGTCGGCGACACCAACTCCCACGAGTCGTACTTCTGGTCCGGCCAGTGCCCGGCGTTCGACCTGGTGAAGCCGGACACCCTGCGCACCGATCTGCAGGACCCGAACTGCACCCGCACGGCGAAGCTGCTGGACGGCCTGATCGACGCGAAGGCCGTCACCACCAAGGGCTTCTTCAGCCAGGGCTTCGCCAAGGACAGCGGCAGCAAGGTCCTGATGGCGTACGGCCCGTCCTGGTACGGCCAGTACCTCTTCAAGGCCGCCTTCAAGACCCCGGCCAAGCAGATCGCCGCGGCACCCCCGCTCACCTGGCAGGGCGAGACGAAGGCGGCCACCGGCAACGTCGGCGGCGGGGTCTGGATGGTGTCCTCGCACAGCGCCAACCTCAAGGCCTCCACGGACCTGGTCACCTGGCTGACCACGTCCGACGAGAACCAGGCGTCCGCGCCCACCTACCCCGCCTACACCAAGGCCGCGCAGGCCTGGCTGAAGAACCCGGCCAACAGCGACTACTTCGCCGGCGACGTCAGCGGAGCGTTCGAGCAGGCCGCCGACGAGGTGTGGACCGGCTGGTCCAACACCAAGTTCTCCGACGCCACCGCCTGGTCGAGCGTCGTGCTGCCCGCCCTCACCGCCGGCAAGAGCCTGACCGGCACGCTGCCGGCCTGGCAGCAGGAGATCAGCAACGAGGCGAAGGCACACGGATACAAGGTGGAGAACAAGTGACCCTGCTGGAGACCGAGCACGTCGCCGTCTCCTCCCCGCGCCGTGGCACCCCGCCGCGGCGCGGGGCCCGCGGCCGTGCGGGCTACTGGTTCGTCGCCGCCTACACGCTGCTCCTGCTCGCGTTCGGCATCGTGCCGACCGCCTACTCCTTCTACCTGTCGTTCACCAACGACCAGGGCCAGTTCACCGGCCTCAACCAGTTCGTCAAGGTGGTCCAGGACTACCGCTTCGGGCCCGCCTTCACCCACATGCTGATCTACCTGCTGCTGTGGCTGGCCGCCCTGGTGATCCTGGTCGTCCTGGTCGCGGTGATCCTGCGCAGCCGGGTCCGCCCCGGCACCTCCGCCCTCTTCCGTTTCCTCTACTACATCCCCGGCGCCCTCGCCGGCGTGGCCAGCGTCCTGGTCTGGCTGTTCATGCTGGATCCCGACGTCAGCCCGGTGTCCTGGCTGCTGAAGAGCATGGGCATGCAGACCTTCGCGGCCGTCCTCGCCCCCGCCAACCTCCCCCTGATCCTCATGCTCATCGCCTTCTGGACCGGCGCGGGCGGCTGGATGGTGGTGATGTACGGGGCGCTGAACAACATCCCCGACGAGGTCCTCGAAGCCGCCCGGATGGACGGCGCGGGTCCCTGGCGCACGGCCTGGCACATCCAGATCCCGATGATCCGGCAGTGGATCGTCTACATGACCATCATGGCCTTCGCCACCGGCACCCAGCTGTTCGTCGAGCCCCAGCTGCTCCAGACGGCCAGCCTCGGCCGGGTCAGCCCCACCTGGTCGCCCAACCAGCTCGCCTACGTGTACGCCTTCCAGCAGGGCGACTTCAACGGCGCCGCCGCGATCTCCGTCGTCCTGCTCGCCGTGGGACTCCTGGCCGCCGGCCTGCTGGTCGCCCGCTCGAACCTGTTCAAGTTGGATGAGTCATGACGCAATCAACTCTTCCCCCGGCAGCGGCGGTCCGGCGCGTCCGGCCGTCCCGGGCCCTCTCCTTCCTGATCGTGGCCGTCCTGCTGGCCTTCCTCCTGGTCTTCTTCGTCCTGCCGGTGGTCTGGCTGCTGCTCGCCCCGTCGAAGACGGCCGGCGAGGTGGTCCGCGACAACCCACTGTCCTTCGGCTCGTTCCACCAGATCGGTGCGGCCTGGCGCCACCTCTTCGCGTTCCAGGACGGCGCGATGCTCACCTGGCTGAAGAACTCGGCGATCTACTCGGGCGGTTCACTCGTTCTCACCCTCGCCGTCAGCGTGCCGGCCGGCTACGCCCTGGCCCTGACGAGGTTCAGGGGCCGCAAGACGCTCCTCGTGATCACCCTGGTCACCATGATCATGCCGCAGGCCACCCTGGTGCTCCCGGTCTTCCTGGAGCTCAACCGCTTCCACCTGATCGGCACGGTCTGGTCGGTGATCCTGCCCTTCTCCTTCTACCCGTTCGGCGTGTACCTCGTGTACATCTACTTCGGCAGCAGCCTCCCCAGGGACCTGCTGTCGGCCGCGCGCATCGACGGCTGCACCGAGTGGCAGCTCTTCTCCCGCATCGCCCTGCCCCTGGCGAAGCCGGTGATCGGCCTGGTCGCCTTCTTCAGCTTCGTGGGCAACTGGAACAACTTCTTCCTGCCCTACCTGGTCCTCCCGAACAGCAACGAGTTCCCGGTCCAGGTAGGCCTCAACCAACTCCTCACCTCCACCCCGTCGTTCAACCCGGTGGCCGGCGCAGGCCTCAACATCACCATCCCCGAACTGGCGTTGGCGATCATCATCGCGATCCTGCCGGTCCTGGTCCTGTTCCTCTTCTCCCAGCGCACGCTGGTGTCGGGGATGCTGGCCGGGTCCACGAAGGAATAGGCGGTGCTGACAGCGCCCCTTCTTTTCTTGGGGGCGCGGGGAACTGCGCGAACAGCCCCCACGCACCCGCACCCAACCACGGCGCTCCCACCCCGTCACCTCTCCAACAGCATCCTCTGAAGCTCCCGAGCAGCCCGCGGCGGCGCCACATCACTCCGGTGCGCCAACGCGATCGTCCGATGCAACCCCGGCGGGGCCAACGGAGTGACCCGCAACCCCCGCCCCGACCGCGCCGCCACCATCCGGGGCACCACGGCCACCCCCAACCCGGCCCGCACAAACCCCAGCACCGCGTCCATCTCGCCCCCCTCGACCGCGAAGCCCGGCTCGAACCCAGCGGAGCGACACGCCGCGACGGTCAGCTCCCGCAGGTCGTACCCGTGCCGGAACATGACCAGCCGCTCCCCCTCCAGATCGGAGATCTTCACCCCGCCCCGCCCCCGGCCGGGCACCGTCGCCTCGGGCGAGGACACCACCACCAGGTCCTCCCGCAGCAGCTCCACGGTCGTCAGCGCGGGCGACGCCGGCGGCAGCGGCAGCACGATCAGCGCCAGGTCCAGCGCCCCGCGCGCCAGCTCCCGCACCAGGTCGTGGGAGCCGCTCTCCTCGATCAGCAGCTGGATCCCCGGGTACCGGTCGTGGAACGCCCGCAGCACGTCCGGCAGCAACCCGGTGCACAGACTCGGCGTCGCCCCCAGCCGTACCCGGCCGCTGCGCAGCTGCACCAGTTCCTGCACCTCGTGCCGGGCGGTGTCCGCGTCCGCGAGGATGCGCCGGGCCAGCGGCAGCAGCGCCTCGCCCGCGTCGGTGAGGGTGATGTTGCCCCGCGCCCGCAGGAACAGATCCGCCCCCAGCTCCCGCTCCAGCGCCTTGATCTGCTGGGACAGCGACGGCTGGGCGACATGGACCAGCTCGGCGGCCCGGGTGAAGTGCCGGGTCTCGGCCACGGCGACGAAGTACTGAAGCTGCTGGAACTGCATGGTGACACGATAGCTTGCGGCTATGGAATCCAGCCGTACCATGTCTTGGACCGATCAGGTGGTCCGGCCTTAGCGTCATCCCCATGGCTCTGGCAACGCGGACGGACCGACGGCCGTCCATGGCGCGCACGATGTGGGACAGCTCCGTCGGCAAGAAGACCGTGATGGCCGTCAGCGGCCTCATCATGCTGCTCTACCTGGTCGTCCACATGATCGGGAACCTGAAGATCTACTTCGGGGCCGGCGAGTTCAACCACTACGCCCACTGGCTGCGCACCATCGGCGAACCGTTCATGCACTACGAGTGGACGCTCTGGCTCATCCGGATCGTCCTGGTCGTCGCCGTGGTCGCCCACGCCACGTCCGCCTACCAGCTCAGCCGCCGCGACATCAAGGCACGCCCGAGCAAGTACGTGCACAAGAAGCAGCGGGCCTCCTACGCCACCCGCACCATGCGCTGGGGCGGGATCATCCTCGGCCTGTTCATCGTCTGGCACATCCTCGACCTGACCACCGGCACCGTGCACTCCGGCGGCTTCCAGGAGGGCCACCCGTACCAGAACGTCGTGGACACCTTCTCCACCTGGTACGGCGACGTCATCTACATCGTCGCGATGCTCGCGCTCGGCCTGCACGTGCGGCACGGCTTCTGGAGCGCCGCCCAGACCCTCGGCGTCGGCAGCCGCACCCGCGACCGCGCCCTCAAGATCACGGCCGACGTCCTCGCACTGCTGCTCACGGCCGGATTCATCGCCGTACCCGTGGGTGTCATGACCGGAGTGGTGAGCTGAACATGACCGAATACGTGAACTACACGACCGGCGAACCCGTCTCCGACGGCAAGGCCCCCGCGGGACCGGTCAACGAGCGCTGGGACAAGCGCCGTTTCGAGGCCAAGCTGGTCAACCCCGCCAATCGGCGCAAGCACACGGTGATCGTCGTCGGCACCGGCCTGGCCGGCGGCTCCGCCGGGGCCACCCTCGCCGAACAGGGCTACCACGTCGTCCAGTTCTGCTACCAGGACTCCCCGCGCCGCGCCCACTCGATCGCCGCTCAGGGCGGGATCAACGCCGCGAAGAACTACCGCAACGACGGCGACTCCGTCCACCGGCTGTTCTACGACACCGTCAAGGGCGGCGACTTCCGGGCCCGCGAGTCCAACGTCCACCGCCTCGCACAGATCTCCGTCGAGATCATCGACCAGTGCGTGGCGCAGGGCGTGCCGTTCGCCCGCGAATACGGCGGGCTGCTCGACACCCGGTCCTTCGGCGGCGTCCAGGTGTCCCGCACCTTCTACGCCCGCGGCCAGACGGGCCAGCAGCTGCTCCTCGGCGCCTACCAGGCCCTGAGCAGGCAGATCGCCGCCGGGAACGTGGAGATGCATCCGCGCACCGAGATGCTCGACGTGATCGTGGTCGACGGACGGGCGCGCGGGATCGTCGCCCGGGACCTGATCACCGGGAAGATCGACACCTACTTCGCGGACGCCGTCGTCCTCGCCAGCGGCGGCTACGGCAACGTCTTCTACCTGTCGACGAACGCCATGAACTCCAACGCCACCGCGATCTGGCGGGCGCACCGGCGCGGCGCGTACTTCGCCAACCCGTGCTTCACGCAGATCCACCCCACCTGCATCCCGCGCACCGGCGACCACCAGTCCAAGCTCACCCTGATGAGCGAGTCGCTGCGCAACGACGGGCGGATCTGGGTGCCCACGGCCAAGGGCGACACCCGGCCGGCCAACCAGATCCCCGAGGACGAGCGCGACTACTACCTGGAGCGCATCTACCCGTCCTTCGGCAACCTGGTCCCGCGCGACATCGCCTCCCGCGCCGCGAAGAACGTCTGCGACGAGGGCAGGGGTGTCGGCCCCGGCGGGCAGGGCGTCTATCTCGACTTCGCCGACGCCATTCAGCGGATGGGGCGGGCGGCCGTCGAGGCCAAGTACGGCAACCTCTTCGACATGTACCAGCGGATCACGGACGAGGATCCGTACGAGGTGCCGATGCGGATCTACCCCGCCGTGCACTACACGATGGGCGGGCTCTGGGTCGACTACGACCTCCAGACCACCGTCCCCGGCCTGTTCGCGGTCGGCGAGGCCAACTTCTCCGACCACGGCGCCAACCGGCTCGGCGCGAGCGCGCTGATGCAGGGCCTGGCCGACGGCTACTTCGTCCTCCCGGCCACCATCAACGACTACCTCGCCCGCAACCCCCACCAGGACGCGGTGACCGGCGAACACCCCGTCGTCCAGGAGGTGCTGGCCGAGACCGAGGACCGGCTGAACCTGCTGCTGTCCGTCGACGGCGACCGCACCCCCGACTCCTTCCACCGCGAACTCGGCGAGCTGATGTGGGAGTTCTGCGGCATGGCCCGCACGGACGCCGGACTGCGCAAGGCACTTGAGCGCATCCCGCAGATCCGCGAGGAGTTCTGGCGGCGGATCAAGGTCCCGGGGACCGGCGAGGAGTTCAACCAGTCCCTGGAGAAGGCCAACCGCATCGTCGACTACCTGGAACTCGCCGAGCTGATGTGCCTCGACGCGCTGCACCGCGCCGAGTCCTGCGGCGGCCACTTCCGGGAGGAGTCCCAGACGCCGGACGGCGAGGCCGCCCGCAAGGACGACGAGTTCGCGTATGCGGCCGCCTGGGAGTTCACCGGTACCGGGGACGCCCCGGTGCTGCACAAGGAAGACCTGGTCTTCGAGTACGTCCACCCCACCCAGCGGAGCTACGCATGAAGCTCACCCTGCGCGTCTGGCGGCAGCAGAACGCCGACGCCGACGGCGCGATGTCCACGTACGAGGTGGACGGCATCTCCTCCGACATGTCGTTCCTGGAGATGCTCGACACCCTCAACGAGGAACTCATCCTGCGCGGCGAGGACCCCGTCGCCTTCGACCACGACTGCCGCGAGGGGATCTGCGGCGCGTGCTCCCTGGTGATCAACGGGGATGCGCACGGGCCTGAGCGCACCACCACCTGCCAGCTGCACATGCGGTCCTTCAAGGACGGCGACACGATCGACGTCGAGCCGTGGCGGGCGTCCGCGTTCCCGGTGATCAAGGACCTGGTGGTGGACCGGTCGGCGTTCGACCGGATCATCCAGGCCGGCGGGTACATCACCGCGCCGACCGGGGCGGCGCCGGAGGCGCACGCCACGGCGGTGCCGAAGGCCGACGCCGACTTCGCGTTCGAGCACGCCGAGTGCATCGGGTGCGGGGCGTGTGTGGCGGCGTGCCCGAACGGGGCGGCGATGCTGTTCACGTCCGCCAAGGTGAACCACCTGAACGTCCTGCCCCAGGGGGCGCCCGAGCGGGAGACGCGGGTGCTGGACATGGTGGCGCAGATGGATGCGGAGGGGTTCGGTGGGTGCACGCTGGCGGGGGAGTGTGCGACGGCCTGTCCGAAGGGGATTCCGCTGGTGTCCATTACGAGCATGAACAAAGAGTGGCTGCGGGCTACCCGGAAGGTGGGGAAGCGGTAGCGCCGTCGGGGAGTGCGGGTGTGTGGGGGCTGGTCGCGCAGTTCCTCCCCCGGCCTTCGGCCGGGGGTACCCCCAGCGCCCCTAAAGGGGCGCTCCTGCGAGGGCGCTGACATGTGAAAGACGTTCGCCGTCAGGTGCGGACGGGCGGGGTCGGTGTTGGTGCTCACCGGCCCCGTCTCGCGTTCTTTACGGCCGTTTGATCACGGTGGCGTTACCCTCAGGCGTCCGTGAGTGACCGGAGAGGCCCCGACCCCCGGCATTCAGCAGTCCCACATCCACGGGTCCCGCGCATGTCACGCCGAGTCCAGCCTGCCACGGAAGAAAGCAGGTGCAGATTTCCTCAGCTTCCGCTCGGCGCAGGAGACCTCCATGACCGCCATGCCCGCCTCACCCCCCGCTCTCGCCGCCCCGCCCGGGGACTCCGGCTACCTGGTACAGCTCGCCCGTGACGAGGACGACGTCCGGGCCGCACAGCGGCTGCGCCACCAGGTGTTCGCCGGAGAGATGGGCGCCCGGCTCGACGGGCCGGAGCCGGGACTGGACGTGGACGCCTTCGACGCGTACTGCGACCACCTCCTCATCCGCGAGGCCCTCACCGGCGAGGTCGTCGGCACCTACCGGCTGCTGCCGCCGGAGCGCGCCGCGCTCGCCGGCCGCCTCTACTCCGAGGGCGAGTTCGACCTGAGCCCGCTCGCCCCCATCCGCTCCGGCCTCGTCGAGGTCGGCCGCTCCTGCGTGCACCCCGCCCACCGCGACGGTGCCGTCATCGGCCTGATCTGGGCCGGCATAGCCCGGTACATGGTCGACCGCGGCCACGAATGGCTGGCCGGCTGCTGCTCCGTCCCGCTCGCCGACGGCGGCGCCCTCGCCGCCGCCACCTGGGACCGGGTGCAGGCCAAGCACCTCGCGCCCGAGGAGTTCCGGGTACGGCCGCTGAACCCCTGGGTCCCCGGCGTGCCGGCGTCCGAGGGCCGTACCGAGCTGCCCGCCCTGCTGCGCGGTTACCTTCGCCTCGGCGCCTGGGTGTGCGGCGAGCCCGCGCACGACCCGGACTTCGGGGTCGCCGACATGTACGTGCTGCTGTCGATGCGCCGCGTCAACGCGCGCTATCTGCGGCACTTCCTCTCGCTCGTTCCGGCCTGATGAGCGTCTGGCTGCCCAGCGCGCCCTGCACCCCGGGCGCGTGCGTGGAGCGTGCGGGGTCCCTGACGACCCTGCCCCGGGCCGTGCTGCGGTTCGCCGCGGTGGTGGTCCTGATGCTCGTCGCCATCGCGCTGCTGCCGCTCGGCGGGAGGATCCCCACCGAGTGGGTGCGGCGGTTCTCCCGCACGCTCATCCGGGCCGCCGGGGTCCAGGTCCGGATCACCGGCAGCGCCCCGAGCACCGGCGGGGTGCTGCTCGTCGCCAACCACATCTCCTGGATGGACATCCCGCTGCTGGCCGCCGTCCGGCCGGCGCGGATGCTCGCCAAGAAGGAGATCCGCGAGTGGCCGGTGGCCGGGGCGCTGGTGGCCGGGGCCGGGGCGCTGTTCATCGACCGGGACCGGCTGCGTGCCCTGCCGGACACGGTCGGCCGGATCGCGGGGGCGCTGCGGGAGGGGGCCGCGGTGGTCGCCTTCCCGGAGGGCAGCACCTGGTGCGGCCGGGCCCAGGGACGGTTCCGGCGCGCCGTGTTCCAGGCCGCGCTGGACGCCGGCGCGCCCGTGCAGCCGGTGCGGCTGCACTACCGGCTGGAAGCCGGAGCGGCCAGCACCGTGCCCGCCTACGTCGGCGCGGACACGCTGCTGGCCTCCCTCTGGCGAGTGGTCTCGACCCGCGGCCTGGTGGCCGAGGTGGACATACGGCCAGTGATAGCGGCCGGCAGCCACCCGGACCGTCGTACCCTCGCCCGCGCCGCCCAGCCGGTGACCCACGAGCCGGCCTGGACGCACGCGGCTCTGGTGAGCCCCGAGCGGGCCTCTCAGTGGTCGGTCTCCAAGTGGAGCTTGAGCAGGTCGACGCCGTAGTCGCCGCCGTTGGGCGTGCGGATGACGGTGTGGATGTGCTGCTGGGTGGGCGTGCCGTTCGGGGGTGCGGGGGTGGTGTCCGTGCATGCGCTCAAGGTTCCGGGGCAACCTGAAGCGTTTCTGAAGACCCTCAGGGGAGGGAACGGGACAGATAGGGCGCGGTGACGCTGTCCCCGGCCCGGGCCACCTCGGCAGGCGGGCCCGCCGCGACGATCCGCCCGCCCTGGTCCCCGCCGCCCGGCCCCAGATCGATCACCCAGTCGGCGTCGGCCACCACCGTCATGTCGTGCTCGACCACCACGACCGTGTGCCCGGCGTCGACCAGCCCGTGCAACTGCCGCATCAGCACCTCGACATCGGCCGGGTGCAGTCCTGTCGTCGGCTCGTCGAGGAGGTAGAGGCTGTGGCCGCGCCGGCCGCGCTGCAGCTCGCCCGCCAGCTTGATGCGCTGGGCCTCGCCGCCGGACAGCTCGGTGGCGGGCTGCCCGAGCCGCAGATAGCCGAGGCCCACGTCGAGGAGCGTGGCCAGGCTGCGCACGGCGGCCGGGGTGTCCGCGAAGAACTCCGCCGCGCCCGCCACGGTCAGGTCCAGCACCTCGGCGATGTTCCGCCCCCGGTAGGTCACTTCGAGCGTCTCGGGGTTGTAGCGCGCCCCGCCACAGTCCGGGCACGGCGCGTAGGTGCTCGGCAGGAACAGCAGCTCCACGCTGACGAACCCCTCGCCCTGGCAGGTCTCGCAGCGGCCCCCGGCCACGTTGAAGGAGAACCGCCCGACGCCGTAACCCCGTTCCCGCGCCTGCCCGGTGGCCGCGAACACCCTCCGTACGACGTCGAACAGGCCGGTGTAGGTGGCCAGGTTGGAGCGCGGGGTGCGGCCGATCGGCTTCTGGTCGACGGCGACCAGACGTCCGACCTCGGCCGGTTCCCCGGTGATCTCGCCGATCAGCGTCGACTTGCCGGAGCCGGAGACCCCGGTGACGGCGGTGAGGACACCGAGCGGGAACCGGGCGGTGACCCCACGGAGGTTGTGCCGGGTCACCGGGCCCACCGTCAGCCAGCCGCCGGCGGGCCGCGGTGCGCGGGCCGGGACGGGATCCCGCGCGAACAGGTAGCGGGCGGTGGCGGACTGCGCGACGCCGGCCAGCTCCGCCACCGGTCCGCTGTGCAGCACCTCGCCGCCGTGCTCGCCGGCCCGTGGACCCACGTCCACCAGCCAGTCGGCGGCGCGCACCACGTCCAGGTGGTGCTCCACCACGAACACCGAGTTCCCGGCCGCCTTCAGCCGCTTCAGCACGGTCAGCAGCGCCTCGGTGTCCGCCGGGTGCAGACCGGCCGACGGCTCGTCCAGGACGTAGACGACGCCGAACAGCCCGGACCGCAACTGGGTGGCCAGGCGCAGGCGTTGGAGTTCGCCCGCGGAGAGGGTGGGGGTGGCCCGGTCGAGGCTGAGATAGCCGAGCCCCAGTTCGGTGACGGGTGCGATGCGGGCGGTGAGGTCCGCGGTGAGGACCCGCACGGTCTCCGACTCGGCCTGCCCGCCGAGGAGCCGGGACAGTTCCGTCAGCGGCAGCGCGACGAGTTCGGCGATCGTACGGCCGGCGAACGTCACGGCGAGCGCCTCCGGCCGAAGCCTGCTGCCGCCGCACACCGGGCAGGGCGCACTGGTCAGGAACCGCTCCGCCTTCGCCCGCAGCGTCGGGCTCCGGGAGTCCGAGAAGGTCTTCAGCACGTACCGGCGGGCGCTCATGTACGTGCCCTGGTACGGCCGTTGGATGCGGTCGGCGTCCCGGACCGGGTGCACGGTGACCACGGGCTGCTCGTCCGTGAAGAGGATCCACTCGCGCTGCTCGGCGGGCAGGTCGCGCCACGGCAGGTCGACGTCGTGGCCGAGCGCGTCCAGGATGTCCCGCAGGTTCTTGCCCTGCCAGGCACCCGGCCAGGCGGCGATCGCGCCCTCGCGAATGGACAGCGAAGGGTCGGGGACCAGGGACTCCTCGGTGGTCCGGTGCACCCGGCCCAGGCCGTGGCACTCGGGGCAGGCGCCCGCCGCCGTGTTGGGGGAGAACGCGTCGGAATCGAGCCGCTCGGCGCCCGGCGGATAGTCCCCGGCGCGCGAGAACAGCATGCGCAGGGAGTTGGAGAGGTTGGTGACCGTGCCGACCGAGGAGCGGGAGGTGGGGGCCGAGCGGCGCTGCTGCAGCGAGACCGCCGGCGGCAGCCCGCTGATCTCCGCGACCTTCGGTGCCCCGACCTGGTGGATCAGCCGGCGCGCGTACGGCGCGACCGACTCGAAGTAGCGCCGCTGGGCCTCGGCGTAGATCGTGCCGAACGCCAGGGACGACTTCCCCGAGCCGGACACACCGGTGAAGACGGCCAGCACGTCCCGGGGGATGTCCACGTCGGCGCCCCTGAGGTTGTGCTCACGGGCGCCGCGCACGCGGACGTACGGGTCGTGGGGGCTGTGCATCGGACGGACACTCCGTGACGGACGGCTCGCGGGGCAGGGACAAACCCCGCGATCCTAGCCCGCGCGGTCGGCGTCTACTGCGGAGGGTCGCCCCGCCTCCGCTCCCGTTCGATGTAGTCGTCGGCCTGCTTCTGGGCCGTGTCGACCTGGGACTGGTACTTGTTCCCGGTCCGCTGGTCGATCATGTCGCCGCCCTTTTGGACGCCCTGTCTGGCCTGGTCCTCGTGGCCCTTGAGCATCCCCTTGAGCTTGTCCAGCATGGACATGGCAGCCCTCCTCGCTGGTTTGCGGCTTTCACCCCCAGCGTCACCGGCCGGGGCGCCGTCCGCATCTCGGCGGCCGTCCCCGTGCGGGTCCGGCGCGCCTGTGCGAGCTTGGAAGGCGCGGATTGCCGCCGATCGCGAAGCCCTCCGGAGAGGCTGTCGCGCAGCCGCCCCGCGGCGCCGCCCCGCACAGCTGTCCGCAGAAAGGCCCGGCCCCATGAGTACTTCCGGTTTCGGTTTCGGACGCAGCCCCTTCGAGGAGTTCGACGAGCTGATGTCCCGCTTCTTCGGCGGCGCGGGAGCGGGTGCCCAGCCCCGCCGCGCCCAGCGCGTGGACATCGGCAGTCTGCTGTCCGAACGGGCCCGGGAGCTGGTCGCCGAGGCCCGCGACCTCGCCGCCGTCGAGGGCAGCGACGAACTGGACGCCCGGCATCTGCTGGCCGCGGCCACCACCCACGACTCCACCCGGCGGCTGCTCACCGAGGCCGGCGCCGACCCCGACCAGCTCAGGGCTCGGCTCACCGCCGGCCACGGCGGCGGCGAGAAGGCGGAGCCCACCACCCTCACCCCGGCCGCCAAACGCGCCCTCCTCGACGCGTACCAGATCTCCCGTGCCGAGGGCGCCTCCTACATCGGCCCCGAGCACCTGCTGCGCGCGCTCGCCGCGAACCCGGAGTCGGCGGCCGGCCGGGCGCTCGGCGAAAGCGGCTGGGAGCCGACCCGGATGCCGGCCGAGGGTACCGGGGACCGCAGGAAGCCCAGCACCACGCCGACCATCGACGAGTACGGCCGTGACCTCACCGAGGACGCCCGGGCCGGGCGCCTGGACCCGGTGATCGGGCGGGACGAGGAGGTCGAGCAGACCATCGAGGTGCTCTCCCGGCGCAGCAAGAACAACCCGGTCCTGATCGGTGACCCGGGCGTCGGCAAGACCGCCATCGTGGAGGGGATCGCGCAGCGGATCGTCGCCGGGGACGTGCCCAAGACGCTCGAGGGCAAGCGGCTGGTCTCCCTGGACCTGGCCGGGATGGTGGCCGGCACCAAGTACCGGGGTGAGTTCGAGGAACGGCTGAAGAAGCTGCTCGACGAGGTCCGCGAGCAGCGTGACGAACTCGTGCTGTTCCTCGACGAACTGCACACGGTCGTGGGTGCGGGCGGGGGTGGGGACGGCTCCCTCGACGCGGGCAACATCCTCAAACCGGCCCTCGCGCGTGGCGAGTTGCACCTCATCGGTGCGACCACCGTCGACGAGTACCGCAAGCACATCGAGAAGGACGCGGCCCTGGAGCGCCGGTTCGCGCCCATCCTGGTCGGTGAGCCCACCGTCGACGACACCATCGAGATCCTGCGCGGCCTGCGCGACCGCTACGAGGCCCACCACCAGGTCCGCATCACCGACGAGGCGGTGGTCGCGGCGGCAGAGCTGTCCGACCGGTACATCACCTCGCGGTTCCTGCCCGACAAGGCGATCGACCTGATGGACCAGGCGGCGGCCCGGGTCCGGCTGCGCTCGAAGACCCCGCCCACCGACACCCGGGACATCGAGGACCGCATCGCCGCCCTGAACCGGGAGAAGGACCAGGCCGTCGCCGACGAGGAGTACGAGCGGGCCAAGGAGCTCCGCGACCGCATCAAGGACACCGAGGCCGAGCTTGAACAGGCCGGCGCCGCCGAGGAACACGCGCCCAAGGTCACCGCCGAGGACATCGCCGAGGTCGTCTCCCGCACCACCGGCATCCCGGTCGCCGAGCTCACCGAGGAGGAGCGGGAGCGCCTGATGAAGCTGGAGGAGCACCTGCACGAGCGGGTCGTCGGCCAGGACGAGGCGATCACCGCCGTCGCCCGCGCGGTCCGCCGTGCCCGCGCCGGCATGAGCGACCCCAACCGGCCCGTCGGCAGCTTCCTCTTCCTCGGCCCCACCGGCGTCGGCAAGACCGAACTGGCCCGCGCCCTGGCCGCCGCCCTCTTCGGCGACGAGACCCGCATGATCCGCCTCGACATGAGCGAGTTCCAGGAGCGCCACACGGTCTCCCGGCTGGTCGGCGCCCCGCCCGGATACGTCGGCCACGAGGAGGCCGGCCAGCTCACCGAGGCGGTGCGCAGGCAGCCGTACGCCGTGCTGCTCCTCGACGAGGTGGAGAAGGCCCACCCGGACGTCTTCAACACCCTGCTCCAGCTCCTGGACGACGGCCGCCTCACCGACGCCCAGGGCCGTACCGTCGACTTCAAGAACACCGTCGTCATCATGACGTCGAACATCGGTGCCGACCGCATCCTGGCCGCCGGCACGGAGGACTACGCCAAGGTCCGCGAGGCGGTCATGCCCGCCCTCCAGCAGCACTTCCGGCCGGAGTTCCTGAACCGCATCGACGAGATCATCGTCTTCCGCGGCCTGGACCGCACCCAGCTGCGCGAGATCGTCGACCTGCTGCTGGAACACACCCGACGCCGGCTGCACGCCCAGGACGTCACGCTCGAAGTCACCGACAGCGCCGCCGAGTTGCTCGCCGACCTCGGTCACCAGCCGGACTTCGGTGCCCGTCCGCTGCGCCGCACCATCCAGCGCGAGGTCGACGACCGCCTCGCCGACCTGCTGCTGTCCGGCCAGCTCGTGGCGGGCGAGCGGGCGGTGGTGGACGCGGCGAACGGTGAGATCGTGATCCGCTCCGACAAGCCGGCCACGGTCTGACCGGTCCGGTCAGGAGGCGATGATCCCGGCCAGCCGCCGGTACGAGTCCAGCAGAGCCGCACGGTCGTACGTGCTCGTGGTGACCAGCACCTCGTCGGCACCGGTCTCCTTCAGGACCGTCTCCAGTTCGTGGGCGACCTGGTCCTCGGTGCCGGCGATGTGCCCGGCGAGCCCGGACGCGTAGAAGCCGCGTTCCCGCGCGGTCATCGTCCGGGCCTCGACGGCCTCGGCCGGGGGCAGCGGGGGGAACGTGCCGTGGGTGCGGGAGTACGCCATCGACCAGGCCTCCGGGACGAGCAGCCGGCGGGCCGCCTCGGGGGTCTCGGCGACGGCGACCGTCCCGGAGATCACGACGTACGGCTCGGCCGCCCACGGGGAGGGCCGGAAGCGGTCGCGGTAGCGCTCGATGCCGTGCCGCATCTTCTCGCGGCCCCGGAGGTCGCCGATGACCACGGGCAGCCCGGCCCGGGCCGCGATGTCCGCGCCCTCGCCCATCGCCAGCACGAACGGCGGCACCCGCAGTCCCTCCGCCGGGCGGGCCCGTACCCCCGTCGGCGAGGTCCCCTCGAACCAGCCGAGCAGCTCGCCGAGCTGCGCCGCGAAGTCCTCGGCGTCGCCCTTGTCGCGTCCCAGTGCCCTGCGCACCCCGTCGGTGAAGCCGACCGACCGGCCGAGCCCCATGTCGATCCGCCCCGGGTACAGCGACTCCAGCACGCCGAACTGCTCGGCCACGACGAGCGGCCGGTGGTTGGGCAGCATCACCCCGCCGGTTCCGACCCGGATGGTCCGGGTCGCGGCGGCCACGGCGGCGGCCAGCACGGTCGGCGCCGAGCCGGCGACCCCGGGCACGCCGTGGTGCTCGGACACCCAGAAGCGGTGGTAGCCGAGCGCCTCCGCCTCCCGGGCCAGCGCCACCGTGTCCCGCAGCGCCGCACCGGGCGCGTGCCCCTCGCGGGTGCGGGAGCGGTCGAGGACGGAGAACCGGGTCCGGGCGATGGTTGCGTTCACACAGGGTTCAACAGCCGTGCGGCCACGGGATTCCCGCCGGGCTCCTGCGCCGTGGGCACCCTGGCCGTCACCGGCCGAACCGCCGGGGGCGGCGCGTTCTAGGCTTGCCGGGTGACCGAGAGCAGCAAGCGCCCGATCGCCGTGTTCGACATCGACAACACCCTCGCCGACACCGCGCACCGGCAGCGGTTCCTGGAGCGCAAGCCGCGGGACTGGGACGCGTTCTTCGCGGCGGCACCGCACGATCCGCCGATCGCCGAGGGGATCGCGCTGGCCGTCGCCGCCGCAGAGGAGTGCGACATCGTCTACCTCACGGGGCGCCCCGAGCGCTGCCGCCGCGACACGCTGGACTGGCTCGCCGCCCACGGACTGCCCGAGGGGCGCGTGAACATGCGGCGCAACGCCGACCGCAGGCCCGCCCGGCAGACCAAGCTGGAGATCCTGCGGCGGCTCGCGGAACGGCGTTCGGTCCGCGTCCTGGTCGATGACGACGAGCTGGTGTGCGACGCCGCCGAACGGGCCGGGTTCACCGTCGTACGGGCCCGCTGGGCCGACCGTTCGGCCGCGCTGGAGCAGGCCCAGGAGCGGGAGGGGCGGACCTGACGGTACGGCTTCGGCCTCGTCAGCCTTCTTCGTCGATGCGGAAGCCCACCTTCAGGCCTACCTGGTAGTGCTCGATCTGCCCGTTCTCGATCTGGCCCCTGACCTGCGTGACCTCGAACCAGTCCAGGTTGCGCAGGGTCTGGTTGGCGCGTGCGACACCGTTGCGGATGGCCTGGTCGATGCCCTCGTGCGAGGTGCCGACGATCTCGGTGACCCGGTAGGTGTGGTTGGTCATCGGGAAGCTCCTCTCGTCGTCACTCCACGGTGCCGCATCCGGAAGCGGAGCGCGAGGCGTCGGTTCCGAAACGCCGACAGCCCTTGACCCTCCGTATTGGTCCATACCAAAATCCCGTACACCCGTACGGGCCCCAGTGCTCGTTCCCCCACGCCGGGCCCCTTCGCCTGTCCGCCAGACAGAACAGGAACCCCCGTGAGACCTCGCCGCCCCCTCGCCCTCGTCTGTGTGTCCGCCGCCCTGCTGAGCGCCTGTGGGGTGCTGCCCGGCGAAGGGGGCGGGCGCCACACGGTCACGGTCTGGCTGATGCGGAACAGCGCCTCGGCGGACTTCCTGCGCCGCTTCACCGCGGACTTCGAACGCACCCACAAGGACATCCGTCTGGACATCCGCATCCAGGACTGGACCGGCATCGTCGACAAGGTGCAGATGGCCCTGAAGAGCGACTCCGCCGACGCGCCCGACGTCATCGAGGTCGGCAACACCCAGGTCCCGCAGTACGTCGAGGACGGCCGGCTCACCGACCTCACCCTGGAGTCGATGCGCGACTGGGGCAAGGAGCACTGGCTGCCCGGCCTCGCCGAGCCCGGCTCGGACGACTCCCGCCAGTACGGCATCCCCTGGTACGCCGCCAACCGGGTCGTCATCTACCGCAAGGACCTGTTCAGGAAGGCCGGGATCACCGCCCCGCCGAAGACCCGCGCGCAGTGGCTGGCCGACACCGAGAAGCTCAACTCCGGTGGCAATCAAGGGATCTACCTCGCCGGACAGGACTGGTACACCCTCTCTGGGTTCATCTGGGACGAGGGCGGCGACCTCGCCCAGGAGACGGACGCCCAGTGGAAGGGGGCCCTCGACAGCCCGGCCGCGCTGCGCGGGATGGACTTCTACCGGCAACTCCAGTCCCTCGGCAAGGGACCCGTCGACGCGGACGAGGAACACCCGCCCCAGGCCCAGGTGTTCGCCGGCGGACTGGTGGCGCAGATCGTCGCGGTGCCCGGCCTCGCCCAGTCCATCGTGCAGGAGAATCCCGAACTCAAGGGCGAGATCGGCTACTTCCCGGTGCCGGGGCTCACCGCGGACCACCCCGGCGCCGTCTTCACCGGCGGCTCCGACCTCGTCGTCCCGCAGAACACCGACCGGCCCTACGACGCGACCGCCGTCGTCGGCGCGCTGACCGGCGCCAAGTGGGACACCGACCTGGCCCGCACCATGAACTACGTGCCCAACAAGACCACCCTGGCGGGTGCGGTGGCAGGCGAGGAGGGGGTCGCCGCCATGGCGGCGGGCGCCGCGCGAGGGCGGGCGACCCCCCACACCCCCGACTGGCCGGCGGTGGAGGCCGACAACCCGATCAAGGGCTACATGACCAAGGTGCTCGACGGAGCGGACCCCAGGACCGAGGCCCGCCGCGCCTCCCGCCGCATCACCGAACTACTCGCACCCGACTTCGGATGACTGGCGTCCCCGGTTCTGCAGCGCCCGCAAGGGGCGCTGGGGGTCCCCCGGCCGAAGGCCGGGGGAGGAACGGCTCGACCGGCCACGACGGCGCCGCAGACGACCGACGACACCGCATGTCCGCGGAAACGCTCAGCGGGCCACGCTCAGCGACAGCGCGAAGCGCCCCTGCGCGTCGGTCCACCAATGCGTCAGCTCCAGCCCCGCACCGGCCAGTTCCGCGGTCACCCCGGCCCGCCGGAACTTCGCCGACACCTCGGTGCGCAGCTCCTCGCCCGCCGCGAAGTCCACGGCCAGATCGAGCGCGGGCACCTTCACGGTCTGCGCCACCCGGGACCGCAGCCGCATCTCGATCCACTCGTTGTCCGCGTCCCACAGGGCGACATGGTCGAAGGCCTCCGGGTCGAAGTCGGCGCCCAGCTCCCGGTCCACGACGCCGAGGACGTTCTTGTTGAACTCGGCCGTCACCCCGGCCGCGTCGTCGTACGCCCGGACCAGCACCTCCTCGTCCTTGACCAGGTCGGTGCCGAGCAGCAGCGCGTCGCCGGGCGCGAGCCGCCGCCGTACCGAGGCCAGGAACTCCGCCCGCTCGGCGGGCAGCAGGTTGCCGATCGTGCCGCCGAGGAAGGCCAGGAGCCGGGGTCCCGGCGTCTCGGGCAGCTCCAGGCGGCCGGTGAAGTCGGCGATCAGGGCGTGCACGGACAGCCCCGGCCGCTCCGCGACGAGCGCCTCGCCGGCCTGCGTGAGGGCGCTCTCGCTGACGTCGACCGGGACGTACACCTCCAGGCCGGTGAGCGCGTCGATGAGCAGGCGGGTCTTCTCGGAGGAGCCCGAGCCCAGCTCCACCAGGGTGCGGGCGCCGCTCGCGGCGGCGATCTCACCGGACCGGGCGGTCAGGATCTCCCGCTCGGCCCGGGTCGGGTAGTACTCGGGCAGCTCGGTGATCTGCTCGAACAGCTCGCTGCCACGGGCGTCGTAGAACCACTTGGGCGGCAGCGTCTTGGGGGTTGCGGTGAGGCCGGTCAGGACATCGGCGCGCAGCGCGGCGTCCGTCGCGTCCTCGGGAAGGGTGCGGGTGACACGGAAGGGACTCACGTACAGGGCTCCTTAGGTGGTACCGATGCCAGGTCCTCGACCGGGTTCTCGACGGGCGTGAGGGTGACGCCCGCGCGGCTCGCGGTGAGCAGCGCGCGGTCGGGGACCTCCTGCCAGCGCGGGTCGTCGTCGTACGGCTCGGAGGCGACGACGGTGCGCAGGCCGGGTTCCGCGAGGTAGTGGAGGCTGTCGCCCCAGGCGGTGGCGGTGATGGTCTCGCCGTCGGTCAGGAGGAGGTTGAGCCGGGCCGCGGGTGCCGCCTCGGCCACCTGCTGAACCGTTTCGGCAAGGGCCGGGCCCGGCTCCGTACCGGACCGCAGCCGGTGCAGGGCCAGCGCCCAGACGAACGCCGAGTCGGTGCGGGCCTCCATCGACAGCAGGTCGGCCGGGGGCAGCAGCGGGACCAGGGGCGCCATGGACCCCGGCCAGCCCGGGATCGCCCCGTTGTGGCTGAACAGCCAGCGGCCCGCGGCGAACGGCGCCGCCGCGGCCTCCGCGTCCGCGCCGGCCAGGGTCGCGTCCCGGACGGCGGCCAGCAGCGCGCCGGTGCGCACGACCCGGGCCAGGTCGGCGAAGGACTGGTCGGCCCAGATCGGCCCGGCGCGCCGGTAGCGGGCCGGCTGCGGATCGTCCGGGGCGTACCAGCCGACCCCGAAACCGTCCGCGTTGACCGTCCCGTACCGCTGGAGCCGGGGTGCCCACGACTGCCGGTACAGGGAGTGCTCGGGCTCCACGAGGAGCCGGCCCAGCGGCTCCTCGGGTCCCAGGCAGGCCAGGTGACGGCACATCAGGCGGCCTCCGCCGACCGGGCGGTGCGGAAGCCGGAGAAGATCTGCCGCCGGATCGGGTAGTCCCAGTTGCGGAACGTCCCCCGGCAGGCCACCTGGTCCACGGCGAACGAACCGCCACGCAGCACCTTGTACTCGGGCCCGAAGAACACCTCCGAGTACTCCTTGTACGGGAAGGCGGTGAAGCCGGGGTAGGGCAGGAAGTCGCTGGACGTCCACTCCCACACGTCACCGATCAACTGCCGTACACCGAGCGGGGACTCGCCCTCCGGGTAGCTGCCGGCCGGGGCCGGGCGCAGGTGGCGCTGGCCCAGGTTGGCGTGGTGCGGGGCCGGGTCGGCGTCGCCCCAGGGGTAGCGCCGGGACCGGTTCTCGCCGGGGTGGTGCCGGGCGGCCTTCTCCCACTCGGCCTCGGTGGGCAGCCGGCGCCCGGCCCAGCGGGCGTAGGCGTCCGCCTCGTACCAGGACACGTGCAGCACCGGCTCCTCGGGCGGCACGACCTCCGTGACCCCGAACCGGCGGCGAAGCCACTGGCCGCCCTCCCGGTGCCAGAAGTGCGGCGCGGTGATGGAGTGCTGCCGGATGTGCGCCCAGCCTTCGGGCGTCCACCAGCGCTCCTGCTCGTAGCCGCCGTCCTCGATGAACGCCAGGTACTGACCGTTGGTCACCGGCGTGGTGTCGATCCAGTAGGGCGCCACCTCCCGCCGGTGCGCGGGGCGTTCGTTGTCCAGCGCCCAGGGCTCGGTGGAGGTGCCCATGGTGAACGGGCCGCCGGGGACCAGGACTTCGGGCGGGCCGGTGAACGGCGGCGCCGGAGCCGGGTCCGGGGCGGTCAGGGCCTGGGGGCCCTTGCGGAGCTGATGGGTGATCAGCATCGTCTCGTCGTGCTGCTGTTCGTGCTGCGCGATCATCCCGAAGGCGAAGCCCGCCTCGGTCAGCCGGCTGCCGCTGAACGCCGCGCTGTCCAGCAGGTCCAGTGCCCGGCCGCGCACCTCGGCCGCGTACTGCCGGGCCTCGGCGGGCGGCAGCAGCGGCAGCGAGGGCCGCTCGGAGCGCGGATGCTCGAAGGCGTCGTAGAGGCTGTCGATCTCGGGCCGCATCGCGTCCCGGCCGCCGACGTTGCGCAGCAGCCAGAGCTCCTCCTGGTTGCCGATGTGCGCGAGGTCCCAGACCAGCGGGGACATCAGCGGGGAGTGCTGGGCGGTGAGGTCGGGCCCCTCCACGCAACTGGTCAGCAGCGTGGTGCGGTCGCGGGCCGTGGTCAGGGACTTCAGCGCCCGGTCCCGCAGGGCCTCGATATCGATGTCGACGTCGGTCTCGGTCATGCGCTGATGTCCTTCCCATGGGCGCGACCGGCCGTGCCGCGCAGTCGGTCCAGCAGGTCGTCGGCCGGGCAGCGGCCCCGCAGCACGTACCTGTCCCGGTACGCCCGCACGGCGTCCACGACCTCGGAGCTCGCGCCGATCCTCGGCAGGGCGTCGAGCGCCGCCGTGAAACAGGCGACGGCGGCCTCGTGCAGCTCCGGGTCGCGGAGCCCGGAGCGGGCCGCGTCGATCCACAGCGGGTTGTTCGGGGCGGGCCGCGGGCCCGCCCGCTCGGCCAGCGGCTTCACCGTCCGGTACGCGGTCTCCGCGGCCTCATGGTCGTCGAACAGCGCCGCCGTCACCGCCAGCGGCACGATCCACCCGTCGTCGCCGGGCTGCGCGTCGATCATCCGCAGCTCCAGATGACCGCGCGGCCTGACCGGCGGGAACAGCGTGGTCAGGTGGTACGCGAGATCCGCGCCGGTGGGCGGGGCGGGCGTCCTTGACCGGGTCCAGGCCCGGAAGGTCAGCTCCTCGGGGACTTCCCAGGGGCCGCCGTCCCGCCGTAGGCACATCACCGGTGCGTCGAGGACGTGCCGGGCCCAGGCGCTGCGCGGGTCGCCGTCCAGCGGGGGCGCGCCCGCACGGCCCGCGCCGATCTCCATCCACAGCAGCTGCCGGGTGGAGACCCAGCCGGTGGGCCGGTGCCCGACCAGCGGGGAGTTGGCGAACGCGGCCACCAGCACCGGGCCCAGCTGATGGGCCAGCCACCAGCGCCGGGTGTAGCCGAGCGGGCCGGGCTCCTCGTGGCCGGCGTCCAGGCAGACCTGGACGGACGCCGAGGAGCACATCATGTGGCGGCCCGCCGTGCCGGTACGGTCCAGGCAGCTCTCCATCGCGTCGTAGCGCGGCTCGCGCAGGAAGCGGCGGGGGGTGTGCCAGGGATCGTGACCGACGCCCACGAGTCCGAGGTCCTGTTCGGCGAGGACCGTGCGGACGGCGTCCAGGTCGGCGGAGACGGTGCCGATGCACTCCGTGAGGGAGGCGGCGGGCGGCGAGCTGAGCTCCAGCTGGCCGCCGGGTTCGACGGTGAGCGCCGACCCCAGGGGCACCGTGCGCAGTGCGGCGTAGGCCGCTTCGAGTCGTTCGGGTGTCACCGGGAGCTGCGGCGTGCGCAGCTCGTGGACCAGCCATTCCACCTCGACCCCGAGCGTGCGGGGCGGGCCGGTCTTGAAGCAGATGCCCTTGACCAGGGCCTCCACCTCGGCTTCGGTGACAGCCGTGCGGTCGTCCGAGAAGTCGGTTTTCACCGACCCGTCGGTACAGTCGCCGCTGTCGGATATTGAGTCGGACATGTCGGGATCCTCCTGAGATTCCACCATGCCACCGTCCCGGCCGTGGATGCGTCCGGGGCGGCATCGTCCGTCCCACCCAAGACCTTCACGTCGATTCGCACAAGGGTGCCTATCGGGACGTTCTAGATCGGTAACCTCTTCTTCCTTGCTGCTTCGTTGCGGCTTCCTTGCGTGTTTCCGGCCGTTTCAGGCCGGCGAAACTCCGTTGCACGGCACCACCAGCATCGCCCAGGATGCGTGCATGAGCACGACGGGGGAGGCCGCGCGGGCCGCGGCCATGGCGTCCACGGGGGTGGCGCCATGAGCGCGCGCCTGCGCGGCATCGCACGGCAGACCGAGGAGATCGTGGCGGCGGGCGGCTACCGCACGCCCGACGGCCGGGAGGTCCTCCTGGCCGCGGACATCGCGGCCGCACGGGCGGGGACGCGGTTGTACGGCCCGGAACCGGTGCCGGTCCCGCCGGGCCAGGACCCGGACCCGGACGCCGTCTTCGAGGTCACCGGCGAGAGCAGCCTGGAGGCCGCCCGCCGCCTCGCCGACGCCCCGGTGGCCGTGCTCAACTTCGCCTCGGCCCGCAATCCGGGCGGCGGCTACCTGAACGGCGCCCAGGCGCAGGAGGAGGCCCTGTGCCGCGCCTCCGCGCTGTACACGTGCGTGCGTGAGGCCGCCGCGTACTACGACCACCACCGCGCGCACCGCGACCCCTTCTACACGGACCGCGTGATCCACTCCCCGGCCGTCCCGGTCTTCCGCGACGACCGTGGCGCGCTGCTCGCCGAGCCCTACCGCGCAGGTTTCCTCACGGCCGCCGCGCCCAACGCGGGCGTGATCCGGCGGACGGCTCCGGAGCGGACCGGCGAACTGCCGGGGGCCCTCGCCGTACGGGCCGAACGGGTGCTGGAGGTGGCCGCGGCCCACGGCTACCGGCGACTGGTCCTCGGCGCCTGGGGCTGCGGGGTGTTCCAGAACGACCCGGCACAGGTCGCGGCCGCCTTCCGGGGACTGCTGGGCCCCGGCGGCCGGTTCGCCGGGACCTTCGCCCACGTGGTGTTCGGCGTCCTGGACCGCACACCGGGCTCCGTGGTCCGGGGCGCCTTCGCCGAGGCGTTCCGGACCATTGAGGTCTGAGCGGCTCTGGTGAAGTGCGCCCCGTAGGGGCGCTGGGGTCCCTCCGGCCGAAGGGCTGGGGGAGGAACTGCGCGACCAGCCCCCACCGGCCCGCGGTGAACCAACGGCGCAACCAGCGCAGCGCCCCGCTCAGTTCCAGCCGTAGCGCTCGTGCAACCGGTGGCGTACGAGGTTGAAGCGGCCCCGGTCGAGCGCGCAGGCCTCGCGGCGCATGCCGTCCTCGTGCAGGCGCAGGACGCGGTCCACGTCCACCCAGGAGTCGCGGCCGGTGCGGTCCCACGGCCCGCTGCCGATCGCCACCCATTCGCGGTCGTTGTCGTGCCGCTTGCTGGACAGCTGGACGGCGAGCAGGGTGCCGGCCGCCTCGCGGGCGACGACCAGCACCGGCCGGTCCTTGCCTCGCCCGTCGTTCTCCTCGAAGGGCACCCAGGTCCACACGATCTCACCGGGGTCGGGGTCGCCGTCGTGGGCGGGGGAGTACTCGGTGCGCACCTTGCCGACCTCGTGCGGGTCGGCCTCGGTGGTGGCGGTGGAGCCGTATCGGCCGGGGATGTTGTCGTCGTCGATGAACGCAGTCACGAGGGCACCCTAAGGGGCCTCAGCCGGCGAGAACAGGCGGGGTCCCGGGGCGGCGCAGCTCCGCCTCGATCAACTCGGCGGTTACGTCGGGGCGTTCGAGATGCGGGAGGTGACCGGCCGCGGGGACCGGCTCGAACCGGCCCTGCGGGAAGGCCTTCGCGTAGGCGGCCCCGTAGGCGGGCGTGACGATACGGTCGCTCTCGCCCCAGATCAGCAGCGCGGGCTGCCGCACCCGCCCCAGTCGGGGGAGCAGCTTCGGGTCGCTCATCCGGCCGCCGTCCGTGAGCAGCCGCATGGTCGCCATGTTGGCCTGGCGGCGGGCGAGTTCGGCGGCGGGGAGGGTGGCCGGGTCGACGTAGAAGCGGTCCGGGTCGTGCCACGAGTGCTCGGCCTGGGCGCGCGGGTCCAGCGCGAAGAAGTCCGTGACCGGTTCGCCTTCGATGTCCGCGCCGACCGCGTTGATGAGGACCAGGCCGGAGATCAGTCCGGCCGTGTCGCGTATCGCCATCTCGGCGGCGAGGCGGCCGCCCAGCGAGGAGCCGATGACCAGGACGTCGCTCAACTCGCCGTCCTGGAGCAGGTGGAGATACGCGACGGCGAGGTCGTCGACACCGGTCAGCCAGTCGGGGCGGGGTGTGCCGTCCCAGCCGGGGTGGACCGGGGTGATCGTGTGGGCCGTCCCGGCGAGGCGGGCGGCGAGGCCGGAGACCGTGGCCGGGCCGCCGCCTCCGTGGAGCACGAGCACCGGGCGGCCGGAACCGGCTTCGGTCAGGGAGATGGGGAGGTCGGGGTACACCTGGGCGGTGCGGTTCGTCGTCATGCCGCTCAATCTAACTAAGGATGTTGATATAAACAAGCTTAGTCATCGGATACAGTGGAGCCATGCACGATGACCTGCAAGTTCTCGGAAGAGCGGTGAAACAGGCCCAGTACCGGCAGCACCGGGCGATGGACAGCGCGCTCGCCGCCGTCGGCACCACCCTCGCGCAGTGGGACGCGCTGCGCGCCATCGACCGGTCGCCCGGTGCCTCGGCGCGCGAGCTGGCCGTGGCCACCTTCCAGAGCGAGCAGGCCTTCGGCACGCTGGTGGGCCGGCTGGCCGCGCAGGGTCTGGTGGAACGGCGGCCCGGCCACGGGCGGCGGATCCGGCACCACCTCACCCCCGAAGGGGAGCGGACGCTGGCGGCCGGGCACGGGGTGGCCGGCGAGGTGCTCGCCGGCTGCTTCGCCGGCCTGTCGACGGCGGAGCGGACGACACTGCTGGAGCTGCTGCAACGGCTCAACGCACAGGAGTGAGTACGGGGGTGTCCCCGGCCAGGGCCGGGGACACCCCCCCTACTTCGGTTCAAGCGGCACCGGCAAGGTCCGCCGCGTTCGGCAGTGCCCCGAAGGGGCGCTGGGGGTCCCCCCCGGCCGAAGGCTGGGGGAGGAACTGCGCGACCAGCCACGACGGCGCCGCAGTCGGCAGTCGGCATGTTGCGGCACTGCCGGCGGCGTGGCTACTCGCCGCCCTCCTCCACCTGCACCTTCTGCGACTTCGGAGCCGTGACCCCGTTGAGGACCGGTGACGTCACGCCCGGCGCCTGCCCGTTCTGGTTCATCGACGCGAGCAGCTGCCGGGCGAGCCCGAGCCCCGTGCCGCCCATGGTGAGCGCCTTGGCGAACAACTCGGCCATGCCGTCGGCGCCGTTGAGCAGCACCATGTTGTCGACGTTGCCGAAGGCGGAGGCGCCGGCCTTGACGATCTCCGGCCAGTTCTCGGCGAGTTGCTGGGCGACGACCGCCTCCTGGTTCTCCGCGAGGGCGGCGGCACGGGCCTTGATGGCCTCCGCCTCCGCGAGTCCCTTCGCCCTGGCCGCCTCGGCCGCCGCCAGACCCTTCGCCTGCGCGGCGGCCGCCTCCGCCTCACCGGTCGCCCGGGTCGCCGCCGCGGTGGCCGTACCCCGGGACTTGGTCGCCTCGGCCTCGGCACCCGCGGCCGTCTTGACCCGGGTCGCCTCGGCCGCGGCCGCCAGCTCCGTCTCCTTCGCCTTCGCCTGGGCCGCCGAGATACGCGCGTCACGCTCGGCCTCGGCCAGCGTCCGCTTCTCGTAGGCCTTGGCGTCGGCCGGCTTGCGGACATCCGCCTGGAGCTGCTGCTCGCGCCGGTGCGCCTCCAGTTCGGCGACCCGCGTCTCCTGGACCACGACCTCCTGCCGGGCGGCCGCGTCGGCGAGCGGACCCGCCTGCCGGGCCTGGGCGGCCGCCTTGTCCCGCTCGGCCTGGTAACCGGCCTGGAGGATCTCGCTGTCCCGGGTGGCCTCCGCCATCCGGGCGAACGACTGCTGCTCCGCCTCGGTGGCGAGCCGGTTCGCCTCCGCCTGCGCGATGCGCGCGTCCCGCTGCACGGCCGCCGCGTGCGGCATCGCCAGGTTCTGGATGTACCCGGTCGGGTCCTCGATCTCGTGGATCTGCAGGGAGTCCACGATGAGCCCCAGCTTCTCCATCTCGGTGCCGCAGGCGGCCCGGGTCTGCCCGGTGAGCTTGTCCCGGTCGCGGATCATGTCCTCGACCGTCAACCCGCCCACGATGGAGCGCAGATGACCCGCGAACACGTTGTGCACCCGCTCGGACATCATCTTCTGCTGGTCCAGGAAACGGCGGCCCGCGTTGGCGATCGACACGAAGTCGTCGCCCACCTTGAAGATGACCACACCCCGCACCTTCAGCGGAATGCCCTGCTGGGTCACGCAGTCCACCGACAACTCGGTCTCGTTGAGATCCAGGGACAGCTTGCGCACCGCCTGCACGCCCGGCAGCACCAGCGTGCCGCGCCCCGTGACGATCCGGAACCCCATGCCCTCTTCGAGACCCTCGGTCCGATGCTTCGAACCGGAGATGATGAGCGCCTCGTTCGGCTCGGCGACCCGCCACATCATCTTGAACACACCGATCAGCACGAGAACGGCGAGAACCGCCACCCCCGCAACGACGCCGACAACCATCGGCATACGCCCCCTTTGAATGGTGCCCTTTCGGCACCGAACGAAGGGAGTGTGCGCCCGTGCGGGCGCCGGGTGAAGACGCTGACGATTCCTTGTTGCAATCTTGACGCATGCGCCCCTCACCTGGGGCTATGCCCGCTCAACTGTCGTACGCGGGCGTGACGTAGACCGTCCGCGGCGGCAGATACTCGACCACCATCACCACCGTGCCGCGCTCGATCCGGCCGGTGCCGTCGGCGGCGTACGCGAGGAAGTGCTCGGCGCCTCCGCGGACCCGGACGATCACCTCGCCGACGAGCCCGGGCCCGATCGCTCCGCTGACCCGCCCCACGAGCCCGACCATCGACGCATCGTCCATGGTCAGAGAGTACGGGCAGGTCAAGCGCGGGGAAAGTGGCCTGCTTTCGGCCTGCTGCTCTCATGCCGCCGAGGCGTCGACGGCCGTGGGCCGCGGCGGCCAGAGCTCGTGCCAGCGCAGCTCGGCCTCCAGCTGGGCGGCGACGGAGACCAGCAACGGCTCACTGTCCGCCGGCCCGAGCAGTTGCGCTCCCACCGGCAGCCCGCCCCCGGCGAACCCGGCGGGCACGTTCACCCCCGGCCACCCCAGCACGTTCCACGGCCAGGCGTAGGGGCAGGCGGCGATCATCGCCCGGTCGGTGGCGAACTGGCCCAGCCCCAGCAGCGCGCCGACGCGGGGCGGGGGAGCGGCGGTGGTCGGCGCGAGGACCAGGTCGTACGACGCGAAGAAGGCGCCGATCCTGCCCCGCAGGCCGGCCTCCGCGCGCCGGGCGGCCCGCAGCGGGGCCCCGCCGAGCAGCCGGCCCAGGCGGGCCGCCTCCAGGGTGCGCGGGTCGAGCAGGTCCGGGTGCGGCGCCTCGCGGACGCGCTCGGCGATCCCCGCCGTGGCGCGTGGGACGAAGGTCAGCCCGATCTGGCCGTAGGGCGGGTCGGCCTCCTCGACCGAGTGGCCCAACTCGGCGAGTGTGTTGGCGAGTTCGAGGACGCGGGTGCGCAGCTCCGGCTGGAGGCGGGCGGGGAGCGCGGTGAACGGCGGCTTGAGGGAGAGGGCGATGCGCAGCCGTCCGGGGTCCCGGCCGACCGCCTCGGTGAGCGTCACCCGGGTGGGCTGGTGCGGATCCTGCGGATGGTTCCCGCTCGCCGCGTCCAGCAGCAGGGCCGCGTCGGCGACCGTGCGGGCCAGGGTGCCGTTGACCGTGATGCCCTGGAAGGACTCGCCGCGCGGCCAGGTGGAGATGCGGCCGCGCTGCGGCTTGATGCCGACGAGGTGGGTCCAGGCGGCCGGGATGCGTACGGATCCGGCACCGTCCGAGCCGAGCGCGGCCGGCACCAGGCCCGCCGCGACGGCTGCCGCGGACCCGCCCGAGGAGCCGCCCGGAGTGTGCCCGGGCTGCCACGGGTTGCGGGTGGCACCGAAGGCCGGCCCCTCGGTGAACGGCCACTGCCCGAGCTCGCACGTATTGGTCTTGCCGACGATCACGGCCCCGGCCGCGCGCAGGCGCCGTACCGCCTCCCCGTCCTCGGCCACCGGCGGGAACTCGCCCGGGCAGCCGAAGGCGGTCGGTTCGCCGGCCACGTCCGTGTCGTCCTTCACCGCGACCGGCACCCCGAGCAGTGGCCGCCGCACTCCGGCGGCCAACTCCCGGTCGGCGGCGTCCGCCTCGGCGAGGGCGGCCGTGCGGCGCACGATCCGGAAGGCGTTGACGGAGCCCTGGCTGGCCTCGATGCGCGCGAGAGTCTCCTCGACCAGCTGACGCGAGGTCAATTCGCCTGCGGCCAGGGTGCGTACGGACTCGGCGAGCCCTGCGGAACGGTCGTACGGCATACGGGAACCCACCTCCGGGGCGCAGCATTTACCGGAGAGTAACGTCGATCCGGCCCCGTCGGGACAGGTTTCGCACAGGCGGCGTCCAGCCGCGCCCCAGTCCTGCGCAAAGCATTGACGTGCACCTGGCGCGACTCCTACTTTCTGCGTCGACTTCTCGAACTCCGTTCGAGATACCGGACACATCGCTGTGTCCGCGTCTGCACGAGCCCCCGGAGAGCCGCCGTGACCACACGTTCCCCCGCCCCGTCCCGTCGCGCCCTGCTGCGCGCGCTGGCCGCCCTGCCCGCGACGGCCCTGGCCCTGGGCGAACTGCCCGGCCTGCTCGGCGCGGCCGACGCAGCCGCCCCCGCGAGCGGCTACGCCACCCGCTACACGATCGTCCCGTTCCTCAACAGCGACGACGGCACGGTGAACGTCTACCAGTCCGACGACGCCACCGACTTCCGCCTCCTGCAGTCCTCGGCCTACACCCCGCCCGCCAACCGCATCCGCGACGCGAGCATCTTCAAGCACACGGACGGCTACTACTACGTCACCTACACCACCCACACCTGGGAGGACGAGAGCACCACGATCGGCTTCGCCCGCAGCGCCGACCGGGTCGGCTGGACGTTCCTGTACGACTACACGATCCCCCTCACGAACCTGTCCCGGGCCTGGGCACCCGAGTGGTTCGTGGACGGCGACGGCAGCGTCAACGTCATCGTGTCCTGCTCGACCGCGGACGACGAGTGGATCTTCACCCCGTACGTCCTGACGGCGACCGACTCCGCCCTCACGGCGTGGACCTCACCGACCGCGCTCTCCGGCATCGGCCCGAACCACATCGACACGTACATCGTGAGGACCGGCTCGACCTACCACGCCTTCACGAAGAACGAGACGGCGAAGTACATCGAGTACGGCACCGCCGGCAGCCTCAAGGGTCCCTACACGATCTCCAGGACCGGCGACTGGGCGGGCTGGGGCAGCTACCGCGAAGGCCCCTCCGTGATCCAGCTCGACAACGGCGGCTGGCGGATCTTCTTCGACGGCTACGGCGACGGCACCTACTACTACAGCGACAGCTACGACACGTTCGCCACGTGGTCCGCGCCGACCGCCCTGCCGACCCTCTCGGGCACGGCCCGGCACTTCACGGTGATCAAGGAAACGGTGCCGGGCGGCCCGTCGCCGACGAAGAACGCGACCCGCTCCCTCCAGTCGGTCAACTACCCCGCCCGGTACTGGGAGGAGGTGTCCGCTCTCCTCAACCTCCCGGTGGTGACCAGCTCCAGCGCCACCGTCGACAAGCAGGCGGCCACCTTCACGGTCGTCGCGGGCCTCGCCGACGCCAACGCCTGCTCCTTCCGCGACGCCTCGGGCGACTACCTGCGCCACTACGACTTCCGCGGCCGCTTCGACCCGAACGACGGCACGACGACATTCGCCCAGGACGCCACGTTCATCGCCCGCACGGGCACGGCCGACGGCTCGGTCCGCTTCGAGTCGTACAACTACCCGGGTCACTACCTGCGCCACTACAACTACCAACTCCGCGTGGACATCTCGAACGGCACCGACCTGTTCCGGCAGGACAGTTCGTTCGTGGCGGTGGCGCCCTGGGGCTGAGCTGCAATCGACGTGTGTGCCGTCGCTGCCGGGCGCGGTGACGGGGCGTGAGTGAGTGTCAGGTCCATCATGCCTGCTCGGACGTGGTTTGCGGTAGGACGGAGCGCACGTCCGTTCAGGCTTGTCCGGGGTGGTGAACTGCCCGCAGACTCGTCGTCATCCACTCACCGACGTGCGTGTCGGCATCCGTTCCCGGGTGCCGGCGCGTTCGTCGTGCTGTCCCGTCGTGGGACGGGTGCAGGCGGGGGTGGGGGGAACGGAGGGGGATCGATGGATCAGGACATGGTCATGCGGGCGAGGGTCCAGTTGCTCAGTGCCAACCGGCGGGTGGTGGGCGGCACCGAGGGGTTGCGGATCTACCGCCTGCTGGCTCAGGTCGAGCCGGAGGTGTACGGGTCCAAGCTGGCGTACGTTCTGGTCGAGGCCAGTGCGTCGCCGCTGGTGCGGGAGCTGCCCGGGCAGCGCCTGGCGTTGTTGGACGAGGCGGTCGCGGTGGCGTCGGCTCTGGACGTGGCGAATCCCTACCGAGCCAAGGTACTGGCGAAGGCGTTTGCCGCCAGGGGGGAACTCGTGGAGTCCCCCCGGGACACACCGGCCGCCGGACGGTGAACCTGGACAGGCGGACGCTGTCCGACGGGGCCGGCCGTGTTCACGATCGTTCCGCTGAGCCACGGGAAGGCTGCGGCAGGCCTTCGGGCATGGCGCCGGGGACCAACTCGGCCACGAGTGCGGCGACCTGCTCCGTCTCGATCAGGAAACCGTCGTGCCCGTACGGGGACTCGATGACCCGGACGGCGTCCGCCGTGCCGATGTTCGCTGCCAGTTCGGCCTGTTGGGCGAGCGGGTAGAGGCGATCGGAGTCGACGCCCGCGACCAGGGTGCGGGCGGTCACGCGGCCCAGGGCGGCACGCACGCCACCGCGGTCACGGCCGATGTCGTGCGCGTTCATCGCCTCGGACAGCACCAGGTAACTGCCCGCGTCGAAGCGCCGGATCAGCTTGGCGGCATGGTGGTCGAGATACGACTCCACCTGGTAACGACCGCCGCCGAGCGGGTCCTCGGCACCCTGAGGCGCACGGCCGAAGCGGACTTGGAGTTCCGGCTCGCTGCGGTAGGTGACATGGGCCAGGCGGCGGGCGAGGCCGAGGCCGGCGTGCGGGCCGTGCCCCGTGTCGTGGTAGTCGCCGCCCTGCCAGTGCGGATCGCCGCGGATGGCGTGCAGCTGGATGTTCGCCCAGGCGATCTGCTCCGCGCTCGCCGCCGCCGTGGTGGCGAGCAGCAGCAACGCCCCGGTGCGCTCGGGGTGGGTCACCGCCCATTCCACGGCGCGCATCCCGCCCATCGAGCCGCCGACGACCAGCGCCCACCGGTCGATACCCAGTGCATCGGCCATCCCGGCCTCGGCGGCGACCTGGTCGCGCTGGGTCAGGAAGGGGAAGGCGCCGCCCCAGCGGCGACGTCCGTCGGGACGCGGCGAGGCAGGTCCCGTACTGCCCTGGCAGCCGCCCAGGACGTTCGGGGCGACGACGAACCACCGGTCGGTGTCCAGCGCCAGGCCCGGCCCGACCAGCCCGTCCCACCAGCCCGGGGTCGGATGGCCGGGCCCGGCGGGTCCGGCGACATGGCTGTCACCGGTGAGGGCGTGCAGCACGAGCACGGCATTGGCGCGGTCCGGCGCGAGCTGCCCCCAGGTCTCGAACGCCAGCCGGACGCCGGGCAGTTCACCGCCGGCCTCCAGCGACAGCGGCTTCTCGGCCACGTACCACTGCCGGTGCCCGGCCGGGTCCCCCTCCCGCCAGGCCCCGGTGGCCGGCGGAAGGGGAACCCCGGTGGTGGGTACGGCGTTCAGGACGCGCCCTTGGCCGCGCGGAAACCGGCCTCCAGGTCGGCCTTGAGGTCGGCGAGGTTCTCGATGCCGACCGACAGGCGCACCAGGCCCGGCGCGGTGCCGGTCGCCGCCAGCTGTTCCGCGTCCAGCTGGCTGTGGGTCGTGGAGGCGGGGTGGATGATCAGGCTGCGTACGTCACCGATGTTGGCGAGGTGGCTGAACAGTTCGACCGCGTCCACGAACCGCTTGCCCGCGTCGACGCCGTCCCTCAGCTCGAACGAGACCACCGCGCCGGCCCCGCGCGGCAGGTACTTCTGCCCCGCCTCGTACCACCGGCTGGACGCCAGGCCCGGATAGTGGACGGCGGCGACCTCGTCCCGCTGCTCCAGCCACTCCGCCAGCGCCAGCGCGTTCGCGGAGTGCCGCTCGATGCGCAGGCTCAGCGTCTCCACGCCCTGCAGCAGCAGGAACGCCGAGTGCGGGGAGAGGGCCGGGCCCAGGTCGCGCAGCAACTGCACGCGCAGCTTGATCGCGAAGGCGCCGGGGCCGAGCGCGGGCCAGTACTGCAGCCCGTGGTAGCTCGGGTCGGGCTCGGTGAAGTCGGGGAACCGCTCGGCGTGCGCACCGAAGTCGAAGGTGCCGCCGTCCACGACGACGCCCGCGATGGCGGTGCCGTGGCCGCCGAGGAACTTGGTGGCCGAGTGCACGACGATGTCCGCGCCGTGCTCAATGGGCCGCAGCAGATAGGGAGTCGGCACCGTGTTGTCCACGATCAGCGGCACGCCCGCCGCGTGGGCGGCGTCCGCGACGGCCCGCACGTCGAGCACGTTGCCGCGCGGGTTGCCCAGCGTCTCCGCGAACAGCGCCTTGGTGTTGGGCCGGACCGCCGCCCGCCAGGCGTCGACATCGTCCGGATCGTCGACGAAGGACACCTCGATGCCCAGCTTCGGGAGCGTGTGCCGGAACAGGTTGTACGTGCCGCCGTACAGCGACGTGCTGGAGACGATGTGGTCCCCGGAACTCGCCAGCGTCAGGATGGCGAGCGTCTCGGCCGCCTGCCCGGAGGACAGCGCCACGGCCGCGACACCGCCTTCCAGCGCGGCGACGCGCTGTTCGAAGACGTCCTGGGTCGGGTTGTGGATGCGGGTGTAGATGTTGCCGGGCTCGGCCAGGGCGAACAGGTCGGCGGCGTGCTGGGTGTCCCGGAACACGAACGACGTCGTCTGGTAGATCGGCGTCGCCCGGGCTCCCGTCGTCGGGTCCGGCGCGGCCCCGGCGTGAATCTGCTTGGTCTCGAAGGACCAGGCCGAGGTGTCGGGTCCGGCGGGCGTCTCGTCGACGGTGTGACCGGCGGTGACGGAGTCGATGGGCTGGCTCATGGCGGATGCTCCTTGTGCGGGCAGGCGTGAGGGTGCGACGGCGCGCGTGCGGGCACGCGTCCGTGGCAGAGCAGAGTGGAGAAGCGGAACTGCGGGAGAGGTGGAAAGGGCCGGAGCGGAGCGTCAGCTCTCGGCGCGACAACCTGTCGCGGTGACACGCACGTAGTCCACGTGGCGGCGGGTCACAAGCACGGTCATGGAGACAGAGAACCACACAGGGGCAACCAACGCCAGCACGATGGGGCCCTCTTCACCGAAGTGACGCAGTCGGACACACCTTCCCGCAGGGGTGAGCCGCCCCCACCGACCGGTCCGCCCATCGCCGCCGTCGGTGCCGCAAGGCGGGCCGGCTGTCGCGCCCCCGGTGCTCGTACGCCGTCCGTGCCGGGCCGGGAGCACGGCACCGGCGGACGGCAGGCGGGAGCGGGCGGCGGCTCGGCTCCGGCTTGAGGCCGTCGGCGATCGGATGGACAGTGAGAATCATGAACCGGCACCGGCGGCCATCGCGGAAGGCTCCGTGGATAGCGGGCGGAGCGGCCGTGGTCGCCCTGGGCGGCGGTCTGGCAGCCTGGGCGCTGCTGTCGTCCGACCACGGCGGCAACGCCTCCCACCCGACGCCGTCACCCGTGGTGACGCCGTCGGCGTCGACGCCGAGCCCGTCCCCGTCCCTGTCACCGCGGCCGTCGGCCCCGAGTTCACCGGCCCCGTCGACGCCGAAGCCCACTCGGACCCCCGAGCCCAGGCCGACCCGGACCGTGCCGCCGGTGCCGACCGCCACCCGGCCGGCGCCCCACCGGACGACCCCGGCCCCCCCGTCGGTGCAGACGCCGCCGGCGCACACGCCGACCACGAAGCCGGCGCCTCCCCACACACCGACGCCCACACCGTCCGTCACCCCGCACGGGCCGAGCGCGCCCCCGCCCTCGCCGTCCCCCACGACCACGCGGCCGAGCGCGCCCGCGCCGTCGCCGTCCCTCGCGACGACCCGGCCGAGCGTGCCCCCGCCGTCCCTCACGACGACCCGGCCGAGCGCGCCGCCCCCTCCGCCGCCGTCACCCACGACGACCCGGCCGAGTCCGCCCCCGCTCACCGCACGGCCTTCGCAGACACCGGGGCCCATGACTCCGGCCCCGACGGTCACCGGCAACGGACCGGGAACGACCACCTGGTTCACGTCGCCGCAGGCCGTGGCCGCCGCCAAGCGGATGGCGGCTGCCAGGACGGTCGGCGACCCGGTCTGCTCGCTGTCGGCCGTGGGCCAGCCGAACCCGAGCCTCGTGCCCCAGGTCGGGCGCATCGGCATCGGGCACTACGACGGCTACTGGTGCCTGATCTGGTAGCCGGTCAGGGGTGGGCAGGGTGCCCGCGGGGTTTGTCCGGTGCCGCGTTCACTCGAATGGGCGAAGGGGTGCGGGTTCAGTAGCCGACCGTGAAGCGCTCGCCGATGTGGCGTGGTTGTTCGATCTCGTCGAGCAGGGCGACGGCGTAGTCCTCGGCGGAGATGCGGCTGCTGCCGTCTTCGGCGATGAGCAGGTCTTCCTTGGCGATGCGATAGACGCCTGTCCGCTCGCCCGGCTCGATCGTCGCGGCGGGGCTGAGGTTCGTCCACCGCACGTCGCCGACGGTGCGGCAGAAGTCCAGCGCGTCCCCGTGGGCGTGCATGATCTGGAGCAGGAACTCCGGCAGGCCCTCTGCGTCCCAGACCTGCCTGCCGTCCGGCGTGCGCAGGGAGCCGGCGCCGCCGACCAGGACGAGCCGTGGTGCCGGTTCCCCCAGGCTGCGGATGCCGGCGATCAGGGATTCGGCGCTGGGCCTGATGGTGGCGATGTGGCCCGGCCCGTCGCCTCCGCCGACCGCGCTGACCACGACGTCCTGCCCCTTGGCCGCCTCGGCGACGGACCGGGGATCCAGAACGTCGCCGGTGACCACGGTCAGGCCGGGGTCGTTCCGGGTGAGCTTCGCCGGGTCGCGTGCGACCGCTGTGACCAGGTGGCCGCGACGGAGCGCCTCGTCCAGGATGCGGGATCCGATGGTGCCGGTGGCGCCGAACAGGGCGATCTTGGACATGCGAATGAATCTCCAGTTCCCGTTGACCGTCTCCGGGTTCGCAGATTACCGAGGCCTTTCATGACAAACGTGCGATGTCGGGCCGATCCCGGCGATCTGCGTTCATTCGGTCCAGCGGTTCAGCGGTCCAGCGGCCCGGTGGTGTTGCGCTGCCGCGGTCCACGCCCGCGTCAGTCGGCGGCCGGCTCCTCGGCCTCCCAGCGCAGCAGGTCGCCCGGCTGGCACTCGAGTACCTCGCACAGTGCGGCGAGGGTCGCGAAGCGCACCGCCTTGGCGCGGCCGTTCTTGAGTACCGCGAGGTTGGCGGGCGTGATCCCCACGCGGTCGGCCAGTTCGCCCACGGACATCTTCCGCTTGGCCAGCATCACGTCGATGTCGACGGCGATCGGCATCAGATCACCTGGTCCAACTCGGCCTGCATCCGCGTCGCTTCGACGTCACGGGCGACGGCCTGGGCGAGCAGCATCCGCAGTACGAGCACGATGAGCGCGACCCCGAGGACGGCCACGCCGATCCCGCCCATGATGACGGTGACGCCCGGATCGTCCCGCTGGCCCGGCGCGTCGACGGCCGTGACCGCGAACCACAGGAGGGCGGCCGCCGCGATCGCGCCGATCACGCCGTCCACGTACCGGAAGGCGGCGTGGGAGAACACGGTTCCGCGCCGCACCATCGTCACCAGCCGCCATACGCAGACCAGTGCGACCTGGACCGCGGCCATGCCCAGGATCGTGATCACGCGCAGTGCGGTCAGCGGGAGCGTCCCGTCCTCCGGGTCGTTCCCGCTCACCAACGTCCAGACCATCATTGCCTGTACGAGCCCGGTGCCGGTGAGCACCAGCGCGAGTACGGCGCGCAGCGTACGCACTGCCAGCTTTCCCATGACCTGACCTTCCATCGAATGGCGATGGAAATCTATCGAGTCTCGATGGATGCCGCAAGAGGTGAGGGCGGTGGCGTCCGTCTGCTGCGCAGCGAGGCGGCCATGGCCGCGCGGTCAGCGGCGCCGGTACGACCGGGCCGTGCCGATCCCCGCCACGTGCAGGGCCAGGGCGGTCAGCCCCAGCAGCATGACGTTCGTGGAGGTGAACGTGTCATTGGTGCTGATGTCCGCCGCGTTGATCAGGAAGGCGATGAAGAACAGGACTGCTGCGACGATGCCGGCCATGAGCGGGCTCCTCTCGAAGGGTGAACTCCCGTATGCCCGCACATCACCTCCACAAGCCCGTCGCCGGGCGACCACAAGGGAACGCGTCGGTCGCCGTGGGGCGCCCGCGTGAGCGAACGGCCGTGCGCGGGCGGCGGGACGCGGTCCGTAGTCGCCGGTCGTTTCGGGTGATACTCGGTCATTTACCTTGCGGATTTCTCAATTCGGCGCGACAACCGTGGAAGACGGCCAGAATGTGGCGGTGAGGCCGGTGGTGTGGGGCGTCGGCTGTCGCGTGCTGTGAAAAGGGAGTTCCGTCTTCGGGCAAGGGCGTACGCTCCGCGTCGAAGGAGGGTGCCATGGCCGCTCACGCGAAAGCGATCGGGATCTGGTGGCTGGCCGCGATGGCCGCCCTGACCACGGCGGTCATCGCGGTCGTCCTCGTCGTGCAGGCAGACTCGGGAGAAGCGTCCCCGCCCCCGCCGTCCCCCCTCACCGCACCGCCGGCGAACGCTTCCGGGGCGGCGACGAACACCGCCCCCTAGTGGCGTGCCGTCAGACCGTCGAGAGGTCGATCGCGCGGTCCAGGTCGTGGGGCCGCAGGACGCGCAGGATCGCTTCGAGGAGGTAGTAGTCGGCGTAGGGGAGGGAGATCTCGATGCCGTCCTCGGCGGGGCGGTTGCGGGTGCAGCGGGCCACGACGGCCTCGGCGCGGGTGGAGTGGGTGGTGAGGCAGGTCTCGCACAGGGCGTCGAGGATGCGCAGCGCGGTGGTGCGGTAGGACAGGTTGCCCGAGGCGGCGGCCAGGTCGAGCAGCCCGCAGGCCATGACGGTCCCGGCGGAGGCGTCCTTGACGTCGTACGGCTGCTGCGGTGCCCGGTAGTCCCAGACGGGTACGTGGTCCGGGCCGAGGGCCTTGACCGCGTAGTCGGCGAGCGTGCGGGCGGTGGCGAGGAACCGGTGGTCGCCGGTGCGGCGGTACATCGTGGTGAAGCCGTAGATGCCCCAGGCCTGTCCGCGGGCCCAGCAGGAGGTGGGGCTGTAGCCCTGGACGGTGTTCGGGCCGACGGGGGCGCCGGTGGCGGGGTCGAGGTCGTAGGCGTGCGGGGTGGAGCCGTCCGGTCGCGGGAAGAGGCGCTGCGTGGTCTGCGCGTGTCCCACGGCCGCGTCCATGAACGCGCTCTCGCCGGTCTCCCGGGCGGCGAAGACGAGCAGGTCGAGGTTCATCATCGTGTCGATGATCATGCGCCCCGCGTTGTCGGAGGTGCCCAGCGCACCCCAGGCCCGCAGGTAGCGGCCACGGGGGTTGTAGCGCTGGAGCAGTGAGCGGGCCGCCTGGACGGCGCCGTCCCGCCAGGACGTGTCGCCGGTCAGCCGCCAGGCGGTGACCCAGGACGGGGTGAACAGGAAGCCCAGGTCGTGGGTGCCGGTGTCGTACCGGCGGGGGGCGAGCTTCGCGGCCGATGCCAGGGCGAGGGTGCGCAGGCTGTCGTCGCCGCTGTGGAGCCAGCTCATCCAGAGGATGCCGGGCCAGAATCCGCCGACCCAGTCGCCGTTCTGGGAGTAGACCCACTTCTCGGACTTCGTCCCCACGGGGAAGGCGCTCACCCCGGGCGCGACGGCACGCACCTTCGCGACCGCGTAGTCCGCCGCGCCTCGCAGCACCGCCTCCGTCGCCGCCGGCACCCGGCCGGTGAGCGCCTGCGCGGACTGAGGTACGGCGGCGTACGCCACCGCGGCGCCGCCTGCGGTGGCCAGCACGGCCCTGCGGGACATGTGCATGGGTGCCTTCCTCTCCAACTGAACCGGTGAGCGGGGGAGTTGAAGGAGTCTCGCATGCGACGGCGTCGGCGTATACACATGTGCGCAAGGTTCAGGTATGTGAATTACTCTCGTGGGGCGGACGGTTGTTGCCCAGGGCGGCGGGTCGTCGCCCGACTGGGCCCCCGAGGGGCCCGGCGATCGGGTCGCCGGGCCCCTCGGGCGGACGGCCGATCAGCCTGCCTGGAGGCTGCGGGCGGTGATGTCGCCGCGGGACGTGGTGGCGCGGATGTCGAGTTCGGCGGTGCCGTCGTTCTTGAGGGCGTTGCTGACGCGGCCGTGGCCGGTGCCGGCGTCCAGGGCGGCGGAGACCCCGGTGGCGGCGGTGACCGAGATGTCGCCGTCCTGGGTGCGCAGTACGACCGTGCCGCGGGTCGCCTCGTTGATCCGGATGTCGCCCCGGGCGGTGCTGATCTCCGCGGAGCCGCCCAGTCGGCCGACCTCGACGTCGCCGTCGGTCGCGGTGAGGCGGAGGCTCGTGGCCTCGTCGATCTTGATGCTGCGGTACGCGCCGTCGAAGACGACGTCGCCGAGGCGTCCGACCCCGCGCAGCTCGGTGCTGGCCGCCTTCGCCTCGACGCCGGAGCCGGCGGGCAGCTGGACGGTGACCTCCACCGAGCCGGAGGGGTCGAAGAGCTGGTTGCCGGGGGTCCCGGCCGTGATCCGCAGGACACCGTCGGAGTAGGAGACGGCGGTCTGCTCCGCCGCCTTGACGTCGCGGCTCCTGGCGGGGTCGGCGGGCAGGACCTCGACCGTGGTGTCGGCGCGGTCCGCGGCGATGAACTGGACGCGTCCGGCGGGGATGTCCAGGACGGCGGAGATCGGAGCGGGGGTGTCGAACTTCTGCATCGTGGTCTCCCGTTGGCGTTCCTTGTTTCTGACAATGGAAACGCTACGTTGCTTTCCGGGTTGCGACAATGGATTCGTTGCGTAAGAAACACATAGCTGCACGTCAAGCTGCTAAAAGTGTTGCAACTGTTCTGAAGGTAATGCAACGCGAGCTCGTCGAGCGTTGCAATGGATTGAGAGCGAACGCTATCCTCGGGGGCGGGGACCGCCCCGCGGGAACAGTGAGGAGATCGTGATGCCGGGAGGCAGGCTCAGGCAGCAGGAACGCCAGCAGATCGCGCTGGGGCTGGCCGACGGCCTCCCCTACGCCGAGATCGCCCGCCGTATCGACCGGCCGACCTCGACGGTCACGCGTGAGGTGATGCGCAACGGCGGCCCCGCCGCCTACCGCGCCGACCTGGCCCACCGCGCCACCGAGCGGCGCGCGCACCGGCGCCGGCCCGCCTCTTCCCGGGGGCGGGGGGCGGCGCCGCAGCCGCACGGACGGGACGCGGAGGCCGTTGCCGAGTACGAGGAGACGCTCACCACGGTCTTCATGCAGTCGGGTACGCCCAAGATGATGGCCCGGGTGCTGGCCTGTCTCTGCATCAGCGACGCGGCCGGCCTCACCGCGTCCGAACTCGTGCAGCGGCTCCAGGTCAGCCCGGCGTCCGTCTCGAAGGCGGTCGCCTTCCTCGAGGAGCAGGGGCTCGTCCGCCGGGAGCGCGACGAACGCCGCCGCGAGAGCTACTTCGTCGACGACGACGTCTGGTACCAGTCGATGATGGCCAGCGCGCGCGGCACCGCCCAGATCGCCGAGACCGCACGTCAGGGCGTCACCGTCCTCGGCGCGCGCACCCCGGCCGCCAACCGTCTGGAGAACATCGCACGGTTCCTCGACTTCGTCAGCGAGAGCATCGCCCGCGCCGCCGAACAGGCCCGTGAAGTCCTCCACAGCAAACCCGCGACGACCACCGCCGACGACACCGGCCGTCCGGGCCCCGGGCCCGCATAGGCGCGCGGCCGGGCGGCGGAGTTCACAAGTGTCTCCCAGTCCGTGCTCATCGTCCCTGGCCGGGGGCCGTGCCTTCGACGCGGGCGGGTTAGCGTGACGGTGTGCCGCGCGCAGGCCGGACGGCGGTCCTCCGGTGCCGGCCGCAACCGGTCTCCCCGGTCGATCCCGGCGGTTCGCTCACCGACCGTTCACAACCCCCTCACCCGCGCGGAGGCGGCCGTTCGGGTGGCGCAGGAAAGGTCCTGGCGGCCAAACGAGGGCTTCGCCGTCTCCGGCTCCGACGAGTGCAGCGGCGGCACCAAGCCGGTGTGGTGGTCCGACGACAGCAACGACAGCGGTCACGCGCTGCGCAGGGGCACCGTCACCCGCTGACGCCCTGCCGGGCCGCCCGGGTTGCGCTGTATCGTACGCGCGGCATCACACGCACCACCGGAACATGCGTCAACTCCCTTACCGGCACGTCGACTTCACCGACGTGCCGGTTCCTTTCGCCGCCCCCGGAGGAACCGTGGCAACCAGCCGCCCCCACCGTTTCCGTGCGCCTCTGACCCGACGCAGATCCTTCGCCGTGACGGCCGCCCTCGCCGCCGTCTGCGGTGCCGGACTCACCCAGCCGACCGCGGCCCACGCGGACGCCGCCGCCGACCGCGCCGCACTCGCCCAGTGGTGGGCGCCGGTCAACTTCCAGGACGTCGACTCCACCGGCGAGACCGCGCTCGGCGGCAAGTCCGACTACATCACGTCCTACGACTACGACGGCGACCTCAACGGCCGCAACAACTGGGAGAACACCAGCCAGTTCCCGCTCGCGGCGCACGTCTACTACTCGGTCGTGCAGACCCCGTCCTTCTCCTACCTGCTGTACACGTACTTCCACCCGCGCGACTGGTCGGACGGTGTCCTCGACAACTACCAGGAGGACCTGACCGAGCACGAGAACGACGCCGAGGGCGTCCTGGTCGTCGTGGCCAACGACGGTTCCGCGCACGGCCAGTTGAAGGCGGCCATCACCGTCGCGCACAGCAACTTCTACTCCTGGGTGCCCGCCGGCAGCGACTTCACCAGCGGCCAGGAGAGCGTCGACGGCACGCTGAAGCTCCAGGGCGACCCGCACGACGACGGCCACGGCCGCCCGTTCACCACCCAGCAGCCCAACACCCACGCCGCGTGGGCCGAGGGCTACCTGTCCCAGGAGCGCAGCCAGTACGCGAGCGGCGACGGCATCGTCTACTACCCCGGCTCCACCGCCGAGGTGCCGTCCGGCTCCAACGACCGCGACGTGCAGTACACGCTGACCGACGTCTTCGCGGCGAACGGCATGTGGGCGAACCGCACCCTCACCACACTGTTCGCGACCACGAACAACTTCGCCGGCGACGACAGCTCCAACCCCTACGGCGCCAAGTGCGGCGCGGGCGGGGTCCTCGGCCCGGCCAACGGCGCCTGCGACACCGACGCGGCCAACCCGCCGTGGGCCTGGGACGACGGCGACGACCTGCCCGGCCGGGGGTACCTCGCCACCAACCCCGCCGAACTCGTCTGGGACTACTTCAACTGGCCCGGCAAGCCCTCCGCGCCGGACCTCGCCTACACCTGGGACCAGTACAACGGCATCACCTCCTGATCAGGCTCCGGGCCCGCGCTGCAGCACCGTGGGGCTGATCTGCCGCAGCTGAGGCAGTGTGGTGACCATGTGGGCGACCACGCGTTCGCTGAGGCAGACATGGCGGTGGGGGATGTCCCCGGGGAACCGGGCGAAGTCCCCCGCCGCCAGGTCGACCGGTTCGGTGAGCGGGCCGGTGCGCAGTTTGCCGGTGATCACGTAGACGTGGTGGAGCGTGCCGGCGGCGTGCGGGACGACGGGCTCGGGCTGTTTGCCGCTGCGTTCGAGACGCAGCACCAGCGTCCGTACGTACCCCGAGCCGTAGACCTCGTCCAGCAGCCGTTCCGACCAGTTGCCGGTGTCCGACCACTGGCCCTCGTCGTGCCGCTGGACGTAGACCGGTGTGCCCCACTCGGTGAGCAGCCGGCGGGCGGGCACGTCCAGGGCCGCGCCCAGCAGCGAGAGCGTCTCCACGGTCGGGTTGCCCGAGCCCTGCTCGATCTTCGACAGCGTCTGCTTCGAGAGACCGGAACGGCGCGCCAGCTCACCCAGCGACATGGCGCGCTCCAGCCGGAACCGGCGGACATTGCGGGCGACCAGCTCGTTCTCGTGGGCCAGGTCGTCACTTTTAATGTGCATCCCGTCATTGTTGACGGACGCTCGACCGGATGGCCATGCTTGTCACGTAAAAGTTTCCGGCCGGTCAACTGTAGTTGACGCCGAACCCCCTCGAAGCTGAGGTGAACCGCCATGACCACCGCCTCCCTCGCCTCACAGGCCCGCGACGACCGGGCCGCCGTCGACAAGGCCATCAGCCTTCTCGTCGCCTTCGGTGACAGGGCGAGCAGCGGGGTCGGCGTCAGCGAACTGGCCCGGCGGGCCCAGCTGAGCAAGTCGACCGCGCACCGGGTGCTGGGGATGCTGGAGCGCAACGGGGTCGTGGAACGCGTCGGCACGGACTACCGGCTCGGCGAGCGCCTGCACCAGCTGGGCCGCTCCGTGTACGCGGCCGGCCACGAAAGCCTGCGCGACCTGCTCCTGCCCTACCTGACCGACCTCTACGAGCTCACCCGGCACACCGCCCACCTCGCCGTCCTGCACGGCACCGACGTGGTCTACCTCGGCAAGCTCCACGGCCACCGCCCGGCCCCGGTCCCGTCCCGCATCGGCGGCCGGCTCCCCGCCCACGCCACCGCCGTCGGCAAGGTCATGCTCGCCTACGACGCAGAGGCCGCCGCCCAGGCGATCGCCGGACCACTGCACCGCTTCACCGCCCGGACCCTCACCGACCCGGCGGCACTCTCCGACGAACTGGACCGGATCCGCCGTACCGGCGTCGCCTACGACGAGGAGGAGAGCCAGCTCGGTCTGAGCTGCGTCGCCGCGCCCGTCCTGGGCCGCTCGGGACGGGCGGTGGCCGCGCTGTCCGTCGCCGGGCGGCGCGGCCACGTCGACACCCTGCGGCTCGGCGCCGCCGTACGCCGGGTCGCGGCGGCGGCCTCCCAGGCACAGCAACGGACGGGCCGGCTGCCGCGCCCGTGACTCACACCGGCTCTGCCGTGGCCACCGCGAAGCCCGCGATCCACTCCGGGACCGGCGCGTAGAACCGCGAGGTCATCCGGTAGCCCCCGGTGGCGGCGAGGGACGCGAACGCGGCGATCCAGGTGCGGACCTCGTGGGCCGAGCCGCCACCCTCCGCTCCCATCCACTCCACCGTCCAGGAGTCGACGTCCGCCAGCCGCCCGCTCTCGAAGACGTCCAGGACCAGGTTGTCCCAGACCGGGTTGATGGGGATCATCCGGGTAGAGCCGGCCGCGTACTCCCGGCCCGCCCGCACCACCCGCTCCTCACCGCGGGCCCGCTGCTCGGGGGTCGGCGGGTGTCCGTCGATCAGGGCGTCCGCGACCCGCGGCGGGGCGCCGTCCAGGACCGGGACGGGCGGGTCGTGGGAGAGACCGCCCGAGCCGAGGAACAGCACCCGGCGGTCGAGGCCGGCCGCGGCCTGCCCGACGGCCGTGCCCAGCGCCCGGATACGGCCGACCGGGCCGAGCGGGGTCGCGACGCCGTTGACGAAGACCGGGACCACCGGCACCTTGTCGATCCCGCCGAACAGCACCTCGAGCGGCTGAACGAAACCGTGGTCGACCGTCATCCGCGCCGACACGGTCAGGTCCACGCCGTGGTCGAGGACCCCGCGGGCCAGTGCCGTGGCCGCCTCCGCGTCGACGGACAGCGGACCCGCCGCCGACCCGAAGTCACCGACGGCATGCGCGGCGGTGGCGAGGCAGAACGGCGGCATCTCCTTGTAGAAGAAGCCGTTGTAGTGGTCGGGGGCGTACAGGACGACGAGTTCCGGGTCGTAGGCGCGGACGAAGGAACGGGCCCCCTCGACCGCCGCCGCCACGGCCGCGAGGACCTCGGGCGCCGGATCGTTCCTGCCGATCAGCGGGGAGTGGGACAGCCCGACGGCGGCGGCGTTCACGATGGTTCTCCCTCGGTGCGGGGCTGGGGGTGGACGACGAGCTTGCCGGTCAGCCGCCCGTCGATCATGAGCTGGAACCCCTTGTGGATCCCGGCCAGGGGCAGGGTGCGGTCGACGACCGGACGCAGACCGGTGGCGTCCATCAGCTTCAGCAGGGCGACCAGTTCGCCGCGTGTGCAGCCGGTCGAGCCGAGGATGCGCTGCTGCAGGTAGAAGACCCGGCCGAGGTCGGCGGGCGGGTTGGTGCCGCTGGTCGCCCCGGCGATCACGACCGTGCCGCCCGGACGCAGCGACCTGAGCGAGTGCGACCAGGTCGCCTCGCCGACCGTCTCCACCACCACGTCCACCCGCTCGGGCAGCCGTTCCCCGGTCCGTACGGCCCGGCGCGCGCCCCAGGACTCGGCCCGCGTCCGCTTCTCCGCGCTGCGGCTGGTGGCATAGACGACCGCCCCGGCGGCCACCGCCAGCTTGATCGCGGCCGAGGCGACCCCGCCGCCGGCGCCCTGCACCAGCACCCGGTCGCCGGCCCGGATCCCGGCCTGCGTGAAGAGCATCCGGTAGGCGGTGCCCCAGGCGACCGGCAGACAGGCGGCCTCGTCGAAGGTGAGCCACTCCGGCTTGGGGATCAGATTCCGGGCGGGGACGGACAGGTACTCGGCGAAGGCGCCGTCGTGCCGCTCCGACAGCAGCGCCCGGTCCGGGTCCAGCGTCTCGTCGCCCAGACCGGCGTCAGCGTCGGCGATCACCGGGTGGACGAGGACCGCGTTGCCGTCCTCGTCGTACCCCGCCGCGTCGCAGCCCAGCACCACCGGCAGCCGTTCGGGCGGATGGCCCACCCCGCGCAGGGTCCACAGGTCGTGCATGTTCAGCGACGACGACACCACACGGACGGTCGACCAGCCGGGACGCGGCCGGGGCTCGGGAACGTCTGCGACGACGAGGCCGGCCAGCGGGTCGGTCGCGCTCTGGGAGACGGCGGTTGCGGCAAGCATGGAGGCACGCTCTCCCGCCGCCCGGGACCGCCGACAGCCTGTGTGCCGCCGTACGGAACAGCCGTTGGCACCCGTCTGACCTGCTGCTGTTCGCTGAAGCCATGACCTCGACGAACGAACCCAAGGGCGCTGCCACGGCGGCACCGCGCGGGGCGCTCAGTCGCCCCGCGGACCTGGCACGGAACATCGACGTCTCCGGGCTCGTCGACACCGAGGGCGGACTGCTGGACCGCGTGGTCTTCACCGACCGGGAGCTGTACCGGCAGGAGCTGCGCAGGGTCTTCGCGCCGAGCTGGCTGTTCCTCGCGCACACCGACCAGTTCCACCGGCCCGGCGACTTCTTCACCACCTACATGGGCGAGGACCCGGTCGTCGTCACTTTGGACCGCGACCGGCGGATCCGCGCCTACCTCAACTCCTGCCGCCACCGGGGCGCCCGCGTGTGCCGTGCCGACTCCGGCACCACCCGCAACTTCACCTGCACCTACCACGGTTGGTCCTACAACCTGGACGGCTCGCTGGTGAGCGTCCCCAACCGGGACGGCTACCCCGGTGAGTTCGCGCCGGCCGACTGGGGCCTGGTGGAGGTCCCGCACGTGACGACGTACCGCGGGCTGGTCTTCGGCACCTGGCACCCGGACCCGGTCCCGCTGCGCGAGTCGCTCGGCGACATGGCCTGGTACATGGACGCCATGCTCGACCACGACGACGAGGGCACGGTCGTCGTCGGCGGGATCCACAAGTGGGTCCTGGAGGGCAACTGGAAGCTGGCGGCCGAGCAGTTCGCCACCGACTGGTACCACGTGAACATGAGCCACGCCTCGGCGCTCATGCTGCTCGCGCCGGCCGGCCAGAAGCCCAAGGACGAGGTGGTGCACCGCACCGGCCGTCAGTACGTGGACCCGAACGGCCACGGCGCCGGCTTCCCGGTGCACCCCAGGAACCGGTTCGACGCGCAGACCGTGCACAAGTGGACGGACTACGACGCCCTGCGCGAACGCCTGGGCGCGGCCCGGGTCGAGGGACCGCTGACCAACGGCCACGCCACCGTCTTCCCGAACTTCTCCTACCTTCCCGTCAACGGCTCCATCCGGGTCTGGCACCCCAAGGGTCCCGACCGGATGGAGGTATGGGCCTGGACCATCGTCGACAAGTCGATGCCGGAGGAGGTCCGGGAGGCCCAACGCCTGTACAACCTGCGGACGTTCGGGCCCAGCGGGATCTTCGAGCAGGACGACGGCGAGAACTGGAGCGAGGTCCAGGCCGTCTCGCACGGCTTCATCACGGGCGGCGTCGCCCTCAACTACCAGATGGGCATGGGCAGCGAGCGCCACGACGGCCGCCATCCCGGTCTGACCAGCGAGCTGTACAGCGACGCCGCGGGCCGCGCCTTCTACGGCCGCTGGCGCGAGCTGATGAACACCCCTGCCTGGCACGAGGAAATGCACGAGGAAATGCAAGAGGAAACGCGCGAGGAGAACGAGGAGAGCAAGGCATGAGCAACGGCATCCGGGTCGCCGCCCTCGACGACATCCCCCAGGGCGAGGGCCTCGCCGTCGACAGGGCGATCACCGGCACCGCCGACGACATCGCCCTGCTCCGCGACACCGACGACACCGTGTACGCCCTCGACGACACCTGCACCCACGAGGACGCCTCCCTGGCCGACGGCTGGGTGGAGGACGGCTTCGTCGAATGCCCCCTGCACGCCAGCAGGTTCTGCCTGAAGAGCGGCGAGGTCCAGGGACTGCCCGCGACCAGGAACACCTGCCCGCACCGGGTCGAGGTCCGCGACGGCGAGGTCTGGCTCTTCCCCGGGGAGACGCCGTGAACGTGGTCGTCGTCGGCGCCGGCATCGCCGGCGTCAGCACCGCCGCCGCCCTGCGCTCCCAGGGCTTCGACGGCGAGCTCACCCTCGTCGACGCGGGCGAATTCCCCTACGACCGGCCGCCGTTGTCGAAGGACTACCTCGCCGGCACCAGGCCCGCGCCGCAGCTCGCCCTCCAGCAGCCGTCCTGGTACGACGACCAGCGCGTCCGCCTGGTCAACCGCACCACCGTCACCGCGCTGCGCCCGGCCGAGGGCAAGCTCGAACTCTCCGACGGCACCCTGCTCCCCGCCGACCGGGTCGTCCTCGCCACCGGCGGCCGCGCGGCGCGCCCGCCGATCCCCGGCATCGACGGCGAGCGCGTGCACGTGCTGCGCACCGTCGAGGACGCCGACCGGCTGCGCGCCGCGCTGACCCCCGGCGCCCGCGTCCTCGTCGTCGGCGCCGGCCTGATCGGCGCCGAGACCGCCTCGACCGCCGTACGCCTGGGCTGCGCGGTCACCCTGGCCGACCCGCTGGCCACCCCGCTCGCCGCGGTGCTCGGCGCGGAACTCGCCACCTGGCTGCACGACATGCACACCTGGCACGGCATCACCACCGTCCAGGCGGCCGTCGAGTCGTTCACGGACCGCTGCGACCACATCGGGGTCCGGCTGACCGGCCGGCCCGGATCGCGGTCGTACGACGCCGTCGTCGTCGGCGTGGGCATGGTCCCGGACACCGGACTCGCCGAGCGCGCGGGCCTCGACGTCGACCGGGGCGTCCTGGTCGACGCCGGGCAGGTGACCTCCAACCCCGCCGTGCTCGCGGTCGGCGACCCGGCCCGCCCGCGCGGCCGGGTCCGCGCCGAGCACTGGGAGGCCGCCCAGCAGGACGGCGCCCGGGCCGCCGCCACCCTCCTCGGCGCTCCGGCCCCCGCTCCGACGGCGCCCTGGTTCTGGACGGACCGGCACGGCCTGCACATCGAGGCGGTCGGCAACCTGGCGTCCGCCGCCGAGACCGTCGTACGCGGTTCCTGCGCCGACCCTTCCTTCGCGGTCTTCGGCCTGCGCGACGGCCGGGTGGTGGCCGCCGCGGCCGTCGACGACTCCGCCGCCGTACGCGCCGCCCGCCGCATGATCGACCGCCGGACACCGGTCGACGCCGGACGGCTGGCGGACCCCGCCGTGAGCCTGCGCGCCCTGCCGCGCCCCGAAAGGTGACCCCGTGACATCCACAGCTCAACGCGCCGACCGCGACACGCACTTCGAGGTCGAGCAGTTCTACTACGAGGAGGCCGCCCTCCTCGACGACGGCCGCTACGCCGACTGGCTTGAGCTGCTCGCCGACGACCTCGACTACTGGATGCCCACCCGCACCAACCGGCTGCGCCGGCAGCAGTCGCTGGCGGTGGCCGCCCGGGGCGAGGCCGCGTTCTACGACGAGACCAAGGAGAGCCTGGCCTGGCGCATCCGCCGGTTCGACTCGGGCATGGCCTGGGCCGAGGACCCGCCGTCCCGCACCCGGCACCTGGTGACCAACGTGATGGTGCGGCACAACGACCCGGCCGAGAACCCGGAGTTCACCGCCGCCGACCTCCATGTGCGCTCCGCGTTCCTGGTCTACCGCAACCGACTCGAACGCGAGGAGAACGTCTTCGCCGGCAGCCGCACGGACGTGCTGCGCAGGGGCGAGGACGGCGGTCTGCGGCTGGCCCGCCGGACCGTCCTCCTGGACCAGAACGTGCTGTCGGCCAAGAACATCTCGACCTTCTTCTGATTCTGCTGATCCTTGTGATTCTTCTGATGGGGAACTGCCTTGACCGAACTCAAGCACCATCGCGTGGCCACCTCGCTGGGGGAGATCGCCGTCGCCGAGACCGGTGAGGGACCGGTCCTCGTGATGCTGCACGGCGGCGGCCCCGGCGCCTCCGGCGTCAGCAACTACCACCAGAACCTGGCCGCGCTGGCCCGGCACTTCCGGGTCGTCCTGCCCGACCAGCCCGGATTCGGCGGAAGTTACCGCCCGACGGAGGCCGACCTGGCGGAGCGGTCGATCACCGCGATCACCGTCGACGCCCTCTTCCAGGCCCTCGACCCGCTCGGCATCGACGGCTTCCACCTGCTCGGCAACAGCCTCGGGGGAGCGGCGGCCCTCGCCATGGCCCAGCAACGCCCCGAGCGGGTCAAGCGGTTGGTGCTGATGGCTCCGGGCGGCGGCTGGCTGCCGTTCGGCCCGACGCCCACCGAGGGACAGAAGGAGATGTTCCGCTACTACCACGGCGGCGGGCCCAGCGAGAAGAAGATGGCCGCCTTCATCCGGACCATGGTCTACGACCACAGGCAGTTCGGCGCGGACGTCGTGAAGGCCCGCTACGAGGCCTCCCTCGACGAGAGCCACATCGACTTCTACCACCGCTACAACGCGGCCTTCGCGCGGCGCGGCGGAATGGACCCGCTCTGGCGCGACCTGCACCGGATCGCGGCACCCACGCTGCTGCTCTGGGGCCGCGACGACCGCACGATCACCCTGGACGGCGCCCAGCTGATGCTCAGGCAGATCCAGGACGTGCAACTGCACGTGTTCGGCCGCTGCGGACACTGGGTGCAGCTCGAACGGCAGCCGGAGTTCGAGGAACTCGTCGTCGGCTTCCTCGGGGAGCGGTGATGGGCTGGCTCGACGGGTACGCCGCCCTGGTCACCGGCGGGGGCGCGGGCATCGGCCGCGCGGTCACCGAGAGGTTCGTCGCCGAGGGCGCCTCGGTCACCGTCTTCGGCCGGGACAAGGGGCAGTTGGACGAGGTCGTCGCCGTCGCGCCCGACCGGATCCACGCCGTCACCGGTGACGTCCGCGACTCCGGGCGGCTGCACACCGCCGTCGCCGAGACCGTCGAACGGTTCGGCAAGCTCGACACCCTCGTCGCCAACGCAGGCGTCTGGGACTACCAGCGCCAGCTCACCCGGCTCGCCGCCGCGGACCTCGACGCCGCCTTCGACGAGGTCTTCGCCGTCAACGTCAAGGGCTATCTGCTGGCGGCCGAGGCGGCCTGGCGGGAGCTGGTGAAGAGCCGCGGCAGCATCGTCATGACCCTCTCCAACGCCTCCTTCCACGTCAACGGCGGCGGCCCGCTCTACACCGCCAGCAAGCACGCCTGCCTCGGCCTGATGCGCGAACTCGCCTACGAACTCGCCCCCAGGGTCCGCGTCAACGGCGTCGCCTGCGGCGCCATGAACACCGACCTGCGCGGCCCCGAGGCGCTCGCGCTCGGCGACCGCTCGATCTCCGCGTCCTTCGCGAGGAAGGCGCCGGACGCCCCGCCGCTGATCCCCCTGCACGACTCCAGCACCGACCCACGCGACTTCACCGGCCCGTACGTGCTGCTCGCCGCCCGCGAGCAGAGCGGCCCGATCACCGGCCACGCGATCTCCGTCGACGGCGGCATCGCCGTCCGCGGCTTCGCGCACCCGGCCGGCGGCGACCACCTCTGACGGCGCCCACCTCTGACGGCGAACGACGAGCAACGACGAGCAACGACGAGCAACGACGCATGAACGACGACCGGACGACGACCGCATGACGACCGATGACACTCGACGAGGAGTGCTGACCGTGCCCAGTCCCCACCCGCGCAACTCCGGACTCCGGGTCGACCTCAACCCGGCCGCGGCGGTGGCCCGCCACGCCCGCCACCAGACCGGTGACGTGGTCGTCCGCTACGCGGGCGGCGACCTCACCTACGCCGAACTCGACGACAGGGCCGCCCGGCTGGCGAGCGTCCTTTCGGACGGCGGTGTCGTGGACGGCACCCGGGTCGCCTATCTCGGCCTCAACAGCCCGGCGTTCCTGGTCACCATGCTCGCCGCGTTCCGGCTGGGTGCCGTGTTCGTCCCGGTCAACTTCCGGCTCGCCGAGCCCGAGCTGGAGCGGGTCCTGGCGGGCAGCGGCGCCGAGGCGATCGTCTGCGAGGACGGCCACCGGCTCGCGGTCGACGCGGTGCGCGGGGCGACGGAGCTGCGGCGCCTCCTGCTGGTGGACGACGACCCCGAGGCACCGGCCGCCGACGGTGGTGCCGCCGGCTGGGAGCCCTGGTCGCCGCTGATCGCGGCCGCCCCGCCGGCCACCGCCGTCGCCCCGAAGTACGCCGACGACCCCGCGATCCTGATGTTCACCTCCGGCACCACGGGGACGCCCAAGGGAGTCGTGCTCACCCACGGCAACGCCTGGTGGAACTCCGTCAACGTCGACCTGCGCCTGGACACCCGCCGCGGTGACGTCACCTATGCCGGCGCCCCGCTCTTCCACATCGGCGCCCTCAACAGCTTCGCCCTGCGCACCCTCGTGCGCGGCGGCACGGTCGTCGTACGCCGCTCCTTCGACCCGCAGGAGTGCCTCGACGACCTGGTCGAGCACCGGGTCAACACCATGTTCGGCGTCCCGCAGATGTTCGCCGCCCTGGCCCGCGTCCCGGGCTTCGCCGACCGGGATCTGCACGAACTGCGCGCGGTGGTGGTCGCCGGCGCACCGGTGCCGCCGTCCCTGGTCGAGCTCTACGCCGGGCGCGACGTCCTGCTGCAGCAGGCCTGGGGCCTGACCGAGACCGCGCCCTTCGCCACCCATCTGCCCGCCGAGCGCACCCTGGAGAAGCTCGGGTCGGCGGGGATCGCCATGCCCTACACCGAGGTACGGGTCGTGGACGCCGTCAGCAACGAGCCCGTGAAGCCGGGGGAGCCCGGCGAGATCGTGGTGCGCGGACCCAACGTCACCGCGGGCTACTGGAACAACCCGCAGGCCACGGCCGCCGCGTTCGACGAGGAGGGCTGGTTCCACTCCGGGGATGTCGGCCATCTCGACGAGGACGGCTGCCTCTACATCGTCGACCGGCTCAAGGACATGATCATCAGCGGTGGGGAGAACGTCTACCCGGCCGAGGTCGAGCGGGTCCTCGCGGCCATGCCGGGCGTGCTGGACGTCGCGGTGGTCGGGGTCGCCGACGAACAGTGGGGCGAGGCCGTGGCGGCGGTCCTCACCGTCGCCGACGGCACCGGCATCGGCCTGGAGGACGTCCGCGCGTACGCGGCGGGACGGCTGGCCCGCTACAAGCTCCCGCGCCGGCTCACGCTCGTGCCGGCGGTGCCGAGGAACGCCTCCGGGAAACTGGACAAGACCGTCATCAGGCGGCTGGCGGCGGAGGAGAGCTGAGATGACCACGGTGCCCGGGGTCCCGGCCGGCCTCGCCCCGGACCGCGGCTGGGCGGCCGAACCGAGCGGTCACGGCGGCACCACGGCCGGCTTCCACCTGCGCCGGGACGGGGTGACGGTGGACGTACGCCTGGAGCGGTGTGCCGCGGGACGGCTGCGGGACGCGTATCCGGCCGGCGCTCGCGACCTGGAGGTACGGGTGGGCGCCGGCTGCCCGGACGGCCTGCTCCCGGCGCTGCTGCGCAGCCTCACGGCGGCGGTCCTGGCCGCCGATCCGCACTGCCGGCGGGTGGTCCTCGCCGTGCCCGTCGGCGACCGGGGCGGGCTCACGGCCGCCGAGTCGGCCGGTTACCGTTACGCCGTGGACGTGGACCTCGGGACGGACGAACTGGCCCTGCTGGTGGCGGAACCCGACTGGGTGACCGTCACCGACATCGACCTGGACCGTGTCCCGGGCGCCTGAGAACGGGGCACAGCAGATGACCGTACCCGCCCTCACCCCGGCGCAGCTCTCGGCGTTCCGGCTGCTGCTCCACGACGTGCGGCGGGTGGCCGGCGTCGACCTCGTCGTCGGCACGTTCATGGACACCGGCGCCGACCACTACGTCGTCGACCAGCTGGTCGGGGTCACCAGCGACGGCCTGCGCAACCTGCGGGTCACCGTCGGCGCCGGACTCGGCGGCAAGGCCATGCTGCTGACCAGGCCCGTCCTGGTCCAGGACTACTGCAGCGCGGAGGGCATCACCCACGACTACGACGCCGCCGTACGCCGGGAGGGGGTCGCCGCCTCCTTCGCCGTCCCGATCCGGGTACCCACCGGGCCGCGGGGCGTGCTCGTGGGCGGACTGCGGCACGAGCACGTCTTCGGCGACCGCGTCATCGGTGACGTCCTGACGTTCGTCCGCGCCCTGGAACGGGACCTCGCCGAGGACCTCACCCTGAACCGCCGTCTGGCGCGCCTGCGGGCGGCGACCGGAGCGCGCGCGGGCGGCGGCGCCGCGGCGGGCAGCGTGGCCGAGCGGCGGCGGCTCGTCGGCGTCTGCTCGGAACTGGTGCAGATCGCGTCCTCGATGGCGGACGGGCCACAGCGGCGGCAGATCGAGGCCCTCGTCGTGCGCCTGACCGACGACGCCGACGACGCCGACGAGGTGCCGGGGGCCGCGGACGACGTGCTGACCGCGCGGGAGCGGGAGATCCTCGCCGAGGTAGCCCTCGGCGCGACCAACCGGGAGGCCGCCGCGCGGCTCGGCATCGGCGCCGAGACCGTCAAGTCCAGCCTCGCGTCGAGCATGCGCAAGCTCGGCGTGCCGAACCGCGCCGCACTCGTGGCGGCCGCCCTGGCCCCCCGAACGGGGGGCGTACGCGGGGGAAGCGTTGCCGGACCCCGGGGGCCGCTCCCAGGCTGATCACCGGCCTGCACCCGCGGGCGCGTCGTGGTTGCTCGCGCAGTTCCCCGCCCGTGCCCCGTCAGGGGCGCCGGGAACTGCGCGACCAGCCCCCGCCGGCCCGCACCCGAACGAGAGACACGCACCCCCATGCCCAGCAACCCCCCAGCCACCCGGACCCGGCGCACCGCCCGCGCCGCGTTGCTCGTGGTGGCCGTCGCCGTCGCCCTGTTCGTCCTCCTCGGACAGCTGACGGCGGTGCTCCCCGTCGGCTTCTGGTCCCCGGTCCTGTCGGTCCTGGCGCTGCAGCTGCCGATGCTCCTGCTCTCCATCGTCCGGGACACCTTCGGCTCCTGGAACATCGTGCTGGCGGCCCTGGCCCTGGCCGTCGGCCTCCTCACCCTGCGCCGCCGGAGCGGACGGCGCCGGCTGCCCGTCGCCGTCACCGCACTGAGCGGAACCGCGCTGCTGCTCACCCTGATCACCACCACCGTGCAGGTCTTCTCGGTGCACGGCGCGACCGGCGACTGGTTCGTGTTCTCACCGGCCTCCCCGGCGAAGGCGGCGGGCCGGGGCCCCGACCGGACCGTCACCTACGCCACGTTCGGCGGCCAACAGCTGAAGGCGGACCTCTACCTGCCGAAGACGAAGGCCGCCGCGCCGCTCGTCGTCAGCATCCACGGCGGCGGTTTCATCTCCGGCTCGCGCGGCCCGACCCCGTACACGGGCTGGCTGGCCGACCAGGGCTACGCCGTCCTCGACGTCGACTACCGGCTGGCCACCGCGACCCGGCACACCTGGAACACCGCGGACGCCGACGTCGGCTGCGCCCTGACCTGGGCCACCGCGCACGCCTCCCAGTACGGTCTCGACATGGACCGGGTAGCCACCTTCGGCGGCTCCGCGGGCGGCAACCTGGCCGTCAACGTCGCCTACAAGGCCGACGCGGGCAGGCTCAAGCCGAGTTGCGGCACCGCCGCTCAACTGCCGAAGGTGAAGGCCGTGATCGGCTCCTACCCGGTCGTGGACATGACGGCCTCGGTGCCCGACTCGGCGTACGGCGGGCAGGTCGCCGACGAGTACGTCGGCGGCAGCCCCGCCCGCTACCCGGAGCGCTTCCGGGCCGTCGACGCCGCGAACCAGATCGGCCCCGACGCGCCGCCGACCCTGATCCTGCAGGGCTCGCGCGACCACCTCGTCTTCTCCGGCCACACCAAGGCGTTCGCCGACCGGCTGACCGCGGCCGGCGTCCCGCACCGCTACGTCGAGCTCCCGTTCCTGGAGCACGCCTACGACCAGTCCTCCGTCGGCATCGGGACGAAGGCCACCCGGGCCCTGATGCTGCCCTGGCTGCGGAAGTACGTCGGGAGCTGACCGCCGGAGCGGGGGCGGCGGCGCCGGGCGGGGCTCGACGCGCGCGATCGGCCCGGAGCTGGTGTGCTGGGTGAGGGGGCTTCGGACCGAGCCCGTCGTACCCGTTCCGGGAGAAGACGCATGAGTACCTACCGAGTCGCGCAGGTGGCCGCCCTGGGCGGGCCGTTCGAGATCGTCGAGCGGGAGGTGCCGAGGCCGGGCCCCGGCCATGTACGGATCGCCGTGGAGGCCTGCGGCATCTGCCACAGCGACACCTTCTTCGTCACCGCCGCACTGCCAGGTATCACGTTCCCGGTGGTGCCCGGCCACGAGATCGCCGGGCGGATCGAGGAACTCGGCGAGGGCATCGAGGACTGGGGCTGGCGGATCGGCGACCGCGTGGGAGTCGGCTGGTTCGGCGGCAGCTGCGGCCACTGCAAGCCCTGCCGTCAGGGCGACTTCATCGTCTGCGAGAACCTGAAGGTGCCCGGCTGGACCTACGACGGGGGCTTCGGCCAGCAGGTGATCGCGCCGGTCGACGCCCTGGCCCGCATCCCCGACGGGCTGACCTCGGCCGACGCGGCGCCCCTCGGCTGCGCGGGCGTGACCACCTTCAACGGCCTGCGGCGCAGCCCGGCCGAGCCCGGTGACCTGGTCGCCGTCGTCGGCCTCGGCGGACTCGGTCACCTCGGCGTCAAGTACGCGGTGGCCATGGGCTTCGAGACGGTGGCCATCGCCCGCGGCGCCGAGAAGGCGGACTTCGCGAAGCAGCTCGGTGCCCACCACTACGTCGACTCCACGACCGAGACCCCGGTCGCGGAGGCCCTGCAGTCGCTCGGCGGCGCCAAGGTCGTGCTCGCCACCGCGGGCAACTCCCGGGCGATCTCGGCGGCCGTGGACGGGCTGGGGCCCCGGGGCGAGCTGGTGGTGATCGGCATCGACCCCGAGCCGCTCGGGATCAGTCCGCTCCAGCTGCTCACGGCCGCGCGGGAGATCCGCGGCCATCCGTCCGGCACCGCGCAGGACGTGCAGGACACCATGGAGTTCAGCGCCCTGCACGGGATCCGCCCGACGATCGAGACCGTACCGCTGGACCAGGCGGACGAGGCGTACCAGAAGATGCTCACCGGGGCCGCACGCTTCCGCATGGTCCTCACCTACGACTGAGACCCGCGGCCGAGACCTGAGGCCGGGACCTGCGCCGAGGCCGCGGCTGGGAGCAGCGGCTGGGCGTCATGCACCCACCGCGACGCCCTCCTCGTACTGACCGGCTGCAGCATGGGCCGGGACGTCAGGCGCAGCACCCCGGCCGAGGCCGCCGCGACCGCCACGGCCACGAAGGCCTCGCCGGTCAGCGCCCAGCAGGCCCGTCGGCAGCAGCACCCCTTCGTACATGTGGAGTTCGACGGCCCGGTCCGGGCGCCGCCGTACGGTGACGAGCACCGCGGCGGCCGTGGCCGGCAGGACCAGCAGCAGGCGGTGAACGAGCCACGCACGGCGTTGTCACACGGCTGCCGGAGGCACGGCGGGCGCGCTCTCCCGCGCACCGGCGTGCGCTCAGCCGCGTACCGGGCGGGCCGCGAGCAGCGCGATGTCGTCCTCGGAACCGGCGGCGAGGTGCGCGAGGACCGTGTCGACGATCTTGTCCAGCGGATCGGTGGGGGACAGCGACAGCCCCGTCAGCCGGGCCAGACCGCGGTCGATGTCCTCGCCGCGCCGCTCCACGAGACCGTCCGTGTACAGGAGCAGCACACCGCCGCGTTCCTGGGTGACGCGCTGCTCGTAGCGCCCGAGCCCGCTGCCCAGCGGCGGGCCGACCGGCACCGGGACGAGCTGTATGTCGCCCTGCGGGGAGAGCCAGACCGGCGGCAGGTGGCCGGCGCTGGCGTAGGTGAGGGTGGCGACGTCCGAGTCGCCGAGCGCGAGGAAGCAGGTGGCCACCCGCTCGAAGCCGGAGTCGGCGACCATGCGGTCCGCGTGCTGGAGGATGCGGCGCGGCGAGAGCCCCGCGAGGGCCAGGGCGCGCAGCGTCGAACGGTAGTGGCTCATCGCCACCGCCGCGTCCACCCCGTGGCCCATCACGTCCCCGATGACCAGCATCGTCCGGCCGTCGGGCAGCGCCAGGACGTCGTACCAGTCGCCGCCGATCATCGAGCCGTCGTCGGCGGGCCGGTAGCGGCCCGTGGTCTCCACACCGCCGTGCTGCCGCAACTGGCCGGGCTCGGCGAGCAGGGCCCGCTGCAGTTCCAGGGCCATGGTGTGCTCGCGTTCGAAGCGGACCGCGCGGTCCAGGGCGCGGGCGGCGCGGGCGGCGAGTTCGCGGGCCACCGTGGCGTCCTCGTTCGAGAACGGCGCGGAGTCCCCGGCCCGGGCCAGCAGCAGGATGCCGAGCACCCGGCCGTCCGCGACCAGCGGGGCGAGGAGCACCGAGTGGACCCGGGCGGTCAGACACGCCTGGGCGGGCGCCCAGCGCGGGACCAGTGACCGCCACTGCGCCGCGGTGATCGCGTTGCGCCGCCAGATCCGGCCGGCCGCCAGGTTCCGCCGGGTCCCGGTGCCGCGCGGCCAGCCGACCAGCTCGCCGCGCGCGTCGAGGGCCGCGAGACCGGTGACCAGCCCGGGACGGGTGGCGTACGCCGCGAGCCGGGTCGGTGTCCGCCGCGCCGGCACGGTGTCCGGCGGACTGAGCTCCACCCCGGCCGCGTCCGCGAGTTCCGGTACGACGAACTCCGCCAGCTCCCGGCAGGTCCCGGCGACATCGGTGCCGGTGCCGATCCGGGACGCGGCCGAGTCCAGCAGCGCGAGGCGCCGGTGGGCGCGCTCCAGCTCGTACACGTACTGCTGCGGCTCGCTGATCTCCAGGCCCACCGCGGCCACGCCCACCACCCGGCCCGTGCCGTCCACGAGCCGGTGGTAGACGCACCGCCACTCCCGGACCTGGTACGGCGAGTCCACCCAGGTGCGGCCGGTGACGACGGCCTCGCGGGGCCGTCCGTCGCGGATGACGTCCCGCAGTACCTGGTCGGGCCGCCTGAGGTGGGGCAGCACCTCGCGCTGGGTGCGGCCCAGGTAGGCCGCGGCGGGCACGCCCGTGGTCCGGGCCATGTGCGGGTTGACGTAGAGGTAGCGCAGATCGGTGCCGAGCACGGCGAAGCCCACGGCCGCGTCCTCGACGATGCCGCGGAGCATGTCGGCGTAGCCGATGGCGGCGGGCGGTGCGTCCGCGTCGGCCGGAGCCGGTGTGTCCCGCGCGAGGGGCGCGACCGGCGCCTTCGGGGCGTCCCGGGCGCCCGGTGACCCCGGTGTGTCCCGTGCGGTCGCTCCCGTTGGTGCCGTCGGTGCGACCGGCGGTGCCGGTGCGGCCCGTCGTCGTGAGGAGGTGTCCCTGTCCACCCGGTCCTCCTCGCCTGCCCCCTCCCTCGGCCGCCCTCATCGTGCAACAGGTCCCGGCACGGCGCATCCCGGCACCGCTCCGGCCGGCATCGCGGGCGCCTTCGCTCACATCGCCCGGAGCGGGACTGTGCGGCGGTCTTAACCCCCGTTGATCGGGAGCGGTGACGCCGGTGTAATCAGCCGTACCTACCGTCGGGACCGGACGGAAGAGGCTGACCAGCAGGAACAGGGGGCGCCCGTGGCCGCGCCGGACTCGCGCAGCACCGACACCGGCAGGGTGCGGACCGTCTGCTCGTACTGCGGGGTCGGCTGCGGCATGGTCCTGGACATCGGCCGGGGCCCGGACGGCCGCCGTACCGTCCTGAAGGCGTCCGGCGACAAGGAGCACCCGGCGAACTTCGGCCGGCTCTGCACGAAGGGCGCCACCACCGCCGACATGCTCGCCGCACCCGGCCGGCTGACCACCGCCCTGCTGCGGCCCGAGCGGGGCGCGGAGGCGGTGCCGTCGGCCGTGGACGCGGCGGTCGCCGAGACCGCGCGGCGGCTGCGCGGGATCGTCGACGAGCACGGCCCGGACGCGGTCGCCCTCTACGTCTCCGGCCAGATGAGCCTGGAGGCCCAGTACCTCGCGAACAAGCTCACCAAGGGGTGGCTGCGCACCAACAACATCGAGTCCAACTCCCGGCTGTGCATGGCAAGCGCCGGCACCGGCTACAAGCTCTCCCTCGGCGCCGACGGTCCGCCCGGCTCGTACCAGGACCTCGACCGGGCGGACGTCTTCCTGGTCATCGGCGCCAACATGGCCGACTGCCACCCCATCCTCTTCCTGCGTCTGATGGACCGGGTGAAGGCGGGCGCGAAGCTGATCGTCGTCGACCCGCGCCGCACCGCCACCGCGGCCAGGGCCGACCTGTTCCTCCAGGTCAAACCCGGAACCGACCTCGCCCTCCTCAACGGCCTGCTCCACCTGCTCCACGAGCACGGGCACACCGACCCCGACTTCATGGCCGCGTACACCGAAGGCTGGGAGGCGATGCCGGAGTTCCTCGCCGGCTACCCGCCCGCCACCGTCGCCGACATCACCGGCATCCCCGAGGCCGACCTGCGCGCGGCCGCCCGGCTGCTCGGCGAGGCGGGGGAGTGGACCAGCTGCTGGACCATGGGCCTCAACCAGTCCACGCACGGCACCTGGAACACCAACGCCCTGGTCAACCTGCACCTGGCGACCGGGAAGATCTGCCGCCCCGGCAGCGGCCCGCTCTCCCTCACCGGCCAGCCCAACGCCATGGGCGGCCGGGAGATGGGGTACATGGGCCCCGGACTGCCCGGCCAGCGGTCGGTGCTCGTCGACGCCGACCGCGCCTTCGTCGAGGAACGGTGGGGGCTGGCGCCCGGCTCGATCCGCGCCGACGGCGTCGGCAAGGGCACGGTGGAGATGTTCCGGAAGATGGCCGACGGCGAGATCAAGGCCTGCTGGATCATCTGCACCAACCCGGTCGCCTCCGTCGCCAACCGCAGGACCGTCATCGAGGGCCTGGAGGCCGCCGAGTTCGTCGTCACCCAGGACGCCTTCACCGACACCGAGACCAACGCCTACGCGGACGTCGTCCTGCCCGCCGCCCTGTGGACCGAGACCGAGGGCGTCCTCATCAACAGCGAGCGCAACCTCACCCTCGCCCGCCCCGCCGCCGACCCGCCCGGCGAGGCCACCGCCGACTGGCGGCTGATCGCCGGCGTGGCCCGCGCGATGGGGTACGAGGACGGCTTCTCCTACGACCGCGCGGAGGAGATCTTCGAGGAGATCAAGCGCTTCCACAACCCGCAGACCGGCTACGACCTGCGGGGTGTGACCTACGACCGGCTGCGCGCCGCCCCCGTCCAGTGGCCGGCCGCCACCGCCGACGGCCCCGACCGCAACCCCGTCCGGTACCTCGGCCCCGACGGTTCCCTCACCTTCGCCACCGCCTCCGGACGCGCCGTCTTCCACGCCAGGCCGCACCTGGACCCCGCCGAGATGCCCGACGACGACTACCCGTTCGTCCTGAACACCGGCCGCCTCCAGCACCAGTGGCACACCCTGACCAAGACCGCGAAGGTCGCGAAGCTGAACAGGCTCAACCCCGGCCCGTTCGTCGAGGTCCACCCCGAGGACGCGGCGGCGCTCGGGCTCGCCGACGGCGACTCCGTGGAGGTCGCCTCACGGCGCGGCCGCGCGGTGCTGCCCGCGGTCGTCACCGACCGGGTGCTGCCCGGAACCTGCTTCGCGCCCTTCCACTGGAACGACCTGTTCGGCGAGTACCTCAGCGTCAACGCCGTGACCAACGACGCGGTGGACCCCCTGTCGTTCCAGCCCGAGCTGAAGGTGTGCGCGGTGTCGCTGACCAAGGTGGCCACGCCGGTGAGCGTCCAGGTGCCCGGCGCGCAGGAGACCCCGGCCGTCGTCGACGCACCCGTTGCCGCCGCCGCGCCCACGGCGGTGCTGCCGCCCTCCGCCGCCTCGGTGTTCGGCCTCGACCCCGCCCCGCCGCCGGTCCTCACCGCAACCGAACGGCAGTACCTGGTCGGTTTCCTCGCCGGCATCCAGGTCGGCGCCCCGGGCGTCCCGGTGCTGCCGCCGGACGCGCCGTTCAGCCCCGAACACGCCCTGTGGGTCAACGGCACCCTCGCCGGCATGTACTCCCGGTCCGCCGCGACCCCGGTCCCCCTGCCCACACCCGGCCGCCAGGTGGTGGTCCTGTGGGCCTCGCAGACCGGCAACGCCGAGGACTTCGCCGCCACCGCCGCCGAGCGCCTCACCGCGGGCGGCCACGCGGCCTCCCTCGTCGCCATGGACCAGGCCGACCCGGCCGCCCTGCCCACGGGCGCCGACCTGCTCCTGATCACCAGCACCTTCGGCGACGGCGACGCCCCCGACAACGGCGCCGGTTTCTGGGACGGCCTCGCCGCCCTCGACGCCGGGCGCCTCGAAGGCCGCCGGTACGCCGTGCTGGCGTTCGGCGACTCCAGCTACGACGACTTCTGCGGGCACGGGCGCCGCCTGGACAGCCGGATGGACGAGCTCGGCGCGGTCCGGATCACGCCGCGCACCGACTGTGAACCGGACTACGAGACCCAGGCGGAGGCCTGGCTGGACCAGGTGCTCTCCGCCCTCAAGGACGAGCCCGCGTCTTCCGCCGCGACAGACTCCGCCCCCGCGCCCGCCAGGTCTTCGCGCCCGGCCCCCACCACCGCCCGGCTCGTCGGCAACCGGCTGCTCAGCCTGCCCGGCGCCGTCAAGGAGGTCCGCCGGTTCACCTTCGACACCCGCGACAGCGAGACCCCACTGGTCTACGAGGCGGGCGACGCACTCGGCGTTCGTCCCCTCAACTCCGCTGCCCTGGTGACGGAATGGCTGGACGTCACCGGCCTCGACGCCGCAACCGCCGTGGAAGTGAACGGAGTCGGTGAGATCCCCCTCGCCGAGGCCTTCTCCCGCCACCTGGACATCACCCGCGTCACCCCTGACCTGCTCCGCTTCGCCGCCGAACGCATTCGTGACCCTCGCGAGTTGCGGAAGCTGCTGCGCCCCGACAACAAGGACGAGCTGGCCAAGTGGTCCTGGGGCCGCCAGGCGGTCGACGTCGTCGCCGAGTTCGGGATCCGGGCCGGCGCCCAGGAGTGGGCGGGCGTCCTCGGCAAGCTTCAGCCCCGCCTGTACTCCATCTCGTCCAGCCCGCTGACCGACCCCCACCGGGTCTCGCTCACCGTCTCCGTCGTCCGCTACGAGAACCTGCACGGCCGGCCGAGGCAGGGCGTCTGCTCGCCGTTCCTCGCCGACGCCGGACCCGGTACGCCGGTCCCGGTGCACGTCCAGCGCTCCCCGCACTTCCGGCCGCCCGCCGACCCGGCGACCCCCATGGTCATGGTCGGCCCCGGCACCGGCGTGGCGCCGTTCGTCGGCTTCCTGGAGGAACGCCGCGCCCGCGGCCACCGCGCCCCCAACTGGCTGTTCTTCGGCGAACAGCACCGGGCCACCGACTTCTACTACGAGCAGGAACTCACCGTCCTGCTCGCCGACGGCACCCTGAGCCGCCTCGACACCGCCTTCTCCCGCGACCAGCGTGCCAAGGTCTACGTCCAGGACCGGATGCGCGAACACGGCCCGCTGCTGTGGTCCTGGCTCCAGGACGGCGCCCACTTCTACGTCTGCGGCGACGCCTCCCGGATGGCCAAGGACGTCGACCGGGCCCTGAAGGACATCGCCGCCGTGCACGGCGGACTGACCGAGGACGAGGCGACGGCGTACGTCAAACAGCTGGCCGCGGACCGGCGTTACGTCCGGGACGTCTACTGACCCCTACCGGCTGTCCATCAGGTGGTGCATGGTGAGGGCGAGTTGCAGCCGGAACCGGCCCTGCGGAGTGCGCACCGGCCAGCCCAGCAGCTGCTCGGCGTGCGTCAACCGGTCCTGGAGCGTGGAGTGATGGACGTTGATGCCGGCGGCCGCCGCCCGCAGGCTCGCCGTCGACGCGACCGCGTGCAGCGTGCGCAGCATCCAGGGGGCGTCCGCCGCGGCGGCCCGCACCGCGCGGACGTCCGGCGCCGGTTCCGCACCGGGTACGACGAGATCGGCGAGCAGCGCGACCCCGCCCAGGTCGTCGGCGTGCACGACGGGTGGGCCGCCGGGCTCCCGCGCGCCACCGTCGCCGGTGAACCGCAGCGCGGTACGGGCCGCCGCCCAGGACTCGGGGAGGTCCGCGACGGCCGCCGCCGTGCCCACGCCCGCGCGTCCCCCCGGTACCACCGGTGGCCGGCCGTCGCCCACGACCCGGGGGAACCGATCGCGCGCGCTTCGGGGCGGCCCGCCGTTCGTGCTCCGGGCCGGTCCGTCGGCGACGATCCGGGGTGGACCATCGGCCACCGCCACCGCCCGGAAGCGCGCCGCCGGGTCCGCGGTGTCCAGGCCGAGCCCGCGGGCCGCGTGCAGCCGGGCCGGTAGCGGGACGCCGGCGTCCAGGACGGCCTCGACCAGCGCGGGGTCGTCCACCGGCGGCCCCGGGGCCCGCCCGCGGGTGCGGTCGAGCACGGACCGCACGGCGGCCGAGGCCCGCTCCAGGATCACCGCGTCGACGACGCTCGGCCCTTCGGCCCCGGCCCGCTCCAGCCACAGCGCCGGCGGCCCGCCCGGCACCAACGGCGTACCCGGCCACCCGGGCCCGGGCGCGCCCACCACGTCCGTCCGCCGGCCGTCCGGCTCCACCCGCACCCGGACTCGCCGCTCCTCGTCCGCCAGCCGCGCCGGGCACCCGGCGAGCACGGCGGCCCCGCGCACCAGCGCCTCCACACCGGCCCGGGTCTCGGCCAGCCGGTCGAAGTAGGCGATGACCGCGACGGCGGCCCCGGCATCCGGGTCCACCGCGGCCAGCCGCCCCGCCAGCTCTTTCATACGGCCATGATGCGCCATCCGGCGCTGCGGCGAGCAGAGCCCGGCACGGCAGGCAACCCGCGCGTGCCCCCGCCCCTCCTAGCTGTCGAGACCCGGCGGCACACAGCCCCGGCACAGGAACCGGCCGACAGGAGCTTCGCTTGGACCGCAACGGGCCCCCACGGGCCGCCGCCGGACCGTCCCGCCGGAGTTTCATGGTCCACACGGTGGCCGCGGCCACCCTCACGGTCGCCGCCCCGCTCGGCTGCGACACCCCGCGGGCCGAGGGCGCCACCGCGGCCCCCGGCGTCCTGGTCACCGGCACCGACGAGGAGATGCTCGTCCTGGAGGTCACCGCCGCCAACGAGGTCGTCGTACGGCTGCCCCGCGTCGAGGTCGGCCAGGGCATCACCACCGCCGTCGCCATGATGATCGCCGAGGAGCTGGACGCCCGCCTCGCCGACGTCCGGATCCCGCTCGCCGACGCCCGCGGCAAGGGCAACCAGTACACCGGCGGCTCCAGTTCGGTCAGTTCGCTGTACGGCCCGGCCCGGCAGCTGGCCGCCACCGCGCGCGCCCGGCTGGTGACCGCGGCCGCCCGCCGCTGGCGGCTCCCCGCGCACACCCTGCGCACCTGGAACACGCGGGTGGTGGCCCCCGACGGCCGGACGGCCACCTTCGGCTCCCTCACCGCGAGCGCGGCCCGGATCCGCACCCCGGACGTGTCGAACAGGCCCAAGCCGGCCTCCCGGCACCGGGTGATCGGGAAGCCGACGACCAGGATCGACGCCCGGGACATCGTCACCGGCGCCGCGAAGTACGCCGGTGACCTGGCGGTGGCGGGTGCGAAGCCGGCCGTGGTGGCCCGGCCGCCGACCCTGCGCGGCAGACCGGTCTCCCTCGACGACACGGCGGCCCGCGCGCTGCCCGGCGTGCACGCGGTCGTGCGGATCCCGGGCGGGGTCGCCGTCGTGGCGGACACCTTCCACCACGCCTTCCAGGCCAGGGACGCGTTGCGGATCAGGTGGGCCGACGGACCGCTCGCCCCCCTGTCCGACAAGGAGATCCGCGCCCGGCTGCGGGCCGCGGTGCCCCGGCTCGGCACCCCGCCGCGCGGATCGACGCAGATCGAGGGCGAGTTCGCGTTCGCGTTCGTCAGCCATGCCCCGATGGAGGTGCTCACCGCCGTCGCCGACGTCCGCGCCGACCGGGCCGAGCTGTGGTTCGCCACCCAGACCCCGATGGACGCCCGCGAGGCCGTCGCCGAACTGCTCGGCCTCCCAAAGACCGCGGTGCGGGTCCACGTGACGCGCGGGGGCGGCTCGTTCGGGCGGCGGCTCAACTTCGACCAGGCCATCGAGGCGGTGCTCGTCTCCAGGGCGGCCCGCCGGCCCGTGAAGCTGATGTGGAGCCGCAACGACGACATCCGGCACGGCAGGATGCGCCCCGCCGACCACCACCGGATCCGGGCCAGCGTCGCCGGCGGCCGGGTGGTGGCGTTCCAGCACATGTCGGCCTCGGTGGGAGAGTCGTCCGACGAGAAGGGCCGCACTGCGCAGTCCGTCACGGTACGGCCGCTGCCCAGCGACAGCGGGCTGTACAACTTCGGCCGGGTGAGCGGCGATTCGGGCGGCATCGAACTGCCGGTACCGCTGGGTGCCTGGCGCTCGGTGGACTCCGGGACCATGCGCACGGCGGAGGAGATCGTCGTCGACGACATCGCCCGCGCGCTGGGCCTGGACCCGGTCGCCTTCCGCCGTACCACACTGCGCAGCAAGGCGGTGAAGGCCGTCCTCGCCAAGGCGGCAGCCGCCGGGCGCTGGGGGCGCCGGATGCCCGCGGGCACCGCCCAGGGCGTCGCCGTCCACGAGGAGTACGGGTCCGCCGTCGCCTGCCTGGCCGAGATCGACGCCACCGACCCGAAGAACCCGCGGGTCACCAAGGTGGTGATGGCCGCCGACGTCGGCACGGTCGTCAACCCGCGCGGCCTGCAGGCGCAGCTCATGGGCACCGCCGTGGACGGCATCTCCACCGTGCTGCGCGCCGGGCTGCACATCGACCGGGGCGCGGTCCGCGAGGGCAGCTTCGCCGACTTCCACTACGCCCGCCAGCGGCACGCCCCGCTGGAGTTCGAGGCGCACGTCGTCCCGTCCGGCGGGGATCCGGGCGGCGCCGGCGAACTCGGTGTCCCCGCGGCGGCGGGCGCGGTCGCCAACGCCTACGCCCGCGCCACCGGCACGAAGCCCCGCAGCTTCCCCCTCGACTTCTGACCCCGCCGCTCCCGACTCCCAGAAGGCACAGATGAGTTCGTACTCCTTCGTCCTCAACGGCAGACCGGTGACGGTCGAGGCCCCCGCCGACATGCCTCTCCTGTGGGTCCTGCGCGACCTGCTCGGCGTCACCGGACCCAAGTACGGCTGCGGGGTGGGCGTCTGCCGCGCCTGCACCAGTCACCTCGACGGCGCGGAGATCCAGCCGTGCACGGTCCCGGTCGCCCACTGCGCGGACCGTTCGGTCACCACCATCGAGGGACTCGCCGACGGCGACACCCTGCACCCCGTCCAGCAGGCCTGGCTGGACTGCGACGTGGCCCAGTGCGGCTTCTGCCAGCCCGGCCAGATCATGGCGGCCGCCGCCCTCCTCAGACGCACCCCGCACCCGACGGACGCCGACATCGACGCCATCGAGAACGTCTGCCGCTGCGGCACCTACTCCAGGATCAGGGAGGCGATCAAGAGGGTGTCAACTGAAGGGGGTTGAGTGCCCCCCTGGGGCGACGGCCACGGGCCCGGCACCCTCGACCACCCCTTCGCCACCCCGGCCCGCGCCCAGCGCGCGGTTCGGGCCGTCGCCCCGCGCACCTCCACTTCACCTCCAACACCCTCCTCACCCCGGCCAACCCCTGCCAACCCCTGCCCCACCCACCCGACCTGCAGCACCATCACGGCCGCCGCCGGCCCCCGACCGCCGTACCGCAGCCGACTGGGCCCGGGCCCGCGCTGACCGCGGGCCCGACCGGCTCTCAGCGCGCCAGCACCCGCCGCAGCCAGTCCGTGTGTGCCGCGCGTGCCGACTGGGACACGGCGGCCTGCGGGGCGAAGCCGTCGAAGCCGTGGAAGCCGCCGGGCCAGACGTGGAGTTCGGCGATGCCGCCGGACTGCCAGATGCGGGAGGCGTAGGCGACGGTCTCGTCGCGGAAGGTCTCGGCGGAGCCGACGTCGAGGAAGGCCGGGGGGAGGTTCGTGAGGTCGGTGGCGCGGGCCGGGGCCGCGTAGGGGGAGACGTCGGGGCCGCCCCGGCGCTCGCCGAGCAGGGCGGTCCAGCCGGTCTCGTTGGAGGTGCGGTCCCAGAGGCCGAGGCCCTTCATCTGGTGGCTGGAGGGAGTGTCGTTGCGGTCGTCGAGCATCGGGCAGAGCAGCATCTGGCCGATCACGGACGGACCCTGACGGTCCCTCAGGAGGAGCGCCAGGGCCGCCGTGAGGCCGCCGCCCGCGCTGGCGCCCGCGATCACGATCCGTTCCGGGTCGCCGCCGATCTCCTTCGCGTGCTCCGCGGTCCACAGCAGCCCCGCGTACACGTCCTCGACCGGCGCGGGGTGCGGATGCTCGGGCGCCAGCCGGTACTCCACCGACACCACCACCGCGCCCAGCTCCTTCGCCCAGGCCAGCGGGGCGTCCACGCCCACCCGGCTGTTGCCGAGCACCATGCCGCCGCCGTGCACGTGGTAGATCACCGGGAGCGGACCGGAGGCTGCCGGGGCGACCGGGCGGCAGATCAGGAGCGAGATCTCGGGGGCGTCCGCGGGGCCCGGGACCGTACGGTCCTCCACGTCGAACGCGCCCTCCATCGTGAGGTCCAGCTCGGCCAGGAGCTGTATCCCCGCGCCCTGCCGGATCTCGGGTATGTCCGCCATCGTGAACGAGGGAGAGATCGTGTCCTTGATCAGCTCCAGGGCGGCGGCGAGTTCGGGGTCGAACGGGGGCGGTACGGCAGTCATCGCGGCTCCTCGATGCGGGGTTCTGCGGTTCGTATGCCCATGATCCGGTCGGTCGTGCGCTGACCGGGGGCGCCGGTCGGCGGAAGCTCCCCGCCATCCGGCGGGTGTCTGTCCGGAAGCATGCGCAGACACGCCGGGCCGCCGAAGCCGGGCTTGACTTCGAGCGCGCTCCAGGATCTAGCGTCGAGGTCGCGGACGACGGTCGGTGCGGATGCAGACGACCGGTGCCGAACGTCGGCGTGGAACACCAGAGCGGAACATCAACGCGGAACTCCGGCGCGGGACTCCAGCGCGGGACTCCAGCGCGGAACCTCAGGGCGGAACGGAGAACGTCATGCGCGTGGGCGTGCACATCAACCGGTTCAACCACCCCGGCGGTGGACCCGCCCTCGGCGCCGAACTCGCCGCCGCCGGTGCGGCGGCCGAGGCGGCGGGCGTCAGCTGGGTCTCGGTGATGGACCACTACTTCCAGATGGAGTTCAACGGCGGCGCCGAGGACCCCATGCTGGAGGCCTACACCACCCTCGGCTACCTCGCCGGCCGCACCTCGACCGTGCGGCTCGGCGCCCTGGTGACGGGAGTGACGTACCGGCACCCGGGGCTGCTCGCCAAGATCGCCACCACCCTGGACGTGGTGTCGGGCGGTCGCGCCACCCTGGGCATCGGCGCCGCCTGGTACGACCGTGAGCACCACGGACTCGGCGTGCCCTACCCGCCGCTCAAGGAGCGCTTCGAGCGGCTGGAGGAGACGCTCAGGATCTGTCTGCAGATGTGGGACCCGGAGAACGACGGTCCCTTCGAGGGCCGGTACTACCAGCTCGCCGAGACGCTCTGCGTGCCCGCGCCGGTGAGCACCCCGCACCCCGAGATCATGATCGGGGGCCAGGGTGAGAAGAAGACCCTGCGCCTGGTCGCCCAGTACGCCGACGCCTGCAACCTCATCCCCTCCTCCCCGGAGGAGCTGCGGCACAAGCTGGAGGTGCTGCGCGGTCACTGCGACACCGTCGGGCGGGACTACGACAGCATCCGCAAGACCATCGCGTACGGCGCCGAGCCGGTCACCGCGGGCGACCTGGACGCCTTCACCCGGGACATCGAGGGCTACGCCAAGCTCGGCCTCGACACCGTCATCCTCTCGCCGCGTCTCGGCGAGACCTCGCAATGGATGGAGACCTTCGCCGCCCGGGCCGTCGAGCGGCTCGCCGGGATCGAGTGAGCGGAAGCGGGAGGCGGGCCGCGGGCCGCGGGGCACGCGAAAGGGGCCGGCGGGTTTGCCGGCCCCTCTCAGGGGGTGGGTCAGGCGGCCACGGCCACGTTGCCGTGCAGGCGGGCGACGACCTCGGTCAGCTGGGCGGCGACCTCGGTGTCGTCGGCCGGGTGGGTCTCGGCGAAGCGGGTCACCGAACCGGGGATCGACAGCTTGATGTCCTCGATCACCTTGCCGCCGGCGATGCCCACGGCCTTGCGGGCCTCGTCCTGCGCCCACACACCGCCGTACTGGCCGAAGGCGGTGCCGACGACGGCGACCGGCTTGCCGCCGAAGGCGCTGGCGCCGTACGGGCGGGACAGCCAGTCGATGGCGTTCTTCAGGACGGCCGGGATGGTGCCGTTGTACTCGGGGGAGAAGAGCAGGAAGGCGTCGGCGGCCTGGGCGGCCTCGCGCAGCTTCGCGGCGGCGGCCGGGACGCTGCCCGCGACGTCGATGTCCTCGTTGTAGAACGGGATGTCGGCCAGGCCCTCGAAGACCTCGACGACGGCACCCTCGGGGGCGAGCTTGACGGCCGCCTCCGCGAGCTGGCGGTTGTGCGAACCGGCGCGAAGGCTGCCGACGAGCGCAAGGATGCGGACAGACATGGGGAACTCCAAGAGGGGGGTGAAACACTGCCGTAACGAATTCGGACCACGGTCCGGATAATTTCTAACACGCTAAACGGACCTCGGTCCAGTTCTGTTCCCGATGCTTTACGCTGTCTTCATGTCCAGCGTCCTGCCGCCCCTCCCACAGCCCCAGGAGCCCTTCGACACCCCGCAGTTGCTCGAGGTCGGACCCGCTCCCGAAGAGCCGTGCCTGCGCGCCGACGCGGCCCGCAACCGTGCCCGGCTGCTGGAGGCCGCCGCCCGGCTGATCGCCGAGCACGGGGTGGCCGGCGTGACCATGGAGGCGGTGGCCGCTGCGGCCCAGGTGGGCAAGGGCACGGTCTTCCGCCGCTTCGGCGACCGCACCGGACTGCTGATGGCGCTGCTCGACCACTCCTCGCGACAGCTCCAGGCGGACTTCATGGGCGGGCCCCCGCCCCTCGGCCCCGGTGCCCCGCCGGTCGAACGGCTGCGCGCGTTCGGCGTCGCGGTGCTCTACCGCGCGGCCGAGCAGCTGGACCTCCAGCTGGCCGCCCAGCCCGAGCCCACCAGGCGCTACGCCAATCCGCCGATCCAGGCGCTGCGCACCCACATGACGGTGCTGCTGCGGCAGATCGATCCGGACGCCGACTGCGAACTGCTCGCCCAGACGCTGCTCGCCTACCTCGACCCCGCCCAGATCCACCATCTGACCAGGCAGTGCGGCATCCCGATGGAGCGCCTGGAGGCCGGCTGGACCGACCTCGTCGACCGCGTCACGCGGACGGCACCGCCCCGCTGACGTCCGCCTCGCTGACGTCCCCCTCGCCGCCGTCCGGCCCGGCGCCGGTGAACATGTCGACAAGGCCCTGCGGCGCGTCGGCCCGGAACAGCATGGCGCCGCTCGCCGCGGAGTCCGCGGCGGACCGCTCGGCACGCGTGAACATCTTCTCCTCGTAGGCGGCCAAGGCGGCCTCGGGGTCGCCGGGGTGCGCGGCGAGCGCGAGGCCCAGGTCAGCGCCGTCGATCAGCGCCAGGTTGGCGCCCTCGCCGGCGAACGGCGACATCAGGTGCGCCGCGTCACCGAGCAGGGTGACCCCGGGGACCCGGTCCCAGCGGTGGCCGACCGGCAGGGCGTGGATCCGCCGCGGCACCAGCGGGCCCTCGGCGTCCGCGACCAGCGCCCGCAGGCTCTTGTCCCAGTCGCCGAAGTGGGCGAGCACGGCCCGCCCGGCGGCCTCGGCGTCGGTGAAGTCGATCCCGTCCAGCCACGCCTCGGGCGCCTCCACCGCCGTGTACACGTGCAGGCTGCCGTCGCTCTCCCGGTGGCCGAGGAAGCCCCGGCCCGCGCCGAGCGCGAACAGCATGCCCCGGCCGACCACTTCGGCGCTCACCGGGTGCCGTACGTCCGCGTCCGGCAGGTCCGCCTCCACGAACGAGACCCCGGTGTACGCGGGCCGCGCGTCGGAGACCAGTGGGCGGATCCGGGACCAGGCGCCGTCCGCGCCGACCAGCAGATCGGTCGTGAAGGAGTCGCCGTCCTCCAGGGTCACCTCGTGCCGCCCGTCACCGAGCGGGCGGGCGCCGATGACCTTCGCGCCCCAGCGGATCACGCCCTCGGGCAGGGAGCCGACCAGCAGCCGGCGCAGATCTCCCCGGTCTATCTCGGGCCGCCCGCCTGCGCCGTCGTCGGGGATGTCCAGCAGGACCCGGGCGTCCTTGTCCAGGACCCGCGTCGCCTGGCCGCCCGCGTGGACGTGCGCCAGGAACGCGTCGTACAGCCCGGCCGCGCGCAGCGCCACCTGGCCGGAGTCGTCGTGGATGTCGAGCATGCCGCCCTGGGTGCGGGCCGTCGCCGACGCGTCGAGGTCGAAGACGGCCGCCTCGACGCCGTGCACGAACAGCACCCGGGCGAGCGTGAGCCCGCCGAGACCGGCTCCGACGATCGCTACGGGGTGGTGGGGAGTGGACATGAGGGTCTCCTAGTCATGGGGTTCGGGTACGGCGGTGTGCTCGATGCCGTTGATCAGGGCCTGGAAGGCCCAGGACACGCGGGCCTCGGGCGCGCCCGACAGGAGCGCCCCGGAGGCGGCGGCGATGTGCGGATGGGTGCGGTCCGACACCCGGCTCAGCGCCCGGCCGAGGGCGTCCCAGTCCTCCTGGGACGCCTCGCCCGCGTGCTCGGCGGCGGTCGCGGTGGCGCGCTGGAGCAGCAGGTCGACGCCCCAGGCGGCCCGCTCGCGCGGTACCCCGCCCTCGTCGAGCAGGCCCAGCAGGGTCTCGATGAGGTCCAGGTAGTGCGGGCCGCTCGGCCACGCGGTCAGCGCGGAGCGGGCGAGGCTCGGATACTCCATGAGCATCCGTGTGTACGCGATGAGCACCTGCTCCAGCCGCTCCCGCCAGCCGCCCTCCGCCGGGGCCGGGCCGACGGAGCCGAGGAGCTCGTCCAGGACGGCCGCGTGCAGTTCGGCGGTGTTGCGGACGTAGACGTACAGCGAGGCCGGTCCGGTGTCGAGCTCCTGGGCCAGGCGTCGCATGGTCACCTTCTGCAGGCCCTCGGCGCGCAGGATCCCCACGGCGGTGGCGACGATGCCCTCCCTGGTCAGGGCGGGCTTGGCGGGGCGCTCCCGGCGGGAACGGGGAGTTGCTGGCATGCGTTCACTGTAACGAACATGTTCGTTGCGAACAAGTTCGTGACGAACATGTTCGACCGATCGCATGAAGCACCCCGGATCGGCTGATCAAGACCTACGGCGAAGGGCCTCGGGAGCCCACGCGACGGGCCTTCGGGGCGGCTGATCAGGGCCGAACTCGTCTAACCGTCAACCACCTTGCCCCGCCGGTCCCCCCTCCCCGGGGTTCTGCCAAGATGCCGTACGTCATGGTGCACATCCCGAAACCGCCCTCGGCAGCGTCGCCGGTCCCGCGCTCGGTCCCCACGAGCGCCGATGTGGCCCGCCTGGCGGGCGTCTCCCGCGCGACCGTCTCCTACGTCCTCAACAACACCAGCGCCGTCCGGATCAGCGAGCCCACCCGCCGCCGGGTCCACGAGGCCGCGAAGGAACTCGGATACGTCCCCCACGCGGCCGCCCGCAGCCTGCGCGCCGGACACAGCCGGATGGTCCTGATGCCCGCCCCTGCCATCGCGATGGGCCCGCTGTACGGGCAGTTCATCAACGAACTCCAGTGGGCCCTCAGCCGCCTCGACTACACGGTCGTCCAGTACGGCACCGTCGGCCTGCGCGGTGACGAAGCCGCCCGCGCCTGGGCGGAGTTGAGGCCGGTGGCCGTGCTGGTCCCGGACGCCGAGCTGGGCCCCGAGGGCGTCGCGGTCCTCAAGCGGGCCGGCGCCCGCGGCGTGGTCACCTTCGGCCCCGAACGCGTCGAGGGCGCCCACGCCCTGCTGATGGACCACGACGCCGTAGGCCACTGCGCCGGACGCCATCTGTACGCCCGCGGCCGGCGCCGGATCGGCGTGGTCGTCCCCGCGGAGACCGGCCTGGAGACCTACTCCCGGCCCCGTCTCGAAGGCGTGCGCCAGGCCCTGCGCGGCACCGACGCCCGGGTGACCGGGGTGCCGCTCGCCTACACCGAGCAGTCGGCGGCCGAACTCGCCGCACGCTGGCCCGAGTTGGAGATCGACGCGGTGTTCGCGTACAACGACGAGTACGCCATGCTGTTAATGCGCGCCCTCCAGGACGCGGGCGTACGCATCCCCGAGGACACCGCGGTGCTCGGCGCCGACGACCTGATGCTGGGCCGGCTGCTGCGGCCCCGGCTCTCCACGATCCACATCGACCTGCCCTCCGGCCGGGAGCTGGCCGAACTGGTCGACCGCGTGGTGCGCGACCCCGGCGCCGAACCGGAGACGCACCGGGTGCTCGGCGCCTCGGTCGTGCAGCGCGAGTCCAGCTGACCCCGGCCGGCGCCGCGCCACTCGGCCTGCCCGTTCCTACTCGCCCTGCGTGGCGTCCTGCTGCGCGGCGATGCTCTTGCGGACCTCGTCCATGTCCAGCTTCCGGGCCTGGCCGATGACGTCCGCCAGGGCGGCCTCCGGCAGGGCGCCGGGCTGGGCGAAGACGGCGACCTGGTCGCGGACGATCATCAGGGTCGGGATCGACTGGATGCCGAAGGCCTGCGCCAGCTCCGGCTGCGCCTCGGTGTCCACCTTGGCGAAGACGAGGTCGGGGTTGTCCTGCGCGGCCTTCTCGTAGACCGGCGCGAACATCCGGCACGGGCCGCACCAGGACGCCCAGAAGTCGATGAGGACGAACTCGTTCTCGGTGACCGTCTGGTCGAAGTTCTCCTTGGTGAGCTCCACGGTGCTGCTCATGCGTGCTTCCCTCTTCCTGACGTGGGGGGCGCCCCGGGGCGGGGCGGACCGCTCGCCACAACATGTCCGGCCGGGCAGGTATTCCGCCTGCCTACCCGTGTGGCCCCCGCGCACACCACCCGCAAGACTGGCCCCATGACGGAAACGGAATCCATCGCTTACGACGTCGTGGTGCTCGGGGCCGGGCCCGTGGGGGAGAACGTCGCCGACCGCACCCGTGCGGCCGGCCTCACCACCGCGGTCGTGGAGAGCGAACTCGTCGGCGGCGAATGCTCGTACTGGGCCTGCATGCCCAGCAAGGCCCTGCTGCGCCCGGTCATCGCCCAGTCCGACGCCCGCCGCCTGCCAGGCCTCGCCCAGGCGGTCCAGGGCCCCCTCGACACCGCCGCGGTCCTCGCCCGCCGCAACTACTTCACCTCGAACTGGAAGGACGACGGCCAGGTCGGCTGGCTCGACGGCATCAGCGCCGACCTGTACCGCGGCCACGGCCGCCTCGCCGGACCCCGCACGGTCACCGTGACCGGCCCCGACGGCACCCTCACCACCCTCACCGCCCGGCGCGCGGTGGCCGTCGCCACCGGCACCCGCGCCCAGCTGCCCGACCTGCCCGGCCTCGCCGAGGTGAGGCCCTGGACCAGCCGCGAGGCCACCAGCGCCCAGCAGGCGCCCGGACGGCTGATCGTCGTCGGCGGCGGTGTCGTCGCCACCGAGATGGCGACCGCCTGGCAGGCCCTCGGTTCACGGGTGACCCTCCTGGTCCGCGGCAAGGGCCTGCTGGGCCGCATGGAGCCGTTCGCCGGCGAACTCGTCGCCGACGCGCTCAAGGAGGCGGGCGTCGACGTCCGCACCGGTACCTCCGTCCGGTCGGTCACCCGGGAGGACGGCACGGTGGTGGCCGTCACCGACGGCGGCGACCGCATCGAGGCCGACGAGATCCTCTTCGCCACGGGGCGCGTCCCGCACACCGACGACATCGGCCTGGACACGGTCGGTCTGGAGCCGGGCTCCTGGCTGTCCGTCGACGACACCCTCCTGGTCGAGGGCACCGACTGGCTGTACGCCGTCGGGGACGTGAACCACCGGGCGCTCCTCACCCACCAGGGCAAGTACCAGGCCCGGATCGCGGGCGCGGCGATCGCGGCGCGCGCCGCGGACACGCCGCTGCTGGACGAGCCGTGGGGTGCGCACGCGGCCACCGCCGACCACCACGCCGTACCGCAGGTCGTCTTCACCGACCCGGAGGCGGCGGCCGTCGGGCTCTCCCTCGCGGAGGCGGAGCAGGCCGGGTACCGGGTGCGGGCCGTGGACGTCGAGTTCTCGTCCGTCGCCGGGGCCGGGCTGTACGCCGACGGCTACAAGGGGCGGGCCCGGATGGTGGTCGACCTGGAGGCGGAGATCCTGCGCGGGGTCACGTTCGTGGGGCCCGGGGTGGGTGAGCTGATCCACTCGGCGACGATCGCGGTGGCCGGGGAGGTGCCGATCAGCCGGCTGTGGCATGCGGTGCCGTCTTATCCGACGTTGAGCGAAGTGTGGTTGCGGCTCCTTGAGGCGTACCGGGGGTAGGGCCGAAGGGGGCGCCTCGGGCTGCCGGCCGACTGCGGCGCCGCCGTGGCTGGTCGCGCAGTTCCTCCCCCAGCCTTCGGCCGGGGGTGCCCCCAGCGCCCCTGGCGGGGCGCTGGGGTCACGGCAGTTCGAAACCCAGGGCCTCGGCGGCCGTCGCCGGGGTCGGCTGGGTCCAGCGGTCCGCCATGGCGGCGTTGGAGGACAGGGAGCGGAGCTCGGCCCGGTCCAGGTACAGCGTGCCGTCGAGGTGGTCGGTCTCGTGCTGGACGATGCGGGCCGGCCACCCCGTGAACACCTCGTCCACCCGGTGCCCGTGCTCGTCCGCGCCGGTCAGCCGGACGCTCGCGGGCCTGGCCACCACCGCCTGCCAGCCCGGCACGCTCAGGCAGCCCTCGAAGAACGCGGCGCGGGCGGTGCCGACGGGTTCGTAGACCGGGTTGACCAGCACCCGGAACGGCTGCGGGACCCGGCCCCGGGCCACCGCCACCTCCTCCGGCACCGGTGCCGGGTCCTCGATGACCGCGATCCGCAGCGGGACGCCGACCTGGGGTGCGGCGAGGCCCACGCCCGGTGCCGCGTGCATGGTGATCCGCAGTGCCTCGACGAAGCGGGCCAGCAGGGCCGGGGCCAACTGCCCGTCGTACGGCTCGGTTCCGCGCCGCAGCACCGGGTCGCCGGCTGCGATGACGGGCAACGGGCCGCCGGGAGCGAGGAGTTCCTCGACCTGCTCGGCAAGGGGTGCGCGATCGCTGGGAGATGCCATCGGGCCAGCATGCCATGGCGTGGGGTGTGACTCAGGTCACTTCGGGTGCGGGGAACTCCGCCGGGGAGCGGTCCGACTACTGGACCGTCCCCGCCCCGCAACCAGTCCCCGGAGAAGCCCTCGATGTCCATCGCCCCCTCGACCGCCACGGACGAGCAACCCCCCGTCCCGGCCGCGTCCCCGAGCCGCTGGGCCCCGCTGCGTCCCCTCGTCCTGCGCCTGCACTTCTACGCCGGCGTCCTGGTCGCCCCCTTCCTGCTGGTCGCTGCCACCACCGGCCTGCTGTACGCCTTCTCCTTCCAGGCCGAGAGGCTGGTGTACGCCCATGAGCTGACCGTCCCGGTCGGCGGGACCAAGCTGCCGGTCTCCGAGCAGGTGGCCGCCGCCCGCGAGGCCCACCCCGAGGGCACGGTCTCCGCGATACGGCCGTCGCCCGAGGCGGACGCGACCACCAGGGTGCTGCTGTCGGGCGTGCGGGGCGTGGACCCGGACCACACCCTCGCGGTGTTCGTCGACCCGTACACCGGCAAGGTGCGCGGCGCGCTCGAACAGTACGGCTCGACGGGTGCGCTCCCGCTGCGCACCTGGATCGACGAACTCCACCGCGACCTGCACCTCGGCGACACCGGGCGGCTCTACAGCGAGTTCGCGGCGAGTTGGCTATGGGTGATCGCGGGCGGCGGCCTGGTGCTGTGGTTCGCCCGGCGGCGGGCGCTGCGCAAGGTGCGCGGCACCAGCGGGCGGCGACGCACGCTGGGCCTGCACGGCACCGTCGGTGTCTGGGCCGCGGCCGGTTTCGTCTTCCTCTCGGCGACCGGCCTGACCTGGTCCACCTACGCCGGCGCCAACATCGACGACCTGCGCACCTCGCTGGGCCAGGCCACCCCCTCCGTCTCCGCGGCCGCGAGCGGCGGTGAGCACGCCGGACACGGTGCCGCGGCCGGGACCGGCGGTGACGCCGAGCACGGGGTGGGCCTGGACACGGTGCTCGCGGCCGCCCGGGCGGAGGGGCTGGGCGACCCCGTCGAGATCGTCCCGCCCGCCGACGCGAACAGCGCCTACGTGGTGCGGCAGGTCCAGCGCAGCTGGCCCGAGAAGCAGGACTCCGTCGCCGTGGACCCGGGCACCGGCGAGGTGACCGACGTCCTGCGCTTCGCCGACCACCCGGTCCTCGCCAAACTCACCCGCTGGGGCATCGACCTGCACACCGGCATCCTCTTCGGCCTGGTCAACCAGCTCGCCCTGGCCGTGCTCGCACTCGCCCTGATCCTGCTGATCGTGTGGGGCTACCGCATGTGGTGGCAACGCGGCCGCGGCCCCGCCTTCGGCCGGCCGATCCCGCGCGGCGCCTGGGCGGAGGTCCCGCCGTACCTCCTCGTCCCGGCGATGGCGGTGGTCGCGGTCCTCGGCTGGTTCGTGCCGCTGCTCGGGATCCCGCTGGCAGCCTTCCTCGCCGCGGACATCGTGCTCGGCGAGATCGCGCACCGTCGTGGCCGCCGCACGTACGGGGGCCGGGCCGGCGTGAAGTAGCGTGGTGGGGCACGCCGATGCGCGTGTCATCACATGCCGACGCCGGAGGGAGACGGGCTATGGCGCGGGCCCGGCGGGGGCAGGGGCAGCTGGAGGGCCAGGTGCTGGGTGCCCTGCGCGAGGCCGGCGGTCCCGTCACCGCCGCCTGGGTGCAGGAGCGGCTCGGCGGCGACCTCGCCTACACCACCGTCGTGACCATCCTGACCCGGCTGCTCGCCAAGGACGTCGTCGCCCGCGAACGGCAGGGCCGCTCCTTCCTGTGGACGCCCACCGCCGACGTCGCCCGGCTCGCCGCCCTGCGGATGCGCCGGCTCCTCGACGGCGAACAGGACCGGGAGGCGGTGCTCGCCAGCTTCGTCACCACCCTGCCGCCCGGTGACGAACAGGTGCTGCGGGCCCTGCTGGACGCCGCCGGGCCGGGCCCGGTGAACACTCGGAACATCCCGCCCGCGGACTCCGGCGGTACGGAAGACTGACCGCCCATGGGGGTCTTCGTCTTCCTGCCACTGGTCCTGCCGCTGACCGCGTGGCCCGTCGCCCGGCTGGCCGAGGGGCGGCTGCATCCGCGCACCGCCACCCGGCTGCTCACCGCGGTGGCCGTGGTCATGGCCGGGTGCAGCACGCTCTGCCTCGCCCTGCTGATGGTGGTCGGCACCGCCCAGCTCCCCGGCAACCCCCTCCCGGACGGCTGGTCCGACCCGGAGGTACGGGCCGCCGTCCCGCACGACGGGATCGCCGGCCGCGCCGCCATCCCCGCCCTCGCCGCGGTCGCGGTCCTGTGCGGCCGCACCCTCCGCCGGCACCGCCGCGTCGCCCGGCGGGCCCGCCGGGCGCTCACCGCACTGCCCGGCCGTGCGGTCGCCGTGCTGCCCGACAGCACCCCCTACGCCTACGCGCTCCCCGGCCGGATCGTCGTCACCACCGCGCTCCTGGACGGCCTCGCCCCGGGCGAACGGCGGGCCCTGTTCGCCCACGAGCGCGCCCACCTCGCCGCCCGGCACCACCGGCACCTCCTCGCCGTCCACCTCGCGGCACGCGCCAACCCCTTCCTGCGGCCCCTGCGCACCGCCGTCCGCTACACGGCCGAGCGCTGGGCGGACGAGGAGGCGGCCCGCTCGGTGGCGGACCGGCGCACGGTCGCGCGGGCCATCGGCAAGGCCGCGCTGCTCTCCGCGGGCACCCCGGCGCCGACGCTGGCAGCGGTGGCCGCCACCGGTCCGGTGCCGCGCCGGGTCGCCGCCCTGCTCGGCCCCGCCCCGGTGGCCCGCAGCTGGCCCTCCGCGTTCACCGCGGCCGGCCTCGCCGTCTGGGGCGCCGCCGCGGGCACCCTCGTCTCGGCGATGTCCTCGGCGAACTCGGCGGTGACGCTGTTCCTGATCCTGCGCGCGGCCGCGCCTCTGTGACGGCCCGTACGACCGCGAAAGGGGCCCCTGACCATGTCAGGGGCCCCTCCTCGTCGGTTGCCGCTCTCACTCCTCCGGGAAGTCCCCGGCCAGCGCCGAGGCGATCCGCAGGTGCGGCTCCGCCTCCTCGTGCCGGGCCTGCCGCTGGAGCGTACGGCCCAGCATCAGCCGGGCGTAGTGCTCCACCGGGTCGCGCTCGACGATCACGCGCAACTCGGCCTCCGCGCGCCGCAGTTGGGCCGAGTGGTAGTAGGCGCGCGCCAGCAGCAGCCGGGGTCCGGTCTGCTCCGGCGCCTCCTCGACCAGCCCGGCGAGCACCCGCGCGGCGCCCGCGTAGTCCTTGGCGTCGAAGAACAGCTGCGCTCGCGCCCAGCGCTCGGCGGCGGTTCCCTGGTCGTAGTAGGTGGTGTCGTACGTCGTGTCCACTCGTGACCTCCTTCGGCGCCGACAACGTACCGGGTTGGTTGAAAATTCCACCAACTCTGGGGAGGGGCTGGTTCGGCGGTGCCGGTGCGGGCGACGCGACGGTGGACGGGACCCGATCGCCGGGGAAGGGGAGAGCTGTGGACCACGATCCCCGCGAGCGGGCGCGCCCCGGGCCGGCCGGCGGCCGCCGTGTGCGGACCGGTACCGAACCGGTCACCGCTCGCAGCCCGGTGCGTCTGCGCCGGCTGCTGAGCAGTCTCTTCCTGCCCCTGTTCGCCATGGCGGCAGCCCTGTTCGCCGCCTGGGCCGCCGCCTCCGGGGCGGGTGACAGCCCCGGCCGCGGCGCTCTGGTCACCCTTGCCGCGGTCTGTGCGGCCCTGGCGGTGGCGGCGGCCGTGGACCTGCTGGTCGTGGGCCGCAGGCTGCGCCGGGAGCGTGTCGGCCCCCGGTGAGGTCAGGCCCTGGTGGCGGGCCCCGTGAAGCGGCCGGACGCGGTACCGGCGCCGCCCGCGCGCGGGCCGTGGCGGTGGTGGAGCGCGCCGCCGGTCATGACGGCCAGGGCCAGGCAGAAGATCAGCGCCAGCGCCAGACCGGCGCAGAAGATCGCCAGCGGGCCGAGCGTGGCGATGTGGTGGTCGAGCACGGACACGGTGTAGCCGGGTCCGCCGGACAGGTTGCCGGCGATCGCCAGGGCGGTGAAGGCGACGGTCGCCGCGAGCAGAAGCAGTCCGAGGAACAGCATCCCAGTCATCTCCTCAGGTCCGCGGGGGAACGGTCCTGCCCGGTCGAGTACCTGAGGAGCGGGGGATTACACGGCATCGCCGGGCTCCGGCGCCCTCGTCACGCCCGCCATCCGACAAGCTGAGCTTTCTTGACAAATTTAATTGTCGGTTAGAGGGTGGAGGGACCGCGGAGTACCGCGGCAGACCCCGGACCGCGAGGAGACCGCGATGCGTACCCTGATCAGCACTGCCTTCATCTCCCTCGACGGCGTCGTCGAGGCCCCGGGCGGCGAGCCCGGCTACCGGAACTCCGGATGGACCTTCAAGGGCGTCGAGTTCGTCCCCGAGGCGTTCGAGATCAAGGAGCGGGAGCAGAAGGAGTCGACCGCGGTCCTGATGGGCCGGACCAGTTACGAGGCGTTCAGCCCGGTGTGGCCGGACATGGCGGAGTTCGCGCACTACAGGACACTGCCGAAGTACGTCGTCTCCACCACCCTCACCGAAGGCGACCTGGTGTCCAACTGGGGCGAGACCACGATCCTGCGCTCGGTCGACGAGGTCGCCGCCCTCAAGCAGACCGACGGCGGCCCGGTCATCGTGCACGGCAGTGCCGCGCTCAACCACGCGCTGTCCGACGCCGGTCTGATCGACCGCTACCACCTGCTGGTCCATCCCCTGCTGCTCGGCGCGGGCAAGCGGTTGTTCAGTGCCTCGGACAAGGACACCCAGCAGCTGAAGCTGGTCGAGCACGAGGTCTACGCGAACGGCGTGCAGAAGAACGTCTTCGACGTCGTCCGCTGACCGCGTGCCGCTGCCGGCCCGGCCCGCGCCGGGTGGCCGCGTCAGTGCTGGCAGGCCGGGCACCAGACCGTGCGGCGGCCGGAGACGCGGCGGGAGCGCAGCGGGGTGCCGCAGCGCGGGCAGACCGGATCGGCTTCGTCGCGGTGGCCGGTGAGCCAGCCGGGGCGGGGTGGCACGCGGGACGCGCGGCAGGAGGTGGCGAGCACGCCTCGCATCGCCGTGAACACATGACGTGCCTCGGCCTCGCCGAGGTCGCGGGCCGGCCGTCCCGGCGCGACCCGGGCCCGCCACAGGATCTCGTCGCAGAGCAGGTTGCCGAGCCCGGCGATGGCGGACTGGTCCATCAGCAGGCCCTTCACGGCGCCTCGCCGCCCCGCGAGCAGCGCGAAGAACTCCCCGCGACCGATGTCGAGGGCGTCGGGTCCCAGCCCTTCCAGCATGCGCGCCACCGCGCCGGGCCCGTCGGCCAGCCGCACGCCCTGGAGTTTGCGCTGGTCGCGATAGCGCAACTGCCGTTCGCCGTCGAGTGTGAGGATCACCCGGTCGTGCCGGTCCAGGGGATCGCCGGCCGAGGCCGGTACGAGCTCACCGGTCATGCCGAAGTGCCACACCAGGGCCGGGCCGTCGCCGACCGGCGCGACCAGCAGCTTGCCGTGGCGGTGCGGCCGGCCCAGCCGTCGGCCCTCCACCTCGCGCCGCAGCCGCCGTACGCCGACGCCGCGCAGGACGCCCGCGTCCCGCACGTCCACGCGGCGGACGCGGCGCCCCCGGCCGCAGGAGTCCAGCACCTCGCGGAAACCCTCCACGTCCGGCAGCTCGGGCATGATTCCTCCCGGCGGCGATCTCGTCGTGCCCGCCGAGGCCCGGGTAGCCGCCCGCGCCCCCGCCAACCGTCACGAGGAGTCGGGGCGGGGGCGGCGCCGGCTCGTCCCGTGCCGTCCGAGGGCGCGGCCCGCCGCATGATCCGGGCCGCCCGGGGGCATCCGGAGACTATGGAAGGCGCGCCTGTGATCGTGCAGCCGCCCGGCCCCGACGGCGGTCGGCGGGTCACCATCCGCGGGGAGTACGTCGGCATCGCGTACCACCTGCTCGACATCGTCGAGTTCCTGCGGCGCGCGGGCCTGCCCGAGGCCAGTACGACGGTCGACGATCCCGAGCTGATCGAGTGGCGCGGCATCGGCCCGCAGGCCTGGACCGCCACCGGCTGACCCCGGACCGCGCCGGCGGCCTTGTTCGACTCTACGAACTTTCTGCGTGACGGGTACACATCAGTGCGCTCAACTGATAGGAAACCTTCCTATCGGTGAACCTCCTCAACCCCCCACTGGAGCCGCTGTGCGGAACCCGAACGACACCACCACGACCCACCCCGTCCTGACCTCCCGCCGCACCCTGCTCGCCCTGCTCGGCGCGTCCGCCGTCGGTGCCGGAGCCGTGCTGCTGCGCCCGGCGCACGCCTCCGCCGCCGCGCCGGCCGCGAGCTGCGTGGGCCTCGACGACCCGGCGAAGAAGGAGATCGCCATGAAGCTGGTGTCGAGCGCGGAGAACTCCTCGCTCGACTGGAAGGCGCAGTACAAGTACATCGAGGACATCGGCGACGGCCGCGGCTACACCGCCGGGATCATCGGCTTCTGCTCCGGCACCGGCGACATGCTCGACCTCGTCCAGCTCTACACCGACCGCAAGCCCGGCAACGTGCTCGCCAAGTACCTCCCCGCCCTGCGCCGGGTCAACGGCACCGACTCGCACAGCGGCCTGGACCCGAACTTCCCGGCGGACTGGCGCAAGGCCGCCCAGGACACCGCCTTCCAGCAGGCCCAGAACGACGAACGCGACCGCGTGTACTTCAACCCGGCCGTGCAGCAGGGCAAGACGGACGGGCTCGGCACGCTCGGGCAGTTCACCTACTACGACGCCATCGTCATGCACGGCGACGGCGACGACGCCACCAGCTTCCGCAACATACGCAAGCGCGCCCTCGGCCACGCCAAGCCGCCGGCGCAGGGCGGCAACGAGAAGACGTACCTCAACGCCTTCCTCGACGCCCGGGTGTGGGCCATGAAGCAGGAGGAGGCGCACAGCGACACCACCAGGGTCGACACCGAGCAGCGGGTCTTCCTGAACAAGGGCAACCTGTGCCTGAACACCCCGCTGGACTGGAAGGTGTACGGCGACAGCTACCACATCGGCTGACGCCCCCGGGCTGTCGTACCGCACCCCCATGCGGTACGACAGCCCGGAGGCTGTTCCCCCCTCGCAGTGGCCTCTACGGCTTGATGCCCACCCCGGTCCACAGGCTGACCTCCGCGTCGGCGGCGGTCGGCTCGGCGTCGGGGCGCCAGCGATGGCCCACCGAGACACCGGGATCGAGCAGTTCGAGCCCGTCGAAGAAGCGCGTCACGTCCGCACGCGAGCGGAACTGCACCGGGGTGCCCGCGTTGTTGTAGATGGCGGTGACCTTCTGCCAGGTGTCCGGGTCGAAGTCGGGCGTGCAGTGGCTCAGGGCGAGCGCGCTGCCCGAGGGAACCACGTCCAGCAGCCGGCTCACGATGCCGTACGGGTCCTGCGCGTCCGTCACGAAGTGCAGCAGGGCGTTCAGGGACAGCGCCACCGGCCGGCCGAGGTCCAGCACCTCCGCCAGTTCTGGGGCGTCGAGCAGTGACTGGGGGTCGTTGACGTCCGCCTCGATGTAGGTGGTACGGCCCTCGGAGGTGCTGCGCATCAGGCGCTCGGCGTACTGGAGCACCAGCGGGTCGTTGTCGGCGTACACCACCCGGGCCTCGGGGACCACGGACTGGGCGACCTGGTGCAGGTTCGGCTCGGTGGGGATGCCGGTGCCGATGTCGAGCCACTGCCGGATGCCGTGCTCGCGGGCGAGGACGCGGGTGGCGCGGTGCATGAAGGCACGGTTCTCCCGGGCGCAGACGAAGATGCCCGGGTAGGCGGACGCGACGGTCTCGGCGGCCACCTTGTCGACGTCGAAGTGGTCCTTGCCGCCCAGGTAGTAGTCGTACATGCGGGCGGAGTGTGGCCTGCTGGTGTCGATGTCCCGCGCCGCGGGCGAGTTGGTCATCCTGAACCTTCCAGGGGGGTGGGCGGGGGAGAGGTCAGCCGGTGGTGAGGTGGTCGGCGAGGCCTCGCTTGACCCCCGCGACGAACGCGGTGATCTCCTCCGGGGTGTAGATCAGCGCGGGGCCGGCCGGATCCGTCGACTGCCGCAGGGCGATCCTGCCGTCGGCGAGCTGTTTCGTCTGTACGCACTGACCGCCGTTGGGGCCGCTCCAGGGCGACTCCCAGCCCTGTTCCCCCAGGTCCGATGCGGGCATGCCGTTGTACACGTCGTGGACACTGCCGTCGAAGCAGCTGTCGAAGGAGGCGTCGAAGGTGGTCATGAGTACTCCTTGCGCATGCGGTTCAGCAGCGCCCTGCTCTGCGCGTCCGAAGTGAGCAGGGACATGCGGTTGTGCGCCTCCAGGTGGGCGACGACGTCGGAGCGCTGGTCCAGGTACATCGCACCGGACAGGACCTCGGTGTAGACGACGTCAGGCAGTTCGGGCTCCGCGAAGCGGAAGTAGGTGAACGGGGCGCACACGCCCACGTGGGCGCCGGCGGTGAACGGGACGACGTCGACGCTGACGTGCGCCAGCTCCGAGGCCTCCAGCAGCCGTTCGATCTGCTCCCGCATCACCTCGGGCCCGCCGACCACCCGGTGCAGCACGGCCTCCTCCATCACCACCCACAGCGTCGGCGTGTCGGAGCGCTCCAGCAGGGCCTGGCGGCGCAGCCGCAGGTTCACCCGCCGCTCCAACTCCTCGTCGCTGTCGTTGGGGAAACCGCCGCTGAGCACATGGCGGGCGTACTCCCGGGTCTGCAGCAGCCCCGTGGCGTAGTGCGGCTCGTACGTGCGCAGGGTCGTCGCGCCGGTCTCCAGGCTCACGTAGGCGCTGAACCAGGTGGGCAGCACGTCCCGGTAGGTGTGCCACCAGCCGGGCTCGTTGGCCCGCTCGGCGAAGGCGACGAACTCGTCGCGCTCCTGCCGGTCGGCGCCATAGGTCTCGAGCAGTTTCTCCACGTACAGGGGCTTGAGGGCGACCTCCGCCTTCTCCAGCCGGCGGATGGTCAGGGGGGTGACCCGAAGCGCCCGCGCCGCGTCCTCCAGTGACACACCCGCTCCCTGCCGCCGCTCCTGGAGCCTGCGGCCCAGGATCATGCGCAGCACGGTGGGCGCACTGGTGCTCCCCGCGTTCGAACGGCCTTCGCTCACGCCCTACCTCCTGAGGGACTGTCACCCGGTCGAGTGTGGCAAACACTTGCTGAAGCGGCCAGACCGAAACCGGCATGCTGAAATTATCAGGGAGTCGGTTGCAGCCTGAACTTGCATGCGCGCATGATTACTTGAGTAACCGCGGCCACGAGTACGGACGACGCCACGCACCCCGTGCGACCGTTGCCCAGTCCTGCCCGCCCGGCCGCGCCGCTCCGCCCGTTCTGCCTGCTCAGCCCGCTCCGCCCGCTCTCCGCCGCGCCCGTCTTACGGAAGGCAGCCATCGTGTCCCCCCACGCGACCACCCCCCGCGATCTGTTAGACGTAGACGCTCCCGACCGTGCGCACTGGCTCGAACTGCCCTCGCACCGCTCCAGCGTGCGAGTCGCCCGTCGCTCCGTGAGAGCCAGGCTCACCGGGTGGGGACTCTCCCGCGAGGTGTGCGAGGACGCGGTGCTGCTGGTGTCCGAGCTGGCCACCAACGCCGTCATCCACACGCTGAGCGTGCGGATCCTGTGCGGCATGGGGCTCGTCAGCGACGGATGCGTGCGGCTGGAGGTCCACGACCACGACTACTCCGGCGGCGGGCTGCCACGGCGCGACCCGGGCCCCGACGACGAGGGCGGCAGGGGGCTGCTGCTCGTCGAGCAACTCGCCGACTCCTGGGGCGTCGACCGGTCGAGGCTCACCAGCGGCCACGCGGTGTGGGCGACGCTGACGGTCTGACGGGGGAGCCGACGGGGCTGTCGGACGGGGGACAACCCGGTTGTCGAGGGCTGGAGTTGCCGATTTCGTGCGGGTGTACGGGCGCGCATATGATCTTGGTCGTGACTGTGCAGAACTCTGACAAAACGCCCTCCCGTAAGCAGCGACTGCAGGAGAAGCAGCGCCGCCAGCTGGCGGTGGTCGACACCGTCGACAAGGCCGAGGTGAAGGTCCGCAAGGCGGAAGCCGAACTGGCCGTGGCCGTCGCCGAGGCGGTCCAGGTGTTCGGTGACGAGCGTGCCGCCTCCGAGGGGCTCGACATGCCCGTGGAGGCCGTACGCCGCTTCGTCGGCATCGCGGCGCACGAGACCGCCGTCGCGGTGGTGGACGGCGCCGACGGCTGACGCGACCCGGGGATCCGTGCCCGTACGCCGCCGGTGAGGGCTCCCGCCGGCGCGGCACGGATCCGGTCACGACCACCGCCTGTGGTGGCCCTTTTCCCCGGCCGATGCCGGTGCCCGTGCCGGGTGCTGCCGGCCGGGGGGCCGCCGTTCGGGTGATTCGCACGCTCCTCTTCCGGGCGTGAAACCAAGGGAACGCGGGCCTGCCGGCTCATGCCGGGCGCTCGCCCCCGCTCATGGGACAAGTGGCAGGTAAGCCTCTTATCCGGACAAACTGAATCCGCCGGTTCGTGATCAGGAACATCCCGTTCTCCAGGAGATCGCATGGTGGAACAGTCCTCCGAGGTCGTTTCGGAGCCGGATGAACCTGCCGTCGTCCTGACCGGAACCGGCCCCAGAGGGGCGGAGACCGAGCGGCGACTCGCGCAGGCACTGGCCGACCTCCTCGACGCCGAGACCGTCCCGGTCGACGGCCACTTCTTCACCGACCTCGGTGCCAACTCCCTGGTCATGGCCCAGTTCTGCGCACGAATACGCAAGGCCGCCGACCTGCCCTCGCCGTCCATGCGGGACATCTACCGGCACCCCACGATCCGGAGCCTCGCGGCGGCGCTCGGCGAGACCGCCCCCGCCCCCGCCGATCCGGTGCCCGCCCCGCAGCCGCCCGAGCCGGCACCGGGCCCGCGCCCCGCCCGGTGGAACCATCTGGTCTGCGGAACCCTCCAGTTGCTGGTCTTCCTGGGCTACTCCCTGGTCTCCGGATACGTCACCGCCACGGGATACGAGTGGATCGCCACCGGCAAGGGACTGGCCGACGTCTATCTGCGGTCGCTGCTCTTCGGAGGCAGCGCGTTCGTGGCGCTGTGCACCTTCCCCGTCGTCGCGAAATGGCTGCTCGTCGGCCGCTGGCGCCCCCGCGAGTTCCCCGTCTGGGGCCTGACCTATCTGCGGTTCTGGCTCGTCAAGGCGCTGCTGCACGCGAACCCGATGGTCTTCCTCACCGGGACCCCGCTGTACGTGCTCTACCTGCGGGCCCTCGGCGCCCGCATCGGCAAGGGCGTCACGATCCTCTCCCACTCCGTGCCCGTCTGCACCGACCTGCTGACCGTCGGCGCCGGCACGGTGATCCGCAAGGACTCCTTCTTCCTCGGCTACCGGGCGCACGCCGGACACATCCAGACCGGCCGCATCACCCTCGGCACGAACGCCTTCGTCGGCGAGAAGACCGTCCTGGACATCGACACCTCCGTCGGCGACGGCGCCCAGCTCGGCCACTCCTCCGCCCTGCACCGCGGCCAGGCGGTCCCGGACGGCGAACGCTGGCACGGATCCCCCGCGGAACCCACCAGCACCGACTACATCCGGATCGCCCCGGCCGACTGCGGCACCCTGCGCCGCGCCTGGTTCGGCCTCGGCACGCTGCTTCAGCTGTTCCTCCTGTACGTCCCGCTGGCCGTCGGCGGCGCCTACATGGTGTTCACCGAAGTGCCGGTGATCGGCAAGCGGCTCGACTCGACCACGGCCGCGCTCGGCTGGTCGGAACTGCTCCCCGACGCACTGCTGCTCTCCGCCGTGCTGTTCTTCGGGCTCCTCGTCGTCGGACTCGCGGCCCTGTGCACCCTGCCGCGCCTGTTGGGCCTCCTGGTCAAGCCCGACAAGGTCTACCCGCTCTACGGGTTCCACTACGCGCTGCAGCGGACCACGGCCCGCATGACGAACGTCAGGTTCTTCGCCTGGCTCTTCGGCGACAGCTCCTACATCGTGGGCTACCTCCGCGGCATCGGATACGACCTGTCACGGGTCGAGCAGACCGGGTCGAACTTCGGCACCGAGGTGCAGCACGAGACACCACTGCTGGTCACCGTCGGCAGCGGGACGATGGTGGCCGACGGCCTCTCCGTCCTGAACGCCGACTTCTCCAGCACGTCCTTCCGGCTGTCCCGGGCGACGATCGGGGCGCACAACTTCCTGGGCAACAACATCGCCTATCCGGCGGGCGCCAGGACCGGCGAGAACTGCCTCCTCGCGACCAAGGTGATGGTGCCCATCGACGGCGAGATCCGGGAAGGCGTCGGGCTGCTCGGCTCACCCTGCTTCGAGATCCCCCGCTCGGTGGACCGCGACGCGAGCTTCGACCATCTCCGGACCGGCGAGACGTTCCGCCGCCGGCTGGCCGCGAAGAACCGCTACAACCTCCGCTCGATGGCGCTGATGCTGTTCGTGCGCTGGCTGCACACCTTCGCGCTCACTCTCTTCGGCCTCGCCTCCGTGGACCTGTACGGCGTGGTCGGACAGGTGGTCATAGCGGGCTACTTCGCGCTCACGCTCGCCTTCTCCGCCGCCTACTTCGTCCTGGTGGAGCGCTGCCTCGCCTCGTTCCGCGCACTGCGCCCCCGGCTGTGCTCCATCTACGACCCGTACTTCTGGTGGCACGAACGGCTGTGGAAGGTCCCGGACCACTTCCTCAACATCTTCAACGGAACCCCGTTCAAGAGCCTGGTCTGGCGGCTGCTGGGAGTGCGCATCGGCCGCAGGGTGTTCGACGACGGCTGCTACCTGACGGAGCGGACCCTCGCCACCATCGGCGACGACTGCACCCTCAACGCCGGCAGCAAGATCCAGTGCCACTCGCAGGAGGACGGCACCTTCAAGTCCGACGTCACCACGATCGGCGCCGGCTGCACGCTGGGCGTCTCCGCCCACGTGCACTACGGCGTGACCATGGGCGACGGCGCGGTGCTCGCACCCGACTCCTTCCTCATGAAGGGCGAGGAAGTCCCCCCGAACGCCCGGTGGGGCGGCAATCCCGCGGTGGACATGCCGGACGGCGGCAGCCGGTCCGCAGGCGTCGCCCGGGGCACGACAGCAGCCGACGCCGCCACGGCGACCGTGAGCTGAGGAAGGTCATTCGATGGGAACGCGCGTGGAGACGGACCGGGAGTTCTGGACCCGGACACTGACCGCCGGCGGCGCCACCGCCGTGCCCCGCTGGGTCCGGGAACCGGCGCCGGGAACGGCCGGACACCGGACACCGGTGCCGGACGACGTGACGCGGGCGGTGCGTCAGGTGGCCGGTCAGCAGGGCCTGCCGGCCGGCGCACTGCTGCTGGCCGCCCACCTCAAGGTGCTGGCCGCGCTCTCCGGCGAGCCGGACGTGGTCACGGGCCTGGTCACCGACGCCGGCGGCGAGCCGCTGCCCTGCCGGGTGTCCGTCCCCCAGGGGAGCTGGTCCGCCCTGCTCACGGCCGCCGCCCACGCCGAGGCGGAGGTGTCGGCCCACCGGGACCACCCGGTGGCGAAGCTGCGCGGCGAACTCGGCCTGACCGAGCCCCCGTACGAAGTCGCCTGGGGTCCTTTCGGAGTCCAGGCGGCCCACGCCGACGGATGCGTCCTGGATGTGCGCTGGTCCGACCGGGACGGCCGGCTGACGCTGCACGTGCGATACCGCACCGACGTCCTGGACGCCGAGGCCGCCGCCCGCATCGGCGGCTACCACCTCACCGCGCTGCGGCTGCTCACCGCGGACCCCGGCGCCGACCACACCCGGCAGAGCCTGCTCTCCGCCGAGGAACGGTACGAGCAGCTGGAAGGCCTGGCCGGGCCGCACCGCCCGCTGCCGGACGCCCGCGCGCACGAACTGTTCGAGCAGCGGGTGCGGGCGCATCCGCAGGCCGTGGCGGCCGTGCACGGCACGCGGGAGTGGACGTACGACGAACTCAACCGCCACGCCAACCGGCTGGCCCGCGCCCTGCTGGCCCGGGGCCTGGGCCGGGAGGACGTCGTCGCCGTCGTCTCCGAGCGCACCCTCGACTGGCTGGCGGCGGTGCTGGCGGTGTTCAAGGCGGGGGGCGTGTACCTGCCGATCGAACCGCACTTCCCGGCAGGCCGGATCGAGGCCACCCTGTCCCGGGCCGGATGCCGGCTCGCCCTGGCCGAGCCCGCCAGCACCGCCACCCTGGACGGGGCGCTGGCCAAACTGCCGGACGTCGAGAAGCTGCCGTTCGACACGGCGTACGCCGAACCGCACGCCGACGACGACCCCCGGATCAGCGTCGACGCCGGTCAACTCGCCTACATCTACTTCACCTCCGGCTCCACCGGCGAGCCCAAGGGCGCGATGTGCGAGCACGCGGGCATGCTCAACCACCTCCACGCCAAGATCGACGACCTGGAGATCGGCGCCGGGACGGTGGTCGCGCAGACCGCCCCGCAGTGCTTCGACATCTCCCTGTGGCAGCTCGTCGCCCCGCTGCTGGTGGGCGGGCGGACCCTGCTGGTCGAGCAGGACGTCATCACGGACGTGGCCCGGTTCACCGACACCCTGGAACGCGGCCGGGTCGGCGTGGCCCAGCTCGTGCCGTCGTACCTGGAGGTCGTGGTCTCCTACCTGGAGAAGCACCCGCGCACCCTGCCGGACCTGCGGTACGTGTCGGTGACCGGCGAGGCGCTGAAGCGCGAACTGGTCCAGCGCTGGCTGGCGGTCCAGCCGGGCATCGGCCTGCTCAACGCCTACGGGCTGACCGAGACGTCCGACGACACCAACCACGAACTCCTGACGGAGGTGCCCGACCGGGTGCTGCTCGGCCGGCCCGTCAACAACGTCCGCGTGCACGTCGTCGACGAGCACCTGGCACCGGTACCGCTGGGCGCCCCGGGACTCATCGCCTTCTCCGGCGTCTGCGTGGGCCGCGGATACGTCAACGACCCCGAGCGCACCCGGGAGGCGTACCGCGCCGACCCGTACCGGCCGGGCGAACGCCTCTACCTGGGCGGCGACTGGGGGCGCTGGCACCCCGGCGGCAAGCTGGAGTTCCTGGGCCGCCGGGACAGCCAGGTCAAGATCCGCGGGTTCCGGATCGAGATCGGCGAGATCGAGAACTGCCTGCTGCGGGTGGCCGGCGTACGGGACGGCGCGGTGGTCGTCGCCGAGCGGACCGGCGGCGGCAAGCAGCTCATCGCCTTCTACTCGGGCGACCGGCAGGATCCGCAGGCCCTGCGCGAGGCGCTCGGCGCGACACTGCCCGCCTACATGGTGCCCTCGGCCTTCCACCGGCAGGACAGCCTGCCGCTGACCGCCAACGGCAAGATCGACAAGAAGGCCCTCACCAGGCTGGCCGAAGCCGCCCCCGCCGGCGAGGCACAGCGGGCGGGCGGCGCCCCGCAGGGGGCCGACGCGGGTGGACTCGGCGCGACCGAGCGGAAGGTGGCCGCCGCCTGGGCCGAACTGCTGGGGGTGCCCGTGGAGCAGGTCGGCCGCACCGACCACTTCTTCGACTCCGGCGGCACCTCCCTGACCGCGGTCAGACTCAGCCTCGCCCTCGACCGCGCGGTGTCCCTGAAGGACATCACCCGGCACCCGGTCCTCGCCGACCTCGCCGCCCTCCTCGACGGCCCGGCCCGGCAGCGCCCCGAGCTGCTGCTGACCCTGGCGGACGGTAACGGCGCCCCCGGCAGCGCCCTGGTCTGCTTCCCGTACGCGGGCGGCAACGCGGTCAACTACCAGCCGATGGCGGGCGCGCTCGCGGGCAGCGGCCTCGCGGTCCTGGCCGTGGACCTGCCCGGCCACAACCTGGCCGAACCCCCCGAGCCGTTCGCGTCCGTCGAGGAGGTGGCCGAGCAGGTCGCCGCCGAGATCACGGCACGCGGCCTGACCCGGGTCCTGCTCTGGGGCCACTCCTCGGGAACCGCACCGGCCGTCGAGACGGCCAGGAGGCTCCAGCAGCGGGGCGTACCCGTCGAACGGCTCTTCCTCGCCGCGCACCTGCTCGGGACCGCCGCCGAACGCCGCACCGCCGTCGCCGAGCTGACGCACCTGAGCGACGCCGAGATCGCGGCCCGCCTGGCCGCGGACGGCGGCCACCCCGAACTCGCCGAGCTGAACCCGCGGCACGCCGCCCACATCGCCGCCGCATACCGGCACGACTGCGCCGCGGCCCACCGCTACTTCGGCTCGGCCCTGGAAACCCCGCCGTCCGCCAAGTTGTCCGTCCCGGTCTCGGTGGTCGTCGCCGCCGACGACCCGCACACCGCCGGCCACACCCGGCTGCACCGGGACTGGCTGCTCCTTGCCGACCGCGTCGAGCTGCACGAACTCGTCGACGGCGGCCACCACTTCCTGCGCACCCGCCCCACCGAGGCCGCGCAGGCCGTCCTGACCACCGTCCTCCCCCTCGCCTCCTCCTGACCCGCCACACCCCAGGCGGGCGACCGAAAGGAACCCGAGATGCCGTCCTCCTCCCTGGCATCAGCGCTCGACGTGGAGCTGCGGCCGGACAAGCCGGCCCTGCTGTGCGTCGATCCACCCGACGACCCCCCGAAGTGGGCGGCCGAGCACCGCGAGGCGCTGCGCGCCCAGGTCACCGAGCACGGGGCACTGGTCGTCCGCGGCCTCGGACTGCGCGACACCGCCCAGGTCGGTGCCGTCTTCGGACAGCTGGCCGGGGAACTCATCACGGAGCGGGAGGCCTTCGCCCCCCGTGAAGCCCACCTGCCCGGCGTGTACGCCTCCACGCCCTGGCCGGCCAACCAGCCCATGTGCATGCACCACGAGCTGAGTTACCAGCTCCAGGTGCCCGGACTGATGCTGTTCGCCTGCCGCACCGCGCCCGAGCAGGGCGGGGCGACGGCGGTGGCCGACGCCGAGGAGGTGCTGCGGGCGCTGCCCGCCGGGCTCGTCGAACGGTTCGAGCGGGAGGGCTGGATCCTGACCCGCACCTACAACGACGAGATCGGCGCCGGCCTCACGGAGTCCTTCGGCACCGCCGACCGCGCCGGGGTCGAGCGCTACTGCCGGGCCAACGCCATCGACTTCACCTGGCAGCCCGACGGCAGCCTGCGCACCGAACAGCGCCGCAACGCCGTCGTCCGGCACCCGGTCACCGGCCGCCGCTGCTGGTTCAACCAGATCGCCTTCCTCAACGAGTGGACCCTCGCCCCCGAGGTCCGCGAGTACCTGGTGGACGTCTACGGCGCGGACGGACTGCCGTTCAACACCCGCCACGGCGACGGCAGCCCGGTCGGCGAGGACGTGGTCCAACTGATCAACAGCACCTACGAGGCACACACCCGGCGCGAGCCCTGGCACCAGGGTGACCTGCTGCTCGTGGACAACATCCGCACCGCGCACAGCAGAGAGGCCTTCACCGGCGAGCGTCAGGTGCTCGTCGGCATGGGCGACCCCGTCCGGCCTGCCGGGGACTGCCAGGCCCTGGAGGCGAGCGAGCGATGACCGACGTACTGCCCACGGCCGCCCGGGCGGCCCGGCCCGGGCGCGGATCCGCGCCGACCTTCGCGGTGATCACCGGTGAGCGGGTGCAGCGCGCCCTGAGCGGCCGCGAGAAGGAACTCGTGGAGCTGGTCGAGACCGTCTACCGGCTGCACGACGCCGGGGACTCGGTCAACCCGCCGTCGTACTTCCTGCGCTTCGAGGACCGGCCGACCTCGCGGATCATCGCGCTGCCGGCCTCCCTCGGCGGGCCGGTCCAGGTGGACGGCCTGAAGTGGATCTCCAGCTTCCCGGAGAACGTGGGCGCCGGGCTGCCGCGGGCCTCCGCGGTGCTGATCCTCAACGACCACGACACCGGTTACCCGTTCGCCTGCCTGGAGAGCTCGATCATCAGCGCCACCAGGACCGCGGCCTCCGCCGCCCTGGCCGCCGACTGGCTCAGCCGCAACCGCACCCGCCCCCGCCGGGTGGGCTTCCTCGGCACCGGCCTGATCGCCCGCTACATCCACACCTTCCTGGCCGGCACCGGCTGGGACTTCGACGAGATCGGCGTGCACGACCTGTCCGCCGACAGCGCCGGCGGCTTCCGCGGCTACCTGGAACAGACCGGCACCGGCGCGCGGATCACCGTCCACGACAACGCCGAGGACCTGGTCCGCGGCAGCGACCTGGTGGTCTTCGCCACCATCGCCGGCCAACCCCATGTCACGGACCCGGCCTGGTTCACCCACAACCCGCTGGTGCTGCACGTGTCCCTGCGCGACCTCGCCCCCGAGGTCCTCATGGGCGCGGCCAACTTCGTCGACGACGTCGACCACTGCCTGAAGGCCGACACGTCACCCCACCTGGTCGAACAGCTCACCGGGAACCGTGACTTCCTCAACGGAACCCTCGGCGACGTCATGGCCGGCCGGGCCGCCCCGCCGCCCGACCGCCCGGTGATCTTCTCGCCCTTCGGACTCGGCGTCCTCGACCTCGCCGTCGGCAAGTACGTCTACGACGAGGTGTCCCGGGCCGGGGACCTCAGTCTCATCGATGACTTCTTCCACGAACTGCGCCGCTACGGCTGAGGCAGTCGTCCTCGGCCCGGCACCAGGAGGCCCGCCGTGCCTGTCATCTCCGCTCCCTACGCCTTCAACGAGGGCGACCTCTACGTCGACCTGGAGTCGATCTGCGGACACCCGCTCTACCTGAAGTGCGAGGCCTTCAACTTCGCCGGATCCATCAAACTGAAGGCCGCCAACGAGATGGTGGAGAACGCCGAGCGGGACGGAATCCTGAAAGCGGACTCCGTCCTGGTCGAGTCCTCCTCCGGCAATCTCGGCGTGGCGCTCAGCATGATCGCCGCCAGCAAGGGTTACCGGTTCCTGTGTGTGACGGACTCCCGTTGCAACCTGTCGACCAGGCTCCTGATGGAGGCGCTCGGCAGCGAGGTGCACATCGTGGCCGACCAGGACTCCAACGGCGGGTTCCTGGGCACGCGGATCGAGTATGTCCGCTCCCTGTGCGCGTCGGACGACCGGTACGTGTGGCTCAGCCAGTACACCAACGTGGGCAACTGGACGGCGCACTACCGCACCACCGGCCCGGAGATAGCCCGCCGGTTCCCGGAACTCGACGTGCTGTTCGTCGGGGCGGGCACCACCGGAACCCTGATGGGCTGCGCCCGCTACTTCCGCGAGTGGCACCGGCCGGTGCGGATCGTCGCGGTGGACGCGGCCGGGTCGGTGGCGTTCGGCGGCGAGCCGGGCCGCCGGATGATCCCGGGCCTCGGCATGAGCATGCGCCCGCCGCTGCTCGACGAGTCCTTCGTCGACGAGGTGATCCAGGTGGAGGAGCCGGACACCATCCGGATGTGCCACCGCTTGGCCCGGCACGGCTTCCTCTTCGGAGGCTCGACCGGGACCGTGGTCAGCGGCGCGACCGCCTGGCTGACGCGGCACGACGCCCGCGACCTCACCGCGGTCGCCATCGCACCGGACCTCGGCGAGCGCTACCTCGACACCATCTACCAGACCAACTGGCTGCACGACCTCTACGGCGACCAGGTGCTGGCCACCGAGGACGGCGACCTGGTGCCCCGCACCGCGGGCGACGGCCAGGTGCTCGGCACCAGGGACACCGCACCGGCGAAGCCCCTGCCCCGGGAGCCCAAGTCGGCCTCCCGCGCACCGGCCCGCCGGCGTACCAGCACCTGACGGCGGCGCACGCCGGCAGCGGCCCCCCGGACCCGCCCACGCGGCGGTGACCGGGGGGCCGCCGCATGCCGGCCGGTCCGCTCAGTAGCGCACGGGCAGGGCGCGCAGCCCGCGGGTGCGCATCGACGGTCGCCACTCCAACCGGTCCACCGGGACGTCGAGTTCGAGCCGGGGGAAGCGTGCGAGGAGCGCGCCGAGGGCGATCTCGGTCTCCAGCCGGGCCAGCGGCGCGCCCAGGCAGTAGTGGATGCCGTGGCCGAGGCCCAGGTGCCCGGTGGCGTCGCGGCCGAGGTCGAGCCGGTCGGGCTCGGGGAAGCGGCGCGGGTCGCGGTGGGCCGCCGCGAGGGCCAGCAGCACCGTCTCGCCCGCCGGGACGGTGACGCCGCCGATGACGACGTCCTCGGTCGGGAAACGGCGGATCGCGAGCGGCGCGGGCCCGTCGTAGCGGACCAGTTCCTCCACGGCCGGCCCGAGCCGGGCCGGATCCGCGCGCAGCGCGGCCAGCTGCCCGGGGTTCTCCAACAGGGCCAGCGTGGCGTTGCCGATCAGATGGACGGTGTTCTCGTACCCGGCGAACAGGATGAGGAAGGCCAGCGACATCAACTCGTCCTCGCTGAGCCGGTCCTCCTCGTCCCGCACGGCGATCATGGCGGAGAGCAGGTCGTCGGCGGGCTCGGCACGCTTGCGGGCGAGCAGCCCGGCGAAGAAGGCCAGCAGCGCCCCGACGGCCTCCTTCGCCCGCCCGGGGCGGGTGGGGTCCGGGACGACGAGCGCGTCGGTCCAGGACCGGAAGTCCGGCCGGTCCCCCTCGGGCACGCCCAGCAGCTCGCAGATCACGGCGACGGGCAGCGGCGCCGCGTAGGCGGAGATCAGATCGGTACGGCCGAGGGGCGCCATCGCGTCGAGGAGTGCGCCGGCGGTCGCCCGGACGGGTTCGCGCAGCATGGCGATGCGGCGGGGCGTGAAGGCCCGGGACACCAGGCGCCGGACGCGGGTGTGGTCCGGCGGGTCCATGTTCAGCAGGTTGGCGTCGAGCGCGGGAGGCAGCGCGAGCCCGCGATAACTGCCGGGCCTGGCGTGGGCCTTGTCGAGGGAGAGCCGCGGGTCGGCCAGGGCCTGCCGCACGTCCTCGTACCGCGTCACCAGCCAGGCCGGCAGCCCGTCGGTGCCGGCGACCCGGTGCACGGGCCCGGCCTCCCGCAGCAGGGCGTACCCGGCGTACGGGTCGGCGAGCAGCTCCGCGGGGTCAACGGCACTTGGAGCGGGGGGCGTTGTACTGGCGTCCATGCTCCAACCCTAGACAGTGCGGGCGCGGACGGGGGTCGGTCACCCGGAGGCCGCCGGGGCGCCGTCGGCGGCGTCGGGGGAGCGCAGCAGGCGCAGGAAGGCCTTGACGCCCGCGATGAGTTCCTGGTTGTCGGTGAGCCGGTTCACCGTGGACTCGAACTGCCTCCCCAGCGCCACCATCCTGCGGTCCGCCGCTTCGGCCCGTTCGTCCGAGCGCTGGGCCAACGCGTCGACGGCATGCCGCAGTTCGGCGAGGGCCCGATGCTGTTGCGCCGCCTGCTCCGCCAGGACCCGCGTCCCGGCCTCGGCGCGGTCCAGCCGGGCGTGCAGTTCGACGACGTCGTCCCGCGGGTACGTGACGTCCCTGAGGAGGCTGCCCAGGCGCCTGCGGAGCTGGCCGAAGTAGGCGCCGGCCGGCCGGAAGAAGGTGCTCAGCAGGAAGAACGCGGCGAACCAGTACCCCGTGAACTCGCCCGTCGCCCAGGTGAGCGCGACGACGGCCGCGGCGGTCACGAGGTGCCCCGCGACCGCCGCCCGGAGCATCGCGCGGGCGATGCGCGCGGCCTCGGCATCCCGGGCCGCCGGTACCGTCATGCCCTTCTCCCGGCTGACCGCGATCTCGGCGAGCACCGCATGCGCCCTGAAGTACAGGTTCCAGGGCAGGGTGAGCAGGAGCAGCAGCCACAGCAGGCTCAGCACCCCCGCGCCCACGGCGAACACCACAGCGGGCGGCGCCCCCGCCACGTACGCGACGATCAGCGCCGCGGCCGCCGCGACGACGGCCGCCAGCGCTCCGAGAAACCTGCCCATGGCCCGTGTCCCCCTGTCTCCCGCCCGCCGGTACGGCCCATCGTCCCTGCCCCGGCGCGCGGCGGCATGAGTAGCCGTACTCAGGGGAGCGCAGGTGAGGCCGCGGGATAGGGTGCGCGGATGGAACGGATCTTGGTGGTGGGTGTCACCGGCGCGGGCAAGTCCACGCTCGCCCGGGCCCTGAGCGGTCGTCTGGGCCTGCCCTACCACGAGATGGACGCCCTGTACTTCAACGGCCCCGGCTGGGCCGTCAACGGCGAACTGTCCGCGGACGTGGCCCGGCTCACCGCCGGGCCGCGCTGGATCATCGACTCGCTCGGCTACCCGGAAGTCCGTGACCTGCTGTGGGACCGGGCCGACACCGTGGTCTGGCTGGACTATCCCAGGCGCGTCGTCATGCCCCGCGTGCTGCGCCGCTCCGTCCGGCGCACCGTCACACGCGAGGCCCTCTTCGGCGGCAACAGGGAGACCTGGTCGGGGTGGCTGAGCCGGGAGCACCCGGCCTGGTGGGCCTGGTCCCAGCACGGCCCCCGAAGCCGCGAGATCGGGCGCCGGGCCGGGGATCCCCGTTTCGCCCCGCTCGACACCCACCGCTTCGCGCACCCCGACGACACGGCGGCCTGGCTGGCCGCTCTCTGAGAGCACGTCCGAGGCGTCAGCGCCCGGACTTCGCGACGGCCGCCGGGGTGACGGGATGAAGAAGTGACGAGGTTGCCGTCGGGGCCGCGGAACAGCGGCGACCGCTTGCCCCAGGGCATCGTGGTGGGCTCGGTGACCAAATCCTTCAGGTTCCGGTGGACGCGGTCCACGTCGTCGACGAGGAACGGATCGAGACGAAGTCCATGGGATCTCCCTTGGCCGTGCTGAAGGCTCGCACCACGCAGGCCGGGAGAAATAGTGGACAGAATCGGTCCGGTATGCGCGCTAGATTGTGTCCATGTCCCGACCCACCGGCCGCGTGCTGACCCTCCTGGAACTGCTGCAGTCGGGCGGCACCCGGACCGTGGCCGAACTCGCCGACCGGCTCGGCGTCGAAGGGCGCACCGTACGGCGGTACGTGGACCAGCTGATCGACCTCGACGTGCCCGTGGAATCGGTGCGCGGCCGCTACGGCGGATACCGGCTCGCCCCCGGCTACCGCCTGCCGCCGCTCATGCTCGGCGACGACGAGGCGCTGGCCGTGCTGCTCGGCCTGGTCGCCGGCCGCCGGGCCGGGCTGACGACGGAGCTCACGGCGAGCGAGACGGCGGCGGCGAAGATCCGGCGGGTGCTGCCCAGGCACCTCACGCACCGCCTCGACGCCCTCCTGGAGGCCCTCGCCTTCACCGACCGGCCCGGCGAGTTCGACACCCCGGACGCCGGGGTCCTGCTCACCGTCGCCGACGCGGTACGCCACCGCCGGCCGGTCTCGATCCGCTACACCGACCGCGACGGACGACGCAGCGAACGCACACTGCACGCGTACGGGATCGTCGCCCACGCGGGTCGTTGGTACGTCACCGGCAGGGACGCCTCGGCCGGTGCGGACCGGACCTTCCGGCTCGACCGCATCGCGGACGCGCGGACGCTGCCCGGCTCCTTCGAGGCGCCCGAGGGCCCCGGTGCCGCGGAGCGCGTGCTCTCCGGGTTCGCCACGGCCGGGTACCGGCACGAGGTGACCCTGCGGATCCACGGGACGCCCGAGCAGATCCGGGCCCGGCTGCCCGCCGCCGTCGCGACCCTGGAGGAACACGAACCCGCGGCGGACCGGGACCCGGCGGCCGAGCGCTGGCTGCGGGTCGAGCTGCGGGTGGAGCGGCTCGACTGGCTGCCTCCGGTCCTCGCCGCACTGGACCGGCCGTTCGTCGTCGAGCGCCCCGGCGAACTGCGCGACCTCGTCGCCGCCCTCGCCGACCGCCTCGCGTCCTGCGCCCGCCAAACCTGACGGCGGGCGGGCCGGCCCGGAGCGGTCGGAACCCGCGCCGGAGACCGCCGTCCACCCGGTACGACCCGCCGGGTCAGCGCGACGCCGGGAACCGCTCGATGTTCTCCTCCACCCAGGTGCGCAGGTGGGCCAACGGGCGGCAGGCGTCCTCGCCGAGCGCAGTCAGGCTGTACTCGACGCGGGGCGGGACCTCCGGGTAGATCTCGCGGTGCACTAGGCCGTGATCCTCCAGACGCCGCAGCGTCCGGGTGAGAACCTTCGGGCTCACCCCCTGCAGCCGCGCGCGCAGCGCCCCGAAGCGCTGGGGACCCTCCTCCAGCGCGCCCAGGGCGAGGGCGCTCCACTTGTTGGCGAGCAGATCCAGCATGTCGCGGCAGGGGCAGGCGGCGAGATAGACGCTCTTCGGGTCGTCGCACAGGTGAGCCGTGGTCGTCATACAGCAATAGTACCCAAAGGGAACCATGGGCCCTTGCGGGTAACCACGATCCGTTTCGTACTGTCGCGGACGTGGCCGCAGGCACGGACCGCCCGCCCGCGGGTGCTGTCGGTGCGGCCGCGTTGTGCCGATGCACCTGGAACGGAGCGGCGTCGTCCGCGGCTCCCGGAACACGCACCCATGGAAAGGCCGGACCACCATGAACGCCACGTACGACATCCCCGCGACGATGCCCGCGGTCGCCTACCGCACGTCGCTGCCCGTCGAGGACGCCGAGAGCCTGGTCGACGTCACCCTGCCCACCCCGGAGCCGGGACCCCGCGACGTGCTGGTGCGCGTCGAGGCGATCGCCGTCAACCCGGTGGACTACAAGATCCGGCAGAACGCCGACCCGGGCGGGGAGCCGAAGGTGCTCGGCTGGGACGCCGCCGGGACCGTCGTCGCCGTCGGCGGCGACGTGGAGCTCTTCTCGGTGGGCGACGAGGTGTACTACGCCGGCGCGGTGGACCGGCCGGGCGCCAACTCCCGCTACCACGTGGTCGACGAGCGCATCGTCGCCCGCAAGCCGGCCACCCTCTCCTTCACCGAGGCCGCCGCGCTGCCGCTGACCTCGCTCACCGCGTGGGAGGGGCTGTTCGAGCGGCTCGGCCTGCGCACGGGCGCCCTGGAGCAGACCGGTGCCCTGCTGGTCACCGCGGCCGCGGGCGGCGTGGGCTCGATCACCGCGCAACTGGCCGGCGCGCTGACCAGCCTCACCGTCATCGGCACGGCGTCGCGCCCCGAGAGCGTCGACTTCGCGCGCCGCATGGGCGCCCACCACGTCGTCGACCACCACCGGCCACTGGCCGCACAACTGGCCGAAGTGGCGCCGGACGGCATCGACTTCGTCTTCAGCACCACCGGGACCGAACGCAACCTGGCCGCGTACGCCGAGACGCTCACCCCCTTCGGCCGGATCGTCGCCATCGACGACTTCGAGGCGCTGCCCCTCGGCGTGCTCAAGCCGAAGAGCATCTCCTTCCACTGGGAGTTCATGTTCACGCGGTCGATGTTCCGTACGGCCGACCAGAGCATGCAGCACCACATCCTCACCCAGGTCGCCCGGCTGGTCGACGCCGGCATCCTCACCACCACGGCCACCCGCGACCTGGGTCCGGTCAACGCCGCCAACCTCCGCGCGGCCCACCGCCTCCAGGAGAGCGGCTCCGCCATCGGCAAGACCACGCTCACCGGCTTCTGACCGGGCGTCGGACGACGCCGAGCCACGGCCGGCGGCCGCGGCCGGAGCGGCTCGGCGAGCGCTCCCGGGGCCCGACGAACGGCCCTCGCCACCGCGGGAGAAAAACCTGATCCGAGCGGTCCGTGAGCGGGCGGCACGTGCCTGAACGGTCAGTCGATGCAGAACTCGTTGCCCTCGATGTCCAGCATCGGGATGCACGCGTCATTGCCGTCGTACAGCGTCCTCACGTGTACCGCGCCGAGCGGGACCAGCCGCGCGCACTCGGCCTCCAGCGCGGCGAGCCGCTCCTCGCCCACGAGGCCGGTGCCGACCCGCACGTCGAGATGCACCCGGTTCTTGACGGCCTTCCCCTCGGGCACGCGCTGGAAGTAGAGCCGCGGGCCGACGCCCGAGGGGTCCACGCAGGCGAACCACGCGTCCCGCTGCTCGGGCGGCTGCGCGCGCCTGAACTCGTCCCAGGTGGCGAACCCCGCCGGCGGCGGTGGTACGACGTACCCCAGCACCTCGCACCAGAAGCGGGCGAGACGCTCGGGTTCCGCGCAGTCGAAGGTGACCTGGAACTGCTTGATCGCTGGCATCGGCGCACCATAGCAGGGCGAATCCGCGCGCCGGTCAGGCCGTTCGACGTCCGGTCCGCTGGTCGTGGGCCAGGGCGTGGGTGACCGCGGTGGTGCTGTCGTACAGGTCCCGGTACTGGGCGAACCGGCGGCCGTAGACATCCGCGGTCGTGGGATCGGGCCGGACCACCGACTCCGGCGGGTTCCACGCCGTGATGTCCGGCCGGCCGGTCAGCCCTGCGGCGAGGAAGGCGGCACCGTAACTGGCCCCGATGGTGGTGCGGGCGACGATCTGTTCGAGGCCGGTGACATCGCTGACGATCTGGGGCCACAGCCCGCCCCGGGTGCCGCCGCCCACCGCGACGATCCGCCGGATGTCGGCCCCGGCCGCGAGCATCGTTCCGACGTTGTGCCGGACCCCGTAGGCGGTCGCCTCCAGCGCCGCCCGCATCAGGTCGCCCCGGGTGTGACCCAGCGTCAGGCCCGCGATCACCCCCCGGGCGTCGGGGTCCATGACGGGCGTGCGCTCCCCGGCGAAGTAGGGCAGCATCACCAGGCCGTTCGCACCCGGCGGCGACGCGGCCGCCTCGCCGAACAGCACGCCGGGCCCGACGCCGCCGAAGAGCTGTCCCAGCCAGTCGGTGACGGCTCCGGAGGTCGCCATGCCGCCGGCCAGGCAGAGGGTGCCGGGCAGGGCACCCACCGTGGACCACATCGACGGGCTGGTCACCAGCCGGTCGACGGTGTTCACCAGGAACATCGTGGTGCCGTACATCAGCATCAGGTCGCCGACACCGTGGCCGCCGACGCTGACGGCCTCGCTCCAGGCGTCGATCGTCCCCACGATGACCGGTGTCCCCGCCGGGATGCCCGCGACGGTCGTCCGCACCCGCCCGGCCTCGTCGCCCGGCCAGCGCAGCGGCGGGAGTTCGAGGCCGGGTGCGATGTGCTCGGCCCACTCGGGGATCCAGCGCTGCTCGTGGATGTCGAACAGCGGGGTGCACTGGCTGGCGGAGTGCAGGTCCAGCACGTAGGCGCCGGTCAGCCGGTGGGCGAGCCACGACGCGGGCATGTAGAGGCGGCGGGCGCGCGCCCACGCGTCGGGCTCCCGTTCGCGGATCCAGGCGAGCTTCGGCCCGACGGCCTGGGACGACAGCGCCGAACCGCACCTGCGGAAGACCGTGTCCGGCCCCAACTCCCGGTTCAGCCGCGTGATCTGTTCCCCGGCGCGGGTGTCCACGCCGTACAGCACCGCCGGACGCACCGGTTCGTCCGCGCCGTCGACCAGCAGGGTGCACGGGCCCATGCCGCTGACTCCGACGGCACGGACGGTGAGGTCGTCGCGGTCCAGGAGTTCGGCCGCGAGCGAGACGAACTCGTCCCACCACACCTGTGCGTCCATCTCGACGTGCCCCGGCCGGGGACGGTCGACCGCATGACCGCGTACGGCCTCGCCCAGGACGCGGCCGGCCGTGTCCACCACCACGCCCTTGGTACTGGAAGTGCCCACGTCCACTCCGAGAACGACGTCGGTCATGCGCTGCCTCCCTTGGCGCCGGATGCGCCACCGTAGTCTGCCGCTCCGCGGTGACGCCGTCCGCGACCCGCAGGCCGGCGCCCGGCTCGCGTCGTACCCGGCGGACCGCCCTGCGGCAGTCGTTGACATGCCCCTGCCTTGTGGCTAGCTTCACGGACAGTTCCCGCTCTGCTCCCGGGGCGCTCACGGCCCGGGGACCCCTCGAAGCGTTCGTAGCTCAGGCACCTCGTCTCCACGGTCGGACAACGTTGTCAGCCTCGGCCATCCGACCATCCGGCGCGCGTCGTTCCTCATCCGGGTCGCGTTCCCGACCGCGCCGACAACGTTGTCGGACCCTCAACTTCCGAGTAGAGGAGCAAACCCCGTGATCACACGACTGTCGAGACCCCCCGGCACCATGGCGATCGGTCTCCTCGCGGCCGCGGCGCTCGCCGCGGCCGGACTGTGCACGCCGGCGTGGGCCGCCGGGAAGGCCGCGCTCGTCACCGCACCGGCCACTCTCGTCAATCCGTTCATCGGAACGTCGAACCAGGCCGACGACTTCCCGGGGGCCGACGTCCCGTTCGGCATGGTGCAGTGGAGCCCGGACACGCCGTCGCGGCCCGACGGCGGGGGCTACGAGTACAACGACTCGTCGATCACCGGCTTCAGCCTGACCCACATCGCCGGCCCCGGTTGCGGCGCGGCCGGCGACGTACCCGTGCTGCCCACGGTGGGAGCGGTGAACACCGGTGCCACGGACGCGTTCTCGCACGCCGACGAGTCGGCCTCCGCCGGGTCGTACAAGGTTACGCTCAACAACCAGGTGACCACCGAGCTGACCACCACGACCCGCAGCGGCATGGCCCGGTTCACCTTCCCCTCGACCAGCCAGGCCAATCTGATCTTCAAGTTGACGGGCAGTCAGAACGGCGCCAGTTCGACCCAGTTCACCAAGGTGTCGAACACGGAGGTCAGCGGGCAGGTCACCAGCGGCCACTTCTGCGGCGCGGGAAACACGTACACGGTGTACTTCGACATGGTCTTCGACCAGCCGTTCGCCTCGCAGGGCAGCTCGCTCGCCAAGGCGTCGGCCACCACTCCCCGGGTCACCGCCGGGGCCTCGAAGAACGCGGCCGAGAGGCCCAACCGGCCGGTCCTGCACGGCAAGAACCCAGGCACCGGGCACCACGGGTCCGCGAAGACCACAGGGAGCAGCGCCGCCCCTGCCGCCGCCGCCTCGAACGGCTACGTCACCTTCAACACCACGAGCAACCCGGTCGTGCAGGCCAAGGTCGGCATCTCCTACGTGTCCGTCGCCAACGCGGTCGCCAACCGGACCGCGGAGAACTCCGGCTGGGACTTCGGCGCGACGCGGACCGCGGCGCAGAACGCGTGGAACAGCACGCTCGGCAAAGTGCAGATCGCCGGCGGGACGGCCGCACAGCAGCAGAGCTTCTACACGGCGCTCTACCACTCACTGCTGCATCCGAACGTGATCAGCGACAGCAACGGCCAGTACTACGGCTTCGACGGGAAGACGCACACCGTGGACGCCGGTCACGGCGCGGTGTACGCGAACTACTCCGGCTGGGACATCTACCGCTCGCAGGCCCAGCTCGAAGCCCTCGTCGCTCCCCAGGTCGCCTCGGACACCGCCCAGTCCATGGTCGACGACTACGCGCAGACCGGGATATTCCCCAAGTGGTCGGAGAACAACGGCGAGTCGTACGTCATGGTCGGTGACCCGGCGGACGCCATCCTCGCGGACTACTACGCCTTCGGCGCCCGGAACTTCGACACCACGGCCGCCCTGGCCGACATGGTGAAACAGGCGAGCACCACCAACAACGACCGCCCCGGCCTCGCCTACCTGAACTCGCCGGGCTACATGCCGCACGACGGCAGCTACGGCTGCTGCAACTTCTACGGCCCGGTGGCCACCACCCTGGAGTACGACACCGCCGACTTCGCGATCTCCGCGATGGCCGGAGCGCTCGGGGACACCGCGAACCAGAAGACCTACGCCAACCGAGCGCAGGACTGGCGCAACGTGCTCAACCCCGCCTCCGGCTTCGTGGAGCCCCGCAACGCGAGCGGCTCGTGGACCGGCGGCTTCGATCCCACCAGCGGCACCGACATGGTCGAGGCCGACTCGTGGATCTACACCGGGATGGTGCCCTTCGACATCGGAGGGCTTGCCCACGCCAAGGGCGGCAACACGGCGATGAACCACTACCTGGACACCGTGCTGCGCAGCTACACCGGCGCCAACGGCTACGCCTGGGTCGGCAACGAGCCGAGCATCGAACTCCCGTGGGAGTACGACTACACCGGGCAGCCCTACAAGACGCAGGGCACGGTGCGGGCGATCCAGGACCAGATCTGGTCGAACACCCCGGGCGGCCTGGCCGACGGCAACGACGACCTCGGTGCGATGAGCGCCTGGTACGTGTGGTCGGCGCTCGGCATGTTCCCCGAGACGCCCGGCACCGCCGACCTCGCCCTCGGCTCCCCGCTGTTCACGCAGGCCGTGGTCACGCTCCCGTCGGGCAGGACGCTCGCGGTCAACGGCAACGGCGCCGCCGACAACGCCCCCTACGTCCAGTCCGCGGCGTGGAACGGCACGGCGTGGAACAACGCCTACGCCCCCACCACCGCGATCACGGCAGGCGGCACGCTGGACTTCACGCTGGGCACCGGCGCCAACACCTCCTGGGCGACGGCGGCCGGCGCGGCGCCGCCCTCGTACGCGGGCGACACCACCGCGCCCACCTCGCCGCGGATCGGTCCGCTCACCTCGTCGGTGGCCTCGAACCTGTGCGCGGACGTCGCGTCCTCCGGCACCGCCGACGGCACCCACGTCCAGATCTGGGGCTGCGACAGCACGTACGCCCAGGACTGGATCGTCGCCGGCGACGGAACGGTCCGGGCCCTCGGCAAGTGCCTGGACGCCGACCACAGCGGGACCACCAACGGCACGCTGATCCAGCTGTGGACCTGCAACGGCACCGGCGCCCAGCAGTGGACCGCCGGCAGCAACGGGTCGCTGGTCAACCCCGAGTCGAAGCTGTGCCTCGACGACCCCAACTCCTCGACGGCGAACAGCACCCAGCTCCAGCTGTACACCTGCAACGGCACCGCAGCCCAGAACTGGAGACTGCCGGGCTGAGCGGCACCGAGCCGGCCGGGCAGCCGAACGCCCGGCCGGCTCCACGCACCCGCGGGGGTGATCAGCAGTACAGGTTGGCGCCGGGGGTGACACCGAGGATCGACGTGAAGCGCTGGTAGGCGTCGACGCGGCTCTGGACCTGGGCCGGGTTGCGGCCGTCGCACTCCAGGGAGCCGTTGATGGAGCGGATGGTCTGGCCGAAGCCGGCGCCGTTGACCATGGCGTTGTGCGGGGTCATCGTGCCGGGGCCGCTCTGGGTGTTCCAGTACCACAGGCCGGTCTTCCAGGCGACGGCCGAGTCGTTCTGCACCAGCCAGGGGTTGTCGAGCAGGTCGATGCCGAGCGCGTCACCGGCCGCCTTGTAGTTGAAGTTCCAGCTGAGCTGGATGGGGCCGCGGCCGTAGTAGGCGGCCTGGCCCGCCGGGCAGCCGTAGGGCTGGCTCCAGTCGCAGTACGTCGGGTAGTTGGCGGTGTTCTGCTCCACGACGTACACCAGGCCGCCGGTCTCGTGGCTGACGTTGGCGAGGAAGGCGGCCGCCTCCTGCTTCCTGGTGGTGTCACTGCCGGTGGTGGCGAAGCCGGGGTAGGCGCTGAGCGCGGCGGTCAGGCCCTGGTAGGTGTAGAAGCCGTTCCGGTTCGGGAACATCTGGTTGAACTGCGCCTCGCTGACCACGAACCCGGACGGGTTGCCGCCTCCGCCGTCACCGGCCGGGGCGTTCCACTTCTGGTTGGCGGCGCCGGTGCAGGTCCAGATCTGCAGGCGGGTGCCGTTGGCGCTGTTGTTGTCCCGCACGTCGAGGCACTTGTTCGCGGCGGGGTTGACGATGTCGTGGGCGGCGGTGACGACCCACTGCTGGTTCGCTCCGCCGGAACAGTCCCAGAGCTGGACGGCGGACCCGTCGGCGGTGCCGCGGTCGACCACGTCCAGGCACTTGCCGAGGGCGCGCAGGGTGCCGTCGCCGCTGTTCGACCAGCTCTGGGCGCCGGTGCCGTTGCAGTCGTAGAGCTGGACGGCGGTGCCGTTGGCGCTGTTGGCGCCGGCCACGTCGACGCACTTGCCGGCCAGTCCGGTGATCTGGCCGGTCGCCGCCTGGGCCGGGGCGACGGTGAACAGGGCGGACAGGACGGCGGCGAGGACGACGCCCAGTGTCAGTCGGCCGAGGACGCCGCGCCCGAAGCGGCGGGACATGACGAGAGGTAGGCGCATGGAGAGCTGCTCCTGACGTGAGACGAGGGGGGTGGGAGCGCGTGACCGGTCTGCCGGGGCAGACGTCTCAGCCGAGGACCTGCTGGGTCACGACGATGTGTCCGGCGTCGGGGTCGAGGACGCCGCCGAGCCGGCTGAAGGCGCCGTCGGTCAGATCGAGGCACTTGGGTTCCTGCGGGGTCTGGGTGAACGTGCCGCGGTCGTTGATCCGAACGGTCAGGGAGCGGCCGTTGGCGATGTTGGTGACCTGGACGCGGGTGCCGAAGGGCAGTTGGGGCTGGCGGGAGAGGGAGGTGGCGGCCGTGTCGGCGTTGTTGTCGAAGACCTCGCCGCTGGCGGTCAGCGCACCGGGCGGCTGGGGGCCGTAGTGCGTGGCCCAGCACTGTTCGCCGGACTGCTGCTGCGCGGGGGCGTTCCACTTCTGGTTGTCGGCCCCGGTGCAGCTCCAGATCTGGATCCGCGCACCGTTCGCGGAGGAGCGGTCGGTCACGTCGAGGCACTTGTTCGCGGCCGGGTTGACGATGTCGTGGGCGGCGGTGACGGTCCATTGCTGGTTGGCGGCGCCGGTGCAGGACCAGAGCTGGACCTTGGCGCCGTCGGCGGTGGAGTTGCCGGTGACGTCGAGGCACTTGCCGAGGGCACGCAGGGTGTTGTCGGCGCCGGTGGTCCACTGCTGGGCGCCGGTGCCGTTGCAGTCGTAGAGCTGGACCGGGGTGCCGTCGGCGGTGCCGGCGCCGGCGACGTCGAGGCACTTGCCGGCGAGGCCCGTGACCGTGCCCGTCGCCGCTGCCGCCGGTGTCGCGGTCAACGGGCCGAGCGACAGGGCCAGCAGGGCTATCACGGGAGTGCCGCGTAAGGCGGCGGTGAGGTAGGGAGAGCGAGCAGCCATGGCGGGAAAGTAAAAGGTCTATACCAAGTCCGTCAAGATGTGAACATGACAGATGTGGTGGACACCCTGGGGCCCGAAGGCCGACAACAGGCCACTTTGAACCGTGGGTTCACCTGATGGCGACTCAGGGTTCACCCCGGACCTACAAGTTCATGGGCATGACCTCAAGACCTCGCTCGCGCAAGCGCACCCGGATCGGCATAGCGATCCTTGTCACCGCCGCCGTGGCGGGCACGGGCACCGTCGTGGCCCAGGCCCACGGCTGGCTGTCGGCCCCGACGCACGACTTCGACGCGGCCGCCGACTCGTTCTCCGGCCACGGCAAGGTGACGGGTGACGTGCTGCGCAACGACTACGGCGCGACCGCGGTCGTGCGGCACACCGCCCCGTCCCACGGCACGGCGACGGTCGACGCGGACGGCACGTTCACGTACACGCCGGACGCCGGCTTCAAGGGCACGGACACCTTCACGTACACGGCGACCGACGCCGTGCAGCTGTTCAAGGACACGCAGCGCAACGGCGACCCGCTGCCCTCGCTCGCCACGGTCGCGGGACCGGGCGGTACGACCACCCGCATCTCCGGCGAGGGCTACGGCTCCGCGCTCACCCCGGTACCGGGCAAGTCCGGCCGCCTCTACGGCCTCACCGACCGCGGTCCCAACGCCGACGCCCCGGACGGCAACAAGTCCGAGATGCTCACCGACTTCACCCCGCAGATCGGTGAGTTCAAGCTCGACAAGGGCAGGGCCGAGCTGGTCAGGAAGATCACCCTGAAGGGCCCGAAGAGCCTGGGCGGTGTGCCGTACAGCGGCCGTCCGCCGCACGACACGAGCGAGGTCATCGACGACGTCACCGCGACGAACGCCAACGGCGGCACCCCCGTGCCCGTCGGGCGTGACCCCTACGGCTACGACTCCGAGGGCCTGGTGGCGCTGCCCGACGGCACGTTCTGGGTCTCGGACGAGTACGGTCCGTACCTCACGCACTTCGACGCGAACGGCTACGAACTGGGCCGGCTGACCCCGTACAAGGACAGCCAGGACAACCAGTTCCACAAGATCCTCGGCTACCTGCCGGCCGAGCTGGCCAACCGCCTGAAGAACAAGGGCATGGAAGGCCTGACGGTCACGCCGGACGGCTCGGCCCTGGTGGGCGTCATGCAGGCCGCGCTGCAGCAGCCGGATCTCGGCAGCACCAAGGCGTCCAACCTCGCGCCCACCCGCATCGTCACCATCGACCTGCGCACGTTCAGGACCAGGCAGTACCTGTACCTGCTGGACGACCCGGCCACCACCGGTGACGCCAACAGCGAGATCACGGCGCTGTCCGACACGAAGTTCGTCGTCGACGAACGCGACGGAAACGTCGAGCCGTTCGCCCGGAAGTCCCTCTACGAGGTCGACATCAACGGCGCCACCGACGTCAGCGGGCTGACCATCGGCGGCAAGTCACCCGAGGCGTTCGTCGGCAAGGTCGGCACCAACGCCGCGCTCACCGCGCTCACCGGCGCAGGCGTCCAGGTCGCGCAGAAGCAGCCGTACCTCGACGTCGGGACGCTGGTGAGCCAGCTCGACCCCAGCGGGAAGTTCTTCGGGCACGACAAGGTCGAGGGCGTCGCCACCACGGACGCGGGCAAGACGCTGTACCTGTCCAACGACGACGACTTCGGCATCGACACCATCGCCGTCGACCCCGACGGGAAGTGGACCGTCCACCAGAAGGTGCTGCCGGCCACGGGCCGGACCGACAACGGCGAGATCCTGAAGGTCGACACCACCAAGCTGCCGGCCGTGCTCAAGACCGTCACGGTCACCGTCCGCGTGGACTGACGCGGCCCGCGCGCCGGACCGGGCCCGTCCAGTCGGTGGACGGGCCCGGTCCGGCTGCCCACGGCGCCCGCACGCGGCAGTCGCCGCTAGTTCTTCTGCAGGGCGCGGGTGACCCCCGCGATGACGGCGGTCGTCAGTATCCAGCCGAAGGCGATCAGCAGGTAGGCCAGCCACTGGAGGCCCTCCTCCGGCCAGTACCAGGCGGCGCGCTGGCCCAGGCCGCCGATGGGGATCAGCAGGTCGAGGGTGTAGACGAGCGGCTGGAACGGAGCGCCCTGGCCTTGCTGGACCGGTTTGGGGGAGTGGCCGCCGAAGGACAGGGTGCCCAGCAGGGTCAGCGCGAGCAGCCAGACGCCGGCCAGCCAGGGGCGGTAGCCGTAGCCGACGGTCACGTCGAGCAGGTGGCCCCACGCCCGCGCGGCCGGGGGCAGGGTCCGCCGCCGGTGGCGCTGACGGGCGAGGAGCACCCGGCGGGCCTCGTCGTCGTGCCCGGCCTTGCGGTACCAGCTCGCCAACTGCTCGTAGGGCTGGGGGTTGTAGCCGGGGCTGCGCCGTATCCACGCCACCCGGCGGGCCACGGAGTTGCGCTGCCCCGCCGCCTCCGGACTCCCGCCCGCCTCGTCCCCCCTGATGGCGCCGTACCCGAAGCCGTCCAGCTCCACCACGTCCGGCCAGCTGCGTTCGCCGTCGCGCAGGTACGACACCTGCGCACCCCGCAGGTCCACGGCGCCCGACGGCGGCCGGGCGAGCGTGAAGTCGAAGTCGACGGCCTGCATCAACGAGGCCGACAGGGACGGGCCGTTGCCGCCGGGCGGCCCGTTCAGCACGGCCCCCGCGAAGCTCAGGCCGGCCGAGATCCGGGCACCCCGCAGCTCCACGGTGCCGTTCGCGACGAATCCGCTGGACAGGACGACCGTCGAGGTCACGCAGTTTTCCAGGTTGAGCGCCAGGCCACGCGGGCTGGGCTCCTCAAGGCGCGCGCCGTTCATGTACAGCCCTCCGGGCAACTGCGCACCCGGCAACCGTACTTCACCCCGTGCGACGAACCCGGGCCGGCAGAAGAGGCCCCCTTCCATGACCAGGCCGCCGCCGGCCAGGGCCCACCCGCCGGGCGCGTTCAGCTCGGCCCTGTTGAGGATCACCCCGCCGGTCACCCGGGAGTTGGTGAGGGACAGGGCGGTGATGCGATGGTGGAAGTGCGACGGGGCGCCGCTCTCGACGATCGAGCGCCCCAGGTCGAGGTTTCCCTCGATACGGGCCGCCCCGGCCTCGATGCCGGGCACCCGGCAGCCCTTGAACACGAGCGTCTGGGTCGTCGCCCCGAGCAGGTTCACCGCCTCCTCGAACCAGCACTCCTCCAGCCAGAGGGCGTACGCGAGCTGCGCGCCGGCCAGGTCGAGCGGTCCGGCGATGCGCGCTCCGGCCAGCCGCAGACACGGCACGGCGCCGGGTTGCCCGCTGCGCGCGCCCAGCATCAGCGCCGCGATCACGGAGGCCCTGACCGTCCGCTCCGGCCCCCAGCGCCCACCCTCGACGACGCGGTCGTCCCCGGGCCCGTCCGCGCGCAGGCTCACGGCCCGCCCCTCGGGAAACGCGTCCCACAACTCGCGTTCCGGCGAAGTCAATTCGTCGTATGAGAACACTCGTGCAGCGTAGTGATCCTCCTGCGTTCCCGCCTCGCCCCCGGGGGCGGGGGCGTTGTCACGGCACGCGGGCGACGCCGACGTAGAAGCCGCTCAGCTCCTGGGCGGGAGCCGGTGCGTCCTGGTACCAGTGGGTCGCCGTGACCAGCCCGGGAGCCACCAGTTCCAGGCCCTCGAAGAACGGCTCGATCTCGGCCCGCGTACGCATGCGCAGGGGGATCTCGCCCTTGCGGTAGGTCGCGTTCACCGACTTGACGAGGTGCGGGTGCTCGTCGGTGGTGCCGTGGGAGAACATGAAGTAGCTGCCCGAGGGCAGCGCGTCGAGAATCGTCCGCGTCAGACCGTAGGGGTCCTCGTCGTCGGTGATGAAGTGCATCAGCGCGATCATCGACAGCGCGACCGGCCGGGTGAAGTCCAGGAACGTACGGGCGTGGTCGAGGATGGTTCCCGGCCTGCGCACGTCGGCCTCGATGTAGTCCGTGGCTCCCTCGCGGCTGCTGAAGAGGAGAGCCTCCGCGTGCCGCAGCACGATGGGGTCGTTGTCGACGTAGGCGATCCGCGCCGACGGCACTATGCCCTGCACGATCTGGTGCAGGTTCGGCTCGGTCGGGATGCCCGTACCGATGTCGAGGAACTGGTCGATGCCGTTGCCGGCCAGCCAGGCCGCAGCGCGGTGCATGAACGCCCTGTTGCGCATGGCGTTGAGACGCGCCTCCGGCGGCAGCTTCGACGCCACCTCCTCATCGACCGGATAGTTGTCCTTGCCGCCCAGCAGCCAGTCGTAGACCCGTGCCGGATGGGGCCTGCTCGTGTCGATATGGCCGTCGGAAGAAGGTAAGGCGGTCATGCATGACTCCAGCGCGCACTAGATCACTGACCGGCTCACCGAGGTCGCTTCGCGCGCCGCGGACGAGGCGGTGGGGGGCGTTGTGATTGTGCCATTGGCCAGGCCTTCGCGCAGAGTTGCCGTTCGGTGCAGCGGTCACAGGGCCGAGCCGCCGGACGCGTCGATGCACTGACCCGTCACCCAGCGGGAGTCCGTGGAGGCGAGGAAGGCCACGATGTCCGCGACGTCCGCGGGTTCCCCCATCCGGCCGAACGCGGAGAGCGCCGCATGCTGGGCCTCGGCCTCGGGCGTTGCCCAGCGCCTTCGGTTCATGTCCGTCCTGACGAAGCCGGGTGCCACACAGTTCACCGTGATCTGCCTGGCCCCGAGCTCCTTGGCGAGCGTGTGGGTAAGGGCCTCCAGAGCCGCTTTCGCCATGGAGTAGGCGAGGGCGGACGGGAGGGCGACGCGGGTGGCCGCCGAACTGATGTTGACGATACGGCCGCCGTCGCGCAGCAGCGTGAGTCCTTCCTGCACGAGAAAGAGCGGGGCTCTGGCGTGTACGGCCATGAGCCGGTCGAAGTCCTGCGGGGTCACCTCGCGGACGCCGCCCCCGATGTTGAAGCCCGCGTTGTTGACCAGGACGTCCAGCGCGGTCGGCTCGCCCAGTGCGCGCAGGCCGGCGTCGAACCGCTCGTACACGGTCCGGATGCCGTCGGGCTCGTCGAGCGGACCGCGCAGCGGGAACGCGCGCCCGCCGGCATCGGTGATCAGCGCGACGGTCTCGCGGGCCGAGGACTCGTCACTTCCGTAGTGCACGGCGACGAGCGCGCCGTCCGCCGCGAGACGGCGGGCGATGGCCCGCCCGATCCCCCGCCCGGCGCCGGTGACCAGAGCCGTTCTGCCGTTCAGCGTGCCCATCGGGCCCCCACGTCATGAGCGCGTCACATGTGCTGGTGATCATAACTTGCTCCAGAAGCCGCAAAACCGGCGTGCTCACCCGGCAGAGAGGGGGGACAGCGGGTCGGCGACTCGCCTCCGGGCGGCGCCCAGGACACCGATCCGCAAGGGTTCGTCCGTCATCATCCCTCGCACGCTCCGGTGGTCCGGCCCAGCCTGATGATTCCCGAAGGCATGTATGTCCGTTGTCCTGTTCCCCGCCTGTCCGGTTCCCCGACGGAGGGGTTCAGCCCTGGGCGCCGATGACGTTCTGGTCCCAGTCGATGACCGAGCCGGTCACCACCCCGCTGCGGTCGGACAGCAGGAAGACGACGAAGTCGGCGATCTCGTCGACCTGGCCGAGCTTGCCCATCGGCTGGGCGGCGGCCGCCTTCTCCCGCCAGTCGTCGCCCGCGTCGTGGAAGGCGCGCTGGACCGCGTCCTCACCCTCGGTGTCGGTCCAGCCGATGTTGAGGCCGTTGATCCGGATGCGGTCCCAGCGGTGGGCGTGGGCCGCGTTGCGGGTGAGCCCGGCGAGTCCGGCCTTGGCCGCGGAGTACGGGGCCAGGAAGGGCGGCCCGCCGTGGGCGCAGTTGGAGCCGATGTTGACGATCGTGCCGGGCGTCTTACGGGCGACCATGTCGGCCACGGCCGCCTGCATGGCGAAGAACGGCGCCCGCAGGTTGATCGCCATGTGCTGGTCGAACAGCTCCGGCGAGGTGTCCAGGAGCGAGCCGCGCGAGGTCAGCCCGGCCGCGTTGACCAGACAGTCGATCCGGCCGTGCACGTCCAGGGTGCGTGCGACGCTGTCGCGCGCCTGCGCCGGGTCGGCGAGGTCCGCGCGTACGAAGCGGGCGCCCGTCTCGGCGGCGAGCCTCTCGCCCACCTCGGCCCGGCGGCCGGTGAGGACGACGCTCGCACCCTCCCGTACCGCGGCCCGTACGATGCCCGCGCCGATGCCCTGGCTGCCGCCGTTGACGAGGACGACCTTGTCCTCGAGGAGTCCCATGAGTCGCGGTGTTCCCTTCAGCTCTGGCGGCGCTCGGCGCCGGCCTGCAGTTCCTCGCGCAGCCGACCGGGGGTCCAGCCCTCGGTCACGGCCTGCCAGACAGTGTCCGCCTGGGAGGGCGGGGCGAGACCGTCGACCGGCGGGTCGAGGTCCAGGTTGGTGGGGAAGGGGTAGCCCTCGGCGGTGGCGGCGACCACGCGGCGCAGCCAGTCCTGCGAGACGCCCTCGGCCTTGCGGCGCAGCAGCACCGGGAAGAGGGCGCGCGCCATCGCCGCACGGTCCACCGTCTCCATCGCGCGCCCGAAGGCCGAGGAGATCTGCAGCAGGTTCGCCATGCGGCGGACGCCGGCCGAGCGGTTGTACCCGGCGGCGTGGAAGAGCGCCGGGTTGAAGAAGGCGGCGTCGCCCTTTTCCAGGGGGAGTTGGACGTGATGGGTGTCGAAGTACTCGACGAACTCGGGGAGTCGCCAGGCGAGGTAGCCGGGCTCGTACTTCTGGGAGTGCGGGAGGTAGAGCGTGGGGCCGGACTCCACGGGCATGTCGCAGTGGGCGACGGCCCCCTGGAGGGTGAGGACGGGGGACAGGCGGTGCACGTGCGCCGGGTAGGCGGCGGCCCGCTCCTGGGAGAGGAACCCGAGGTGGTAGTCACGGTGCACGCTCTGCGCGGCGCCGCCCGGGTTGACGACGTTGACCTGCGAGGTGACCTGGTAGGCGGGGCCCAGCCAGGCGTCGGCGACCAGCGCGATCATGTCGTTGGCGTAGTAGTCGGCGAACACCTCGGGCGCCCGTAGGGCCACCTTGTCCAGGGCGTTCCAGACCCGGTCGTTGGCGCCCGGCCTGGCGAAGTGGTCGCCGCGGGTGGCACCGCTCGCGCGCTCCTCCTCGATCAGCGCGGTGAAGGCCTCGGTGGCCCGGTCGACGACGTCCGCATCGGCGAACGCGCCCTTGAGGACGACGATGCCGGGGCCGTCGAACAGCGCCCTGACCAGTTCGCCCTGCACCTCGCGCCGGCCTTCCGGGGTCGCCGTGAGGGCGCGGAGCCGGTCGCTGTCGTAGAGCGGGACGTTCTGCTCCACGCGCTCGGCCGAGGGGGTGTCGGCGGGATCGGTGCGCTGGTCCACGAGGGAGCGGAACGCGTCGAGGTCGCAGTCGGCCTCGGTCAGCCAGGTCCGCGCTCCCGCGGTTGAGGTGGGCATCCGTGGTCCTTTCGCGGTCCGTGCATTTCTGCCAGTCTTGAGAACCCGAACCCATCATTCAATGCTTTCCAATACATCAAAAGTGCATCAGAAGCTCTTGGAATCCGTCATGAGGCACCCCTACCCGATCAGGGAAATCGCCCGCCAGGCAGGCCTGAGCACGGCCACGGTGGACCGCGTGCTCAACGAGCGCGGCAACGTGCGGGAGAGCACCGTCAGGGAGGTGCGGGAAGCCATCAAGGACCTGGACCGTCAGCAGGCGCAGGTCCGCATCGGCGGCCGCACCTTCATGATCGACATCGTGATGCAGGCACCGGAACGCTTCTCCACCGCGGTGCGTGAGGCCCTGGAGGCCGAACTGCCCTCCCTGCATCCCGCCGTCGTGCGGTCGCGCTTCCACTTCCGTGAGACCGGCCCGGCCGCCGAGCTGACCGGGACACTTGACAAGATCGCCAAGCGCGGTTCGCAGGGCGTGATCCTCAAGGCACCCGACGTACCCGAAGTCACTGCCGCCGTGGAACGACTGGTCGCGGCCGGTATCCCCGTCGTCACCCTGGTGACCGACCTCCCGCACAGCGCCCGCCTGGCCTACGTCGGCATCGACAACCGCGCGGCCGGCACCACGGCCGCCTACCTCCTCGAACAGTGGCTGGGCGACCGTCCCGGCCATGTGCTCACGACCATCAGCAGGGGTTCCTTCCGGGGCGAGGAGGAGCGCGAGATGGGCTTCCGCAGCGCGATGCGCCTCGCCGATCCGCAACGGTCCCTGGTCGAGGTCACGGACAGCGACGGCCTGGACTCCACCCAGTACGACCTCGTCCTCGACGCGCTCCGACGCGACGGGGACATCGTGGCCGTGTACTCCGTGGGCGGCGGCAACCGCGCCACCCTGGAGGCATTCGAGGCCCTCGGACGGGAATGCGCCGTCTTCGTCGCCCACGACCTGGACCGCGACAACACCCGCCTGCTGCGCGAGCGCCGCCTGTCCGCGGTGCTCCACCACGACCTGCGCCAGAACATGCGCCGCGCGTGCCAGACGGTCATGCGTGCCCACAAGGCACTCCCGTACGACGGCCCCGCCCTGCCGTCGGCGATCCAGGTGGTCACACCGTTCAACATGCCGCCCGGGACCCCGTCCACGGCGACCACGGACTGAACACCGAAGAACCGCCGCCGACTTGCCGCTGCGGCCCGGTGAGGGTGACGGTGGCCGGGCGATACAGGAGCCGGACTGGCCCGACTGCGCGACGTGCGGTCGGCGCATGGACCACCTGCTCACGGTCAACAGCGCGGAATTCGACGGGGCGTCATGGCGAGCCTGGCTCCCCGTGGAGGACACTCCCGAGACCGGCACCGTCTGGGACCTCCCCTACGACGACCGCCGGCTGATCCAGAGCCCGCCGGGCCTGATGTTCGGCGACATGGGCGGCATCTACCTCTTCACCTGCCTGCACTGCCCCGACCGGCCCTCCTCCCACCGGTTCGACTGCTCGTAGAGCGCCGGGCCACCAGGCCCTGAAAACGCCGCGGTTGTAGCGAAGCGTCCATACGGCGACGGCGACGGCGACGGCGACGACGATGGTGATGACGGCCGTTCCCACGACCGAGTCGGTGGCGGCGAAAGTGCCACCGAATCCGGCCACGCCCAGGGCCGCACCCACCGCGAGGCCGGTCTCCCGATCCACGCGGCCGCCACCGCCACCGCATGCCAGACACTTCCGCCCCCTGCAGCTGTGCAGGTCATCGATGACTCCGGAGAGCGCGAAGGGAGGATGGCCCTGTCCGCATCACCGACATGCCGAGCCGCGTTCTTCGACAGTGATACCGGCATGGCTGTCACGCCGTTTGAAGCGGCCTGCGATCTGAGGCCAGGTCTGTCACCAGGTCGTGGTGGCCGGTGTGTGGTCACCGGGTAACCGGGGGCGGGCGGTCAGGTGGGCTGGGGACGGCCGAAGAGGAGGTCGTAGCCTGCGGGGAGCTGGAGCAGGATCTGCTTGAGGAGGTCGTCGCCGGTGGCGTCGGCGACCACGGACAGGACGGCGCTGACGTCCCAGGCCGCGGTCTGTTCGGTGGCGCCCTCGATCCAGGCCGCGGTCGCCCGCACGAACCGCTCCGGGGACAGCGGCTCGGCGCTCTGCAGCGGGTTGAGAAGGATCAGGGCGAAGCCTTCCGGTAGACGCGCCGCCAGCTGGGCGCGTACCTCGCCGACCAGGTGTGCGCCGAGCAGGGCGAGCACCACGCGGGCCGCGCGCTCGGCTTCCTCCAGAGTCTGGTATTCGCCGCGTTCCTTCACCTGCTGGAGGAACGCTTCCCGTCGCACTGTCACGTCGCCTGTCACCCCTTCTTCAGGTCCATGGGGCGCGGAGGACGGGCCAGGGGGAGATCAGGTGCCCGCCCTCCGCCGCTGTTCACCCCTCACGGGGTCCGGCTCAGCCGGAGATCTCCTTGTGGTCGGCCCCGACGCCGATGGAGATCTTGCGGGGCTTGGCGCGCTCGGCGATCGGGATGCGCAGGGTGAGCACGCCCGCGTCGTAGTCGGCCTGGATGTGCTCGGTGTCCAGCGTGTCGGCGAGCACGATCTGGCGGGAGAAGACGCCCAGCGGCCGTTCCGACAGGTCCATCTGCACGTCGTCGGCCTTCGCCACGGGCCGGCGCTCGGCCTTGACGGTCAGCATGTTCCGTTCGACGTCGATGTCGATCGCGTCCGCGCTGACGCCGGGGATGTCGAAGGTCACCACGTACTGGTCACCCTCGCGGTAGGCGTCCATCGGCATCGGGGACGGCCTGGACCAGGTGCCGGCGCCCGTCAGTTGCTGGGCCAGCCGGTCGATCTCACGGAAGGGGTCGGTGCGCATCAACATCGTGAAACACCTCCAGCGGGTTCGGGCAGTTGCTGCCAATGCGCCTCACTGGCACCGTTGTAACACGTCATCTAATGGATGACAAGCCAAATGTCATCCAAAGGACGACGATCAGGGGAGGCGTCCATGATCCCGGCCGACCGGCCGGCATCGTTCAGCGCCGGTGGACGCGGCCGCTGCCCGTGCGCCGAGCCTGCTGCAGGCGATCCGTCTGGGTGTACGGTCGCGCCGATGGTGCAGGTGCCGATGGGCGCCTGGCTGTCGTCCGTTGTTCTGGACTTCGTGCCCGGCGCGGGACGGCCCGCCCGTGTCCTCGTCGGGCTGGGCACGGTGACGGCGCTTCCCGCCGCGCTGGCCGGTTGGACGGACTGGGCGGAGCAGCATGACCAGCAGATGCGCACAGGCCTGGTGCACGCGGCTGCCAACGCCGGCGCGGTCGTGCTGTTCGGTGCGTCGTTCGCCGTGCGTGGGCATCGCCCGAGGGCCGGCCGGGCGCTTGGTTTCGGGGGTCTGGTCTGTGCGGGTGCCGGCGGGTTCGTCGGCGGCCGTCTCGCCTACCGGCAGGGGGCGGGCGCCAACGAGACCGAGCCCGTTGCCCACCTGGTGGACCCCGGCTGGCACCGGCTTGGCCCGGTGGGTGACCTGAAGCCTGGAACCCCCGAGCGGCGCATGCTGGGCGAGGTGCCGCTGCTGGTGGTACGTGCCGAGGACGGCACCGTTCGTGCACTGGCCGACCGGTGCAGCCACCTGTCGGGACCGCTGTCCGAGGGCGGCATCGACGACGGCTGTGTGTCCTGCCCCTGGCACGGCAGTGTGTTCCGGCTGTCCGACGGTGCCCCGGTGAGCGGTCCCGCGACCGCGCCGCAGCCGTGCTTCGAGACCAGGACCGAACCGGACGGCGTCCTCGCCGTCCGGCTGCCGGGCGCCGGCTGACCCGATGGCTCCCGGAGACGGAGTCGACTCGCCGTCGGACATGCCTTCATAGTCCGCGTCGCTCACCAGCCGCCTGAGGTGAACCCGTCGGCGGCGGGATCAGCCCGGAAGGGTGTTCACGATCAAGGATCAGGCCTCTTCTCGTCCGAGCAGAGGCGCGAGGAAATCCTCCCACTGCAGGTGATCGCTCTCCGTGCCCGAGGGAACGAGCTGCAGTGTGACGTCCAGCCAGTCGGAGATCACGTCCCAGTCTGCCTGGAAAACGGCGCAAGCCCTGAGCGGTCCGAGCCGGATGCACAGCCGTCCTGGGGTGCCCGGCGGGCGGACGGGCCATACGGCCACGTCGCCGATTCCCTCGTGGCGGCGCAGGCCGAGCAGAAACGCCTCCCGCGACAGTGACCACCGGACCGAAGCGCCCTCCGTCCGCAGGACGACGCGGATGGCGAACGGGTCCAAGGCGGTGTAATGCAGCTCCAGGTCGAGCTGCACGGCGGGCCGATCGGCGCGGACCAGGTGCGCATAGTGGCGCAATGTGGTGACACGGTGCGGATGGACCTCTGTGAGGGTGACTGGCTTGGACACGACTGGTCACTTCCGAAGAGAAGGGGGGTGGGGCCGGCGGCCATCGGCCTTCCTCGTACCGGCCGTCCGAAGTACGAGGTGTGGCAAGTACCCGCGGGGCGGTGGGGCATGTGAGAAGGAGGGGCCGCGCCGGTCCGGGCGCCCCGAATGCGTCGTGCCTAGGGCGACGCACCCTCTTGAAGGGCCAGGCCGACGAGATGATCACCGAATCCGCCGCTGGCTCGTGGGCGCAGGCGTCCTGACGTGGCGACAGGACATTCGGCGGTGCGCAGGACCCGGTGCCCTCCACGGCCCAGCGCCGCGACGAGACCGCGATCTTCGCCCACCGGCACCGGAGGGAAGCCCCCGACAGCCACGTAGGATTCAGCGGACACTCCGAGGTTCGCGCCATGCACATGGGGGTGGGTCCAGGGGCCGTACGCCGGGCGGGAGGCGGTGTAGCGCACCTGGTGGCGGGCCGCCAGGCAAGGCGGATGGTGCGGTCCGGGGATGACGGTGACGGTGCCGACGACCGCGTCCCATCCCTCGCCGGCGCGCGCCTGCTGGAAGGCGAGCCAGTCGGGTGGCACGAGACTGTCGGCGTCGGTCGAGGCGAGCCAGAGTCCTTCCGGGCCGCCCAGCATCTCCAGGGCGCGTTCCGCCGCGGCGGCTCGGGCCAGCCCCACGTTGCGTCCCCCGACCTGAACGACCTGGGCGCCCGCGCGCAGGGCTGTGGTCACCGTGCCGTCCGAGCAGCTGTCCGCGGTGACCACAGTGATCGCCGGCACCGCGTACAGGGCGGGGTGTTGCGCGGCGGCACGGATCGCCTCGAGGGACCGGGGGAGAAGGTCCTGCTCGTTGTGGGCGGGGACGAGGACGGCGAGCGCGCGCGGTCTCACACCAGGCCTTCCGCGGCTGCGGGGGAGCGGGGGGCCGCCCCGTCGTCCTGGCGGCGGCCGAACGTCTGCAGGACGAAGTCCTCCTCGCGGTGCTCGCTCGACAGGGCCAGTTCCGGAACGGACGTGAGGATCTCGGCGAGTTCCGCGCCGGTGCGCAGGTGCTCGGGCACCGGGTGGTTCCAGTGGACGGCCACGAGGGTGCCGCCCGGCTCCAGAGCGTCGACCGTGCGTCTGAGCAAGGTGGCCAACTCGACGCCGTCGAAGTAGTACAGAAGCTCGGACAGTACGACGAGGTCGAAGGTGCCCGGCGGCCACTGCGCGGGCACGGTCAGATGGCGGACTTCGACATGGGGCAGCTCCCGGGTTCTGCGAGCCGCGGTCCCCGCCGCCGACCGGACTCGGTCGCAGGCGAGCAGGGCGTCACAGCGCTCGGCAAGCCGCAATGTCAACTCGCCGACGGAGCAGGCGGGTTCGAAGGCACGACGGAAACGGGCGCGGGGGAGGGAGGCGAGGGTGAGGTCGTACTTGCGCTGCTCGTACCAGCGCTCGGTCAGGTGCCAGGGGTCGGACGACTCGCGGTACATGTTCTCGAAGTACGAGGGCGGCGTGCTCACTGGAACAGGACCTCCATGGGGCGCAGGTGGTGGGCGAGTTCCTCGGGCGGGAGGATCGCCGCCTCGTCGGGTCCGGTTCCGAGCGGTCGGATCTGCGTGGTGAACCGGCCGATCGCCGCTCGCTTCAATACCCGGATGTGTGGCGGGAGGTCGACGCGTCGCGCCGTCTGCCAGGGAATCCGTGCGTCCTCCGGCGTCGCCCAGTGCCACATCCACACCGGATACAGCCAGCAGAGCGTGCCTGCGCGCTGCGCGGCCGCGCGAGCCGCGCGGCCGGCCGCCTCGTGATCACTGTGCACGTCACCGGTCCACGGTGCGGCGACCAGGTCCGCAGCACGGACGAGCGGCGTGAGGGCTTCCACGATCTGCTCCTCGTGCCGGGCCACCCCGGTGTCCGGCACCTGCAGGCGGACGATCCGGGCGTGGACGGCGCCGAGCTCGGTGAGGGCGTCCCGCAGCTCCTGTGCCCGTAGCCGTGCCAGGGCGGCGGGTGTCACTACCCGGCTGCGGGGGTGCGAGCCCTCGCCGTCCGTGATCGAGACGACGGTCAACTCCACAGCACGCTCCGCGAGTACGGCCATGGCCCCGCCGAAGCCGAGCACCTCGTCGTCGGGGTGCGCAGCCACCACGACGACCCGGCCGCCGGTCGGCAGGCGGGCCGCCGGGAGCGTCTCCCATCCGTTCCATCGACGCCAGTACGTCTCGTCGGTCCCGGGGGCCTGGATCGGGTTCGCGGGGCCGGAGACGGTGCCGGCCCGTCCGGTGCGCGGCAGGGGGCTCACCGGGAGTCCTGCGGGCGGGCGAGGAGGCTGCCGAGTTCCGCGAGGTTGCGTTCGCCGTGGTGCTGACGCAGGTAGACGGTCAGGTCGGCGACGTTGCGGGCGTGGCGAAGGTCGTGGCAGAGCGGAGCGGCCCCGGTGGCGCGCCCGACCCGCGTCAGCACCTCGCTGCACACCGATTCGACGAAGGCGCGTACCCGCAGGCTTCGTGCCCGTGCCTGGCCTTTGCTGTCCGACGGATCCTCGTCGATCTCCGCAGCTGCCCGCAGAAGCACTGTGGCGGCGGCGTGCAACTGGACGTCCACGGCGCCGAGATGCGCATCCGCGTGCGGGTCGGCTCGGTGGGCCGTGGCGCGGTGCAGGGTGCGGGCGACGGCCACGGCGCCGCCGTACCAGCAGGCGGCGACCCCGATCCCGCCGTGCTGGAACCCGGGCCGGCGCACGTAGGAGTCGACCCCGCCGACTGCAACCGCGGGCACGTGGTCGAAGTGCACATCCGGTGTGTCGCTGCCGGCCATCCCGACGGCCTGCCAGCTGCCTTCGACCGGTACACAGGCGCGCGGGTCGACGGCGACGGCGAAGAGCCGCCGTCCCTCCGGTGTCCGCGCGGTCACCAGGGCGTCGGTGCAGCTGCGTGCGCCTGAGCAGTACGGTTTCAGGCCGTCCAGGACCCATCCGGCGGCGGAGGGAGTGGCCTCGAGGGTCGTGCCCGGAGGTTCCGCCGCCCACACTCCCCAGCGATGGCCGGGCCGGTGCGGCGGGCCGTCGAGTTCGGCGAGGATGGCGAGCGCGTCGACATGCCCCTCGATCAGACGTGCCAGGCTCAGGTCCTCCTCGGCGATCGACTGCAGGGCGGCCAGGCGGGCCGTGGTCCGCCCGGAACCGGGCAGCGGGAATTCCAGCCTTCCGGCGTCGATGGACTCGACCGCCGAGGCGAACCGCGCGGAGCTCTCCCTGCGGGCCGCATCCGGCGTGATCCCGTCGTATCGCGCGTGGTCCGGCCCGTCTCCGGCGGAGACATCGGGCGACAACGTACTGCCCGTCATAGGTGGTGTCCTTGCTACTCATCCGGCCGGTGTCTCGGCCTGAATCAACCGGGCGGTCAGGGGACCGGTTCAGACGGCCAGGGTCTGGCCGGCCTGATCTGGGCTCGCGCCGTCGGGGCGGGCTGCTGCGTCCGATTGTTCGGTGGCCAGGAGCCGGTCCGCCGTCGCGAGGGCGTCCTTGATCTCGCATGTCCCGGTGACGACGCACAGCGTGTAAGCGGTGTCCTTGAGGATCCCTCGCCTCGCGGCTGTGTCGTGTTCCAGCACCCGTGCACACGCTTCCGCATAGCGAGCCAGCAGCGCACGCAGCATCTGGGCATGGGGAGTGATCACGCGGACAGGCTCCTTGCTCTGAGGCAACTCGCTCCCCGGGTGTCCGGCGGCGCCCCTTTCATGCATGGCTGCCACAGCGGTGCGTGCAGGACGGTTGAACCCGAGGACGCCCGGACTGAGGATCATCACCTTTCGCATCTTCCCTGGGCGCCCGAGTCGGGCGTGATGGCGTCGCCACTTGTCCCACGGAGCCGCTTCGCCTCCTCTGCACGGCGCCGATCGGCCCGCACGCCGGGTGAGCGGGAGCTCCGGGGCACCCCGGCCGCGTCCCAGGTTCAGATGACGGTCGCCCTGACGGTGATCGCCGGCGAACTCGTCACGAACGTCCTGCGGCACAGCGGCAGCCGCCCAGCAGCTCGGGGTGCTGGGCGGCGAAGCGATGGCGGATCTGTCCGCGTTGAGGGACGTACTGTTCGCAAATTGTCGTGGGGATGGCGCTGGACCAGTCGTTCGAGGTGAGTTCAGGGGGGCGCGGTGGCCGACCGGACGTCAGGACGTGACGTCCACCAGGACTTTGCCGACCGCGCGGCTCTCGACCGCTCGGTGCGCGTCGGCGGTGCGGTCGAGGGGAAAGCGGATCAGCGGCAGACCGTGCTCCTCGCCGACCGGCAGCGCGCCGTCGCGCAGTGCGGCGGCGACGTCCTGGACGGCCGCGGCGCGTGCCTCCGGACCGGCCGTGTAGAGCACAAGGAACTGGAAGCGCGTGTTCAGCACCATGTTCTGCAGTACGTTCAGTTCGACCGGACTGTCACCGTCGTTGGCGTAGGTCGCGATCGTGCCGCGGGTTCGCAGCACGGCCAGGTCCAGTGCGAGGTTCGTGCCCAGCGCCACCTCAGCGACGATGTCGACGCCTTCCGGGGCGATCTTGCGGATCTCGGCGGCCGGGTCGCCCTCGCGGTAGTTGATCACGTGGTGGGCTCCGGCGGCGGTGGCCAGCCCGGCCTTCTCCGGGCCGCTGACCGTGCTGATCACGGTAGCGCCGGCCCATCGGGCGAGCTGGATCACCGCGTGCCCGACCGCTCCGGCCCCGCCCGCGGCGAGCACCACCTTCCCGTCGAGTGCCCCGGGGCGCAGCCGACGCGGCCCGTCCTCGGCGACGGTGAGCGCGCGGTGCGCGGTCAGCGCGGGGACGCCGAGTGCAGCGCCGACGTCGAAGCCGGCCTCGTCGGGCAGCGGCACGGCCTGTTCGGCGGGCACGACGGTGAACTCGGCAGCGGTGCCGGTGGGCCGCCCGGCGGCGGCCATGAACAGCCAGACCCGCTGACCGACCCGGCTCTCATCGACACCCTCACCGACGGCGTCGATCGTGCCGGCGCCGTCGAGGTGCGGGGTGACCTCGGAGAAGTGCTTGGGATGACCGGCGCCGGAGCGCGCCTGCCAGTCGGTCGGGTTGACCCCGGACACGGCGACCCGGACGCGAACCTCGCCGGGGCCGGGCGCGGGCAGGTCACGGTCGACGAACTGCAAGACGTCGGGGGCGCCGTTGTCTCGGTAGATGATGGCCTTCATGATCCGTCCTTGGAGCCTGGTGGAGCGGGATTTCTCGGCGAGGCCTGGCGGGTCGTCAGGGTGTCCGGCCTGTGGTGCGGTCGTGACCCGGGCCGAGCTGGTTCCGGTCAGCCGATCGGGACTTCGCTGGAGCGGGACTCGATGCCGTCGAGAGTGGCGAGGGCCGCGGCGTCGAGCGCGATCTCGCTGACCGCCATGTTGGCCTCCAAGTGGGCGACGCTGGCGGTGCCGGGGATGAGCAGCACGTTCGGGGCGTGGTGCAGCAGCCAGGCGAGGCCGATCTGGGAGGGCGTGACGCCCAGAGAATCGGCGACTGCCTGCACCGCCGGCTCGCCGGTCGCCTTGGGCAGGCCCGGGAACGCCCCGCCCAGCGGGAAGAACGGAACCCAGGCGATGCCCTCGGCCGCGCACAGCTGCAGCATGTCCTCGTCGTCGCGGGAGACGAGACTGTAGGCGTTCTGCACGCAGACGACGCCGACGGGCAGGGCACGGCGCAGGCCGTCGAGGGTGACGCTGCTCAGGCCGATCGCGCCGATCTTGCCCTCGTCGCGCATGGCGGTCATCACTGCGAGCTGGTCGTCGAGATCGACGACCTGGTCCCCCTGGGGACGCAGCCCGGGGCCGGTGTCCAGGCGGCGCAGGTTGACGACCGCGAGCCGGTCGACGCCGAGGCTGCGCAGGTTGTCCTCGACGCTGGCGCGCAGCTGCTCGGGACGCTGCGCCGGACGCAGCGGCAGGCGCCCGCCCGGGTCGGGGTCAGCCCCCACCTTCGTGACGACCAGGACGTCGTCCTCGGGGCGAAGTGCCTCGCGGATCACGGCGTTGGCGAAACCGAAGCCGTAGAACTCGGCGGTGTCCACGTGGTCGACGCCCAGCTCGACCGCGCGGCGCAGCAGCGCGACGGCCTCGCCGCGGCGGTCGTGGAGCCGCTCGAGCTGCAATGCGCCGTAGCCGATCCGGAAAACGGTGCGTGCGGCGAACGAAGCGGTCGCGGTGCTCACGACGGTGCCTCCTCGGTCGGTGTTCGCAAGGCGGTGTACAGCAGTTCGGCCTGATAGAGCGCCATGACCCGGTGGGCGATCGGAGCGGCGTGCTCCCGGGCCTGGGGCGGCTCATGGTGCTCGACCTTGACGAGCCAGGCCGTGATGCAGTCGTGCAGCATCGCGCGCATCCGGTCGGTCATGTCGATGACGATGGTGCGGACGGCCGGGTCGGTGGTCGCCTCAGCCCAGGTCTGCACGCCGACCCGGGCCTCGGCCGGATCGATCGCGGCGATCAGGCGGGAGAGCAGTTCGTCGGGGCTGGGTGGGGCGTCGGCCGCGGCGTACTCGCCGAGGACGTCGGCGCGCTTGGCGAGCACCTCGCGGGCGGCGACCCGGACCAGGTCGGCCTTGTTGCGGTAGTGCGCGTAGATCGAGCCGGCCGAGAGGCCGGACTCGGCGGTGATGTCGGCGATCGAGGTCCGCTCCAGGCCGTTGCGGCTGAAGCAGCGGACGGCGGCCTCGGCGATCTGAGTACGCCGGAGTTCCTTGCGCGCGTCGGTGAGCCGAGGCACCACACCTCCCACAAAAAGAATCGCTGTTCTGCTTATGGGAGAAACTAGCAGAATCCTCGTTTTGTTTGTGCTGGGTGCGTGTCATACGAGCAGGCCCGGTCACGCCGACCGGGCCTGCTTTGGCCATCGGCCTTGACTCCGGGCAAGGCCGCACCTGCGCATCCTGCTGCCGCCGGCCCGGCGCCGGCGGCCGGGTGAAGGCGTAGCGTGTCTTTCGGGTCTCGTGCCAGCCGTTGCAGGGTGCAGAAGGCGTGGGCGGCGGAGACGAGGGCGACGTGGTGGTGCCAGCCGTTCCAGGTGCGGCCTTCGAAGTGGGCGAGCCCGAGGGCTTGTTTCATCTCGCGATCCGGTCCGGTGGGACCGGTGGACGACCGCCCGCGCGGCGCACGAACTGATCCGTCTCCTCACGCAAGACCACCGTGGTCGTCACGCGCGGGGGCTTCCGGGCAGGGCCTGCTCGGCCCAGATGACCTTGCCTTCGTGGCCGTGCCGCGTGCCCCAGCGTTCGGCGAGCTGGGCGACCAGCAGCAGACCGCGGCCGCCCTCGTCGTAGACACGGGCCCGGCGCAGGTGCGGGGCCGTGCTGCTCCCGTCGGCGACTTCGCACATCAGTGTCGACTGGAAGATCATCCGCAGCTGAACCGGATCCTTTCCATAACGGATGGCGTTCGTGACCAGTTCGCTGACCATGAGCTGGGTGGCGAAGTCCAGCTCCTCCAGGCCCCATGCGGCCAACGAGTCCGACGCATGCTCGCGGGCGGTGGCCACCACCGCCGGATCGGAGGGGAGATCCCACGTGGCGACAAGGCCGGCATCCAGCGTCCGGGTGCGGGCCACCAGGAGGGCGACGTCGTCGGCGGGGCTGGTGGGGAGCAGCGCGGACAGCAGCGCGTCGCAGGTCTCCTCCAACGAGGCCGGCGCCCGGGCGAGGACGTCCGCCAGCAGCGCAAGCCCGGCGTCCACGTCACGGACGAGGCTTTCGATGAGGCCGTCCGTGTACAGGACCAGCAGACTGCCTTCCGTCACTTCGAACTGGGCTGTCTCGAAAGGCAGCCCGCCCAGCCCCAGAGGCGGGCCGATCGGCAGCTCCGGGAAGACGACTGCACGTGCGGCCGCGCCGGTGCCGACCGTCGCGGGAGAGACCAGGGCCGGCAGCGGGTGTCCGGCGCTGGCCACTGAGCACAGGCGGGAGACCGGGTCATAGACCGCGTACAGGCAGGTGGCGCTCATCTCGTCCGAACCCCGCGTCTCCTCGCGCTGGAGCCGGATCACCACGTCGTCCAGATGGGTCAGCAATTCATCGGGCATGAGATCGATGTCCGCGAGGGTGCGCACGGCCGTCCGTAGCCGGCCCATGGTGGCGCAGGCGTGCAGGCCCCGGCCGACCACGTCGCCGACGACGAGTGCGACACGGGCTCCGGAGAGCGGGATCACGTCGTACCAGTCGCCTCCCACGCCGGACTCGGCGGGCAGGTAACGGGAGGCCGTCCCGACCGCGCACTGTTCCGCCACCGGCTCCGGCAGCAGACTGCGCTGGAGGGTGAGGGCGGTGTCACGCTCGCGGGTGTAGCGCTTGGCGTTGTCGAGGTGGATCGCGGCTCGCGAGGCGATCTCCTGGGCCAGGAGCAGTTCTTCCTCGTCGAAGGCGGCGGAGGTGCGGTGCCGGAAGAACTGCACCAGGCCCAGTGGCCTGCCGTGGGCCCACAGCGGCACCAGGAGCATCGAATGGACGCCGAAGGTACGCAGGGCCTCCCGTTGGACCGCGGACTGCGCCATCCACTGCGGGACCTGTGCGGCGGTGATGCTGCATCGGATGGGCTGCCCGGTGGCCAGCGCGCGGCCGGGCTCCGATCCCTCGGGGAAGGTGTGGGCCTGCCCCAACGGGAACGCGGAGTCCGGGCAGTCGTCCAGGGCGGACCGTTGGGCGATCCGGCGCACCACCGGTCGGCCGGTAGCCGGTCGTGTGGCCCTGCCCGGGAGCAGGGCGTCGAGCAGGTCGACGGTGACCAGGTCGGCGAGGTATTCGGTGCCCACATCCGCCAGTTCGTGCGCGGTTCGGGTGATGTCGAGTGTGGCCCCGACCCGGCGGCTCGCCTCGTTGACCACCACCAGCCGACGCTGCAGCCAGCGGTCGCGCTCTTCCTGGTACGCCGCCACGGCCTCTTCCGCGACGCGGTTCATGTACGTGAAACTCTGTGCGTTCAAAGTGATCAACGCTTCGCTGGCCAGGCCATTGTCTGCGGCCAGCCGGTAGACCTCCTCGCCGACGATGCGGTGGAAGCTCGCATGGCCCAGCCTGAACGCCCGCAGGAAATCGTTGAGCGGCACTCCGTGCCGCGCGAGCACGCGAGCGGTCTCGATATCCGCGGGCGGGATCGCTGACGAGGCCGCGTCGAGGCTGTACTCGTTGATGTCCAGCGCGGCGGTGACATGCTGGGAGACGGCTGCCGACGCCACGATGGCGGTGTCCTCGTACTCCCACACCCATGGAACGTCGGGCGAGATCTCCCTGAGCACGGCGTCCGTCAGCTCGTCCGTGCGGGGCCTGAGCTCTCGGGCAAGATCACGCAGGAAGGTGTCGACGTCGATCCCCACATGAGCAATGTACGGCGAGAGGGACCTGGACGCAGAGCCGAGTGTCAGGGGGCGACGAGTGCCTCAGTGTGAGAGCGCCACAGCCTTGATCGCCGCGGCGCTGATGTGCGCGGCGGGGTCGGCGGGCGTTCTCCTGCTGACCTCCTCCACCTGGATGGGCGGGTCCGGCGGACGATTGGCAGCGCGGCGCACAAACTGATCCGTCTCCTCGCTCAAGACCACCGTGGTCGTCACACGCGGGGGCTTCCTCTTGACACGACCGCATATCGGTAACAGTGTAGCCATTATGAGTACCTGGTCTGAGCCCCTGCCCGATTCCCGGTTCATCGAGGTGGACGGCCTGCGGATCCACTACAAGCGCGCTGGGCACGGCCCGGCACTCGTGCTGCTGCACGGCAGTGCCTCATCCCTGCAGCACTTCGACCGCGCGACGGATCTGCTGTCGGATTCGTTCGATGTCATCCGTCCTGACCTGCCGGCGTTCGGACTGACGGGCCCGCGCAAGGACCGCGACTACCGCGTTCCGGCGTACGCCGCGACGGTGGCGGGCTTCCTGGAGGCGCTGGGCGTGCCGCGCTACGCGTTGGCCGGCAATTCCCTGGGCGGCAACGTCGCCTGGAACGTCGCGCTGGACCATCCGGAGCGGCTGACCGGCCTGGTGCTGGTCAATGCCACCGGCTACCCGGAGAAGACGGTGCCGGCGGGGATGCGCCTGACCCGCAACCCGTTGGTGCGGCCCCTGCTGAGGCGGGTGATGCCGCGCGGTGCCATCGAGCGCAGCCTGCGCGACAGCGTCGGGCCGTATTCGCAGATCGTGGACGACGCCATGGTGGACCGCGCCTATCAGCTCATGAGCCGTCCCGGTAACCGCTCGGCTTTCGTCGACTTCTGCAACACCGACCAGCCGGACCGCAGCGCGCAGATCCCCCGCATCGCGGTGCCCACGCTGGTGCTGCGCAGCGCGAGCATCGACGGCCAGCACTTCGCCCGCGACATCCCCGGCGCCCAGGAGCTCGTCCACCCCCACGGCGGACATCTGCTGCCGGAGGAGGAACCGGAGTGGGTCGCGGACGCGATCGCGAAGTTCCTCGGCTCCTGCGCCGACACCCCCGCGAACTGAGGGCAAGGAGGCCCGTTCCATGAAGTACTTCGTCGCCTCGGGCGAGGACCGCAAGCTCACCGCCGACTCACGCAAGGCGCTGCGCGGCAGTTTCGTCGAGCTGTCCGACGGCGTCACCCACTACGAGCTGACGGGGCCCGAGCACGGGGACGTGGTCCTGATGGCAGGCGCTCTGACCATCCCGCTGTCCTACTGGGACGGCCTCGTCGGGGAGCTGCACGCCCGCGGGCTGCGCACTCTGACCTGGAGCGCCTACGGCCGCGGCTACTCCGACCGGGTGCGGGCGCGCTACGACGAGACGCTGTTCACGCGGCAGCTGGCCGAGCTGACGGACCGGCTCGGCCTGACGGCGCGGCCCCTGCACCTGGTCGGCACCTCCATGGGCGCGCTGGTCAGCATGACGTACGCCGCCCAGTACCGCTCGTCGCTGTCCACGCTCACCATCGTGGGCCCTGCCGGACTTGCCAAACCTCAGCTGACCTCCCCTCACCGGCTGCTGCGCAACGACTGGCTGGCCGGCCTCATCGCCCGGCGGCGCGGCCGACAGATACTTCAAGGACACCTGGGGCACAACGTCCGCGACCCCGAGCTCGGCGCGAAACTGACCGAGATGGTCCTCGACACCTTCCGCTTCGAGGGCTCGCTGTACGCGATCTTCGACACGCTGCAGCACCTTCCTTTCTCCGGCCGTGACGACCTCTTCCGGCGGACGGGGGCACTGGGCATTCCGACGCTGCTGCTGTGGGGCGACGAGGACGACGTCACGCCGCTGGTGCACTTCGACACAGCGCGCGCTCTGCTGAAGCCTCGTAAACATCACGTCATCACCAAATGCGGGCACATGGCCCCATTCGAACGGCCTCGCGACGTTGCCGATCAGCTCGTCTCGTTCGTGTCCGCACGCACCGAAAGGCTCGACTCATGAACAACCCGCAGGCCATCGACGTCCTCATCATCGGTGCCGGCCCATCTGGCTCCGCCTTGGCGATCGACCTCGTACGCCGCGGACTCGACGTCCGGATCGTCGACAGGTCCCCCCACGCCTTCGACGGCTCGCGCGCCAAGGGCATCCAGCCCCGCAGCCTCGAAGTCCTCGAAGACCTCGGCGCTCTCGACGACGTGCTGGCCGGCGGCGACATCTATCCCAAGCTCGGGCTCCATGCAGGACCCATCGGTGTGCCGTGGAAGATGTTCCCCCACAAAGAGGCAACCCCGGACGTCCCGTACCCGAACACCTGGCTTATCCCGCAGTTCCGCACGGACCGCGCCCTGCACGCCCGGCTCGGTGAGCTCGGCCGCGAGGTCGAGTTCGGCAAGGAACTGACCGAGCTGACGCAGGACGAGGACACGGTGGTCGCCAAGGTGGTGGGCGCGGACGGGGTCGAGGAGATCGTCGCCCGCTATGCCGTGGGGGCCGACGGCGGCTCCAGTGCGGTGCGCAAGCAGCTCGACATCGGTTTCGCGGGGACGACGGACGAGTCCGACCGCGTGCTGATCGTGGATGCCTCCGTAAGCGGCCTGGCCCGCAACCGGTGGCACATGTGGCCCGGTCTCGGCGGCAAGCTCATCGGCGCCTGCCCGCTGCCCCACAGCGACATGTTCCAGTGGATGATCCGGCTCACGCCCGACGAGAAGCCGCCCCAGGAGATCGGCGCCATCATCGACCGGATCCACTCCCACACTCGCAACCGGCACATCCAGCTGCACGAGATCCACTGGAAGTCCGTGTTCCGGCCCAACATCCGTCTTGCGAAGCACTACGGCCGCGGACGTGTCTTCCTCGTCGGCGACGCCGCGCACGTCCACACCCCGGCCGGTGCCCAGGGCCTGAACACCGGTATGCAGGACGGCTACAACCTCGGCTGGAAGCTCGGCCAGGTCCTCGCCGGAGCCGACCCGGCCCTGCTGGACACCTACGAGGCCGAGCGGCAGCCGATCGCCGCCGGGGTCCTGGGCCTGTCCACGGAGAAGTGGGGCGGCATCGCCAAGCTCGACCCCTCCAGCATGAAGCGCGGCAAGGACGAGCAGCAGCTCTCCCTGACCTACTACGGCGGCCCGCTCGCCCCCGCCGACAGCGACAGTGGCGACACCGGCACGCTGCACGTGGGCGACCGCGCCCCGGACGCCCGACTGCTCGGCGCCGACGGCGCCGAGACCCGCCTGTTCAACCTCTTCCAGGGACCGCACTTCACCGCCATCGCCTACGGCCCCGGCGCCGCCCGGGACCTCGAACTCCTCGACTGGCCGACGACGGGCGCCCAGCTGAAGCGGCTCACCGTCGGATCGGCCGCGGGCGACGGCCGCGCCTTCTCCGACCCCGAGAACACGCTGCTCAGTGCCTACGGCCTGACCGGCGACACGCTGCTGCTGATCCGTCCCGACGGCTACATCGGGCACATCGCCACTCGGGATTTCCTCACCACCACACGAGCCGCCGTGCGGGCAGTGACGCCGCAGGCAAGGACCCGCACCATGTCCCAGCCGAGTCACACCTTCCCCGGTTCGGGGGCCACTGAATGAGCCGCATACTGCTGCGCGGGGCGCAAGGCATCACGATGACGCGGGACCGGCCGGACGCCGAGCATGTCGACATCCTCGTCGACGGCGAGACCACGGCGGCCGTTGGCGAAACCATCGAGGCGCCCGATGCCGAGGTCGTCGACTTCTCCGGCCGCGTCCTGCTCGCATCCGGCCTCGACGATGTCAAGGACCGGCTACGCGAGTCCGGAGAGCGGCTGCTGCGCGGCGTCGGGCCCGCGGGCTCTCCCGGCTGACATACCGCAACGGCCCCCACGTATGACCCGCGCGCCGACGCGCACGACATCCCGTTCTCGTCGGCGCGATGGCCACGCGCCCTCAGAGCCGCACACCGCGGCCTCGTTCCCACAGGAAGAAGGTGCCGTGAGCAGCCCCATGCCGACTACCGAGGGGATACCCCGCGACGCCCTGCACCAGGAGCAGATCATCCAGGCGGCCATCGCCCTTCTGGACGAGGGCGGCATCGAGAGTCTGAGCATGCGAAGACTCGGCAGCCGTCTCGGCATCACCGCGGCGGCACTCTACTGGCACGTCAAGAGCAGGCACGATCTGCTCCTGCTGGCCGCTGACGCCGTCTGGGGGCAGACACCTCTCCCCGCTCTCGACGGCATCGAATGGCGTCCGGTCCTCCTGGCCATGGCCGACAACCTGCGTTCGATGCTTCTCAGGCACCCCTGGCTGCTGGCCGCCATGACCATCCAGCCTCTCGACGGCCCGGCCAGGGACCGCCATGACGAGCACCTGCTCGCGGTCTGCGAGGCCCCCGGCCTCACCAGGCGGGATGCCGAGCAAGCCGCCCAGAGCGTCGTCACGTTCGCGATCGGCGCCGCCCTCGCAGCCACCCCTCGCCCGTATGTGTCCTTCGGACTGCAGTCACTTCTCGACGGCATCGAAGCCAGGCTTGCCGCCCGTACCTGACCCGACACAGCAGAAGACTCGTCGTCGACGATCAGCAGGGTGGTCATGGTGCTGGTTCTTTCGTGGGAGCCGGCGGTACGGGTGTGTACGGCGCTCCCCGAGTACGCCCTACTCGTGTGCGATGTGTGCGATGTGTGCGCGGTGTTCGGCGAGTACGTCCAGTCCGAAGTCGGAGGTCAGGTCACGCCACACCGAGTGGGCGTGGTTGGCGTACCGCTGTGTGTTGTCGTACTCGATGAGGACGCGAGGGTCCTGCACCCGGTAGCAGTGCGGTTCCCCGGCGTCCGTGCTGCCCGCCCAGCCGAAATGCACCGCGTCGAGGACGGTGTCAGAGGCGTAGTGGGTGTCGTAGGCGTCTGCGAGGAACTCGGGTGCCCGTCCGGTGTAAAGGGTGACGAGCCGGCGCAACAGGTGCCGCTGCTCGTTGTTCAGGTCGCGACCGCTGATGCCTTGGGGGGGAATCGTGATGGCCACGTGCGCGTGATCGTTCTCGGTGTATCCGCTGCCCGCTTCCGCCCGGCGGTCGATGTCGTCGACAAGCCGGTCCAGCTCAGGGTCGGCGAACCGGCCGCGCCACAGGGTCCTGCATGTGCATCATCGTGTCGCCGTGTTCGACGCGTAGGCGGTTGCCGGAGACGATGTCCGAGACTGCGGACGGGTGGAGCAGGGCGCTTTGGAGTTGGCCCGTGTCCAGACTGCGGACCAGTTGACGGGCCGTCTCCTCGGGGCCTTGCAGGGGCCGCAGGGTGCCTCCGATCAGCTCGGTCGTGGCCGGGTCGGCACCGATGAAGCACGGGGTCGTGGAGACGAGCCGGCCGGCGACGACGAGGTTGTTCAGGGAGATGTGGTGGCCGCCGAACCGCCATGCCCAGACACGGTCGCCGGGGCGGCCGAAGATCCTCAGCCAGTAGAGGCCGGGGTCGCGTCCGCGCTGCCGGCCCCAGTGGATCCGCCACCCTTCCAGCTGGCCCAGGACGTTCTCCAGTCCCATCACGGTGGTGACCGTGGCGTAGCCCGGGATGGACAGTCCGGTGGCCACCAACTGCATGGCCAGGCTCTGTTGGCGGGCGTTCTGGTCTCGGACGGCGAGCCCGCCGTGGTCGGTGGGGGTGGAGAACCAGCGCAGCCGCTCGGCCTCCGCATCCGGGTGGAGCGGGGAGCTGCGTGAACGTCGTTACGCCCACGACACTGGGAAGTCACTCCGGAGCCGACCATCATAACGGTTACGCTGTTTCCGTTATTGCGCTAGGCTGGGCCGCTGCGTCGATCGACCAAATCGCCCGTCTGGGCGCCGAGCGATGCGCCCGGCCGGCAACTCGACCGCGCCCGACACATCCCATAACGGTCTCGTGACGACCTGCCCGCCATCAGGTCGTCGCCTTTGGCGCCCACGCCGCCACGACGCCGACACCCTGGAGATACCTCGTGATCCTCACCATCACCCTCGCCTGCGCCATCGCCTTGATCTTCGGGGCGAGCGGAGTGCTCAACACACTCGCATTGCCGAAGGCGCGCGAGCTGGCCGCCGAGACCGGCTTCTCCGTCGCCGCCTACCGCCGCATCGGCGTGCTGCAACTGGCAGGAGTCGCCGGCGTGGCGCTCGGCCCCGCCGTGCCGCCGCTCGGCGGCATGGCGGGGACCGGGCTTCTCCTGCTGCTCGCCGGAGCTGTGGTCGTACACCTGCGCAACGGCGACCCGGTTGCCAAACTCGCGCCCGCCATCGTGTGCGCGGTGCTTGTCGCCTCATACCTCGCGGCCTTGTTCGCCTGAAGCGCTGCGGATCGAGTCCACGCCTCCACGGATGGGCGGCTCCGGCGGTTCCGCCCTGAAAGCAATGCGGCCCCGAACTGTGACTTCAGCCCGTAGAGCCGGCCGACGGGGATGGCTTCGGACCGCCGCGCTCCCGAAGGGCAGAGCCAGGGTCGGCCGACGGTCATCCGAATGCGCCACTGGACCAAAACCAGCTTAACGGCTACGTTGTAGCCAATATTGGAGGTGGCAGGAAACGCAGCCACCTGGGCTCAAGGGCGCTCAGGCCGCGACCGCACGGTCCGCCTGCCTTCACCAGCGCCCCTCCGTCCACAGTGCCGACCCCCGAGGGGTAGACGATGCCCGTCCTGATCGTGATAGCGATCTACGCTATCCGGATCGCGCGCGCCCCCTTGGACGCACGCCTGAAGAAGCGCCACGTCGGACCCCTGTCGGTCACGACCGGAGCGGTCATGCTCTATCTGGCCTGGGACTGGCTCAGGCCCGAGGGCCTCAGCGCCGTCTATTTCGCCGGCGAGTTCGCCGGCGTCCTGTCCGCCTACCTGATGTCCTGCACCCTGGTGCTGGCCACCCGCCTGATGTGGCTGGAGCAGTGGTTCGGCGGCCTGGACCGCATGTACCGTCAGCACAAGCTGTACGCCGTATGGTCCATACTCCTGCTCACCCCCCACCTGCTCCTCCACTTTTTCTCCGGTTTCGACGGGAGCCGGTACGGCTACGCCCACCGGACCGCGTCGGTAGGGATGGGCCATCTCCTCGGCGCCGTCTCCGCCATCGGCCTGCTGCTGCTCGTCCTCATCTCACTCGGCCAGGTCGGCCGCATCCTCCGACTGCCCTACGAGCGCTGGCTGTTCCTGCATCGCCTCACCGGCCTGCTGCTCCTGTCGGCGCTGTTGCACGGCTGGTTCCTCGATCTCGTCATCAACGGGTCCACGCCCCTCCTGGCGATCTACGTCACCATGGCCACCATCGGCATGACCGCCTACGCCTACGACGAACTGGTGCTACGGCGCAGGGAGCCCCGGGCGGACTACACCGTCCACCGTGTCGCGCGGCCGACACGCGACATCCTCGACCTCACCCTCACGCCCACCGGCCAGACGACGCTTCCCGTGACAGGGGGCCAGTTCGTCTACCTGCGGGTCGGCGGCTGGCACGAACACCCCTTCAGCGTCGCAGGAACGCAGGCCGACGGCTCGGTACGCCTCACCATCCGTGCCCTGGGCCGCGGTACACGCGGCCTCTACACGGACATAAGCGAAGGGCACCCCGCAACCCTCAAGGGTCCTTACGGCATGTTCGACCACACCCTCGGCGGACCCCGGCAGATATGGATCGCGGGGGGCATCGGTATCGCACCCTTCCTCGGCTGGCTCACCCACCCAGGTGCAGCGCCGCCCCGCACCGACCTCTTCTACTGCGCCCCCACAGCCGAAGACGCACCGTTCCTCCCGGAACTCACCGCAGCGGCAGCACACCGCCCCGAGCTCCGGCTCCACCCGACGTTCAGCCGCAGCCACGGCCGTCTGACCGCCGAAAGAATCCAGGCCGAGGCCGGACCGATCACCCCCGACACGCACGTCTTCCTCTGCGGCCCTGCCTCCATGATCGAAAACCTCACTCGCGCCCTCCATCGCCAGGGCGTCCCCCGCCAGCATCTCCACGCCGAGCACTTCGCCTTCCGCTGACGAGCCGCCGACCACACGAGAGCACGCGCTCAGCACCAGCGGCTGTGGCGACGCTCCATGCCGACCGCGCAGCCTCCGTAGGCGGGCGGCCTCAGGTTCGCATCGTCCTGGCTGGTCAGGCGTCGTCGCGCAGCTGGGCAAGCCCGCTGAGAAGGAGTTCGAGTCCGAAGGAGAACTCGTCCTCGATCGGAACGGGCATCGACTCGGCGACGGTGACCGTCGCCGGGAACAAGGCTGGATCGACGCTTCGAAAAACGGCGGACAGTTGTGCGTCGTCGAGTTGCCCGCCGCCACGACCGTTGACCTGGATGGCGAATCCGAGGACGTAGCGGGAGAAGGTGGCAAAGGCGTGCGCAGCCAGTCGCGGCGGGAAGCCGCTGTCGAGCAGCGCCGCAACACAGTGCTCCCGCAGCGCCATGGCGTTCGGCCCCATGGGAACCTCTTCGACCATCAGGCGCGCCGCGTTCCGGTGCCGGGCCAGGGCCTCGAACATGGTGTGCGCGACCGTCCGCAGCGCTTGCTGCCAGCCCATCGCGAGGAGTTCGTCGCCATTCAGTTCCACGGCGCCGAACATGCGGTCCACGACATGGGCGACCAGCGCTGCCCGGTTGTCGAAATGCCGGTACAGCGTCGCCGTGCCCGAGCCCAGGCGCTGGGCCAGCGTCCTCATCGAGAGAGCGTCGGCCCCTTCATCGTCCACGATCTGCAGTGCGGTGGAGACGATGCGCTCCAGCGGCACGGGCGGACGCCCTGGGCGCCGAGCCGATGCCGTGGTCGCTCGCGTAGGACCAGCTGCTGCCACTGAACGTCCACCTCCTCGGCCAGCACCATAACAGCAACACTGTATCCGCTTTGGAGATCGCCGGTTGGGCATGGACCGCCGGGGGCACCGCACCGCGGTTACGGCTCAGGCATCACCACGCGGCAGTTCACAGGCGCGTGGTGAAGCGGCCGTCGGCAGCTTGCGCAGCCAGCCCCGCCCGGCAAGCTTGGACACCTTCCCACGCAACGGCTCCAGCTTGCCCGGCACCGCCAGCTCCAGCCTCAGTTCCTCGCCGACCTGCTTGACCATGCCCGGGCCGCCGGCGCCCCGGACGATCGCGAGGCCGCGCTGAGGCAGACTTATCCGCTCGACCAGCCCGAGCATCCCAGCGAGCCCGCATGCCAGCCCTCTGACCAGCACGTTCGAGATGGCGGATCTCCCATGGATCACGGCTCGACCAGCGCCGTGCGGAGCGCGTCGAGCATGGCGATGCGGAAAGCGGTCATCGATGCCGCCTTCCCGTCAAACAGAGCGTCGGCTCCGTGGTACATGCCCGGCTCGACGCGCGACTCGCAGGCGACCCCCGCCTCACGCAGGCGCCGCGCGTATTCGACACTCTCTGAATAGAAAAGATCGAGGTCACCGACGCCGATCCATGTCGGAGGAAGACCGGTCGGATCAGCACGCCTTGCCGCGGAGATGTACGGGCGGTCGTCCTCTTCCTGCGGTGGCCGGCCGAGGTATGCGGTCCATGCGAAGCGGTTGGACGCCGGCGTCCAGGTGTAGATGTCGCTTTCACGGGGCGCACGACGCAGGACTGTGCGATCGTCGAGCATCGGGTACTCCAGCAACTGAAAGCGAACCGGCACTCCAGTGTCGTGCGCACGCTGGACCACGGTTGCTGCCAGCCCGCCGCCGGCGCTCTCCCCGCCGACGGCGATACGGTCGCGGTCGAGCCCCAGCTCGGCGGCATTGTCATGCAGCCAGCACAGTGTGCGATAGCAGTCGTTGAGGGCTGCGGGAAAAGGATTTTCCGGCGCGAGACGGTAGTCGACACTGACCACGAGGAGCCCGAGTTCCTCGGCAACACGGCTGCACCACGCGTTCGACTGACGCGCGGCGCCGACCACCATTCCTCCGCCATGGATCCACAGCAGAGCCCCGCTCGGTGCTTTGTGGCCTCCAGCCCGGTAGATCAGCAGGTTGACCGCAGGGTCGGTGTCGGTGGCGGGTACGGCCCGTCGCTCGAGGCCCACGCCGGGTCTGATCGTGGTTCTGGTCAGCGGCACCACCTGACGAGCGATGGCACGGACCACGGCATTGCCCAGGTTCAGCGGCACATAGAGCGCAGGGTGTCGCAGCTCTGGCGGCACCACGGCGAGAGCGCGACGACGTGTGTTGGTTGCCGCAGCGGCTCCCAGGGCCGCCAAAGCGCCCAGGCCACCCAAAACAGGGTAGAGCATCGGGAGCTAGCACCTTCCTTCTGCAGAGGGGGATACATCGCGGACGTACGCGGTGGCGTTCGGTCCGTCGTCGCCGCCGGGAGGTCAGGCAAGAGGCAGCGGCAGATTTCATGAGGGGCGTCGTCAAACAGGCCGAGCATGTAGAGCAGATGGAGCTACCAGGCCGCACCACCTGTGAGCGGCGGCTCCACATCAGCATGGGGAAAATTCTGCTTTCCCCTGCTGCCGTCTTGTCCTCGCAGGGCGACCAGGGCACTCGCGGCCAGCAAGGCCACGGCCAGACTGAAGCCGACCCCGGCTGCCTGCAGGCCAGCGAGGTCGGCGGCCAGTCCGACACCGATCACGGGCAGTGAGATCGCTACGTACATCACGATGAAGAAAGCGGAGGCGACCTCGGCACGCCGGCCGTCGGGCGCGTTTGAGTTGAGCATGGTCAGGGCCGCCCGGAATGCTATGCCTTGCCCAAGTCCGGCGACTGCACCAGCGACCACCAGCAGTGTGAGCGATCGTAGAGTGAGTCCCGCGGTGAGCAGGCCCATACCGACGATGAGCAGGGCACACGCCACGGGCAGGGCGGCGCGGCCCAGTGGCCGTACGAGGGTGATCTGTCCGAGCGCCGAGGCCGCACACACGGTACTGACCACGGCTCCGGCCAGGGCCGGGGCGGACAGGCCGAGGAGTCGGCTCAGAAAGGACGGTGCGACGGAGGTGTACAGCCCGAGCACCGCGAATCCGGCGAACCCGGCCGTGGCGGCCCGTGTGAACGTGCCCCGCATCGCGGCTGGTACCCGAGGCCGTGTCACCCTCAGACGCGGGCCAGTCCTGGCCGTCGTCACGGTTTCGGGCATCAGCCAGACACCCACCACCGCGGCGGCCAGCAGGGTCAGGTGCACCAGGAAAGGAAACCGGGTTGGATTCGGGGACAGTTGGGCCAGTGTCCCGGAGAGGACGGGGCCCGCTCCCAACCCGCCTATGTTCGCCACGGTAGCCACCAGGGTGGCCCGGTCGTTCGCGCCCGTGGCGGCCAGGTCGACCAGCGTGGCGGTCGCGGTGCCGGTGAAGATTCCCGCGGAGAGCCCTGACAGCAGCCGTCCCACCAGTAGGAATGTCAGATCATTTGCGCTCAGGAAGACCGCCGCGCTGAGGGTCGAGCATGCCAGTCCGGCCAGCAGAGTTCGTCGGCGTCCGACACCGTCCGAGACCTGTCCGAACAGCACCAGTGCCGTGAGAACACCGAAGGCGTAGACCGAGAAGATCACCGTCGTTGTCAGGGTCGAGAAACTCATCTGCCGTTGGTAGAGCAGGTAGAGCGGTGTCGGCAGGGTCGTACCCAGCATCGCGATGTGCAACGCCAGGGCGACCAGCCAGAACGCAGTGCGACGCGGAACCGTCCAGCGGCGGGAAGGCCCGCCTGCCCGTGGGGGAGTTTCGGACAGGCGGGCGCGCGAGCGGGACGCAGTCATATGCCCTTCCCGCAGCCTGGTGAGTGTGGCTCGGCGGGCGGATGTGTTCTCACGTCACTTCTTTCCTGTCAGTTCATAGGCAGTGGCGAGAGCGTGTGTCGACCATGCCGCGCGGCACGCGGTCCCGACTCCCACGGTCGGCCGGCCCCTTCTGTTGCCGAGCCCGACGTGGAGCAGGGGAGTTCCGCATTGCGTCAGCACCCGATGATCGGCACGGTGCGGAGTGTGGTGACGGCGGCATACGGAAGTGCGGCAACCGGGTCAGGTCGCACACTCCCTCGGAACAGGTCAGGATCGATCGGCCAGGTCAAGCGCCCCAAGCCTTTAACGGATACGACGTTGCCATTAATGGTCGGGGCGCGTCAAGCGCCTCGGCGCCGACGTGCGGTTGCGGCCGCTACCGAGTCATCGCGTTGACGTGAACTCCGGAATAACGGTAACGTTGTAGCCGTTATCATTCGCTCCGCCCACGCTGTTTCAGTCGCGCGGCTTCCCTGGCTTGTTCCCCGAGGAGTACGAGGTGCTGGAGCAGTTCCGCAGGCACGCCTGGGCCTCAAGGGCGACGGAACCGGCCACGGCCACACTCTCCCGGCCCGATGACGTCGCCACGGCGCTGCACCCGGCCGCGGTCAGCAACAGCTGGGGCACCGGCGAGTTCTCCGAGGAGGCCTTCTACGACGGCCACTGCAAGCTGGCCGACTCGGTATGCGTCCAGTCGACCGGGGACTCCGGCTACCCCAGCGGCTACTCGGCCACCAACTCCTACGCCCTGGCCATCGGCGGCACCAGCCTCCGACTGGACGCCGAGGGCAACACCACGGGTGAGACGGCGTGGAGGTCCACCGGTGCCGGGCTGGGCTACTTCGAGCCGCGCCCGGCCTACCAGGACGGCGTGCAGTCCTCGCCACTGCGGGCCACGCCGGACGTCAGCTTCGTGGCCGATCCATCCACCGGCGTGCCCGTCTACATGACCATGACCGAAGGGGACACCACCAGTTCCGTGTGGTTCAAGGTGGGCGGCGCCAGCCTGTCAGCCCCGATCTGGGGCGCGATCATCGCCTCGGCCGACCAGCTCCGGGCCACCGCCGGCAAGCCGCACCTGGCTTCCGACGGCCCTGAGGGCGACACCGCGCACACCGATGTCTACGCGCTGGACAGCACCTCCCTGCGCGACATCACCTCCGGCTCCAACGGCCGCTGCGGTGCCGAGTGCACGGCTGGGCCGGGCTACGACACGGTCACCGGTCTCGGCTCGCCCGTCGCGGGCGTCGACGCAGCCTTGGCGGCGCTGAGGTAAGCGCCCAGCGCACGAACGCAGGGGCCCGGCATCCCTTCTGGACGCCGGGCCCCTGAGCTGTCAGTCGAGGCCGGGCCGGGCGCCGGGTGACCTCACGGGCGTCGTCCGGAGGGACGCCGACCATGCGCAGGACCATCTCTGCCAGGTCGGAGACGGCCTCGTCCCCGTCGAGGTCAGGACGGACCAGCCCCAGCGCCACAAGGGACATCAGTGTGCCGCCCACGGCAGACAAGGTGGTTGTCGCGTTTCGGCAGGTGAAGCGGCCCCATGCGGTGCCGTTCACCAGGTCGTTGGTCAGCCACCACCCCGCACGCGTTAGGGGCCGCGCGGCGTCCTCGACGGCGGCCCACTCCGCCTCGCCGGTGGTGCCTTCGGCGACGAGGGCGGTGTACGCGGCGGCCACGAGCTGGTGGCGGCAGCGGGTGCCCCAGGTGATGGCGCGGTCGGTTCCCTCCAGGGGAGGCACCCGATACCGCGTCGACCACTCCTCGGCCTCGGCCTGCTCCGCGACTCGCTTCTTCGCCAGCCAGTCGGCCTTGGACTCGGTGTCCTCGTCTTGGGCGGCGCGCCAGCAGTCGGTGCTTATCTGCACTTCACCTGAACGAGTGCGATACGAGGGCGAGATCCGTCGCGGTGGGTTCCGCCGCTGGGTACCGTGTGTACATGTCCACTCGCGCGGAGTTGCGTCACATACGCCGTATCGACCGCTGCATGGGGATCATTCTGCCGAGGGTGGTCCGACGCGTGCTCAACGGCACGGTGTCGCAGCCCGGTTGGTTGCCTCGTCGCTTGATGACCCTTGTGTCGGGTGACGTCGACCTGGATGCCGGCGTCGGCGCAGTCTGGCTCGTCTGGCGTCCCGGATCTGCGAGAACGGAGACGCATACTGCACTGATTGAGCGCTGCGGCGAGAAGTGGCGGTGCATAGGTCGGGGGAGTGCGTCGGGCGGTGATCTGCCAGCCGAGAGGCGGGCGGTGGGCCAGCCAGGGCAGGTCGGCATGATCGAGCTCGGCGGAGGCACAGGTTGCCTGAACCATGCCTATCGCCTGCGGCATCGTCGTCCGGACTCCATAGGGATGGGCCCGTGGGTCGGGTCCAGCGAACTCCGGGTGGCGGCCGAGGTGGATCATCTCCTCCTCGGTGACCGACGGGTCGAGGTGCCTGGGCATGGGTGGCTCGTCGTGGTCTGGAAGTCCCCGTCCACGGGCCACGGGGGGATGCGCCCGCTCCTCGTGGCTGTGGGGGGTGACGGCTCGGAACTCTCCAGGATCGGCCCTCACGACGGTATGGACAGCTATACCTGGGCAGAGTTGCGAGGCCAGGTGGAGTGGTAGCTGCGAGTCCTTCGTCAGCGCGGTCCTCCGGGTCCGAGAAGCCGTATCTCACCGAACGTGATCCGTTGATTTCTACTGGTCAGGCATGGTTTGGCTCGGGGTGAGGGAGGCATGCGGACGTCTTGTATCTGCTTCATGACCGAGGGGTGCGCGGTGGCGTCGGTGCTGGGAATGCTGGAGGAGCGGGAGGCGGCTGCCCGGGTACGGGTGGAGGGCCTGTGGGAGGAAGCCGCGCGGTTGGCTGAGGTGTTGGAGGCCGCGGCGATCGAGCTGGATCGGCGGGTGATCGCGCGGGAGGAACTGGTCGAGGACCTGGCCTTGTCCGCCTCCGAGACGACTGCCGTGACCGAGGCGGAGCAGGAAACGGTGCCCTCACCAGTGCCGGGGTCGGTGGTGCCGCCCTGGCGGGACGCCTGCCGGTGACCGTGCTCGCGCCCGGCTACCAGCGGCCTGGCAGAACGCGGGTGGGTCCTCCTGGAGGCATCGGGGATGTTCAGTGCCGGCCGGCGGCCCGTGGCCGTGCCAGACGCCGGCTCATCCACGTGACCGTCTCCCACCGGATCACCGCCTCGCTGCTGGCCGGAAACGTCTCGTAGTCCCGGGCCAGACGGCGGGAGTTCATCAACCATGCGAACATGCGCTCTGCCACCCGGCGTCTGGGCAGCACCACGAACCCTGTCATGCCGTCGGTGCACATGACGATCTCCAAGGTCCGGGCGAGTTTGTCCACGGCAGACCGGTGCCGGGCTTGCCGGGCCTGCGAGCTACAGGAACTCGCTCCGGTAGGTCGACGCCAACTCGGCGGCCCGGTGACGGCGTTCGGCGAGTTCGTTGTCCGACAGCTGCGGGGGCGGTGCGTCTTTGCCGACGACGACGTCACCGATGCGTGTGAAGTATTCGTCCTGGCCTGCGGGGGTGCACATGCACAGCATGCGGGCCGGCGCACCCGACGCGTTGCGAAAGTTGTGCGGCGCGTTGGCCGGGATGTTGATCGTGGACCCGGCCCGTACGGTGTGTTTTTCGCCGCGGAAGGTGAACTCGATCTCGCCCTCGAGGATCGTGAACATCTCCTCGAAGTCGTGCCGGTGCGGCGGCGGGCCTCCGCCGTCGGGGATGCGCATGTCGATCAGGCAGTACCGGCCGTCGGTCTGCTCGCCGGTGATCAGCATGCCGTAGGTGTTGCCCACCAGTGAGATGTACGTCGTGCCGGGGTCGTCAGGGTTCGCCACGGTCAGCGAGCGCGACGGATCGTCGTCGGGGATCATCGGGGTCGTCTCCTTCACAGCTCAGTCAGGTGGGCGCGTCAGGCGCCGGGCGTGACGACGACCTTGCCGCTGGGCAGTACGCCCGCGGCAGCGTCGGCGTGCAGGGCCGGCAGCTCGGCCAGCGGCACCCGCCGGGCGACCTCGACGCGCAGCTCGCCGCCGTCGATCAGCTCCGCCAGGTGCGACAGCTGCTCCGCGTCGCTGCGGACGAACAGGTCGATGCCGCGTACGCCGCGCTCCTCGTCGGTGGGAGCGGGCATCCACACGGTGGTGTTCACCAGGACACCGCCGGGGCGGATCAGACCGAGGAGCGCATCCAGCTGTGCCGGTTCGACCGGCGCGAGGGTTGAGTACGACGTCGACCGGCTGGCTCACCGCCGCGACGACGTCGGCGGTCGTATGGTCGATGACCTCGTCCGCACCCGCGGCCGTGACGCGCCGACTGCTGCGCGGACCGGCCGTGGCGATCACGAAGGCGCCGGCCTGCTTGGCCAACTGCACGGCGAAGCCGCCGACCGCTCCGCCCGCACCGTTGACCAGCACGCGCTGCCCGGCGGTCAGCTCGGCGTGCTCGAACAGCGCCTGCCACGCGGTCAGGCCCACCAGCGGCAGCGCGGCCGCGTCGGACAGCGCAACGCTCTTGGGCGCCGGCGTCAGGGCCTCAACCGGGGCCAGGACATACTCCGCGGCGGCGCCGGGTCCCGCCATCGGCAGGAAGCCGATGACCTGGTCCCCGACCTGGACGCCGGTCACGCCCTCGCCGAGCGCGTCGACCGTGCCGGCGACGTCGATGCCGGGTGTGTGCGGCAGCGTCACAGGGATCGGCCCCTGCATGAACCCGGCGCGGATGTTGGCGTCGACCGGGTTGAACGACGTCGCCGCAACACGGACACGCACCTGCCCGGCGCCTGGAACCGGCTGCTCCACGTCCTCGTAACGCAGGACGTCGGGGTCGCCGTACTGGTGGAAGCGCACTGCCTTCATAGTTCTTCTCACTTTCGCCCGCGGGGTCGCGGTCGCCTTGCGCCGCGTGCGAAGCAAGACACGGTGGCTGCGGCGCCGGCACGGCTGGCAGGCGGTAGATCGTTGTGGAGGTCGAAGCGCCACCAAGCGTAGGAACAGGCGTACGTGGAACGGGTGTACCTTCGCGACACAGGATGGGATTCCGGCGACATCCTCATCGGGGCGGAGGGCACATGACGAGCAGGCCGCGTTTCCGTGGCCCGGGGGGCAGGGTGGGTACGTTCACCGTCGACGCCGACTCCACCGGCACCGGTCGGGGAACGTGGGAGCCGTTCACCGACACCTGGAACGACCGCATGAGGGACCTGTACCCGCTGCCGGAATTCAGCGCTTCCACGGTCGACGGCTTCCAGGGAACGATGCGCTCGGTGACGCTGGAAGACACCGCCGTCAACGAGCTCTGGGCATCCTCATCCGTGAGCACCCGGGCAGTCGGAACGCACGAGCACGATCAGATCAGGCTGTACGTCGGGCTGCGCGGTGCGGTGGCCCTGCAGAACCCGCACGATCAGGGCGGTGACGTGTACGTCTCGGCCGGCACCTACTTCATGCACCACGTCGTGACGGAGAATCACTTCCACACCACCCCTGTGATCGGCACTCGCATCTTCATCTTTCCCGGCGACGCCCTGCGGCCCCTGGTCGCCGGGAAACCGCGCACCGGCCAGGCCACCTCGCCCGCAGCGCAGATCCTCATGGCACACACCAGCATGGTGCAGCGGACCGTGAGCGGCCTCCGCCCGGCGGGGGCGCACGCGTCCCGCAACGCCCTGCTCGAACTCGCCAAAGGGCTGATCCTCGACCATTTCGACGACCGCGAGCCCGCCTTCACCCCGGCGCTGGCGCAGGCGGCCAAGGACCTGGCAGATGCCCAGCTCACCGACGCCGAGTTGTCGCCGGCCGCGGTCGCCGCGCAACTGCACGTCTCCGTCCGGACCCTGCAGCGGTCCTTCGCGAGTGTGGACGAGTCGTTCAGCGCCTACATCCGCCGCCGACGCCTGGAGGAAGCGGCCGAGGCACTCACCGCGTCCGGGTCACGGCTCACCGTCTCCGAGGCGGCCGCGCGTTGGCACTTCACCGACAGCAGCCACTTCATCCGCGCTTTCAAGAAGCAATACCACGCGACACCAGCACAATTCGCACGCCGACTGACGTAACGCCTCACCCGGCCGCCGCGCGGAGCAGCGCCGGGAAGGCCGCGAAGCTGTCCACCATGTGCTCGGGTGTGACCACGCGGCTACCCATCAGTGCCGGCCGGCGGCACGTGGCCGTGCCAGACGCCGGCTCATCCGGAGGGTGGAGCCTTCCAGGAGAATCTGATTATCCGTCAGTAAAGTCAGCATTGAGTCAGCATCAGTCCGATCAAAGCTGACCACGGCTGGCGAATCCTGTACTTCGAGGGGTGACGGAACGGGCGGTGTTACGCGGTTTGCTCTCGCTATCTTGATGAACCGGGCGGGGCGTCTCTCGCCTCGCCCGGTGGTGCGTGTGCGGGGTCGCGAAATCCCAGCTCAGCGCACTCGCCCCCGTGGCTTCAGTGGTACCGGCGGCAGTTCGGGGGCGGGCAGGGGCGCTCCGTCGTAACCCTTCACTTCCCCAAATCGCGTCCCGCTCATCCAGTCCTCCCGGGCCCGCTCGATATCCTCCTGCGTGCGTCCGACGAAGTTCCACCACATGATCAGCTCCTCCTCGAACGGCTCGCCGCCCAGGAGCATGATCGCCGCGTCCGACTCGGCGCGCAGGGGGAGTTCGGTGCGGCCGCAGCCCAGGTAGAGCATGGAGCCCGGGAGTACCGGCACGCCGTCGACGTGTACCTCGCCGGACATGGCGAGGACGCCGTACTCGAAGTCGGTCTGCAGAGGCAGGCGGAGGTCGGCGCCCTGGGCGAGGGACAGGTCCGCGCCGACGATGGGGGTGAACGTCGTACCGGGGGACGTCGCGCCGTCGAGGGAGCCGAGGATGACCGTGGCGGTCAGGCCGGGCGCCGTGACCGTCGGCAGGTCGGGGTGGTGCTCGAACCGCGGGTCCGTGTGGCGGTGCGAGTCCGGGAGAGCCACCCACAGCTGGGCGCCGTGCAGGTACCGGGCGTGCGGCCTGGGGCTCTCCTCGGAGTGGCTGATCGCCCGGCCCGAGGTCATCAGCCCCAGCTCGCGGGGGCGGATCGTCTGCAGGCTGCCGGTCGAGTCGCGGTGCAGGACCTCGCCCTGGTGCAGCCAGCTGACCGTCTGCAGCCCGATGTGCGGGTGCGGCGGGACCTGCATCCCGGGCTCGTCGGCGATGTCGTCGGGGCCGTAGTGGTCGACGAACGCCCAGGCGCCGATCATGCGGCGGCCGAGGTTCGGCAGCAGCCGGCGCACCTCGGTCGACTCGCCGAGTTGCACGTGGCGGGGGCTCAGCAGCTCGCGGACGGGTTCGGCGACGACGAATCCGCGGCCGCCGCACACGCTCGGAACGGGCGCGCGGTCAAGGTTGCTCATGTCGGACAACTTAGCGGCCGAAGGTCCCCCTTGCCGAGCGGTCGGCCGGTCGTACGGAATCCGTCCCTCACGTTGTGGAAGACGGCTCTGTCCGCGTGCGAGCGGCCCCCGTCACGACGACCGCCCGCCGGTACGTCACGGAGCGGGCCGTGCGGGGCGGCGAACGCCGGTCGCCGCTCCGCACGGGTGTGCTCGGGTCCGCCGTGGCGTACGTCAGCGGGCGGTCAGTTTCCACAGGTGGTCGGCGGTGCCGTTGTCGTCCCACTGGAGGACCTGGGCGCCGGACGAGGTGCTCATGCCGGTCACCCCGAGCAGCAGCCCGCTGTTGTAGTTGGCGATCTTGTAGGAGCCGTCGCCGGACGGGATCAGCTGCCAGAGGTGGTCGGCGGTGCCGTTGTCGCCCCAGATCAGGGCGGTGCCGCCGTCGCTCGTGCCCGCGTCGGTGATGCCGAGGAGCAGGCCGCTCGCCTGCTGCCGGATCTTGTAGAGGCCGTTGCCCGCCGCGACCAGGGTCCAGTTCTGGTCGGTGCCCGTGGTGGCGGCGGCCTGGACGACGAGGGTGCCCTGGGCGGTGCCCGCGCCGCTGGTGTCCAGGGCGAGGCCGCTGTTCCTGTTGGTGATCTGGTAGCGGCCGGCGAGCGAGGTGGCGGTGCCGCTCGGGGTGACGGTCAGGTGATAGCCGTCGGAGGCGTTCATCGTGACCGGCACGGTGATCGAGCCGCCGCTGACCGTGTAGTCGGAGTCCGAGATCGTCACCGGACCGGCGACCGCGGTCGTGCGGCCCTTGGACGGCGTGTACTCCAGCCTGACGTGCACGGTGCTGCCGAAAGCGGAGAGCGAGGACAGCCCGTTGACGGTGACGGCACACGAGCCGGTGCAGCCGCCGGTGACCACGCTGATCTGGTTGCCCGCGCCGTTGCGGGCGGCGAAGCCGTCGATGCCGGTCTGCGCCGGCGGCGTCGTGACCAGCATGTTCCCCGACATGTCGCCGTACCACTTGTACAGCCAGTAGGCGCCGTCGGGTGATCCGCCGGTGTCCGTGAGGGTGTCGCCGAGGGTGCCGTAGTGGTTCCAGAAGGCCAGCTCGGCGTCGTGCACGCCGGCCCGCTCGAACTTGGCGACATAGCTCGCGAGCGGCCCGGGGACGCCGACCTCGCTCGTGGTGCCGTACTCCTCGACGGCGATCGGGCGGGGGCTGAGACCGAGGCTCGACTCCAGCGCCCGGTAGTCGGCCACGTGCGCCGCGATGTTCGCGCTGCTCTGCAGCTCGTGCCAGCTGACGATGTCCGGCACGGCGTTGTTCGCGACGGCGTCCTGGAGGAACGTCCTCATCTTGCTGTCGGTGTACGTCGCGAAGCTGGGCCCCTGAACGGGGGTGCCGGCGTCCTTCGCACGGACCTCCTTGTACGTCCGCGACCAGCCGTCGTCGAAGGCGCCCGCCGCAGAGGTGTCCCAGGTGCCGTCGGGCTCGTTCCACAGCTCGTAGGCGGCGACGTTCGTGGCCCCGGAGGACTTCACCGACGCGACCTGCCTGTCCACGGCCGACAGCCAGTCGCTCCAGCTCACCCACTTGTAAGGGAAGTCCGGGTACCAGTCCGGCATCCGTACGACGACCTTCGCGCCGGCCTTCGCCGCCTCGGGGGCGACGGTGAGGGCGTCACCGCCTGGAGTGGACTCGCCGTTGGGCAGCTGGCTGCCGCCGGGCGCCATCTGCACGAAGGTGTTCGGCTTCAGCGGCTCGACCAGGCTGTCCGTCGGCACGCTCGCCGTGTCGAGACCGTAGAGGCTGCCCGAGGCCACGTGCGTGACCGGCCGCAGCGTCTGGTCGGCGCTCACCACGAGGGTGGTGGCGGAGGTGGGCGCCGCGTGGGCGGGGGCGGCGGTGCCGAGGGCGGCCGTGAGGATCACGGCGGCGAGCGTGGCGCTGCGGGGTGTGCGGCTCATGGCATGCGTCTCCTCGAGGAGCCAGGGGGTGTCAGTCCTTCACCGCGCCCGCGGTCACGCCCGCGGCCACGTAGCGCTGGGCGAGGACCAGGAGGACGGCCGCGGGGACCGACGCGACGACGGCGGTGGCCATGATCGCGTTCCACTCCTGGTTGTTGTTGCCGATGTACTTGTAGATGCCGAGCGTGATCGGCTTCCAACTGCCGCCGCCGTCGAGGGTGTTGGCGAAGACGAAGTCGGACCAGGCCCACAGGAAGCCGAACAGCGAGACGGTGACGACCGCGTTGCGGCTCAGCGGGAGGACGACCGACCGGAAGGTGCGCCAGGTGCCGGCGCCGTCGATCCGGGCGGCCGAAAGGAGTTCGCCGGGGATGCCCGACATGAACGCGGTGAAGATCATGACGCCGAAGGGCACGGCGATGGTGGAGTCCGCGACGACCAGCCCCCACCAGGTGTTGAGCAGACCGAGGTCCAGGAAGATGCCGTAGAAGCCCATCGCCATGACGATGCCCGGGACCATCTGGGCGATCAGCAGGGCCAGGCTCAGCGCCCCGCCCCCGCGCGGGCGCAGCTTCGCCAGCGCATAGCCGGCCGGGGCGGCGATCAGGAGGGTGAGGGCGACCGTGCCGATGCCGATCAGCAGGCTGGTGCCCAGGTAGGGGAGCTGGTCGTCGAGGACCGCCCGGTAACCCTCGAAGGTCGGGTGCAGCGGGAGCAGGTCCGGCGGGTCCTTGCGCATGTCCTGCTGCGGGGTGAGGGACACGTTGAGCATCCAGTACACCGGGAACAGCATCAGCGCCGTGAGGAGGAGACCCAGCACGGTGTGGCCACGGGACTTCACGCCTCCTGCCTCCTCTGGACGCGGACGTACAGCAGGCCGAAGACCAGCGCGATCAGGATCAGCATGGTGCCGACGGCCGCACCGGGACCGAACCTGGGCAGCAGCGTGCCGAAGCCCAGCTGGTACGACCAGGTCGCCAGCGTGGCGGAGGCGTCGCCGGGGCCGCCCTTGGTCATGATCCAGATCAGGTCGAACACCTTGAGGGTGTAGACGAGCCCCAGCAGCAGGGTGATCGCCGACACCGGGCGCAGCAGCGGGAAGGTGATCCGGCGGAACTGCTGCCAGGCGCCCGCCCCGTCGAGGGCCGCCGCCTCGTACAGCTCACCGGGGATGTTCTGCAGGCCGCTGTACAGGATGACCAGGTTGAAGGGGATGCCGATCCAGATGTTGGCGACGATCACCGAGGTCAGCGCCCAGTCGGGCGAGGTCAGCCAGCCGATGGGGCCGACGCCGAGGAAGTGCAGGACGTAGTTCACCACCCCCGACTCGCTGTTGAACATCCACGACCACGTCGACGCCGACACGATCAGCGGCAGCAGCCAGGGGATCAGGAACAGTGCCCGCAGCACGGTCGAGAGCCGGAAGTGCCGGTTGAAGAAGACCGCGAGGGCCAGCCCGATGACGTACTGGAAGGCGATCGACACGAGGGTGAAGACCATGGTGTGCCGCAGCGCCGGGCCGAACGTCGGATCGTCCAGCACGGTACGGAAGTTGGCCCAGCCGGAGAACGGCGCGTCGCCCGCCACGAAGGAGCGCACGGTGTAGTCGCGCAGGCTCAGGTCGAGGTTGCGGTAGAGGGGATAGGCGTAGAAGGCGGTGAGGTAGAGGAGCAGGGGCGTCACGAAGGCAAGCGCCGTCAGCCGCCGCCGAAGGGACGGGGACAAGCGAACTTCCTGTGGTGCAGCGCCCTTGAAGGGGCGCGGGGAACTGCGCGACCAGCCCCCGCCAACCCGCAGATTGACGGCCACCGGTCAGCCCTTGCCCGCCGCAGCCTGCGCAGCGTTCAGCGCGTCCTGCGGGCTCTTCCCGCCGGAGAGCGCGGCCTGGACGGCCGTCCACAAGGGCTGCGAGATCGTCGGGTACCTGGTGCCGAGACCACCGCTGGTCCGGCCCCGCGCCGCCGTGACCGCCGCCACCCACGGCTTCAACTCCGCGTTCTTCGCCACCTGTTGGGACTGCACGGCGGAGGTCGGCGCCACGTACATGAGGGTGGTGTCGGTGGCCAGCAGGCTGGAGTCGCTGGTCAGGCAGCCGACGATCTTCTTGCTGACGTCATAGCGCGAGGTGTCCTTCTGCACGGGCACCGTGACGAACTCGCCACCCGTCGGCACCGGCGCCGAACCGCCGTTCTGCGCGGGGATGTTGATGACACCGTACCCGAACCCGGCCTTGTCGGCGTTGCCGAGCTGCCAGGTGCCGTTCTCACTGAACGCGTAGTCGCCGGTCGCGAACTCCTGCCAGCTGGTGGTCTGGGTGTTCTGCAGCACGTCCTTCGGCGCGTACCCCGCGTCCACCCACCGCTTCCACAGCGACAGCGCGGCAACTCCCGAGGCGGAGTCGAGCTTTGTCAGGTCGCCGCCCGCGCCCCAGAACCACGGCAGGAACTGGAAGCTGCCCTCCTCGGTGTTGATCGCCGAGAAGGTGATCCCCTTCTTCCCGGCCGCCTTGACCTTCTTCAGCGCGGCCGTGAGCGACGCCCAGTCCTTGACGGAGGCCGGGTCGACACCGGCCGCGGCGAGGACCTTCTTGTCGTAGTAGAGCGCGAGGGTGTTGGCGCCGATCGGGACGCCGTAGGCAGCGCCGTCGATCGTGCCGGCGCCGATGATGTTCTTCTGGATCGACGCGGTGTCCAGGCCCAGGTCACTGGTCTTGGTGAGGATCCCGGCCTCCACCAGCGTGGAGACCACCGGGTTGTCGACCAGCATCACGTCCGGCGCGTTGCCCTGCTGGGCGGCCAGCAGCGCCTTGTTGCCGAGGTCGGTGGTGTCGTACGCGGTCCGCTTGAGCCTCACCCCGGCCGCCGTGGCGCACGCGGCGACCCGCTTTCCCCAGTCGGAGGAGGCGTCGAACTGCGGGTACGGGTCCCAGAAGGTGTACGTCCCGCCGGCCGGGGACGACGATCCCGAGGAGCCGGAACCGCCACCGCAGGCGGTGAGGGGGAGCAGGGCGGCCGTGGCGAGGGCCAGGACGGTACGGCGGGTTGGTATCACGGGCTGACCTCGTTGTCGTAGGACGTCGGGTGTCTCAGGAGGTGGGGAGCCAGACGCGCATGCTGCCGTCCTCGCGGTTGGCCCAGACGTGGTACGGGATCGCGGTCAACTCGACCGGCTCACCCCCGGGTTCGGCCGCCGGTCCGGTCGCGGGGGCGTACGGCCACCAGCCCCGGTCCGGGATGCGGCGCCGCCGGCCCGCGGCCACCACGGTGGTGACACCGCCGAGCAGGTCCGGGCGGTGCTTCACGGCGAGCGGCCGGGACGGGTCGAGGACGATGTCGTCGAGACCGCCGTCCGGGTGGTCGACCTGCTCCAGGCAGTGCACGAGCGGCCCGCGCTCGATCGCCACACAGCCGCGTACCGCGTCCACGCGCGGGTCGGCCGCGGTGAGCCGGGGCTCCAGGGCGAGCTCGAGTACCACCAGGTCGCCGGGCGTCCAGGTCCGCGACAGCCGCAGCCAGCCGTCGTCGGCCGGCGAGTCGTACGTCTCCCCGCCGCACCGCACCCGGAACTCGCGGCACCACGCGGGGATGCGCAGCGACAGCGTCCACGGTTCGCCGGACGGCGTCTCCTCGACGGTGAACGCGATCGTGCCGTGCCAGGGGTAGTCCGTCTCGGCCCGCACCCGGACCCGGTCGGTCGCGTACGTGCCCGTGACGAACTGGTGGATCTGCAGGCCCTGTTCGTCACCCGACGCCAGGTAGTGCGGCAGACTCGCCAGCAGCCGCATCACGTTGGGCGGGCAGCAGGCGCAGCGGAACCAGCGGGTGCGGCGGGCCGACTGGTCGCCGCCGGTGTCGGTGTGGCCGTCGCGGACCTGGAGCGGGTTGACGTACAGCCAGCGCTCGCCGTCCAGTGAGACCCCGGCCAGGAAGCCGTTGTAGAGGGTGCGCTCGATCAGGTCGGAGTAGCGGGCCTCGCCGGTGAGCAGGGCCATGCGCCAGCTCCACTGGACGGAGGCGATGGCGGCGCAGGTCTCGCAGTAGGCGCGCTCGTTGGGGAGTTCGTAGGGGTCGCCGAACTCCTCCTGGTCGTGGTGCGCGCCGAGCCCGCCGGTGAGGTGGGTCTTGGTGGTCGTCATCGCGTTCCACAACCGCTCGCCCGCCGCCCGGAGTTCGGCGTCCCCGGTCTCCGCCGCCAGGTCCGCGGCCGCCGCCAGCAGGTACAACTGCCTTACGGCGTGGCCCTCGACGTCCGTCGCTGCCCGCAGCGGGACCCGGTCCTGGCAGTAGGCGTCGCCGCCGAGCAGGCCGTGGCCGTGCCGGTCGACGAAGTAACCCGCCAGGTCGAGGTAGCGGCGCTCGCCGGTCTCCCGGTACAGCTCCACCAGCGCCGTCTCCACCTCCGGGTGGCCGTCGATGCCGTCGAGGGGCCTGCCGCTGCCAGGGAGGCCGAACACCGAGTCGATGTGGTCGGCGAACCTCCGTGCGACGTTGAGGAGTTCGGGCCGGCCGGTGGAGCGGTGGTGGGCGACGGCGGCCTGGATCAGATGGCCGGCGCAGTACAACTCGTGCCCCCAGCGCAGGTCCTGGTACCGCTCACCCCCCTTGACCAGCTGGAACCAGGTGTTGAGATAGCCGTCGGGCTGCTGGGCTTCGGCCACCAGGGCGACGATCCGGTCCACGTCGGCGGCCAGCAATTCGCCACCCCCGTCGGCGAGTTGCCAGGAGGCCGCCTCCAGCCATTTGTAGACGTCGGTGTCGACGAACGGGTACGCGCCCTGGAACACGCCCTCGGCGGTGCCCGCCGCCAGCCGCAGGTTGTGCAGGTTTCCGGCGGACTCCAGCAGGTCCGGTCCCTGTGGGAGGGAGACGCGGGCGTTGGTCGCGCGCCGGTCGTGCCAGAAGCCGCCGTCGACGGTGACGGCCGCCGGGCGCAGCGCGGTCCTGGCATCAGGGGTGGGGCGGACCGGACCGGCGGGGGAGGGCAGGGCGGAGTGGGTGCGGGGCATGGTTCTCCGGGGTGGGGAGGGGCGGGGGCCGGGGCACACTGTTTCGGGATATCGAACGACGTTTGGAGAGTCGAGCACGAGGCGGCGCGGTGCGGCGGTGCGGAACCGGTCTGCGCAACCGTTTTCCCGCCGAGAAGTACAGGGCAGCCCGAGGGGCGGGTCAAGACGCCCGGCGCAGATTTTTCAAGTTGCCTGGTAGGACTGGTACTTCGGGCGGGCGGCTGCGACGATGTGGGGCGGCTCTGCCGTCGGGAGGCCGACGGTGGAGCCGAGGATCCGTTCAGGAAAAGGTTTGCCCGTGACCTCTGCTCCAGGCTCTCCGCCCGCCGGCCGGGCCAGGCTCGCCGATGTGGCCGCGCTCGCCGGTGTCAGCGTCGGTACGGCGTCCAAGGCGCTGAACGGCGCCGGCCGGATGCGCCCGGAGACCCGGCAACGGGTGCTGGACGCGGTGACGGCGCTCGGGTTCCGGCCCAACCAGCACGCGCAGAGCCTGCACAGCGGCCGCAGCTGGACGGTCGGCCTGATGACGACGGACGGCATCGGCCGCTTCAGCACCCCGGTGCTGCTCGGCGCCGAGGACGCGCTGGGCGCTGGGAAGATCTCCGTACTGCTCTGCGACACCCGCGGCGACGCCATCCGCGAGCAGCACCATCTGCGCACCCTCACCGACCGCCGGGTCGACGGCATCATCGTCGCCGGCCGCCGCACGGACCCCCGCCCGCCCCTGACCGGCATCGACCCGGCGATCCCGGTGGTCTACGCCCTCTCCCCGTCGAGCGACCCGGCCGACACCTCCGTCGTCACCGACGACCGCGGCGGCGCCCGGCTCGCCGTGGAGCACCTGCTCGTCACCGGTCGTACCCGCATCGCCCATGTCACCGGACCCGAGCACCACCAGGCCGCCCGCGACCGCGCCCGGCACGCGGTCGGGCACCTGGCCGAGGCGGGCCTCGAACTCGCCGCGGGGCGCGTGCACTTCGGGGAGTGGAGCGAGGCCTGGGGGAGGCGCGCCGCCGACGCGGTGCTGCGGACGGCACCCGGTACGGACGCCGTCTTCTGCGGCAACGACCAGATCGCCCGGGGGGTCGCGGACGCCCTGCGCGAGCGGGGGAGGGACGTGCCGGGGGACATCGCCGTGGTCGGCTACGACAACTGGGACACGATGGCCCTCGCCTGCCGGCCTCCGCTCACCACCGTCGACATGAACCTGGCCGAGATCGGGCGGATCGCGGCGCTCCGGCTGCTCCAGGCCATCGACGCCGAGCCGGCGCCGGGGGTGCACACGGTGCCGTGCCGGCTGGTGGTGCGGGAGTCGAGCTGACGTGGCGTGAGCCGAGCCGGTGTGGCGGCGGGCGCGCGGTGAATCTTCACCGCACCGGCCCGAATCCTGGTTGCTTAAGTCAATCAATTGACTTACATTCAGGAGGGTCGTGCAGACCCCAGCGGCTCTACGGAGGCCCGACCATGTCCCATGTACAGCCCCGGCCGGCAGCCGCCGGGGGCTCCGCCGCGCCGCGGACCAACGTCGTCGTCGCGGTGCTGGCCTTCGGCGGGATCGTGGTCTCGCTGATGCAGACCCTGGTGATCCCCATCGTGCCCGAACTGCCGAAGCTGCTCAGCGCCTCGGCGTCCAACGCGGCCTGGGCCGTCACCGCCACGCTCCTCGCGGCCGCCGTCGCCACCCCCGTGATGGGGCGGCTCGGCGACATGTACGGCAAGCGGCTGATGCTGCTGACCAGCGTGGTCATGCTGGTCGCCGGTTCGGTGACCGCCGCCCTGAGCGACACCCTCGTGCCGATGATCGTCGGGCGGGCCCTGCAGGGGCTGGCCTCCGGCGTGATCCCGCTCGGCATCAGCATCATGCGCGACGAACTCCCCGCCGAACGGCTCGGCTCCGCCACGGCGTTGATGAGCGCCTCGCTCGGCGTCGGCGGCGCCCTCGGCCTGCCCGCCGCCGCGCTGATCGCCGACCACTTCGACTGGCACGTGCTGTTCTGGACCTCGGCCGCGCTCGGCGTCGTCGCCGCCCTGCTCGTCCTCGTCCTCGTACCGGAGTCGAAGGTGCGCACCGGTGGCCGTTTCGACCTGCCCGGCGCCCTCGGCATGGCGGCCGGCCTGGTCTGTCTGCTGCTCGGCATCTCCAAGGGCGCCGACTGGGGCTGGTCCAGCGGCACCACGCTCGGCCTGTTCGGCGCCGCCGTGGTCATCCTGCTCGCCTGGGGTTTCTACGAACTGCGCACCCGGGAGCCGCTGGTCGACCTGCGCACCACGGCCCGCCGCCAGGTCCTCGTCACGAACCTCGCCTCGATCGCCTTCGGGTTCTCGATGTTCGCGATGTCCCTGGTGCTTCCGCAGCTCCTGCAGTTGCCTCGGGTGACCGGCTACGGTCTGGGCAAGTCGCTGCTCGACGCCGGCCTGGTGATGGCCCCGACCGGCCTCGTGATGATGGCCATGGCGCCCCTGTCCGCCCTCATCTCCAAGAACTTCGGCCCGAAGGTCACCCTGATGTGCGGCGCGGTGATCGTGGCCGCCGGGTACGGGCTCAACATCGTGCTGATGGACGCCGTCTGGCAGCTCGTGCTGGTCTCCTGCATCATCGGCGCCGGCATCGGCTTCGCCTACGGCGCGATGCCCGCGCTCATCATGGGCGCCGTCGACCCGCACGAGACGGCCGCCGCGAACAGCCTCAACACCCTGATGCGGTCCATCGGCACGTCGACCGCGAGCGCCGTCGCCGGAGTGATCCTGGCCCAGATGACCACCGTCTTCGGGACCGCGACCGTACCCTCCGAGAACGGCTTCAAGGTGGTCATGGCCGCCGGCTCGGGCGCGGCGGTCCTCGCGCTGCTCGTGGCCGCGTTCATCCCGCGCCGGAGGCCGGCCGCGGTGCGGGCCGCGGCGGTGCGGCCCGTGGCCGAACCCACGGTCGAGCAGCCGCCGGGCGCGGAGGAGACACCGCGGAACGTCCCCGCCGTCGGCGACGGCATCCGGGTGCACGGCCGGGTGCGCGGCGCCGACGGAACCGGCGTCGGCCGGGCCGCCGTCACCCTGATCTCGCCAGGCGGCCGCCAGCTCGGCCGCGCGGTGGCCGACTCCGGCGGCGGCTACGCGGTGACCGCACCCGGCGAGGGGACGTACGTCCTGATCGCCTCCGCCGACGGCTGCCGGCCGCAGGCCACCACCCTCGTCGTGGACGCCGAACCGGTCGCCTACGACCTGCTGCTCACCGGCAGCAGCGGCCTGGCCGGAGCGGTGCGGGCCGCGGACAGCGGAGCGCCGGTGGCCGGGGCGACCGTGGTCGTCACCGACGCGCGCGGGGACGTGCTCGCCACCCAGCAGACCGACGGGCTCGGCGAGTTCACGGTCGGCGACCTGGTGCCGGGCACCGTGACCCTCGCCGTAAGCTCGCCCAAGCACCGCCCGCTCGCCCTGCCCGTCGAGATATCCGGGACCGGTACCACCAGGGTCGACGTCGAGCTGCGGCCCGGCGCCCATGTCCGGGGCACGGTCCGCGGAGCGGGAGGCCCGCTGGGCGACGCCCGGGTCACGCTGGTGGACGCCGCCGGCAACGTCGTCGGCACGACCACCACCGGCGACGACGGCGCGTACGCCTTCTCCGACCTGGACAGCGGTCAGTACACGGTCGTCGCGACCGGCTACCCGCCGCACGCCGCCGGGGTGGCCGTCTCCGGCGCCGACGTCCACGACCACGACATCGAACTCGCCCATCCCGGGGCGTAGTTCGCAGGAGCTGCGCAGCGGGCCAGGCGAAGTGCAGTGCGGTTCGTCGGCGCCGCGGTCGGCCGACGACCTGCCGCGGCGCTTCCGGCGGAGCGCTCAGCCGTGCTCGGGCTGCCGGGCCGCCCACAGGCCGCGGACGTGGCCCAGGTGGCGGGTCATGACCTCGCGCACGGCCGGCTCGTCGCGGGCAAGCAGAGCGTCGAGGAGCTCCAGATGCTCCTCGGCGGAGGCCTTCAGGCGACCCGCCTCCACCAGCGCCGTCAGCCCGTACAGCCGCGAACGGCGCCGCAGGTCCCGTACCACCTCGACGAGATGGTCGTTGCCCGCCAGTGCCAGCAGCCGCAGATGGAAGGCCAGGTCGGCCTCGACGTAGTCGATCAGGTCGCCCTTCACGGCCGAGGTGACGATCTCCAGGGCGACCGGGCGCAACGCCTCCAGCTCGTCGGGGTCGGCGGTGGCCGCGAGGGCGACGGTCGTCGGAATCTCGATCAGGGACCGGACGTGCGTGTACTCGTCGAGCTGCCGCTCGGAGAGGGCGGTGACCCGGAACCCCTTGTTCGGGACGATCTCTACCATGCCCTCCTTCACCAGCTCCAGCATGGCCTCGCGCACCGGGGTCGCGGAGACGCCCAGGCGGGGAGCGAGCCCCGGCGCCGAGTACACCTCGCCGGGGCGCAGCTCACCGGCGATCAGCGCGGCACGCAGGACGTCCACGACCCGCTCCCGGAAGTTCGGCTTCCGGCCGCCGAGCGACGGAATGGCGGGCTTGGCGGTGGGCGGGCTGCTGGGCCGGTCGGCCATGGCGGAACTCCTGGATGGTCGTCGGGGGGTGAAAGCTGCCACAGATTTTCTAGTCATTCATAGTCACCTCTAGTCGCGTATTTCGAATATCTTGATCTTGTGAAGCTTTCGGAGTGGGCGCGGCAGCAGGGCGTGAGCTACCAGACCGCCTGGCGGTGGGTGAAGGACGGGAAGATGCCCGTCCCTGTTCGCCAGGCGCCGTCCGGGACGTGGCTGGTCGACGAGGTCGCCGTCCAGCCGTCCGGGCGGGTGGTGGCGTACTGCCGAGTGTCGTCCGCCGACCAGAAGACCGACCTCGATCGGCAGGCGGCCCGGGTGGTGGCTGGCGCGAACGGGTTGGGCCTGGCCGTCGGCGAGGTCGTCACCGAAGTCGGCTCAGGACTGGACGGGCGGCGCCGCAAGCTGCACCGCCTGCTGTCAGACCCGAACGCCGCCGTGGTCGTGGTCGAGCACCGTGACCGGTTGGCCCGGTTCGGCGTCGAGCACCTCGAAGCCGCCCTGTCGGCATCCGGGCGGCGGCTGGTCGTCCTCGACCCCGCCGAGACTGCTGACGACCTGGTACGGGACATCACCGAGGTGCTGACGTCGATGTGTGCTCGCTTGTACGGGCGCCGGGCGGCGAAGAACCGTGCAGCCCGCGCGGTGGCCGTGGCGACCGGCGAGGACGCCGAATGAAGAAGTTCCAGGCGCAGCCCGGGTTCGTGGTGCAGGCGTTCCGGTTCGCCCTGGACCCGAACGCCGCCCAGGAACGTTCGCTGCGTTCGCACTGTGGTGCGGCGCGTGCCGCGTACAACTGGGCTGTCGGCTGGGTCGAGGCGTCGTGGTGGCAGCGCCGCGCGGAGGAGACATACGGCGTCCCCGAGGCCGGGCTGACCCAGTGGCGGCCGTGGTCGCTGCCGTCGCTGCGGAAGGCGTTCAACGAGGCTAAGCACACCGGCCCACGGTTCGCCTCCTGGTGGGAGGAGAACTCCAAGGAGGCGTACAACACCGGCCTGGCGAACGCTGCTGCCGCGTTCGACAACTACGCGAAGTCCCGGCAGGGCAAGCGGCGTGGCCGTGCGATGGGCATGCCGCGTCTCAAGTCGAAGCGGAAGGCACGTCTGTCCTGCCGGTTCACGACCGGCACGATCCGCGTGGACGCCGACGGCCGACACGTGACACTGCCGAGGCTGGGCACGATCCGTACCCACGAGCCTGCCGGGAAGCTCCTCGCAGGCGTCCAGGCCGGGACGGCCCGGATCCTGTCCGCAACCGTGCGGCACGAACGCGGACGCTGGCTCGTCTCGTTTCAGACCGAGGTCGAGCGCGACCTCGAACACGTGGCGCGGCCGGAGGTGGCGGTCGGCATCGACCTCGGGGTGAAGACCCTCGCGGTGACGGCCGACAGCACCGGCGAGATCCGCACAGTGCCCAATCCCCGGCACTACGACCGGGCGCGTGAGCAGCTGCGCCGCGCATCCCGCGTCGTGTCCCGCCGCCAGGGCCCCGACCGGCGCACCGGGCAGAAACCCTCCCGCCGGTGGGAGAAGGCCAACGCCCAGCGGAACAAGGTCCACCACCGGGTGGCGAACCTCCGCCAGGACGCCCTGCACAAGCTCACCACGGGCGTTGCGGCCGAGTACGGCACCGTCGTAGTCGAAGACCTCAACGTCGCCGGGATGCTCCGTAACCGGCGCCTGGCCCGACAGATCGCCGACGCCGGATTCGGCGAGATCCGCCGCCAGCTCACCTACAAGACCCGCCGGCGCCACGCCACCCGCCTCGTGGTCGCGGACCGCTGGTACCCGTCCTCGAAGACCTGTTCCGGGTGCGGCACGGTGAAAGCCAAGCTGCCGCTGCACATCCGGACGTACGAATGCGACGCCTGCGGCCTGGTCATTGACCGGGACGACAACGCCGCACTCAACTTTGCCGCGCTCGCGGCAGCCGCAGTAACTGGTACCGGAGTGGCCGGAGACCAGGGCACTGTCCCGGCGGTGTCGAAGCCTCGTGGAGCCGACCGCAAGACCCGCACCACCCGTCCCCGCCGTAAGGCGGAGGCGGGGCGGGCAGGTGGCGCAACCCTGCCACACCAGCGGCAGACGGAGACGAGAGACCGTACTCAAGCCGAAGCCCTCACGCTCTGGTGATGTGACGGACCTTCCGGGCAGAAACGCCCGGAACGCTGAGACCCGACTACGGTCTCGGCAACGGAATCAGAGTACGAAGCCGGCCGGGAACGGGTCGGCAGGGTCCAGCAGATACTGGGCGGTGCCGGTGATCCAGGCCCGCCCGGTGAAGCTGGGCAGTACCGCCGGGCGACCCGCGACCTCGGTGGTGCCGAGGAGCCGGCCGGTGAACCGGGTGCCGATGAACGACTCGTTCACGAACTCGGTGTCCAGCGGGAGTTCGCCGCGGGCGTGCAGCTGGGCCATCCGGGCGCTGGTGCCGGTGCCGCAGGGGGAGCGGTCGAACCAGCCGGGATGGATGGCCATCGCGTGCCGGGAGTGGCGGGCCGTGGCGCCGGGGGCGATCAGATGGACGTGGTGGCAGCCGCGGATGGACGGGTCCTCGGGGTGGACGGGCTCCGCCTCGGCGTTGATCGCCGCCATGAGGGACAGACCCGCCCGGAGGATGTCGTCCTTACGGGTGCGGTCGAAGGGGAGGCCGAACTCGTCGAGGGGGAGGATGGCGTAGAAGTTTCCGCCGTATGCCATGTCATATGTCACTGACCGGCCGTCAGCCAGCACGATCTTCCGGTCCAGCGCGACCGGGAACGACGGTACGTTCCGCAACGTGACGTTCCGCGCCGCGCCGTCCTCCACCGCCACCTCGGCGACGACCAGGCCGGCCGGGGTGTCGAGCCGGATGGTGGTCACCGGTTCCACGACCTCCACCATCCCGGTCTCCACGAGCACCGTCGCCACGCCGATCGTGCCGTGCCCGCACATCGGCAGATAGCCGGAGACCTCGATGTAGACCACGCCCCAGTCGCAGTCGGGCCGCGTCGGCGGCTGCAGGATCGCCCCGCTCATCGCGGAGTGCCCGCGCGGTTCGTTCATCAGCAACTGCTTGATGTCGTCGCGGTGTTCACGGAAGTACAGCCGCCGCTCGTTCATGGTCGCGCCGGGGATGGTGCCGATCCCGCCGGTGATCACCCGGGTCGGCATGCCCTCGGTGTGCGAGTCGACGGCGTGCAGGACGAGTTTGCTGCGCATGACGCTCCTGGAGGGTGGGCGGGTTCCGTCACGCCAGTCCGGCCGCGACGGCCTTCTCGGTGGCCGCGCGGACCACGGCCTCCTGCTCGGGCAGCAGCGGCACGCGCGGCGGGCGGCAGGGACCGCCGCGCCGGCCGACGATGTCCATGGACAACTTGATGGCCTGCACGAACTCCACCCGGGAGTCCCAGCGCAGCAGCGGATGCAGCTGTGCGTACAGCCGCCCGGCGGTGTCCAGGTCCCCGCGCACCGCCGCGCGGTACAGCTCGACCGACGCGGCCGGCAACGCGTTCGGGTAACCGGCCACCCAGCCCTTGGCCCCCGCGATCGCCAGCTCCAGCAGGACGTCGTCGGCGCCGATCAACAGGTCCAGGTCCGGGGCGAGTTCGGCCAGCTGGTAGGCGCGCCGGACATCTCCCGAGAACTCCTTGACGGCGTGGATGTACCCCTCACCGTGCAGCTTGGCGAGGAGCTCCGGGACCAGGTCGACCTTGGTGTCGATGGGGTTGTTGTACGCCACCACCGGCACCCCGGCCTTCGCGACCTCCGCGTAGTGCGCAAGGACCGACCGCTCGTCCGCGCGGTAGGCGTTGGGCGGCAGCAGCATCACCGCCGCGCAGCCGGCGTCCCGGGCCTGCTCGGCCCAGCGGCGGGCCTCGGCCGAGCCGTAGGCGGCGACCCCGGGCATGACCCGGGCACCGCCGACCGCGGCCACGGCGGTCTCGACGACCTTCGCGCGCTCCTCGGGGGTGAGCACCTGGTACTCACCGAGCGAGCCGTTCGGTACGACCCCGTCACAGCCGTTCCCGACCAGCCAGGCGCAGTGCTCGGCGTACCTGTCGTGGTCGACGGAGAGGTCGTCGCGGAGCGGGAGGGCGGTGGCCACGAGGACGCCCCGCCAGGGGTGGGAGTGGGGGTGGGAGTGGGGGGTGGGCATCAGGGGTCCTCCGAGGGGGCTGGGTGGTCTGCGTCGTCCGGGTGGTATGTGACATAGCACTGTTCGTCGTCCGCGCCGCCGGCCCGCGCGAGCACCCCGAGCGGCACCGGCCGCGCGAACGGCCTGCGTGCCGCCGTCTGAGGGCAGCCGGCCAGCCCGGCGACCGCCGGCGCGCACATCCGCCCCTGGCACCAGCCCATCCCGGCCCGCGTGAGCAGTTTGACGGTCCGTACGTCTCCGGCGCCCAGCTCGGTCACGGCCCGCCGGACCGCCCCGCCGGTGACCTCCTCGCAGCGGCAGACGACCGTGTCGTCCGTGACCTGCTCGGCCCAGTGCGCGGGCGGCGCGTAGGCGTCGTCCATCGCCGCGGCGAACCGGCGCAGCGCGGCACGGGCCCGAGCGGCCCCCGCCCAGTCGCGCGGGTCCGGCTCCCGGCCCGAGAGCCGCTCGGCCGCCGACCTGCCCGCGACGTGCCCCTCGGCGAGGGCGAGGACCGCGCCGCCGACGCCGGTGGCCTCGCCCGCCGCCCACACCCCGGGTACGTCGGTGCGCTGCTCGTCGTCGACGTGCACCGCGACCTCGTCGATCCGGCAGCCCAGGCCCTCGGCGAGGTCGGTGTGCGGGAGCATGCCGTGCCCGACGGCCAGGGTGTCGCAGTCGATGCGCCGCCGGGTGCCCGGCCGTACCCGGCCCGCGGCGTCCAGCGCGGCGACGGTGACCGCTTCGAGCCGCAGACCGCGCCGGTCGCCGTGTGCCTCGACGACGGTGTGGTGGACCAGGGGCCGCACGCCGTGCCGCAGCAACCGGGCCGCGTAGTGGACGCCTTCGGCGAGCTTGCCCGGGTGGGCGGCCAGTGCGGGGGAGCGCCGTACGAAGGCCCGCGGGTCGGCCGACTCGACCAGCGCCGCCACCCGGGCACCCGCCGCCGCGAGGCCGGTCGCGACCGGCAGCAGCAGCGGTCCGGTGCCGGCGACGACCGCCGTACGGCCCGGCAGTACCAGTCCGCCCTTCAGCATGGCCTGCGCCCCGCCCGCCGTGACGACACCGGGGAGCGTCCAGCCGGGGAAGGGCAGCACCTTCTCGTAACCGCCGGTGGCGAGCAGTACGGCGTCCGCGCGTACCTCGACGGCACGTTCCTGTTCGGGGCCGAGCAGGGCGTGCACGGTGAAGCCGGACCGACGCCGCGTCACGCACCACACGTGATGGTCCCGCAGCTGCGTCACCAGCCCTGCCGCGACGAGCCCGTCGAGGCCGGCGCGCAGACGTTCCCAGTCGCGCCACCGGTGGTGCAGCGCCTGCGGGCGCCGAGCGCCGAGCCCGGCGGCGGGCTGCCGGTAGAACTGGCCGCCCGCCTCGGGCGCCGCGTCGACCAGAGTGACCCGCAGACCGCCTCGGGCGGCTGCCAGGGTGGCGGCGAGACCGGCGGGCCCCGCGCCGATCACGGCGAGCCGGGGCGCCGACTCCGGCCGACGGGCGTCAGTCATCGTGCCCCGTCCCCCGCTGCGTACGGATCGCGTCGCCGGGGTGCACGGGCACCACACAAGCCCGTTGATTGGGACGGCCGTTGACGGTGACCAGGCAGTCGAAGCAGACGCCGATCCCGCAGAAGACCCCGCGTGGCCGTTCCTCACCGCGGGTGGTCCGCCAGGACGTGACACCGGACGCCCAGAGCGCGGCCGCGACCGTCTGACCCGGCAGCGCCACGATCTCGCGCCCGTCGAAGGTGACGGTGAAGGCCGGGCCGGGGCGGGCCTGCACCAACTCCAGGGGATTCACGGGCTCTCCTCGCCGAAACGCTCGGGACGGAACGGGGTCAGGTCCAGCTCGGGTGCCTTGCCGCTGAGCACCTGGGCGATCAACTGCCCGGTACCGGTGGCCAGTCCGATGCCCGCGCCCTCGTGCCCGCAGGCGTGGAGGAGACCGGGCGCCCGGGGGTCGGGACCGATGGCGGGGAGGTGGTCGGGCAGGTACGGGCGGAAACCCAGGTAGGTGCGCATCGCCCGGATCCCGGACAGGAAGGGGAACAGCCGGACGGCACCCGTCGCCAGCGCCCGTACGGCCGGCAGTGAGAACGACCGGTCGAAGCCGACGCGTTCCCGGCTCGCGCCGATCAGGACCGGCCCGGCCGCCGTGCTCTCGACGACCGGCGAGGTCTGCAGCGCGGCCGAGTCGCTGGCCACGTCGGCCACGTAGTCGGCGGCGTACACCTTGTGCCGTACCCGGCGCGGCAGCGGCTCGGTGACCAGGACGAAGCCGCGCCGGGGGAGGACGGGCAGGTGCACACCCGCGAGCGCGGCCACCTCGCCGCCCCAGGTCCCGGCCGCGTTCACCACGGCCGGGGCGTGGATGTCACCGCGCCCGGTACGGACACCGCGTACGGCACCCCCGGCATCGCGCAGCACCTCCGTCACCGTGCGGCCGGTCGACAGCCGGGCACCCGAGGCCCGCAGGAGATGTGCGGTGGCCAGGGTCGGCATGACCTGGGCGTCCTGGGGGTAGAGCACGCCGCCCGCCAAACCGGGCGTCAAGTACGGCTCAATGTCGCGGAGTTGGTCCGCGCCGACGTTCTCCGCCGTCACCCCGCACGCCCGTTGCCGGGCGGCGAACCTCTCCAGCGCGGCCAGTCCCTCGGGTTCGGCGGCGACGACCACCCCGCCCTTGGGCTCGTACTCGATCCGGTCACCGAACTCCCCGGCCAGACCGGTCCACAACCGGCCCGACAGCAGGGCGAGTTCGAGCTCGGGCCCGGGCTCCTTGTCGGAGACGAGCAGATTCCCCTCGCCCGCCCCGGTCGTGCCGCCGGCCACCGGGCCACGGTCCACCACGATGACGTCCAGACCCGCCCGGGACGCGTACAGGGCGCAGGCGGCACCTGCCATGCCGGCCCCGATCACTACGACGTCGCAGGTCAGTCGCGTACTCACGCCAGTAATATGTCACATAGCACACCCTCACGGGAAGACCCCGCCGTCGATTGGCGCTCCCGATTTGACAGGCAGACGATGAAGTGGTGGACGGAAGTTCGAAGGGAGGACACCGTCATGCTGGAGATCAAGACGGTCGACAAACCGGACGAGCGGCGTGACTTCCCCCGCGGCCACCTGGAGGCCGTGCACATGACCGGCCTCGACTTCGCCATCGGCACCTTCGAGCCGGGCTGGCGCTGGTCGGAGTCGGTGGCGCCGATCGCGGGCACCGAAAGCTGCATGGTCCACCACAACGGCTATGTGGTGCAGGGCAGGATGCACGTCGTCATGGACGACGGCGGCGAGGGCGAGATCGGCCCCGGTGACGTCTTCGTCCTTCCGCCGGGACACGACGCCTGGATCGTGGGGGACGAGCAGTGCATCGTGTACGACTTCGCCGGCGGCATGGCGACGGGCTACGCGAAGGCCGAGGAGAGCTGAGAGCGGCCGAAGGGTGCCGTCACCTTCCGCGGGTGACGGCACCCGGTGTGTCACACCGGCAGCAGCCTGGCGATCAGCCCGCCGAGCTGGCGTGCGGTGCGGCACTCGTGCATCTCCACCAGCTCCGCGTAGTCGGGCGCGGCCGAGTCGCCGGTGCCCCACAGGGAGAGCGGTTCGGGGTTCAGCCAGTAGACGCGCCGTGCCTGTCCGGCGATCCGGCGGACGGCGGCGAGGTTCGGGTCGAGGTTGTTGGTGCGGGCGTCGCCGAGCACGAAGACCGTGGTGCGCGGGCCGACTGCGGCGCCGTACCGCTCCGCGAACTCGCCGAGTGCGACGCCGTAGTCGCTGCTGCCGTGCCAGCCGGTGAGGGTCGCCTCGGCGCGGATCCGGGCCCCCAGCCCCTCCGGATCGGCCCGGCCGTGCTCCAGGAGGCCGGTCACCTCGTCGATCCGGTTGACGAACGCGAACACCCGCACCTTGCTGAACTGGTCGTGCAGCGCCTGCACCAGCAGCATCGTGAAGTCGGAGAACCCCGACACCGAGCCCGAGACGTCACACAGCAGCACCAGCTCGGGACGGACCGGCCGGCGCCGGCGCAGCACCGGCCGCATCGGCACCCCGCCCGTCGACAGCGAACCGCGAAGAGTGCGGCGCAGGTCGATGGTGCCGCGCGCGGCCCGGCGGCGGCGCGCGGCCAGCCGGGTGGCCAGTTTCCGCGCCAGCGGCTGCACGGTCCTGCGCAGCTCGGTGAGCTGTTCCCGCCCGGCGGACAGGAAGTCCACCCGGTCGGCGGACGGCGCCACCGCCCGCCGGGCGATCCGGTCCCGCCCGCGCCGCTCGGCCACCCGGCGCCGGGCCTCCGCCGCGACCATGCCCCGGAAGGCCTCGATGCGCCGCCGGATCTCGTCGTCGAGCAGCCGGTCCGCGAACCCCTCGGCGCCGCCCCGCCCCCGGACGTCCGCCCGCACCCGCGAGAGGAGCGTCTGCGGCCGCAGCCGGTCCAGGGTCTGGTACGACGACCAGCCGTCCGAGCCCGGCGAACTCCCGTACCCGCCCAGGCCGTCCACGGCCTCGGCCGCCAACTGCCGCAGCAGCGCGGTGTCGTCGTCGGCAAGGGCGGCGGCGAGCCGCTCCCGGAGCTCGTCCCGGTCGCCGGACGGATCGCCGGAGCCGCCGCGGGGCGCGCCCACCGCACGCGGGAAGTAGAGGTCGAAGACCTGGTCGAACACGGCCCGTTGCCCGGGGCCGTGCAGCAGGGTCGCGGCCAGCCCCTCGCGCAGCTGCTCCCGGTCCGCCAGGCCCAGCGCCGCCACCGCCCGGCCCGCGTCCACGGTCTCCCCGGTGCCGACCCGCACCCCGTGCGCCCGCAGTGCGCCGACCAGGCCCGTGAGCCGGTCGGCGAGGTCGGCCGGAGCGTCGCCCGCTGCCTCGGCCGGAGCTTCGGCCGGCGTGCTCACAGCGCGTCCAGGTCCAGCTTGGCGGCCGCCTTCTGGATGTCGTCCTGGTGCTTGAGGATCACGCCCAGGGAGTCCCGTACGACCTGCTCGTCCAGCGTGTCGGCACCCAGGGCCAGCAGGGTGCGGGCCCAGTCGATCGTCTCCGCCACCGACGGGACCTTGCGCAGGTCCATCGCCCGCAGCGCCCCGACCACCCGCACCACGGACTCGGTCAGCGCCTCGGTGAGCCCCGGCACCTTCAGCCGTACGATCCGGCGCTCCAGCTCCTCCTCCGGGAAGCCGATGTGCAGGAACAAGCAGCGGCGGCGCAGCGCCTCGGACAGCTCGCGGCTGGCGTTGGAGGTGAGGACGACGAAGGGGCGGCGGGTCGCGGTGACCGTGCCCAGCTCGGGGACGGTCACCTGGAAGTCGCTGAGCACCTCCAGGAGCAGGCCCTCCACCTCGACGTCGGCCTTGTCGGTCTCGTCGATCAGCAGCACCTTGGGGTCCTCGCCCCGGATCGCGGTGAGCAGCGGGCGGGGGAGCAGGAACTCCTCGCTGAAGATGTCGGTGCGGGCCTCGTCCCAGGTCTCGTCCCGGCCGGCGCTGATCCGCAGCAGTTGCTTGGCGTGGTTCCACTCGTACAGCGCCCGGGACTCGTCCACGCCCTCGTAGCACTGCAGCCGCACCAGCCGGGCTCCGGCGACCTGGGCCACGGCCTTCGCCAGCTCGGTCTTGCCGACCCCGGCGGGGCCCTCGACGAGGAGCGGTTTGCCCAGCCGGTCGGCCAGGAAGACGGTGGTGGCGACGGCGGGGGAGGCGAGGTAGCCGGTCTCCGCGAGGCGGGCGGAGACGTCGTCGACGGAAGTGAACAACGGGGCCTCCGGCTGATCGGGGTCGTGGAACGCACGCAGGTCTGGGACGCGCGCGGGGAACAGGTCCGGGTCCTATCTAAGCGCTTGTTCACCTCCCCTGCCACCCTGTATACCGATCGGTTTCCTCACAGTGTCCCACGCGGTAACCTCGGCGTATGGCCACCACAGACAAGGCGTCCCCCCGCGACCGGCTGCTCGACGCCGCCGGCGAGCTCTTCTACCGCGACGGCGTCTCGATCGGCGTCGAGGCGCTGTGCAAATCCGCGGGGGTCTCGAAGCGCTCGATGTACCAGCTCTTCGGCAGCAAGGACGAGGTGCTGGCCGCCAGCCTGGAGCGGCGCAGGCCCTGGTACGAGACCCAGCTCAGGTCCCCGGACGCCGAGACGGCCACCCCTCGCGAACGGATCGGGTACGTGTTCCGCCGGGTGGAGGAGAACGCGGCGGCCCCCGGCTACCGCGGCTGCCCGTACCTCGCCGTCCTCGTCGAGCTGAAGGACGGCGACCATCCCGCGAGCGTGGTGGCCCGCGCCGCCAAGGAACTGCTGCAGGGCTACTTCGAGCAGCAGGCCGAACAGGGCGGTGCGGCGGATCCGGGCCTGCTCGCCCGGCAGCTCATGCTGGTCTTCGACGGGGCCAGCGCCCGGGCCGGTGCCCACATCGAGCACCTCGACGACGGGCTGGTCACCCGCACGGTGACCACACTCCTGGACGCGGCCGGGCTGAAGTAGCCGCCCGGACGGATCACCACAACGCGCCGGGCCGGTCGCCCGCCCGGTGCAATGGAGGCGTGACCGCGCCCCCGAACGACTGCCTCGCGCGCAACGAGTGGATCTGCGGCGCCTATCTGACCAGCCGCCGCCAGATCCTCCTCGACGCAGTCGGCCAGCACCTCCGGCTCACCGCGGTCTCGGTGCTCGTCGCCCTCGTCATCGCCGTCCCGCTGGCCCTGCTCGCCCGCCGCCGGCGCTGGTCGGCCGGACCCGTCCTCGGCATCACCACCATCCTGTACACCATCCCGTCCCTGGCGATGTTCTCCCTGCTCCTGCCCCTGTACGGGCTCTCGGCCACCCTCGTCGTCGCCGGACTGGTGCTGTACTCGCTCACCCTGCTCGTCCGCAACATCCTCGCGGGCCTGCGCGCCGTCCCCGAGGAGACCAGGCAGGCCGCCCGCGGCCTGGGCTACGGCCCGATACGCCTCCTGCTCACCGTCGAACTGCCCCTCGCCCTGCCCGCCGCGATGGCCGGCCTGCGCATCGCCACCGTCTCCGCGGTCTCCCTGGCCACCGTCGGCGCGATCGTCGGCTTCGGCGGGCTCGGCAACCTGATCTACGCCGGCATGAACACCTACTTCAAGGCCCAGGTCCTCACCGCCTCCGTGCTCTGCGTGCTGATCGCGGTCGCCGCCGACCTGCTGCTGCTCGGGGTGCAGCGACTGCTCACCCCGTGGACGCGGGCGGCCCGCACGTGAAGACGCTCACCGACGCCTGGGCCTGGCTCACCGACTCCACGCACTGGTCCGGTGACGACGGCATCGGGCACCGGCTGCTCCAGCACCTCGCCCTCACCGTCGTCTGCCTGGTCATCAGCTGCCTGATCGCGCTCCCGGTCGCGCTGGTCCTCGGCCACCTCGGCAAGGGCGGCGCGCTCGCCGTGAACATCTCCAACGTCGGCCGGGCCGTCCCCACCTTCGCCGTCCTCGTTCTGCTCCTGCTCACCCCGATCGGCAGATGGGGCGAGGGACCCACCGTGGTCGCCCTGGTGCTGTTCGCCGTGCCGCCCCTGCTCACCAACGCCTACGTCGGCATGCGCGAGGTCGACCGGCACATCGTGCAGGTGGCCCGGGGGATGGGGATGACCGGGCGACAGATGCTGTTTCACGTGGAACTGCCCCTTTCGCTCCCCATGGTCCTCAACGGGGTGCGGATCGCCGCCGTCCAGCTCGTCGCCACGGCCACCATCGCCGCACTCGCCGGCGGCGGGGGACTCGGCCGGATCATCACCGCCGGATTCAACCTGGCCAGCACACCCATGGTCGTCGCCGGGGCGATCCTGGTCGCCGTCTTCGCGCTGATCGTCGAGGGGGTCTTCGAACTCGCCGAGCGCCTCGCCCCGGTCTGGCTACGGGGCTCGCGATGAGACTCCGTGCGGCGGCCGCCGCCGCCCTGCTCCTCGCCCTCACCGCCTGCACCACCGGACCCTCCCTGGAGGACCGCGGCGAGGTCACCGCACCCCCGGGCGACAGCAGACACCTGACCATCGGCTCCGCCGGATTCACCGAGAGCGACCTGCTGGCCCAGATGTACGCCCAGCTCCTGAACCAGGCCGGTTACCAGACCTCCCTCATCACCGTCGCCAACCGCGAGCTCTACGAACCCGCCCTGGAGTCCGGCCAGATCGACGTGGTCCCCGAATACGCGGCCACCTTCGCCGACTGGCTCAACGCCAAGACCAACGGCCCCGACGCGCCCCCCGTGGGCTCCCCGGACCTCACCACCACCATGCGGGCGCTGCGCCGCCTCGCCACCCCGCGCGGCCTCACCGTCCTCGACCCGGGGCGGGCGGTGGACCAGAACGCCTTCGCGGTCACCGCCGCCTACGCCCGCCGGCACCACCTCAGGACGCTCAGCGACCTCGGCGCCTCAGGCCTGAAGGTCCGGCTCGCGGCGGGCGACGAATGCGTGCAACGGCCGTACTGCGAACCGGGGCTGAAGAAGGTCTACGGCATCGACATCACCGGCATCGACCCCAAGGGCGTCGGCACCACCCAGGCCAAGCGGGCCGTGCAGAGCGGGCAGGACCAGATGGTGCTGACCACGACCACCGACGCGACGCTCGACCAGTTCGGGCTGGTCCTCCTCGCCGACGACAGGCATCTGCAGAACGCCGACTACGTCGTCCCGGTCGTCAACCGCTCGCGGGCCGGCAGCGAGCGCGTCACCAAGGCGCTCGGCAAGCTCAACGACGTCCTGACGACTGCCGACCTGGCCTCGATGAACCAGCAGGTCGACAGCTGGCGGCGGCTGGCCCAGGACGTGGCCCGGACCTATCTGCGGGACAAGGGCCTGTTGAAGTGACGGCCGGCGCCGTGATGCCCGGCGGCGTGTGCCCGGCAGCGCGACGCCAGGTCCCGTTGTCAGTGGCGGGCGGTACGTTCGGGGCATGGGGATCTATCTGGTGAGTGTCGGCGCGCAGGAGTGGCTCGACGGCGACGACGAGCACGAGGCCGAGGGCGGCAGGGGCGCCCTCGCCTCGGCCCTCAACGGCGAGTTGCGGCGGCGCGGGCAGGCACCGTACGAGTCGGTGCCCGAGGCGGCCGCCTTCGTGCGCGGCTCGGGACTGTCGTTCGAGGAGAAACTGGTACCGGCCATGGACGGTCTGGCCGCACTGTGCCGGGAGCACCTGTCGCCACGGGAGGGGGAGCTGCTGCTGGGCTGGTCGGTGCTGGTGCCCTTCTCGCTCGACGAGGAGATACGGCTGCCCGTCGAGTCCGCCTACACCGACGACACGGTGGTCGCCGGCGCGCCCGAGGTGCTCGCCCTCGCGCAGCGGCTGGCAGCGGTGATCGGACTTCCCGTCGAGGCGATACCGGAGGCCTGCGACAACCTCGATCTGACCATGTGGTTCCTGGAGGGGCAGGCGAAGGAGACGGCCGAGTCCCGCCCCGGCCCGTGGGGCGAGGACCTGGACACCGCCTTCTACGTCGCGCTGTACCTGCGGGCCGCGCAGCACTCGCTGCGCCGCGGCTGCCCGATGACGTACTGCTGACGGACAGCGGGCTGCGCGGGTCAGGCGTCGGAGACCGAGTCGAACGGCACCTGGCCGCGCGGGACGCCGCGCGCGTCCGCGTCCACCGAGCGGCGCAGCGCCTCGTGCAGCTTGGCCGGGGTGAGGACACCGAGGAAGCGCGAACCGTCCAGTACCGCGACCCACCCGGCGTCGTACTGGAGCATCACACCGAACGCCTGCTTCAGCGGGGCGCCCACCGGCACCCACGCCGTCATCCGGTGGGCGAGCCCGTCGATCGTGCCGCCCGCCGCCAGCTCGTCCCGGCCGACCCAGCCGTGCAGGTCCCCGTCCGGGTCCAGGACCACCGCCCACCGGGCACCCCCGGCTCGCAGCCGTGCCGCGGCGCGCTCGGCGGACTCGCCCAGGCGGACGACCGGCGGCTGCTCCAGGTCGTCCGGCTCGACGTCGGTCACCGAGAGCCGCTTCAGCCCGCGGTCCGCGCCCACGAACCCGGCCACGTACGGCGTGGCAGGCCTGCCCAGGACCGCACCCGGAGTGTCGAACTGCTCGATCCGGCCCTGCCCGTACACCGCGATCCGGTCGCCGAGCCGCACCGCTTCCTCGATGTCGTGCGTGACCAGCAGCACCGTCTTGCGCACTGCGGCCTGCATCCGGAGGAACTCGTCCTGCAACTGCTCCCGCACCACCGGGTCGACCGCGCCGAACGGCTCGTCCATCAGCAGCACCGGGGGATCGGCGGCCAGCGCCCGGGCCACGCCGACGCGCTGCCGCTGCCCGCCGGAGAGCTGGTCCGGGTAGCGCGGCCCGTACGTCTTCGGGTCCAGGCCGACGAGGTCGAGCAGTTCGGCGGCGCGGGCCCGGGCCCGGTCCCGTCGCCAGCCGAGCAGGGCCGGGACGGTCGCGGTGTTGTCGAGGACCGTGCGGTGCGGGAACAGGCCCACCTGCTGGATGACATAGCCGATCCGGCGCCGCAGCATCACAGGGTCGACGCCCGCGACGTCCTCGCCGTCGACGAGGATCCGGCCCGACGTCGGTTCGATGAGCCGGTTGACCATCATCATCGTCGTGGTCTTGCCGCAGCCGGAGGGGCCGACCAGCGTGACGAGTTCACCCGCGGTCACCTCGAAGGAGAGCCCGTCGACCGCGGTCGTCCCGTCCGCGTACCGCTTGGTGACCTGCTCGAACCGGATCATTCCCTCACGTTAACCGCGACCGTCACGATCCGCCCGTACCGGCCCCGGTGCCCTGCGAGCCGCCGCCGACGAGCACCACCTCCAGAGTGCGCGGACCGTGCACCCCCTCGACCCGGTCCAGCTCGATGTCGCTGGTCGCGGAGGGGCCGGAGATCCAGGTCAACGGGCGTGCCGGGTCGAGCCGTTCGAGCGCCTGCGGCACGGACGACACCACCTGGTCCGGGACCCGCACGACACAGATGTGGTGATCGGGCACGAGGGTGATCCGGCGGCGGCCCTGGTCCGGGCCGCCGTCCAGCACGATCGTCCCGGTCTCGGCGATCGCCACCGCGCAGCCGGTGACCACACTGCCGACCCGGTCGAGTTCGTGCGGGGTGCTCCCGGCCCGGTCCGCGACCTGCTCGGCGCCGGTCGACGCGAGCCACTCCGGAGGGAGCCCGGTGGGCACGGCCACCGAGCTCGAACCGTGCTCGGCGACCAGCCGCCCGATCACCGCCGCCAGTTCGTCCTCCGTGCACCGGTGCACGCGCGCCCGGTAGTCCGCCAGGTTCTCGGCGAGCAGGTCCACCGTCTCCGCGACGCTCCGCTCCCCGTGCTCGCGCAGATACGCCCGCTCGACCGGCGCGTCCTCGTCCCGCACCTCGGCCAGCGCCCGCCGCACCCGGCCCAGGATCCGCTCCCTGCTGCTCACTTCGCGCCGTCCTTTCCGCCGCCGGTCCGCTGCCACCAGTCCCGGAACGGCTCCGCCGGTACGGCCGGCAGGTCCCGCGTCCCGGTCCATGCCCGGCCGGGACCCGGCAGGGTACGGGGATGCAGCCGGCGGCTGCGGGAGGCGAGCCGCTGGCCGGTGCGCAGGGCGGCCGGGTGGGAGAACGCCCAGCGGGCCGCCCGCATCGCCGCCCGCTCGGCCGCGTGCCCCTTGGCCGGCTTGAGCAGCACCTTGTTGCCGCCCCGGACCGCCTCGCCGCCCTCGACGACCCGCTCGCGCAGGTGCACAAGGACCTCGGGGATGTCGATGGCGACCGGGCAGACCTCGTAGCAGGCCCCGCACAGCGACGAGGCGTACGGCAGGGAGGCGTCGATCTCGCTCCCGGTGCCCCGCAACTGGGGGCTGAGGATGGCGCCGATCGGGCCAGGGTAGACCGAGCCGTAGGCGTGGCCGCCCGCCCGCTCGTAGACCGGGCAGACGTTGAGGCAGGCCGAGCAGCGGATGCAGCGCAGGGCCTGCCGGCCCACCTCGTCGGCGAGGGTGTCGGTGCGGCCGTTGTCCAGGAGGACGAGGTGGAAGGTCCGCGGTCCGTCGCCGTCGGTGGTGCCGGTCCACGTCGAGGTGTACGGGTTCATCCGCTCGGCGGTGGAGGAGCGGGGGAGGGTCTGCAGGAAGACCTCCAGGTCCCGCCAGGTCGGCACGATCTTCTCGATGCCGACGACCGAGATCAGCGTCTCCGGGAGGGTGAGGCACATCCGCCCGTTGCCCTCGGACTCGACGACGACCAGGGTGCCGGTCTCGGCGACCATGAAGTTCGCGCCGGAGATGCCGACCTTCGCGCGCAGGAACTTCTCGCGCAGGTGGAGCCGGGCCGCCTCGGCGAGTTCGGCCGGAGTGTCGGTGAGACCCGCGGGCGCGGGGCGCCCCCACTCGCCCATCTCCCTGCGGAAGATGTCCCTGATCTCACCCCGGTTGCGGTGGATGGCGGGGACCAGGATGTGCGAGGGCCGGTCGTGTCCCAACTGCACGATCAGCTCGGCGAGATCGGTCTCGTAGGCCCGGATGCCCTCGGCTTCCAGCGCCTCGTTCAGGCCGATCTCCTGGGTGGCCATCGACTTGACCTTCACGACCTCCGACTCGCCGGTCTCCCTGACCAGTGCGGCGACGATCCGGTTCGCCTCGTCGGCGTCGACGGCCCAGTGGACCGTACCGCCCGCCGCCGTCACCGACTCCTCCAACTGGACCAGATAGCGGTCGAGATGACGGAGCGTGTGGTCCTTGATCTGCTTGCCCGCCTCGCGCAGCGCGGCCCAGTCGGACACCTCGGCCACCGCCTTGGCCCGCTTGGCGCGGATGGTGTGCGTGGCATGGCGCAGGTTCCCGCGCAGGACGGGGTTGTTGACGGCCTCGTGCGCGGCCTTCGGGAAGGCCGGCTGGGTGGCCGGGGGAAACTCGGGCATCCCTACGAACGTCCCGCTCATACGGCCGGATCCTCCTCGGTGCTCGCCAGGATCTCCGCGATGTGCACCGGCCGCAGCCCGCTGCCGAGCCGGGTCATGGTGCCGCCGATGTGCATCAGGCAGGAGTTGTCGGCCGCGCACAGCACCTCCGCGCCGGTCGACTCGGCGTTGCGCACCTTGTCCGTGCCCATCGCCGCAGAGACGTCGGCGTTCTTCACCGCGAACGTGCCGCCGAACCCGCAGCACTCCTCGGCGCCCGGCAGCTCCACCAGCTCCAGGCCCTTGACGGCCTGGAGGAGACGGCGGGGGCGGTCGCCCAGCCCCAGACTCCGCAGCCCGTGGCAGGTCGGGTGGTATGTGACATAGTGCGGATAATATGCCCCGACGTCCGTCACCCCCAGGACGTCCACCAGAAACTCCGTCAGCTCGTAGGTCTTCGGCACCACCGGCGCCAGCGCCGCCGCCAGCCCGCCCCCGCGCCCCTCCGCCCGGGCCCGTTCGCCCATCCGCGGATACAGCTCCCGCACCATCGCGCCGCAGGAGCCGGAGGGGGTCACGATCGCCTCGTACTCACCGAAGACATCGGAGAAATGCCGGGCCAGCGGCTCCGCCTCATGGCGGTACCCGGTGTTGTAGTGGGCCTGCCCGCAGCAGGTCTGAGCCATCGGGAAATCGACCTGGACGCCAAGCCTGGTCAGGAGTTTCACCACGGCGCGGCCTGTATCCGGATAGAGCGTGTCGTTGACGCAGGTCAGGAAGAGGGCGACACGCATCGCGGCTCCTAGAGGTCGATCATCGGATGAGTGCAGCCTAATGGGCCGATTCGATCAGCGGGAGACCCGGTCACGGTGCGGCGGGTCGGAGCCGCCGCCGAACGGGCGGCGGCGGTTCGTCATCCGGTGGCCGGCCGTGCTTCGGCCGCCTCCCAGCGGGCGGTGCCGCCACGGGGCACGTACCGGGTCAGCGGCTGGGTGCGGGTGAGCAGCCGCCGCATGTCGGCCAGGTCGCCCACGACACCGTGCGCGCGGGCCTGGACCAGCACGTTCCCGAGCGCGGCTGCCTCCGCGGGCCCCGCCACCACCGGCAGCCCGCAGGCGTCGGCGGTGAGCTGGCAGAGCAGCGCGTTGCGGGTGCCGCCGCCCACCACGTACACGGTGTCCACCGGATGGCCGGCGAGCCGCTGCGCATCCGTGACCGCCCGCCGGTGGGCCAGCGCCAGCGAGTCGAGGATGCACCGGGTGATCTCACCGGGCGTCCGCGGCACCGGCTGCCCGGAGGCCCGGCAGGCCTCGGCGATCCGCTCCGGCATCCGCCCGGGTGCCAGGAACGCGGCATCCCCCGCGTCCACCACCGACCGCAGCGCCGGCACCCCGGCCGCCTCCCGCAGCAACCCGCCCAGCTCCGGGTCGCCCCAGGCCCGTACGCACTCCTGGAGCAGCCACAGCCCCATGATGTTGCGCAGATAGCGGACCGTGCCGTCGAGCCCGAGCTCGTTGGTGAAGTTGGCGGCCCGGCTCTCCTCGGTCAGCACGGGAGCCGTCAGCTCCAGTCCGGCCAGCGACCAGGTGCCGGTGCAGATGTAGGCGAACCGTTCGCCGAGCGCCGGTACGGCGGCGACCGCCGACGCCGTGTCGTGCGAGCCGACGGCGGTCACCGGCACCGGCCCGGTCAGCCCCGTCTCCTCCAGCACCTCGGGCCGCAGCACCCCGGCGGGATCCCCGGGCCGCCGCAGCGGCGCGAACAGCCCGAGGTCGACCCCCAGCCGGTCCGCGATCTCGTACGACCACTCGCGTGTCCGGGGGTCGATCAGCTGGGTGGTGGAGGCGTTGGTCAGCTCGGTGCCCTGCTCGCCGGTCAGCCAGTACGACAGCAGGTCCGGGACGAGCAACAGCCGCTCGGCATGCGCGAACTGGGCACTCGACCGCGCCGCCACCAGCTGGTAGAGGGTGTTGAAGGGCGCGTACTGGAGCCCGGTGCGGGCGTACAGCTCCGCCGCCGGCACCCTCGCCCACACGTGCTCGGCGATCCCCTCGGTCCGCGCGTCGCGGTAGTGCACCGGGTTGCCGAGCAGGGCCCCGTCGGCGTCCAGCAGACCGTAGTCCACGGCCCAGCTGTCGACGCCGACGGAATCCACCTGCCCTGCGGCCCGCAGACCGTCCAACACTCCGGCGTACAGGCCGAGTACGTCCCAGCGCAGCCCCTCCGGCACCCGCACCGGCCGGTTCGCGAACCGGTGCGCCTCGGCCAGCTCCAGCGAGTCCGGGCCCACCCGCCCGACCATGACCCGCCCGCTGGACGCGCCCAGGTCGACCGCCGCGTACGCCTTCGGCGAGCTCATCGCAGGAACGCGGCCGCCACACCCGCGTCGACGGGCACGTGCAGCCCGGTGGTGTGGGTGAGTTCGCCACCCGTCAGCGCGAACACCGCGTTCGCCACGTGCTCGGGCAGCACCTCACGCTTGAGGATGGTCCGTTGCGCGTAGAACTCGCCGAGCTTGGACTCCTCCACCCCGTACACGGCGGCCCGCTGTGCCCCCCACCCCCCGGCGAAGATCCCCGACCCGCGCACCACACCGTCGGGGTTGACCCCGTTCACCCGGATCCCGTGCTCACCCAACTCGGCGGCAAGCAACCGCACCTGGTGCGCCTGGTCCGCCTTCGCCGCCGAGTAGGCGATGTTGTTCGGCCCGGCGAACACGGCGTTCTTCGACGCGACGTAGACGATGTCACCGCCGATCCCCTGCGCGGTCATCACCCGCGCCGCCTCCCGCGACACCAGGAAGGAACCGCGGGCCATGATGTCGTGCTGGAGGTCCCAGTCCTTCGCCGAAGTCTCCAGCAGCGGCTTGGAGATGGAGATCCCGGCGTTGTTGACGACGAGGTCGACTCCGCCGAAGGCCAGTACGGCGGCCCGGAAGGCGGCGACGATCTGCTCCTCGTCCGTCACGTCGACGGTCACCGCGACGGCCCTGTCGGCCCCGCCGAGTTCCTCCGCCACCGTCGTCGCGCCCTCTGCGTCGAGATCGGCGACGACGACACAGGCCCCCTCGGCCGCGAGCCGGTGCGCGATCGCCTTCCCGATCCCGCTCCCGGCCCCCGTCACGAGCGCCACCCGGGTCGCGAGCGCCTTCGGCCTCGGCATCCGCCGGAGCTTGGCCTCCTCCAGCGCCCAGTACTCGATCCGGAACTTCTCCGACTCCTCGATCGGCGCATACGCCGACACGGCTTCGGCGCCGCGCATCACGTTGACGGCGTTGACGTAGAACTCGCCCGCGACCCGTGCGGTCTGCTTGTCCTTGCCGAAGCTGAACATGCCGACGCCGGGCACCAGCACGATCGCGGGGTCGGCGCCGCGCATGGCGGGGGAGTCCGCTTCGGCGTGGCGCTGGTAGTAGGCGGCGTACTCCTCGCGGTACTCGGTGTGCAGCTCGCGCAGCCGTGCCACGGCTTCCTCCACCGGTGCGGTAGCCGGAAGGTCAAGCACGAGGGGCCGTACCTTCGTCCGCAGGAAGTGATCCGGACACGAGGTCCCGAGTGCCGCAAGCCGCGGATGCTCGGCCCGGGCGAGGAAGTCGAGGACGACCTCGGAGTCGGTGAAGTGCCCGACCTGCGCCCGGTCCTGGGAGGCGAGCGCCCTGATGTACGGTGCGAGGGCCGCGGCCCGCTCCCGCCGCTCGGCCTCCGGCAGCGCGCCGTACCCCTCGACGACGGGCCCGAAGGGTTCCGCCTTCCCGCGCTCCGCCAGGAACTTCTCGGCGGTGCGGATGATGTGCAGCGAGTTGCGCTCGCACTCCTCGGAACTGTCGCCCCAGGCGGTGATGCCGTGCCCGCCGAGGACGCATCCGATCGCCCGCGGGTCGGCGGCCTTGACCGCGGCGATGTCCAGCCCCAGCTGGAACCCCGGCCGCCGCCACGGCACCCACACCACGCTGTCCCCGAAACACTCGGCGGTCAGCTTCTCCCCGTCCGCCGCACAGGCGAGCGCGATCCCGGAGTCCGGGTGCAGATGGTCCACGTGCGGCGCGTCGACGAGCCCGTGCATGGCGGTGTCGATCGAGGGCGCGGCCCCGCCCTTGCCGTGCAGGCAGTAGTCGAAGGCGGCGACCATCTCGTCCTCGCGGTCGACCCCCGGGTACACCCCGGCGAGCGCCCGCAGCCGGTCCAGCCGCAACACGGCGAGCCCGCCCTCGGTGAGCGTCCCGAGATCCCCACCGGACCCCTTCACCCACATCAGCTCGACATCACCTCCGGTGACGGGATCGGGGGCGGTGCCCTTGGCGGACGTGTTGCCGCCGGCGTAGTTCGTGTTGCGGGGGTCGGCGCCGAGGCGATGCGAACGGGAGAGGAGGGCGGCGGCTTCGGGATGGGTGGACATCAGGTTCCTTACTGGTCGAAAGAGGGTCACTGCATTCCCTGGGGGCGCTGGGGGTACCCCCGGCCGAAGGCTGGGGGAGGAACTGCGCGACCAGCCACACCCGGCCCGCACCCCGCGACGAAACAGATCCCGGCAGACGCTTACGCCCCCCACCCCGCCTGCTGCCCACCAACTCGCTCGGCGACGACCTTCTCGGCCCACCCGGACCGCCGGTATGCGGCAAGCGGATCGGCATCCAACCCCATCTCCTCCCGCACCTCCCGCAGCAACGGCCGCACATCCGTGTCGTACGCGTCCATCAGCACCGCATTCGCGGCCAGCACATCCCCGGCGGCCTGCGCATCGGCCAACGCCTCCCGGTCCACCAGCAACGCCTTCGCCGTCGCCTCCTGCACGTTCATCACCGACCGGATGATCGCCGGGATCTTCGCCTCGATGTTGTGGCACTGGTCGAGCATGAAGGCGACGTCGGCGGTGAACCCACCGCCCCGCACCACCTCGTACATGATCCGGAAGAGCTGGAACGGGTCCGCGGCCCCCACCATGAGGTCGTCGTCCGCGTAGAACCGCGAGTTGAAGTCGAAGCCGCCGAGCTTCCCCTCCCGCAGCAGCGTGGCGACGATGAACTCGATGTTGGTGCCCGGAGCGTGGTGGCCGGTGTCGACCACGACCTGCGCCTTCGGCCCCAGTTTCAGGCAGTGCGCGTAGGCCGTCCCCCAGTCCGGTACGTCGGTCGTGTAGAAGGACGGCTCGAAGAGCTTGTACTCCAGCAGCATCCGCTGCCCCTCGCCCAGCCGCGCGTACACCTCGGCCAGCCCCTCGGCCAGCCGGTCCTGCCGGGCCCGGATGTCGTCCTGACCGGGGTAGTTGGTGCCGTCGGCGAACCACAGCTTGAGGTCCTTCGACCCCGTCGCGTCCATGATGTCGACGCACTCCAGCAGATGGCCGACGGCCTTGCGGCGCACCGCCGCGTCCGGGTGGCAGATGCTGCCCAGCCTGTAGTCGTCGTCCTGGAAGGTGTTGGAGTTGATCGCCCCCAGCCGCAGGCCCCGCTCCTCGGCGTGCTTGGCCAGGCCGGCGTATCCGTCGGGCTCGTCCACCTTGTCCCACGGGATGTGCAACGCGACCGTCGGCGCGACCCCGGTCGCGGTGTGGACCTGCGCGGCGTCGTCCAGCTTCTCCTTCGGCGAGCGTGGCACGCCCTGCTGGGCGAACACCTTGAAGCGGGTCCCCGAGTTTCCGTACGCCCACGACGGCGTTTCGACTGCCTGGGTCTTCAGCGCGGCCTTCACCGCGGCGAGGTCGGTCACTTCGGGGCTCCTGGGGGATCGGAACAACTGAGTGGTGAAACGATTCAGGACCGCAAAGTATGAGCCTCTCGCAGGGGTGTCAAGCACTACGACCAACCCTGTCCCCCGTGACTCCGCCGTGAACTTCGGCTATCGAAATTTTTTCGACACGGACCCATTGACGTGACATGCCCGTGGTGCCTACGGTCCCGGCAATCCAGTTGAAACCTTTCACGACGCCGTGAGGTCCGGTGCCCCACCGCCTCGCCGGTGTCGTCGAGGAGTCCCCATGACCCACCCGTCCGACACGGGACCGGCCCCGGTGCTGGCGCTGAAGGACGTCTCCAAGTCCTTCGGTGCCGTGCGCGCCCTGCGGGACGTCTCCCTGGAGCTGTTCCCCGGCGAGGTGCACGCCCTCGCCGGGGAGAACGGCGCGGGCAAGTCGACGCTGATCAAGACGCTCGCCGGAGTGCACCGGCCGGACGCCGGGCAGGTGCTGCTCGACGGCGGGCCCGTCGTCCTCCACGGCCCCGGCGACGCCCGCGACGCCGGAATCGCCGTGATCTACCAGGAGCCCACGCTCTTCCCCGACCTGTCGATCGCCGAGAACATCTTCATGGGCCGTCAGCCCCGGCGCGCCCTCGGCCGGATCGACCACAAGGCCACCCGCGCGGCCACCGCCGCCCTGATGAAGCGGCTCGGCGTCGCCCTCGACCCCGACCGCCCCGCCCGCGGCCTGTCCATCGCCGACCAGCAGATCGTCGAGATCGCCAAGGCGCTCTCCTTCGAGGCCCGGGTCCTGATCATGGACGAGCCGACGGCGGCGCTCACCGGCAGCGAGGTCGCCCGTCTCTTCGGTGTCGTCCGCACCCTGCGCGACCAGGGCGCCGCCGTGCTGTTCATCTCGCACCGCCTGGAGGAGATCTTCCAGATCTGCCGCCGGGTCACCACCCTCCGGGACGGCGCCCGGATCGCCAGCGAGCTCGTCGACGGCATGACCGAGGACGACCTGGTCCGCCGGATGGTCGGCCGGGAGCTGGACGAGCTGTACCCCAAGCAGGACGTCAGCCCCGGCGAAGTCGCCCTGAGCGTGCGGCGGTTGACCCGCGAGGGCGTCTTCACGGACATCTCCTTCGAGGTGCGGTCCGGTGAGATCGTCGGCCTCGCCGGTCTGGTCGGCGCCGGCCGCACCGAGGTCGCCCGCGCGGTGTTCGGCGTCGACCGCTGGGACGCCGGCGAGGTCGAGGTCCGGGGACGGCGGCTGACCAGCGGCGCACCCTCCGTCGCGATGTCCGCCGGCCTCGCCCTCGTCCCCGAGGACCGGCGCGCCCAGGGTCTGGTGATGGACATGTCCATCGAGCGGAACATAGGCCTGACCGGACTGCGTACGACCGTGAGGGCGGGCCTCGTCGACCGGGGCGCCGAACGCAGCCGCTCCCTGGACTGGGCGGTCCGGCTCCAGGTGAAGTACGCCCGGATCGCCGACGCCGTCTCCACCCTCTCCGGCGGCAACCAGCAGAAGGTCGTCCTCGCCAAATGGCTCGCGACCGGCCCGAAGGTGCTGATCGTCGACGAGCCGACCCGTGGCATCGACGTCGGTACGAAGGCCGAAGTGCACCGGCTCCTGGGCGAGCTGGCCGCCGACGGGGTGGCCGTCCTGATGATCTCCTCCGACCTGCCCGAGATCCTCGGCATGGCCGACCGCGTGCTGGTGATGCACGAGGGACGGATCACCGCCGAGATCCCACGCTCCGAAGCCAGCGAGGAAACCGTGATGGCCGCAGCGACCGGGAGGGCCGCCGCATGACGGTGACCGCCTCCGAGCAGACCCCCGTCGCAAAGACGCCCGAGTCCGCCGGGACCCGGCTCGTCGACCGCGTCTTCAAGATGCGTGAACTCGCCATCCTCGTCGTCTTCCTGGTGATGATCGCCGTCACCCAGGCCGGCAACAGCCAGTTCCTCTCCGCGCAGGGCATCAAGGACCTGCTGCTCAACGCCACCATCCTGGTGCTGGTCGCCACCGGCCAGTCCCTGGTGGTGATCACGAGGAACGTCGACCTGTCGGTCGGTTCCACCCTTGGTGTCACCGCCTTCGCCGTCGGCGACTACCTGCACGGCGGCGGCAACCCGGTCGTCGCGATCCTGCTCGCCGTGCTCCTAGGCATCGGCTGCGGCCTGCTCAACGGCCTGCTGGTGAGCCTCGGCCAGGTGCCCGCGCTCGTCGTCACCCTCGGCACGCTCTACATCATCCGGGGCGTCGACTCCATCTGGGTCGGCTCCCGGCAGATCACGGCCGCCGACCTGCCCGGCTCCTTCGTCGACTTCGGCTCCGGCGGCCTGTCGGCGATCCCCTGGCCGGCCCTGATCGCCCTGGCGGTGCTGGTCGCCACGGCCTACTACCTCAAACACTTCCGCAGCGGACGGGAGTTGTACGCCCTCGGCTCCAACCCCGAGGCCGCCCGGCTGGCCGGCATCCCGGTCCGCAAGCGGATCCTCACCGCGTACACCTTCTGCGGCGCCCTCTCGGGGCTCGCCGGGGCGATGTACCTCGCGCGGTTCGGGAACGTCGACTCCGGCACCGGCACCGGTTACGAACTCACCGTCGTGAGCGCCGTGGTGGTCGGCGGCGTGGTCTTCACCGGCGGCTCCGGGAGCGTGTACGGCGCCGCGCTGGGCGCGCTGCTGCTCACCTCCGTCAACAGCGTGCTGCCGGCCCTCGGGGTCAGCTCCGTGTGGGTGCTCGCCATCAACGGCTGCCTGCTGCTGCTCGCCATCGCCGTCGACCGGATCGTCGCGTTGCGGGTGGCCGCCGCCCTGAAGAAGAGGAGCATCCGCCATGCCTGACTCCCTGACCCGCGCGGTCCGCTGGGACACGGTCGTCGGCGCGCTGCTGATCGTCCTCCTGCTGCTGTCGTTCGGCTTCGTCGACGGCTTCGGGAACTCGCTCAACCTGTCGTTCCTGATCGGCAACACCCTGCCGATCGCGCTGATCGCCCTGCCGATGACCCTGCTGGTGGTGGCCGGTGAGATCGACCTCTCGGTCGCGTCGACCGCCGGGCTCTCGGGCGCCGTCATGGGCAGGCTCTGGAACGAGGGCATGGCGATCGAGACGATCATCCCGCTGTGCCTGCTGCTGGGCGTGGCCTGCGGACTGGTCAACGGGCTGCTGGTGACCCGCCTCGGGCTGCCCTCCCTCGCCGTCACCATCGGCACGCTCGCGGCCTACCGGGGCATCGCCCAGATCGTGCTCGGCTCCGACGCGGTGACCGACTTTCCCACGCAGTACCTGGACTTCGCGGCGGGCCGGCTCGGTGACACGTTCCTGCCGCGAGCCTTCCTGCCCTTCCTGGTGCTGCTCGTCATCGCCGTGGTGGTGCTGCACGCCACCCCGTTCGGGCGGTCGCTGTTCGCGGTGGGGGCGAGCGAGGAGGCGGCGCGGTTCGCGGGCATCCGCGTCAAGCGCCACAAGCTGATCCTGTTCGTCGCGACCGGGTTCATGGCCTCTCTGACGGGGGTCTTCTGGGCGCTGCACTACGCGAGCGCGCGGTACGACAACGCGACCGGCCTCGAACTCTCCGTTGTGGCAGCGGTGTTGCTGGGTGGCATCGACTTCGACGGGGGCAAGGGGACTCTGGGCGGCGCGATTGCCGGGGTGTTTCTCCTCGGGGCGTTGCAGAACGTGATGAGTCTGCTGAATGTCTCCGCGCAGTCTCAGATCGTCGTGACCGGTGTGTTGCTGGTTGTCTCGGTGCTTGGCCCGAGGGTCGCCCGACAGATCGCCCTTGCCAGGCACAGGGGTGCGAAGGCCGTCTGAACACTGCGGGCCGTGTGTGGCTGGTCGCGCTCGCGCGGCGGAGCCGCACATGCAACGCAGTCCCGCGCCCCCGAACGGGGGCGTTCCCAGAGCCGTTACTCAAAAAAGGAACCGTCATGCGTAAGTCGTCCCTCCGGCGTGCCTGCGTGGCCCTCGCCGCCGTGTCCTCCCTCGCCCTCGCAGCCACCGCCTGCGGTGGCACCACCAAGAACAACTCCGGCAGTGACGAGACGTCGGCCGCCACCTCCACCGCCAAGGCCGATCCGAACGCGGCGCTGAAGAAGGGGCTCACTGTCGGGTTCCTGCCCAAGCAGGTCAACAACCCGTACTTCACCTCCGCCGACAAGGGCGGCGAGAAGGCGCTCACCGAACTGGGCAGCAAGTACAAGGAGGTCGGGCCGTCCAGCGCGACCGACACCTCCGGGCAGGTCAGCTACGTCAACACGCTCACCCAGCAGCAGGTCGATGCCATGGCCGTGTCCGCGCAGGATCCCGGCGCCCTGTGCACCGCGCTCAAGCAGGCCATGAGCAGCGGCATCAAGGTCGTCACCTACGACTCCGACACCAACGCCGGCTGCCGCAACGCCTTCGTCTCGCAGGCCGGCGCCGAGGACCTCGGCCGTACCGAGGTGCAGCTGCTCGCCGAACAGATCGGGTACAAGGGCGAGATCGCGATCCTGAGCGCCGCGCAGACCGCGACCAACCAGAACACCTGGATCGGGTACATGAAGGAGGAGCTGAAGGACCCGAAGTACAAGAACGTCAAGCTGGTCAAGATCGCCTACGGCAACGACGACGCCCAGCAGTCCTTCCAGCAGACCCAGGGCCTGCTCCAGCAGTACCCGGACCTCAAGGGGATCATCTCCCCGACCACCGTCGGCATCAAGGCGGCCGCCCAGTACCTCTCCGGCTCCAAGTACAAGGGCAAGGTGAAGCTGACCGGCCTCGGCACGCCCAACGACATGCGGCAGTACGTCAAGAACGGCACTGTCGAGGGCTTCGAGCTGTGGGACCCGGCCAAGCTCGGCGACCTCGCCGCCCGCACCGCCGTCGCGCTCGTCTCCGGGCAGATCACCGGCAAGGAGGGCGAGACCTTCAGGGCCGGCGACACCACGTACACCATCGGCAAGGACGGGGTGATCAGCCTCGGCAAGCCGACCGTGTTCGACGCGAAGAACATCGACCAGTTCAACTTCTAGGTCGTCAGGGAGCGTTGATGCAGCGGGTCTGTTTCCTCCTCAAGGTCCGGCAGGACCGCCTCGCCGAGTACCGCGAGCGGCACGCCGCCGTGTGGCCGGAGATGCGCGCAGCGCTCTCCGCCACCGGCTGGCACAACTACTCGCTCTTCCTGCGTGACGACGGCCTGCTGGTCGGCTACCTGGAGACGGAGGACTTCGAGGCCGCTCGCGCCGGCATGGAGGCCACCGAGGTCAACGCCCGCTGGCAGGCCGCGATGGCACCCTTCTTCGAAGCCCTCGACGGCGCCCGTCCCGACGAGGCGATGAAACCGCTCACCGAAGTGTTCCACCTCGCCTGAACCACGACAGGAGCCGCTCGTGAAGAGACGTACCGTGCTCGGTGCCGCGTTCGCCGGCGCCTTGGCCACCCCCGCGGGCACCGCCCGTGCGGCCGGCCCCGGACCGTCGGTGAGCAAGCAGCAGACCACCCGACTCGACGCCCAGGCGATCTACTTCGTCTCCTACGACGGCCTGGTCAACAACAACTCGTTCCAGAAGAACGGCCTGTTCACGTACCAGGGCCACCAGTACGCCGCCTGGTACACCTCCACCGGCGCCGCGGTGATCGGGCGCCGGGTTCTCGGCGGCTCGTCCTGGTCGGCCGTGACCCTCGCCCACCGGCTGAAGTCCAGCGACTCGCACAACGTCATCTCCATGGGAGTCTCGAGGATCGACGGCCGGCTCCACATCACCATGGACTCGCACAGCGACGGCTTCTTCTACGTGAAGTCGGTGGCCGGGCTGCTGGACGACCCCGGGACCACGCCCTGGACCCCGGCCGTCCTCGGCGCCGTACAGACCTCGCTGGACGGGCTGCCGCTCACCTCGCAGTTCACGTATCCGCAGTTCGTGCAGACCCCCGAGGGCGGGCTCCAGCTCAGCTACCGGGTGGGGGTCTCCGGGAACGGCCGTAACGCCCTTGCGGAGTACGACGGTTCGGGCTGGACCGCGCTGGGGGAGTGGAGCAGCTCCACCGGGACGTACACGAGCGCGCACGGGTCGTCGACCGCCCGCAACATGTACCTGCACGGCATCGACTACGACGCCGGCGGGCGGCTGCACGCCTTCTTCACCTGGCGTGAGCAGTCGGCGTCCGTCATGTGCAGCAGCGGTGGCATCACCAACCACGACACCGGCTACGTCCACTCCACCGACCGCGGCCGCACCTGGCGCAACGACGCGGGCGCCCTGGTCGCCACCACCGGCAGCTCGGACACCGTCGCCGTCACCGACTCCGGGCTGGTCGTCGACTCCCTCGACCCGGACCACTCCCTGATGAACCAGGAGAGCCAGTGGACCGACTCCGCCGGCCTGCCGCACGCCATCATCAGCTACGTCCCCGGCCGCTTCGGCCAGTGCACCACGGACTACGTCGCCGACCGCACCGCGAACGGCCGCGCCTTCCACCTCCGCAAGAACTCCGCCGGCACCTGGCAGAAGACCGAGATCCCGGTCGCCCTCAACTCCAGCCAGCGCACCAAGCTGGTCCTGGACACGTACGACAACGCCTACGCCGTCCTCCCCTACGGCCGGATCGCCGGCGCGTCCAAGGCCTCCGGTTACTCCGACTGGGCGCTGCTCCACGACGGCAGCGGCCTGAACGCCTTCGGCGAGGTCGTCGTCGACGAGCTGCGGGCCAAGGCCGACAACGTGCTGTCGTTCATGTACCAGGAGACGTCGAGCGGTACGACACCCTCCGCGCTCCACGTCGTCGACTTCGCCCTGCCCGCCTGACCCGGACCGGTGTGCGAGTCATGTCGTAATGTGAAGCCCTTCCGGATGTGCCCTTCCGTGCCGTGAAGGCGCCGTCCAAGTTTCCTGGAGGTCTCGACCGATGGCCCAGTCGGTGGGTATCAAGGACGTCGCCCGCGCCGCCGGCGTCTCGGTGGGCACGGTCTCGAACGTCATCAACCGCCCGGACACCGTCGCCGACGAGACCAGGGCACGGGTGCAGTCGGCGATCGACCGGCTCGGCTACGTCCGCAGCGAGTCCGCGCGCCAGCTGCGCGCGGGCCGCAGCCGGATCATGGGCCTGCTCGTCCTCGACATGGGCAACCCCTTCTTCGTGGACGTGGCCCGCGGCGCCGAGCGGGCCGCCCGGGACGCCGGGCTCGGGGTGATGGTCTGCAACAGCGCGCAGAACGCCGGCGAGGAGGCCGAGTACCTCTCGCTCTTCGCCGAGCAGCGGGTGCGCGGCGTCCTGCTCACCCCGGCGGACGCCACCGGCCGCAACATCGAGACCTTCCGCCGGCACGGCATCCCCTTCGTGCTCGTCGACCGGGTCGCCGAGGGCGTCACCGAGTGCTCGGTCAGCGTCGACGACGTGGCGGGCGGCGCGCTGGCCGTGCGCCATCTCGTCGACGCCGGGCACCGCTCGATCGCGTACGTCAGCGGGCCGCCCGGCCTCAACCAGGTCCGCGACCGCCGCACCGGCGCCCTGAACGCCCTCGCCGAGGCCGGGCTCGGCGAGGGCGCGCTGCGCGAGCTGCCGACCGAGCGGCTCGACGTGGCCGCCGGGCGCGACGCGGGCGCCCGCCTGCTCGGCCTCGCCGACCGGCCCACCGCCGTCTTCTGTGCCAACGACCTCCTCGCCCTCGGCCTCCTCCAGGCCATGTACGCGGCCGGGGTGGTCGTCCCGGACGACCTCGCGATCGTCGGCTACGACGACATCGAGTTCGCCGCCGCGGCCGCCGTACCGCTGACCTCCGTCCGCCAGCCCGCCGTCACCATGGGGGCGATGGCCGCGGAGCTTCTCCTGGAGGAGACCGAGGAACGCGAGGGACAGGCGGCGCACGAGCACCGCCGGGTGGTGCTCCAGCCGGAACTGGTGGTGCGGCGCTCCAGCCTCGCCGCCCGCTGATCCGTTATTCAGTAACGATTTCATGATCCGGGGGGCGGTTCCGCCAGGAACGTGTGCTGAACTGGGACGCGACCGTCCGTCCGTCCCGGGAGAAACGTTGAGCCTCAGCTACCGCCAGCCCGGCGTCGTCCTCACCGACCGCCGTTTCACCGTCCCCCTCGACCACGCGGACCCGGACGGTGAGACCGTCGAGCTGTACGCCCGGGAGGTGGTCGCGAGCGGCAAGGCGGACCAGGAGCTGCCCTGGCTGCTGTACCTCCAGGGCGGTCCGGGCTTCGGAGCGAATCGTTTCGTCGGACGGCAGGCCTGGCTCGACCGGGCGCTGGCCGACTACCGTGTCCTGCTCCTCGACCAGCGCGGCACCGGCCGCTCCACCCCGGTCAACCGGCAGACCCTCCCGCTGCGCGGCGGCCCGGCCGCCCAGGCCGACTACCTCGCCCGCTTCCGCGCCGACTCGATCGTCCGGGACTGCGAGGCGATCCGCCCGCAGGTCACCGGCGGCGCCCCCTGGACGACCCTCGGCCAGAGCTTCGGCGGCTTCTGCACGGTCACCTATCTGTCGTTCTTCCCGGAGGGACTCCAGACCTCCCTGATCACCGGCGGCCTGCCCGCCCTGGACGCGCACGCCGACGACGTCTACCGCGCCGCCTACCCGCGCATCGAGCGCAAGGTCGCCGCGCACTACGACCGCTACCCGCAGGACGTCGAGCGGGCCCGCCGGATCGCCGAGCACCTCCTGGAGTGCGAGACCCAGCTGCCGAACGGCTACCGGCTCACCGTCGAGGCCTTCCAGTCCCTCGGCCTGATGCTGGGCATGAGCGACGGCAGCCACCGCCTGCACTTCCTCCTGGAGGACGCCTTCGTCCGCACCCCGTCCGGCCTGGAGCTCTCCGACGCCTTCCAGGAGCAGGTCCAGGGCCTGCTGTCGTACGCGAGCAACCCGCTGTACGCCCTGGTCCACGAGCCGCTCTACGGCCAGGACGCCCGCCCCACCGCCTGGGCGGCCGAGCGGGTGCGCGCCGAGTTCCCGCAGTTCGACGCGGCCAAGGCGCTCGCGGGCGACGCCCCGGTGCTGTTCACCGGGGAGACCGTGCACCCCTGGATGTTCGAGACCGACCCGGCCCTGCGGCCCCTGAAGGCGGCGGCCGACCTGCTCGCCGCCCGCACCGACTGGCAGCCGCTCTACGACCCGGCCCGCCTGGCCGCCAACGAGGTCCCGGTCGCCGCCGCCGTCTACCACGACGACATGTACGTCGACGCCGGGCACTCGCTGGCGACCGCCCGGGCCGTACGGGGCCTGCGCACCTGGGTCACCGACGAGTTCGAGCACGACGGACTGCGCGCCGGCGCCCCCCGGGTCCTGGACCGGCTCCTCGCCCTCGTCCGCGACGAGGTGTGACCGCCGCCGGCAAAACAGGTTGCGGGTGCGGCGGGTCCGCATAGTCTGCGGCCGTGGACGAACGGGGGACACGAACGTCATGAACACGGACACGGAACGGCTGGCCGACCGCTTCCAGGAACACCGCGGCCAGCTGCGCGCGGTGGCCTACCGGATGCTCGGCTCGCTCGCCGAGGCCGACGACGCCGTGCAGGAGGCCTGGCTCAAACTGGGCCGCACCGACGCGGACGAGATCAGGAACCTGGGCGGCTGGCTCACCACGGTGGTCGGCCGGGTCTGCCTCGACATGCTGCGCTCCCGTGCCGCGCGCCGCGAGCAGCCCATCGACGAGACGTTCGTCCCCGACCCGGTGATCAGGCCGCTGCCGGGCATCGACCCGGAACAGGAGGTGCTGGAGGCGGACTCCGTCGGGCTCGCCCTCCTCATCGTCCTGGAGACGCTGGAGCCCGCCGAGCGGCTGGCGTTCGTCCTGCACGACCTGTTCGCGGTGCCCTTCGACGACATCGCGCCGATCGTGGAACGCAGTTCGGCGGCCACCCGCCAGCTGGCCAGCCGGGCCCGCCGCCGGGTCCAGGGGGCCGCACCCTCGGCCGACCCGGACCTCGGCAGGCAGCGCCGGGTTCTCGACGCCTTCCTTGCAGCCTCCCGGGACGGCGACTTCGAGGCGCTGGTCGCGCTGCTCCACCCGGACGTGGTGCTGCGCGTCGACGCGGGCGCCCTGGTGCGCGGCGCCGCCGCGTCCAAGGTGCTGCGCGGGGCGCGGCCGGTGGCCGAACAGGCGCTCACCTTCAGGCAGTTCGCCGAGGCGGCACACCTCGCCCTGGTCAACGGCACCGTCGGCATGGTCACCGCGCCCGAGGGCCGCCCGCTCTCCGTCATGGCGGTCACCGTCGCCGACGGCCGGATCACCGAGATGTACATCCTCGCCGACCCCGGGCGGCTGGACCGCCTGGACTTCACCGCCGGGAACGACTGACGGCCGTTCAGACGGCGCCGGCCGGGGGCGGTCGGCCGCCCGAGCGCCTCCTGGTCCGAGAGCGGGATGCGTGTGCCGCTCGTCGTATCGCACGTCCTGGACGGTCGACCGGCATGTGGCGGCGGGATGCCACATTCCCTGGCGTCGGGCCCCTCCCATAGGGCAGGACCACCTTGAGAGGGGAAACGCGTGAAACTCGTCGTATTCGGGGCGAACGGGCCGACCGGCCGGCAGGTCACCGCGCAGGCGGTCGCCGAAGGACACACGGTCACCGCCGTCACCCGCCGCCCCGCGGAGTTCCCGCTGAGCGACCCACGACTGCGGGTGGCCGGAGCGGACGTGCTCGACCCGGGCGCCGTGGCACGCGCCGTGGCCGGGCAGGATGCGGTGATCTCGACGCTCGGAGTGCCGTACAGCCGGCAGCCCGTCACCGTGTACTCCGAGGGCATCACCCACATCACCCGGGCCATGACGGAGCACGGCGTCCGTCGCCTCGTCTGCGTGTCCTCCACCGTGCTCTTCGGGGTGCCGGCCCCCGGCGAGACCTACTTCTTCCGCAAGGTGCTCGAACCGCTCATCGCGCGCACCATGGGGCGCACCGTGTACGAGGACATGCGGCGCATGGAGGAGATCGTGCGCGACGGCGATCACCGGTGGACCGTCGTCCGCCCCGCCGGTCTCTTCGACGCGGATACCGTCAGCGACTACCAGGTCGCCACCTCGCGCCTGCCCGGCCGCTTCACCTCGCGCGCGGATCTGGGGAACGCGCTGCTGACGGAGGCGGTCGGTGATCTGCATGTGGGCTCCTTCGTCGACGTCCGCACCACGGAAGGCGTCCCGGGCATCCTCGACGTCATCCGGAACGAGGCGTTCGGAGGCAGCAAGTGAGCCCGGAACCGACCGAGCCCTGCTACCAGGATCAGGGGTGACCATGTCCGCGCCCCGCCGACCGGACGCCGGCAGCCCGCAGGACGGCCCGGCACACGCGCCGACACGCGTCTTCGTCGACCACCGCGAACTGCTGTTCTCCGTCGTCTACAACATGCTCGGCAGTGTCGCCGACACCGAGGACGTGCTCCAGGAGACCTGGCTGTCCTGGTCCGGCAAGAACCGCCGGGCGCCGCTGGCGGAGATCGGCAACCCGCGCGCCTATCTCGTCCGCGTCGCCGTGAACCACGCCCTTGCCCGGCAGACCGCCATCGCCTCGCGCCGTGAGACGTACGTCGGTCCCTGGCTGCCCGAACCACTGGTGACCGACGCCACCACCGGCCTCGCCCCGGACACCGCCGACCACACGGTCCGCGGCGACTCGGTCTCCCTGGCGATGCTGGTGGTCCTGGAGACCCTCACCCCGCTGGAACGCGCCGTGTTCGTCCTCCACGAGGTGTTCGGCTATGCCCACACCGAGATCGCCGGCATGCTCGACCGCAGCCCCGCCGCCGTCCGTCAGGTCGCCCACCGGGCCCGCGCCCACGTGCAGGCCCGTCGCCCCCGCTACCGCGCCCGTCCCCGGGTGCGGCGGGAGGCGACCGAGCGGTTCGTCGCGGCCGCCCTCGGCGGCGATCTCCAGGCGCTCCTGGAGATCCTCGCCCCTGACGTGACGGTGTGGATCGACGGCGGCGGCGCCCGGCAGGCGGCAGGGCTGCGCCCCGTCCAGGGCCGGGAGAAGGCCGCCCGCATGCTCGCCGGTTACGCCTCACGGCGCGCCGGGGACCTGGACGTCCACTACCGCAGCGTCAACGGCGACGACGCGGCGGTGCTGTTCTCGGACGACTCCCCGTACGCCGTGATGGTCATGGATCTCACCCCGGACGGCGACCAGGTCTGCGGCGTCTACGTCGTCACCAACCCGGCCAAGCTCACCCATGTACGACCGGACGCGGACGAGGTCGGCACCGATCAGTAGGCTGGCCGGATGTCAGAACACATATCCGAACCGGCTCGGTTGCGTGGGGACTGTGCCCGCTGTTTCGGGCTGTGCTGTGTCGCCCTGCCGTTCGCCGCGTCGGCGGACTTCGCGGTCGGCAAGCCCGCCGGAAAGCCCTGCGCGAACCTGGGCGGCGACCACCGCTGCGGCATCCACGCCGAACTGCGGCAGCGCGGGTTCGCCGGCTGTACGGTCTACGACTGCCTCGGCGCGGGGCAGAAGGTCTCGCAGGTCACCTTCGGCGGCCGGGACTGGCGGCGCGGGTCCGGGGAGGACGCCCGCCGGATGTTCGAGGCGTTCCCGGTCGTACGCCAACTGCACGAACTGCTCTGGTATCTGACGGAGGCCCTGGGGCTGGCCGCGGCCCGGCCCGTCCACGCCGATCTGCGTGCCGCGCTGCGGAAGACCGAGGAGCTGAGTCTCGGTACGCCCGAGGAGCTGGCCGCCCTGGACGCGGCCGCGCACCGGCAGGAGGTCAACGTGCTGCTGCTGCGGACCAGCGAGCTGGCCCGGGCGGGGGTGCGCGGGAAGAGGAAGGACCGGCGGGGTGCCGATCTGATGGGTGCCCGGCTCCGGGGCGCCGACCTGCGCGGGGCGAGCCTGCGTGGGGCTTACCTCATCGCCGCCGACCTCACCGGGGCCGACCTGCGGGACGCGGACCTGATCGGCGCCGACCTGCGCGACGCCGACCTGCGCGACGCGGACCTCACGGGTGCCTTCTTCCTGACCCAGCCCCAGCTCGACGCGGCCCGGGGCAACGCGCGGACGCGTCTGCCGGACTCAGTCACCCGTCCGGTGCACTGGACAGCCGTCGCCGTGCTCTGACGCGGCCGCGTCCGGCACGGTCACCGGCGCCGGGGCGGGGTCGGGGGTGCGCCGCTCAAGGCGCAGCCGCAGGCCCTCCGGCATCAGCGTCAGCCGTTCGGTCACCCGCAGCCGGTAGTCCGGGTCGGCCCCGAGGCCGTAGCGGCGCAGCAGCAGGCCGAGGACCAGGGTGGCCTCGTGCAGGGCGAACTGGCGGCCGATGCAGGCGCGCGCCCCCGTGCCGAAGGGCTTGAAGGTGTGCGGCGCCCGGCCCCGTGCCGCCTTGGCCTCGAACCGGTCCGGGTCGAAGCTCTCGGCGTCCGGACCCCAGACCTCGGGGTCCCGGTGCAGCATCGGCGTCAGCACCAGCGCCCAGGCACCCCGGCGCATGGGGTGCCGGCCCGCCAGCACGGTGTCCTGGCGGGCCTCGCGGGCGAAGGCGGGGGCGGTGGGCCACAGCCGCAGCGACTCGTCCAACACCCGGCGCACGTACCGGAGTTTCGCCACCTGGTCGTAGCCCGGCGCGGGCGTGTCGCCCCACACGCGGTCCACCTCGGCGGCGGCCCTGGCGGCGATCTCCGGGTGCCGGGCGAGGTAATGCAGGGCGAAGGAGAGCGCGCCCGAGGTGGTCTCGTGGCCGGCCACCAGGAAGGTGATCACCTGCCGTCGTACGTTCTCGGCGGACAGCCGCTCACCGGTTTCCGGATGGGCCGTCTCCAGCATCCGGTCGAGCAGGTCGCCCTCGCCGCGGCCGGTCCGGCGCCGCTCGGTGACGAGGTCGTCGACGGTGCGGTTGAGGTACTCGATGTCGGCCGCGTTGCGCCGGGCGGCCTGCCGCAGCATCAGCGGGGCCAGCGGACCGGGCACGCTGTTCAGGCGCTGCGCATAGGTGAGCGTGCCGATCATCGCGGTCACGAAGGGATGCGGCCGGTCCCGCTCGAACGAGCCGAAGTCGTGCCCGAACCCGGTGCGGGCGATCGTCTCCAGGGTCAGCTTGGTCATGTCACCGGGCACGTCCACCCAGCGGCCGGCCGCCAGCTCCCGGTCCCAGTGGCCGGTCAGCCGTCCGGCCACCGCCACCATCATCGCGTGGTAGCCCTCCATGGCCTCCCGGCTGAACCCGGGGGCCAGCACGTCGTGCGCCAGCTGCCAGTTCGGCTCGTGGTTGTACGCCGTGAACAGGCCGTCCCCGGCGACCGGACGGAGATTGGCCACCCCGAGCCCCACGTGCTTGGCGAACCGCGACTCGTCGGCCATGTCGGCGGCCAGCTCGGCGCCCCACACGAACACGAACTCGTTGCCGAACGCCCTGCGCCGGAAGATCGGGCCCAGCTGTCCGCCGATCCGCATGGAGTCCTGCAGCGGGGTGCGCCGGTCGACGCCCAGGACGTCGCCGAGGAGCGGCAGCCGGCGCGGCGGGTGCGGGATGCGGTGCAGCTCGGGCCAGCCCTGCTCGGCGCCCCGGAACCCCTTCGGCAGGGGGCCGTCCGTCCCCGTCCCCGGCTGCGTGGCCGTCTCCGCCATGACGCGATCTCCCTCGATGCTGCGGCAGGTTGAGCTAGTTGTACGTGGGTTCAATAGGCGGATTCAGTCTCGTCCCGTTGTTGAACCCACGTCAAGTAAAGTGCGGGCATGGTCCCGAACCAGGGCGAGCGCAGCCGCCGCAGACTCAGCACCGCGGCCCGTCGTGAGCAGCTCCTCTCGGTCGGGGCCCGGCTCTTCTCGGAGAGCCCGTACGACGACGTGTGGATCGAGCAGGTGGCCGAGATCGCGGGCGTCTCCCGGGGGCTGCTGTACCACTATTTTCCGACGAAACGTGACTTCTTCGCGGCGGTCGTGGAGCGGGAGAGTGAGCGGATGCTGCGGATGACGGCCGCCGAACCCGGCGTGCCCGCCCGCGAGCAGCTCACCGCGGCCCTGGACGTCTACCTCGACTACGTCCACACGCACGCGCACGGCTTCCGCGCCTTCCACCGTGCGGAGGCCTCCGGTGACCAGGCCGTGCGCCGCGTCTACCGGCAGGCCCAGTCCGCCCAGGAGCGCCAGATCCTCGCGGCCCTCGCGGCCGACCCCGAGTTCGGCCCCGCCCTGGAGCAGCGCCCCGACACCCGCCTGGCGGTACGCGGCTGGCTCGCCTTCACCACGCACGTCTGCCTGGAGTGGCTGCGTACCGAGGAGCTGACGCGGGAACAGGTGCGGGACCTGTGCGCGCGAGCCCTGCTGGGCGTCATCTCCTGACCGTCCCGGTTCCTGTCCTCACCCGGTCCTCCATGTGGGTGACGCGCTCCGTGCTTGGCGTACCCCCCGATCTTCGGTAGGTTAGGTGAGGCTTACCTAAGGAGGTTTCGGGATGGGTGACGAACAGGCAGCCTGGGCGGCCGGACCCGGTGCGGCGGAGCAGGCCCGGTCCCTGCTGGCCGTCGCGTGGTCGTGCACGGTGACGGCGGACGGCGGCCGCGAGGAGTACGTCGGCGCGCACGCCGTCGCCGACGACGGCCGGGTGCTGCTGCACGTGCCCGAGGACGGCGCCCTGCTCACGGCCGCGATCTGCGCCCCGCGCGGCGAGCCGTCCGCCGTGCTGGAGTTCGCCGACGTCGCGCCCGTCCCGGTGCGCAGCCGCATCCGGGCCCGGCTCTGGATGGCCGGCTGGTTCACCCCGAGCGGCGAGCACCTCGTCTTCCGGCCCACCCGCGTGGTGCTGCACCGGCCCTCCGGCGCGGTGGTCGTCGACCTCGACGAGTTCGCCGCCGCCCGGCCCGACCCGCTGGCCGGCGCCGAGGCCGAACTGCTCACGCATCTCGCCGACTCCCACCCGGACGCCGTCGAACGGCTCACCCGGCTCGTAGAGTCCGAGAGCCTGCACGCCGCGACCCGCGTCCAGCCCCTGGCCGTGGACCGGCACGGACTGACCCTGCGCATCGAACGCACCCGTGCCCACGGCGACGTGCGGCTCGCCTTCCACACGCCCGCCGACGACGTCTCCCAGCTCACCGAGCGCATGCACGCCCTGCTGGCCCAGGCGAGCGCGGCCGCCTCCTGCCCGCGGACGCTACAGCGGCAGCGCGCAGACGGCGACCGGTGACGCGAACGGCTCGCCCGCGAGCCGGAGTTCACCGCTGCCCCGGTCGACGGTGAAGACGCTCACGGTGCCGGACCGCTGGTTGGCCGCGAACAGCAGCCCGCCGTCGGGGGAGAAGGCGATCTGGCGCGGGAAGTCCCCGTGCACCGGCACCGTGTCCAGCAGCCGCAGCCGGGCCCCGGCGGCCTCGACCGCGTACCTCGCGAGCGTGTTGTCGCCCCGGTTGGCCAGAAAGGCGTAGGCGCCGTCCGCGGTGACCAGGAACTCGGCCGGGTAGTTGGTGGTGCCGGCGGCGCTGCCGGTGGACTGCGGGTCGCCGACCGTCACCCGGCCGGTCGCCGGGTCGTAACCGCAGACCGCGACCGTGTTGCCCACCTCGTCGGCCAGGTACGCGTACCGTCCGCCCGGATGGAAGGTCAGGTGACGCGGGCCCGCGCCCGGCCCGGTGTGCGCCTGGGCGGCCTCGGTGAGCGTGCCCCGCGCGGGATCGAGGCGGTAGCTGTAGACGGTGTCGGTGCCGAGGTCGACGGCGAGGACGTGCCCGCCGTCCGGACTGGTGACGAACTGGTGGGCGTGCGGCCCCTGCTGACCGGGTCCGGGCGCCGGGCTCGAGTGCGTGACCAGGGCCGTGCGCTCGCCCAGGGCGCCCGTGGCGTCGATCGGGTGCACGGCCACACTGCCCGAGGTGTAGTTGGCGCTCAGCAGCCAGCGGCCGGTCGGATGCACCGAGACGTGACACGGGCCCGCCCCGCCCGTGCTCCGGCTGCCCAGGATCCTGCGGTCCGACAGGCGTACGGCGGTCACGCTCCCGGCCGCGCGCTCGTTCACCGCGTACAGCGTCCGGCCGTCCGGGTGGACCGCCATGTACGACGGGTCGGCGACCCCCGTGAGCGTGCCGGTGCCGGTGATCGCGCCGGTCGCCGGATCGTAGGTGGCGAGGCCGATGCCGGTGCCGCCGCCGTCCACGGAGGTGTAGGTGCCGAGGTAGAGCGGGCGGGGTGCCACGGGCGTCCGCGTGGTGGCGGCGGCCGCCGGGCGCGCTGCCCGGCGTGACCGCTCCGCGGGCGGGGCCGCCGGCGCCGGTACCGCGACCACCGCGGCAACGCCCCCCAGTGCGCCGACGAACCGGCGCCTGCTCCAGCCGCCGCGCGTCCCTGCCGTACCACTGCCCATGCCACGCACCTCAGGTCGTGAGTCACCCCGGACGTGACACACCCTGGCGTGGACCACGGGGGCAGCGCAAGAAAGGCAACGTCCGTTGCATCAGGCGCAACGGCCTCACCAGTCGCCGCCCGTCACCGGCTTGCCCTGCGCGTCCTTCAGCGGGACCACCTGCCCCGGGTCCGGCTGCTGCCAGGGCTCCAGGTCGTCGCCGAGCCAGTCGCCGACCGGCTTGACGGCCTCCAGGATGTCAGGGGCGGCGAGGTCCTGGGCGTCCTGGTCGTAGTAGTCGTACCAGGGCAGTCCCGCCCGGGTGTACGCCGCCCGGTCCACCGGCGACGGCGGGGGTGCCTCGCCCGTGATGCGCCGCCACTGCGGCGGCGTGACCAGGTGCACGAAGACGCGCCCGGCCGGGGTCTCGGCCCAGTCGCCCGGCGGCCGGTCGTCCTCGTACACCTCCTGGCGCATCGAGCCGCCGACGCCCAGGCCCATCCCGGCCGGCCCGGCCGCCGGAGCCGCGCCGGGGGCCGGTGCGGGGAGAGCGGACATCATCGGCAGGGCCGCGCCGTAGCCGCCGGCCGCTCCGGGCCCGCGCATGCGCTCCCGCCGCAGCCGCTCCTGCCGCAACCGCTCCGCGCGCCGCCACTCGGCGAGCGGGCCGTCCCGGAGGGTGAAGGACTGCAGCTGCACCCCGCCCCACACCTCCTCGCCGGTGACCTGGCCCTCCACCGTGGCGCCCAGCCCGAGCGGCACCGCCACGAACTGGCGGACCGTGCCCTTCCCGGAGTTGATCCCGTCCAGCCACGGCTGGCGCGGCAGCACCAGGTAGTTCTGCGGATTCCGGGACAGCCGGTCACGCCACGGCTCGCCGGACACCGCGCACACCTTGCCGACGCCGACCTGGAGCGCGGCCGGTTCCGCCGTACCCGCGAAGCTCAGCCACATCGCCTCACGCAGGTACACCGGCAGCATCACCCCGCCCCGGGCCCGCCACTCCTGCGGAACCGTGTCCGGGTAGTCGCTCACCCGCCGCACGGGGAACTCGCCGAGCCCCGGCGGCAGCAGATGCGTGCCCGTCTCCGGCAGCCGCAGCGTGCGCACGAACCGCACCGCCACCCCGCCCGGCAGCCGCAGTGTGTTCCCGTCGATCCGCACCGCCGTGTCCGTCATCGGCGTACCCCCTTCCCCGCCCGTGACGGAGAACGTCCGGGACCACCGCCCTGGTTCCGCCGCAGCCGCTCCGGTACGCCCACCCGCTCCCGCAGCCAGGTCAGCCACGGCCGCTTGGCCCGCTGCTCCCCTGAAACCCGGTCCAGCTCCTCCAGCAGGCGGCGCGTGCGGTGCTCGGTGTCCAGCTCGTCGAGGAGCCGGTTGACCTCGGTCAGCACGGCGCCGAGCAGCTGCCAGTTCCGGTCGTCGTTGCGGACCTCGTCCTGGAGCAGCTCGGCGAGCTTGTCACGGGTGCCGGACGCGGCGTGCAGTTCGGCGGCGAGCCGGGCCTCGGCCGACTCGGCGTTCTCGCTGATACTCGTGGTCACCAGCACCGCGAAGCTGACCACGGCGTCGGCGATCTGGGACAGCAGCTGTTCCACGGCCGCACCCGCGTCCGACGCGAACAGCGGCTCGGGCTCGCGGGCCTTTGCCAGGTCGGTGAAGGTGCGGGCCAGCACACGCAGCACGACCGTGCAGATCTCCAGCGTGTCCAGGCCGGTCCGCAGCACCACCCGGTGCAGCAGGCCCTCCCGGACCCGCGGGTTGAGCCGCAGGCTGTCCTCCGCCTGCCGCAGCGCCGCGTCCACCTCGACGATGGCGTGGTCCAGCCGGCGGGCCTCGTGCAGCCGCGCGGCGGCCTGCTGCCAGGGCATGATCTCCGCCGCCTCCTCACCCATCCGCAGCATCAGCTGCCGCAGCCGGCGCGCCAGGCCCTCGATCGACTCCCCGGCCTCGTCCACCCACACCGGCGGCGGGAGCAGCAGGTTGCAGCCCATGCCGACGACCGCGCCGATCAGGGTCTCCACGATCCGCGCCCACGCGGTACTGCTGATGGTGGTGACCCCCAGCACCAGCATGGCGCTGATCGCCACCTCCGGGATGTACTCGTCGACGCGCACCAGGTGCCCCACCGCGAGCGAGGCCACGATCAGCAGGGCCAGGCTCCACCAGGTCAGCCCCACCAGCTGACTGAAGGCGATGGCGACCAGCACCCCGGCCACCACCGCGTTGACCCGGCGGAAGCCGTTGGTCAGGGTGGCGTACAGGGTCACCTGGACGACCAGCAGCGCGGTCAGCGGGGCGGTGAGCGGTGCCGGCTCAGGGCTCAGGTGGAGGGCGAGGACGTAGGCGATCGTGGCCGCGGTGGCCGACCGCAGCGTCTGCACGACCACCGGGTCCCGGTGCCGCCGCAGGAGTCGCGACAGCCCCTCGGTCCACTTCCGTACGTTTTGCATCCCTTGGCCTGTTCCCACTCGGGCGTCACGGCGAACGTGTTTTCCACAGATCACTCACGCGCCGGTGGCCGCTTGACCAGAGTCGATTACGGAGGGTCCCCGGTGCGCCGCCCGCCCGTCGGCAACCGAACGCCAGACCGACGCGTCTTCTGTATCCGAGGTGCTGAACGGTCTGGTGGGGCGGAAGGGTTGGGGGCGATGAACTTCGGCGCGGTGCTGTGCACGGTGGCCGGCCTGGGGCTGCTCGTGGCCGCGGTGCACGAGGCCTCGGTGGTGCACCGGCTGCGGCGGCACGGGGTGCGCACCTGGGGACTCGTCGTGGACAACGTGCGCACCACGGACCGGAACGGGCCGAAGTGGGTCCCGGTCGTCGCCTTCACGGACCGCCTCGGGTACCGGGTGGAGTTCTCGCCGAGGATCCAGGGGGCCGGCCTGGGGCTGGCCAGGGGACGCCAGGTGGAGGTCGTCTACCTGGCGCAGAATCCGCAGATCGCCCGGGTGCGCATGTGGCGGCACGTCGTGGGGCCGGTGGTGCTCCTGACGTTCGGCGCCGTGGTCTTCCTGGGGTTCGGAGTGCTCATCGCCGTGACGGGCTGAGACCGGAAAACACCGCGACCGGGCCGGCCGTGATCGGCTAGGGTCGGCCGGCATCGGACCGGTCACAGGGGGAACCCGATGGAACTCACGGACCCCGCCACGGCGCGGGGCGCGGCCGCGCTGCGCCATGTCGCCGCGCTGTCCTCGGGACCGCCCCTCGACCCCGGTCTGCGCATCACCCTGAACTTCCACCCCGACCGGCTCTCGTCCGGCCTGCCGGTCCTGGAGGCGCTCGCCCGGGACGGCGCCTACCACTCCCAGTTCGTCACCGGCACCAGCAACGGCGGGCTCACCGCGCACCCCGGCGGCGACCGCCGGCGCTGGGAGAGCCGGATCTTCGGCGGGACCTACGACGACGCACACCCGGCCGAGCGGCCGGTGTACGGGGCGCTGGACTTCCGCCGCCAGGCGGTAGGCGCGGCCCCCCGGTTCGGTTCCTCGTATCTCCGCCTGACCGGACGCGCCCTTCAGCGAGCCACCTTCTGCTACCCCGACAGCGCGGCCGAGCCCACGGACTTCGGCGTGGCCGCCGGCACCCACCTGCTCGCCCTGGCCGAGGCCGGCCGGCGGGACGCCCTCGACGACTACGTCGAGGCCCAGGTGCACGGCGGGGTACGGCTCGACCGGGACGTCGAGGCCCTGGTCCTGGACGCCTGCTACCGCGACACGCCCGTGGCGGCCGCCGCCCGCCGGCTGCCCTTCCCGGTCGAATGGCACCCCGGCTACCGGCTCACCGTGCCCGAACTGCGCCGGCACGCCGGCTACCGGGGCCCCGAGTACGCCGAACTCGGCGCCGCGATCGCGGAGAAGGGCGTGGTCGACCCCCGGATCATCGGCACCGCGGCCCGCACCGGCCGGTACGCCGTCCAGGACCTGAAGATGGTCTGGCACACGCTGGCCCGCTTCGGTGCCCCGCCAGGCGCGGGTACGGCCTACTCGGCCGGGGCGGGCGGCCAGACACCCGGCCTGAGCACGCCCAAGGCGTAGGCGCGGGCGACCAGTTCGGTGCGGTTGGCCGCGTCCCAGCGGGCCGAAACACGGCGCAGGTGGTAGGTGACGCCGTCCCTGGTCAGGCCCAGCTCACGGGCGGCCCGCTCGGTGGTCGCGCCCCCGGCCAGCAGCGCCAGCACCCGCCCCTCGACCGGCGTGACCCGTGGAGGCTCGGCCCGCGCCATCTCGCGCTCACCGTCCACCCGCAACATCACCAGCAGCGACGGCGTCTCGCCCACCGCCTCGCTCACCGGGTCGGCCGTCAGCTCCCCGTACCGCTCGGCCCCGCCGGACGACCGCCACCGTACCGACACCTGGTACCGCGAGCGGTGCCGCAGCCGCAGCGCCTCGGCGATCCGTTCCACCTGGGCCTCCTCCTGCGGACGGAACAGCTCCAGCTCGTCCCGGCCGCGCAGCCGCCCCGGTGTCGTGCCGCACTCGGCGGCCATCGCCGGGTTGGCCAGCACGACCAGCCCGTACACGTCGCACACCGCGACCGGCACCGCCACCCGGTCGAACAGCGTCAGGGCGCGATTGCGCCACACCACGCCGTCGAGCCCGCCCGCCTTCACGCCCACGTCAGCTCCCTTCGGCTTCATCCAAGGCGACCACCGAGGCCAGAGGCAACTTCACCGGTCCCGCGCAAGAGCCGACGGACACGTTCCACTGCACGATCGTGTAGTACGACGGCGCCGGGTCCCACCCGGGCGGGACCACGCTGGATCACAGGACTTTCCGTACCGCGAAAGGCAGTTGTCGCGCCATGCCCCCCACCGCGCCGCACCCCGACCCCGCACCCGCCCTGCCCGGCGTCCCCGTCGTCGACATCACCGCCACCGGCCCCGGCCGCACCCCGATCCAGCAGGTCATGAACCTGATGCGGGAGCACGGACCGGTCCTCGTACGACGGCTGCACGGGCGGGACACCCTGTTCGTCGCCGACGCCGACCTGGTCGCCGAACTCGCCAACGAGCAGCGCTTCGCCAAGCACGTCGGACCCGCCCTGGAGAACGTCCGCGCCTTCGCCGCCGACGGGCTGTTCACCGCGTACAACGACGAGCCCAACTGGGCCAAGGCGCACGACATCCTGATGCCCGCCTTCGCCCTCGGCTCGATGCGCACCTACCACCCGGTGATGGTGAAGGTCGCCCGCCGGCTCATCGAGTCCTGGGACCGGGCCGCCCGCGACGGCCGCCCCGTCGACGTGCCGGACGACATGACCCGGATGACCCTCGACACCATCGGCCTGGCCGGCTTCGGCTACGACTTCGGCTCCTTCGGGCGTGCCGAACCCCACCCGTTCGTCGAGTCCATGGTCCGCTGCCTGGAGTGGAGCATGACCCGGCTGGCCCGCCGGCCCGGCACCGACCACTCGGCGGCCGACGCGGCCTTCCGCGACGACGCCGGCTACCTCGCCCGGGTCGTCGACGACGTCATCGCCGCCCGCACCGGCGCCGACCAGAGCACGGCCGAGGACCTGCTGGGCCTCATGCTCTCCGCCCGGCACCCCGAGGACGGCACCACCCTGGACCGCGCCAACATCCGCAACCAGGTCATCACCTTCCTCATCGCGGGCCACGAGACCACCTCCGGCGCGATGTCCTTCGCCCTGTACTACCTGGCCAAGCACCCCACCGCGCTGCAGCTGGTGCAGCGCGAGGCCGACGCCCTGTGGGGCGACACCGCCGACCCGGAGCCGACCTACGACGAGGTCGGCCGCCTGGCGTACACCCGGCAGGTCCTCAACGAGGCGCTGCGGCTGTGGCCGACCGCCGCCGCGTTCGGCCGGCACGCCCTGGAGGACACCCTCCTCGGCGGCCGGATCCCGCTGCGGGCCGGACAGGCCGTCACCGTGCTGGCCCCGATGCTGCACCGCCAGCCGGTCTGGGGCGACAACCCCGAGCTGTTCGACCCCTCCCGGTTCACCCCGGAGGCCGAGGCGGCCCGCCCGGTGCACGCCTTCAAGCCGTTCGGTACCGGTGAACGTGCCTGCATCGGGCGGCAGTTCGCCCTCCACGAGGCGACCATGCTGCTGGCCATGCTGGTGCACCGCTACCGGCCGCACGATCACGCGGACTACTCGCTCAGCGTCAAGGAGACCCTCACCCTCAAGCCCGAGGGCTTCACCCTGACCCTCACCCCGCGCACCCCCGCCGACCGCGTCCACCAGCCCCTGCCGGGGGCCCGGGCGACGGCCGGGCACGCCCCGCACACGACGGCCGCCCTCCCGCCCCGGGTCCGCTCCGGCACCGGTGCCCTCCTCCTGCACGGCAGCAACTACGGCACCTGCCGCGGATTCGCCGCCCGGCTCGCCGACGAGGCGGGCGAGATCGGCTGCGCCACCGAGGTGGCGCCCCTGGACGCATACGCCACCGGACTCCCCGCCGACCGCCCCGTCGTCATCACCGCCGCCTCCTACAACGGCCGCCCCACCGACGACGCGACCGCCTTCGCCGCCTGGCTCGACGGCGCCCCCGACCTCACCGGAGTGACCTACGCCGTCCTCGGCGTCGGCGACCGCAACTGGGCCGCGACCTACCAGCACTTCCCGACCCGCGTCGACGCCCGGCTCGCCGAACTCGGCGCCACCCGCCTGCTCGACCGCGCCGCCGCCGACGCCTCGGGCGACCTCGGCGGCACGGTCCGCGAGTTCACCGCCCGGCTGCGCACCGCCCTGCTGGAGCACTACGGCGACCCCGATGCCGTTCCCACGCCGGAGCCCACCGCCGCGTACGAGGTCCGCACCCTGACCGGCGGCCCCCTCGACACCCTCGCCGAGCGTCACGGACTGTCCCCCATGACCGTCACCGAGGCGTACGACCTCACCGCTCCGGGCTACAGCCGCACCAAGCGCTTTTTGCGGATCGCCCTGCCCGAGGACGTCACCTACCGCACCGCCGACCACCTCACCGTTCTCCCCGCCAACGATCCGGCGCTGGTCGACCGCGCGCTCACCGCCCTCGGCGCCGACCCCGACACCGTCCTCGACATCCGCGCCACCCGCCCGCGCCGCGACGGCCTCGCCGTCGACCGCCCGCTCACCGCCCGCCAACTCCTCACCCACCACGTCGAGTTGCAGGAGCGGCCGAACTCCCGCCAGCTGTCCCTCCTGGCCGCGGCGAACCCCTGCCCGCCGGAGCGGGCCGCCCTCGCCGCCCTGCGCGACGACCCGCGCACCCTTGTCGAGATCATCGAGGACCACCCCGCCCTGCGCGGTGCCCTCGACTGGGCCGGCCTCCTGGACCTCCTCACCCCCCTGCAGCCCCGGCACTACTCGATCTCCTCGTCCCCGGCCGCCGACCCCCGCCACGCCGACCTGATGATCTCCCTCCTGGAGGGCCCCGCGCGCTCCGGCAAGGGCACCTACCGCGGCACCGGCTCCGGCCACCTGACCACCCTGCGTCCCGGCGACACGGTGTACGCCCGCGTCCAGCCCTGCCGTGAGGCCTTCCGCATCGACGACACCGCGCCGGTCGTCATGATCGCGGCCGGTACCGGCCTGGCCCCCTTCCGCGGCGCCATCGCCGACCGCACCGCGGCCCTCGCGGAGGGCACCCGGCTCCGGCCCGCCCTCTGCTACTTCGGCTGCGACGCGGCCGAGGCCGACTACCTGCACGCCGAGGAGCTGCACGCCGCGCAGGCGGCCGGCGCCGTCTCCCTGCGCCCGGCCTTCAGTACGGCGGGCACCTTCGTCCAGCACCGCATCGCCGCCGAGGCGGACGAGGTGTGGGCGCTGCTGGCGGAGGGCGCCCGGGTGTACGTCTGCGGCGACGGCAGCCGAATGGCCCCGGGGGTCCGGGAGGCGTTCCGCACGATGTTCCGGGACCGCGTCCCCGGGGAAAATCCCGACGAATGGCTCAACTCCCTGGTGGCGGACGGCCGCTTTGTGGAGGATGTATACGCGTCGAGCTGATCGGCGCCGCCGCCCGCAGCGCCCCGTGAGGGGTGCGGGGAACTGCGCGAGCGACCACGACGAACCTCCCGCCCGCGTACGATCTCCCCCAGCACGGTGCGACCCGGCATCAACCCCTCCTTAGCTCACAGCGTGAACTAAGGGTTGGGAAAATATCGCTTCCGGCCCCCCGAAGGAGTATGTTGCAGGTCGGGCAGGGTTCGTGAAGGGAGCGGAGCCACATGGCGGGGCGGAACGGGCGCACGGTACGCGACCTCAGACGGGCCAACCGCACGGCCGTACTGCAGCGGCTCTACTTCGACGGCCCCCTCAGCCGCTTCGAGCTGGGCCCGGCCACGGGCCTGAGCTCCGGCTCGGTGAGCAACGTGGTCGCCGACCTGGTCGCCGACGGCCTGGTCGAGGAGGCCGGCAGCGTCGACTCCGACGGCGGCCGCCCCCGCACCCTGCTGCGCGTCGCCCCGCGCAGCGGTCACATGATCGGCGTGGACGTGGGCGAGACCCGGGTCCGGGTCGAGCTGTTCGACCTCAACCTCACCGAACTGGCCCGTGTCGAGCGCCCCCTGGAGCAGCAGGGCTACGACGTCGGGGTGATCGTCGGCCACATCCGGGACGGTATCGACGAGGTCCTCGCCACCGAGGGCGCCTCGCCCGAACTGCTCCTCGGTGTCGGCGTCGGCGTCCCCGGCATCATCGAGCACACCGAGGACCGGGGCGCCGTCGTGCACGGCCAGACCATCGGCTGGGACGCCGTCCCGCTGGAGGAACTGCTCCGCTCCGGCTGCCGGCTCCCGGACTCCGTGCGGTACTTCATCGACAACGGCGCGAAGACCCTGGGCCAGGCCGAGATGTGGTTCGGCGCCGGGCGCGGCGCGGACAACGCGGTCGTGGTGCTCTTCGGCTCCGGTGTCGGCGCCTGCCTGGTCACCGCCGACGTGGAGAACGGCCGGGCGGTCGAATGGGGACACCTGACCGTACGGGTGCGGGGCCGCCGCTGCCGCTGTGGCGCGCTCGGCTGCCTGGAGGCGTACGCCGGCGCCGAGTCGTTGCTCGCCCGCTGGCGCGAGGAGGGCGGCCGGCCCGACGAGGGCATCGACGAGGAGAGCGCGCTCACCGCGATGCTCGCCGCGGCCTACCCCTCCGAGGGCACCGAGGCCGACCCGGTCGCGCTCGCCGTCCTCGAGGAGACCGCCGAGTACCTGGGCGCCGGTCTCTCCGACCTGATCAACCTCTTCCAGCCCGAGCGCATCCTGATCGGCGGCTGGGCTGGCCTCCAGCTCGGTGCCCGCTTCCTGCCCGCCGTACGCCGGTACGCGACCACATACGCGCTGCGCCACCCCGCCGAGCAGGTCACCATCGACCTCGGCCGGCTGGGCCCGGACGCGGTCACCGTCGGCGCCGCGATCCTCCCCCTCGCCGACTTCTTCAGCCGCGGCGGCCGCCGCGCGGAACCGGCGACCGAGGACCGCCTCCCCGCCTGGCGCGCGGCCCTGGAGGAACGCAGCCCCCGCTGACCTCACGCGCCCCGCCGGTCCCACGTTTCGCCCGGCTCCGCCGCGGTACTCGCCCGTCGCCAGGAAGGTGGCGGAACGACGCGAGGGGAGTACGCCGTGGGCGAGAAGCAGGACGGCAAGCCGGTGCCCCGGGACCTGCCGGACCAGCAGGCCGGTTCCGGCCAGGACCCGTGGGAGGCGGCGGACAGCACACGGCCCGAGGACCGCGGCGACCGTCCCGAGCCCGACCTCCCCGACCCCGACGAGGCCGGCGCCGGCCCCGACGGCACCCCGCGCTCGGGTTCGGTGCACCCCGAGAGCCCGGTCCCCGACGAGCCGTCGGCCTGAGGCCGAGGCAACTGGGAGGAACGCACATGACCCTCGCCGACCGACTCCGCTCCTGGCCCGTCTACCGCCAGCTCACCGGCCCCGACCGCACCGGCCGGGGCGCGGCCGCCAAGTCGCCGCACACCGGGAACCTGCGCCCCCGCACCGAGACCGCCGAACGAGTCGTGCAGTCGGTGTGCCCGTACTGCGCGGTCGGCTGCGGCCAGCAGATCTACGTCCGGGACGAGAAGGTCGTCCAGATCGAGGGTGACCCGGCCTCCCCGGTCAGCCGCGGCCGCCTGTGCCCCAAGGGCTCGGCCACCCTCCAGCTCACCACCGGACCCGCCCGCGAGCACCAGGTCCTGTACCGGCGCCCGCACGGCACCGACTGGGAGCCCCTCGACTTGGACACGGCCATGGACATGGTCGCCGACCGCGTGATCCGCACCCGGCGCGAGACCTGGGAGTGGGAGTACGAGGGCATGCGCACCGCCCGCACCATGGGCATCGCCAGTCTCGGCGGCGCGACCCTCGACAACGAGGAGAACTACCTCATCAAGAAGCTGCTGACCGGCCTCGGCGTGGTCCAGGTGGAGAACCAGGCCCGGGTCTGCCACAGCTCCACCGTCGCCGGGCTCGGCACCTCCTTCGGCCGCGGCGGCGCCACCACCTTCATGCAGGACCTCCAGCACGCCGACTGCATCGTCATCGAGGGCTCCAACTTCGCCGAGTGCCACCCGGTCGGCTTCCAGTGGGTGATGGAGGCCAAGCTGCGCGGCGCCACGATCATCGACGTCGACCCCCGCTTCAACCGCACCAGCGCCCTCGCCGACCTGTACGTCCCGATCCGCGCCGGCACCGACATCGCCTTCCTCGGCGGGATCATCAACCACGTCCTGACCGAGGAGAAGGACTTCCGCGAGTACGTCCTGAAGTACACCAACGCGGCCACCCTGGTCGGCGAGGACTTCCGGGACACCGAGGACCTCGACGGCGTCTTCTCCGGCCTCGACGAGGAGAAGGCCCACTACGACCCGCGCAGCTGGCAGTACGAGGGCGTCGAGGTGCAGCAGCCGACGGGCGAGGCCGACGAGCAGTACGAGGACCGCACCCGCAAGTCCGCGGGCGCCGAGGCACACGGCTCCGGCGGCGCCCGCACCGGTCACCGGGCTCCCACCGACGAGACGCTCCAGCACCCGCGCTGCGTCTACCAGGTCCTCAAGCGCCACTACGCCCGCTACACCCCCGAGATGGTGGAGAACGTCTGCGGGATCCCGCGCGAGACCTTCCGGCAGGTCTGCGACGCCCTGACCGAGAACTCGGGCCCCGACCGCACCAGCGCCTTCTGCTACGCCGTCGGCTGGACCCAGCACTCCACCGGCAGCCAGTTCATCCGCGCCGCGTGCGTCCTGCAGCTGCTGCTCGGCAATATCGGCCGCCCCGGCGGCGGCATCCAGGCGCTGCGCGGCCACGCCTCCATCCAGGGCTCCAGCGACATCCCCACCCTCTTCAACCTGCTGCCCGGCTACATCCCGATGCCGCACGCCCACGAGGACATGAACCTGGACAACTTCATCGAGGCGAGCCGCACGGGGAAGGGCTTCTGGTCGAACATGCGGGCCTACGCCGTGAGTCTCCTCAAGGCGTACTACGGCGACGCGGCCACCCCCGAGAACGACTTCTGCTTCGACCACCTCCCCAGGCTGACCGGCTCGCACTCCACCTACGACACGGTCATGGCCCAGCTCGACGGCGTGTGCAAGGGCTACTTCCTCATGGGCGAGAACCCGGCCGTCGGCTCCGCCAACACCCGCCTCCAGCGGCTCGGCATGGCCAACCTGGAGTGGCTGGTGGTCCGGGACTTCTCCCTCATCGAGTCGGCGACCTGGTGGAAGGACGGCCCGGAGATCGAGACCGGCGAGCTGCGCAGCGAGGACATCGGCACCGAGGTGTTCTTCTTCCCGGCGGCCGCCCACACCGAGAAGTCCGGCTCCTTCACCAACACCAACCGGTGGGTGCAGTGGCACCACACGGCGGTCGAACCCGAGGGCGACGCCCGCAGCGACCTGTGGTTCATGTACCACCTGGGCCGCCGCATCCGGGAGAAGCTGGCCGGCTCCACCGACCCCATGGACCGGCCGATCCTCGACCTGGCCTGGGACTACCCGGTCAGCGGCGAGCTGGACGAGCCGGTCGCCGACGCCGTGCTCGCCGAGATCAACGGCCACGGTCCGGACGGTGCGCCGCTGAGCGCCTACACCCAGCTGAAGGACGACGGCTCCACCCGCTGCGGCTGCTGGATCTACTGCGGTGTCTACGCGGACGGCGTCAACCAGGCCGCCCGCAGGAAGCCCGAGTGGGAGCAGGACTGGGTGGCCGCCGAATGGGCCTGGGCCTGGCCGGCCAACCGTCGCATCCTCTACAACCGCGCCTCCGCCGCCCCCGACGGCACCCCGTGGAGCGAACGCAAGAAGTACCTCTGGTGGGACCCGGAGGAGGGGAAGTGGACCGGCCGGGACGTCCCGGACTTCGTCCCCGACCGGCCGCCCGGCTACGAGCCCGGCGAGGACGCCGAGGGCGTGGCCGCACTGCGCGGCGACGACCCGTTCATCATGCAGGCCGACGGCAAGGGGTGGCTCTACACGCCGGCCGGTCTGGAGGACGGCCCGCTGCCCACCCACTACGAACCCCAGGACTCCCCGTTCCCCAACGCCCTCTACCCCTCCACCCCGCGCAGCCCGGTGCGTCAGCTGCTGCCCCGCGAGGGCAACCGCTACCACCCGAGCGGGGACGAGAAGGGCGCCGAGGTCTTCCCGTACGTCGTGACCACGCACCGGCTCACCGAGCACTTCACGGCGGGCGGCATGAGCCGCTGGTCGGAGTACCTCTCCGAACTGCAGCCGGAGTTCTTCTGCGAGGTCTCGCCCGCCCTGGCCCGCGAACGCGGCCTGGAGAACGGCGGCTGGGCCACGATCGTCACCGCCCGCAACGCCGTCGAGGCCCGGGTCCTGGTCACGGACCGCATCCGGCCGCTGCGCGTCCAGGGCCGCACCGTCCACCAGATCGGCCTGCCCTTCCACTGGGGGCCGAACGGCGTCGCGCGGGGCGACGCGGCCAACGAGCTGGTGTCCATCGCCCTCGACCCCAACGCCCACATCCAGGAGGACAAGGCGCTCTCCGCCGACATCATGGCCGGCCGCCGCCCTCGCGGGCCCGACCTGCCGAAGCTGGTCGCCGAGTACCGCAGGCGGGCCGGCATCACCGCGGCCACCGGAACGGAGGTGCGCAAGTGACCGAGGACCGCGTCGGGTTCTTCACCGACACCTCCGTCTGCATCGGCTGCAAGGCCTGCGAGGTCGCCTGCAAGGAGTGGAACGCCATCCCCGAGGACGGCCTCTCCCTGACGGGCATGTCGTACGACAACACCGGGGCGCTCGGCGCCTCCACCTGGCGGCACGTGGCCTTCATCGAACAGCCACGCCCGGACGGCCGTACCCAACTCCCGCTGGTGGACGGCGGACCGGACAACGGTGGCGGTGACGGCGGCGGCGGTGACGGCGGCGGCGACCTGCGCTGGCTGATGTCCTCCGACGTGTGCAAGCACTGCACCCACGCCGCCTGCCTCGACGTGTGCCCCACCGGTGCGCTGTTCCGCACCGAGTTCGGCACGGTCGTCGTCCAGGAGGACATCTGCAACGGCTGCGGCTACTGCGTGTCCGCCTGCCCCTACGGCGTCATCGAGCAACGCCCCTCCGACGGGCGGGTGTTCAAGTGCACCCTGTGCTACGACCGGCTCGGCGCGGGACAGGAACCGGCCTGCGCCAAAGCCTGCCCGACCGAGTCCATCCAGTTCGGCCCCCTCGACGAACTCCGCGAGCGGGCCGCCCTGCGCGTCGACCAGCTGCACGAACAGGGCGTCACCGACGCCCGGCTGTACGGCCACGACCCGGACGACGGGGTCGGCGGCGACGGCGCGTTCTTCCTGCTGCTGGACGAACCCGAGGTGTACGGACTGCCCCCGGCCCCCGTGGTCACCACCCGTGACCTGCCCGCCATGTGGAAGCACGCGGGCGTCGCCGCCCTGTCCCTGCTGGGCGGTGCGGCCGCCTGCTTCGCGGCCGTGGCCGCGGCAGGAAAGTCGGCAGGAAGGGGCGGGCGATGAGCGAGCCGGAGCGCGGCGGCCGCAGGCGGCGTGGCCGGGGCGGCCGGGGTGAGCAACCGGTCGTGCCACGGGCCGAGTTCGGCTCCTACTACGGCCGCCCCATCATCAAGCCGCCGTCCTGGGCCGCCCCCGACATCGCCGGGTACTTCTTCCTCGGCGGGCTGGCCGGCGCCGGGTCGGTCCTCGCGGCCGGCGCGCACCTGACCGGCCGTACCACGACCGCCAGGGCGCTGAAGGTGTCGTCGCTCGCCGCCGTGTCGCTGTCGGCCGCCGCGCTCATCCATGACCTGGGCAGGCCGGGCCGGTTCGCGAACATGCTGCGGGTGTTCAAGCCCACCTCGCCGATGAGCATGGGTTCCTGGCTGCTCGGGGCCTACGGGCCCGCGGCGGGTGCGGCCGCCGCCAGCGCCGTCAGCGGCCGGCTGCCGCGGCTCGGGGGCGCGGCGACCGGCGCGGCGGGGCTGCTGGGACCGGCGGTCGCCACGTACACCGCGGTGCTGGCCGCCGACACCGCCGTACCCGCCTGGCACGGTGCCCACCGTGAACTGCCGTACCTGTTCGCCGCGTCGGCCACGGCCGCGGCGGCCGGCATGGCCCTGGTGACGGGGCCCGCCCGGGAGAACGCGCCGGCGCGCTGTGCCGCCGGGCTGGCGGCGCTGGCCGACGCGGCGGTGGAGCGGGCGGCCGAGCGGCGGCTGGGCCTGGTCGCCGAGACCTGGCAGGAAGGGCGCGCCGGGACCCTGCTGCGGGCCGCGCGGTACCTCACCGTGGGCGGTGCGCTCGGAGCCGTCCTGCTCGGCGGCCGGCGGGTGCCCGCGGCCGCCTCGGGGCTCGCGCTGCTGGCCGGTTCTGCATGCACGCGGTTCGGCGTGTTCGCGGCGGGCGTGGCGTCGGCGGAGGACCCGAAGTACACGGTGGTCCCGCAGCGGGAGCGCGCCGGAGCCGCCTGACCCGGCAGGTGCTCAGGCGAACGCGTTCACGCCCGTCAGCTCGGCCGACAGGTCCCACAGCCGGGCGGCCTGCTCCGGGTCGACGGCCCAGGCCTTCACGCCGGTCGGCTCGCCCTCGACGGCGGGTTCGGCGACGTCGCAGTCCTCCAGGTACACCCCGCCCAGGTCCGCCAGCTGCGCGGAGGTGGCCGCCCAGGTCTGGGTGGCCGCACCCTGCTCGGGTGTCTTCAGGCCCGCGACCTCCAGCACGTTGCCCTGCTCGTCCGTCCAGCCGCGCTCGATCTTCTCCGCGAGGGGGATGTGCCGCTGGAGCGGGGTCATGATGCCGCCCGGGTGCAGGGCGAAGGCGCGTACGCCCGAGTCCCGGCCCAGCCGGTCGAGGTGCACGGCGAACAGCACGTTCGCGGTCTTGGCCTGGCCGTACGCCTCCCACTTGTCGTAGCCGCGGCGCCACTGGACGTCGTCCCAGCGCATCCCGGAGAAGTGGTGGGCGCGCGAGGAGACCGACACGACCCGGGCGCCGCCGGGCGCGAGGGCCGGCCAGAGCCGGTTGACGAGGGCGAAGTGCCCGAGGTGGTTGGTGGCGAACTGGGCCTCCCAGCCGGGTCCGACCCGGGTCTCCGGGCAGGCCATGATCCCGGCGCTGCCGATCATGAAGTCGACGGTCCGCCCGGAGGCCAGGAACCGCTCCGCGAAGCCGCGCACGCTCTCCAGGTCACCGAGGTCGAGTTCGTCCACCTCGACCCCGTCGAGCCCGGTCAGCGCCTCCCGCGCGGTCTCGGCGCGCCGTGCGGGGACGACGACGTGGGCGCCGGCCCTGGTGAGGGCCCGGGTGGTCTCCAGCCCGATCCCGGAGTAGCCGCCGGTGACGATCGCGAGCCGGCCGCCGAGGTCGAGCCCGGCCAGGACCTCGTCGGCCGTGCTGTCCGCGCCGAAGCCGGAACCGATCTTGTGCTGAGGTGTCGTAGCGCTCATGACCCGAACGCTACGAATTGGAGTGCGCTCGAAGTCAAGCGCGTGTTCCCGGGGCGGCCGGAGCGGTCCCGAGCGGTCCCGAACAGGGGAAAGCCCCGGTCGCGACGGGGGATTCGCGGCCGGGGCGGTCAGGTGGTGGGCACGGATGGCGGTCGCCTCTCGGCGAAACGCTCCACAGGGCTTCAGCCGAACGATCGTCCCTGTGGGCAAAAGGTGAGGCCCGGGGACACTGTCCCATCCGCACCCACGGCTGGTTCAACGGACAACCACCCCTGGGTGTTCCGGAGCCGCACGTGACGCGTGTCACTCCGTGGCCAGCGGGCTGTCCGCCAGCGAACCGAGCAGGTCGGCGGGGTCGGCGTAGATCTCCTCCGCCCCGGCGGCCACCAGGTCCGAGCGCGGTATCCCGCCGCACAGCACCCCCACACAGCGCACCCCGGCCTTGGTGCCCGCCCGCATGTCCCACACCGTGTCCCCGACGAACACCGCCCGGTCCGCCGGCACCCCGGCCAGCTCCAGGGCGTGCTCCACCGGCTCCGGCGCCGGTTTGCCGCGGGCCACGTCGTCGGCGCTCGCGGTGGCGTCGATCGCGTCGTCGGCGTCCATCGCGCGGCGCAGCGCGGCCAGCTCGGGGCCGCTCGCCGAGGTGGCCAGCACCACCCGCCAGCCGTCCCGGTGCAGGCGCCGCAGCAGCTCGCCGGCGCCCGGCAGCGGGGCGAGCCGGTCGAAGAACTGCCCGTACAGCGCGGTGTGCGCGGCGCTGAGACCGTCGTCCTGGCTCTTGTCGCGGTCCTCGCCCAGGAGATGGGCGATCAGGTCGCCCGAGCCGAGCCCGACGGAGTGGTGCACGGCGTTCATGGTGACCTCGTGGCCGGCCTGTCTGAAGGCCTCCCACCAGGTCGTGACGTGCAGGTGGTTGGTGTCGACGAGGGTCCCGTCGACGTCGAACACGGCAGCCCGCTGCATCGCTCGGCGCCCCTTCCTGTCGTACGGCCCTTGGGTACCGGGTACCGCGTCAGGCGCCGGTCACGCGTGCCGGGACCCGTCCCTCGCGGGTCCAGGCCAGCAGCTCCTCCGCGGACCAGGTGGTCACCACCCGGTCGGCGGGCACCGCGCACTCCTCGGCCCGGGCGCAGCCGAGGATCTGCCAGTCGAGCTGGCCGGGGGCGTGGGCGTCGGTGTCGACCGCGAGGAGCACCCCGGCGCCGACGGCACGGCGCAGCAGCCGGCGGGGCGGGTCGAGCCGCTCGGGGCGGCTGTTGATCTCCACGGCCGTACCGGACTCGGCGCAGGCGGCGAACACCTCGTCCGCGTCGAACTCGGACTCCGGCCGCCCCCGCCCGGTGACCAGGCGGCCCGTGCAGTGGCCGAGGACGTCGGCGTGCGGGTCGCGGACGGCGGCCACCATGCGCCGGGTCATCGAGCGGGCGTCCATCCGCAGCTTGGAGTGGACCGAGACGACGACCACGTCGAGCCGCTCCAGCAGCTCCGGCTCCTGGTCCAGCGAGCCGTCCTCCAGGATGTCGCACTCGATGCCGGTGAGCAGCCGGAACGGCGCCCAGGAGGCGTTGAGCCGGGCCACCACGGCCAGCTGCTCGCGCAGCCGCTCCGGGGACAGCCCGCGCGCCACGGTGAGCCTGGGGGAGTGGTCGGTGAGGACCGCCCAGTCGTGCCCGAGGGCCGCCGCGGTGCGGCCCATCTCCTCGATCGGGCTGCCGCCGTCGGACCAGTCCGAGTGCAGGTGGCAGTCCCCGCGCAGCAGCTCCCGCAGCCCGGACCCGGGGCCGACCGCGGGTTTGCCCGTTTCTTCCTCAAGTCTGCGCAAATATCCGGGCAAATCTCCGGCCAGCGCCTCCTGGACCACCTGGGCGGTCTTCGGGCCCACGCCGCGCAGCGACTCCAGGGTGCCGGCCCGCGCCCGCGCGGCGACCTCGCCGGCGGGCAGAGCGGCCAGAACCCTTGCGGCGGTGCGGAACGCGCGGACCCGGTAGGTGGGCGCCAGTGACCGTTCCAGCAGGAAGGCGATGCGTTCCAGCGCCTCGACGGGATCCATGGCCACCTCCACCGTCAGGGTGACTCAGGCCGGTCACTTCCGCCCCAGGAGATCTACCCTCGATTGCATGACCGAGATAGCGAGCCCGTACATCTCCCAGCCGCGGATCCTGGTGCTCGGGGTCATGACCGGCCGGCCCGGCACCCCGCCCTTCCGCATCGTGGAGATCGACGGGGAGGTGGTCTGCCAGGCGCGCACCGTCACGGACGTACTGGAGGTGGCCGCGTCCTTCGGGATCCAGGTCCACGACCTGGACGACCCGGACGTGGTCCGCTGGGTGGGCGGGGACAAGTTCACCTGGACGCCCCGCCCGGCACGCCGCTAGCCGGCGCGCGCCGCGCTCAGCCGACCGTCCACTTCTGGTTGGCGCCGCCCGAGCAGGTCCAGATCTGCAGCCGGGTGCCGTTGGCCGAGTTGTTGCCGGTGACGTCCAGGCACTTGTTCGCCTGTGGGTTCACGATGTCGTGCGCCGAGGACACGGCCCACTTCTGGGCGGCCGTGCCGTTGCAGTCGTAGAGCTGGACGGTCGTGCCGTCCGCCGTGCCGCCGCCGGTGACGTCCAGGCACTTGCCGAGCGCGCGGATGGTGCCGTCGCTGCCGACGGTCCACTGCTGCGCGGCGGTGCCGTTGCAGTCGTAGAGGTCGACGGGCGTGCCGTTGGCGGTGTTCGCCCCGGCCACGTCCACGCACTTGCCGGCCAGGCCCTTGATCGCGACCCCGGTGGCGCTGTCACTGGTCGTCACCGACACCGAGTCCACGACCAGCTGCGCCGGGAAGGCGGTCGAGCTGTCCGGGTCGCCCGGCCAGTAGCCGCCCACGGCCAGGTTCAGGATCAGGAAGAACGGCTTGTTGAACGCCCAGGTGTTGCCGCCCACGTCGGCGGGGGTCCGGGTCTCGTAGACGGTGCCGTCGACCGACCACTTGATCGAGTTGGGTGCCCAGTCGACCGCGAAGGTGTGGAAGCCGTCCGCGAAGGCCTGGCCGTTCGGCAGCGAGTAGGCCGCGCCTATCCCGTTCGAGCCGGAGTAGCCGGGACCGTGGATGGTGCCGTGCACGGTCGACGGCTCGTAACCGACGTTCTCCATCACGTCGATCTCACCGGAGTTCGGCCAACCGACCGACCCGATGTCGGTGCCGAGCATCCAGAAGGCCGGCCACATGCCCTGCCCGCGCGGGATCTTCATCCGCGCCTCGACGTGCCCGTACTGTGCGCTGAACTTCCCGGAGGTGTTCATCCGGGCCGAGGTGTACTGGCAGGTGCCGTACCAGCACTGGTAGTTGGCGGGGTTCTCCTTCTTGGCCGTGATGACCAGGTGCCCCTGGCCGTCGAGGGCCGCGTTGTTGGTGCCCGAGGTGTAGTACTCGCGCTCGTGGTTGTTGACGTTGTCGCCGGTCTCCAGCGTCCACTTGGAGGAGTCGACCGGCGAACCGGCGGCCCCGTCGAAGTTGTCGGAGAAGGTCGTGGCGGCCGCGCTCGCGTCGGCGGCCTCGGCCCGGTGCGCGGGACCGACCGCGACGGACCCGACCAGGGCGGCGGCGGACAGGGCAGCGAAGAGACATCTGCGGAGCAGTCGTGGCGAGGCCATGGCGCTCCCTTCCGTACGGCGGCCGGGCGCGGGTAGGCGTCCGGCCGGGGTGGGGGGTAGGGGTTACGCCTGTTGATTTAAGGAGTGAGATAAGTGGTGCGTCAATACCTTGGTACGGACCAGTACAGGACGACCTGATGGCTGGAACAGGACGCCCGCACCGCCGTCACGCCTTGCGCCTGCGGGCGTGCACCGCGCGACCGAGCCGGCGGCCCAGCAGCACCCAACCCACCAGCGCCCCCGTGGTGTTGAGGATGACATCGTCCACGTCGAAGGCCCGGCCGGTGACCAGCGCGCCCTGCGCCATCTCCACCAGCAGCATCACGATCGCAGTGAGCAGCAGCACCCGGAACACGCCCCGGGCGCCGGGCGCGAGGACCGGCACGAGGACCCCGAACGGGACGCCGAGCAGGATGTTGCCGCCGATCTGCTTCACCGCGTCACGGAACGCGGGCTGGTCCAGATAGATCCTGAGCGTGGCGCCGGGGTGCAGATTGGTGTGCGCGATCGACACCGACGCGGGGGACGGATCGAGCGTCAGCTTGGCCAGGACGACCGCGAACGCCACCATCACGACGAAGGCGCACATCATGGCCAGCAGGCGCAGGGGGAGGGGGAGCGGACGGCGCTCGTCGGCGCCGGACTTGGCGGAGGCTTTGGCGGACGACTTGCCGGGTGCCTTTCCCGGGGCGGCGCTCCTCCTGCCGAAGCCGCGGGCCCAGCCGATGGCGCCCCTGCTCCCCGTGGTGCCCTTCTTGGCCGTGCCGCTCCGCTTGCCGGTGGCCGCCGGCTTCGCAGTGCCGCCCTTGTCCGTGGTGGCCCCCGCCGCGGGGCGACGGGCCTTCACCAGGCCCGCGGCCCGTTCGAACAGCCCGGCGCTCCTGCCGGGGCTTCTGCCCTTCTCCGACCCCTTGATCGGGTCGCCCTTGGCGGTACGCAGGCGCGAGGCGGCGCTGGCCATCCGGTCCTCCACTCGTGAACTTGGCGGCGTGGTAGCGCTGTTACCCGCGAAGCGCCCCAAGATGCCCGCCTCCCGGCGGCGCCCGGGGCACACCGCCGGTTTCCGTCCACGCTCCCCGGGTACTCCGGCAGCGTTCCCGCGTGCCGCCGCTCCGGCCGCCCGGAGCGGTGCTTGGATAGCAGAAGCGGCGAAGCGGACATCTCGCCGCACGACGGCTCGAGGAGGCGGCGTATGACCGGGCGTACGGCGCTTGTCGCCGCCGCCGAGCTGCTGGCGTGGTGGGTCGTACTGGCCCTGCTCTGGCTGGTTTTCATCAGCACCGTCGACACCCTGGAGCGGGTCGTCGGCGCGAGCGCGGCGGCCGTCGGCGCCCTGCTGGCCCGCGCCGGGCGGCGGGCGGTGAGCTGGCGGTGAACGGCTGGATCCTCGCGGCGACCGTACTGCTGGCCGCGGGCGGGGGCGCGGCCCTGTGGGGCGTGGCCACCGGACCGCTGAGCCGCCGCGTGATCGCCCAGAACCTCTCCACCACGGCGGTCTGCCCCAGCCTGCTGCTCCTCGCCCAGGGCTACGGCCGCACCTCCTACGTCGATCTCGCGCTGCTGCTGGCCCTGCTGGGCCCGGTCGGCACCCTGGTCTTCGCCCGGCTGCTCGCCGACGACCTGGCGGGCGACCGGCCCGCCGCCTGGGGGCTGACCTGGACGGCGGCCGGGGTCGGCGCGGTCGTCGTGCTCGTGCTGTGCGCGGTCGCCGGACCCGGCCGGGCGATGGTGAAGCTCCTGGTGATCGGGGCGCTGCTGATCGGTGGGAACGTGGTCGCCTCCCGCGCGCTGTCGGGCGGCTTCCGGGGGGTGCGCGGTGGCTGACGCGGTGATCGTCGTCGCGCTGCTGCTGACCGCGGCCTCGGCGACCGCGGCCGTGGCGACCCGCGACCCGGCCCGCCAGGCCCTGGTCCTCGCCGTTCTCGGACTGCTGCTCGGCGTGGTGTTCACCGTGCTCCAGGCCCCCGACGTCGGCCTGTCGCAACTCGCCGTCGGCTCGGCGCTCACCCCGCTGCTGATCATGCTGTCGGTCCGCAAGGTGAAGCGGCGCGGAAAGCAGGACGACACATGAGCCGGCGGCTGAGGCTCTGGCTCCTGGCCGTCGGCGGCGTGGGACTCGGCACGCTGCTGGTCGCCGCCTGTCTCGACCTGCCCGCGTTCGGCCGGCGCGGCCACCCGTACGGCGAACGCGCGGTGCGCGCCTCCCTCGTCCGGCACACCGCCAACGTCATCTCCTCCGTCAACTTCGACCAGCGGGCCTACGACACCCTCGGCGAGATGAGCATCCTGTTCGCCGCCGTCCTCGGCTGCGTGGTCCTGCTGCGCCAGGCCCAGGACGAGCACCGCGCCGCCCCGCTCCCCGCCGAAGTCGCCCGGCCGGTACGCCGCTACGCCCTCCTGGTGGCGCCCGTCGCCCTGGTCACCGGCCTGTACGTGATCGCGCACGGCCAGCTCAGCCCCGGCGGCGGCTTCCAGGGCGGGGTCGTCGCCGCGACCGCACTGCACCTGCTGTACCTCGGCGCCGACTACCGCGCCCTGGAACGCGTCCGCCCGATCGGCGTCTTCGAGGTCACCGACTCCCTCGCCGCCTGCTCCTTCGTGGTGCTGGGCCTCGCCGGGGTGCTGGCCGGCACCGCCTTCCTCGCCAACACCCTCCTGCCGTACGGCACGTTCAACACGCTGTCCTCCGGCGGACTGGTCCCCCTGCTGAACGCGGCCATCGGCATGGAGGTGGCGAGCGCGGTCGTCGTCCTGCTCGCCCGCTTCCTCGACCAGGCCGTCGAGATCGAGGAGGAGAACGGGAGTTGAGCCCCGCCGTGCTGCACGTCTTCCCCTATCTGGTGGCCGTCTGGATCTTCCTGACGGGCTGCTACGGCCTCGCCACCAGCCGGAACCTGATCCACGCCGTCGGCTGCCTCGCCGTCTGCCAGTCGTCGACGTACGTCCTGCTGCTCGCGGTCGGCTACCGCGACGGCGGTACCGCACCCGTCTTCTCCGACCTCAGGCCCGGCACCCGGCCGCTCGTCGACCCCGTCGTGCAGGCCCTCGCCCTCACCGACGTGGTGGTCGGCGCGACCGTCACCGCGCTGCTGCTGGCGCTGGTCCTGCAGATCGCCAAGCGGCACGGCACCGTCGATCCCGACGAACTGACGGAGCTGCGCGGCTGATGCACCACCTGCTGCCCTTGCTCGTGGCCGTCCCGGTGCTCGGCGCCACCCTGCTGGTCGCCGGCGGCCGCCGGCTGCCCCGGCTCGCGGCCGAGAGCTTCGCCTGCGCGGTCTGCGCGGCGACCTGCGCCCTCGCCCTGGTCCTGCTGCTGAACTCCGCCCCGCCGCTGACCGAGTGGGTGGGCGGCTGGCGGCCGGTCGGCGGCGAGAGCGTCGGGATCGTGCTGACCGGCGACGGACCGGCCCTCGGCATGGCCGCCCTGGTCTCCCTGCTGACGCTGGCCGCCCTGGCGTACTCCTGGCGCTACTTCGCGGAGCCGCCGACCCGGCACGCGGGTTCGTACCCGGCGCTGATGCTGGTCTTCCAGGCCGGGATGTGCGGGTTCGCGATCGCGGGCGACCTGTTCAACGCCTTCGTGTTCTTCGAGCTGATGAGCGTCGTCGCCTACGCGCTGACCGGCTACCGCATCGACGAGCCGAAGGCCGTCCAGGGCGCGCTCACCTTCGGCGTGGTCAACTCCCTGGGCGCGTACGCCATGCTGACGGGCATCGGCCTGCTCTACGCCCGCACCGGCGAACTGTCCATGACGAAGATCGGCCGCGGCCTGGACGCGCACGGCCGCCCGGACGCCCTGGTCCTCGCCGCCTTCGTCCTGGTGCTCACCGCGCTGCTGGTCAAGGCGGCCGCCGCCCCCTTCCACTTCTGGCTCCCCGACGCCCACGCGGTGGCCCCCACCCCGGTGTGCATGCTGCTGTCCGGGGTCATGGTCGAACTCGGCGCCTACGGCGTCTGGCGGGTGTACGGCACGGTCTTCGCCGGGCCCGGCGGCATCCCGGCGGCCGACCTGGAGCGGGCGCTGGTCGTCCTCGGGGTGGGCACGGCCGCGCTCGGCGCGTTCATGTGCTGGCACCAGCGGCACATCAAGCGGCTGCTCGCCTTCTCCACGATCGCGCACACCGGCCTGTTCCTCGTCGGCCTGGGTGTCCTCACCCCCGAGGGCGACGCCGGCATCGCCCTGTACCTCCTCGGGCACGCCGGGGTGAAGGCGGCGCTGTTCGCCTGCGCGGGCGTCCTCCTGGACCGCTACGGCAACGTCGACGAACGCGCGCTGCACGGCCGGGCCCGGGAACTGCGCACGGTGGGCCTGCTGTTCGGGCTCGGCGGGCTGGCGCTCGCGGGGCTGCCGCCGTTCGGCACCGGGCTCGGCAAGTCGGTCGCCGAGGAGGCGGTGGGTGCCCCGCTGACCGTGCTCTACGTCGTCGTGTCGGCGGTGACGGCGGGCGCGGTGCTGCGCGTCGCGGCCCGGGTATTCCTCGGCCTCGGGGACAGGCCGCCGCGGGGTGACGCCTACGAGACCACCGGGTCCGGGGAGGAGCCGGAGACCGAGGGCCGGCTCGGCCGGATCCCGGACACGATGACCGTCGTCCCCGCGGTGCTGCTGGCCGGGGCCCTCGCCGTCGGTCTCGCCCCGGGCTTCACCGGGGTGGTGGCGCGCGCCGTGGCCCGGGCCGGTTCCGGCGGTGCTCCGGCCGCCGCCGTGCACTGGACGGCGGCCGGGGTCCTGCTGGGCTGCCTCTCCACCCTGCTGGCCCTCGGCCTGGCCGCCCTCGCGGTCGCCCGGCCCGGCCTGCTCGTGGCGCAGGGCCGGGCGCTTCCGGTGCGCCGCCTGCAGTCCGGGCACGTCGGGGACTACGTGGCCTGGCTGCTGGTCGGCGCCGCCGCGCTCGGTGCGCTGGCGGCGCCTGGGGTGCTGGGCGGATGAACAGCCCGGCCGGTCGCCGGGCTGTTCATCCGGCGCCGAGCGGCGTTTTCGCGCGGTGCCGGTCAGACCGTCCCGTAGGACACGTGCACCTCCGTGAAGCCGAGGGAGTGCAGCAGGCCCTCCAGCATGCCGGTGGTGTTGGTCTCGGCGCGGGTGGTCAGCCCGCTGTCCTTGGCCGCGTCCGAGATGTGCTTCACCGCGAGCTTCTGCACCGCCTGTTCGCTGTTCGGGTTGTCCGAGAACAGGTCGCCGAGCCGGTCCAGCAGACCGCGCTGCTTGGAGACGGCGTAGGAGTGGTCGGCGTCCAGGGTGGCCTTGCCCAGCTGCGCGTGCGGCAGCCGGATGGTGGCCTCGGTCCGGTCGGCGTTGACCGTCACGTCCTTCTGGGCGATCTTGCCGAGGTCGACGTAGGAGTCGACGGTGCCCGCGCCGACGTACAGGGTGCGGGTGCCGCGGATCGCGCTGGGCAGGTACTTGGCGTCCTTCTCCAGGTCCACGACGACCTGGAAGTTGCCGGAGGCCGCGTCGTAACGGCTCATGTCCTGGATGGACTTGAGCAGCGCCGGGCCGGTGTTGTCGCGGGTCTCCGTGCCGAACAGGTCCTTGATCCCGGGCAGCACCGCCAGTTTGATCCCGGCGAACAGCACCACGAGCACCAGCACCAGCGCGGTGACCAGTTTCGCCCAGCCGGGCATGCGCCGGGGCCGGGTGGTGACGGGAGCCTCCTGAGTGGAGCTCGCCTTGCTCTCCTTGGTGGAACTCGCCATGTGACGGTCCTCCTTTCCAACGAGACGAATGCCCGCCAACAGCCTTGCCAGACCGCGTTGTCGGCTGATTGAGACAGCTGGGTCAGGACTGATACACGCGGTGCCGAAACGTGTCCGACGGACACCGGCCGCCATCGCGTCCGGAAGGCCGGTCAGACGCGCCCGGCCAGCTCCGCGATGCGGCGGGCGGAGGCCGAGCCCGGGTCCGCGGTGACCAGGACGACCTCCTGGTCGTCCTCAGGCACCAGCAGGACGTCGCAGTTCAGGCGCAGCCGCCCCAGCTCCGGATGGTCGAGGACCTTGGTGCGGTGGCCGGGGGCGTGTACCGGATGGGCCGCCCAGATCCGCCGGAAGTCCTCGCTGCCGGTGCGCAGGTCGTCCAGCAGGGCGGCGAGTTGCACGTCGTGCGGATAGCGCTCGGCGGCCCGCCGCAGCCGGGCCACCACGATGTGCCCGGACTCCTCGGCACTGGAGCTCTCGTACATGCGCCCCTGGCCGAGGAAGCGCCGCCGCGCCAGGTTGGTCGTGCCGTGTCCGAGGTCGCCGCCGAACAGCAGCTGGGCGAGGGGGTTCCAGGCCACCAGGCCGTAGGCCGCGTCGGTGACGATCGCGGCGGTGTCCGGAAGCCGTTCCAGCAGGTGGGCCACGTGCGGCCGCACCCGCCGTACCGCCGCGCTGCCGGGCGGCGGTGCGCCGGAGCCGGCCAGCCGGAAGAGGTGGCTGCGCTCGGCGGGGGCCAGCCGCAGCGCGCCGGCCAGGGCATCCAGGACGCGCGGGGAGGGGCGGGGGCCGCGGGCCTGCTCCAGGCGGATGTAGTAGTCGACCGACATGTGCGCCAGCTCGGCGACCTCCTCGCGGCGCAGCCCGGGGGTGCGGCGGTCGGTGCCCGGCGGCAGCCCCACCGTCTGCGGGCGCAGCCCCGCCCGGCGCTGGCGCAGGAAACGGGCCAGTTCCTGCCTCGGCATGCCGTCACCGCCTCCTCGGTCCGCCTGGTACAGACGGTCCCTGGCAGGGCGGACGCGGCCGGGGGACCGTGGCTGTCATGAACGATCGCACAGCACTCGTCACCGGTGCCAACACGGGCATCGGGTTCCATGTCGCCAGACTGCTGGCCGAGGAGGGCCTTCAGGTCCATGTCGGTTCCCGGGTCGCCGAACGCGGTGAGCGGGCCGTGGCGAAGATCGGCGCGAACGCGCGGCTCCTCGTGCTGGACGTCACGGACCCCGGCAGCGTGGCACGGGCCGCCGCCTCCGTCGGCCGCCTCGACGTCCTGGTCAACAACGCGGGGATCCAGCCGGTGACGGGCATCCCCTCGGAAACCGGCATCGAGGACTTCCGGCAGACGTACGAGACGAACGTCTTCGGCGTCGTGGCGGTCACCAACGCCTTCCTGCCCGCCCTGCGCCGCTCCGCCCACCCGCGCGTCGTGAACGTCTCCAGCGGTACCGCGTCCCTCGCCTGGAGTACCGGGCCCAATCCACAGTTCGCCCACGGCAGCCCCCGGTCCGCCGCGTACCGCTCCGCCAAGACCGCGCTGAACGCGCTGACCGTCCTGTACGCCCAGGAGCTGGCCGAGGCCGGGATCAAGGTGAACGCCCTGGCCCCCGGACGGCGGGCCACCGGCCTCGTGCCCGGTGCGGCCGTCGGGGGCGGCGATCCGGCCGAGGGCGCGCGGGGGGCCGTAAGGCTGGCGCTGCTGCCCGACGACGGTCCCACCGGCGGGTTCTTCTCCTGGGACGGCACACCCGTGCCGTGGTGAGAGCGGCAGTCCGTAGCATGAGCCCGTAGCCCGTATTGATCATGCGAGGAGCGGATCGTGCGAGACATCGCCGTCTTCAGCGGCAGCGCCCACCCCGGGCTGGCCGAGGAGGTCTGCGCGCACCTCGGGGTGCCGCTCAGCCCGACGCGGGTCAGCCGGTTCGCCAACGACTGCCTGGAGGTGCAGCTCCAGGCCAACTGCCGGGAGCGGGACGTCTTCCTGATCCAGCCCCTGGTGCGTCCGGTACAGGAGCACCTGGTGGAGCTGCTGCTGATGTGCGACGCGGCCCGCGGTGCCTCCGCGGGCCGGATCACCGTCGTCATGCCGCACTACTCCTACGCCCGCTCCGACAAGAAGGACGCCCCGCGCATCTCGCTCGGCGGCCGCCTGGTCGCCGACCTCCTGGTGGCCGCCGGCGCGAGCCGGGTCCTCGCCATGACCCTGCACGCCCCCCAGGTGCACGGCTTCTTCTCGGTGCCGGTCGACCACCTGCACGCGCTGCGCGAGCTGGCGGCGCACTTCCGGCGGTACGACCTGTCGCGCACCACCGTCGTCTCACCCGACCTCGGCAACGCCAAGGAGGCCGCCGCCTTCGCCAGGCTGATCGGCGCCCAGGTGGCGGCCGGTGCCAAGCAGCGCTACCCGGACGACCGGGTCACCATCAGCTCGGTGATCGGCGAGGTGGCCGGCCGGGACGTCATCGTGCTCGACGACGAGATCGCCAAGGGCAGCACGGTCGTCGAACTCCTGGAGAGGATCAGGGAGCTGGGTCCGCCGCGGTCGATCCGGATCGCCTGCACCCACGGGCTGTTCGCGGCCGGGGCGCTCAAGAGGCTCAGCGAGCAGCCCGACGTGCTGGAGATCGTCTGCACCAACACCGTGCCGGTACCGGCCGAGGAGCACACCGACAAGCTGCGGATCCTGTCCATCGCCCCGGCGCTGGCGGAGGCCGTACGCCGTATTCACAACGGTGAGTCCGTGAGCGCCCTGTTCGACGAGCCGCGCAACCTCTAGACAGGAAGGAGGAGTTGTAGCGCTGCACCGCGCTCGGCGGCACCGAGGCGAACGGGAGGCCCCCAGTGGCGAAGGCCAGGTTCGAGCGGACGAAACCCCATGTGAACATCGGCACCATCGGGCACATCGACCACGGCAAGACGACCCTCACCGCGGCCGTCACCAAGGTGCTGCACGACAAGTTCCCCCAGCTCAACCCGTTCACCCCGTTCGACCAGATCGACAAGGCGCCCGAGGAGCGGCAGCGCGGCATCACCATCTCCATCGCGCACGTCGAGTACCAGACCGAACGCCGGCACTACGCGCACGTGGACTGTCCCGGCCACGCCGACTACATCAAGAACATGATCACCGGGGCCGCCCAGATGGACGGGGCGATCCTGGTGGTCGCGGCCACCGACGGACCGATGCCGCAGACCAAGGAACACGTGCTGCTGGCCCGCCAGGTGGGGGTGCCGTACATCGTCGTCGCGCTCAACAAGACCGACATGGTCGACGACGAGGAGATCCTGGAACTGGTGGAGCTGGAGGTGCGCGAACTGCTCACCGAGTACGAGTTCCCCGGCGACGACGTCCCGGTGGTCAGGGTCTCCGCGCTCCGGGCCCTGGAGGGCGACCCGCAGTGGACCGCGGCCCTGCTCGAACTCCTCGACGCCGTGGACGAGTTCGTGCCCGAGCCGGTGCGGGACGTGGACCGGCCGTTCCTGATGCCGATCGAGGACGTCTTCACCATCACCGGCCGCGGGACCGTCGTCACCGGCCGGATCGAACGCGGTGTGCTGCGGGTCAACAGCGAGGTCGAGATCATCGGCATCCACCCGCAGAAGACGCGGACCACGGTCACCGGCGTCGAGATGTTCAGGAAACTGCTCGACGAGGGCCGGGCCGGGGAGAACGTCGGGCTGCTGCTGCGCGGGATCAAGCGGGACGACGTCGAGCGCGGCCAGGTCGTCATCAGGCCCGGATCGGTCACCCCGCACACGGAGTTCGAGGCGCGCGCGTACATCCTCTCCAAGGACGAGGGCGGCCGGCACACCCCGTTCTTCGAGAACTACCGCCCCCAGTTCTACTTCCGCACCACCGACGTGACCGGCGTCGTCACCCTGCCCCCGGGCACCGAGATGGTGATGCCGGGCGACAACACCACCGTGCACGTCCAGCTGATCCAGCCGATCGCGATGGAGGAGGGCCTGAAGTTCGCGATCCGCGAGGGCGGGCGGACCGTCGGTGCCGGTCAGGTGACCAGGATCCTCAAGTGACGACGGTGACGACGGTGACGAGGGGGACGACGGCGGCCGCGGACTCGCGGGTGAGCACGGTGGCAACGGTGTCATAAGGTGCCGGACGTGGCCTCGGGCCGGCCCAGGGCCGCGTCCAGCGTCGGCCTGGGCGGCAGCAGCCGCGACAGACCGGTCACCTTCAGCACCCGCAGGGTCAGCGGGTGCGTGCAGACCAGCTGGAGCTGTCCGCCGCGCTCCAGTACCCGGCTGCGCGCCCGGTACAGCAGGCGCAGCCCCGAGCAGTCGAAGAACTCGACGGGCAGCAGGTCGATCACCACTTGGGCGTTCTCCTGGGCCGTCACCCGGTCCAGGTGGGGCGCGATCTCCGTGGCCGCCGCGATGTCGATCTCGCCCCGCAGCTCCAGCACCGTGTGGCCGCGGTCCTGGTGGATGCGCAGGTGCCGGGAGAGCGGCGCGGCATCCTGCCGGGGTTCCTGGCGCACGACGACATCCCCTCCCACCCCTGCCGGTTCAATTCCGTTCCCCGCCATGCAAGTTACCCTCGATGGAGGGAATTTGAGCATGTTCGATTGACATATGTCTGCCGCTTCGGCTCGCCATTTCCTGTGGCGTGCGCGACAGTCGGGGAACGGGCACGTGAGAGCCCTGGTGCCCGGTCAGGACAGCGCGTGCCACGCCTTGCTCAGTGCCAAGCGGAACTGCTCCTCCTGGTGTGCGGTGAGCTCGCGGACCATCCGCTCCTCCAGCTCCCGCACCGGCCCGGCGACCTGGGCGAGCAGCTCGCGTGCGGCGTCGGTCAGCAGGATCAGCAGCTCGCGCCGGTTGCGCGGATTGCGCTCCCGGCGGATCAGCCCGCGCGTCTCGAGTGACCGCACGAGGTCGGCCATCGACTGGGCGGTGACGAACGAGTCCCGGGCCAGCTGGGCCGCCGACAGGCCGTCGTGGCGTTCCAGGACGGTCAGGGCCGTGTACTGCAGCGCGGTGATCCCGGCGGGCTTCACCAGCTCGTCGAGGTGTGAACGGACCACCAGCTCCACCTGCTTGACCATGTAGAGCAGCGAGGGGCGTGTCTTTGTACCGACCATGCGTCCACCCTAGAGCATTGACAGGAATCCTGTCTGTAATCAGACTGCGGTCCAGGGACGCAACTAACAGGAATCCTGTTTGTTGAAGGCTTGGCGATCGATGCTGGGAGTGGGCCATGACGACCACCTTCGAGACCGGACCGGGGCAGCTGTTCATCGGCGGACGGTGGCGGGAGGCCGCCGACGGAGCCCGGACGGAGGTGACCGACCCGGCCACCGGCCAGGTGATCACCACCGTCGCGGAGGCCGGCGCCGCCGATGTCGACGCCGCTGTCCGCGCGGCCCGCGAGACCTTCGACGCGGGGGAGTGGCCGGGACTCGGCGGCCGGGAGCGCGGCCGCGTACTGCACCGCGTCGCCGAGCTGATCCGGGCGAACGCCGAGGAGCTGGCCGCCCTGGAGAGCCTCGACGTCGGCAAGCCGATCACGCTCGCCCGGTCCGTCGACGTCACCAACGCGGCCAACGACTACGAGCACTTCGCGGCCCTCGCCCACTCGCTCGACGGCGCGGTGCGCGACGTACCGATGAACGCCCTGGCCTACACCCGGCGCGAGCCGGTCGGCGTGGCCGCCGCCATCACCCCCTTCAACTTCCCGCTCATCCTTGCCGGTTCGAAGATCGGCCCGGCCCTCGCCGCCGGGAACACGGTCGTCCACAAGCCCGCCGACGAGACCCCGCTCAGCGCCCTGTACATGGCCCGCCTGTTCCAGGAGGCGGGCCTGCCCGACGGTGTGCTGAACGTGGTCACCGGTGCCGGACCGGTCGCGGGCGAGGCCCTGCTGCGCCACCCCGGCGTCGACAAGGTCGCCTTCACCGGGTCCACCGCCGTCGGACGGCACGTCGCGAGCACGGCCGGGGCGGCGCTCAAGCCGGTCACCGTGGAACTCGGCGGCAACGCGGCCCACCTGGTCTTCGAGGACGCCGACCTGGAGAAAGCCGTCGGCGCGGTCATCAAGGCCTTCGTCTTCAACACCGGCCAGTTCTGCATGGGCGGCCCCCGCCTCCTGGTCGCCCGTCCGGTCTATGCCACCCTGCTCGGCATCCTCGCCGAGGCCGTCCCCGGCGTCCCGGTCGGTGATCCGCGCGACCCCGCCACCGTGGTCGGGCCGATGGCCGGGGAGAAGCACCTGCGCAAGGTCGAGGAGTACGTCGAACTCGCCCGCAAGGAGGGCGGCCGCATCGTCTGCGGCGGCGAACGCCTCGATCTGAACGGCGGTTTCTACTACCGGCCGACCGTCGTCGCCGACCTGCCGAACGACTCCCGGGTGATCCAGGACGAGATCTTCGGCCCGGTCCTCACCGTGCAGCCCTTCGACACCGAGGACGAGGCCGTCGCCCTCGCCAACTCCACGCCGTACGGCCTCGCCTCGGGCGTCCAGACCGGCAGCCTGGCCCGCGCGCACCGGGTCGCGGCCCGCCTCCAGGCCGGGATCGTCTGGGTCAACGACTGGGCGCTGCTCGACCCCGCCGTCCCCTTCGGCGGCGTCAAGGCCTCCGGCTTCGGCCGCGAGTACGGTCCCGAGTCCCTCGCCGCCTACACCAAGGCCAAGTCCGTCGTCGTCTCGCTCGACTGAGCCCCGCAGACCAGGAGTCCGTACGATGTCCCTCACCACCCGAGCCGCCGTGGTCGAGTCCGGCGGCGCCCCCTTCACCCTCCGCGACGTCCAGCTCGACGCGCCGGGGCCATACGAGGCGCTCGTCCGCATGGTCGCCGCCGGCCTGTGTCACACCGACCTCAGCGTGGCGAGCGGCGGACTGCCCTTCCCGCTGCCCGGAGTCCTGGGCCACGAGGGCGCCGGCGTCGTCGAGGCCGTCGGCTCCGCAGTCACGGGCGTGGTCCCCGGCGACCACGTCGTGCTGTCCTTCACCTCCTGCGGGACCTGCGGCAACTGCCACGGCGGGCACCCCGCCTACTGCACCACCTGGCTGCCGCTCAACCTGATCGGCGGCCGGCGCGCCGACGGCACCGCCACCGTCAGCCGGGACGGCGAGCCGCTCGGCGGCCACTTCTTCGGCCAGTCCTCCTTCGCCGAACGGGCGGTGGTGGACGAGCGCAGTCTGGTCAAGGTCGACCCGGACGTGCCGCTGGAGTCGATCGCCCCGCTCGGCTGCGGGGTGCAGACCGGGGCCGGCGCCGTGTGGAACGTCCTGGAACCTGCCCCCGGCAGCACGGTCGCCGTGCTCGGCGCCGGAGCGGTCGGCCTCTCGGCCGTCATGGCCGCCGCCCTCACCCCCGCCACCACGATCGTCGCCGTCGACCGGGTGCCCGAACGCCTGGACCTGGCACGGGAGGTGGGCGCCACCCACACCGTCGACGCGACCCGCAAGGACGTGCCCGAGGCCCTGCGCCGCATCACGGACGGCGCGGGGGCCGACGGCATCGTGGAGACGACCGGCAGCGTCGGCGTCCTGCGCCAGGGCGTCGACGCGCTGGCCGCCCGCGGCACCCTGGTCGTCGTCGGCGCCCCGCCCTTCGGCGCCGAAGTCCCGCTGGACGTCAACGGGTTGCTGTCCGGCAAGCGGATCGTCGGACTCACCCTCGGCGACAGCGAGACCCAGGCGTTCATCCCGGCCCTGGTCCGGCTGGTCCGCGAGGGGCGGCTGCCGCTGCACCGGCTGATCAGCACCTACCCGTTCGCCGACATCGACCGGGCCGTGCGGGACATGAGCACGGGCAAGGCGATCAAGCCCGTGCTCACCTTCTGACCGCGCCGGTCAGTCCACGACCAGGACCAGCTTCCCGGTGGTCCGGCCGGTGCCGCCCAGTTCGTGGGCCTTGGCGGCATCGGCCAGCGGGAAGGTCCCCGCGACGGTCGCCCGCAGCTTCCCCGACTCCACCAGCTCCGCGACCGCCCGCATCCCGGCCCGGTCGGCGTCCACCAGCATCCGCACCGCCCGCACACCCAGCCGCTCGGCCTCCTCGTACAGCGCGGGCGAGCCCACCGGCAGGATCGACACCACGATCCCGCCCGGCCGCAGCACCCGCAGCGAGGCCGTCGAGGTGTCCCCGCCGACCGTGTCGAGGACCACGTCGACGTCCCGGACCACCTCCGTGACGTCCACCGACCGGTAGTCCACCGGCTCGTCCACGCCGATCTCCCGAAGGAAGCCGTGCTTGCCGGCGCTGGCCGTGCCGATCACGTACGCGCCACGCGCCTTGGCGATCTGCACCGCCACATGCCCGACCCCGCCGGCCGCCGCGTGGATCAGCACCCGCTGCCCAGGCTGGACGTCGGCGTTCTCCACCAGCGCCTGCCAGGCGGTCAGGGACACCAGCGGGAGCGCGCCCGCCTGGACGTGGTCGACCACGGCGGGCTTCGGCACCAGGGCCCGGGCCGGGACGATCACGTACTCGGCGTGCGTGCCGTGGCCGAACGGGTAGGGCACCATCCCGAAGACCTCGTCACCGGCCTTGAAGGCGGCGACCCCGATCCCGGTCTCCTCGACGGTCCCGGAGACGTCCCAGCCGAGGACGAACGGCGGCTTGCCCAGGAAGCCGCCGTTCTCCCGGTGCTTCCAGTCGGTCGGGTTGAGGCCGGCGGCCCGCACCCGGACCAGCACCTCGTTGGGGCGCGGCTTCGGCCGCGCCGTCTCGATCACCTTCAGCACCTCGGGGCCGCCGAGGACGTCCTGGCTGATCGCGCGCATCGTGTTCACATCGTTCATGGTCACCCAGCCTGCCGGGACGCGCCCGGCGGGGAAATGGCACGATGGCCAACCTTCGATGGAATCGTGCCAGGCCGTGCGGCCTGGCGGCCGTGACGTCCCGGCCCGAGAGGCCACGAAGGAGCGGCGCGGCTTCGCCTGCCTGCCACTCAGCGGCTCATGTGCAGGGCGACCAGCAACTGCCAGACCTGGTCCGCCACGTCGTCAGGGCCCGCGTCGAGCAGGCCGTGCAGCCAGTCGGCCAGCACCCCGGCGAAGGTGGCGGCCACCGCCGAGGCCACCAGCGGGGCGTCGGCCGCGCCCACCAGCTCCCGCTCGGCCAGGCTGCGTGCCCGCAGGTCGCGGTGCAGCACCCGGCCCAGCGGGCCCCCGCCGCCCGGCGCGAGCAGCTCCCGGTACAGCCTCGCGTGCGGGACAAGGCCGGCGAAGAACTCCCGTAGCGCCGGCGGCGCGTGCACCGGGTCCGGCCGGCCGCGCCAGGCGTGCAGCGCGTCGACGGCCTCCCGCACGACGTCCGCGCAGGCGTCCACCGCCAGCGCCTCCAGGCCGTCGTAGTGGACGTAGAAGGTGGCCCGGCCCACGCCGGCCCGGCGCACCACCGCGGCCACGGCGGCCTCGGCGAGAGGTCGTTCGGCGCACTCCGCCAGGAGGGCCGCCCGCAGCCGCGCCCGGGTGCGTGCGGCCCGCGGGTCCTGCACGGCCGGGCGGCCGGTCATCGGGCGGCCAGGACGACGGCCAGGGCGAGCGCGCCGGGCAGCGCCTGCGCGAACAGGATCCGCCGGTTGGCGGTGACCGCGCCGTACACCCCCGCCACCACCACGCACGACAGGAAGAACACCTGGGCCCGGAAGCCGGTCGGGCCGGCCGCGACCAGCCCCCAGACCAGGCCGGCCGCCAGGAATCCGTTGTAGAGGCCCTGGTTGGCGGCGAGCGGCGCGGTCCGCCCGGCCAGCTCCGCGTCGAAGCCGTGGAAACGCATCCCGGGGCCCTTCTGCCACAGGAACATCTCCATCACCAGGATGTACGCGTGCAGCGCGGCCACCAGCCCGACCAGCACGTTCGCCAGGATTTCCATGATCGCGGATCCTCCCCATATTATGGACGTCTGTCCACTATAACTGGACAGCTGTCCAGGAAACTGCTCGGTGGCGCTCCGTCCAGGGGTGGCGGTCGCATGTCGGGACGTCGCGGTCAGGAATGGGTATTTGTTGATTTGCCGCTAACTGGCGGAGCGTGACGGAACCCTCACTTCCTCTGTTCGCCAGGTTGATCCTTTCGGGTTCAAACCCGATAAGCTCCCTTCCGTCACAGCGAGTTGACGCACCCAAGGGTGGGTCCGTCCCGCCGTGTGTACTCGTGAGTGCGGCCTTCGCACACCGCCCCTGTTCGCTGTTGTTCGATCGTGTTGCTTCGAGGGATGCAGATGGAACTCGCCACTCCGCCGCCGGCGGCGCGGGCCCCTGTCGCCTGGTACAGCTGGTGGCTGATGCCGCTGGCCTTAGGAGGAGGGACGGTCGCCGCCACGTTCATGAGCTCGGAGCGAATAACCGCGGCCGTCGCCGGCGCCGCGGCCACCGTCGCGAGCTCGGTGTGCGTGCGCCTGCTGATCCGCTCGCAGCGCCAACTGCGCAGCGCGGAAGGGACGTTCCGCAGCTCGCAGGCCGAGCACTCCCAGCAGTGGCAGCAGCACGTCTCGGGTCTGGAGCGCAAGTTCTCCGCCGAGCGCGCCACGCTGGAGAGCCGGATCAACGAGCAGTCCGCCGCGTTCGACGCCCAGCTCACCGAGCAGAACTCCGCCTTCGAGGCCCGGCTCGCCGACCGGACCGCCCACTACGACGCCCAACTGGCCGAGCAGGCCCGGGCGTACGAGGAGCGGCTCGCCGACCAGCTGAAGTCCTCCGAGGCGCAGCTCGCCGACCAGGCCGAGGTCTGGCAGGAGCAGGTCACGCACCAGCGGGCCGCGATCTCCCGGCTCGCCGACGAGCAGCTGCCCGACGCGCTGAACCGGCTGCGGGCGGGCGACGCCATCGACGACCTGCTGCCCGTCACCGAGCAGTGCGCCAAGGTCGACAAGGACCTCCAGGCCGACCTGCGGCGCATCCTGCGCACCTCGCTGATCGGCGTGGAGGAGGAGTTCAACCGCTCCACCTCCGCCGAGCAGGCCGTGATCAGCATCGGCAACCGCATCCACGTCCTGACCAGCAAGCTGCGCGGCCGGCTGCACGAGATGCAGGGCGAGCACGGCCGGCTGCCCGCCGTGGCCCGCGGCCTGATGGAGCTCGACCAGGAACTCGGCCCCGCCGACTCGCTCGCCGCCAGTATCGGTGTGCTCGGCGGCTCGGACCGCCCGGGCCGCCAGTGGCAGGAGCCCCAGCGCCTGCTCAGCGTGGTGCGCGGCGGCATCGGCCGGATCAAGGACTTCCACCGCGTCGAGGTCCGGCACCTGCCCGAACTCGGCGTCGACGGCGGTCTGGTGGACCACCTCACGCTGATCTTCTCCCACCTGCTGGACAACGCGGCCCGCTACTCGCCGCCCACCGAACCGGTCGTCGTCTCCGGCAAGGAGGTGCCCAACGGCGTCGGCATCGAGATCCAGGACTCCGGCAAGGGCCTGAGCGAGGAGAAGAAGCGCGAGGCCGAGCACTCCCTGGCCGGCACCGAGGCCGGACCCGGTATCGGAGGCATCTCCGAGGACGCCAACATCGGCCTGCGGGTGGTCGGCATCCTCGCCCGCCGCTACGGCATCCGGGTCACCTTCGCGGACTCGCCCTGGCTCGGCACCTCGGTGGTCGTCGTGGTCCCGCACAAGTTCTTCAGCCCGCTGCCCGCGGCCCCCGCCGCTCCGGCCCCCGTGACGGCCGCCCCCGCCGCCGCGTCCCCGGTGCAGGCGCACGGTCCGGTCACCGTCGAAACCGTCACCCAGCCGGAGTCCGGCGAGTCCCAGGACACCACCCCGGGCGGCCTGCCCCGGCGGCGCAGCCGGCGCCGCGAGGAGGAGCAGCCCGAGGAGCGCACCGCCCGCACGGCGCGCACCGAGGGCACCGCGTTCCCCGCGGTCCCGCCCGAGGAGTCCTTCGCCGGTCTGGCCGCCTTCGCCACCGCGGGCCGCGTGCCCGCCGCAGGCGAGGGAGCGGCCCGTGAGGCCGAGTTGACCGGAGACGTAGACGACGCGGCACCCGCGACCCCGGCCGGCGCCGATGACGCCGCCGCCGGACGCGAGTCCGCCGAGCACCGCACTGAAGAGAGCGACTAGTCCACATGACGCAACAGGGAACCGACGTGAGCTGGGCGCTCCGTGATCTGGTGGAGAGCATCCCGGAGATCCGTTTCGCCCTCGTGGCCTCCAGCGACGGCAAGGCCATCACCTCCTTTGGCGCCGAGGACCCCGACGACGTGGACCGCTTCGCGGCCGTGGTGGCCGGGCTGCAGGCCCTGGCCCAGCCGGTAGCCGAGCAGTTCCCCAAGTACGCGGGGCAGCTGCGGCTGGCGATGATCGAGGTCGACGGCGGTCACCTCTTCGTCGTACGGGCCGGTGTGGAGACGTATCTCGGGGTCCTCGCCCGCGAGGGACTCGACCAGGGGCTGCTCGGCCATCAGATGCGGGATCTGTCCCGGCGGATGGGCGAGCTGCTCGGCACCTCTCCGCGCCTGGAGGAGCACTCTGGATGAGTGCTCCCCGCCGACCGTCGGATCCGTCCGGTCTCGAACGCTATTACGTCCTCACCGGGGGGCGCAGCGGACCGGGCGGGTCGGCGTCGAGCCTCGACGTGGCGACCCTCGTCGTCTCCCGGACCGCCCCCGTCCAGGGGATGCAGCACGAGTACGAGGAGATAGTCCGGCGCTGCCGTGATCCGCTGTCGGTGGCCGAACTCACCGCCCATCTCGGATTGCCCTTCAACATTCTCGCGGTGCTGTTGGCGGATCTGCTGGACGCAGGCCGTATTGAAGCCCGTGATCCCATTCCGGCGCACCACGCCGGACGCGGGCCTGACCTCGCGCTCCTCCAGGAGGTACTCAGTGGACTTGAAAGGCTTTGACCATCCCGGCGACCCCGGTGCCGGGGGGACCCGCTCGGTCAAGGTGATGATCGCCGGGGGGTTCGGCACCGGGAAGACCACCATGGTCCGCTCCGTCAGCGACATCAAGCCGCTCACCACCGAGGAGACCCTCACCCAGGCGACCGTCGGCGTCGACAACCTCATCGGCGTCGCGGACAAGGCCGAGACCACGGTCAGCCTCGACTTCGGCAAGATCAGCATCAACGAGAACCTGATGCTGTACCTGTTCGGCACCCCCGGACAGGAACGGTTCTGGTTCCTGTGGAACGGCCTGTTCAAGGGCGCGCTCGGTGCCATCGTCCTGGTGGACACGAGACGGCTCGCCTCCAGCTTCCGGGCGATCGAGGAGATGGAGCGGCAGAACGTGCCCTTCGTCATCGCCCTGAACGTCTTCCCGGACTGCAAGGAACACCCCGTCGAGGAGATCCGGGACGCCCTCGACATCTCCCCGCACACTCCGATCGTGGCCTGCGACGCCCGTGACCGGGCCTCCAGCCGTGACGTACTGATCGCCCTGATACGTCATTTGAAGGAACGCTCCGCCCTCGCACTGGAGCCCCGATGAACGACCAGAGCCCCGACAGCCCCGACGCCCCGCGCGGCTGCCCGGTCGCGCACGGTTCGGCCGAACTGACCCGGCTGTACGGGCCCGAGGCGGCGACCGACCCGTTCGGTATCTACGAACGGCTGCGCAAGGAGCACGGCTCCGTCGCGCCCGTGCTGCTGGAGGGCGACGTCAACGCCTGGCTGGTGCTGGGCTACCGGGACGGTCGCCGGGTGCTCGACAACCCGCGCCAGTTCGCCCGGGACGCGCGGATCTGGCGGGACTGGCGGGAGGGCCGGGTCGCGGAGAACCATCCGCTGGTGCCGATGGTCGCCTGGCGCCCCGACTGCGTGTCCCAGGACGGCGAGGCACACCGCCGGCTGCGCGGTGCCGTCAACGACGGGCTCCAGGCCGCCGTGGCCCGCGGCATCCGGCGCCATGCCACGTACTTCGCCAACAAGCAGATCGACGCGTTCGCCGACAAGGGCCGCGCCGACCTGGTGGCGGACTACGCCGGCTATCTGCCGATGCTGATCCTCGCCCGCGTCCTGGGCCTCAGCGAGACGGAGGGCCGCCGGCTCGTCGAGTCCAACGCCATGGTGTTCCAGGGCGGCGAGGAGGCGATCCGGCACGACGGCATCATCCGGGAGATCCTCGGTGACCTCACCGAGCGCAAGCGGGCCGAGCCCGGCTCCGACTTCACCACCGGCCTGCTGGAGCACCACGCGGGCCTCGACCACGACGAGGTCGTGAGCCATCTGCGCCTGGTGCTGATGGCCGGGCACAGCACGACCAGCAATCTGCTGGCCCGCGTGCTGCAGCTGATCCTCACGGACGCCTCGCGGCTCTCCGGCCTGACCAGCGGTCAGCTGACCATCACCGCGCTGGTGGAGGAGGTCATGTGGAACTCCCCGCCGCTGTCCGTCCTGCCGGGCCGCTTCGCCGTCAGCGACGTCGAACTGGGCGGGCACCGCATCGAGGAGGGCGACCTGCTCGTCCTCGGTCTCGCACCGGGCAACCTCGACCCCGAGATCCGGCCCGACCCTGACGTCTCGGTGCAGGGCAACGAGTCGCACCTGGCCTTCAGCGCCGGCCCGCACGAGTGCCCCGGCCAGAGCATCGGGATGTCCATCATCCAGATCGCGGTGGACGTCCTGCTGCACCGGCTGCCGGGCCTGCGGCTGGCCGTGCCGGCGGAGGAGCTCACCTCGACCGCGTCCACCTGGATGTCCGTGCTGGACGGCCTGCCGGTCGAGTTCGCGGTATAGGCGCGGAGACGCTGCTGCCCGGTCGGGTCACCCGACCGGGCAGCAGGCGTTGAGGCGTCAGCCGTCGAGCCAGTCGCCCGCGACGTCCGTGGGACGGTAGCCCGTGGCGTTCCAGAGGAAATGCGGGTGCGCGCAGCCGAACATGTAGGCGAGCAGTGCGGTGTCCTCCCGTCCGGTCAGCGGGTCGTGCAGGGCGTGAAACCTTTCGGAACCCACCACACCGGCGTCCTGCTGGACCTGACGAGCGCGGTCCGGGGACGGCGCGGCGCCGGATGCCTCCACGGCGGCGACGTAGGTGCGGCGCAGGATCTCCCAGGCGTTGTCGGCGTCGCCGCGCCACGGGCCGTGCACCGCCTCGAAGGCATGGAGCTCGGCGTCGAAGAGGGGCCATGCCCCGGGGTGCTGGGCCCGGCAGCGAGCGGACAGCTCGGCGGACCGGGGGCTCAGTGCCGGTACGGCGGGCCGCGGGGCGATGGTGAGGGCCGTGCCGTGGGTGAGGATGCCGGTGCACGGGTTGGGCTGCAGGTCGCACAGCGGGCACCCCTCGCTCGGGGGGAGGCCCTCGGTGATGCCGTCGAACCACAGGGCGTGCCGTCCCGTGAGCCCCATCCAGACGACGGTGGTGGTCAGCAGCCAGGTGTTCCACATCGGGCGATGCGCCTCGGGTGTGCAGCCGTACTTGACGAGGGCTATCGCGCAGGCGGCGTAGAAGGCCTTGGTGTGGGCGGGCATCTCGGCGAGCCAGAAGTTGCTGATCTCGCCGGTGAGGGCGTCGGCCCGGACGTCGGCCATGTCGTCGATGACGCGGCACAGCAGCAGGGAGGCGAGGTTCTCCTCCTGCCACAGTTCGGTGTCGGGTGCGACGTGCCAGAACAGGCAGTCCAGCATCTGCAGAAGCGAGTAGGAGCCGTGGCCCAGCGGGTTGGTCTGGGGGAGCGTGATCCTGCCCGCGTCGTGCTGCCGGAGCCAGTACTCGTCGACGGATCGCTTGTGGGCCGCGAAGAGTCCCGAGACCAGGGCACGTGCGCTGTTGGTGCTGAAGTTCTCGGCCAGGCGGTCTTCGACGTGCTGGGTGAGGCGCGTGGTGTCGATGGTGTCGATCACGCGCTTGTACTCGTGGAAGACGAGGATGTCGTCCTCGAAGCGGTTGCGGTGGCCGAGATCGTGCTCCAGGTCGTTCAACTGGCGGGTCCAGGACCAGCCACCGGTCAGCACGCTGTCGAGCTCCCGGCGGTACGGCCAGGTCTTGACGGCGAGGGGACGGCCGGCGCTCTGCCGCCAGCGGTAGTCGTCCAGCGTGCGCGCGGGGGGCGTGGGCAGCCGGCGGCACAGCGGGCAGTCGCAGGCGGTGGCCGGCTCCTCCGCACGCGGCGGGGCCAGCGCCCGGCTCCGCCAGGCCCCTTCCAGCATCGCGCAGGTCAGCCGGCAGATCTCGGCGTCGGTGCCGACTTCGGGGAAGGCCGCCTCGATCATGCGCAGGCTGGTGTCGAGGTGCCTCAACCTCGCACGGCCCTCCTCGTCGGGCGGGAGGAACTCGCGCGGCGCCTCCTGGAGGGCTCCCGCCAGATGCAGCGTGGTGCCGAAGTGGCGGGTTCCCAGCGCGTCCAGCCGCTGCTGAGCGGCGTTCTGGAAGTCCCGGTACTGATCCGTGCTCCCGTTCGTGCGGTTCACGAAGAGGCCGGCCAGGGCGTTCCCCGCCTCCGTGGGCCGGAACTGGGCGCTTGACCGCGCCGGGAGCAGGCTGTCGGCGGACGCCTTCGGAACAGCACCTGCGCCTCGGGAATTCACGGCGATCTCCTTCGAGTTGTGGTCATGACAACGGAATCGGTCGACGGCGGTCGTCGGCAGTCGGGTCCGAGAAGGGGGCGGTGGCCCCTCCCGTGACGGCCTCGCCGGGCGGCCGGACTCACGCGACCGGCACCGGCTGCTGCCGCGAACGGCCGTGACGTGAGGGGAACGACTGCTGCGTCGGGCCCGGGAAGGCGGAGCGGGGCGCACGTACGCGGCGGATGCGTCCTCGGCGCCGCCGGCCTTCCGTGGACGGCCCGCTCTCGTCGGACCGTGCCGGCCGCACGACGAGGACCTGGGGCGCGGCCTCAGCTGCGTCGCTGTGGCCGCGCCCCACGTCCGTGTGCCGGAGCCGGCGCGGCTGACGGGGGCGCGGACTCCGGATGCTCACCGGCGGGGGACTCGAAGGGCAGGTCGGAGGTGACGTCCTGAGGCATGTGTTTCCTTTCGGGCGACAGTGCGCAGAGTCCCCCCGTCCCTGCGAACGGGTGGCCTGTCAGCCACCCGGGCACTCGAACTGGCCTTCGTGGCTCGAAAGTTGAGCCGTGAAGCGCTACGAGGCTGCCCAGAGCGTAAATGATCTACGCGTGACCTGGCCGTGACGTGTGTTACTGCTCATGCCTCCTGAGCCGAGTACACTCGCGCGCCCCCGACGTATGTGTGCGCGACGCGTGTCTCCGCGATCCGCTCCGGGGGCCCGGCGAACGGGTCGCGGTCCAGGACCACCAGATCCGCGAGCATGCCGACCGCCACCCGCCCGGTGTCGTCGAGGTGGTTCACGTACGCCGAACCCTCCGTGTACGCCCTGATCGCCGCCGCGAGTTCCAGCCGTTCCGCCGGCAGGAACACCGGCGCGTCGCCGCCCGGTTCGACCCGGTTCACCGCGACATGGATGCCCTGGAGCGGGTCGGGACTGCTCACCGGCCAGTCGCTGCCGCCCGCGAGCCGCGCCCCGGAGCGCAGCAGCGACCCGAACGGGTACTGCCGTCCGGCCCGTTCCGGGCCGAGGAAGGGGATCGTCAGCTCGTCCATCTGCGGCTCGTGCGCGGCCCACAGCGCCTGGATGTTGGCGGTGGCGCCGAGCCGGGCGAACCGCGGCACGTCGGCGGGGTGCACGACCTGCAGATGCGCCAGGTGGGGCCGCGTGTCGCTCATCCCGTTGGCCGCCCGCGCCGCCTCGACCGCGTCCAGCGCGTCCCGTACGGCCCGGTCGCCGAGCGCGTGGAAGTGGCACTGGAAGCCGAGGGCGTCCAACTCGGTCACGTAATACGGCAGTCGCGCCGGGTCGATGAAGCTCTTGCCCCGGTTGCGCGTCGCGCAGCCGCACTTGTCCAGGTAGGGGTCGAGCAGCGCCGCCGTGCCGTTCTCGGCGACCCCGTCCAGCATCAGCTTCACCGTGCCCGCCCGGAACCGCCCGTGGCTCAACGCCGCCCGCTTCTCGACGAGTTCGGGAATCTGTTCGGAGCCGCGCTCCCGGTCCCACCACAGCGCCCCGGCCACCCGCGCGGTCAGTGAACCGTCCCGGGCCGCCGCCAGATACGCCGACGCAGGGTCGTCCATGCCGAGGAAGTCCCCGATCAGGGCGTCCTGCCAGGCGGTGATGCCCAGCGCGTGCAGATGGCGCTGCGCGTGCAGCAGCGCGGCCAGCCGGTCCGCCGGGCCGGCCGGCGGGGCGAGCCGGCCGACCAGCTGCATCGCGCCCTCCTGGAGCGTGCCGCCCGGCGCGCCGGAGGCGTCCCGCTCGATCCGCCCGTCGGCCGGGTCGGGTGTGTCGCGGCCGATCCCGGCCAGCTCCAGCGCCCGGCTGTTGACCCACGCCCCGTGATGGTCCCGGTTGGGCAGGTACACCGGCCGGTCCGGTACGACGGCGTCCAGCAGCTCCTTCGTCGGTGTGCCGCCCTCGAACGCCTCCATGGACCAGCCGCCGCCCAGGATCCACGCCCGCTCCGGATGCGCGTCGGCGTAGGCGCGTACGGCGGCCACGGTCTCCGCCGCGGTCCGCAGCCCGGACAGGTCGCACTGGGTCAGTTCCAGGCCCGCCGGGACCGGATGGACGTGCGCGTCCTGGAACCCGGGCAGCAGCAGCCGCCCGGCGAGGTCGACCACCTCGGTGCGCGGCCCCGCGAGCTCCCGCAGCTCCCCGGCGGAGCCGACGGCGGTGATGCGCTCACCGGTGACGGCGACGGCGGTGGCCGTGGGGTCCTCGTCGGTGAGGACGCGGCCGCCGGTGAAGAGCAGATCTGCGTGCATGTTTCCTGTTCCTCAGTTGGGGGTCGTGAGCAGCTGGGGCGCGTCGGCATCGGTGCCCCGGCCGGTGCGGAAGTACGGCGACCTGCGCACGTACTTCGCCCAGCCGGCCGCGACGAACCCGGACCCGATCATCGCCAGCGGGGTGGCCAGCAGGAACCACCCGTTGTCCGCGCTGACCTCGAAGTGGTCGGCGGAAGTGTAGAAGGACCAGCCGAGGTAGCCGCCGAGGCCCAGCAGGGCGACGGCGCTCAGCGCCGGGAGCACCACGGCCCGTACCCCCTGCCGCCAGTCCTCGCGCAGCAGGGAGCGGAAGCGCGCGGCGGCGGCGAGCGCGGTGAGCGCGTACGACAGGGCGACGACGATGCCGACCGCGTTCACCGTCGCCATGATCATGTCGGCGAGCCGCGGGATCACCAGGGCGAGCCCGGCGACCGCCGTGGCCAGCGCGCCGATCAGCAGCGTGCCGGCCGCCGGGGTCCCGTACCGCGCGCTCACCCTGGACCACACCGGCCCGAGGGTGCGGTCCCGGCTCATCGCGAACATGCCCCGGGCCGTCGGGATCACCCCGGCCTGCAGCGAGGCCACCGCCGAGAACATCAGCGCCACCAGCGGCAGCGCGGGCCACGGCTGGGCGGCCAGCCGGTCGCCGAAGAACGCCAGCCCCTCGGCCCCGTGACCGGCCAGCTCCTGCTCGGACAGCACCCGCTGGAAGGCCACCGAGCCGAGCAGGAACAGGCCCAGCATCGTCACCAGGGTGATCAGCCCGGCCCGGGAGGCGTCCCGCGGGTCGCGGACCTCCTCGTTGACGCTGAACGCGGCCTCGAAACCCCAGTAGCAGAACACCGAGAGCAGCAGGCCCTGGGCGAGCGCGGTGGCCGACGGGATCGCGAACGGGTCGAACCAGCTCAGGCTGAAGGGGTGCGGTCCCTCGACGATGCCGTAGCCGCAGAACCCGAGCAGGACCGTGTACTCGAAGACCAGCAGCCCGGTCTGCAGGCGGGCGGCGGTGCGGATGCCGGTCACGGCGGTGAGGGTGACGGCGACCAGGACCACGATCCCGAGGGCCGTGGTCTGTGCCGTCGAACCCGGGTCGAGGGCCAGTGAGCCGATCCGGTGCACCCCGGCCTCTCCCGCCAGCTGCAGCAGCGCCGATCCGGTGACCGCCGTGGTGTACGCCAGGAAGGCCACCGTCGCCACGATGTTCACCCAGCCGACCAGGAAGCCGAGCCACGGATTGAGCGAACGGCCCACCCACACGTAGCCGTTGCCCGCGTTCGGCTCCACCCGGTTCAACCGGGAGTAGGCGCCCGCGATGCCGAGGACCGGCACGAACGCCAGCAGCATGATGGCCGGCAGATGCAGCCCGACCACCCCGGCCGTCACCCCCAGCCCGATGCCGATGCTGGTGGTGGCGGCCGTACTGGACGCGGCGACCGCCACGCCGTCCAGGACGCCGAGGGATCTGCGCAACTCAGGGGGGTCCGCTGTGTAGGGCTGGTCGGTCATGGCCGGCACACTCCGCTCGCACCTGGGGGCCGGACTGGTCGGCCCCGGTGACGGGACATGAAACTGCCGGTGCCCTTCACAGGTCAACGGTGTTGTCATAAGGTGCCCGCACGTCATGAGGAGGTCCGTCGGAGGAGGTCCGTTGAGCGAACGTGTCGTCCCGGCCGCCGCCCGGCAGCGCCGGCGCCCCACCAAACAGGGCGTGGTCCTCTCCGAGGAGCTGATCGTCGAGACCGCGATGCGGCTGATCGAGGAGCACGGCGCCGACGCCCTGTCGGTGCGCCGCCTCGGGCGTGCCCTGGGCGCCGACCCCAGCTCCCTCTACCGCTACTTCCGGCACACCGACGACCTGATGCTCGCCGTCGCCGACGAGCTGATCGGCCGTACCCTGCGCGCCTGGCGGCCCACCGGGGACTGGCGCGCCGACCTGCGCGACCTCGGCCTGCGGATGCACGCCGGCGCCCTCGCCCACCCGCGGGCCGCGGTGCTCAGCGCCCACCGGGTGACGGGACGGACGAACGAGATCCAGGCCGTCGAGACCATCCTCGGCGTCCTCCGCGGCGCCGGATTCCCGGACGCCGAGGCGGTCCGCGTCTACCACGCCTTCGTCGACCAGGCCCTCGCGTACGGCGCCCTCGACTCCGCCAACACCGCCCTGCCCAGGGCCGCCCGGGACGCCGAGGCGGACGTGTGGCGGGCGACCTACGCCCGGCTGCCCGCCACCAGTCACCCGCACATCGCGGCCACCGCACGCCATCTCGTCGCCTCGATGCGGGGCAGCTCCTATCCGGCCGCCCTCGACCTGCTGCTGACGGCGGCCGAGGCCCGGCTCGCCCAACAGGGTGCCGGGACGCGGCCGGTGGGCGACTGAACCGGCCGATCGGGGACAGACGTGTGCCGGGAGAACCTGCCGAGGGAGGAAACATGGCACTGGTGACCGCGGCCGTCGTGGTGCTCGACTGCGCAGAACCCGAGAAACTCGCCCAGTTCTACCGGGAGTTCCTGGACGGCGAGGACGGCGAGGCCTCGGCCAACCTGGTCGGGATCCGGACCGCCGACGGCTTCCGGATCGCCTTCCGGCGCGACGTCAACGCGACCCCGCCCAGCTGGCCGCGGCCCGAGAACTCGCTCCAGGCCCATCTCGACTTCCTGGTCGAGGACCTCGACGAGGCAGAGCGCCGGGTGGTCGCCCTGGGCGGACGCCCCATCGAGACGAAGGACCCGGCCGGGCCGTACGAGGAACGCGGGTACGCCGACCCGGCCGGACACTCCTTCACGCTGCGCCTGGTGCCGTCCTCGGCGCCCAAGCAGGGCTGAGACCGCTCAGTCCCGGCCACCCTGGCCCGCCGTCGGCCACACCCCGGTGGAACGCTCTATGGCCGTCGCGCCCGTACGGTCCACGGCGCTGCGCACCACCGCGAAGACCGCGCCCTGGACCGCCGCGGCCAGCAGCACCTCGCCCCAGCCGCGGTCCCGGTCCAGGGCGTCCGGCGCGTCGTCCTCGCCGCGCAGCGCCTTCCAGGTGCGGCGGAAGGCCAGCGCACCCAGCGCCCCGCCGGCCCAGCTCAGCACGAAACCGACGGGTGCGTACACGAGGGGGAGCTTCAGCTTCTTCCTGCTCTTGGCCATGCCTGCCTCCGCGTTCTCAGGGCCGCCCGGCGGCCGCGACCTCCTCGGCCGCCCGCACCGGGCCGGGCGGCGTCCCGTCCCCGAAGGGCCGGCCGCCGAGCTCCTCCCGGTGATGGGGCGTCAGCCACCCGGCGAGATCCGGACCGAGGGGCACGACACGGGTCGGGTTGATTCCGGTGTGGACCTGGTAGTAGTGCCGCTTGATGTGGTCGAAGTCGACGGTGTCACCGAATCCCGGCGTCTGGTAGAGGTCCCTGGCGTACGCCCACAGCACCGGGCTCTCCGCGAGCTTGTAGCGGTTGCACTTGAAGTGGCCGTGGTAGACGGCGTCGAACCGCACCAGCGTGGTGAACAGCCGGATGTCGGCCTCCGTGATCGTGTCCCCGACCAGGTAGCGCTGCCCGGCCAGCCGCTCGGCGAGCAGCTCCAGCCGCCGGAACACGCCGGCGCACGCCTCCTCGTACGTCTGCTGCTCGTGCGCGAACCCGGCCCGGTAGACCCCGTTGTTGACGTCCTCGTACACCTCCGCCGCCACCGCGTCGATCTCGTCCCGGTGCCGTGCCGGGTACAGGTCCGGTGCCCCGTCCCGGTGCAGCGCCGTCCACTCGGTGGCCAGGTCGAGGGTGAGTTGCTGGTAGTCGTTGGTGACCAGCTTCCCGCTCGGCACGTCCACCACCGCCGGCACGCTCACCCCGCCGGGGTAGCCGGTCTCCCGGCGGTCGTACGCCTCGCTGAGGTACCGGATGCCGAGCACCGGATCACGGCCGCCGGGGTCGAGGGTGAAACGCCAGCTGCGGTCGTCCTGGAGCGGGTCGGTGACGGCGAGCGACAGGGCGTCCTCCAGGCCGAGCAGCCGCCGGGAGATCACCGCCCGGCTCGCCCACGGGCACGCACGGCTGACCACCAGCCGGTAGCGTCCGGCCGCCACCGGCCAGCCGTCGCGTCCGTCCGCGGTGATCCGGTCCGCGAAGTGACTGGGGGACCGTTTGAATGCCCTGTGCCCCAGCGCGCTGTTGCCGTCGCCGCCGCTCATGCGTCCTCCTAGCCCGGGGGGCCGCCCACGGTCGAACGGCGGCCCTGAGGGATGCGTTCCCCCATTTCCGCCTCTCGCACGGAGTGATCAGCGCGCGTCGGGGCAGTCGGCGGTCGTGAGCAGGACACCGTCGCAGAACCAATCGGAACAGCCGCATGCCGACCGCCGGACCCGCGTGACCGTGTTCGTGGCACTCGCCGCCAACCTGGTCATCGCGGCCGCCAAGGCCGTCGGCGGAGTCGTCGCGGGCTCGCCGGCCCTGCTGTCCGAGGCCGCGCACTCCGTCGCCGACAGCCTGAACGAGGTGTTCCTGCTGGCCGCCCTGAGCCGCAGCCGACGCCCGCCCGACGCCCGGCACCCGTTCGGCTACGGCAAGGAGCGCTTCTTCTGGGCCCTGCTCGCGGCCGTCGGGATCTTCGTCATGGGCGGCTGCTTCTCCTTCTTCCAGGGGATCGAGGCACTGCGCGACGGCGCGGACGAAAAGCTCAGCGGCTATGTGGCCGGCCTGATCGTGCTGGGCGTCGCCCTGCTCGCCGAGAGCGCGTCCCTGTTCCGGGCGCTGCACCAGGCCCGCGGGGAGGCGCGGGGGCTGCGGGATCCGGCGCTGCGCACGGTGATCGCCGAGGACGGCACCGCCGTGCTCGGCGTCTGCCTCGCGATCGTCGGCATGGTGCTGCACATGGTGACCGGCCAGGTGGCCTGGGAGGCGTCGGCCTCACTGGCGATCGGCGTCCTGCTGGTGTTCGTCGCCTACCGGCTGGGCGCCGACGCCCGCGACCAGCTGATCGGGGAGGCCGCGGATCCGGAGCTCAGCGACCGGATCCGGGAGCAGCTGGAGGCGGAGCCCGAGATCGACAGCGTGGAGGCGCTCTTCACGATGCAGATGGGCCTCGAGTCGACCCTGGTCGCGGCTCGCGTCGACCTGGTGCCCGGCCTCGACAGCGAGGAGGTGGAGGAGGTCCTGGTGCGCATCAAGGGGGCGCTCGCCGAGACGTTCCACGAGGCCGACCAGGTCTTCCTGGACGTGACGGACCGCTCCGCGCAGGAGGCACATGAAAGCCCCGCCGCGACGGGGGAACGCGGCGGGGCCTGATATTCGGCTGCCCGGCCCGAAGCCGGTTCATGCCTGCCGGAAACAGATTTTTCTAAATTCCGTCGGTCCCCGGCCGGAATGAATTCCCGGAACCGCCAGTTCCCCGTGCGGCGGTTCCGGCCGCCCCGGTCCGGCTGCTCCGAATCCGGTTACCGCGGTTCCGGCTACTTCGGTTCCAGCACGAACACCGGGATCTCCCGGCTGGTCTTCTTCTGGTAGTCGGCGTACGGCGGATAGGCCGCGACCGCGCGGTCCCACCACTCGGCCTTCTCCGCGCCGGTGACCTCGCGGGCGGTCATGTCCTGCTTGACCGGCCCGTCCTGAAGCTCGACGGCCGGGTGGGACTTGACGTTGAAGTACCACACCGGGTGCTTGGGCGCGCCGCCCTGCGAGGCGACGATGGCGTACTTCCCGTCGTGCTCCACCCGCATCAGCGGCGTCTTGCGGATCTTCCCGCTCTTCGCCCCCAGGGTGGTGAGCAGGATGACGGGCAACCCGGTGTCCATCAGGGTGTTGCCCTCTTTCCCGCCCGAGTTCTCGTACAACTCGACCTGCTCGCGCACCCAGGCGGCCGGGCTGGGCTCGTACTCGCCCTCAAGAGGCATGAGGTCCGTCCCCTCGTCGGTTCCAAGACTGACAGCATGATTCAACACGCGAAGTGCCCCGGATCATCCATACGACACCGCTCCCGTGACCGGATCGCGCCGCCGCGTCGCGTACGCCGGACGTCAGCCCGGCGACAGCACCATCCGGGCCGCCAGCCCCAGCATCACGCAGCTCGACAGCAACGCGGTGACCAGGCGCCCCCGGTGGCCGGTCAGGCCGCGGCCGAGGAGCGCCCCGCCGCCCGCCAGCAGGAGCTGCCAGCTCGCGGACGCGGCGAAGGCCGCGAGGACGAAGCCCCCCTGCTCCAGCGGCCGTACCGCCTCGGCGGAACGCGTGCCGACCACCAGGGCGGCGAAGTAGATCACCGTCGTGGGGTTGAGCAGCGTGATCCCGAGGAGGCCGAGATACGCCCGTCCGGGGCCGGGTACCGGCCGCTCGGCCCGGGTCGCCGGCCGCCGCTCCCGGTACTGGCGCAGCGCCACCGCCGCACCGCGCACGGCGAGCCCCACCAGCACCAGTGCCGACACCAGCCGCAGCGGTCCGAGCACCGGCACCAGCGCCGCCGCGAGGGCGGCACCGCCGACGGTCGCCAGCAGGGCGTACAGGCCGTCGGCGCTGGCCACGCCGAGCGCGGCGCAGGCGCCGGTCCGCAGTGACGTGCGAGCCGTGAGGGACACTAGATACGTGCCGACCGCGCCGACCGGGACGGCGATCCCGTACCCGGCGAGCAGGCCGGCGACGAGCGCGGCCGTCACGCGCGTGCGGGCTCGGGCCTCCGGGGACGCCCCGGCTGCTGCTGGACCCGCACCCGACCGAAGGTCGCGGTGGTCAGCGGCACGATGGCGTCAGGAGAGTTCATGCGCAGATCCTGGGGCCCGCGTCGCCGCACCGGCAAGCGAATTTCGGCGCGGAATCGTCCCCCGACCGAACGAGGTTCGGCCAGATCATCAGATGCGGCGATCTGGCCGAACTTCCGGTCGCCACATAGGTGCCCCGAGCATCTAATGAAGATCGGCACGACGTACGACACTCGTCTGCGAGGTCTTCCATGAAAGAACTGACGGACCTGACGGAACCCACTTCTCCCGCCGGCCAGGCCGACCCCGTGGCCTGGCCGCAGGACCGCACGTGCCCCTACCACCCGCCCACCGGATACGACCCGCTGCGCGACGGCGCCCCGCTGTCCCGCGTCACCCTCTACGACGGCCGCACCGTCTGGGCGGTCACCGGCCTCGGCGCGGCCCGGGCGCTGCTCGCCGACCCCCGGCTCTCCAGCGACCGCCGGCGGGAGGACTTCCCGATGCCGAACGCCCGGTTCGCGGCCGCCAGGGAGCGCCGCCAGGTCGCACTGCTCGGCCTCGACGACCCCGAGCACCAGATCCAGCGCCGGATGCTGATCCCGGACTTCACCCTCAAACGCGCGACCGGGATGCGGCCCGCCATCCAGCGGATCGTCGACGAGCTGCTCGACAGGATGATGGCCGCGGGACCGCCCGCCGACCTCGTGAGCTCCTTCGCGCTGCCCGTGCCGTCCATGGTCATCTGCGACCTGCTCGGTGTGCCCTACGCCGATCACGAGTTCTTCGAGGCGCAGTCCCGGCGGCTGCTGCGCGGTCCGGCGCCCGCCGACTCCCTGGACGCGCGCGATCAGCTGGAGGCCTATCTGGGTGATCTGGCCGACCGCAAGAGCCGGGACGAGGCACCCGGCGACGGGGTCCTCGACGACCTCGTGCACGAGCGGCTGCGCGAGGGCGCCCTGGACCGCGCCGAGGTCGTCGCGCTGGCCCTCATCCTGCTGGTCGCCGGGCACGAGACCACCGCCAACATGATCTCGCTCGGCACCTTCACCCTGCTCCAGCAGCCCGAGCGGCTCGCCGAACTGCGCGCCGACCCCGCCCTGGTGCCCGCCGCCGTCGAGGAACTGATGCGGATGCTGTCCATCGCCGACGGGCTGCTGCGCGTCGCCCTGGAGGACATCCAGATGGACGGCACCACCATCCGCAAGGGTGACGGCGTGCTCTTCGCGACCTCGGTCATCAACCGCGACGAGGCCGTGTACGACGACCCCGACACCCTCGACTGGCACCGCCCGGCCCGCCACCACGTGGCCTTCGGCTTCGGCATCCACCAGTGCCTGGGCCAGAACCTGGCCCGGACCGAGCTGGAGATCGCCCTGCGCACCCTGTGGGAGCGGCTCCCGGACCTGCGGCTCGCCGCACCGCCGGAGGAGATCCCCTTCAAACCCGGCGACACGATCCAGGGGATGCTGGAACTCCCCGTGACCTGGTAAGAGGCTCCTGCCATGCACATCGAGATCGACAGAGACGTCTGCATCGGCGCGGGGCAGTGCGCCCTGACCGCCCCGAACGTGTTCACCCAGGACGACGACGGCTTCAGCGCCCTGCTCCCCGGCAAGGAGGACGGGGGCGGCGACCCGCTCGTCAAGGAGGCTGCCCGGGCCTGCCCGGTGGGCGCCATCACCGTCAAGGAACCGACGGGTTAGGCAGCCGTCGGCACGTCGAGCACCGCCGGCTCCAGCCCGCGCAGCCGCACCGGGTCGGCGACCACCTCGTACGCCGCCACCCGGTCGCCCTGCACGGTGACCCGCAGGACGTGGAGCAGCCGTCCGCGCGGGGCGTCCCCGGCGCCTTCGCGCACCCGGACACGGGGGAGAGGTGCTGGCCGGCACCCGGGTGGTGGCCGTCCTGGCGCGCGGCGGCGCCTGCGGGCCGGACATGGGCCGGGCGCCTGGATTTCCAGCTGCCCTACCTGAGGGCCTGGACGGCCCGGCTCGGTGTCCGGCCCGAGCACCTCCATCCGGCGGCCGCCGAGCTGACCCGCGTCGACGTGCCGCCCTTCCTGGCCGGCCAGGAGGAAGCGGCCGCCCCCTCCCTCGCCGAGGCCCGCGCCGCCCTTGCCCGGCTCGCCGCCGCGGACTGACCTCACCCCGCGCGCAGCAGTACCCGGGCCGCCGCGCGGGCCTCCGCCGCGGGCTCCGCGCTCCCGGTGACGCCCGCGGTGACCATCGCCCCCTCGGCGAGCAGGAACAGCGGCCCGGTGAGCGCGGCGTCCAGCCCGGCGTCGGCCACCAGCTCCGCCAGGTAGTCCCGGAACGCCCGCTTGTGGCCGCGCACCTGGGCCACCACGCGCGCGGAGGTGGCACCGAGCTCGCCGTAGGCGTTGATCCAGGCGCACCCCCGGAAGTCCGCCTCCCCGAACCACCCCTCCAGCCAGTCGAAGACCGCGAGCAGCCGCTCCCGGGGCTCCTCGTGCCGCCGGACGTGCTCGGCGAGCCGCTGCCGCCAACGCACGTCCCGCCGCTCCAGATAGGCCTCCACCAGCTGCTCCTTCGCGGGGAAGAGCTGGTAGAGCCGTTTGAGGGAGACGCCGGAGGCGCCGCGTATGTCGTCCATGCCGACGGACTGCACCCCACGCCCGTAGAACAGCCGCTCGGCGGCGTCCAGCGCCTGCTCACGCGCGACCGCGCTGTCCATGGGTTCCTCCTTGACGTGAGAACGTGCGTTCTCCTACGGTAGCAGCGACTCGGAGAACGCACGTTCTCACTTCGTCGTCGAGGAGGAGACCATGGCCGACCGCCCGCCGCTGCCGCCCTTCACCCGGGAGACCGCCGTCCAGAAGGTCCAGGCCGCCGAGGACGCCTGGAACACCCGCGACCCCGAGCGGGTCGCCCTCGCCTACTCCGAGGAGTCGGTCTGGCGCAACCGCGACACCTTCGTCACCGGCCGGGCCGCGATCGTCGAGTTCCTCACCGCGAAATGGGCCCGGGAACTCGACTACGCGCTCCGCAAGGACCTGTGGGCCTTCGACGGCGACCGCATCGCGGTCCGCTTCCAGTACGAGTGCCACGACGCGGACGGCCGGTGGTGGCGCTCGTACGGGAACGAGCTGTGGGAGTTCGACGGGCACGGGCTCATGACCCGGCGCGAGGCCAGCATCAACGACGTGCCGATCGAGGAGCACGAGCGCCGGATCCACGGTCCGCGCCCGGAGTCCGAGCGGGGCCTGTCCTTCCCGCTCCGGTAGCCCCCGCATAGGGTTCCCGGATGACCGACGAGCCCCGCAAGCCCTTCCTCTACCTGGTCGTCTGCGCCGCCGGTGTCGCCGCGGGCGTCGGCAGGCTCATCACCGCGGCCCAGGAACGCGGCTGGGAGGTCGGGGTCATCGCCACCCCCGTGGCCGTGAACGGCTTCTTCGACACCGCGGAGGCGCAGGCGCGCACCGGCCGCCCGATCCGGTCGGCCTGGCGCCGTCCCTCCGATCCGCGGCCCTTCCCCGCGCCGGACGCCGTGGTCGTCGCGCCCGCCACCTTCAACACCGTCAACAAGTGGGCCGCCGGGCTCGCCGACACCCTCGCCGTGGGCACCCTGTGCGAGGCCCTGGGCCTGGACGTGCCGATCGCGGTCCTGCCCTGCGTCGCCGGCGCGCTCGCCGCCCACCCCGCCTACCAGGAGAGCCTGGCCCGGCTGCGCGCGCTCGGCGTCCGCTTCGGCGACCCCTACGCCGGCGAGGCCGACGCCGACGGCGGCCGCCCCGAGTTCGCCTGGGAACGCGCGCTGGACCTGCTGGACCGGACCTGACGGCGGCCCCCGGCGTCCGATAACCACCGCCACGACAGGAGCCCGGAGGGCCGTCCGACGTACGCTCGCCTCTGTACGACGTGATCTCGACGGTGGGAGACAACGATGGAGTACGTGAAGCTCGGCCACACCGGTTTGGACGTGTCCCGGATCTGCCTCGGCTGCATGACCTACGGCCTGCCCGACCGCGGCACCCACGAGTGGACCCTCGGCGAGGCGGCGGCCCGCCCGCTGATCCGGCAGGCGCTGGAGGCTGGCATCAACTTCTTCGACACCGCCAACGTCTACTCCGACGGCACCAGCGAGGAGATCGTCGGCAAGGCGCTGCGCGACTTCGCCCAGCGCGACGAGATCGTCCTCGCCACCAAGGTGCACGGCCGGATGCGTCCCGGCCCCAACGGCGGTGGCCTCTCCCGCAAGGCGATCCTCACCGAGATCGACCACAGCCTCGGCCGCCTCGGTACCGACTACGTCGACCTCTACCAGATCCACCGCTACGATCACGCCACGCCGATCGAGGAGACGATGGAGGCGCTGCACGACGTCGTCAAGGCCGGCAAGGCGCGCTACATCGGGGCCAGTTCGATGTACGCCTGGGAGTTCTCCAAGGCCCAGTACACGGCCGAGCGGCACGGCTGGACAAAGTTCGTGTCCATGCAGAACCACTACAACCTCCTCTACCGCGAGGAGGAACGCGAGATGCTGCCGCTCTGCGCCGACCAGGGCGTGGGCGTACTGCCGTGGAGCCCGCTGGCCCGGGGCCGCCTCACCCGCGACTGGGGGACGGTCACCGAGCGCAGCGCGAACGACAACTTCGGCAGCCGCCTCTACCAGGAGGGCGACCGCGCGATCGTCGAGGCGGTCACCCGCATCGCCGACGACCGGGGCGTCCCGCGCGCCCAGGTGGCCCTGTCCTGGCTCCTCCACCAGAACACGGTGACGGCCCCGATCATCGGCGCCTCGAAGCCGAACCACATCGAAGATGCGGTGGCGGCCGTCGAACTGAAGCTCAGCGACAAGGAGTTGGAGGAGCTCCAGCAGCCCTACGGCCCCCACCCGATCTCCGGCCACTGAAACGCGCCTCACCGCACCCGAATCACAACCGCTCGGTCCCGCACGGCCCGCCCCCGTCGCTCTTGAGCAGCGGTACCGGCTCCCCACTCATGGACAACGTCCGGTAGTACGCACCGATCCGCTCCGCCGACCGCCCCACGTAGTGCCCGATGAACGACCGCCGGTACCGGCCGGCGGAGCGATTGGGCTGCGACCCGTGCACCAGGCTCCCGTTGAAGAACAGCACGTCCCCCGGCCCCATGTCGACCGGCACCGTCGCGAGCCCCTGCGGCGGTGCCACGTACTCCCGCGCGAACGACAGCTCCGCATCCGACTCCTCGGGGCAGAACAGGTCCATCCGGTGCGTCCCCGGCACCACCTCGAGGCCGCCGTTCTCCCGGTCGATCGCCTCACAGGCGACCCACGCGGCGACGCACGTCCCCGGCTCAACCCGCAGATAGAAGTTGTCCTGATGCAGCGCCTGCCCCCGTGCTCCCGGCGGCTTGAAGTAGAACATGCTCTGCGCGGCCAGCACCTCCTCCCCGAACAGCGCCTCGAGGACCACCCGCAGCCGCGCGTCCAGCAGGAACCGCCGCGCGAGCGCACTGATCTCGTGCGGCTGCATCACCCGCGGACACCGTTGCAGCGGATCCCCCGCCGGCCGCGGCTCGAAGTGGCCTGGTACGACCCGCCCCGCCGCGTGCAGCGCCGCGAACTCCGCGCACAGCCGATCGATCTCGTCGTACCCGAACAACCCCCGTACGACGGTGAACCCGTCCTCCTCGAACTGCCGCGCGACGGTGGTGTCGATGCCCGTGGCTGTCATGCCCGCCCTCCTCGGTCCGGTGCCCTGGACCTGTCACGCTAGGGCGACGCCACCGCGGAGAGGATGCCCATGAGCGCTGCGGAGCTGCCCGGCACTGCCGTCCCGGCCCCTCCGCCGGGGATGGTCGTCACCGGCCGATACGACGAAGGGCCCGGCTACCGGATCAACCGCCCTGCGGGAGCGAGCAGTTGGCTGCTCACCTGGACGACGGACGGCAGCGGCCTGCTCCGGCAGGGAACCGTGGTGACCACTGCGCGCACCGGCGACCTCGTCGTCCTCGCCCCCGGCGTGCAGCACAGCTATGCGGTCGGACCCGGCGCACGCCGCTGGCGGTTCTGGTGGACGCACTGCCAGGTCCGCCCCCACTGGATCCCGTGGCTAACCCCCCGTGCCCTCGGTGACGGCGTGTACGCCGTCGGCACCCCGGACGGCACCCGCGCCCGGATCGAGGCGGCCTTCCACCGCGTGCTCGCCGACTCCCGCTGGACCGGCACCGGCGCGCCGCCCGCCCCGGCAGCCGGCGACGACCCCGTCGCCGTCGCGCACGGCAGCGCGGCCCGCGAACTCGCCCTGTGCGCGCTGGAGGAGGTCGTGCTGCTCGCGACCGCCGGCGCGCACCCGGCGGCGCCCGGCGGAGACGCCGGGGACGAACGGGTGCGCCGCGCCGAGGAACTGATCGCCGCCGACCCGGCCGCCCCGCACACGGTCCGCTCGCTCGCCGCGCGTGTCGCACTGTCGCCGTCCCGGTTCGCCCACCTCTTCACCGCCCGGACCGGCGTGCCGCCGATGCGCGCACTGCGCGAGGCGCGGCTGCGGCACGCCGCCCGGCTGCTGGAGAGCAGCGACCTGACCGTCGAGCGGGTCGCCGCCGCGTCCGGATTTCCCAGCCCGTTCCACTTCAACCGGGTTTTCCGAGAACGATACGGTGTCCCGCCCGGCGCCTACCGCTCCGGTGAACGTCTGTAATGCGCCCGGTTATTGGTTTCCGGGTGCCGGGCCGCCCGGCGGCCTGTGCAGGTCGGGGCGTGGTTCAATGGTTGGTGTCGATACCGGGGCGGTCGGCCCTTTATCCCCGCGCCAATTGCGATGTCGATACGGCGACAAAGCGCGGACTCTGTCCTTGACGAATCGTCAAATTAGGGCAGCCTCGGGGCGATGCGCAAAACCCCGAGATCCCTTGTTCTGCCGTGCTGGCCTGTGCAAAGGTGTGGCGTGTCGGCATGCGGACAATTGTTTTCGACCGCCGTGTGTGCGAGGCCGCTCTCCGTGCGCCGAACCCCCCAACAAGCCCATCCGGCCTTGGCGTCGGCGGGGCCGCATACCGGTCGCATACCATGCGGTATGGGCCGAATCCCGCGTTGCGTCTGGAAGGAATGCAGCCGTGAATGACGCAGGCCTGGGGAATTCCCCTACCCCCGCCCGGCCGTTCGACGTCACCGACGAGCAGCTCAGCGCCGAGCTCAAGCAGTGGACGGGCACGGCACCCGCCCTGCATCCCGTCGGTGAACTGCTCGACCGGCACTGGGAAGCGGCCTTCGCCTACGCCCGTCTGTGCGCCGACGGGACGCGCGGCGCGGGAATGCTCACCACCGCCGCATTCACCCGGCTCTTCGGTGAATCACTCCGCCAAGCAGGCCCGACCGCCGCCTGGCGCCCCCAGCTCCTCGTCACCGTCCGGCGAATCGCCGCCGAATGGGACAACGACGGCCGCGGCGAACTGCTCCACCCCCGGCTGCGCGCCGGCAAGGGCGAGCGGGCCGCCTCCCGGCTGCTCCCGCCCGCGAACCGGCGGCTGCTCTCCCGCGCCTTCCAGCGGCTCACCCCGTCCTCGCGGACCGTGCTGTGGCACACCGAGGTCGAGTCGGAGCCCCTGGCCTCACCGGCCGCACTGCTGGGCCTGGACGAGCAGGACGCGCACGTCGAACTGGGCCGGGCCCGCGAGCGGATGCGCGAGGAGTGCCTCCAGGTGCACCGCGAACTCGCCCACGAGGACGAGTGCCAGCGCTACGTCCGGATGATCGACGTGACCTTCCGGCGCGGTGGGATCGACGTCGACCGCGACCTCCAGCAGCACCTGAACGGCTGCAAGCACTGCCGGTACACCGCCGACCAGCTCCACCAGTTCAACGGCGGGCTCGGTATCGCCCTCGCCGAGGCCGTGCTCGGCTGGGGCGCCCGCGCCTACATGGAGTCCCGGGCCGGAGCGGCCGAACAGCCCGCCGAAACCCCGGCCGCACCCGCCGACGGGTTCGCGGGCGGGTTCGCGGGCGGCGAGGCCTTCGCGCCGCCCCCCGCCCCGGGCAAGGACCTGGTCGTGCACCCGGCCGCCTCCCGCCGCGCCCAGCAGCGGGCCGCCCGCCGGATCCGCCGCCGCAACCTCGCCGTGGCCGTGGGCACCGTGAGCGGTCTGGTCGTGCTGCCCCTCGTGCTGTGGTCGGTGCTCGGCTCCGGCGACGACTCCACCTCGGCCACCGCCAAGCCCTCCGCCACACCGGCCGGCTCCGCGACCTCAGGACCGTCCTGGATCGGCACCAGCCGGACCACTCAGGGCACCCTGCGCGGCCGCCTGCACAACATCGCCTCCGGCCTGTGCATCGGCGTGGTCGGCAAGAAAGCCGTCAAGGGCGCCGAGACCGAACTCGCCGAGTGCTCCTCGGTGGCCAGCCAGCAGTGGACGTACGACGGCGACGGACTGCTGCGCAACGCGGCCGCCCCCGAGCTGTGCCTGGACTCGCACCTCGGCTACTCCGTCCAGCTCGCCCCGTGCACCGCGGCGGCCGGGACCAAGGCGAAGAGCGTCCACTACGACTTCACCCTCCAGGGCGCGCTGGTGCCCCGCTGGGACCAGGACCTGGCGCTCGCCCCGGCCGCCACCGACGGCGGTGGTGCCCTGGTGGTCAAGAACCGGACGAACGCCAATGCCCAGCGGTGGGTGATGGACACCTCCCAGCCCGACCTGCAGATGCAGATCGTCAACTGGGACGCCGACACCACACCGACGCCGACCCAGGCCCCGACCGCGTCCGCCGCCCCGACCACCAAGGCCGCGAGGCCCGCCACGCCGACACCCACCCCGTCGGCGTCCAGGACGACCGCGCAGCCGACGCCGTCGAGCACCGCCGGCTACGACCCGTGCGCCGAGTACCCGGGCTACTGCTACGGCTCCGGGGGCGGCCAGTACGGCGGCGGCGGTTACGGCGGCGGTTACGGCGGTGGCTACGGGGGCGGTGGCGGGGGCCGCCACGGGCACTGAGCCCGCGAGGGCTCAGGGGTGCGGCGGCGAGGGCGGGATCGTCGTCAGGTCCGGCGCCCCCTCCGGCCACACCAGCAGCACCGGGCAGGGCGCGTGGTCGACCACGAACCGCGCCGCCTTGCCCAGGCTGTGCGGCCCGAGCCGGGACCGGTCGCCGTCCCGGGCCAGGACCAGCAGACCGGCCTCCTCGGCGGCCGCCACCACCTCCCGCTCGGCCCGGCCGACCCGCTCCAGCCGGGTGCACGGCCGCCCCAGCCGGGCCTCGGCCGCGGCCAGCAACTCCGCCGCAGACGTGCCGCCGAGCTCCACCAGACGCCCCTGAGGGTCCGGTTCCGAGCCGGCCCGGCCCAGCAGCCCCGCGAAGGCGCCGTGCGCGAGCCCGGCCACCCCTGGCTCGGCCACGTGCAGCAGCACCACCTCGGACGCGTCCGGCGCGTAGCCGCGCGCCGCGTCGACACAGGCGGGCCAGGTGCCCTCGACCAGCCAGACGATCACCCGCATGTCCATCGCCTCCCAGCTAGATGCCAACTGGATTCCCGACTACGTGCTTCGCACCAAGTGCCGCGATCTGCCGTGGGTGGCTGCGGCGCCGTCGTGGCTGGTCGCGCAGTTCCTCCCCCAGCCTTCGGCCGGGGATACCCCCAGCGCCCCTTCGGGGCTCAGACCCCGACCATCTGGAGCGCCCCCCACAGTGCCACCACCGCCCCGCACAGTGCGGTCGGCACGGCGAGCAGGCCCAGGCGGGTGAACTCGCCCAGGTCCACGCCGTGGTCGTGCTGGTGCACGATCCTGCGCCACAGCAGTGTCGCCAGGGAACCGGCGTAGGTGAGGTTCGGGCCGATGTTCACCCCGAGCAGCACCGCCAGCACCGCGCCAGGACCGGCCGGCGCGGCCAGCGGCAGCAGCACCAGCACCGCCGGCAGGTTGTTGACGATGTTCGCGAGGACGGCCGCCAGCGCCGCGACGCCGAGCAGCGCCGGCAGCCCGGTCCCGCCCGGCAGCACATGGCCGAGCGCGTCCGCCAGCCCGTTGTCGACGACCGCCCGCACCACGATCCCGAGCGCCAGCACGAACGCCAGGAACGCGGGCGCGGCCGCCTTCACCACCGTCAGCGGGGTCGCCTTCCGCCGTACCAGTGCCCGCCCGGCCAGCACCAGCGCACCCGCGCACGCCGCCCACGCCGGGTCGATGCCGACCGCCGAGGTGAGCACGAACCCGGCGAGCGTGCAGGCCACCGTCACCAGCGCGAACACCGGCAGCCGGGGCGGCTCGCCGGCGTCCTGGGCGCCCGGGGCCGCCGAGGACAGGTCACGGGCGAAGAACCGCCGGAACACCACGTACTCGGCGCCGATCGCCACCAGCCAGGGCAGCACCATCAGCGCCGCGAACCGGGTGAAGCTCAGCCCGCTCGCCGCGAACGCCAGCAGGTTCGTCAGATTGGACACGGGCAGCAGCAGCGAGGCGGTGTTCGACAGGTGCGTACAGGCGTAGACGTGCGGTTTCGCCCGCACCCCGGACCGGGCCGCCGTCGCGAACACCACGGGCGTCAGCAGCACCACCGTCGCGTCCAGGCTCAGTACGGCGGTGATCACCGAGGCCAGTGCGAACACCGCGGTCAGCAGCCGCACCGGCCGCCCGCCCGACCAGCGGGCCATCCACGCCCCGCAGGCCTGGAACAGACCCTCCACGTCGCAGAAGTGGGCCAGCACCAGGACCGCGGCGAGGAACCCGACGACCGGCCCCAGCTGCTCGGCCTCCGCCCGCGCGTGGTCGAGGGAGATCGCCCCGGTGGCGACGACGATGCCCGCCGCCGGCACGGCGAGCACCGCCTCAGGCCAGCCTCGCGGCCGGATCACGGCCCAGGCCAGCACGGCGGCGAGCAGCAGGACGGACAGGGTCTCGGCGAGCGGGGTGTTCAGGGCGCGTTCCTCGGAGGCGTGATCAAGTGCGGCCCGCCCATGAAAGCAGATGAAGGTGGACGGACCCCGTTTACGCGGACGGGGTACCCGCCGCGCCCAGGAACTCGCCCCAGCCGCCGGTCGGCTCCTGCCCCGGATTCAGCGTGCGCAGCGTCCGCAGCACCGCCGGGTCCTGCGCCTCCAGCCACGCCACGAGCTGCTTGAAGGACACGAAGCGCACGTCGTCGTACTGGGCCATCTTGCCGATGGCCTCCTCGACGGCGTCCATGTAGATGCCGCCGTTCCAGCGCTCGAAGTGGTTGCCGATGAAGAACGGCGCCCGGTTGGTGCTGTAGGCCCGCTCGAAGCCCGCCACGTAGCTGTCGCGGGCCTGGGTGCGCCAGGCGTCGTACTGGGTCTTGTCGCCCAGCGGATTTCCGGCCGACTGGTTGTACATCATGTTGTAGTCCATCGACAGGACCTGGAAGGAGTGCCCGGGAAACGGTATGGACTGCAGCGGGAAGTCCCAGATGCGGTTGCCCTGCACCTTGCCCGGCCAGATCTGCAGGCCGCCGGGGGAGGAGGCGTCGTACTTCCAGCCGAGCGCGGCCGCGGTGGGCAGCAGGTTGGCCTGGCCCTCCAGGCACGGGGTACGGCCGCCGATCAGCTCCTTGCCGTAGTCGAAGGGCAGCGGCTCCAGGTCGGTGAAGCCGGTGTTCGTCTTCCACTTGGTGACGAAGTCCATGGCCTGGTCGATCTCGCTGCGCCACTCGGCGGGGGACCAGTTGCGCACGCCGTCGGAGCCGCAGAAGTGCCCGTTGAAGTGGGTGCCGATCTCGTGGCCCTCCAGCCAGGCCGCGCGCACCTGCTGGAGCGTGTTGTGGATGTGCCGGTCGGAGAGGTAGCCGATCGCCGAGGCGCCGACCGGGTGCTGCGGGGGACGGTAGAGGTCCTTCTTGGACTCGGGCAGGGTGTAGATGCCGGAGAGGAAGAACGTCATCTTCGCGCCGTGGTCCGCGGCCACCTTGCGGAAGCGGGAGAACAGCCTGTTGCTGAGCTCGCCCGCGCCGTCCCAGGAGAACACCACGAACTGCGGCGGCTTGGTGCCGGGCGCCATCCGGGTCGCCTTCGGCTGGTGCGGCTGCGCGCCGGTGTCGGCGGTGGAGCCGTCGCCGATGAGCTTGAGCGGCTTGGCCGGCGCGCCGCCGCCGGCGCCGCCGTCCTTGACGCCGTCGCCCGAACTGCTGCCGCCCAGCGTCCAGCTGCCGTTCGAGCACGCGGAGAGGGCGCCGAGCGCCCCCGCCGTCGCGCCCGCCGTCAGCACCCGCCTGCGAGAGATGCCGCTCATGTCCGTCCCCGATTCCGTCGTCCCGGCCCCTCGCGGAGCCCCGTCGCTGTGTGGTCGACGGGTTCGATGGGCGGTCGGGCGAAAAAGATCGGAGCCGGCTGTGCGTGTTGCACGCCTGTGACAGTCGTGGCGCGGACATGACGAACCCCGCTGCCCGGGGGAGTGGGCAGCGGGGTCCGGTCAGGGGGTGGTCAGGCGCCGGTACCGGCGCTGAAGACGCCCAGGCGCACCGAGGAGGCGTTCCCGGAGACCGGGACCGCGCCGTTCTTCCAGGTGACCTTCAACGAGTCCTTCTCGTCCGGCGGGGTGACCAGGAGCGCGGCCGGGGTCGCCGTCTTGGCGCCGCTGATCTCCGGGTTGGAGAAGGTCAGCCCCGCCCAGGCGCTCTGACCGGGCTTGAGGGTGACCGTCGTGGCGGTGGTGCCGGACTCGCGCTGCGGGTCGGGGCCGAGCTGGGTGCCGGAAGAGTTCACGAAGGCGGCGCCCGGGTAGCCGCGCACGGTGCAGGTGCGGCCCGACTTGTTGGTGAGCACGACCGGGAAGTTCTCCTGGCCGGCCCCCGGGTTGTTGCCGCCCACCGAGGCGGACAGCTCCGAGGTGTGGCAGCGCGTCGCGGCGGCGCTGCTCGTCGTGGTGCCGCCGGTCGAGCTGCCGCCCGTCGACGAGCCGCCGCCCTGTGACGCCGAGGAGGATCCGCTGCCGGACGGGACGGGGGAGGTACCCGAGCTGTCCGTGCCCGACGCGTTGCCGGTCGCGGGCGCGGCCGTGCCCGACACCGACTCGGGGGACTTGCCCTGACCGCCGTTGCCGCAGGCGGTCAGCAGGCCCAGGGCGGCGGCCGTGCTCGCGAGCAGGGCCGCCCCGCGCCGCAAGGACTGGGACGTGTGCGCCATGTGTCTCACCACTCCTGGATGTGTCGTGGCACGCCCGCGAGGCGTGCCCGAGGCGCTCCGTGCGCCGTCACTCCCATCCGATGCGAGAAACGGCGGAAAAGTTCGGGGGCACGCCGGGATTCCCCGACTCAGGTGACCCGAAGGGACCGGAGTATGCCGTCCGTGACGGTCCTGTCGACGGCGCCCTTCTGCCGCACCTGCACGTACACCTGCGGCCGGCTCCCGCCGCCGGCCGGGCGCAGGGCCGCCTCCTGGATCGATCCGCCCGCGCCGGAACAGCCGCTCCAGCTGCGGACACTGCCCTTCCAGTCGGTGCCGGTGAAGGCGCGGCTGCCGTCGTAGTGGCAGCCGGAGTGGGAGAGGGCGTCCACCTTTGCTGTGACGTCCCCCTTCTCGCTCACGCCGATGAAGACGCCGTTCACCGCGGTCGTCAGGTCCTGCCACGCCGACACGTCGTCCGCGACCTCCAGACCCGGCTCGTGCCCGGAGGCCAGCCCCAGGGCCTGCGGGTTCCAGCCGGAGTTCCGCAGCTCGCCCGCCCACCCGGACGGCACCTGGGCCACCACCCGCCCGGTGGAGTCGGCGACCCGCGTCTCGTCGCCCGCCGACCCGTTCCGGTCGACCAGCGTGACCGCGAGGGCGGTGCCCCCGGCCGCGAGGACCGCGGCGACGGTCAGCGTGACCGCGTTGAGCCGCCTGCGGACACCGTCCAGACGCCGGGGACGGCGCGCCCTGCGGCCCGCCGTGGCCGCCGCCAGCCGGTCCAGCTCGTCGGCGAAGGCCTGCGCGGACGGCCAGCGCCGCTCCCGGTCCGGCTCCAGGGCCCGCAGCAGCGCCCGCTGCACGTCCTCGCCGACGTCGGGCCGCAGCCGCTCCGGCCGGATCACCCGCCCGGGCGCCGCCGGCACCGTCCCAGTGACCAGCTCGTAGCCGACGGCGCCCAGCGCGTAGACGTCGGCGCGGGCGTCGATGCCCTCGCCGGGCTCGGCCTGCTCCGGCGGCTGGTACCCCGCCGAACCGGCGGCCAGGGTCAGCCCCGACGCCTGCGCCAGGCTCTTGGCCAGCCCCAGGTCGGCAAGGAGCACCCGCCGGGTGCCGTCCTGCGCGGTGCGCAGCAGCACGTTGGTCGGCTTGATGTCCCGGTGCACGATCCCCGCCCCGTGCAGGTCCTGCGCGCCGCGCGCCGCCAGCGCGGTCAGCCGCAGCGCGTCGGGGATCGGGAGCGGGCCGCCGCCGAGCAGGTCGGCGAGGGTGCCCGCGTCGGCGTACTCCATGACGAAGTACGGCCGCCCGTCCGGGAGTTCGCCGATGTCGTAGACCTGCACCACGCGCTTCGAGTCGGCCCGTCGCAGCAGCCGTGCCTCGGACAGGAAGCGGTCGTGGATGTCGAGGCGGTGGGACCAGTTGTCGGCGAGCACCTTCACCGCGACCGGGGCGTCCAGCTGGTCGTCGTGGGCGAGCCAGACCGTCCCGAAGGCACCGGTGCCCAGGCGCTGTTCGAGGCGATAGCGGCCGATCCGCTCCAGGGGTTGCATACGACTATCATGCCTGTCCTGAGATCGACTTCGAGGGGGACCTCCCGTGCCGGACGCCGCGCTGACCGAAGACCTCGCCCGGCGGGCCGCCGGCGGAGACCAGGTGGCTCTGAACCAGCTGCTGTCCGAGGTCTGGCCGGACGTCGTACGGCGCTGCGGGCGGTTCCTGCCGTGCCGGGAGGACGCCGAGGAGGCGGCCCAGGACGTGCTGCTGCAGATCTCCCGGAAGATCTCCACCTTCGAGGGCCGCAGCCGCTTCAGCACCTGGCTGTACACGGTCGTCGCCAACTGCTCCCGGCAGAAGTACCGGGACCTGAAGCGGCGGGCGGCGGAGCAGCCGGCGGCCATCGAGCCGACCGAGCACGTCGACCCCCGGACCACAAGTGTGATCGCCGGGTCCCGCATCGATCTGCTGGAGGCGCTGGACCGCCTGGAGCGGGAGCACCCGCAGCTGGTGGCGCCGCTCGTCTACCGGGACATCTGCCAGCTGGACTACGCCGAGGTCGCCGAGCGGGTCGGGATCCCGCTGGGCACCCTGAAGTCCCGGCTGCACGAGGCCCGCAAGCAGGTCCGGCCCTGGCTCAGCGCGCCGTGACAGCAGAAAGGGCCGCGCGTCGGCGGCCCTGAACACACACAGGGCGAGGAGTTCTTCTCCTTGCCCTTCTTAACGTATAGCGCACTGGGGGGCTTGCGGCAAGGCCCCCCTCGTCCCGCAGAATCGCAGGCCGAAGCCAGGAACCGCGGTATTTGGGGGATGCGCGACATGCGTGTGCTGTTGATGGGATATGGGTCGCGCGGCGACGTCGAACCGCTGGCGGGGCTCGCGGTGGCGCTGCGCGAGCTCGGCGCCGAGGCCCGGGTGTGCGCACCGCCGGACGAGGAGTTCGCGGAGCTGCTGGCCCGTGCGGGTGTGCCGCACGTGCCGTTCGGGCCGTCGGTGCGCTCGCTGGTGACCCGGCCGAACCCGGCGCCGGAGGACGCGTTCAAGCTGGCGCCGGAGCTGGTGGCCGCGCACTTCGACACGGTCGGCCCGGCGGCCGAGGGCTGCGACGTGCTGGTGGCGAGCGGACTGATGCCGGCCGGCGCGCGGTCGGTGGCCGAGAACCTGGGCATCCGCTACGTGCTGGCCTGCTACCACACCGCCGGACTGCCGTCCTCGCGGTTCCCGCCGGCGCACCGGCCGGGTCGGCCGGCCCCGGCCGGCGCCGACCTGCCGACGCTGTGGAAGGTGGACGCCGAACGGGTCAACGCCCTGTACGGCGAGGCGCTCAACACCCACCGGGCCGCCCTCGGCCTGCCCCCGGTGGACAACGTCCGCGACCACGTCCTCACCGACCGGCCGTGGCTGGCGGCCGACCCGGGGTTCGCCCCGTGGCAGGAGATGACGGACCTCGGTCTCGTCCAGACCGGCGCGTGGCTGCTGCCGGACACCCGCGCGCTGCCGGCCGACCTGCTGGCGTTCCTGGCGGACGGCGCACCGCCGGTCTACGTCGGCTTCGGCAGCATGGCCATGCGCGGCGCGCCGGACGCCGCCCGGGTGGCCGTCGAGGCGGTACGCGCCCAGGGGCGGCGCGTGCTGATCGGCCGCGGCTGGGCGGACCTGGCCCCGGACGACGGCGCCGACTGCTTCGCCGTCGGCGAGATCAACCACCAGGCGCTGTTCCGCCGGGTCGCCGCCGTCGTCCACCACGGGGGCGCCGGCACCACGACGACGGCCGCCGTGGCGGGGGTGCCCCAGGTGGTCGTCCCCCAGTTCGTGGACCAGCCGTTCTGGGCCGCCCGGGTCGCCGCGCTCGGTATCGGCGCGGCCCACGACGGCCCGGTACCGACCGTCGACTCGCTCTCGGCCGCGCTCGCGACCGCCCTCACCCCCGACACCCGCGCCCGTGCGGCCGCCGTGGCCGGCACGATGCGCACCGACGGAGCCACCGTGGCCGCGCGGCTGCTCCTCGACGGCGCCTGAGCCGCCGCACACGACCACCGCGGGCGTTGCCCGATGGTGCGGTCTCGCCGTGCTGGTGCGACCGGCCGTGACGGAGCCGCCGTGCGCGACCAGCGTGGGCGTTGCCCGATGGTGCGGTCTCGCCGTGCTGGTGCGACCGGCCGTGACGGAGCCGCCGCGCGCGACCAGCGCGGGCGCTGCCCGATGGTGCGGCCCCGCCGTGCTGGTGTGGCCAGCCACGACGGCCTCGCGACCTGCCTGCCACCCACCACACCCGCGATCAATTCCGGACGGCGGTAGCCGTCCCCGCCCCCGTGTCCGCCTGTTTCGTCCCGTCCTCCCGGACGCCCTGCCGTACGTGCCTGCGGCCGCACGGCCACCCCACGGAGCTGATTCTTTGAACCCCCTGACCACCAGCCCCTTCGACCTGCCCGAGCGGCTCTCCGCCAAGGCCGACCCGGCCCTGATCGCCGACGACGAGCGGCAGCTGGCCGCCGTCGCCGAGTGCCTCGCCCGGACGATCGCCGAACTGTCCGACCGCCTCGCCGCCGAGCTCAGGGCGCCCGGCGGCACCGGCCGGGCCGCGATGGACCGGGACGCCGAGGTCCACCGGCTGACCGGACGCCTGCGCACCCTGCGCCGCTTCGGCCTGGACCTGTGCCTGGGACGTATGGTCGGCATCGACGACCCCGAGCCCGTGTACATCGGCCGCCTCGGCCTCACCGACAGCACCGGGCGCCGGCTGCTGATCGACTGGCGGTCGCCCGCGGCCGAGCCGTTCTTCGCGGCGACCCATGCCGACCCGGCGGGGCTGCGCAGCAGGCGCAGGTACCGCTGGACGGACGGCCGGATCAGCGACTACTGGGACGAGGTGTTCACCGCGGACGGGCTCGACGGGCACGCCGCGCTCGACGACCAGTCCGCGTTCATCGCCAGCCTCGGCGCCGACCGCTCGGAGCGGATGCGGGACGTCCTCGCCACCATCCAGGCCGACCAGGACGCGATCATCCGCGCCGGATCCCGCGGCGCCCTCGTCGTCGACGGCGGCCCGGGCACCGGCAAGACGGTCGTCGCCCTGCACCGCACCGCCCACCTCCTGTACTCCGACCCGCGGCTCGGCCACCGCAGGGGCCGGGTGCTGTTCGTCGGCCCGCACCGGCCCTACCTGAACTACGTCTCCGACGTCCTGCCGAGCCTCGGCGAGGAGGGCGTGCAGACCTGCGTCCTGCGGGACCTCGTCGACGAGGGTGCCACCGCCGCCGTCGAGACCGACGCGGAGGCGGCCCGGCTGAAGTCGTCCGCGGACATGGTGCGGGCGGTCGAGACCGCCGTCCGGTTCTACGAGGAGCCCCCGGCCCGGGGAATGACGGTGACCACCGACTGGGGCGACCTCCGGCTGACCGCCGACGACTGGGCCGACGCGTTCCGGGCACCGGCTCCCGGCACCCCGCACAACGAGGCCCGCGACCAGATCTGGGAGGAGCTGGCCACCATCCTGCTGGAGAAGTACCGCGGTGCCGACGTGGCGGCCGAGGAGTTCCGCAGGTCACTGCAGCGGGACCGGGACCTGGTCGACACCCTCGACCGCGCCTGGCCGCTGCTGGAGCCGACCGACCTGGTCGGGGACCTCTGGTCGGTGCCCGCCTACCTGCGGCTGTGCGCCCCCTGGCTCGGCCCGGACGACGTACGCAGGCTCCAGCGCGCCGACGCCCAGGCCTGGACGGTGTCCGACCTGCCGCTCCTGGACGCGGCCCGGCAGCGGCTCGGCGACCCGGAGACCTCCCGGCGCAAACGCCGGCAGGAGGCCGTGCTCGCCGCCCAGCGCGAGCGCATGACCCAGGTCGTCGACAACCTGATCGGGGCCGTCCGGGACTCCGGCGCCGACGGCGACGACGGCGAAGGCCTGGTGATCATGCTCCGCGGGGAGGACGCCAAGGTCAGCCTGGTCGACGAGTCCGAACTGGCCGTCCCCGCTCCCGACCTGCTGGCCGGCCCGTTCGCCCACATCGTCGTCGACGAGGCCCAGGAGCTCACCGACGCGGAGTGGCAGATGCTGCTGCTGCGCTGCCCCTCCCGGAGCTTCACCATCGTCGGGGACCGCGCCCAGGCACGGCACGGGTTCACGGAGACATGGCAGGAACGCCTGGCACGGGTCGGGTTCGACCGGATCGAGCTGGCCTCGCTCAACATCAACTACCGCACCCCGGAAGAGGTCATGGCGGAGGCCGAGCCGGTCATCCGGGCCGTGCTCCCGGACGCCAACGTGCCGACCTCGATCCGCGGCGGCGGCCTGCCCGTGGTCCACGGATCCGTGTCCGAGCGGGACGAGATCCTCGGCACCTGGCTCGCGGGCCACACCGAGGGCGTCGCCTGCGTGATCGGCGACCCCGGGTTCACACCGACGCCCCGGATCAGCGCGCTCACCCCGGAACTGTCGAAGGGACTCGAATTCGACCTCGTCGTCCTCGTCGACCCGGAAAGGTTCGGCACGGGCGTGACAGGCGGCGTCGACCGCTACGTCGCGATGACCCGGGCGACCCGGCAGCTGGTGGTCCTGACCAGCGCCCCGTAAGGGCGCGGGGAACTGCGCGACCAGCCACGACGGCGCCGCGGACGACACACACGCTCGGCCGGGTCAGCCCGCAGGCCGGGGAGCACGCAGACGGGCGCGCCGCCTCAGCTCCTCGGCCTCGACCAGCTCCAGCATCGGCTTGCCCGGCGCGCACATCATGGTGACCACGAACTCGGTCCTGGTGTCGGCGAGCGCGTTGCCGTCCTGGTAGTGGATGACATCACCGCCCGGCTCCCAGAACGTGCCCCCGGCCTCGACGATCCGCTCCGGCTCGCCTTCCAGTTCGAAGCGGACCGCGCCCTTGAGGACGTACCCGAACGCGGGGCCGCTGTGGCGGTGCGGTGGGGTTCCGGGATCGCCGGGTTCCCACTCGACGCGGATGGTCATCGCCGACGCGCCCTCGGGGATGGTGAGGGGAGCGGCGTCCTGGAGCACCTGCACCGCCCGGGTCCAGCTCGGGCCGTCCGGGTCGTCCGGGTCGTCGCCGGGATGGGCGTGCGGTGGGTTCTCCGACACTGAGCCGTCCCTTCCGTGTCCGGTGCCGACCGTGACCGACTGTACGCCGGGCGGGCAGGTGACCGTTGCTTTCGCAATCGGCGGGCGGTGACGTGTCGCGGGCGCCCGCTACGGCCCGGCGACCGCCACGCCCAGCTCGGTCGCCGCGCGCACGGCGAACCAGACCTCGGTGAAGGCGGCCGTCGTCGACAGGTCCCGGCCGGTCACCTCGCCGAAGCGGCGCAGCCGGTAGGCGAGTGTGTTGGGGTGGATGTGCAGGGCCGCGGCGGCGTCCTCGGTGCGCCGGTCGCGTTCCATCCAGGTGCGGACGGAGACCAGCAGCTGTGACCCGTGCGTCCGGTCGTAGCGCAGGGCCGCGCCGAGGACCTGCTCGACGAGGGCGGCCAGCAGCCGGCGGTCCTCCGGCAGCCAGCGTCCGGTGGCGTCCTCGCCGTAGTGGAGGAGCGGCTTGCCCGCCTCCTCCGCGCGGCCTGCCGCCCACTCCGCCTCCTGCAGGGCGACCCGCAGCGGCTCGCCGACGGTGACGGGCCGGCTCACCCCGCACACCGCGCCCGGCAGGTCGGCCAGGGCCTCCGTGAAGCCGGGTTCGGCCAGCACCAGCCGGTCCTCGCCGCGGCGCAGGGTCAGGTGCGGGTGGCCGGACAGGGCGCCGTCCAGCTGCTCGTCCTGGGCGCGCCGGAGCACCGCGAGGACGACCGGCCGCTGGGCGTCCAGACGGTGATGGGCCAGCCGGCGCTGGGCGCCGGCCGCGTCGAGGGTGTCCTGGAGCAGTTCCGCGAGGGTCTCCGCACCCTCCCGCCGCAGCACCTCGCGCTCCTGGCGCACCATCGCGAGCCGCAGCGCGGCGACGGTGGCCAGGTGCTGGACGACGGCCAGCCCGGCCGGGCGCGCACCGGCCTGCTCCAGCGCGACCAGGTAGCCGGCCGCGCCGCCCGGGCCGAGGACGGGGAGCACGAAGCCGCCGGGCACGGTCGGCGGGGCGTCCGGGTGCGCCGGGAGCACCGACAGGTCCTCCGGTGCCGGGACGCCGGGCAGCAGCGGGCGCCCCTGGGGGGTGCACAGGAAGATGCGGTAGCCGCTGAGCTGCTCCAGCCGGTCGAAGAGCGCGGGGATGTCGAGGTTCTCCTCGGCCATCCAGCGCAGCGCGCCGAACACCTGGAGCTGGGCGCCGAGCCGCTCGGCGGACTTCTCGCTGACCGCGGCGGCGACCTCCTGGGCGATGGTCACGAAGGGAACGGTGAGCGGCACCTCGATGACCGGGAAGCCGCGCTCCTCGGCCGCCGCGAGGAAGGCCTGCCGCAGCGGCGGGGTGCGCAGCTGGGTGCTGAGGACCAGCGCCGCGACGCCCGCGTCGTCGAGGCGCTCCAGATAGCGCCGCTGTGCGTCGCCGCCGCGCGGTACCGCGAGGCCCACGGTCATGAGGACCTCCGAGCCCTGCAGCCACGGGGTGGGGTCCTCCAGCTCGCTGACGTGTGCCCAGGAGACCGTACGGCCCAGGCCGCCGCCGCCCGCGAGCAGACGCATCTGCAACGCGGGGAAGGACAGCAGGTCGCCCACGGTGAGAACGGAACGCGGCGTCGCTTTGTGGTCGGGCACAAGACCACTGTAGTTCTTCGTGCCGTCAACAATTGACCCTGTCGGCCGGCCGTCCGCACACTGAGGCATCCCCCCGCCACCGGAACCACCAGCTCCGGTCCAGGGTCCGCCCACCCGGCGGTGTACGCCCAAGGCTCGACAGGAAGGTTCCCCATGACGACCGAGCCCCGTGGACCCGTGGACTCCTCCCGGATCCCCCGCTACGCGGGACCCGCGACCTTCGCCCGGCTGCCGCGCCTCGACGAGGTGCCCCGCGCGGACATCGCCGTCGTCGGCGTGCCCTTCGACACCGGCGTCTCCTACCGGCCCGGCGCCCGGTTCGCCCCGGCCGCCGTCCGCGAGGCGTCCCGGCTGCTGCGCCCCTACCACCCGGCGCTCGACGTGTCCCCGTTCGCGACGGCGCAGGTCGCCGACGCCGGGGACATCCCGGTGAACCCCTTCGACATCAACGAGGCGATCGAGACCGTCGAGCACGAGGCCTCCCGCCTCCAGTCCGACGGCACGAAACTCGTCACCATCGGCGGCGACCACACCATCGCACTGCCCCTGCTGCGCGCGGTCGCCAAGCGGCACGGGCCGGTCGCCGTGCTCCACTTCGACGCCCACCTCGACACCTGGGACACCTACTTCGGTGCCGAGTACACCCACGGCACCCCGTTCCGCCGCGCCGTCGAGGAGGGCATCGTCGACACCGAGGCGCTCAGCCACGTCGGCACCCGCGGCCCCCTGTACGGCAAGCGGGACCTGGAGGAGGACCGCCGGCTCGGCTTCGGCATCGTCACCTCCTCCGACGTACTGCGCCGGGGCGTCGACGAGACCGTGGACGCGCTGCGGCAGCGCATCGGCGACCGGCCGCTGTACGTCTCCGTCGACATCGACGTCCTCGACCCCGCACACGCCCCCGGCACCGGCACCCCGGAAGCCGGCGGCATGACCTCGCGTGAGCTGCTGGAGATCCTGCGCGGCCTCGCCGGGCTCAACCTCGTCGGCGGCGACGTCGTCGAGGTCGCCCCCGCCTACGACCACGCCGACATCACCTCCGTCGCCGCGTCGCACGTCGCCTACGACCTGATCAGCCTGTTCACCCTGGACTCCGCCGGCCCTCGCGAGGAGCAGACATGACCACCAGCCCCCAAGCGGAGCAGCACGACGCCCCGTCGCTGACCGAGATCGAGACGTACGGGGTGGAGCGCATCCCGGACGCCGACCGCACCGCCCGGCCGCTCGACCTGTTCCGGGTCGCCTTCGGCGGCGCGAACACCTTCGCCACCTGCGTCCTCGGCGCCTTCCCGATCCTGTTCGGGCTCTCCTTCTGGCAGGGCCTGGCGGCCACCGGCCTCGGGCTGGCCGTCGGCGCGCTGATCCTCGCGCCGCTGGCCGTGTTCGGGCCGCTGAACGGCACCAACAACTCGGTCTCCTCCTCCGCCCACCTGGGCGTGCACGGCCGGGTCGTCGGCTCCTTCCTCTCCCTGCTGACCGCGGTCGCCTTCTTCTCCATCTCCGTGTGGTCCTCCGGCGACGCCCTCGTCGGCGGCGCGCACCGGATGTTCCACCTGCCGACCAACGACGGCGTCTACGCGCTGGCGTACGGCCTGTTCGCCGCGCTGGTGCTGACGGTGTGCATCTACGGCTTCCGGTTCATGCTCTTCGTGAACAAGATCGCGGTGGCCGCCGCCTCGTTGCTCTTCGTCCTCGGCCTCTTCGCCTTCGGCGGCGACTTCGACCCCGGCTACCAGGGCAGCTTCCACTCGCTGAGCACCCCGGGCTTCTGGCCGGCGTTCATCGGCTCCGCGCTGATCGTGCTCTCCAACCCCGTCTCGTTCGGGGCGTTCCTCGGCGACTGGGCCCGCTACATCCCCGCCGACACCCCGCGCCGCCGGGTCATGGGCGCGGCCTTCCTCTCCCAGATCGCGACGATCCTGCCGTTCTTCTTCGGTCTGGCGACCGCCTCGATCATCGCCGCGAAGGCCGGGAACTTCCTCGACCCGAGCGCCCCGGACTACGTCGGCGGCCTGCTGGCCGTCTCGCCGTCCTGGTACTTCCTGCCGGTCTGCCTGCTCGCGCTGATCGGCGGCATGTCCACCGGCACCACCTCGCTCTACGGCACCGGCCTCGACTTCGCGAGCGTCTTCCCCCGGTTCAGCCGGGTGCAGGCCACCGTGTTCATCGGCATCCTGTCGATCGCCTTCATCTTCGTCGGCCGGTTCGCCGCCAACCTGACCCAGTCCATCTCCACCTTCGCGACGCTGATCATCGTCTGCACCGCCCCGTGGATGGTCATCATGACCCTGGGCTTCCTCACCCGCCGCGGCTGGTACGACCCCGACTCACTGCAGGTCTTCAACCGCCGTCAGCGGGGCGGGCGTTACTGGTTCACGCACGGCTGGAACTGGCGCGGCATGGCCGCCTGGCTGGCCGCCGCCCTGCTCGCGGTCCAGTTCGTCAACCTCCCCGGCCAGTTCGTCGGCGCCCTCGGCGACCTCGCGGGCGGCGTGGACATCTCGCTGCCCGTCGGCCTGGGCCTCGCCGCGGTCCTCTACCTGGCCCTGCTGTGGCTCTTCCCCGAGCCCCGCGCCGTCTTCGGTCCCGAGGGCCCGCGGCTGGTGCGCGCCGTCGACACCCCGGTGCCGCCGATCACCGCCGCCGACGGCGCCCCCGTCGCGGCCCCCGAGCCCGCGGAGGTGTGAGCGGGATGCGCCTGATCGACCTGTCCGTGCCGCTGCGCACCGGCATGCCGGTCTACCCCGGCGACCCGCAGGTGGACATCCGGCCCGCGCTCACCGCCGCCCACGACGGGGTCAACGTCCTCCAGCTGCACATGGGGTCGCAGTCCGGCACCCACGTGGACGCCCCGTCCCACATCGAGGACGGCCTGCCCACACTGGACCAGCTGCCGCTGAACCGGTTCGACGGCCCGGCCCACGTCGTCGACGCCCGGGGCCTTCCGCCCCGGGCGGCCATCGGGACCGACCTGCTCGCCCGCGTCCGGGCGGACCGGATCGTACTGATCGCCACCGGCTGGTCCGCGCACTGGGGCACCGACGCCTACCACGACCACCCCTACCTGACCGAGGCGGCGGCCGCCCTCCTCGTCGCCCGCGGCATCCACACCGTCGGCATCGACGCCCTCAGCGTCGACCCGACCCCCGGCGACACCCTCCCCGCCCACCGCATCCTGTGCGGCGCCGACGCCGTCATCGCCGAGAACCTCACCAACCTCGCCGAGGTCCTCGACGCCCAGCAGAGCGGCCACGACGTCCACGTCAGCCTCTTCCCCCTGCACCTGCCCGGCGCGGACGGCGCACCCGTCCGCGCCGTGGCCCGGATCTCGGAGCCGAAGCCTTGAGCAACGACCACGACACCGTCCTCGCCGCGGCGGACGCCCTGATCGCCGCCTTCGCCGAGGGCCGCACCGACGCCTACTTCGCCGCCTTCGCGCCCGACGCCACCTTCGTCTTCCACACCACCGGCCGGCGCCTGGACTCCACCGAGGAGTACCGCGCCCTCTGGCAGCAGTGGACCGACGAGGACGCCTTCCGGGTCCTCGCCTGCGACTCGGCCGACCGCCACCTCCAGCTCCTCGGCGACACCGCCGTCTTCACCCACTCGGTGACGACCCGCGTCTCGACCACAGCGGGCGAGGAAACCCTCCACGAACGCGAGACCATCGTCTTCCACCGCACCACCGACGAGACCTGGCAAGCGGTCCACGAGCACCTGTCTCCCACGACCGTCTGACTGCGGACGGTTGAGGAGCGCCCCGTAAGGGGCGCGGGGAACTGCGCGACCAGCCACGACGGCGCCGCAGCCGACCGAGGCTGGCGCACGGTCCACGGCCACCTGTCTCCCACGCCCGCTGACAGCGCCCCGCAAGGGGCGCGGGGAACTGCGCGACCAGCCATGACGGCGCCGCACCCGGCCGACGACCCGACACGGCACCCCACCGCTCAAGGGCCCTCGTCCTCGAAGAGGGAAAGTTCGGCCCAGATCGTCTTGCCCTCCGTGGTGTGCCGGGTGCCCCACCGCTGGGTCAGCTGGGCCACCAGCAGCAGGCCCCGGCCGCCCTCGTCCCAGGTCTTGGCCCGGCGCAGGTGCGGAGCGGTGTGGCTGGCGTCGGAGACCTCGCAGATCAGGGTGGCCGCGTCGTGGATCAGCCGCAGCCCGATGGGATGGGCGCCGTACCGGATGGCGTTGGTGACCAGCTCGCTGACCACCAGCTCCGTCGTGAAGGCGGCCATGCTCAGGTCCCACACGTCGAGCTGCTCGACGACCTGCTTGCGGATCGGCGCGACCAGGGCCGGGTCCGCGGGGATGTCCCAGGACGCCACCCGGCTCGGCGGCAGCCCCTGCGTGCGGGCCAGCAGCAGGGCCACGTCGTCGGCCGCGCCACCGGACGGCAGCAGGGCGTGCAGGATCCGGTCGCAGGTCTCGTCCAGCGAGTCGCTGTACGCCGCGAGCGCCTCGTGGAGGAGCCGTCGGCCGGTGTCCGGGTCCCGGTGCCGGGAGGTGATCAGCCCGTCCGTGAACATCGCCAGGACCGTGCCCTCGTCCAGCGTCACCTCGGCCGACTCGAACGGCAGCCCGCCCAGACCCAGCGGGGGACCGGCGGGCAGGTCGAGCAGGTGCGGGAGGTGGCCCGGGCGCAGCAGGACGGGCGGCGGGTGCCCGGCGCGGGCCAGCGTGCAGCGCCGCGACACCGGGTCGTAGACGGCGTACAGGCACGTCGCGCCGACCTCGCCCGGGTTGCCCTCGCCGCCCTGCTCCTCGGAGAGCCGCAGCACCAGGTCGTCGAGGTGGGTGAGCAGCTCGTCCGGTGCCAGGTCGATGTCGGCGAGGGTGCGCACGGCGGTCCGCAGCCGCCCCATCGTCGCCGAGGCCTGCACACCGTGGCCGACGACGTCCCCGACGACCATGGCGACCCGCAGCCCGGACAACTGGATCACGTCGAACCAGTCGCCGCCCACCCCGGCCCGCGCCGCCGGCAGGTAGCGGGAGGCGGCCTGCAGGGCGGCGCTGCGCGGCAGTGTCCGGGGCAGCAGACTGCGCTGCAGGGCCAGCGCGGTCTCCCGCTCGCGCGAGTACCGGCGGGCGTTGTCGATGCAGACGGCGGCCCGGGCGGTGATCTCCTCGGCGAGCAGCACGTCGTCCGGCCCGAACGGGTCGAGCCGCCGGTGCCGCCGGAACACCGCGACCCCCAGGGTGGTGCCGCGGGCCAGGATCGGCACCGACATCGAGGAGTGCACGCCGAACTCGCGCACCCGCTCCCCGCGGACCTTGTTCCAGCTCAGCCACTCGTCCAGCTCGCCGGACGACACCGAGGCCACGATCGTGTGCCCCGCGGTCAGCGAGTCGGCCTGCGGTGAGGTGGCCGGGTAGACCTCGGTCTGCCCGGGCTTGAGGACCGCCTCGGGGACGCCGGGGAGCACGGACTGGTGTGCGATGCGGCGCAGGGTGACCGGCGCGCTCAGCCGGGCCGGGAGGTCGCCGCCGTCCTCCGGCGGGTCCAGCAGGTCGACGGTGACGAGGTCGGCGAGGGCAGGGACGCACACGTCCGCCAGCTCCTGGGCCGTCCGGATGACGTCGAGGGTGCTGCCGATCCGCACACTCGCCGCGTTGACCAGCTGGAGCCGCTCCCTCGCCAGGTAGTTCTCGGTGAAGTCGTGGGCGGCCAGGCTCACGCCCCGCACCCGCCCCGCGGCGTCGGTGACCGGCGCCACCCGGGCCAGCCAGGCGTGCGCCCGGTCCTCGCCGCCGCTCCGCGTGTACGTCTGTACGTCCAGCGGCCGGCCGGAGGCCAGCACCCGGAGCATGCTCCGCTCCAGGTCCCCGCTCTCCGGCTTGCCGCCGATCTCGGTGACCCTGAGCCCCTGGACCCGCTCTTCGGGCAGCCCGATGACCCGGGCCATCGCCTCGTTCATCCGGCGCAGCCTGAGCTGGTCGTCGTAGACCGCGATGGCGCACGGCGACTGCGTCAGCGTGGCCGTGGCCAGCGGATCGTCCGGGGTGCGCGGCCCGCCGCCGGCCAGCGGGGAGACCACCATCCAGTGGCCGGGCCGTTCGTCGTGGGCCGGGGTGTGGTGGGCGAGCAGCCAGACCGGGACCGTACGGCCGTCCCGGTGGCGGAGTCCGAGGGTGCCGTCCCAGCGGGTGCCGACGGGCGCGCGCGGTGCGACGTCCCCGGCGAGCAGCAGCGCCGCGGGCCGGCCCACGACGTCCTCGGCCGGGTGGCCGAGGAGCCGCCGCGCGCCCTCGCTCCACTCGGTCAGTGTGCCGTCCTCGCCGATGACCGCCCGGGCCGTCGCCGCATCGTCGAAGGGATAGACCCGGCTCATCTCGCCACTCCCAAGCGCACACTCACAGTCAACAGGTGCACCACTCGTGTTCAGGGTAGTGCTTCGGACCCTCCCGTGACCGGCAGGCGGCGGCGGGCGGCCGGTCGGTGCCGGGCCCTGTCCGGGGTACCGAACGGGGACCGGCCGCCGGGACGAAAGGGGAGGGCGGAGGCTTCCGGACCCTTGACGGACACAAGTGCCGCTCCGTCAGAATCTGTTTGTTCGCGATCAGTTGTGAGTAGATCTGGGCCCTGATGAGGGAGAGCCGCACCATGACGGTCACACGCAGATCGGTTCTGGCAGCCGCCACGGCAGCCCCGACGGCCGGCGTCCTGCTGGGCGCCCCGGGCGCCTGGGCGGCCCCGGACGCGGATACGTTCTCGCAGGTCAGGGGGCGCCGCACGGTCGCCCTGCGGGACGGCTGGCGGTTCGCGCTGGTCAATCCGGGCGGGATCACCGACCCGACCGGCGGCTACGCGGACGCCGCCGACCCCGGGTACGACGACTCGGCCTGGCGGCAGGTCGCCGTACCGCACGACTGGAGCATCGAGCAGACCCCCACCACCGACCACGGCACCACCGGCGGCACCGGCTTCTTCCCGGGCGGCCTCGGCTGGTACCGGCTCGCCTTCACCCTGCCGCCGGACTGCGCGGGCAAGCGGATCTCGGTGGAGTTCGACGGCGTCTACATGGACTCCTACGTCTACTGCAACGGCACCGAGGCAGGCCGCCACCCCTACGGCTACACCGGCTTCGCCTTCGACCTCACCGGCCTGCTGCACACCGACGGCAGCACCGAGAACGTCCTCGCGGTCAAGGTGCGGAACCAACTGCCCAGCAGCCGCTGGTACTCGGGCAGTGGCATCTACCGCGAGGCCCGCCTGGTGGTGACCGATCCCGTGCACGTGGCGCGGTGGGGGACGTACGTCACCACCCCGGACATCACCGCGGAGCGGGCCGTGGTGCGGGTGCGGACCGCAGTCGTGGACGAGTCCGGCGAGGGCGCGGACGTCACGGTGGTCTCCCGGATCGCCGACCCCGACGGCCGTACGGTCGCCCGCACCACCTCCACGGTCACGGTCACCGGTGCTGCCACCGAGACCCATGAACTGACCGTCGCGAGACCGAGGTTGTGGTCCGTCGAGGCCCCGCACCGCTACACCCTGCTCACCGAACTCCGGGTCGGCGGCATCGTCACCGACATATACCGCACGGTCTTCGGCATCCGCAGCTACCGCTTCGACCCCGACGAGGGCTTCTCCCTCAACGGCGTCCCCACCAAGATCAAGGGCGTCGACCTCCACCACGACCAGGGCGCCCTCGGCGCGGCGATCAGCGCCGACGCGGTGCGCAGACAGATGACCATCATGAAGTCGATGGGCGTCAACGCCTTCCGCACCTCGCACAACCCGCCCTCGCCGCAGATGATCGAGGTCTGCGAGGAACTGGGCATCGTGATGATGGTGGAGGCCTTCGACTGCTGGCGGACCGGCAAGACCACGTACGACTACGGCCGCTTCTTCGACGAGTGGTGCGAGGCGGACGCCACCGAGATGGTCCTCGCCGCCCGCAACTCGCCCGCCGTCGTCCTGTGGTCCATCGGCAACGAGATCCCCGACTCCACCTCCACCGCCGGCCTCGCCATGGCCGACCGGATCATCGCCGCGATCCGGGCCGCCGACGACACCCGCCCCCTGGTCATCGGCTCCGACAAGTACCGCAGCGTGCCCAAGCAGGGCTCCGCCGCCGACCTGATGCTGGCCAAGCTCGACGGACTCGGCCTCAACTACAACACCGCCAGGTCCGTCGACGCACTGCACGCGGCCTACCCGCACCTGTTCCTCTTCGAGTCCGAGTCCTCCTCGGAGACGTCCACCCGCGGCACGTACCAGGAGCCGGAACACCTCAACACCGGCGAGAACCACACCCCCGGCCGCCGCGCGACCTCGTCCTACGACAACAACCTCGCCTCCTGGACGATGAGCGGCGAGTACGGCCACAAGAAGGACCGGGACCGGAAGTGGTTCGCGGGCCAGTTCCTGTGGTCGGGCATCGACTACATCGGCGAGCCGACGCCGTACGACGTGTTCCCGGTGAAGTCGTCCTTCTTCGGCGCGGTCGACACGGCCGGCTTCCCGAAGGACATGTACCACCTCTTCCGCAGCCAGTGGGTGACAGAGCCGATGGTGCACCTGCTGCCGATGAGCTGGAACCACGAGGAGGGGGACACGGTCGAGGTGTGGGCCTACGCCAACGTGCCCTCCGTCGAGCTGTTCCTGAACGGAACGTCCCTGGGAGTACGGGAGTTCGACACCAAGGAGACCACCGACGGCCGCGCCTACCTGGAAACCACCGAGCCCACCGGCGACGACAAGACCTTCACCACCGGCCCCTACCCGGGCAGCTACACCAGCCCCAACGGCAGCGCGGGCAAACTGCACCTGGCCTGGAAAGTGCCCTACCGGCCGGGCGAGTTGAAGGCGGTGGCCCGGCGCGACGGCAAGGCGGTCGCGACCGACGTCCTGCGCACCGCCGGTGCCCCGCACGCCGTCCGCCTCACACCCGACCGCAAGTCCCTTGCCGCCGACGGGCGTTCGCTGGTCTTCGTGACGGCCGAGATCGTCGACGCGCACGGCGTGGTGGTGCCCGACGCCGAGCACCTCATCTCCTTCGCGGTGACCGGCGGTTCGCTCGCCGGGCTCGACAACGGCCGTGAGGAGAGCGCCGAGCGCTACCAGGCGAGCACCCGGTCCGCCTTCCACGGCAAGGCTCTCGCCGTCGTCCGCTCCGGTACGAAGCCCGGACCCCTCAAGCTGACCGCGCGGGTGGCCGGCCTGCGTACGGGCACCACGACCGTGCGCACCGCCCCGGCCCGCACCGCGGCGAGCACCCCCGCCCCGGACTTCGGCCCGGACCACCCGTCCCCGCCGGACTTCCCCTGTGCGGACGCCAGTTACTCCGGCCGGCCGGACACCCTCCCGGCCGCCATGCTCGACGGCGACCCCGCCACCGGCTGGTCCAACGCCTTCGCCAAGTCGGCCACCGCCCTGCTGCCCGCCTTCGGCGGTGCCCGGACCACCGACTGGGTGTCCGTCGACCACGGGCGCACCCGCACCTACGACCGGGTGGACGTCTCCTTCACCGTGGACGCCACCCACGCCCTCCCCGCCTCGGTCGAGGTGGCCGTCTGGGACGGCACGGCGTACCGGGCGGTGCGGGACACGGCCGTGGACTGGGCGACCGCCTCGGACACCCCGACCGCCATCACCTTCACCGCGGCACGCGGCTCCCGGATCCGGCTGACCCTGACCAGCGCCCACCCGGGGGCGGCCACGGGCGCGGTGCGGATCACCCGCCTCGACGTCTGAGGCGGCCGAGGAGACGGCTCAGCCGAGCATCGGCTGCAGCGCGCCCTCGTGCGTGAGCAGCCGTACCTTGTTCTCCACCCCGCCCGCGTACCCGCGCATCGAGCCGTCGGCGCCGATCACGCGGTGGCAGGGCCGGACAACGAGCAGGGGGTTGGCGCCGACCGCGGCGCCCACCGCCCGGATCTCGGACCGGGGCACGCCCAGCCGTGCCGCCAGTTCGCCGTACGTCGTCGTGGTGCCGTACGGGATGTCGTCGAGCGCCCGCCACACCTGCTGCTGGAACTCCGTCGAAGCCGTCGGCCGGCTCCGCGCCGGTCAGACACAGCTCGCCCACCGGGCTGTCGTACACGGTGTACACATCCATCTGATCCACCTGATCCACCTGATCCATCTGATGCCTCACATTCGTCGTCCCTCTCGCCTTGACAGCGAGTCTGGCGCGGCGCCACGCCGCCGACCGGCGGAAAACGGACATGGTTCTCGGGCCCCGCTGGTACCGTGGTGAGTCGGTCTTGACCTGCGGGTATTTACGGTGGAGTACCCTCGCGGTACCGTGAAGGGCATGCCAGCTCTCAACGTGGAGTTCAGCGACCGCGAACTCGAGGACCTGAGGCAGATAGCCAAGGAGCGCGGTACGTCGATGAAGGCCCTTGTCCGTGAGGCGGCCGCCGCCGACATCGCCCGCCACCGGGCGCTGCAGGAAGGGGCGGAGGAATTCCGCCGTTTCTTCGCGGCGCACGCCGCCGAGTTCGCCGCGGCGTTCCCGGACGACGAGCAGCCGCCCGCGAAGGGCGAGGCCGCCTGAGCCATGCCGCCGGTCATCCACATCGACGTGCCCTGGCTGCTCCAGCGCCATGAGGAAGTCATGCCGGAGCAGCCCACCATCAACGACTTCTCCGCGCTGGTCGCCGCCGTCGCCCGGCACCGGGTCGACCCGCCGCGCCTCGGTGTGGACTCCGACGCCGCCTGGCGGGCCGCGGCCCTGCTGCACACCCTCGCTCTGCTCAAGCCGCTGCCCTCGGCCAACGCCCGGTTCGCCTGCGCGACCGCCGTGGCCTACATGTACGTCAGCGATGTCGGCATCGACCCGCCCTACGGCGCCCTCGTCGACCTCGCCCGTGACCTGATGAGCGGCAAGGCCGACGTCTATGCCGCGGCGGACCGGCTCCGTTCCTGGCAGCTCTGACGCCTGCCCGGACGTGCAGGGAGAGCTGCCCCGAGAACCTCGGGGCCGCCGGCCGAGGGCGGGAGGAACGGGGCCGGCGGCCTGTTTCGCGCGGAAGAGCCGCCGTTTCGCGCGGGGCCTCGTGAGGAGGGCCGGTCATCAGTGGACCACCCGTGCGGGCGGGCCGGGAGCGTGCGCGCGGGACCGGTGCGGGCGCACGGTTCACACGGGGTGCGCGGAATGGTGAATGCGGCCATGAAGGGGCAATAGCCACCGCCGTCTTTCTGACTTTCTGTCAATGCTGTCGATGTTGTTCAGGCGCCTTGTTGCTTGTGTGAGACTTGTGCGAAGGTGAATACCCGCGCGGGGTAAAGGCCTGGTCCAATTCGGCAGTTGAGGAACGCGACCGACACCGTACCGACACCGTGCCGGCGAATTCCCGCCCTCCGCAGGCGCACCGAAGAGGTACGCACCACCGCACCAAAGGAATCCGCTCCGTGTCCACCCCCCACCCGCCTCGCCCTTCCTATCCGCCGCCGGGTGGTGGTGCGGGGGAGTCCGACGAGTCCCTCGCCGCGCCGCTGCGAGCCGGTTCGGACATCGAGGCCTCCCGGTCCGCCGCGTTGCTCATGGCCCGGCACTGGCGGCCCGTCCAGGAGTACGCGGTCATCTGCCTGGCTGCCTCGGGACCCGTCGCGCACATGGTCGCGGCCGCCGCCTTCCACCAGGTCCTCGACCGGGTGGCCCTCGGCGAGACGGCCGACGCGATCCGGCCGCGGCTGCTCGTCTCCGTCCGCGACACGGTCGCCAACTGGGCCGTGGAGGACCGAATAGCGGAAGTTCTCCCGGACCTCGGGAAACCGGCCGGCGGGCGCGGTATGCGCGCCACGAAGTCCATGACCCCGGAAAACCGCACCCTCGCGGAGCGTTCATTCCTGGGCCTTCCGGCGCTCGCCCAGAGCCTGCTCTGGCACGCCGAGGTGGAGGCGGAACCGATAACCGTACCGGCCGGTCTGTTGGGCATGGACACGGCAAGCGCGTCCGCGGCTCTCGAGGACGCCCGGGAGAAATTCCGCGAGGGCTGTGTCCGCGCCCACCGGGAACTCGCGCCGTCCCAGGAGTGCCGCTACTACAACCGGCTCCTCGACGTGCCGATCCGCCGCGGCGGTGGCCTGCTGCCGGACGTCCGGGCGCATCTCGCGGAGTGCCCGTACTGCAGGGCCGCCGCCGAGCAACTCGGCCATGTCGAGGGCGGACTGGGCGTGCTGCTGGTCGAGGCGGTGCTCGGCTGGGGGGCCCGCCGCTACCTCGACACGCGCCCGGGGCGCAAGGGCGGTGCGGAGGCTCCCCTCACCCGCGCCGCCGCCCGGCGCGCCGGAGGCGGCGGTCGGCGGCGCGCGGCCGACCGGACGACCCGGATCCTCGCCCGCATCCCCGTGGCGGTACGCCGTCCGCCCGGCTCCTGGTCGTCGAAGACGCTGCTGACCAGTGTCGGGGTGGCCGGCGCGGGACTGCTCGCCTCCGTGCTCGCGGTCAGCACGCTGTCCGGCGGCGGCGACGGCAGCGACGCCGTCGCCACCGCGGGTCTGGTGCCCGGTGACTCCGAGCCCGAGGCGACGCCCACCTCCGGCACGGCCGGGCTGCCCGCCGCCGACCACACGACCCGGCTGCGCAACGCCGCCGCCCAGCTCTGCCTGGACGTCAACGGCGAGCCGAAGACGGGGGCGAGCGTCGTGCTCGCGGTGTGCTCCTCGGCCTCGACCCAGCAGTGGACGTACGAGAGCGACGGCGAACTGCGCAGCGCGGCCGGCCAGGACCTGTGCCTGGACTCGCACGCGGACGCCGGGGTGGTCATCCTCGGCACCTGTGCCCACGAGGGCGCCGAGCGCGGTGGGGACGTGCGCTACGGCCTCACCGCCCAGGGCGAGTTGCTGCCGCGCTGGGACGAGACCCTCGCCCTCGGGACGGGCGGGGTGGACCCCGGCTCGGACATCGTGGTCAAGGTCCGCGACCACACCAGCGGCCAGCACTGGCTGACCGACGCGCCGGTGCCGTCGCAGAGCCGCGGCTCGCTCTCCATCGCCGGGAGCGGGGGGCCTTCGGCGCAGCCGGCGGGACTGGCCGGCCACTAGGCGCTGCGCGGGGAGGCCGGGGGGGGTGTGGTGCGTCGTCCGCGGCGCCGTCGTGGCTGGTCGCGCAGTTCCTCCCCCGGGCCTTCGGGCCGGGGGTACCCCCAGCGCCCCCGACAGGGCGCTGTTGTCGGGCCCGTTACGGGGCGCTGTCCTCCGCGTCCGGCCCCTGGGACCGGACGCGCTCCACGTGCTCCAGGGAATCGCGGAGTTCCGTCAGCCAGTCGTCGGTGTGGCGCTGGACCAGGCGTACGCACCAGGCCAGTGCCTCGCTGCGGCTGCGCGCCACGCCGCCGGCGATCAGCGTGTCCAGGACCTCCCGCTCGGGCTGGCGCAGCCGGGTCATCACCGGTGCGGCCACGTGCGTGAACAGCGCCCGCTGACCCGAACACTTCACGCCCCAGGAGACCTTGCGCCGGAACCGGTGCTCCGCCTCCCGTGCGACGGCCATCCGGTCCTCCCGGGTGCGCTCCCGGAACTCCTGGATCCGGCCCTGTACGGCTGCCTCCCGCTCTGCGTCCGACGCGTCGTCGGCGAGCTTGGGGCCGGGAATGCGCCCGATGACGGTGACCTCCTCGCGGTCGACCGTCACCTCGACCAGTTCCTCGAAGAGATCGTCGGGCAGGCGGCCGGCGAACCAGCCGCGGATCTTGTCTCGCTGCTCTTGGGTAATCATGTAATGACGATTACTCCGTTGCAGGACAAGGGCAAGGGCTTGCCCGGAAGTCCGCCGACAGCGGAAGCGGAATGTTTCAGGACGATTAACGAGGCGATGGGATCAGGCCATCTGGCTGCTTCGGGCGATCAAGAACCGCTCCGTTGAGCGGTTGACGCGTTCGAATTCCGTGACTTCACGCCACTGATTCAATACGCAAGGTTACTGAAACCTGTGGGTTCGATGTGTGTTTCGGCGGCGGACTCGGCAGAGTGGCGCCCGCCGCCCCGGCACCCACCGGGCCGAGGGCGGCACCCGTCGAATCGAGCGGAAGGATGCACACAATGCGAACCACCGCGCGCTGGGCAGCGACCATCGGCCTTACGGCCGCCGCCGTCTGCGGACCCCTGACGGGGGCCGCCGTCGCCGCCCCGAGCTCGCTCTACGCCCCCTCGGCCCTGGTGCTCACCACCGGCCACGGCACAGCGGCGGCGACCGCCACGCCCGAGCGCGCCGTCACCCTGAACTGCGCCCCCAGCCCCTCCGGGACCCACCCGGCGGCCGCCGAGGCCTGCGCCGAACTACGCGGCGCCGGCGGCGACCTGAACGCCCTCGTACCCAAAGCCGACGTGTGGTGTACCAAGCTCTACGACCCCGTCGTGGTCACGGTGGAAGGCGTCTGGCAGGGCAAGCGCGTCTCCTACGAGCACACCTTCGGCAACCAGTGCATGCGGGACGCCTACGGGACGCACGTCTTCGCTTTCTGAGCCCGGGATCGCACGGTCCTCGTGACTGCCGGACAGGTCCGCAACTGGGGAGTGCGGCCCCTGGAGCGGGGAACCTGCGATCTCGCACCGGGGGGCGGACGGGTGGTGTGGGGCTGCCCGTCCGACCCCCCGGCACCACCGCCGCTCCCCGGCGTTCCCGTCACGGGAATGCCGGGGAGCGGTGGAGAACGTCCCGGCGCCCCTTCGGGGGCGCCGCGGGTGCCCCCGGCCGAAGGCTGGGGGAGGAACTGCGCGACCAGCCGTGTCACACCCGCGGACGACAACGGCGAGGGGCCACCGTCTCCCTGCTGACGGCGGCCCCTCAGTTACTGCGGCTCTGCGGAAGTCACATGTGGACGACCGGCGCCGCGTCCGGGTCCTGCTGCGGCACCCCCTTGCGGAACAGGACGAACGCGATGACCGCGCCGACCGCGAACATCCCGGCCGACCACCAGAACGCGGTCGTGTAGCTCTCGATCGTCGCCTGCGCCTGCACCAGCTTGCTGGTCGCGTCCTTGCCGGCCAGGTAGTCCGTCGCCGCACTCGCCGCGAGCGTGTTCAGCAGCGCCGTGCCGATCGAACCGCCCACCTGCTGCATGGCGTTGACCGTCGCCGAGGCGACACCCGCCTCGTCGGCCGTCACCCCGCCGGTGCCCAGCTGCATGGCCGCCGGCATGACCAGGCCCAGGCCGAGGCCGGTGATGATCAGCTGCGGCAGCACCGCGCTGACGTAGCTGGAGCCGACACCGATCCCGGTCAGCCAGGCCATGCCGGCCGCGGAGACCGCGAACCCCAGCGGGACGACCACCTTGGGGCCGAGCCGCGGCACGAGAACCTGGGTACCGATCTGTGCGGTCACCATCAGGCCGCCGATCATCGGCAGGAACGCCGCGCCGGTCTTCGTCGGGCTGAAACCGAGGTTCAGCTGCAGGTAGTAGGTGAGGAAGAGGAACACGCCGAACATGCCGCCGGCGGAGATCAGCACGGCGAGGAGCGAGGCCCCCCGGTTGCGGTCCATCAGAATGCCCAGCGGCAGCAGCGGGTGCGCGGACTTGGTCTGCCACCACGCGAAGGCCGCAAGGAACGCGACGCCGGCGATCAGGAAGCCCCAGGTCAGCGGCGAACCCCAGTCGTGCGACTCGGCGTTGGAGAAGCCGTAGACCAGCGAGAACAGACCGGCCGCGACCAGGACCGTACCGGGGACGTCCAGCTTGGCGTTCCCGGCGTCGCGGTGGTTGTGCAGCAGCGCCATGCCGCCCGCGAAGGCGACGACCGCGATCGCGACGTTCACGTACAGGGTCGAGCGCCAGTCGAACGTGTCGGTGAGGACACCGCCGAGCAGCAGGCCCACCGCACCGCCGGCACCGGCGATGGCACCGTAGACACTGAACGCCCGGGCCCGCTCACGGGCGTCGGTGAACGTGGTGTTGAGGAGCGAGAGCGCGGTCGGGGCGAGCAGCGCGCCGAAGGCGCCCTGGAGGGCCCGCGCGGTGACCAGCATCCCGAAGCCGTTCGCGGCACCGCCCAGCGCCGACACGGCGGCGAAGCCGACGACTCCTATGAGGAAGGCGGTCTTGCGTCCGAACAGGTCGGCGATCCGGCCGCCGAGCAGCAGCAGGGACGCGAAGCTGAGGGCGTACGCGGTGACGATCCACTGCCGGTTGCCGTCGGAGAACCCGAGGTCGGCCTGGGCGGACGGGAGAGCGATGTTCACGATGGTGGCGTCGAGCACCACCATCAGCTGGGCGACGGCGATGACCGCGAGGATCCACCACCGCTTGGAGGAGGCGACCGGCGGTGCCTCCTCGGTACCGACGCGGACGTCGTCGGCCAAAGTCTTCTCAGACATGCGGGAACCACTCCAGGGAAGTCGTTCGGGATTTACCAGGAAGCCGTTTCGTCGACACGGCATCTACAGCACCGCGAACGAAACGGTTTCGTACACATCGAACCCTAGACCACTTTCAGCGAAACGGCAACGTTTCGCTGGGAAGGGGTGAGTCGTTCGCCGCAGCGTGCATATTCCTTGACAGGAATATAACTGTCCGGGCATATTGCAACCATGTCCGCCGACACCCTCTGGACCGCCCTGGCCGACCCCCATCGACGTGCCATAGTCGGCCTCCTCCTCACCCGCCCGCGCCCCGTCGGCGAGATCGTGGACGCGTGCGGCCTCAGTCAGCCCAGCACGTCCAAGCACCTCAAGGTGCTGAGGGAGGCGGGCCTGGTCCGGGTCCGGCAGGACGCGCAGCGCCGCGTCTACGCCCTGGACCCGACACCCATCGCCGAACTCGACGCCTGGCTGGCCCCCTATCGCCGGCTGTGGAACAGCAGCCTGGACACCCTGGGCCGCCGCCTGGACGAGACGGCGGACGACCCGGAAGCCCCCACCTCGAAGGACTGATCCCCATGCCCGCCGAACTCACCGGCACCTACGTCACCCTCGACGACGGCCGCCCCGCAGTCCGCTTCAGCCGCCTGTACGGCCACCCCGTCGACCGCGTCTGGCACTTCGTCACCGACCCCGACGAACTCGCCGGGTGGTTCCCGTCCCGCGCCGAGTTCGACCTGCGCCCCGGCGGTGCCGTCAAGTTCACCGGCGACCCGAACATGCCCGAGTCGCACGGCACCGTGCTCGCCGTCGACCCGCCCCGGAACCTGACCTTCGACTGGGGCGGCGACGAGATCCGCTTCGAGCTGGAGGACGCCGGTCCCGACGGGACCCGCTTCACCCTCACGCACGTCCTGGGCGAGGAGAACACCGCCGCCCGCAACAGCGCCGGCTGGGAGGTCTGCCTCGCCGCCCTCGACGCCAAGGCCCGCGGCGAGCGCTTCCCGGGCCCGCACGCCGGCGTCACCGCGCCCTGGAAGGAGTACTACCAGGGCTATCTCGACGCCGGCCTGCCCTCCGGCGCCCCCGTCCCCGGCATCGACGCCTGACCGGTCACGCCAGCTGCCGTCGCACCAGTTCGTGCAGGCGCCCGCCGGTGTCGGCGAGCAACTGGGCGGGCGGGCCCTGCTGGGCGACCTTGCCGTCCTCCATCACGATCACCCGGTCGGCGTCCAGGACCGTGGACAGCCGGTGGGCGATCACGATCCGGGTGGCGTTCAGCTTGCGGGTGCTCTCGATGACCGTGCGCTGGGTGTCGTTGTCGAGCGCACTCGTCGCCTCGTCGAAGAAGAGGATGCGCGGACGCCGGATCAGCGCCTGGGCGATCATCAGCCGCTGCCGCTGGCCGCCGGAGATCGCGCCGCTCCCGGCGACGATGGTGTGCAGTCCCATCGGCATCCGCTTGATGTCCTCCGCGAGCCCGGCCATCTCGGCCGCCGCCATCGCCTCCTCGGGGGTGTAGGGCTCGGTGCCGCAGATGACGTCCAGGATCGAGCCGGTGAACGGCTGTGCGTGCTGGAGCACCACCCCGCACTGGCGGCGGACCGCCGACTGGTCGAGGGCGCCCAGGTCCTGGCCGTCGTAGAGCACGCTTCCCGAGACCGGTCTGTCGAAGCCGATCAGCAGCCGCAGCAGGGTCGACTTGCCGCAGCCGCTGGGGCCGACGACCGCCACGAACTCGCCCGGGCGGACGGTGAAGGAGACGTCGTCCAGGACCAGGGGACCGTCGTCCGAGTACCGGAAGGACAGGCGGCGGGCCTCCACGGCCCCGGACAGCGGGCCGGGGCGGGTGCTGGCGGTGCGGACCTCGGGGGCGGCCTCCAGGACCGGCTTGATCTCCTCGAAGAGGGGGAGCGCGGCCACCGCCGACACGAAGGAGCCGGTCAGCTGGGTGACCGAGGTGAGCAGCATCGTCACCGACGTGTTGAAGGTGAGGAAGGCCGCCGCGTCCATGGCGCCCCGCGCCGGTCCCGCGAGCAGCATGAACATCAGCAGGGTGCAGACCGGGAGGTAGACCGAGCCCAGCACCGTGGTGAGGTTCTTGATCCGGCCCACCTTCTGCTGGAGCTCCCGGCTGCGCGCGAACTCGCCCGCCCAGGCCGCGTAGGCGTAGTTCTCGGCGGCCGCCACCCGCAGCTTGGGCAGGCCCCGCAGGGTCTGGAAGGCCTGGTTGTTCAGCTTGTTGCCGAGCACCACGAGCTTGCGCTGCCAGCGCACCTGCCACAGCCCGAGCCCCAGGAACAGCGCGGCGATGACGACCAGCATGGCAAGGGCCGCCAGTGCCATCGGCACGCTGTACCAGAACAGCAGGCCCAGGTTCATCGCCCCGACGGTCACCGACTGGGCGACCACCGGGCCGACCCCCGCCAGCAGCCGGCGCATCGCGCTGACGCCCATCGCCGCGCTGGCCAGCTCGCCGGTCGAGCGCTGGGTGAAGAACTTCGTCGGCAGCCTCAGCAGCCGGTCCCAGACGGCCGGTTGCAGGGTCGCCTCGATCCGGCCCTCCAGGCGGAGGATCGTCAGGTTCTCCAGGAGCGTGAACGCGGCCGACACCACGGCGCTGATCATCACCGCCAGGCAGACCTGCACGATCAGGTCCGTCTGGGCCTTGGGCACGTAGTCGCCGAGCACCCTGCCGGTGGCGATCGGCACCAGGGCGCCGATCGCCACGGTCACCAGTCCGGCCAGCAGCAGGTTGCCCATGTCGCCGCGCGTACCGCGCAGGCTGAACCGGAGCAGGCCGAACGGGCTGAGCGCCCTGTCGGGCAGCGGCCGGTAGAACATCACCGCGCGCGGCTCGAACTCCGCCGCGTTCGCCTTCTCGATCGGGGTCTCGCGGCCGGTCGCCGGATGGACGGCCACATAGCCGCCGCGCCGCCACAGCAGCGCCACGGGAGCGCCGGACAGGGCGCGGTGTCCGACCAGCGGGCCGACGTTGTCGTGCCACCAGCGGCCGTCGAGCCGTACCGCCCGGGTGCGGACCCGGGAGGCGAGGGCCACCCGTTCGACCGGGTCGATGCGGTCGCTCTCGGTGCCGCTCTGCGCGGGTTCGGCGAGGGTGATGCCCGCGGCCTCGGCGACCAGCCTGCACGCCGCGTAGGAGGCGTCCGCGTCCGCGGCCGTGGTGCGCTTGCCCGCCTTGCCGATGGAGGCGAGCAGCGTGCGGTCGGCCTGGGCCCGGACCGCCTCACCGGCCCTGATGCCGGCCGCCGTACGCGTCTCGTGGGTGCGCTCCAGCTGCTCGATCCACCGGTCCAGGGTGGTCAGCAGCCGGTACTGCTGGTCGACCATGCTCTGCCACAGCGCCGGGTCCATCAGCAGGTCGGCGGCCGCCTCCGCGCCGTACAGCGAGCCGTACTGCACGCTGCCCGGCGGCACCTGCATCCAGAAGACGTCGTCGTCGGTGGGGGCCGTGGCCCGCTCGCCGTCGGTCATCGGGGCCTGGAAGAGAACGGACAGGCCGCGGCCCACGCCGAGCGCGAGCGCGTATTCCAGGGGGCTCGTGGTCGGCGGTACGTACTGGGGGTTGCCGTACTCGTCGTAGGACCAGGTCTGGGTGTTGGACGGCTGGTACAGCTCGCGCAGACCGATGCGGTGCACGACGCAGTCCCGCAACGGGCGTGCCACCAGGGTGTGCTGCGGTCCCGCGACCGGGCCGAGCAGCAGCGCGCCGGCCTCCAGGCGGCCCAGGTGGTGCCAGTGGCCCTGCTGTTCGGCGTCCACCGCGAACAGGTCGAGGGCGCCGGACGCCACCAGCCACAGCACCTGCGGGCCTTCGAGGTCGAGGCGGGTGAAGCCGGTGCAGTCGATCCGGTTGCCCAGTGCCCCGAACGCGCCGATCACGACGTCGCCTTGGTCCACGGTCGTCATCTCATCGCTCCCTGACCAGCGCGGCGTACGCCCCGCCGTGTGCCACCAGCTCGTCGTGCCGCCCGCGCTCCACGACCGTGCCGTGCTGGAGCACGACGATCTCGTCGCTGTCGCGGACCGTGCTCAGCCGGTGCGCGATGACGACACAGGCGCAGCCGCGGCGCCGCAGGTTGTCCATGACGGTCAGCTCGGTCTCGGCGTCCAGCGCGCTGGTCACCTCGTCGAGGACGAGGATGCTCGGCCGGCGCACCAGCGCCCGTGCGATCTCGAGGCGTTGACGCTGGCCGCCGGAGAAGTTGCGGCCGTCCTGCTCGACCCTGCTGTGGATCCCGCCGGGCCGGCGCGCCACCACGTCGTACAGGGCCGCGTCGCGCAGCGCCTCCACCACGGCCTCGTCCGGGATCGACGGGTCCCACAGCGCCACGTTGTCGCGGACCGACCCCTCGAAGAGGAAGACGTCCTGGTCGACGAAGGAGACGGAGGCGGCCAGCGCGCCGCGCGGGATGTCCTCAAGGCGCTGTCCGTCGATGCGGATCACGCCCTCCCAGGGGGCGTACAGGCCCGAGATCAGCCGGGAGACGGTGGACTTGCCGCTGCCCGAGCCGCCCACCAGGGCGACCTGGCGGCCGGGGCCGACGGTCAGGTCGAAGCCGGTGAGCAGGGGCTTGTCCAGCGGGCTGTAGCCGAAGCTGATGTTCTCCAGTTCCACATGCCCCTGCAGCCGCCGGGTGGAGTCGCCCGCGCCGGGCCGGGCGTAGATCGGGTCCGCCTCGAAGTTCTCCACGTCCTTGAGGCGGGCCACGTCGGCCGCGAAGTCCTGGATGCGGCCCGCCACGCCGTTGAGCCGGGTCAGCGGGGCGGTGAAGCGGGTGACCAGGGACTGGAAGGCGACCAGGAGGCCGACCGAGATGCCCCCTTCGACCGCCCGCATGCCGCCGATCCACAGGATCAGGGCGCTGTTGACGGTGGCGAGCGTCGGGGCCACCACCCCGAGCCAGGCGCTCGGCACCCCGAGCCGCTGCTGTTCCTCCAGCGTGCTCGCGTGCTGCCCGGCCCACCTGCGGAAGTAGCCGTCCTCGCCGCCGGTCGCCTTCATCGTCTCGATCAGCTGAAGGCCGGTGTAGGAGGTGTTGGTGAGCCGGGCGGTGTCCGCGCGCAGCTTCGCGGTCCGGGTCGCGCGCAGCCGTACGACGAGCCGCATGGCCACGATGTTCAGCAGGGCCACGCCGATGCCCAGGAAGGTGAGCTGGACGTCGTAGGTGTAGAGGAGCACGGCGTACAGGACGACGACCACGGCGTCCACGCCGGCCGCCGCGAGGTCGCGGGCCAGGGTCTCGGCGACCTGGTCGTTGGACTGCAGGCGCTGCACCAGGTCGGCCGGGCTGCGCTGGGCGAAGAAGGTCACCGGCAGGCGCAGCAGGTGGCGCAGGAAGCGGGCGCTGGAGAGCGTGGAGGAGACGATGCGGCCGTGCAGCAGGTTCGCCTGCTGCAGCCAGGTCAGCACCAGGGTGAGCAGGACGCAGGTGCCCATCGCGGCGAACAGCACGGTGAGCAGGGAGGTCTGGCCGCCAATGAGGAACAGGTCGATGTACTGGCGGCTGAGCGCGGGCACCGCCGCGCCGACGACCACGAGGAGGAGGCTGGCCAGGACGGCGGCCGGCATGGTGCCGGCGGTGCCGCGCAGCCGGGCGGGCATGGCGCCGAGGATGCCGGGCCGGCGGCCGCCCTTCTCGAAGCCGTCGCCCGGTTCCAGGACCAGGACGACACCGGTGAAGCTGCCGTCGAACTCCTCCATCGGCACGAACCGGCGGCCCTTGGCGGGGTCGTTGATGTAGACGCCCCGGCGGCCGAAGCGGCGGCCCATGCCGTCGTAGACGACGTAGTGGTTGAACTCCCAGAACAGGATCGCGGGACCCTGCACGTCGGCGAGGGCGGCCAGGTCCATCTGCATGCCCTTGGCGGTGAGACCGTAACTGCGGGCCGCCTTCAGCAGGTTGCTGGCGCGTGAGCCGTCGCGGGAGACACCGCACGCGATGCGCAGCTCCTCCAGCGGGACATGGCGGCCGTAGTGGCCGAGGACCATGGAGAGGGAGGCGGCGCCGCACTCGACGGCCTCCATCTGGAGCACGGTGGGCGTACGGACCGTCCGGCCGCGGCCCTTGGGGACCGGACGCTTGGGCGGCGCGGCGCGCCGGCGGCCGCGGGTCTCCTGGGCGGTGGTCACGGGAGCAGCCAATCGACGGGACGCTGGTCGGCCAGCCGGATCGAACCCGAGGCCAGGGTCATGGAGTCGAGCTTGAACGGCGGCCCGTCCGCCGAGGACCACCGGTAGCCGCTCTTCGTCTTCTTCGAGGTGTCCAGCCGGACCAGTACGGCCACCGGGCGGCCCTTCTTGGTGAACTGGTCGCCGAGCTGGCTGTCGCCGAGGAAAGCCGAGATCGACTGGGCCGACTGGGCGGCGCGGTCCACCGACCGCACATGGCCGCGCAGCACGCCGTACTCCTGCGTCGACACCGACGACACGGTCAGGTCGACCGGGGCGTCCGCGGGGATGGACGAGGCGTTCTCGGCGGGGACGTAGACCGTCGCGTACAGCGGGTCCGTGGCGTGGGCGACCTTCTCCACGGCGGCGACGTTCGTACCGGTCTGGATGATCTGCCCGATGGTCGCGGCGAGCGCGCTGATCCGGCCGGCGGCGACCGTGCGCACGACGGAGTCGCCCTGGCTCGTGTGCACCTTCAGGACGGGGGAGTTTGCCGGCAGCCGCTCGCCCTGCTCGGCGAGGACCGCCGTGACCTGCCCGGCGACCGGGCTCTGCAGGATGTAGCTGCCCTGCCCGTGGGTGAGGATGGCCTGCGCGCTCACCGTGGAGGCGACCGAACCGGTCACCGCCCACACCGAGGCCGCCGCCATCACGACGACGGAGACGGACAGCGCGAGCCAGCCCTGCGGACGGGCGAACCGGACCGGGAGATCCAGCTCCTCCGGTGACTGGAGCTTGGCGAGGGCCTGTTGGCGGAACTGCACGGAACTTCCCTCACCTAGCGGAGAGACTGGGGTGTTTCAGAACGCCCGAGAGCCCCGGGGCCGGGATCCGGCTCCGGGACTCAGCGGCAACGAGGTGCGATCAGAGACCGGCGACCAGGTTGGTGACCGGCTGGGTGTTCAGGCCGGTGACACCCTCGACGGTGCCGACGACCGTGTTGACCAGGCCGGAAACCGGGGCAACGCCGTCCACCAGGCCGGTGACGGTGCCGACGGCGTTCAGGGACAGACCGCCGGAGACGTTGTCGAGCTCGGCGTCGGAGATCTCGACGGTCTCAACCTGGGGGGTGGAGTTCATGATGGAACTTCCCTTCATATGGATATTCACAAGGGGGAGAGCGGCCCCCCGACGCCCTTCAGGGACGAACACGGCCCTTGGGGGGACGAGCGGACGGCCGCGACCGCGAGCGCCGGACGCCCGTTTCCGGAAGCCCTTCGCGGCCCGCGGTGCGATGGATCAAAGCACGCCCACGGGCCGCGCCTCCAATCAACCATGCGTCTCACCTGGGAACTTGAGTCCCGCAAGGGCGCAACCGTGCAGGCGCGCGCACCGCTTGTCGGCGACTCCTTCACAAGGCGCACGACTTCACCCCTGCCGCACCGCTTGCCCACCCGGCGGCGAATCCGGCACTCCGGGCCAAGGGCACGGTGAGGGGCGCGCGATTGTGCAGATCCGCCGCTTCCCGTGACCCGCTTGGGTATTGGATGTGCAGATTCCCTGAAGCAATGATTCCAGTCCGTGATCGCGACGGACCGTCAATGATCGGTTGCTGACCGTGTCCTTCTGTTCGGCCGACGGTGGGCGGGGTCAGCCCAGGAGTGCGTACACCGTGCTCGCCCGTGCCGCGACCGCCCCCGACCGCTGATCGCTCATCGTGATGTCGGCGAACGCCATCCGGCGGCCCAGTTTGGTCAGCACCGCTTCGATCAGGACATCCGAACCGGTCACCGCGCGCTGGAACGAGGTCGACTGCTGCACCGTAGTCATCGGTACGAAGCCGCCCCTGGCCGCCGAGACCGCGATCACCGTCGCCGTGTCGGCCGCCGCCATCAGCGCCTGCCCCGACAGCCCGCCGCCCTCCCGGGACAGCCGGTCCGACCAGGGCAGACGCAGCACCGCCCGGTCCTCGCCCAATGCCTCGACGGCCAGCCCGAGATCGAGCACCCAGGGGGCGAAGTTGGCGGAGAGGATCTTGTCGGCTTCGGCGGTGGTCATCGTCATATGGGGGATTGTTCCCGGGCCGGCCGCCCGGCACGCGCACCTCCTCCCCCACGGGCGCGCCATGGCCGATTCATCACCAGGTCAAGGAAGTTGGCAAACGGAATTGAACGCACCACGTGACCCGCCCGTACCTATGGCCATCCAGGCGCCGCTCACGAACGACTGCCCCGCAACGGCAGACACTCCGTCCCTTGGAGGTCGAGAAGTTTGAGTCACAAGCGAATTCCGAAGCGCAAGGCCGCTATCGCGGTGGGCGGTGTCGCCGCGCTCGGAGCTGCGGCGTTCCTGCTCCCGATGGCCAACGCGTCCCAGGACAACGCCTCCGGCGCCACCGCTGCCCCCAAGACCCTGAAGGCCACGGGCGCCTCGAACCTCGCCGCGCAGCTCCAGACGCTCCTCGGCCAGGCCTTCGCCGGGTCCTACTACGACAGCGCCAAGCAGCAGCTCGTCGTCAACGTCGTCAAAGGCGACAACAACGTGATCGCCCAGGCGGAGCAGGCCGGCGCGGTCGTGCGCCAGGTGCAGAACAGCACCTCGGCACTCGAGGCCGTCGCCAAGACACTGAAGACCAAGGCGACCATCCCGGGCACCGCCTGGGCCGTCGACCCCAAGACCAACAAGGTCGTGGTCAGCGCCGACAGCACCGTCACCGGCGCCAAGTGGGACACCCTGCAGTCGACGGTCCAGGGCCTCGGCTCGAACATGGCGACCCTCAAGAAGTCGTCGGGCACCTTCAAGACCCTCGTCTCCGGCGGCGACGCGATCTTCTCCCAGGTGCAGAACGGCACCGTCCGCTGCTCCCTCGGCTTCAACGTCACCGCCTCGGACGGCAGCCCCGCCTTCCTGACGGCCGGTCACTGCGGTGTCGCGGCCAAGGACTGGTCCGACTCCGAGACCGGCCAGCCCATCGCCACCGTGGACCAGGCCCAGTTCCCCGGCAACGGCGACTTCTCGCTCGTCAAGTACAACGACGCCACCACCCAGACGACCAGTGACGTCAACATAGGCAACGGCCAGACCGTGGCCATCAACCAGGCCGTCGACGCCACCGTCGGCGAGACCGTGTTCCGGATGGGATCCACCACCGGGCTGCACGACGGCCAGGTCACCGGCCTCGACGCCACCGTCAACTTCCAGAGCGAGACCGACCCCAACGGCGTCGACACCGTCACCGGCCTCATCCAGACCAACGTCTGCGCCGAGGCCGGCGACAGCGGCGGCTCGCTGTTCACGCAGGACGGCGGCGCGGTCGGCATGACCTCCGGCGGCAGCGGCGACTGCACCTCCGGCGGTGAGACCTTCTTCCAGCCGGTGACCGCCGCCCTGCAGGCGACCGGCGCGACCCTCGGTGACGCGGGTGCGGGTGCGGGCGCGGGTGCCGGTGCCGGTGACGCCAGCGCCACGGCCGACCCGTCCGCCACCGCCGGGGACGGGACCGGAGCCGGCGACCAGGCCGGCGGTGACCAGATCGGCGGCACCGCCGACCCGTCCGCCACGGCGGGCGACCAGAGCGGCACCGGGGACGGGACCGGCACCGGTACCGGCGACCAGTCCGGCACGGGTGTCGGGACGGGCACCGGCGACCAGTCCGGGACCGGCGCGGACAACACCTCGTCGTCCCACTGACCGACCCCGCGCACGGCCTGCCGGCGGTTCCCCGCCGACGGTGCCCGGTCCGGCCCTCCCGCCGGAGGGACGGACCGGGCACCGTCGGCGCCGGTCAGCCGCCGGCCTCGGCCCGCAGCAACAGCACCGCGACGTCGTCGACACGCTCCTGCGCCGCCGCACTGTGCCGCACGAGCGTGTCGGCGAGCCGGTCCAGGGGCTGGTCGCCGTTCTCCGAGAGCAGTTCCCCGAGTCCGACCAGGGCGTCCTCGATGTCCACGCCGGGGGATTCCACCAGCCCGTCGGTGTACAGGGCGAGCACCGAGCCCGGTGCGAGCGACACCTCGGTCGTCGGGTACGTCGCCTCCGAGTCGATGCCCAGCAACGGGCCCCCGGCCAGGTCGAGGACCCGCACCCGCCCGTCCGGACGTCTCAGCAGCGGCGGCGGATGCCCCGCCCGCGCCATCACCGCGCGTCCGCGCTCCGGGTCCAGCCGCAGGTACAGACAGCTCGCGAACAGCTCGGCGCCGGAGTCGATCAGCAGCCGGTTGGTGCTGCGCATCACCTCCTCCGGCGCCTGCCCGACGCTCGTGAAGGCCCGTACGCCGGTACGGATCTGGCCCATCAGCCCGGCCGCCGTCACGTTGTGCCCCTGCACGTCCCCGATCACCGCCGCGGCCAGCGGCCGGGTGGGCACCAGGTCGTAGAAGTCGCCGCCGATCTCCATGCCGTGCATGGCCGGCAGATAGCGGGCGGCCGCCTCGATACCGGCCGGCGGGGCCAGCGAGCGCGGCAGCAGGGCCGCCTGCAGACCGTGCGCGAGCTGGTTCTTCGCGTCGTAGAGCACGGCCCGCTCCAGCGCCTGCGCGATCAGCCCGCCGAGGCTGGTGAGCACGGCACGCTCGTCGGCCGGGAAGGCGTGCGGCTCGGCGTAGGCGAGGACACAGGTGCCCACCGGGCGGCCCGACGCGATCAGCGGCAGGTACGCCCAGGCAGCGAACCCGTCCGGGGTGTCGTGCCGGTCCGGATACAGCCGCACCAGCTGCTGCCTCGACTCGAAGAACGCCGGCACGCCGGTGTTCAGGACATGGGTACCGGGCGTGCGTTCGGCCAGCGGGAGGCCGTCGAAGCGCTCCACGGTCCGCGGCTCCTCGTACCCGCGGTGCCCCAGCACGTGCAGCCGCCCGCCCCGCGCGCCGAGCACCACCACGGCCTGACTGCCGACGGACGGGGCGACCTCGTCCGCCACCAGCTGCACGACGTCCTGCACCCCGACGGCCTCGGTCAGCGCCCCGGCCAGACTCAGCACCTGTGAGATGGTGACCAGCCGGTGCGCCGGCGCGGAGTCCGCGCGCGGTGTCGTCCCCACCACCTCGGCGACCGCCCGTGCCCGGCTGATCCGGGTGGTCAGCCCGGTCGTGCTCGGATACATCCGGAACGACAGCCAGTCGCCCGGCGGCCGCAGCGCCACGAACGACGTCACATGCTGGCTGAGCAGCGCCGCCCGGTAGCGGTCCTCGTACATCGGGTCGTTCAGCCACGGCACCGACACCCACGGCTGGGTGCCCAGCAGATCGTCGACGCGCACACCGAGCAGTTCGGCAGCCGCCCCGTTGGCGAAGGCGACCCGGCCGTGCAGATCGAGCGAGACGAGCCCGTACGGCAGCCGCCCCACCATCCGCGCCGCCTCCACCGTGCCGAACGTACCCGCCACCCCCGACGGGGGTGCCGCCAGCAGATCGGGTTCGGTGCGCAGCGGACGGTTCTCCCGGGCGACCCGCTCCAGCCGCACCGCCAGCCGGTCGCACGCCGAGGTCAGCGACTCCCGCTCCCGGTCGGACAGCACCGTCGGATGGGCACCGGGCCAGGTCACGTACACCGCCCCGTACAGGGTGTCCGCCGTCGCCACGGGGAGCGCGGCCAGCGCGAACGCGTACGGCAGCACCACCGCGATGCGCGGGTACCGGCGGGCCATGTCCTCCTCGCCGCCCACCCACACCAGCCGCCGGTCGCGCGCCGCGTCCGCGACCGGGATCGGCGCGCTCAGCCCGACCCGCTCCCACGGCGCGGCCAAGGCCCGGGGCAGCCCCGCCGTCACCGACATCTCCAGGACCGGCTCGTCGGCCGCGAGCAGGTAGACCGCGCCGGAGTGCGCCTGGACCTCCTCCATCATGGCGGCCAGCGCCAGCGACAGCAGCGGCTTGCCGGAGCGGCTGCCGGCGGCCGCAGGCACCCCGGCGTCGGGCTCCGTTCCGGCCGGAGGCGCCCCCATCCCGTCGGACACGCCCGACCACCTCCTCGTCCGGCCGCGCGTCGCGTCCTCGGGATCAAGGCTCCCTCGTGGCGGCGACCGGCGCACGGCGAGAGCCGCGCGGGCCCCCGCACCGGGCCGGCCCGGGCTACCCCGTTCGCCCCGGCACATTCCCCGGCAGCCGAAGCGCGGGGCGGGGTACGAGCGCCGGGCGTGCGCCCCCGCGCACCCTGATGGCCGGATCTTCGCGCCCACGCAAGGTGGACGGCGCCAACAATGGGGCACGCGTTCCACACCTTGAACGGAAGAACCGACGGATGTCTGGTTGAGGGGGCGGCGGTGATCCGGGTACTTCTGGTGCACGACGTGTGTCTGGTGAGATCGGTCCTGGCGGAGTGGTTACGCCGGGAACCAGGGCTGAGCGTGGACGACACGCCGTGGCACGGCGCGTGGGGGCGGGTCCGGGCGGTGCGGCCCGACGTGTGCGCGGCGGACCTCGACAGTTCCGGCACCCACGGCGTGCCGTCGCTGGCCGACCTGCGCCCGGCCGAGCCCGGTGCGCCCGCGCCGCGGCTCGTGGTGCTTGCCGGCGCGAACAGGCCGGGACTGCTGAAGCGGGCGGCCGAGGCGGGGGCGCTCGGCTACGTCGACAAGGCGGGCGCGCCGGAACGGCTGGTGCAGGCGATCCGGCGCGCCGCCGAGGGGGAACGTTTCGTCGACGACTCGCTGGGCTTCGGCTTCCTGCGGGCGGCCGAGATCCCGCTCACCAGACGGGAACTGAGCGTGCTGGAACTGGCGGCCGGCGGGGCGTCCATCGCGGAGATCGCCGGCAGCCTGCACCTGTCGCACGGGACCGTACGCAACTACATGGCGGCGATCACCCGCAAGACCGGGGCCCGCAACCGCGTCGACGCGATCCGGATCTCACAGGGCGAGGGGTGGCTGTGACCCGGCGGTCTCGCCGGGCGCCACCAGTTCCCGGTAGAGGGCGCAGGTCCGCAGCAGGTCCTCGTGGGTGCCGTAGGCCGTGCGGGGGCCGTCCATCACCAGGATCCGCCGGGCCCGGCGGGCCGAGTCGATGCGGTGCGCGACGACCACCAGCGTGCCGCCGGGCCGGGTGGCGAACGCCGTCTCGGCGCGGGCCTCGGCCTCCGCGTCGAGGTGGCAGGTCGCCTCGTCGAGAAGGGCGAGCGGGGCGGGGGAGAGGTAGGCACGGGTGAGCGCGATCAGCTGCCGCTCACCCGCGGACAGCGCCGCCGGCCGCACCGGGGCGTCCGGACCGCCCAGCCGGTCCAGGAGCGGCGTGAGCCCGACCGTCTCGGCCGCGGCCAGCAGTTCAGGACCCGGGACGGGGTCCGGGCGCAGCAGCCCCAGGTTCTCGGCGAGGGTGCCCGTGCAGACGTACGCCTCCTGCGGGATCAGCACCCGCAGGGCGGCCGCCCGCACCCCCGGCACGGGATGGCCGCACACCCGGACCGCGCCGTGCGCCGGGTGCAGCAGCCCGGCGGCCACCGCGGTCAGCGTCGACTTGCCGATCCCGCTCGGGCCCACGACGGCGAGGTGACCGCCGCACGGGACGACGAGGTCGAGCCCGTCGAGGACGGGGGTGCTCGCCGGGCCGTAGGCGAAGGTGACGGCGGAGAACGAGAGAGCGGGGGCGCCGGGGGTCACCTCCGCGGCCGGCGTCGGGGACGGGCCGGGATCCGGGGGCGGGCGGAGCCTGCGCAGGACGACCGTGAAGCGGGTCCCGCCGGTGCCCAGGCCGTGCACCAGGTTCTGCAGGGCGGGCAGCAGGGACTGCGTGACGTAGGCGAGCGCGCCGACCAGGGCGCCCGCGGTCACGCCGTGGGCGAGCAGCCAGGGCGCGGCGGCGAGCAGCAGCACCGGGGGCAGCTGGCCGCCGACCGCGAGCGCCGCCACCCGCACGACGCTCCAGCGGGCCAGCGCCCGGGCGGCCCGGAACTCGGCGTCCACCCGCCGCCCGGTCTGCGCGGCGACCTGTTCCTCGGCTCCCGCCGCGGTGACGTCCCGCAACCCCGGGCCCACTTCGCCCAGTTCCGCCGCGAGCGCCTCGTCGGCGGTCAGGAAGGCCTCCTGACGGCGGGCCAGCGGGCGCAGCGTCGCCGCGAACAGGGCCAGCCCGGCGACCAGCGGGGGCAGCACCACGAGCAGCAGCGGCGGTGCCAGGGCGCACAGCCCGGTGAGCGCGCCGGCGGCCGTGAACACGAACGACCGGGACACCAGCACCAGCCCGGCGAGGGTGTCCCGGGCGATCTCCGCCTGCTGGGTCAGCCCGGACAGCGCCCCCGGGTCGGCCTCCCGCACCCCGCGCGCGACCACCCCCGCCACCAGCCGGTCCCGCACCGGCTCCACGAGGTCGGCTACCACTTCGTACACCCGCCGGGTCCCGTACGCCCCCGCCACCACCGCGCCCGCGGCCGCGGCCAGCCACCACAGCCCGGTCCGCGGGTCCCCGGCCAGGAACCCGGCGTCGAGCGCGCGGGCCAGGGCGTAGCCGAGCAGAAAGGTCTGCCCGGCCTCCAGCAGCGACCAGCACACCAGGCGCACCGGCACGGCCCGGCCCGCCCGGAGCAGCGGGGCGGTCACCGGGCCGCGCCCTCCGCCGCGCGTGCCCCGAACACCGCCCGGTACTCCGGGTCCCGCCACAGCCGCGCATGGGTTCCCACCGCCCGCACCCGGCCGCCGTCCAGCCAGGCCACCGCGTCGGCCCGGGCCGCGGTCGACGGGCGGTGCGCGACGATCAGCCGGGTCGGTCCCGGGCCGGGCGCCAGCAGGGCCGCGGCGACGCGGTGTTCGGTGACGGTGTCGAGACTGGAGAGGGCGTCGTCGAGTATCAGCAGCCGGCCGGGGTGTGCGAACGCGCGGGCCAGACCGAGGCGCTGGGACTCGCCGCCGGAGCGGGGGGCGTCGGTGAGCCGGGTCGCGAAGCCGGCGGGGAGGCGGCGGATGTACGTGTCCGCCTGTGCCTTGGCCGCGGCGGCGCGGATCTCGGCGGGGGAGGGGGTGGTGAGGCCGAGGGCGATGGTGTCCGCGACGGTCCCGCCGAGGAGGGCCGGGCGGGCGAAGGCGCAGGTGACGGCCCGGCGCAGCTCGTCGTGGCGGAGCGCGGGCAGCGGGACGCCGTCCAGCAGGACCTCCCCGGCGTCCGGATCGGCCAGCCGGCCCGCGAGTTCGGCCAGCAGGGACTTGCCGGTGCCCGAACGGCCGACGACGGCGAGGGCGGTGCCGCCGGGGACGTCCAGGTCGACGCCGTCCAGTACCGTGCGGCCGCCCCGGCGGGCGGTGACCGCGCGCAGCTGAAGGCGGCCGGGGCCCGGCGGGAGCGGGCGGGTGCCGTGGGGCGGTGCGGGAAGGGCCAGCACCTCGGCGAGGCGGCTCGCGGAGGAGCGCGCCCGGGCGGTGGCGGCGAGCTGTCCGACCAGCACGCCGACGCCCGTCGCGAGGACGGCGTAGCGGGAGGCGGCGAGAACCTCGCCGACCGAGATCCGGTGCCTGGCGAGCAGCAGTCCGGCCATGGCCACGACCGCGAGCTGGAGCAGCGGGCCCACGGTGACCGCCTGGGCGGCGGCCCGGCCCTGCACCCGCCACATGCGGTGCCCGGCGCGGGCGAGACCGGGCAGCGGGCGCAGCACGCGCTCCGCCTCCCGGGCCTGGAGACCGGCGGCCACGATCGTCCGGTGGCCGTCGACCGCCTCCGCCAGCGCCGTCGCGATCCTTCCCTGCGCGCGCTGGTACTCGGCCACGCACGCCGAGGTGTCCCGGGTGAACGCCCGCAACAGCAGGGCGAGTACGGGAGCCCCGGCCAGGAACACGGCCGCGAGCCACGGGTCGACGAGACCGAGCGCGACCACCCCGCCGACCGGACCGGCGAGGGCCGCGAGGAGCGCGGCGAGGGCGGCGGGCCCGGTCCCGGCCTGCGCGGCGTTCCCGACCAGCCGGGCGGCCAGGTCCCCGGCGCCGAACCGGGCCGCCGCGCGCGGGCCCAGCGCCAGCACGTGCCCGGTGACCCGCTTGCGCAGCCCGGCCGTGGCCCGCGCGTCGACGGTCCCGGCGAGCACGCTCGCGCAGCCGTCCAGCAGGGCAAGGAGCAGCACCAGGCCGGCGGCGCGGGCCACCCACGCGGTTGCCGGGGCGCCCGCCAGCAGCAGGTCCAGGGCGTGGCCCAGCACCGCGGGCAGCAGCAGCCCCGCCGCCGTGGCCGCCGTACTCGCCAGGCACAGGGCGGCGCAGCGCGCCCCGGCGTGGCGCAGGGCGGTGCGCATCGGATCGCGGTGCGGGGGTCGGGTCATCGCGGCAGCCCTCGTATCGGCGAAGGCCCCGGACGGACCCCCTCCCGAAGGAGGGGGCCGCCCGGAGCCGGTGTCGTGGTGCCGGTCAGAGACAGAGCAGGACGCTCGCCGCCGAGACGCACGACAGCAGGCTCACCGTGCTGGCGCCGCCGCCGTCGTGACCTTCCTCGGACTCCATCGTCTGCAGGTCGAGCAGTGCCATAGCGTGTCCTTTCCGGGGACCGAGCGGCCCCCCGGGTGTTGTCGGGGACGGGGTTGTGTCACGACCGCGCCGAAGCGCGCGGCCGCGTTCTGGGGGCCGCCGGTGGCGGCGGGAGGAACGGCAGGTGGGCGGCGCGGTCGCCGTCGAGGGCGGCCGTGAGCGCCAGCAGGCACCCGGCGGTTCCGGTGGCGAGGTCCATGGAGAGCCGCATCATCTGGTGACCGGGGAAGGCGAGTTGGCCCTGGTAGGCCATCGCGAGCCAGCCGAGTCCTTCGACCTGCGCGGCGAGCCGGTCCGGGTCGGCGCCGGTGCGGGCGAGGTGCAGGATCATGCCCGCGCGGCCCTGGAAGAGGCCAGGCTGGGCGTAGAAGCGCGAGGTGGCGGCGGTGCGGATCGCGGCCCGGGCGCGCTCGAAGTCGCCGGTGCCGTCCGTCCCGTGGGCGAGCCAGTCGTCGAGCACCATGCCGATCCCCGCGCTGCCGTCGCCGAGATACGGCAGCGTGCGCCAGCCCTCGTCGACCTCCAGGCCGCCGCCCTGCTGCACCGCACAGCGGTCCAGGTCCCGGCGCAGCGCCCGCCCGGCCGCCGCCAGCAGGCCGGCGTCGCCGGTCCGTTCGTGGCGGCGCAAGAGGAACAGCGCGGGCCCGGTCGCACCCCGCAGCAGCCCGGCCCGCCGCCGGGGCGTGTCCGGGAGCGGTTCGGCGAGCCGTCCCAGGAGGATCTCCGCGGCCTCGGCGGCCCGCTCGCGCAGCTCGCTCTCGCCGGTCGCGTCGGCGAGGGAGTCCAGGACCAGGCCCAGACCGGCCAGCCCGCCGTGCAGGTCGGAGGAGAGGCTGCGCCAGTTCTCCCGGAGGACGCCGTCCACGAGGTCCAGGGCGCGTTGCCGGTGGCCGAGCAGGTCGAGGACGTGGGCGACGCCGGCGAGACCGTCGTACAGCCCGAGCGGGGTGCCGGGCGGCGGGGGCGCGGTGCGGTCGAGCAGCCAGCGCTCGCCCTCCTCGTACCGGCCGGCGCCCGCCCGGTCCAGGGCGTACAGCACCCCGGCCGCGCCGTGTGCGAGGCCGAGGCCGCCGCCGTCCCCGAACTGGGCGATGTCGCCGGGGAAGAGCCGGTCGTCGCGCCCGGGGGTCGCGGAGGCGAGGATCGCCTTGGCCATCGAGTCCCTGCTGTGCGGCCACTCCGCCGGTACGACCGGACGCGCGGCCGGGGCGCCCCGGGTGATCTCCGCGACCGCCTCGTCCAGGAACTCCCGCGGCACGTCCGGGAACTGACCGGCGATCACGTCCGCGAGATGGGCCGCCTTGCCGCGGTCCACGACGAACAGCGAGGTCACGGGCAGGAACAGCGCGAGCCGCAGACAGGCCAGGGCGTACCGGTCCACCTCGGCGCCCCTGCGGTCCGGCGGGGCGAAGAAGCCGGGATGGGCCACCACCTGACGGCCGTTCTCCCCGACGGGGGCGGCCGCCTCGAAGTCGATGAGGAACACGGACTCCTCGTCGGGGCCGACCATGATGTTGAAGACGTGCAGGTCGTTGAAGACGATCCCGCGCGCGTGCACCGCCGCCACGGCCTGCGTCACCTTCCGGTGGATGCGCAGCGCCCAGGCCGTGTAGTCACGCACCGCCCCGGGATCCGGGTCCGCGGTGAGCAGCGGATGCCGTTCGGCGAAGAAGGCGTTGAGCGGTCGGCCCTCCAGGAGGTCCATCACCAGGAACCGGTGCTCGCCCAGGGTGAACCAGTCCCGGACCTCGGGCACCACCCCGGTGCCGGCCACCGCCTCCAGGGCCGCCTTCTCCCGGCCCAGCCGGGTGACGGCGTCCGCGCCGTCGGCAGCGAGCCCCGCGTGCGGCCGCCCCTCCTTCAGCACCACCCGCCGCCCGTCCCGGGTGTCGGTCCCGGCGTACACCCCGCCGCCGTTGGAGAAGTGCAGCGCCTTCTCGATCCGGTACGGCAGCTCGCCCACCGTGGTGGCCTCCCGCGCCGCCAGCTGCGGCCGCAGGAACTCGGGCAGCGTCACCCACTCCGGCACGTGGAAGGCCGGCGTCCGCCGGTCCGGCACCGGCCTGCCGGCCCCGTCCCGCACCGCCGTCACCAGCGCACCGCGCTCGTCGACGACGTACGTGCGCGCGAACGCGCCGTAGCGGACGTACAGCGGCCCGTCGTTCCAGCGCAGGTCGGTCAGGATGTACGGCCCCTCGAGGCCCTCCAGGAGCGCGCCCAGTTCGCGCAGCACCTCCTGGAGCCGGTCCTCGTCGGGCGGGTACACCGTGACGAACTTCCCGCTGGTGTCGCGGGCCGCGTACTTGGCGTTGCGCAGGTGCAGCAGATGCGGCCCCGGGACGAACTTGAACGGGATGCGGCGCGGTACGCAGTAGTCCCACACGATCGCCGCGATCCGCTCCGCGTTCGCGCGGGTGGCCGAGGAGTGGATCTTCCAGCCCTGGGCCGGCGAGGGCTGCGGCGCGCCGTCCGCGCCGAGCGGGGTCATGGTCAGCCAGTCCCCGGAGCGCGCCGCGCGCCAGCCCTCGGGCACCGGGCGACGCGCTGTGTCGAACAGCCGTCCCGTCCGCGGTCCGGTGCTCCCGAGCCGGTCCGGCGTGTCATAGAAGTGCCGGTCGGCCAGCGCGTACACCTCGTACCGTCCGTCCATCCGTGTCCCCCTCCGTGGGCCGGCCCCGACACTTCCAGGCATCGCACGGTCGCGGACAGTCACGTCTGTCACGAGAACGCCGTGCGGAACGCACGGGTCAAGACATGTTCGGTGGGTTTCGAGCACGTGGGCCCCCCGTCCTCCACGGAACGGTCACAGGGGCTGCGCAGACGCCTCATAAGCGCTGTAATGGCGGCGTGGTCAGTGAGGGTGCTGCGATACGCGGAACGAGAACGGATCGCGCCGAAATCGCCCTCGAAACGCTCACTGGCGAACCCGGCGCACCCGATCGGCTCCGTCGCGTGCTCGAACAGGCGCTGGTGTTCGCGGGCGCGGCCTTCGCCGGGGTGTACACACCCGGCGACGCCGGGTCCGTGCTGCGCCTCACCGAGTCGGCGGGCCTGCCCCGCACCCTGTACGGGCTGCGCGACGCCTACCCGGCGATCGGGCGGTCCCCGGCGGCCGAGGCGTACGCCACCGGGCGGCCCGTCTGGCTCGGCCCCGACGAGCTGGCCGACTGCCCCGAGGCGCGGCGGACCCCGTCACCGGAGTTCTGGCTGGGCACCCTGCCGCTGCCCGGCGGCGCCGGGCTCCTCGTCGCCGTCAGCGAGCGCGACGACGGGTTCGGCCCCGAGGACCGCGCCTGCCTGGGCCTGGTGGCCCGGACGATCGCCCTGCCCGCCCCGCTCCCCACGGCCACCGACACCGGCGAACTGCCCGCCGGCGCCTTCAGCCTCGCCATGGACACCGGCCGGATCGCGGTCGGCGACGGCATCCTCGACCTCTTCCGGATGGGCCGCGACGAGTTCGACGGCAAGGTCGAGACGTTGCTGGGCCGCACCCTGCCCGAGGACCTGCCCGCCCTGATGTCCGTCGTCGAGGCCGACCACATGTCCATCGGCGACCGCGAGCTGGAGTTCCGCATCCTGCAGCCCTCGGGCCCGCCCAAGTGGCTGCGGCTGCGCGGGCGGCTGGTGCCCGGCGGCGAAGGGCACCCGGCCCGGCTGGCCGGCACCGTCGCCGACGCCTCCACGCTCCGCTCGGACGTCACCGACGTGACCCGCGTGCAGCAGCTCGCCGCCGCCCTGGCCACCGCCCGCACGGTCAAGGACGTCGGCCAGGCCGTCGTCCACGCGCTGCGCGGGCCGCTCAAGGCCGACCGGATCGCCCTGGCCGAACTGGAGAACGACCGCCTGGTCGTCACCGTTCTCGACCCGCCCGAGGCCGAGTCCTGGCCCGAGGTGTGGCGCAGTGAGTGGCGCAGCGAGTGGCCCGACGCCCCGGTGCGGTCCATGCCCACCCTCGCCACCGCCCTGCGCGAGGGTCGCGCGCAGATCTGGCCCGCCCGGGCCGCCCTGGAACCCGCACTCGCCGAGGTCGGTCCCGGCGGCCTCGCCGTCCTCCCGCTGCCCGCCGGCGGCCGGATGGCCGGGGCCTGCCTGATCGGCTGGGACGCCCCGCACGACTTCGGCCCCGACGAACGCGCCCTGCTCACCGCCTCCGCCGGCCTCGCGGGCGAGGCCCTGATGCGCGCCCACGCCTTCGACGCCGAGCACGAACTCGTCGGGATGCTCCAGCGCGCCCTGCTGCCGCGCCGGCTGCCCCGGCTGCCCGGCGCCGAGGCCGTCGCCCGCTACCTGCCCACCACCGAGGGCGGCCTGGAGGTCGGCGGCGACTGGTACGACGTGATCCCGCTGACCGACAACCACGTCGCCCTCGTCATCGGCGACGTCCAGGGCCACAACGCGAGCGCCGCCGCCCTCATGGGCCAGATGCGCACCGCGCTGCGTGCCTACGCCGCCGAGGGGCACACCCCCGACGTGGTCGTCTCGCACGCCAACCGGCTGCTCCTGGACATGGAGAGCGACCTCTTCGCCACCTGCTGCTACGTCGACGTCGACATGGAGGACGGCACCGCCTGGTGCGTGCGCGCCGGACACCTGCCGCCCGTGCTGCGCCAGCCGGACGGCACCACGCGGATCGCCGAGACCGAGGGCGGCCCGCCGCTCGGCGTGCTCGGCCGGGCCGAGTTCCCGATGACCCAGCTCAGCCTGCGCCCCGGCACCGTGCTCGCGCTCACCACCGACGGCCTGGTCGAGTCCCCCGACGCCGACATCGACGAGGGCATGGAGCGCTTCGCCCGCAACCTCGCCGGCGCCGACCCGGCCCACCTGGGTCTGGTCGCCGACGTGCTGCTCGGCAACGCCCACCGCGCCGACGACGTCGCCCTGCTGCTGATGCGCTACGACGGCATGGCCGTCCGCCCGCTGCGGGAGAGCTGGACGGTGTGGCGGGTCCCCGAGGCGGCCCGGCACGCCCGCCGCTTCAGCAGGCGCACCCTGCGCTCCTGGGGCGTGACCGACGAGGCCATGGACGCGGCCCTGCTGGTCGTCTCCGAACTGGTCACCAACGCCCTGATCCACACCGACGGACCCGTCCGGCTCGACCTGACCCTGGTCGACCACCGGCTGCGGATCGCCGTCGCCGACGCCTCGCCGCGCAGTCCGGTGAAACCCACCAACATCGGCTGGGAGGCCACCGGCGGGCGCGGCATCCTCCTGGTGGAGGCGGTGTCCACCGCCTGGGGGACCGTACCGGCCAGCGGCGGCAAGCAGGTGTGGGCGGATCTCGTCCTGGCGGACTGACCCCCGCGCTCTCGACAGGCGGCGCGGCCCGACTCTCCTTAGTGTCCATGACGTGGCACACACCTTCGAAGAACTCGTGGCGAAGCACCGCGCGGCCGACGCGGCCCACGAAAAGGTCCTGGAACTGCGGGACACCTACGGGCCACCGGCCAGTCAGCAGCCGGGCGGCGCCCAGTCGCAGACCTATGAGACCGCCCTGCGCGCCTGGCGCGACCTCGCCCGGGACGAACTGACCGCGGTGAACGAGTACGCCCGCGACGAGGGCCGGTCCCGGGCCGAGATCGAGGCCGAGGTGGAACGCGCGGCGGCCTGGCCGGAAGGCTCCTGACCAGCAGAAAAAACGGACGAGACGCAGTTCCGGGGCACCTCGTGGTCACATGACGTCCGCGCCAAGGCCATACTGTCGTAACCAGTCAGGAAAACAGAAGAACGTCTCAACCAGATGTTCACCTATAAGGTGTAGCGAATGAAGGCTTTGGTGCTCTCCGGCGGTGCCGGCACACGGCTGCGGCCGATCACCCACACATCGGCGAAACAGCTCGTACCGGTGGCGAACAAACCCGTGCTCTTCTACGGGCTCGAATCCCTGGCCGCCGCGGGCGTCACCGAGGTCGGGATGATCGTCGGCGACACCGCCGCCGAGATCGAGGAGGCGGTCGGTGACGGGTCGAAGTTCGGCCTGGACGTCACCTACATCCCCCAGGACCAGCCGCTGGGCCTGGCCCACGCGGTCCTGATCGCCCGTGACTTCCTCGCTGACGACGACTTCGTCATGTACCTCGGCGACAACTTCATCGTCGGCGGCATCAGCGGACTGGTCGACGAGTTCCGCGAGACCCGCCCCGACGCCCAGATCCTCCTCACCCACGTGCCCAACCCGCGCGCCTTCGGCGTCGCCGAGCTGGACGCCGACGGCCAGGTCATCGGCCTGGAGGAGAAGCCGCAGGAGCCCAAGAGCGACCTCGCCCTGGTCGGCGTCTACCTCTTCACGCCCGCCATCCACGACGCCGTGCGCGCCATCAAGCCGTCCTGGCGCGGCGAGCTGGAGATCACCCACGCCATCCAGCACCTCATCGACCAGCGCGCCGACGTGCGCTCCACGGTGATCAAGGGCTACTGGAAGGACACCGGCAACGTCGTCGACATGCTGGAGGTCAACCGGACCGTCCTGGAGTCCCAGGAGCCGCGCATCGACGGCGAGGTCGACGAGGCCAGCCAGATCGTCGGCCGCGTGGTCGTCGAGGCCGGCGCGCGCGTCACCAACTCCCGGATCGTCGGCCCCGTCGTGATCGGCGCCGGGACCGTCGTCGGCGACTCCTACGTGGGCCCCTTCACGTCGGTCGCCGAGAACTGCCGGATCACCCAGAGTGAGCTGGAGTTCTCCATAGTGCTGCGGGACTCCTCCATCGACGGGGTGGGCAGGATCGAGTCCTCGCTGATCGGCCGGCATGTCGAGGTCACCCCGGCACCCGGCACCCCCAGCGCCCACCGCCTCGTTCTCGGAGACCACAGCAAGGTGCAGATCCGTTCATGAATCTCCTCGTCACCGGCGCCGCCGGCTTCATCGGCTCCACGTACGTCCGCGGCCTGCTCGCCGACACCGCCCCTGACGCGCCGCACATCACCGTGCTGGACAAGCTCACCTACGCGGGCACCCTGACGAACCTGCCCGAGTCGCACCCCCGGCTGACCTTCGTCCAGGGCGACATCTGCGACGCCGAGCTGGTCGACAGGCTCATGGCCGACGCCGACCAGGTGGTGCACTTCGCCGCCGAGTCGCACGTCGACCGCTCGATCGACGGGGCCGGCGCGTTCGTCCGCACCAACGTCGTCGGCACCCAGACCCTGCTCGACGCGGCGCTGCGCCACGGCGTCGGCCCGTTCGTGCACGTCTCCACCGACGAGGTCTACGGCTCCATCGAGACCGGCTCCTGGCCCGAGACCCACCCGCTGCAGCCGAACTCGCCGTACTCCGCCTCCAAGGCCTCCTCGGACCTGCTTGCGCTGGCCTTCCACCGCACCCACGGCCTGGACGTCCGCGTCACCCGCTGCTCCAACAACTACGGGCCGCACCAGTTCCCCGAGAAGGTCATCCCGCTCTTCGTGAGCAACCTCCTCGACGGCAAGAACGTGCCCCTGTACGGCGACGGCAGCAACGTCCGCGACTGGCTGCACGTCGAGGACCACTGCCAGGGCATCGACCTGGTCCGCACCGGCGGCCGGGCCGGTGAGGTCTACAACATCGGCGGCGGCACCGAGCTCAGCAACAAGGAACTCACCGGACTGCTGCTCGAGGCCTGCGGCGCCGACTGGGACCGCGTGGACCGGGTCGCCGACCGCAAGGGTCACGACCAGCGCTACTCCGTCGACTGGAGCAAGATCCGCGACGAGCTGGGCTACACCCCCAAGCACGACTTCACCTCCGGCCTCGCCGACACCGTCGCCTGGTACCGCGACAACCGGGACTGGTGGGAGCCGCTCAAGGAGCGCGCCGCCCTGGAGTCCCGCAAGGAGCAGGAGAAGCACTGATGAAGTGGCTCGTCGCCGGAGCGGGCGGCATGCTCGGCCACGACGTGGCCGAGGAACTCGCCCGCCGGGGTGAGGAGGTCGTGGCCCTCGGCCGCGCCGACCTCGACATCACCAGCGCCGACTCGGTGGCCTCGGCGCTCGCCGCGCACCGGCCTGACCTGGTGGTGAACTGCGCCGCGTACACCGCCGTCGACGACGCCGAGACCGACGAGGAGCGGGCCCTGCTGATCAACGGTGAGGGCCCGCGCCTGCTGGCCCGCGCCGCTGCCCGGCACGCCGCCCGCCTCGTCCACGTCTCGACGGACTACGTCTTCGACGGCGAGGCCCGCACCAGCCCGTATCCCGAGGACCACCCGACCGCCCCGCGCACCGCCTACGGGCGCACCAAGCTCGCGGGCGAGCGGGCCGTCCTGGCGGAGCTCCCGGGCGCGAGCGCGGTCGTCCGCACCGCCTGGCTGTACGGCACGCACGGGAAGAATTTCGTGCGCACGATGATCGAGCTGGAGTCCCGTCGGGACACCCTCGACGTCGTCGACGACCAGCGCGGCCAGCCCACCTGGAGCGCCGACCTGGCCGCCCGGATCGCCGACCTCGGCCCCCGCCTCGGCAGGGACGAGGGCGCGCACGGCGTCTTCCACGGCACCAACTCCGGCGCGGCCACCTGGTGCGAGCTGGCCCGTGAGGTGTTCCGCCTGCTCGGCGCCGACCCCGAGCGGGTCCGCCCCACCACCAGCGAGGCGTTCGTCCGCCCGGCACCCCGCCCCGCCTACAGCGCCCTCGGGCACGACCGGTGGGCCGAGGCCGGGCTGGAACCGCTGCGGGACTGGCGGCAGGCCCTGGCGGAGGGGCTGCCGCTCATCCGCAAGGAGATGTCCGCCTAGGCGACGCTCAGGACACCTCCGCAACGCGCCGCAGGGCGGCCGACGGCTCATCGAGCACGTCGGCCGCCCTGCGGCGTATCGGGCGGCGTCGGCGGGGCAGTGGGAACCCGCCCCGGCGGCCGGCCGGGCTCAGCCGTGGGTCTTGGCGAGCAGTTCCAGGACCTCGGCCGTGCTGCCGGACTCGCCGAGCCGGGGGAAGATCCGCTCGACGCTGCCCGTGTGCGCCTCGCCGTCGGCGTCGGCCATGGCGTCCGTGGCGAGCGTCACGTGGTAGCCGTGCGCGTAGGCGTCGCGGGCGGTGGACTCCACGCCGATGCTGGTGGCGATGCCGGTCAGCACGATCTGGGTGACGCCCCGGCGGCGCAGCTGGACGTCGAGGTCGGTGCCGTGGAAGGCGCTCCAGTTGTGCTTGGTGACAAGGATGTCGCCGTCGTGGCCGGACAGTTCGTCGACGACGACGTCCCAGCCCGCCGGGAAGGCGAGGCCGCGGGCCTGGCGCTCGGTGCGGCCCGGGACGGCGTCGGCGAAGTCGGCGGCGAAGGAGACCCGGACCAGGACGACGGGCAGGCCCTGGGCGCGGAAGGCGTCGGCGAGCTCCGCCGTGCGGGCGACCACCTCGGCGCCGGTGTGCGGCTGCGTGGGCATGCCCACGATGCCCTGCTGGAGGTCGATCACGACGAGGGCGGTGCGCGGGTCGAGGGTGCTCAGAGACATGGGGTGGATCAGGCCTTTCGGGGGGCTTGACGGGGTTCGGGGGTGAGCCGGGCCAGGGAGCGGTCCGGCAGGGTGATCGCCAGCAGCAGTGCCGAGCCGGCGAGCATGAACAGGGCCAGGCCGTGCAGGCCGCCCGTGTCGGCGCGGTGCGGGTAGAACGCCGCGGTGGCGGCGGAGGCACCCAGCGCGCCGAGGTACATGAAGGTGCGCAGCAGTCCGGCCGCCGAACCGATCCGCTCCGGGTCGGCCTGCCGGTACAGGGCGGTCTGCGCGGCGAGTCCGAGCAGGCCCTGCGGGACGCCGAGCAGCGCGCCGACCGCGAGCAGCAGCCAGACCGGGCTGCCGGCGCCGACGAGCAGCAGGGCCGCGCAGCCCGCGATCTGCAGCAGGGAGCCGATGAGCAGCTTGGCGCGGACGGCCTCCCGGCGCCCGGTGACTGTGGCGGTGACGAGTGCGGCGGCCGAGAGCGGGAGCAGCGCGAGCCCGGCCGCGGAGGCGCTGAGCCCGCGGCCCTGCTCCAGCCACTGCGTGTAGCCGTACAGGAAGGCGTACGAGGTGGTGTACGCGAGCAGCTGGCGCACGTAGGTGACGATGAGCGGGACGTTGCCGCCGAGGACCCGCAGGTCGACGAACGGGTCGGGCACCCGCAGCTCCCGGGCCGCGAAGACGGCGGCCGCTGCCACGGTCAGCGCCGGCAGGTACCAGCGGCCGGGGCCGGGGCTCATCAGGAACAGCATCAGCGAGACCAGCAGGACGGCGAACAGTGCCATCCCGGGCAGGTCCATGCGCTGCCGCTGCCGCTGCCGCTGCCCGGCCGCCGGGGCCCTCGGCAGCCACTTCACGCCGAGCACCAGGCAGGCCGCGGAGAGCGGCACGTTGACGGTGAACACCAGATGCCAGCCACCGGCGCCGATCAGGATCCCGCCCAGCGTCGGACCGATCACGGCCACGGTCTGGGCGGACACGGCGAGCGCGGTCAGCACTCCGGCAGGGCTGTCCTGCCCGGTGCGCTCGGCCTCGCTCCGGGTCAGCCGCATGGCCGCCGGGTACGCCGCCGAGGTACCGAAGCCGAGCAGCACCCGCGCCGCGACCAGCACGCCCAGCGTGGGGGCGAGGGCGCCCATCAGCCCGGCGACGCCCACCAGGCCGGTGCCGGCCAGGTAGAGCCGCCGCGGCCCGTACATGTCCACGAGCCGGCCGATCACCGGCTGACCCACGGCGGTCGCGAGGTAGAGCGCGGTGACCAGCCAGGCCGTCTCGGCGGGCGGGGCCCCGAAGGCGATGCCGATCGGCACCAGGGCCACCGCGATCATCGAGGAGTTGATCGGGTTCAGAACCGACCCGAGGACCATCGGCGCGATCAGCCGCCGGTCGAATCCTGCGGGGGCCGGGCGGGTGTCCTTGCGGGTTCCTGCGGTGAGCCTCGGTATCACGGGCGGGACAGCCGTTCGAGCAGCTCGATCGCGGTGAGCAGGGTCCGGCGCTCGTCCTCGGTGTACCGGTCCTGGAAGGCGCGGGCCAGCCATTCGTCACGCGCCTGCCGGTTGCCCTCGACACGGGCCTGGCCGGCCTCGGTCAGGGTGACCAGCTGGCGGCGGCCGTCGGTCGGGTCGGGGCTGCGGCGGATCAGCCCCTGCTGGTCGAGCGCGGCCAGGGTGGCCGCCATCGACTGCGGCCGCACTCCTTCGGCGGAGGCCAGCGCGCTGGCCGTGGCCGCGCCGTGCTTCGACACCAGGGTGAGGGCCGATTCCTGCGAGGGGGTGAGGTCGGCGTCCTGGGCGACCTCGCGGATACGGCGGCGCATCCTGCTGAACATCACGCGCAGGTCGCGTGCCGCGCGGGTCGCGGAGCCGGAGATCTCTGCCATGCGCCCACCGTAGAACCGTCAGCCGGAACTGTCCAGCCAAAACTGCCCAGCTGGAACTGTTAAGTTTGAGCTGAAGATCTCTGCGAGGTCCCTTGGCCTACCCTGGCCGGGTGCGCCTGCTCATCACCTCCGACACCCACCTCCCGCTGCGCGCCAAGCGGCTCCCGGACCGGCTCCTCGCCGAACTCCCGCGCGCCGACGTCGTCCTGCACGCCGGTGACTGGGTCGACGAGGCCACCCTCGACCTGCTGGAGAGCCGCAGCCGCCGGCTCGTCGGGGTGTACGGCAACAACGACGGCCCGGGCCTGCGCGCCCGGCTCCCCGAGGTGGCCCGCGCCGACCTGGGCGGCCTGCGCTTCGGGGTGGTCCACGAGACCGGCCCCGCCCAGGGCCGCGAGGCCCGCTGTGCCGCCCGCTTCCCGGACCTGGACGTCCTGGTCTTCGGGCACAGCCACATCCCCTGGGACACCACGGCCCCCGGCGGCCTGCGCCTGCTCAACCCCGGCTCCCCGACCGACCGCCGCCGCCAGCCGCACCGCACCTACCTCACCGCGACCGTCGGCGACGGCGCCCTCACCGAGGTGACCCTGCACCGGCTGCCGCCGCGCTGAGCGGGGCCGCCAGGGCGCGGTCCGTCAGGGGGGCGGTTCGTCAGGGGGCGATCCCGACCCCGGCGATCCTGCTCCACCGCTTCTCCTGCGCGGACGTCATGGCGGGCCAGCTCAGCCCGCCCGGCCGCGGCCGGGCGCGGGAGGCGTAGGAGGCGGGACGGAGGTCCGGGTCGTAGAAGCAGCCCGTGGCGTAGATCCGGTCGAACGCGGCGCACGAGCCCGCGATCGTCCCCGGCGTCGGCTTGCGGCCCGTGCGCACCCAACGGTCCAGCGCGGCGATCGAGTCGGCGTACTCCGCGTCGCTCAGCGAACTGTGCTCGGACTCGTGGGTGAACGTCTGCACGAGGTTCGGCGGACGGAACACGTCACCGGTGCCGGGCGCGGTGCCCGGCGGGCCGCCGCCGGCGCCGGCACAGGCGGGCGGCCGCCGCCGCGAGCACGGCGAGCACGGCGGCCACCGCGGCGGCCCGCTTGGCCACCGGTACCCCGGCGGTGCGCAGCAGGTCGAGCGGCTCCGCCGGTTCGGCCTTTTCGACGTCCTCGCCCAGCGGTTCCGGTTCGCCGCCGGGGCCGGGCGGCCGTTCGGCCAGCCGGGTCGCGAGGCAGTCCGCGAACTGTCCCACCAGCCGGTCGCCGACCTCCGACAGCACCCCGCGGCCGAACTGCGCGGGGCGGCCGGTCACCGTGAGGTCGGTGCGCACCGACACCGCGGTACCGCCGTCGCGTTCGGTGAGCGTGCCGGTGACCGTGGCCCTGGCCGTGCCCTGCCCGCGGGTCTCCCGGCCGCTCGCCGTCAGCACCATCCGGTGGGTCGTCCCGTCCTGCTCCTCGAAGACCGCGGTGCCCCGGTAGGTCACGGTGACCGGGCCCACCTTGACCTTCACCGAGCCGGTCACCGTCCGGCCGTCGTAGTCCTCCACGACCGCGCCCGGCAGGCAGGGCGCGACCCGTTCGATGTCCAGGAGCGCGCGCCAGGCGTCGTCGACCGGGACGGGGACGCTGAACTCGTGGTGCAGTTCCATGACTCGCTCCTTCTGCTCCTCCTGGCGGCCGCCGCTCAGTGCACGGCGGACGCGTGGATGGCGCCGGTGGTCGTGGCCAGCGGCGCGCCGCTGCCGCCCCAGCGCAGGGCGACGATCTCGGCGGCGACGGACACCGCGACCTCCTCCGGGGTACGCGCGCCGAGGTCGAGGCCGAGCGGTGAGCGCAGCCGGGACAGTTCGGCCTCGGTGAGACCGGACTCGGCCAGCCGGGCGCACCGTTCGTCGTGGGTCCGGCGGCTGCCCATCGCCCCGATGTAGGCGGCCGGCCGGCGCAGCGCCTCCTCGAGGAGCGGCACGTCGAACTTCGGGTCGTGGGTGAGGACGCAGATCACCGTGCGGTCGTCGGTGGCGGTGCCGCTCAGGTAGCGGTGCGGCCAGTCGACGACGACCTCGACGGCGGCCGGGAAACGCTTCGGGGTGGCGAAGACCGGGCGGGCGTCGCAGACGGTGACCCGGTAGCCGAGGAAGTCGCCGATCCGGGCCACCGCGGCCGCGTAGTCGATCGCACCGAAGACCAGCATCCGGGGCGGCGGCGCGAACGACTGGAGGAACACGGTGACCGCGTCCTCGCGGCGTTCGCCGTGCGGGCCGTAGTGCCGCAGGACGGAGGCGCCGAGGGCGAGTTCGCCGCGTGCGTCGGCGGTGACGGCGACGTCGAGGCCGGTCGTGCCGAGGGCACCGGCCGTCCGGTCCGGCCAGACGGCGAGCGTGGCGCCCTGCGGTGCGGGCCCGTCCACCACCGTCGCCACGGTCACCGGCTCGCCCGCGGCCACCGACGCGGCCACCGCGCCGAACGCCGGGTCGGAGCCGGCGGTCACCGGCCGGACCAGCAGGGTGATCTCGCCGCCGCAGGTCAGCCCGACCGCGAACGCGTCCTCGTCGCTGTAGCCGAAGGTCCGCAGCGACGGCTCGCCGCTCGCGACGACCTCCTGGGCCAGTTCGAAGACGGCGCCTTCGACACAGCCGCCCGACACACTGCCCACCACCTCGTCGTCAGGACCCACGGCCATGGCCGCACCGGGCCCGCGCGGCGCGCTGCGGCTGACCGCGACCACCGTGGCGAGACCGAACGGGATCCCGGCCGCATGCCAGCCGGCCAGCGTCGGCAGAATCTCACGCACCATCCGCTCCCTTCGCCGGTCCACTCCCCGGTCCACTCCTCGGCGCGCCACCGGCCCGCGCCCCGCGCACCACGGCGGCGAGCCGCTCCAGCGCCGCCAGGCTGTGCCCGGCCACGAAGGCGTCCACGCTGGGCAGCGCCGCCGCCATCCCGGCCGCCAGCGGCGCGTAACCGGGCCGTGCCTTGCGCGGGTTCGCCCAGACCACCTGGTGGGCCAGGGCGTGCAGCCGGCGCATCTGCTGCCCGAGCAGCTCCGGGTCGCCGCGTTCCCAGCCGTCCGAGAGCAGGACGACGATCGCGCCCCGTGCCATGCCACGCTGCCCCCACCGGTTGAGGAACTCGCGCAGCAGCTCGCCGAGCCGGGTGCCCCCGCGCCAGTCGGGGACCGCGGCTGCGACCTCCGCCATCGCCAGGTCGGGGTCCCGGTGGGACAGTTCGCGGGTGACGCGGGTCAGCCGGGTGCCGACGGTGAACACCTCGGTGCGGCCCGCGCGCACCGCCGCGTGCGCGAACCGCAGCAGCGCGTCGGCGTACGGCCCCATCGAACCGCTCACGTCGACGAGCAGCACCACCCGGCGCGGCCGCGCCACCCGTGCGTGCCGCCGCAGCAGGGCCGGTTCCCCGCCGCGCCGCAGCAACTCCCGCACCGTACGGCGCGGATCGACCTCCCCGCGCCGGGCCGGCCGGCGCCGCGCCGAGCGCCGGGTCTGCCCCTCCAGGGTGAACGCGGCCAGCAGACGCCGTAGTTGGTCCCGTTCCGCGGGATCCAGCTCGGTGACGTCGCGGTGCCGGAGCACTTCCGCGGAGCTGGCGAGGACGGCGGTGGGCGGGCCCGACGGCTCGCTGTCACCGCGGGTCAGGGGTGCCGTGGCCGTCTCGCGGGCGACCAGCCGCAGCCGGGGCGGGGGAGCGGCGCGCACCGGCTGCCGGGCGGGGGCGGCGGACGGGCCGAAGTACGCGGCGAACACTCTGTCGTACCGCTCCAGGTCGTCATGGCCGCCGCAGAGCGTCGCCCGTCCCGCCCAGTACACGTCCGGGCGCATTCCCGGCCGCAGGGCGGCCACGGCGCGCAGGAACGCGTACCCGCGCTCCGCGCTCGCGTCCACCCCCGCCGCCCGCAACGTCCGTACGAAGCCGAGCAGTACGGCATCCGCCGGCACCACCCCGGCCGTCCTCGACAGCGCCGCGCCCATGCCCGGTCACCCGCCCCTGGCCGCGAGGACCGCCGAGAGATCGAGCCCGCGCGCCCGCTCCGTGTCCTCCCGGTACTTCAGCACCGAACCCAGTGTCGCCACGGCCAGTTCGGCGTCCACCTCGCTCGCCCCCAGAGCGTCCAGCGCCTCCGCCCAGTCCAGTGTCTCCGCCACTCCCGGCGGTTTGACCAGGTCCGCGCCGCGCAGCGCCTGCACCAGGGCCGTGACCTGCTCGGCCAGCCGGGCCGACACCTGGGGCAACCGGCTGCGCACGATGGCCAGTTCGCGGGCGAAGGAGGGATGGTCGAACCAGTGGTAGAGGCACCGCCGCTTCAGCGCGTCGTGCACCTCGCGGGTCCGGTTCGAGGTCAGGACCACCACCGGCGGCACCTCGGCCCGAAGCGTGCCCAGTTCGGGGATCGTGACCGAGTACTCGGACAGCAGCTCGAGGAGGAACGCCTCGAACTCGTCGTCGGCACGGTCGATCTCGTCGACCAGCAGCACCGAGGGATGCTGCTGGAGGGCGAGCAGCAGGGGCCGGGCGATCAGGAAGCGCCGGTCGTAGAGCTCGCTCTCCAGCCGGTCCGCGTCCTGGACGCCCGCCGCCTCGGCGGCCCGCAAATGCAGCAGCTGGCGCGGGAAGTCCCAGTCGTACAGGGCCTGGGAGGCGTCGATGCCCTCGTGGCACTGCAGCCGGATCAGCGGTGCGCCCAGCGCCTCCGCGAGGGCGGCGGCGAGCGCGGTCTTCCCCACGCCGGCGTCACCCTCGCAGAACAGCGGCCGGTGCAGTCTGAGGGCCAGGAAGCAGGTGACGGCCAGCCCCTCGTCGGCGAGGTACCCCGTCTCCGCCAGGCGGCCCCCCACCTGCTCCGGGTCGTCCATCGGGGGAATCGGCGCTCACCCCATTCCGGCGGCGGTCAGCACGGCCCGCCTGGTCAGCACCCGTGCGAGGTGCTGCCGGTACTCGGGCGAGGCCGACAGGTCCTGGGCGGGCCGGGTCCCCTCGGCGGCGGCCTCGGCGGCCTGGGCCACGGCCTGCGGGCCGTCGGCACCGGACAGCGCCCGCTCGGCCGCGCCGGCCCGCAGCGGGGTGGAGCCCATGTTGGTGAGCCCGATGCGCGCCTCGGCGATGTGCCCGTCGTCGCGCCGCACCAGCGCGGCGACCGCGACGATGGCCCAGGACTGGGCGACCGCGTGGAACTTCTCGTAGTGGAAGCCCCACCCGTCCGTCTTCGGGATCCGTACCTCCAGCAGGAGTTCGTCGGGCGCGAGCGCCGACTGGAGGTAGTCGACGAAGAACTCCCGGGCCGCGACGGTGCGTCGGCCGCCCGGCCCGGCGACGACCAGTTCGGCGTCCAGGGCGAGCGCCACGGCGGGCAGGTCCCCGGCCGGGTCGGCGTGCGCGAGGGAGCCGCCGAGGGTGCCGCGGTGCCGTACGGCGGGATCGGCGACGGTGGCCGTGGCCGCCGCCAGCAGCCCGGCGTGCCGCCGCACCAACGGGTCGTGGACGACGTCGTGGTGGGTGGTCAGCGCGCCGATGGCCAGCGTGTCGCCGTCCTCGCGGACCCCGCGCAGCTCCGGGATCCGGCCGACGTCCACCACCAGCTCCGGGAAGGCGAGCCGCAGGCGCAGCAGCGGCAGCAGGCTCTGCCCGCCGGCCAGCACCTTCGCCTCCTCGCCGGCGTCGGCGAGGGCGCCCACCGCCTCGTCGACGGTGGCCGGGCGGGTGTAGTCGAACGTGGGGGGAATCATGCGGAACCCTCCTCACCGTACTGGCCCAGGTCGCCCGAGCGGGCGGCCTGCCCGGACTGGCCCGACTGCGCCGGACCGGTCCCGCCTGCCTCCTCACCGGCACCGCCCCGGCCGGCGCGGGCGGCCCGCACGGCCTGCCACACCCGGTGCGGCGAGCACGGCATCCGTACGTCGGTGACGCCCAGCGGACGCAGCGCGTCCACCACGGCGTTGACCACCGCGGGCGTCGACGCGATCGCCCCTGCCTCGCCGACTCCCTTGACCCCCATGGCGTTCGAGGCCGCCGGGGTCTCCGTCCGGTCGGTGACGAAGTCCGGCAGGTCCGCCGCCGACGGCACCAGATAGTCGGCCATGGTCCCGGAGACGAGGTTGCCCTCGTCGTCGTAGACGGCCTCCTCGTACAGCGCCTGCGCGATGCCCTGCGCCAGACCGCCGTGCACCTGGCCCTCGACGATCATCGGGTTGACGACATGGCCGACGTCGTCCACGCAGACGTACGACCTGATCGTCGTCTTCCCGGTCTCCGTGTCGACCTCGACCGCGCACAGGTGGGTGCCGTGCGGGTAGGAGAAGTTCTCCGGGTCGACCACCGTCTCGGCGTTGATGGACGGTTCGACGCCGTCGGGCAGGTCGTGGCTGGTGAACGCCTCGAAGGCGATCTCCTGGATGGTCCTGCGCGCCTCCGGCGAACCCTTCACGGCGAACACGCCGTCCGTGAACTCCAGGTCCTGCTCGCTGGCCTCCAGCAGGTGCGCGGCCACCTTCCGCGCCTTCTCGACCACCTTCGTCGCCGCCCGGTGCACGGCCTCGCCGCCGACGGCGAGCGACCGTGAGCCGTAGGTGTCCATGCCCTGCGGGGAGGACTGGGTGTCGCCGTGCACCACCTCGACGTCCTCGAACGGCACGCCCAGCACGTCGGCCGCGATCTGGCTCCAGCAGGTCTCGTGCCCCTGCCCGTGCGGACTGGTGCCGGTCACCACCTCGACCTTGCCGGTGGGCAGCATGCGGATGCTCGCCGCCTCCCAGCCGCCGGCCGCGTACCGGAGATCGCGCAGCACCCGGCTCGGTGCCAGCCCGCACATCTCGGTGTACGTCGACACACCGATGCCGAGGCGTACCGGGTCGCCGCGTTCGTTGCGTTTGCGCTGCTCGGCACGGAGGTCGTCGTACCCGAACAGCGCGAGGGCCTTCTCGGTGGCGGCCTCGTAGTTGCCGCTGTCGTAGGTCAGCCCGGCGATCGAGGTGTACGGGAACTCCTCGTGCCGGATCCAGTTCCGGCGCCGCAACTCCACGGGATCCAGGCCGAGTTCGGCGGCCAGCTCGTCCATGATCCGCTCGATGGCGAAGGTCGCCTCCGGGCGTCCGGCGCCCCGGTAGGCGTCGGTGGGCGTGCGGGTGGTGAAGACGCCGGTGCAGGTGAACTCGTAGGCGTCCATCTTGTAGATCGCCGGGTACATGAAGGCGCCGAGGATCGGGATGCCCGGGGTGACCAGCATCAGGTAGGCGCCCATGTCGGCGGTCAGGTCCACCTTCAGGCCGAGCAGCCGGCCCTCGCGGGTGGCGGCGACCTCGATGTCCTGGATCATGCCGCGGCCGTGGTGGGTGGCGAGGTAGCCCTCGGAGCGGGACTCCGTCCACTTCACGGGCCGGCCCAGCCTGCGGGCGACGGCCAGCGCGACGGCCTCCTCGCCGTACACCTGGAGCTTGGAGCCGAAGCCGCCGCCGACGTCCGGGGCGATCACCCGGAGCTTGTGCTCGGGGACGCCGGTGACGGTGGCCAGCATGATCCGCAGGATGTGCGGGATCTGGGTCGCCGAGTACACCGTGTACTCGCCGGAGGCGGCGATCGGGGTGACCACGACCGCGCGCGGCTCCATCGCGTTCGGGATCAGCCGTTGCTGGTGGTAGCGGCGCTTGAGGGTGACCTCGGCGCGCTGCCGCACGGAGTCGAAGCTCTCGCCGGTGGCGAGCGGCCAGGTGTAGCAGCGGTTGGTGCCCTTGTCGGCGTGGACCAGCGGGGCGTCGTCGGCGAGGGCGGCCTCCAGGTCGAGGACCGGGGGCAGCGGGTCGTAGTCGACCTCGACGGCCTCCAGGGCGTCCGCCGCGGCGTACCGGTCGCGGGCCACCACGACGGCCACCGGGTCGCCGGCGTGCCGGACCTCGTCGACGGCGATCGGCGGGTGGTCGGGCAGCACGATGTCCTCGGTCACCGGCCAGGCGCAGGGCAGTGAACCCAGGCCCTCGGCGAGGTCGGCGCCGGTGAACGCGGCGACGACACCGGGGCGTTCGAGGGCGGGGGAGACGTCCACGCGGGTGATGCGGGCGTGCGCCATCGGGCTGCGCAGGACGGCCAGGTGGAGCAGTCCGGCGACCTGGATGTTGTCGGTCCAGTTGGTCTGGCCGGTGATCAGCCGGGCGTCCTCCTTGCGCAGCCGGGCACGGCCGATCTCGTGTGCTGCGGCTTTCACGGCCTGGTCGGTCATGCCGTGGCCTCCTCCGGTACCTGTTCCCCGGAGGCGGCGAGCACCGCGCGGACGATGTTCTGGTAGCCGGTGCACCGGCACAGGTTGCCCTCCAGGGCCTGCCTGACCTCGTCGGAGGTGGGATGCGGGTTCTCGTTCAGCAGATCGCGGGCCGCCATGATCATTCCGGGCGTGCAGTAGCCGCACTGCAGGCCGTGCCGCTCGTGGAACGCCCGCTGCAGCGCCGTCCACTCCCCGTCCGCGGCCAGCCCCTGGACGGTGGTCACCGTGCAGCCGTCCGCCTGGACGGCCAGCACCGAGCAGCTCTTGGCGGTCGCCCCGTCCAGGTCGACCGTGCACGCGCCGCAGTTCGAGGTGTCGCAGCCGATCGGGGTGCCGGTCAGGCCGAGACGGTCGCGCAGGTAGTGGACCAGCAGCAGACGGGGTTCCACCTCGTCCTCGTAGCGCGTGCCGTCCACCGTCACCTTGATGTGGGTCATGTGGCCTCCAGACCGTGCGCGGGACCGAGGGATTTCAGCCAGGCGGCGTGATGTAGGTCACTCTAGAGCCGTGTCAAGGGGGCGGCGAGTGCTGCGACGGGGCTTTTGTTGAGCGTTAATCCATTGCCGCCACCGGGGCCGCCCTGCTGCACTGCTCCTCACCCGACGTCACAGAGAGAGGGCCACCGATGCGCGCTGCGTGCATGTCCACCGAGGAAGGAATCCCACCCATGGCGAAGGACATCACGCTCAGTGCATCTGCTCAATCTCGGCATTCTCGCCCACGTCGACGCAGGTAAGACCAGTCTGACCGAACGGCTGCTGCACACCGCAGGCGTCACCGACGAGCTCGGCAGCGTCGACGACGGCAGCACCCGTACCGACACCCTCGCCCTGGAGCGCCGGCGCGGGATCACCATCAAGTCGGCGGTCGTGTCGTTCCCGCTCGACGGTGTCACCGTCAACCTCATCGACACCCCGGGCCACCCGGACTTCATCGCCGAGGTGGAGCGGGTCCTCGGTGTCCTCGACGGCGCGGTCCTGGTCGTCTCGGCCGTGGAGGGCGTGCAGGCGCAGACCCGCGTCCTGATGCGGACCCTGCGGCGGCTGCGCATCCCCACCCTGGTCTTCGTCAACAAGATCGACCGGCGGGGTGCCCGTGACGACGCCGTGCTCGCCCAGCTGGCCCGCAGGCTCGCCGTCCCGCTCGTCCCGATGGGCCGCGCCACCGCGCTCGGCACCCGCGCCGCCCGCTTCCTGCCCGGCCTCGGCCCGGCCGTACTGGACACGCTCGCCGACCACGACGACGCGCTGCTCGCCGCCTACCTCGACGGCGGGGTCCCCGAGCCGCGGCTGCGCGCCGCCCTCGCCGAGCAGACCCGGCGGGCCGTGGTCCATCCGGTGTACTTCGGCTCCGCCGCCACCGGCGCCGGGGTGCCCGACCTGATCGCCGGCATCGAGCGGCTGCTCCCGGCCGCCGACGGCGACCCGGCCGGCCCGTTCTCCGGCACCGTCTTCAAGGTGGAGCGGGGCCCGGCGGGGGAGAAGGTCGCCTACGCGCGCCTCTTCTCCGGAACCCTCGGGGTCCGCGACCGGGTCCCGTTCGGAAACCGCGCCGCGACCGGCGGCCGGCCGGAGGGCCGGGTCACCGGGCTCAGCGTCTTCGAGGACGGCACCGACCTCCGGCGGGACAGCGCCGGTGCCGGGCGGATCGTCAAGCTGTGGGGGCTCGCCGGCATCCGCGTCGGCGACACGCTCGGGCAGCCGGGACGGGCGTACGGACACCACTTCGCGCCCCCGACCCTGGAGACCGTCGTGGTCCCAGGACCGGACACCGACCGCCGCGCCCTGCATGTCGCCCTCACCCAGCTCGGCGAGCAGGACCCGCTGATCGACGTCCGGCACGACGAGGTACGGCAGGAGACCTCCGTCTCCCTCTACGGCGAGGTGCAGAAGGAGGTGATCCAGGCGACCCTCGCCGACGAGTACGGCCTCGACGTCACGTTCCGGGAGACCACCACCATCTGCGTGGAACGGCTCACCGGCACCGGATCCGCCGTCGAGTTCAACAAGAAGGACGGCAACCCCTTCCTGGCCACGGTCGGCCTGCGGGTGGAGCCGGCCCCGCCGGGCGCGGGCGTCGGCTTCCGCCTGGAGGTGGAGCTCGGCGCGATGCCGTACGCCTTCTTCAAGGCGGTCGAGGACACCGTGCGCGAGTCCCTCGGCCAGGGGCTGCACGGCTGGCGGATCCCGGACTGCACGGTGACCATGACCCACTGCGGCTACTCGCCCCGGCAGAGCCACGCCCACCAGGGCTTCGACAAGAGCATGTCGAGCACCGGGTACGACTTCCGCGGTCTTGCCCCGCTGGTGCTCACCGAGGCGCTGCGACGGGCCGGCACCCTGGTGCACGAGCCGATGCACCGCTTCCGCCTGGAGACTCCGGTGGACACGCTGGGCGCGCTGCTGCCGGTGCTCGCCGGGCTCGGCGCGGTGCCGCAGCGGACCGGGACCGAGGGCACGCTCGCGGTCCTGGAGGGCGCGGTGCCCGCGGCCCGGGTGCACGCCCTCGAGCAGCGGCTGCCGGGGCTGACCCGCGGCGAGGGCGAGCTGGAGACCGCCTTCGACCACTACGCGCCGGTGGTGCGGGGGCCGGTCCCGGAGCGGCCGCGGACCGACCACAACCCGCTGAGCCGCAAGGAGTACCTGCTGAACGTGACCGGTCGAGTGGCCGGGTGAGCGAACCGGCACTCAACTTACTCGTGAGTCAGAAGTATTGACTGTGTCCGGAAATCACCCGACTGTAATGGACATGACGAATATCCGGGCACGACTGATCGTTGTCCTGGTTGTCCTCTGCGGATTCCTCGCGGTGGCGGGCGCCCCGTCCGCCACCGCGGCCACCCCGTCCGACTCCCTCTGGTTCGACGGCACCGCGCTCACCGTGCAGAACGGCCGTTTCGTCGACGGCCAGGGCCGCGAGGTCGTGCTGCGCGGCTACAACGTCTCCGGCGAGACCAAGCTGGAGGAGAACAGCGGCCTGCCCTTCGCCTCGGTCGCCGACGCGAAGAAGTCCGCCACCGCGCTGCGCGCCCTCGGCGGCGGCAACGCCGTGCGCCTCCTGCTCTCCTGGGCGCACGCCGAACCCGTCCAGGGGCAGGTCGACACCGCCTACCTGGCCGCCGCGACCGCGCAGATGCAGGCGTTCCTCGACGCCGGCATCCGCGTCTTCCCCGACTTCCACCAGGACCTGTACTCCCGCTACCTGTTCAACTCGGGCAGCTGGTACACCGGCGACGGTGCGCCGAAGTGGGCGGTGGAGCTGGGGGACTACCCGACCGAGTACTGCGGCATCTGCTTCACCTGGGGCCAGAACATCACCCAGAACGCGGCCGTCCAGGACGGCCAGTACGACTTCTGGCACAACAACCACGGCCTCCAGGACGCCTTCCTGGCAACCGCCCAGACCACCATGACCTACCTGGCCCAGCACCTGACGTCCGACGAGTTCGCGGGCGTGGCCGGCTTCGACCCGTACAACGAGCCGTACGCCGGCTCCTACGACTCCGGTGAGACCTCCCGCACCTGGGAGCAGAACCGGCTGTGGCCCTTCTACCAGAAGTTCCGCGCCCGGATGGACGCGGCCGGCTGGAGCGGCAAGCCCGCCCTCGTCGAGCCGAACCTCTTCTGGAACGGCAACGTCTCCAAGGAGGAGGGCGGCCTGCTGGACGCGGGCACGCTCGGCTCGCGGTACGTCTTCAACACCCACTTCTACGACCAGAAGGCCATCTCCGGCATCCTGATGTGGGGCAACGCCTCCGACGGCCAGTACTCCACCGACTTCGGCACCGTCCGCGACCGCGCCTCGGCGGCCGGAACGGCGGCGATCGTCAGCGAGTTCGGGCATCCACTGTCCGGCACCACCTCCGGCAAGGCGCCGACCGTCGACAAGGCGATGTACCAGGCCCTCGACTCCCGTCTCTCCGGGGCGAACTGGTGGTCCACCCCGGCCTCTTCCGGACCGGTCCTGTCCGGCACCCAGTGGCAGTGGGACATCTACAGCGGCCGCCACCACGAACTGATGAACGACAACCCGGACAAGGTCCTCACCTCGGGCGACGCCTGGAACGACGAGGACATGTCGGCCGTGAACATGACCGGCTCGGGCACCGTGACGCTCCGTCAGGACGCCCGGCTGCTCGACCGGATCTACCCGTCCGCCACCTCGGGCGCCACCCTCGCCTTCACCTACGAGGACCGCTCCCGGGACGGCTCCACGACCCTGACCTGGAACCCGGTGCCCAGCTCGCTGCCGAACGTGGCCGCGCTGGTCGGCTCCGGCCAGTACGCGGTCCAGGTCTGGCGTTCCGGCAGCGCCACGGCACCGACCGAGCTCCACCTCCCGGCCTCCTTCGCGACCGCGTCCACCACCGTCGTCTCCGACCTGGGCACGGCCTACGCGCCCCCGTCGTACACGTCCTCGACCCCGGTCGGCGTGGCGGCGGAACCGGGTGGGACGGGCAGCCGCCGACTGCTGCTCACCGACTCGGACTCCGGCGTGCTGCACTTCGCGCTGGTGACCAACGGGGCGACCTCGCCCAGCTCCACCGTGCTCAACGCGGCCAAGGCGGAGCTGGCCGCCTGGGTGGCGGCGAAGTTCTGAGCGGTGCTTCGGTCTCCGGGGTGCCGCGCATCCCGGAGACCGAAGGTTCTGGTGGGCCGTCAACCAGTCGCTGCACCAGCCCAGTCGGCCTGTACATGGCCGAGCCGGACGCGCTGCGGGTGGTCGCCGACCGGGACCGAGACCACCTTCTGGCCGGTGCCGAAGTCGATGGCCGTCACCTGGTCGGCGCCGCTCTCCGAGATGATGCAGTCCTTGCCGTCTCCGCTGACCGTGGCCCAGTACGGGGTGGACGCCGTGACGAGCGGCCCTTCCTGGAGGGTGGCGCGGTCGACGATCGTGGCGTAGTTGTCCATCGTCCCGGCGACGCACAGCTTGGTGCCGTCCGGCTTCATCGAGATGCCGTGGTGACGCGAGTCCAGCAGCCAGGTGGTGCGGTCGGTGCTGGTCGCCGGGTTCGCCGGCAGGGTCTTCACCCGGGTGATCTTGTCGGTGGCGATGTCGTACTCCAGGAAGCCGTTGAAGAACGACACCTGGAAGTACATCTTCGACCAGTCGGGCGTGAAGGCCGCGGGCCGGACCGCGTCCGAGAAGTCCGTGAGACCGATCGCGTTCAGCCGGTCCCGCATGTCGATGGTCTTGACCTGCTTGTAGGTGGTGGCGTCGGCGACGGTGATGTGCCGGTCGCCCTTGGTCCAGTCCCAGATCGGGTCGTCGAGCGAGGTGGTGACCTCGCCGATCGACATGTTCCAGATGTACTTGCCGTCGGGGCTGAAGACGTTCTCGTGCGGCTTGTCGCCGGTGGCGAACTCGCCCAGCTCCTTACCGGTGTTGATGTCCAGCACCTGCACCTTGTTCGCGGTGGACGCCGACACCGCGACCTTCGTGCCGTCGGGGGAGACGGCCATGTGGTCGGCGCGGTAACCGGCGACCGGGAAACGCCAGTTGATGGTATCGGTGGCGAGGTCGATGGAGACGACGTCGGCGAAGCTCGGGCGGGAGACGACCACGGACTTCCCGTCCGGCGTGGAGTACATGTCGTCCACGTACTGGTCGTGGCCCTGGCCGACCTCGTTGCGGATCGACGTGTAGTAGATCCACTTGATCGGGTCGGCGTTGATCTCGGCGATCCGTGCGTCCTTGTCGGGGACGACGTTGATCTGGCCGACCTTGGCGAAGTCGCCGGTCGAGTTCAGGACGGTCGCGGTGCCGTCCCAGTTGTTGCCGACGAACAGCACCTCACGCAGCGACGCGTCGGCCGCGGCGGTGGCGGCGGTCGCGGGCGCGGCGACGGTCAGGACGAGGGCGGCGGCTACGGAGCAAAGGTGCCTGGGTCTGAAAGCAGGCATGACTGCTCTCTCCTCTGAGGGGGGTGGGGACGCGCGCGTGCCGTCGCAGGGTCACGGAATCTGAACACGGGCGCGTTCAAAAGGAACTTACTGAAAAGTAAGGAGGGGGAGGATGACTCCACAAGAGGCGTACGCGAGAAAATTGGCCATCGCGTGGTCGACGGAGGGGGCAATCTTGGCGGGCAGGCTCAAGGCACCGACGGGTCGCTACGGCGGGCGGTCCGCCGAAGAACGCAAGGCCGACCGGCGTCGGCGCTTCCTGGAGGCGGCACTCCAACTCTTCGGCGAGGCACCGGGGTTCCGCGCCACGACCGTCGCCGCGCTCAGCCAGGCGGCCGGCCTGTCGACCCGTCAGTTCTACGAGGAGTTCCAGACCCTGGAGGACGTGCTCGCCGCGTTGCACCTGGAGGTCAACGGGTGGGCGGAGCGGGCGGTGGCCGACGCGTTCGCCGAGGCGGAAGCGTTGCCGCTGGTCGAGCGGGTGACGGTGCTGTTCCGGGCGTACGCCCGTGACGTCACGTCGGATCCGCGGCGCATCCGCATCGCCTTCGTGGAGATCATCGGGGTCAGTCCGCGACTGGAGGAGCAGCGGCTGGCGCGGCGGGCACGGTGGGTGGAGCTGATATGTACCGAGGCGGACGCGGCGGTCGCCCGCGGGGACGCGGCGCCGCGGGACTACCGGCTGGCCGCGACGGCGTTCATCGGCAGCGTGAACGGGTTGCTGCACGACTGGAGTGCGGGATGGTTGGAGGCGACGCTGGACGACGTCGTGGAGGAGCTGGTGCGGTTGCTGGTGGGGATCTTGCGGCCGGAAGGGTGGAGGCCGGGGGGTTCGCGGTAGTTGTGTGTCCGCGGGTGCGTGGTGGCTGGTCGCGCCCACGCCGCGGAGCCGCGTGGTGATACAGCCCCGCGCCCCTGAAGGGGCTCCAGTGCCGCCGCCACAGCTCGGTCCCGGGGTCGATTCGGCAGGGGGTGGAAACCGACTCCGGGACCCTCGACCAGCCCCGCGAAGCGCCCCTGGGTGACCAGGTTGACCTCGTGTCCGGCACGGCTCAGGCCGTACCCGAGCCCGGTGTAGGGGGCCACATCGCCCCGCGAGCCCGCCGTCATGATCGCTACGCGCACGACCAGCAGTATGGCGGCGCGTCCGCCCTCGTGGGGTGAACGACGCGGAGGGAAGGGCGACTTCACGCCTGTCGCAGCCGTTGACTTCATCCTCGGGCGGCCCTACGGTCGGCGCGCTGACATGTTCGGGTCACCGATCTGTGTTCGATATTTCGAACATGTGTGGGCCGTACCCCCTCGTGCACCCCCGTGGAGGAGCCGCATGTACCCCCCGTCCAGACCGACCGGCAGCGGTCTCGTACGACACCTGTGGGCCGTTGCCGTACGCACCGTCGCCCTGACCCTGACGGCCGCGGCCGCGCTCCTCTTCGCCACGCCGGGACCGGCCCGGGCGGCGATGGTTCCGCAGGTGTCGGTGCCCACCGCCCCGATGGGCTGGGCCTCCTGGAACAGCTTCGCGGCGAAGATCGACTACGACGTCATCAAGGCGCAGGTCGACGCGTTCGTCGCGGCCGGTCTCCCGGCCGCAGGCTACAAGTACGTCAACATCGACGAGGGCTGGTGGCAGGGCACCCGGGACAGCGCCGGCGACATCACCGTCGACACCGGTGAGTGGCCCGGCGGCATGAGCGCCATCGCCGACTACATCCACAGCAAGGGCCTGAAGGCCGGCATCTACACCGACGCGGGCGCCAACGGCTGCGGCTACTACTACCCGACCGGCCGCCCCGCCGCCGCCAACACCGGCAGCGAGGGGCACTACGCCCAGGACATGCTCCAGTTCTCGGAATGGGGCTTCGACTTCGTGAAGGTCGACTGGTGCGGCGGCAACGCCGAGGGCCTGGACGCGGCCACCACGTACAAGTCGATCAGTTCGGCCGTCGCCGCGGCCGCGGCCGCCAGCGGCCGCCCGTTGACCCTGTCCGTCTGCAACTGGGGCTACCAGAACACCTGGAACTGGGCGACGGGCCTCGCCCCCATGTGGCGGACCAGCACCGACATCTACTACTACGGCGGCACGGCGTCGCAGTCGGCCATGCTGTCCAACTTCGACCAGACCCTGCACCCGGCCGCCCAGCACACCGGTTACTACAACGACCCCGACATGCTCACCGTCGGCATGTCCGGTCTCACGGCGGCCCAGAACCGCACCCACATGGCCCTGTGGGCGATCTCCGGCGCCCCGCTGCTCGCCGGTAACGACCTCACCACGATGACCAGTGAGACGGCCGCCATCCTCAAGAACTCCGACGTCGTCGCCGTCGACCAGGACGCGCGCGGACTCCAGGGCGTCAAGGTCGCCGAGGACACCGCCGGTCTGCAGGTCTACAGCAAGGTCCTGGCCGGCACCGGTAACCGCGCGGTCGTGCTGCTCAACCGCACCTCCGCCGCCGCGAACATCACCGCCCGCTGGTCCGACCTCGGCCTGACCGGCGCCTCCGCGACCGTCCGCGACCTGTGGGCGCAGTCGAACCTCGGCTCGTACGCGACGAGTTACACCGCGAGCGTCCCGGCCGGCGGCTCGGTCATGCTGAGGGTGAGCGGCGGTACGGAGGCGGCGAGTGCGAGTTTCGGCGCGTCCTCCGCCGGCAAGTACACCGGCGTCAGCGCCGCGAGCACGGGACTGGACGTCGTCGACGTCGCCTACACCAACACCGGCTTCACCGCCGTCACCGGCACCCTCCAGGTCAACGGCCAGACGGCCACGACGGTGTCCTTCCCGCCGACGGGATCCTCGCAGGGGACCGTGTCCGTGCAGGTCGACCTGAGCAAGGGGTCGAACAACTCGCTCACGTTCAGCGGAAGTTCGCTGCCCGCGCTCGGATCGGTCACCGTCAGCCCGATCCCCGGCGCCAACGGCGGCCTGCTCGTCGGCAAGCAGTCCGGCCGCTGTGCCGACGTCTACGACAACACGATCACCAACGGCACCCAGGCCGAGATCTGGGACTGCAACGGCGGCCAGAACCAGGCCTGGACGTACACCTCCCGCAAGGAGTTCGTGGCGTACGGCAACAAGTGCCTGGACGCCTACAACCAGGGCACGGCCAACGGCACCAAGGTCGTCATCTGGGACTGCAACGGGCAGAACAACCAGAAGTGGAACGTGAACTCGGACGGGACGATCACGAACGTGAACGCCGGGCTGTGCCTGGATGTGTACGGGGCGGCCACCGGCAACGGGTCGTCGCTGGTGCTGTGGGCCTGCAATGGCGGGAGCAATCAGCAGTGGAGCAGGAGTTGACGCCGTAGTTCTTCGGGCGCGGGTGGACTGTGGCTGGTCGCGCAGTTCCCCGCGCCCCTTCGGGGCGCGTCGGCGCTCAGGCCGACAGTGAGAGCAGGGCAGTTGACGCCAACAGGGCGCAGGCGAGGACGAAGCCGGCGACGAGTCGCAGTCGTAGAGCCCGGTATCTGTGCTCGTACTCCTGCCTCAGCGTCTCTGCGCGTAGCGCCGTACGCTGCCACGCTGTGCGAGCCAATGTCACGTACTCGGTCTCGAAATGCTGCTCAAGATCCCTCCGTTGGCTGTCCGTGAGCCATTCGAAGTGGTCCACGAGCCGAGCCGCCGCCCTCCGGCCCTCCTCTCTGGTCGCCGCCAGCAGCAGATGGCCCTCGACCTGGGCGACCAGCGCCCGTTCCTCCCCTCGTGCCGTCATCGTGCGGTCAACTCCTCGTCCACGGTGGCATGGTGCAGGTCGAACGCGGGTGACTCGCTGCGGATCTGCGGCAGGGTGACGAAGTTGTGGCGCGGGGGCGGGCACGACGTCGCCCACTCCAGGGAGGCGAAGCCGGAGAGCGCCAGGCCCGTGATCCACATGTCGGCCCCGATCCCCGGAGTGCGCACCGCGTCCGAGAGCGGGGCGTAGGCGAACCAGCCGAAGTCCGCCGCGCCCTGGGGGGTGAGGAAGCCGCCGACCGCGATGGTCGAGCCGAGCAGGTAGAGCCAGTAGGCCAGCATGTTCAGGCGCGGGAAGGCCACGTCCGGGGCGCCGATCTGGAGCGGCATGATCCAGTTCGCGAAGCCGGCGAACAGCGGCGTCGCGAACATCAGCAGCATGATCGTGCCGCCTTCACCACGCCCGAACTCCTGGACGCCACAGCGGAGTTGCTGGACAACTGGACGCTCGGGGCGCGCGAGTCGGCGGCCCTGGCCGAGCTGCTCGCCGACGCGAAGGGGCTACGGGCCGCCGGCCAGGTCACCGACCGGCTGGGCCGCACCGGTCAGGCGTACGTCCTCGACGAGGGCGCCGGCGGACGGCGGATGCTGATCCTGGACCCCGCCACCGGTGCCGTACTCGGCCTGGAGACCACGTTCACCCGGGACGACCCCGAATACGGGGTGCACGCCGGGGACGTCATGGAGTACCGCGCCTGGCTGCGCTGACCCTCACGCCCCGAGCTGCCGGGCGGCCGCCGCCACCGTCTGCTCCAGCAGCACGGCGATCGTCATCGGGCCGACCCCGCCCGGCACCGGCGTGATCAGCGAGGCCTGCTCGACGGCGGTGTCGAAGTCGACGTCACCGACGTTGCCCTCGTTGTAGCCGGCGTCGAGCACGACCGCGCCCGGCTTGAGGTCCCGGCCCCCGATCAGCCGGGGCCGGCCGACGGCCGCGACCACGATGTCCGCCTCACGGACGACCGCCGACAGGTCCCGGGTGCGGGAGTGGCAGTAGGTGACGGTGGCGTCGCGCGCGAGCAGCAGCATGCCGGCCGGCTTGCCCAGGATCGCGCTGCGGCCCACGACCACCGCCCGCTTCCCGGCCGGGTTCACGTCGTACGCGTCGAGCAGGCGCAGCATGCCGCCGGGGGTGCAGGAGACGAAGCCCGGCAGGCCGAAGCTCATCGTCGCGAACGACGCGAAGGTCACGCCGTCCACGTCCTTCTCCGGCGCGATCGCCTCGAACGCGGCCCGCTCGTCGATGTGTTCGCCGACCGGGTGCTGGAGCAGGATGCCGTGCACCGCCGGGTCGGCCGACAACTCCCGGAGCTTGCCGACGAGTTCGGCGGTGGTCGTGGTGGCGGGCAGGGCCACGTGACGGGAGGCGATGCCCGCCTTGCGGCTGCGGTTCTGCTTCATCCGGACGTAGGTGACGGAGGCGGGGTCCTCGCCGACCAGCACGGTCGCCAGACACGGCGTGACACCGGTCCGTGCGGTGAGGTCGGCGGCCTGCTGCGCGGTCTCCTCGACGATCCGGCGGGCGACGGCGGTTCCGTCCATGAGGCGGGCCTGGGTCATGCGGCACTCCTGAGCTGGTTCGACCTTGATCGCCCAGGCGCACGGCAACGACAGTGCGGGCCGCTCCCCGGTGGTGCTCCACCTCAGCGCCAGTCACGGCCCGCCCTCAGGGTAACCGAGACGCTCGGCGTCTCCGGCGGCGGGCGTGGCCCAGCGCCGCCCGCGCCGAGAAGGTCCAGGTCAGCCGCGAGCCGACCTGGACCCTCTCAGTCCTGGTGACTACTCGTCCCATGCCTGGATCATGATCTGTTCGGCGATCTTGCCGTCGCGCAGCGTGATCATCGACTCGGCGAGCACCCGGACCCCGTCCTCGTACTCGCAGGACTCGCTGAAGGCGGCCTTGTCGCCCTGGACGATGCACTGGTCCAGCGTGTGCGTCATGTCGCGGCTGTAGACGTCGTCCAGCATCGCGGCGATGTCCTGGCGGCCGTGCAGGACCTTGGGGTGGCTGGGCTGGGTGTTGCGGTCGATGATGCGGATCTCCGCGTCGTCCGCGTAGAGCGCCAGAAGGGTGTTCCCGGTGTTCCCCTCTATGCCCCGGCGCAGCGTCTCGGCGTCGAACGTGGAACCGGTCGCGGTGCCCATGGTGACCTCCTGCGGGAGCCCGCGGCCCGATGCGGAGCGGGCCGCGCGAGCCCCTCACATCGAGCGTCCCCCGCGCCGCCGGGCTCGGCAAGCGCAGGCCGCGCGCTCCGCCTTGCGGGTGAGGCGGACCGGCTGCCCGTGTCCGGCCCGGTGCCGGGGCCGTTGCTGAGGACATGATCTCAACACGACGTATCGTCGCCGCCGTCGGCCTTGCCGTCGGGGTCACCGGCCTCGCCGCGCCGCTGGCGAACGCGGCCGACGCGGGCGCGCAGCACCCCGGGAAGCTCACCGCGCTCGGCGTGCTCGACTCGGTCTCCCGCAGCGACATCCCTGCGGAGTACCGGGGCAGGATGCCGAAGGTCTCGGAGCAGGTGCAGGGGCTGAACGGACTCCACAAACTCGGCGAACTGCACCAGGTCACCGACCTGGCCGCGCCCGCCACGGGGCTGCTGCCGGGCATCGAAGCCTGACCGCGCCGCACACCGAGGGGCCGTCCCGGCAGGGGCGGCCCTTCTCGTTGCCCCCGTCGTTGCCGGCGCTCAGTGCTCCGAGGCCAGGAACTGGGTCGCCGCCAGCTCCGCGTACAGCGGGTCCGCGGCCACCAGCTCCCGGTGCGTGCCCACCGCACGGACCCGGCCCGCGTCCATGACGACGATCCGGTCCGCCATGGTCACCGTCGACAGCCGGTGCGCGACCACCAAAACCGTGGTCGACCGTGCCACGTCGGCGACGGTGTCCCGGAGCGCCGCCTCGTTCACCGCGTCCAGCTGCGAGGTGGCCTCGTCCAGGAGGAGCAGCCGCGGCCGGCGCAGCAACGCCCTTGCGATCGCCACCCGTTGGCGCTCGCCGCCGGACAGCTTGGTCCCGCGATGGCCGACCAGCGTCTCAAGACCCTGCGGCAGCCGGGCGACCAGACCGTCGAGCCTGGTCGTCTTCACCACCCGCGTGACCGCGTCCTCGTCCGCCTCCGGGTTGCCGAGCAGCAGGTTGTCCTTCAGCGACCCCGACAGCACCGGTGCGTCCTGCTCGACGTACCCGATGGCCGAACGCAGCAGCGGCAGCTCCCAGTCGGCGACCGGACGGCCGTCCACGGCGATCGTGCCGGACTCCGGGTCGTAGAACCGCTCGATCAGCGAGAACACGGTGGTCTTGCCCGCGCCGGACGGCCCGACGAACGCCGTCATGCCCCGCGCGGGGACGTCGAAGCTGACCCCGTGGTGGACGTACGGCAGGTCGTCGGCGTAGCGGAACCGTACGTCGGTGAAGGCGACCGAGGCGGGTTCGGCGCCGGCGGACGGCAACTCGGCGGGCCGGGACGGGAGTTCGGCGGGCAGCCGCAGCGCCTCCTGGATCCGGGCGAGCGCGCCGGCGCCGGTCTGGTACTGGGTGATCGCCCCGACGACCTGCTGGATGGGCTGCAGCAGATAGAAGACGTAGAGCAGGAACGCCACCAGCGTGCCCACCCCGATCGCACCGGTCGCCACCCGGGCACCGCCCACCGCGAGCACGGTGATGAACGCCAGCTGCATCGCGAGCCCCGCCGTGTTGCCCGCCGCGGCCGACCACTTGGCGGCCCGCACGCTCTGCCGCCAGGACTCCTCGGCGGCCTCGTGCAGGACGAGTTCCTCCCGGTGCTCGGCGCCGGACGCCTTCACCGTGCGCAGCGCGCCCAGGACCCGTTCCAGCGAGGCTCCCATCACCCCGACCGCGTCCTGTGCCCGGCGGCTCGCCCGGTTGATGCGCGGCACGATCGTGCCCACCACCGTGCCCGCCGCGGCGATCACGACGAGGGTGACGCCGAGCAGCACGGGATCGACCACCCCCATCATCACCACGGTGGCGACCAGGGTGAGCCCGCCGGTGCCGAGCGCGACCAGCGAGTCCGTCGTGACCTCGCGCAGCAGGGTGGTGTCCGAGGTGATCCGCGCCATCAGGTCACCGGGTTCGGTCCGGTCCACCGCGGTGATCCGCAGCCTGAGCAGGTAGGACGAGAGGGTGCGCCGTGCCCCGAGCACCACCGACTCGGCGGTGCGCCGCAGCACGTACGAACCCAGCGCGCCCAGCGCGGCGTTGGCGACCACCAGCGCCGCCATCGCGAGCAACTTGCCCGTGATGGAACGGTCGTGGGACAGGTCGTCGATCAACCCCCGCGCCACCAGCGGCAGCAGCAGCCCGGTCGCGCCCGTCACCAGCGAGAGCGCGGCACCGGTCAACAGGGCCCGGCGGTGCGGCCGCACGTAGGAGAGGAGCAGCCGGAACACGGGCTCTTTCGGCGGGCTCGTCGGAACTGCGTCTGCGGCGGTCACGGTGCTCCTCGTCCGGGCGGCGGGCGGCGCCCTCCGACGCCCCCAGGCTACGACGGCCGTTCCCGGCCCCGGTGCCCGGTCAGCCACGGGCGGAACCGAGCCTCGCCAGGGTCGCGTCGAGGTCGGCCGGACGCGGCCGGTTGTGGGGCAGCTTCGACAGGACCGCGGCCATCCCGCAGGTGTCGGTGAGCGCCGAGAACACCAGGCCGCCCGCGACCCCGGCCGACAGCACCAGCCAGGCGGGGTGCAGCAGCCCGAGGCCGAGACCCACGAGGACGGCCGACCCGGCGGTGAACCTCACCTGGCGCTCCATGGCCCACGTCGCACGGGACGCACCCCGCGGCCGGTGCAGTTCGTGACCGCGCCCGGCCCAGCCGCGGGTGCCGCCGGTGAGGGTGGCCGCCGGGATGCCGTGCTCGGCGAGGACCGCCCGGGCGCGCTCGGCCCGCGCGCCGGAGGCACACACCAGGAGGAGCTCGCCGTCCGCGGCGCGGAGCGCGGCCGGCGCCCGGTGCAGGGCGTCCAGCGGGATGTTGTGGGCGCCGGGCACATGGCCGGCGGCGTACTCGCCGGGCGTGCGGACGTCGACGACGGTCAGCTCCGCCAGGCGGGCGAGGGCCTGGTCGGGCGTGAGATCCGGGCTCGGGGGAGTGGTGGCCATGGTGGGTGCGATCCTTCCGTGCAGGGATGAGTGAGGGGTTTCGCCCGGCGGGCGGGTAAAATACCCCTACGGGTATGTGAGGAGTGGTGGTCGTGGAGCTGCAGTTCGAGGGCGACGAGCTCAAGTCGGTGCTGAACCGGCTGCGCCGGGCGCAGGGGCAGATCTCCGGCGTGATCAAGATGATCGAGGAGGGCCGCGACTGCGAGGACGTGGTCACCCAGCTCGCCGCCGCCTCACGCGCCCTGGACCGGGCGGGCTTCGCGATCATCGCGACCGGGCTCCAGCAGTGCATCATCGACCCCGCCCGGAGCGGGGCGGACGGTGAGACGACCGCGCAGATGAAGGCGCGGCTGGAGAAGCTGTTCCTGTCGCTGGCCTGAGCCGTTCGGGCAAGTGCCGCGACGTGCCGTCTGCCGGCTGCGGCGCCGTCGTGGCTGGTCGCGCAGTTCCCCGCGCCCCTTCAGGGCGCTGTCGCTGGGCGCGTCAACAGACGGCGTCGGCCAGCATGAACGCGGCCACCGCGAGCAGCGCGTAGGCGAAGAGCCGCTGGAGAGTGCCCGCGGAGAGCCGGGACGCGAGCCGCCTGCCGTCCCAGGCGCCGAGGATCGCGGCCCCGGCGAAGGGGCCCACGGCCGACCAGTCGACGTCCGCCGCCGAACCGGCGCGCGCCGCCAGCGCGGTGAGCGAGTTGATCGTGATGACCAGCAGGCTGGTGCCGACCGCCGCGCGCATCCGCAGCCCCACGACGTTCACCAGCGACGGGACGGCGAGGAAGCCGCCGCCCACCCCGAGCACCCCGGTCACCGCGCCGAGACCGGCGCCCGCCCCGGCCACCCGGGACGCCCGCGCCGGTATCGGCGGCGCCTTGGACGGGGCGGTCGCCGGCCGCAGCATGCGCAGTGCCGCCACGCCGGCGAGCACCGCGAACGCCCCGGTCAGCAGCGCCGCCGGCAGTTGCCGGGAGACCGCTCCGCCAACCGCCGCCGGCACGACCCCGGCCGCCGCGAACACGGCACCGGCCCGCCACCGCACCGCACCCTCGCGGGCGTGCGCGCCGAGTGCGGTGGCCGAGGTGACCGTGACGACGACCAGGCTCGCGGTGGTGGCCGCGGCCGGGGTGAAGCCGAGCAGATAGTCCAGCGCCGGTACGGCCAGCACGCTGCCGCCGCCGCCCAGGGCGCCGAGTGCCAGCCCGGTGACGGCCCCGGCGCCGAGGGCGAGCAGGAGCGCGCTCACCCGGCGGTGCCCTCGGCGGTCACCGCGAGCCCGGCCGCGCGCCAGGCGGTCATCCCGCCCACGACGTCCACCGCGTCCAGCCCCCGGGCGGTCAGCAGTGCGGCCGCCTCCCGCGAGCGCCGCCCCGAGCGGCAGATCACGACGAGCGGGCGGTCCACGGCGGCCGGCGGCAGCGGAGCTCCGGCCGTCAGCCCGGACAGCGGGGCGTGCACGGCCCCCGGCGCGTGTCCGGCCGCCCATGCGTCGGCCTCGCGGACGTCCAGCAGGACGGCGTCCGTGTCCGTGCGCTCCCGTGCCTCGGCCGGGGTGAGCCGGGCCATCGGCAGCCCGGCCGCACGCGCCGCCGCGAACCCGTCGTCCACGGCCACCACGTCGCGCCCGGCCGCGTCGAGGAGGGAGGCGGCGACGGCGGCTCGCATCCCGCCCGCGCAGTGCACCCACACCGTGCCGCCGGGTATCTCGCCGAGGCGCTCGCGGACGTGGTGCAGGGGTATGTGGAGCGAGCCCCGTATGTGGTCGCCTGCGCGCTCCGCGTCCCGGCGCACGTCCAGGACGACGACGTCCTCGGTGCCGCGTGCGGCCAGATCCGCGAAGGTGGCGCGGGGGAAGGAGCGGGGCCGCTCGCCCGCGCGCAGCCAGGCTTCGGGTGCGCCGGTGGCGGCCGCGGCCGGGCGGTCGATGCCCACACGGCTCAGCTCGCGCTGGGCGGCGGCGAGCTGGGCCGCCGACTCGGCGAGCAGCGTGACCGGCCGGCCCCAGGGCAGCAGCCAGGCCAGGTAGGCGGCGAGCTGTCCGTCGGCCTCGAAGTTCAGGGTGCCCGGGACATGCCCCGCGGCGAAGGCCACCCGGGTGCGCAGGTCCACCACCCACTCACCCACGGCCAGCCGCGCCGCGATCTCCGCCGCGTCCGCCCGGCGCGGCGGCGTGAGGTCGACGGGGGCCGGTCCCCCGCAGTTCAGCGGGCCCATGTGGGCGTAGTACGCCGGTACGTCGTCGAGCCCCGCCAGCAGCTCCGCGACGAAGGCGTCGACGTCCTTGACCAGCGCGTCGTTCACCGCGCGCTCCCGGCCGACGGTGGTGGCCGGCCCGGCGGCGTCCCCGGCCGAGCAGAAGCTGCCGAAGCCGTGCGTCGGCAGCACCGGGGTCGCGTCCGGCAGCTCGGCGGCCAGCCGGTGCGCCGAGGCGTGCTGGGCCCGCGCCAGCTCCCTCGTGAGCCGGGGCTCCACCAGGTCGGGCCTGCCGACCGTGCCGACGAGCAGCGAGCCGCCGGTGAAGACGGCCACCGCACGGCCGGTCTCCTCCAGGACGTACGACGTGTGGTGCGGGGTGTGCCCGGGGGTGGCCAGCGCGCGCAGCGCAAGGCCCGCCTGGATCTCCAGCACGTCCCCGTCGGCCACCGGCACCCGCTCGTAAGCCACCCGCGCCCCGGCCGGCACCGCGTACGCGGCTCCGGTCAGCCGCGCGAGTTCCAGGCCGCCGGAGACGTAGTCGTTGTGCACGTGCGTCTCCACGACGTGCGTGAGCCCGACCCCGCGCCGGGCGACGGCCGCCAGCACCCGGTCGACGTCCCGGGGCGGATCGACCGCGACGGCGCCCCGCGCCCCGCCCGCCAGGTAACTGCGGTTGCCCAGTCCGGGCACCTCGATGGTGTCGACGAAGGACACGGCAGCACACTCCTCTCCTCGATCCCCCTGGTGAATTACCCCCGGGGGTATATGTGCCACCGTAGCAGAGGTACCCCCGGGGGTATTTTGGGGAGAGGGTGACCACACGAGACGGCGGCGGTACGGGACGATCCGCGTCGATCGATGCGTGCCGCCGCTGATCGTTCCCGCGTAGGGTCGGAAGACAGCACGTCAGCAGAGCGACGAAAGGGCAGGCCCATGGCGCAGGAAGTACGCGGCGTGATCGCACCGGGCAAGGACGAGCCCGTGCGGGTCGAGACGATCGTGGTGCCCGACCCGGGGCCGGGCGAAGCCGTCGTACAGGTGCAGGCCTGCGGGGTCTGTCACACCGACCTGCACTACAAACAGGGCGGCATCACCGACGAGTTCCCCTTCCTGCTCGGCCACGAGGCCGCCGGGGTGGTGGAGTCGGTCGGCGCGGGCGTCACGGACGTCGCGCCCGGTGACTTCGTGATCCTCAACTGGCGTGCCGTGTGCGGCCAGTGCCGGGCCTGTCTGCGTGGGCGGCCCTGGTACTGCTTCAACACCCACAACGCCAAGCAGAAGATGACCCTCGCCGCGACCGGCCAGGAGCTCGCCCCGGCCCTCGGTATCGGCGCCTTCGCCGAGAAGACGCTGGTCGCCGCCGGGCAGTGCACCAAGGTCGACCCGGCCGTCTCCCCGGCGGTCGCCGGCCTGCTCGGCTGCGGGGTGATGGCGGGCATCGGCGCCGCGATCAACACGGGCAACGTCGGCCGGGGCGACTCGGTCGCCGTGATCGGCTGCGGCGGGGTCGGCGACGCGGCGGTCGCCGGGTCCCGCCTCGCGGGCGCCGCGAAGATCATCGCCGTCGACATCGACGACCGGAAGCTGGAGACGGCCCGCTCCCTGGGCGCCACCCACACGGTCAACTCGCGCGAGACCGACCCCGTCGAGGCGATCCGCGGCCTGACCGGCGGCTTCGGCGCCGACGTCGTCATCGAGGCGGTCGGCCGCCCGGAGACGTACGAGCAGGCCTTCTACGCCCGCGACCTCGCCGGCACCGTCGTCCTGGTCGGCGTGCCCACCCCCGCGATGAAGCTGGAGCTGCCGCTCCTGGACGTCTTCGGCCGCGGTGGCGCCCTGAAGTCCAGCTGGTACGGCGACTGCCTGCCCTCCCGGGACTTCCCCATGCTGATCGACCTGCACCTGCAGGGGCGGCTGCCGCTGGACGCCTTCGTCACCGAGACCATCCAGCTCGACGAGGTGGAGAAGGCGTTCGAGCGGATGCACGGCGGCGACGTGCTGCGTTCGGTGGTGGTGCTGTGATGACCACCCGCATCGAACGCCTCGTCACCTCCGGCCAGTTCACCCTCGACGGCGGCACCTGGGACGTCGACAACAACGTCTGGATCGTCGGCGACGAACGCGAAGTGATCGTCATCGACGCCGCCCACGACGCCCGCGCCATCGCCGAGGCCGTCGACGACCGCGTCCTGAAGGCGATCGTCTGCACCCACGCCCACAACGACCACATCGACGCCGCGCCCGCCCTCGCGGACCTCACCGGCGCCAAGATCTGGCTGCACCCCGACGACCTGCCGCTGTGGAAGCTCACCCACCCCGACCGCGACCCCGACAACCACCTGTCCGACGGGCTGGTCATCGAGGCCGCGGGCGCCGACCTGACCGTCCTGCACACGCCGGGCCACGCGCCCGGCGCGGTCTGTCTCCACGACCCCGGCCTGGGCGTCGTCTTCACCGGGGACACCCTCTTCCAGGGCGGCCCCGGCGCGACCGGGCGGTCGTACTCGCACTTCCCGACGATCATCGACTCCATCCGGGACAAGCTCCTCACCCTCCCGCCGGAGACGAAGGTCCTGACCGGACACGGCGACCCGACCACCATCGGCGCCGAGGCACCGCAGCTGGCGGAGTGGATCGCCCGGGGGCACTGACCCGCACGTGACGTCGGCTTCCGCGGGAGGCCCGCCACCGGCCACCGCGGAACCGCCGCCGCGAACCGGCACGCCCCTCAGCCGTCGGACGCCGGCCGGGTGGGCCAGAGCGCCGGGTGCCCCGGAGGCAGCGCGAGGTCCTCGCGTACGGCGGTGTAGTAGCGCTCCCGGCAGGCCCGCTGCCGCGCCAGCAGGTCCTGCCAGGCGTCCGGGTCGACCGTCCCGGAGCGCATGAACCGTTCCATCGCCATCACCGCGGTCACCCACTCCCGTGCCTGCTCCACCACCTCCCGGCTGCCCAGCATGATCAGCGCCTCCCCGGCCGGATCACGGCCGTCGGTGGCCGCCGCCAGCTGCGGCTCGGCCTCGGCCGGGGAGATCGGGTGCGGATGCGGGTCGTTGCCGAGATGGGCGGCTACCCGGTAGGTGAGGTTCACCGTCTTCTTCAGCGCCCGCGCGTACTCGCTGTACACCGCAAGCCGCCGCTCCTCCCAGCGCGCCTCCTGCTCCCGCCGGAACCGTGCCCGGTCGCCCCGCACCACCGCGAGATACGAACCGAGGGCGCCGATCACGACGCCTATCAGAGCAGGGAGTTGCTGCAAGAACGCGGTCATGTGCGCACGGTATCTGTCCTGTTGATCGTCCGCCCCGTACGGTCGTCGTCATGACCGGACTGACTCGCTTTGCCGGATACGGAGTTCTCGTCACGGGCGCCGCCCGCGGCATCGGCGCGGCCGTCGCCCGCCGGCTGGCCGAGGAGGGCGCACGGGTGCTGGCGACCGACCGGGACCTGCCCGAGGCGGAGCGGACGGCGGCCGCGCTGCGCGAACAGGGCCTGGCGGTCGAGGCGTCCGCCTGTGACGTCGCCGACCGGGACTCGGTGGAGGCGGCGGTCGAGCGCGCCGTCGGCGTCTTCGGATCGCTCGACGTCCTGGTGAACTGCGCCGCGCACTGCACCCCGGACCTCCCCCTCTTCGAGGACCAGCCGGACGACGCGTGGGCCCTCGACCTCGACATCACACTCACCGGCGTGCACCGCTGCTGCCGCGCCGCCCTCCCGCATCTCGCCGCCTCCGGCCGGGGCGCGATCGTCAGCATCGGCTCCGTCAACGCCCGCGCCGACTTCGGCAACCACGCCTACAGCGCCGCCAAGGCCGGCCTCGGCTCGCTGACCCGCACCCTCGCCGGGCACGCGGCCGCGCGCGGGGTCCGGGTCAACCTGGTGGAGCCGGGCACGGTCCGCACCTCGGCCTGGGCGGGCCGGGACGGCGAACTCGACGCCGTCCGCTCGCTGTACCCGCTCGGCCGGGTGGGCGAGCCCGAGGACGTCGCCGCGGCCGTCGCCTTCCTCGCCTCCCGCGACGCCGCCTGGATCACCGGCACCACCCTGAGCGTCGACGGCGGACTCACCGCCGTGCACGGCGGCTTCCACGCGGCGCTGCGGCCGCACCGGGAGGCCCGGCTCGGCTCAGAGCGCGGCTGAGGCGGCCGCGAGGGCGGCCAGCACCCGCCGGGTGTCGCCCTCGGCGGTCCGCCAGTTGCTGAACGCCGCCCGCAGTGCCGGGACGCCGCGGCACACCGTCGGCGTCAGGAACGCCTCCCCGGACGCGGCGACCGCCCGGGCCGGCGCGGCCACCCTTGCCTGCGTGGGCTGTTCGGCCAGGGTGAAGCAGACGACGTTGAGCCGGACCGGGGCGAGCAGGCGCAGGCCGGACGACTCCTCGACGCCGGCGCCGAGGCGGACGGCCTCGGCGTGCGGCGAGTGCGGGGTGCATCAACCGCACACCAGGTCGGCCACGACGCTGTGGCGCGGGCCACTTCCGGGTAAGTGGACCGATGCCGGCAGCGGCGGCCGCGGCGGTTAAGTTAACCGTTTCGTCACAGCCCGCCCCGGGCTACAACCAATGCCGCGCATCGCGCGGTCAAGTACGACGAGACCACAGCACAGGAGAAGGAGACAGGCATCACATGGGGGACATACGCAGACGAAGTGCCGTAGTTCTCGGCGTCACCGGGCTGGTGGCGCCGCTCACACTCGCCCTCACCTCCGCTCCGGCGCTGGCGGCGAGCTGCACCACGCAGGCCGGGCCGTACCAGAAGCAGGTGGAGAAGTTCCTCGGGCGGCCGGTCGACGGCAAGCAGTCCACCGCGGACTGCAAGGCGATCCAGGCCTTCCAGAACAAGCACGGCATCACGCCCGCCGTCGGGTACGCGGGTCCCGTCACCTGGGGCGTGATGGACCTGATGAACAAGCAGAAGGCCGTCGGGGACAAGCCCAACAAGGACGGCAAGTGCCCGACCGACAAGGGACGCATCGCCTGCGTCAACCTCACGCTCCAGCTGAGCTGGATCCAGGACGGCAACAAGCTGGTCTACGGCCCGGTCCCGGTCCGTACCGGCCGCAAGGGGTTCGTCACCCGCACCGGTCTGAAGAAGATCTACTGGCGTGACATCGACCACGTCTCGTCGGTCTACAACGTGCCGATGCCCTACAGCCAGTTCTTCGACGGCGGGCAGGCCTTCCACTCGGTGAATCTCAGCATGTGGAACCCGCCGGGCTCGCACGGCTGCGTCAACATGACCCCCACCACCGCCAAGAAGTACTGGTCGCTGCTGAAGACCGGCGACGACGTCTACGTCTACGGCCGCAAGCCGGGCACCTGACGGCACCCGGCCCGCCGCCGGCCCCGGCCGGCGGCCGCGGCTCAGCTCTCCGGGGCGTCCCCGAAGTCCGGGATCTCCAGCCTGGCCCCGCCCTGCCGCGCGGACTCGTGCGCGATGATGCCCGGCAGGGTGTAGCGGGCCGCGACCCACGCGTTGACCGTCGGTAGGCCGCGCGTGTTGACGGCGGTCACGAAGTCGTCCACCAGGAAGTGGTGGCTCCCCTCGTGCCCGTTGTGCAGCGTGTCGAACTCCCGCGGCAGCCGCGCCCGGTCGTGCACCGGCGCCGACCCCGAGGTGAAGGCGGCCCGCAGCTCCGGCGCGATGTGCTGGAGGGACGGGTCGTCGGGAGACATGGTCGGCTTGGGCTCCAGCAGGTCGCTGATGTCCTGCACGCCCTTCTTGTCCTGCCACAGGGCCACCGTCGCCAGTTGCTCCATGCTCGCTTCCGTGCCGAAGAACCGGAAGCGGGACTCACGGATGTGGGACGGGTAGCCCACCCGCCGGAACTCGTTGGTGCGGAACGAACCGCCGCCCGCCACCTCGAACAGCGCGGTCGCGTTGGACACGTCGTTGCCGAACTGGCTGACCTCCTTGTCGAAGACGCCGTCCCCGCGGTCGTCCACGACCCCGATCGCCGACACGCTCACCGCGTGCGTCTGCCAGGCGCCGAGCACCCCGCCGACCGCGTGCGTCGGGTAGAGCAGCGGGGGATAGCTGGCGGTCGCCTTCCAGTTCTCGCCGCCGCTGTAGCGGTAGGCGTCGTAGAAACCGAGGTCCATGTCGTGGACGTAGTCGCCCTCGGCGTAGAAGAGACGCCCGAAGGCACCCTCGGCGATCTGGTTGCGGGCGTGCACGGTGGCCGGGTTGTACTGGCTGGTCTCGCCCATCATGTACGTCAGCCCGGTCGCCTTGACCGTGTCGATGATCGCGGCGATCTCCTCGGTCGTGATCGCCATGGGGACCGCGGAGTACACGTGCTTGCCGGCGTTCAGGCCCTGGAGGACCAGCGGGCCGTGCGTCCAGCGCTGGGTGAAGATCGCGACCGCGTCGACGCCGGACTCCAGCATCGCCTCGTACGACGGGAAGGTGCCCGCCAGACCCTGGGCGGCGGCGAGCTTCTCCGCCCGCTCGGGCAGCAGGTCGGTGACGTACACGTCGCCGACGCCGGGATGGGCCTGGAACAGCGTGGCGAACTGGCCGGAGAACTGTCCGGCGCCGACGATGCCGAGTGAGAAAGTCATGGAGGTTACTTTCGTCGCGGAAGAATCTTGGCGTCAAGGGGCGGAAGGAAGTCAGGAAGGTGCGGGCAGGGCGCTTATGCGGCGCACGCGGCGCACAGTAGGGTGGCTTGGTTGCTTCAGCTCCGGAAGAAAAGGAATGCCGTGACCGACTGGCTGCCGCTGAGCTCCGCGGAGCGCTCCGTGGCGATCGAGGTGCTCGTCAACGGCCCGCTGTCGCGCACCGAGCTGGCCCGTCGGCTGAACCTCTCCCAGGGCAGCCTCACCCGCCTCACCAAGCCGCTCATCGAGTCCGGCCTGCTCGTCGAGGCCCCTTGGGCGGGCGCCCCGGAGACGCGTCAGGGCCGGCCCTCGCAGCCGCTCGCCGTGGTCGCCGAGTCCCGGTCCTTCCTGGGCTTCAAGATCACCGACGAGATGGTCTACGCCGTCGTCACCAGCCTCCGGAGCGACATCGTCGCCCGCCTCGACCGGCCCCTCACCGGCCACGACCCCAAGTACGTCGCCGACCTGCTGGCCGACATGACCGCCGAACTCGCCGCCCACCACCCCGCGATCGCGGGCATCGGCATCGGCGTCGGCGGGTTCGTGCGCGAGAACGCGGTGGTCGGCGAGTCGCCCTACCTGTCCTGGCGCGACGTCCCGCTGGCCGGGCTGGTCCAGGAGCGCACCGGGCTGCCGGTCGTCGTGGAGAACGACGTGGCCGCCCTGGTCGAGGCCGAGACCTGGTTCGGCGCCGGCCGCGGACTCGACCGCTTCGTCGTCCTGACCATCGGTGCCGGCATCGGCTACGGCCTGGTGCTCGGCGGCAGGCGGGTCCCCTGCGCCGAGGAGGACCGCGGCTTCGGACGGCACTGGATCATCGACCCCCTGGGCCCGCTCACCCCGCAGGGCGAGCGCGGCAGCGCCGCGTCGCTGCTCACCATCCCCAGCATCCGCTACCAGGTCCGGGCCGCCACCGGCCGCGACGCGTCGTACGAGGAGATCCTCGCCGGTGCCGCCGCGGGCGAGCCGATGGCCGCGCGGGTGGTCGGCGAGGCCGGCCGGGCGCTGGGCACGCTGCTCGCGCAGATCGCCAACTTCGTCATGCCGCAGAAGATCCTGCTGGCCGGGGAGGGGGTCGGCCTGATGGAGGTGGCCGGCGACACGGTACGGGAGGCGGTCCGAGCCCACCGGCATCCGCTCGCCGCCCCGATCGGTCTGGAGACCAAGGTCTCCGACTTCCATGACTGGGCGCGGGGCGCGGCCGTCCTGGCGATCCAGGTCCTGGTGCTCGGCCGGGCCGGCGGCTGAACTGCCGTTTCCGCAGGTGCGGGCCTTGCTGGACCGCATCGAACTCCCGCCCGTGACGGACCCATTGACGTGATGATGAACACGGTCCGATATGTCCGTATCGGTCGTACTTACTCACGGCGCCTTCACGTCGAGCGGCATATGCTTCACACCATGTCCACCACTGTTGAAACCGTCACCGAGCGATCGGCCGACGAGGTCAACGAGGAGATCCGGGCCCTGTGGCTCCGGTCGGGCGGGACACTGAGCACCGAGCAGCGCGAGGAGTACCAGCGGCTCGTCCTCGAATGGGCGGCGGCGACCCCGTAGCAGCCGGGCCAGACGGCCTGACCGGCCCGTCCCGGGCACCCGCAGCGGCCGGGTGCCCCTTCTCGCGAGACCTCGCGCGGCAGACCTCGCGCCGCCCCGTCAGCCCCACGTGGCCGAGTAGTAGCGCTGGTACGCCTTGCGGTCCTGTTCCGCGCGGATGTAGCGCGTACCCACCAGCGCGATCAGACTGCCCCCGATCACCAGCAGGCCCGGACCGACGTTGCGGGTGTCGGTGAGCCGGGCGATCAGGCTGGTGTCGTCCCCGGTGACCGGTGCCGACGAACCCGGCGAGGCCGCGCTCGGCGCGATGGCGCTGTGGTTGGCCGACGCGGACGGCGCGGGCGTGGCGGCCTGCCCCCCGGCGGCCTGCTTCGTCACGATCAGCTGCACGTTCAGCGCCGCCATCGCACGCGTCACCGGCTGGAAGAACGTCACCCCGCCCGTGGTGCAGTCGCCGCTGCCGCCCGAGGTCATCCCCAGCGCGATGCCGTTGGAGAACAACGGGCCCCCGCTGTCGCCCGGTTCGGCGCACACGTTGGTCTGGATGAGCCCGGTGACCGTGCCCTCCGGGTAGTTGACGGTCGCGTTGAGCGCGGTCACCGTGCCGTCGTGCAGCCCGCTGGTGGAGCCGCTGCGGAACACCTTCTCGCCGACTGTCGGATCGGCCGCCCCCGTGATCCGCACGCCCTGGCCGTTGCCGATGGCGACCACGTCCGCGTTGTCACCGGCCTTCCCGTTCGCGTACTGGATCAGCGAGAAGTCGTTGCCCGGGAACTGCGTGTCGATCGTGGTGCCCACCTGCTGGTTGTTGCCCTGGCCCTCGTCGAACCAGATGGTGTTGGCGGGACCGCAGTGACCGGCGGTGAGGATGAAGTCGGTGGTGCCGTTGGTGACGTTGAACCCCGCCGAACAGCGGCCGCCCGTCGACAGGATGGGCTGCGCCCCGTTCAGCCGGGTGGTGAACTTCCCCTCGGAGCGCTGCATCTGCACGAAGCTCCCGATGCCCGTGGCGACCCGGCTCAGGTCCGACCAGTCGGAGGCGGAGACCGTGCTGTCGGCCTCCACCATCACGCGGTTGGTCTTGTAGTCCACCGCCCACGCGGTACCGGCCACCCGGGGCGCCGCCTTCAGCGTGGCGGTGGCCGCCTTCAGCTCGTTCATGCTGTGCGACACCATCTTGGGCTCGGCGCCCGCCTGCTTCACCGCCGCCGCGGCCTCGGCGTCGGTGACCGCGACCACCGGCCTGCCGTCGGCGCCGATCCAGCTGCCCGCCGTGCGGGCGGTGCCGAGCTTCGCCACCAGCGCGGCACCGGTGTTGCCGGCCTCGGTCGCGGAGCCCGAACTGAACGGGACGGCGGACGTGCCGGGTGTCTCGCTCGCCATGGCCGTGGTGACCATCGCGCCCCCCAGAAGGAGTCCGCCGACCGCCGCCAGCTGTGTCCCCCGCCGGACGACCCGTCGTCGTGCGTGCCTCATCCATGGCTCCCGAAACCCCGAACGCGCGGTGCCTGCACCGCGGGGCCCTCCGGTCGTCGAGCGCCCTGCTCTCCATACGCGGGTGGCCCCCAGGGTGTTCACAGCGCCAGTGATCTTTACGATCCCGTGGCAGTGCGGCGCGGCCGTACGCCTCGTTCCCGGTCCGGCCCCGGCCGCCTATCTTGAGCCCATGACCAGCATCCCGCAGGAGAATCCGGGCGAACCGAACCCGCTGCGCGCCCTCACCCTCGACCGGCTGCGATGTCGTACCAGCATGAAATGGCGCACCTACCCGGCGGACGTGCTCCCGGTGTGGGTGGCCGAGATGGACGTGCCGCTCGCCCCGGCGGTCGTCCGTGCGGTCACGGACGCGATGGAACTCGGCGACACCGGCTACCCGGCGGGCACCGGCTACGCCGAGGCGCTCGCCGCGTTCGCCGCGAAACGCTGGGGCTGGGACGGGCTGGACGTGGCCCGCACCGCGATCGTCCCCGACGTGATGCTCGGCGTGGTCGAGATGCTGAGACTCGTCACCGGGCCCGGTGACCCGGTGGTCGTCAACTCCCCGGTGTACCCGCCGTTCTACCAGTTCGTCGGCAACATGGACCGGCGGGTGGTGGAGGCCCCGCTCGGCGCCGACGGGCGGATCGACCTCGACGTCCTCGGGGGCGCCTTCCGCGGGCTCGGCGGCGGCCGGGCCGGCTATCTGCTGTGCAGCCCCCACAACCCGACCGGCACCGTCCACACCGCCGACGAGCTCACCGCCGTCACCGCCCTCGCCGAGCGGTACGGCGTCCGGGTCGTCGCCGACGAGATCCACGCCCCGCTCACCGCGCAGGGCGTCGGCTTCGTGCCGTACCTGAGCGTGCCGGGCGCCGAGCGCGGGCTGTCCCTGATGTCGGCGTCCAAGGCCTGGAACCTCGCGGGCCTCAAGGCCGCGCTCGCCCTCGCCGGGCCGGGCGCCGCAGCCGACCTCGCCCGGCTGCCGGAGGAGGTCAGCCACGGCCCGAGCCATGTCGGCGTCATCGCCCACACGGCCGCGCTGGCCGACGGCACCGCCTGGCTGGACGCCCTGCTCGCGGGCCTCGACGAGAACCGGCGCCTGCTCGCCGGGCTGCTCGACCGCCACCTGCCCGGCATCCGGTACCGGCCCGCCGAGGCGACCTACCTCGCGTGGCTCGACTGCCGCGCCCTCGGCCTCGGCGACGACCCGGCCGAGGTCTTCCTGGACCGCGGCCGGGTGGCCGTGAACTCCGGCCTCCCCTTCGGGACCGGCGGCGCCGGGCACGTCCGGTTCAACCTCGCCACCTCGCCCGAGGTGATCACGGAGGCGGTACGGCGGATGGCGGCGGCGATCGCGTGAGGCGCGACCGCGCGGCTGACATCATGGCCGCATGCGTGTGCTGATGCCGCTTCCCGACCGGGACTTCGACGTGACCGAGGTGGCCGTGCCCTGGCGGGAGCTGACCCGGGCCGGCCACCAGGTCGTGTTCGCCACCGAACGCGCCGGTACCCGGCCGGCGGCCGACCCCCGGCTGCTCACCGGTGTCCTCTTCGGCCAGCTCGGTGCCGAGGACGAACCCAAGCGGTTCTACGAACAGCTCACCTCCGCACCGGAGTTCACCGACACGGTCGGCTGGGCCGACCTTGACGTCACCGGGTTCGACGGGCTGCTGCTGCCCGGCGGCCACGCGCCCGGCATGCGCCAGTACCTCGGCTCGCCGGAACTACGCGACCAGGTGGGGAAGTTCTGGGGGCTCGGCCGGCCGGTCGGCGCGATCTGCCACGGCGTGCTCGTGCTCGCCCGCACCCTGGATCCGGCGACCGGGCACAGCGTGCTGGCCGGCCGCCGTACCACGTGCCTGCCCAAGTACATGGAGCGCACCGCGTACTTGACCACCGCGTGGCGCCTGGGCCGCTACTACCGGACCTACCCCGCCTACGTCGAGGACGAGGTGCGTGCCGCCCTCGCCGACCCGGCCGCCCAGTTCGAGCGCGGCCCCCGCGAGCTCACCCGGCGTGGCACCTCGACCGACGACACGCACGCCTTCGTCGTCGAGGACGGCGCCTATCTGTCGGCCCGGTGGCCCGGTGACGCTTATCTGTTCGCCCGGAGGTATCTGGATCTGCTCGACCGGGCGCTCCGCTGAGGGCGCCGCGAGATGCCGTCTTGCGTCTGCGGCGCCGTCGTCGCCGGTCGCGCAGTTCCTCCCCCAGCCTTCGGCCGGGGCGCCCCCAGCGCCCTTTCGGGGCACGGACTCGCCTAGACTCCGGACATGGACGACAACACCGGGACGGCCCTCGACCGGCTCGGCGCCGGTAAGTACCTGCTGGTCACCAGTTACCGCAAGGACGGCACCCCCGTGCCCACCCCGGTGTGGGTGGTGCGGGACGGCGACGCGCTCGGCGTGTGGACGACCGCCGACTCCTTCAAGGTCAAGCGCATCCGTCGCCGTGCCGACGTCCAGGTCGGCCCCTGCGACCTGCGGGGGCGTCCGACCGGCGACCCGGTCCCGGCCACCGCGGAGATCGCCGACGCGGCCACCACGGCCCACTACCGCGACCTCATCGCCCGCAAGTACGGCATCACCGGCCGCCTCACCCTCCTCGGCAGCAGGCTGCGCCGGGGCGTCGACGGCACGGTCGGCATCCGGGTGACCCTGGCGCCCTGAGGAGGCCGGGACCTCCTCAGGGCGCGCGGAGCCCTACGAGGCGTCCAGCACCGTGCCGGTGAGCACCGGCCCGCCGGGCAGCGGGTGGCCGCTGTCGTCGGTCTGCCGGAAGGTCACCGACTCGGCCGGCTCCGTGACCTGGTCCCGCACGGTCGGCACGGTCACGTCGAGGCTCGTCTGCCCCGCGGGCATGTCCAGCCACAGATACAGGCCGTCCACCTGGGACAGCGGCCGCTCCGGGTCCGGATCCGCACCGGAGACGCCGGCCAGCCAGCCGGGGTCGACGTCCTTGGTGGACAGCTCCGTGCCGCCGCTGCCGACCGGCACCGGCACGAACAGCGCGCCGATGTCCGTGTCCGCGGCCTCCGACAGCGAGATCCGCCACTTAAGGGCCGAGCCCTCGGTCACCCTGTCCGCGAGCGGAGTCACGGTGACGGTGGGTGCCGGGTCGTCGTTGCGTACGGTCACCCCGCCCCGGTAGGAGCCGACGACCGCCCCGTGGACGGCCTTGACCAGCACGTCGTACGGCATGTCGGCGCCGTAGCGGGTGTTGCCCCGCACCTCGACCGGCACGTCGATGCCGTGGCCGCCGGGGACCACGGTGACCAGGCGGTCCTTCGCGGTACCGGTCGCCGGGTCGACGACGTACACCCGGACCTGGCCGCTGCCACGCCCGGACACCCGCACCGGCACGTGGTAGGTGCGCACGCCCGAGTCGCCCTCGTCGACGGTGAGCCGGCCGACGTCGACGCGCGGCAGCCCGGCCGCGCGGACCGCAGGGGTGCCCGGACGCCAGGCCCAGGCGTCCATCAGCCAGGCCCGTCCGGACCCCGAACGCGGCGTCAGGCCGAGGGACGTGACGGACCGCAGGTCGAGCCCGCCCCGGCGGGCGGCGGTGAGCGGTACCCGCAGTTCGCGTGCCCAGTAGGAGGCGGTGCGGTCGCTGCCCGGCAGGCCGTCGACGCGGACCCGGCCCAGCGTGGCCCGCCGGCCGTGGCTGTCGGTGACGGACACGTCGAGGGCGGTGCCCCGGGAGTTCGGCGGCACGAAGACCCGCAGCGCGAGTGCGTCGGCACCGGAGAGCGAGACCGGCCGCGCCGTCCGGATCCCGGCCGGGGACCCGGCGGACGTCCAGTGCAGCGCGATCGCGTGCCGGCCGGCCTCCCGTCCCGTCTCCCACTGCGCGAAGTGCGGCGAGACACCCGTGGTGCCCTCACCGAGGCAGGCCACCGCCGGGTCGGGATCGACCGCCGAGCACAGCCGGCCACCGGTCACCGTCACCCTGCCGTCCGGCAGGAACCCGGCACCGCGGTTGGCGCCGACCGCGTGCGCGAGTACCCGCGCCGGGTCCGCCGACGGCGCCCGCCGCCCCGAACCGTCCAGCAGCGGACGGACCTTGTCGTCGCCCGCGACGAACAGCCGGGCCGCCGCCGCGATGTACGTCGAGCCCGCCCGGTGCTGCTGGTCGGCGGTCAGCCGGGTCGCGGCCCGCGGGGAGCAGACCGGGTCCGGGTGGTCCGGGTCGTCGGAGAAGTCGTCCTCCGCGGGGGCCTGCGCCTGCCCGGGCGTCCACTCGGTGTTGAAGAAGTTGTGGTCGGCGCCGGTCACGTACACCGCGCTGTGCAGGGCCCGGCCCGTGCTGACCGCGCGGGTGCCGTCGACGTACACCTCGCCCTGGAGGTCGGAGACGTCGCCGTCGCAGCCGGGCAGGACCGTGAGTGACGGCACGTCCGGCACCGGGTTCTGGCCGAAGACGGTCGGGCCGATCAGGACGGTCCCGCTGATGTGCCAGCGCACCCTGCCGTGGTAGCCGTCCTGGCCGGCCGGCGGTGGGTAAAGGCTGTCCAGCGCCGCCCGGTTCACGCCCTCACCGCCCCGCGAGTGGCCGATCAGCAGCACCCGGGAGAGGTCGGCGCGGGGTGCCTCGCGCACGACCGGGGGCGCGTGGCGCGGGTCGCGTGCCCAGTCGGCCCAGTGCGCGAGGTGCAGCCGGATCAGGGACGAACGGGCCTGCGCGCCGCCGTCCTCGGCCTGCCAGTCCTGGCCGTTGATCCCGTTGGCCGAGATCGACACCGTCACATAACCCTGGGAGGCCAGCAGTCGCTGGTCACGCAGATAGCCCCGGTGGCTCGGTACGGGGAGCGTCCCGGCCGGGCAGGGCCAGGCGCCGGAGGCGTCGTCGGAGCCGCCGTGCGGGGCGTAGCAGGTGGCGTGGCGGCCGTGCAGGAACAGGGCGAACGGGCGGGCCCCGGAGATCCCGGTGGGCGCGACCACCACGGCCTGCATCTCGACCGGGACGGAGAACCCGGGCAGCCGCACCGACGCGAGCCGGTACGAGCCCGTTCTCGTGCGGTACGGGCCGGGCTTTCCCGGGTCCACCGGGTTCGCGGGCAGCGGCGCCGGGGGCCGGACCGCCGCCGCGGGCCCGGCCACGGCAGCGCCCGGCCGGGCGTCCAACCGGCGTCCGCCGGACCAGACCTGAAGGTCCTTCAGCGCTCCCGCCCGCGCCCCGTCCAGGCCGAGCCGGAAGGTGTGCCCGTCCCGTTCCGGTTTCGGCGCCCCCAACAGCCGTCCGTCCGCGCGGAATTCGACCCGCGCGTCCCCCATCGGCACCCGTCTGCCGGACCGCCACACCAACTGGGGCGCCTGCCGTCCCCGGTCGATGTGCCAGCCCGGCGGCAGCTTCCCGTCGGACACGGCTGCGGCCGGGGCCTGTTGAGCCTGCGCCGTGGTACCGGACACTCCTCCCGCGAGCGCGAGCACCGCCGCCGCGGTGACCCATATGCGCCGGGTACGGACCAATGTTCTCCTCCTCGCAACGCGAGCACGGACCGCCCCGGCCGTCCCGGGGAGCCCCTCGCGTTCCGGAGGACGGGGAGCCGAGTCTGTGGGTTGCCTGTGAGGTGGGAGTGAACGGGCCGAGTACGGGGGAGCCGGCTATTCGACGCCGGGCGGTACGACCGTGGCGTGGTGGTAGTACATCCGCCAGCCGCTCCGCTCGTCGCGTCGGCGCCACAGTGAGCTGTGCCGGGAGCGGCGGTCGCCGAGGCGGGCCTCGAAGGTCACGAGGACCAGCCCGGGAGCGAGGGCGACGCCGGTCATGCCGGACGGCTCGTAGCGGGGGCCGTCCGCCGACGCGCCCGCCTTGTCCGGCAGTTCGGCGATCAGCTGCTCGTACCCGTACCTGCGGCCGGACGCGCCCACCTCCACGAACTCCGGGTCCAGCAGCTCCGCCGCCAGCTCCCGGGAGGCGCGTACCTCGGGATCCATGAGCCGCAGCTCGCCTGCGATGGCGGCCGCGACCTGGGCCGATGCGTCGTTCTGGGCCGATGCGTCGTTCATGGACACATCCTCGCCCAGCACCCCGGCCGCCGGGCAACCGGGTTCTGGACCGTCAGCTCCACGCCCGGTACGGCTCGTCCAGCAACTGGAAGACCGGCTCGCCCCGCACCGGGTCCTTGGCCGTGGAGAGCTTGACGCGGTCACCACTGTGGATGCCGATCGGCGGGCCCATGACCCGGCCCCGGACCACGAACCCCTCGGCCATCTCGATCAGGGACACGTTGCGCGCGGCGGGCGTGTTGCGGTGCACCACCGTCGAGTGCCGGACCGTCCCCGTGCCCTCGCTGCGCTCCGTCCGCAGTTCGCTGCCCTGGCACACCGGACACAGCAGCCGGTGGTACATCGCGGTGCCGCACCAGGTGCAGCGCTGGTAGACGATGGCGTCCTTGACGCGGTCCGCGGGCGCGGGGTCGAGAACGCCCGTCGCGAATCCGACCGCCGACTGCGCGGCGCTCGTCGAGTGGTGGTACACGCTGGTCAACTCCCTGCGCTCGCCCGGAATCCCACGTGTCCGGACCCGGCCGGGCACGCCTGTGCCCGGTTGGCGGTGCCACCGTGCACGCCGCCAGAGTATGGCACTCAGTGCCAACCGTAAAGGCACTGCGTACCCCCAATATGAGTTCTTCCGGATCTCAGGCGCGGCCGAACGCGGTCTCGATCTCCTGGACCACCCGCCACAGCGGGGCGTCCCGCCGGGAGACGAGGACGACCACGTCGTCCGGGTGTTCCACCGGGCCGCCGAACAGCGCGGCCGACGCCGGGCCCGCGGCCGGACCGGCGGCCGTGGTGCCGAACGCGGCCTGCACGTACCCGAGGGCGTGGCCGACCGTCTCGTCCGCGTCGATCCGGCCGTCCGAACGCAGCCAGGAGCGCAGCGCGTTGTTGTGCGCCGCGACCACGGCCGCCGCCACGACGTCCGCCCGCAGCGTCCCGTCGGGGCGGCCGGCGTACCGGCCGCGCAGGTACTCGGCGAGCGCGCGCTCGTAGCGCCACACCACCGACAGCTCGTACGCCCGCAGCCCCGGCACCTGTTTGGTGAGCCGGTAGCGCTGCACCGAGAAGGTCGGGTTCTCCGCGTACATCCGCAGCACCAGACGCGCCGCGTCGCACACCCGCCGCACCGGCTCGCACTCCGGGTCGCCGGCCGCGAGGAAGGCGGTCATGTCGGCCAGGCACCCCTCGTGGTCGGGGAAGACCACGTCCTCCTTGGACGGGAAGTAGCGGAAGAACGACCGGCGCCCGACCCCGGCGAGGGCGACGATGTCGTCGACGGTCGTCTGCTCGTACCCGCGCTCCAGGAAGAGCCGGAAGGCCGCCGCGACCAGGGCGTCCCGCATGGGCGGCTTGGCGGGCGGTGCCACGCTGCTGGAGCTCATGGACGCGAACGTAGCATTCCGCCGACCCGCATGGCACTCAGTGCACCAGGTGGGGGGACTGAGTGCTCCGTCGGCCGGCCCGGGCCCGCTCGCGCGCCCGGGCTGAACCGGTGGGGCGGTCCTGACGTATGTGTTCTCGGGGATCGCGGACTCCCCGCGCGCACGGGGAGTGGAAGGAGAGCAGTGTGTCGACACCGCCCGACCCTGAACAGCCGCACCGCGGGCCGGTCCTGGAACCGGTCCGGGTCCTGCGCCCCCGCCGGCTCGACACCCTCGCGGAGCTGATGCGCGAGTTCCACGCGGACGCGGAGGCCGCCGAGCGGACGCGGGAGACGAGAGGCGCGAGAGACGCGAAGGAAGCAAAGGCGTCGGGGCACGGCGGCCCCGCGGAGTTCGAGGCCTTCGAACCGGCCGCCGGTTCCGGCACTGGAGCCGGCGTCGGTTCCTTCGGCTCTGGCGTCGGTTCCTTCGGCTCCGGCACCGAGGACGAGACCCAGGAACTGCCGCCCGTCACCGACGGCCCGCGCACCGCGCCCGGCAGCCGCGGACACGACGCCGCCCCGTTGCGTTCCTTCGGCTTCGGGCCGGGACTGCGCCGGGCCGCCGTCGTGGTGGCCGTCGGCGCGGCCGCACTGGTCGGCTTCGGCTGCGCCCTCCTGCTGCCCGGCCGGGAGGGCACCGCCGAGGCCGCCCAGCCGTCCGGGTCGGCCACCACGGCACCGGCCTCCACTCCGCCGGCCTCGGACACCTCCACCGACCCCGACGGCGCAGGCACCCTCCGCCAGGGCGACACCGGCCCCGAGGTGGTCGAGCTGGAGCAACGCCTGCTGCGCATCCCGGACGTCTACCGCGACGGTTCCACCGGCGGCACCTACGACGCCGCCCTGACCGCCGCCGTGGAGCGGTTCCAGGTCTGGTACGGCATCAGCGGCGACGAACGCGGTGTCTACGGCGACGACACCCGCCGCGCGCTGGAGTCCCGCACCGGCCTCACCGGTGGCTGACCGCCCGGAGCGGCGACTGCTCCGCGCCCTCCGCCGGCACCCGGATGTCCAGCACGCACACGTCGTCGCGCCGTTCGCCCGTCAGCATCGCGGCGAGGAGGTCGTCCAGGGAGGCGGGTCCGGCGGCGAGCGCGGCGGCGGCCAGACGGTCCAGGCCCGCGTCGATGTCCTCGCCCGGCCGCTCGACCAGCCCGTCGGTGTACAGCAGCAGCCGGTCGCCGGGCTCCAGCTGGAACTCGGCGGACTCGTAGACCGGATCCGCCGACGCGCCGAGCAGCATGCCGGTCGGCCGGTCGAGTCGGTAGGCCCTGCCCCCGCGCACCAGGAGGGGCGGCGGGTGCCCCGCCTGGGCCCAGGCGAGACGCCGCTCGGCCGGGTCGTAGCGGGCCAGGACGAGCGTCGCGGTGGACTGGGAGTCGCGCGAGTGCAGAAGCAGGAAGTTGAGCCGGGCCAGCGCACCGGTCAGGGAGGAGCCGGTACTCACCATGCCCTTGGCGGTGAACCGCAGCTGGGCCATCGTGGCGACGGCGTCGACACCGTGGCCCGCGACGTCGCCGACCACGAACAGCGCGGCCTCGTCGGGCAGTTCGATGGCGCTGAACCAGTCGCCGCCGACGTGCACCCCCGCCTGTGCGGGCAGGTAGGCGACCTCGACGCGCAGCCCGTGCAGCTGCACCGGGTTGCTGGGCAGCGGCAGCAGCGCGTGCTGGAGCCGGGCGGCGAGCGCGCGCTCGGCGTCCAGGACGCCGCGCTGCACGAGGATCGCGCGCTCGCTGTCCACCAGGGCGAGTTCGGCGCTGCGCTGCGCGGTGAGGTCCTGCACGAACCCGTGCACCTCGACGACCGTGCCGTCGGCGGCGCTCACCGCCTCCGCGACGGCCCGCAGATGCCGCACCGCGTTCCCGGTCCTGATCCGGAACGGCACGTCGAACGACCGGCCGTCACGGGCGAGTCCGGCGACGGCACGGGCCAGCGCGTGGGCGTCCTCGGGCAGTACCAGGTCCGGCAGCAGGTCCAGCGGCACCGCGCCGCGTCCCGGGTCGCGGCCCAGGATGGTGTACACCTGGGACGACCAGTTGACCTGGCGGGTGACCAGGTTCCAGTTCGCCCAGCCGAGGTTGCCCAGCCGCTGCAGCTCCGCCAGCCGCTGCTCCTGGCGCTCCTCGGTGTCGTGCCGCAGCCAGGTCACCAGCAGCCCGTCGCCGAGCCGCGCCGCCCGCACCGAGTAGGTGGCGGACACGGTCACCCCCGCGACGATCTCCTCGTAGACGAACGGTTCGCCCTCGTACGGCTCGCCTCCGGCGAGCGCCTTCAGGTACCCCTGCCACAGCGCTTCGCCGGCGACGGAGGGATAGCTCTCCAGGATGTGCGAGCCGATCAGCTCCCGGCCGGTGCGGCCCAGGATGTCGACGGCTCCCGGAGTGGCCGCCTCGATGCGGTAGTCCTCCACGTCCCCGGCGGCGGTGCGCAGCGGGACCAGCAGGACCGTGGCCCCCGGCAGGGCGTCGAGGACCGGCTGCACCGCCGTGGCGAGGCCCGAGGCCACCGGCGCCGTGGGGGCACCGAGGGCGCCGAGGCGGCCGGCGCCGAGCCGGGCGACCGACTGCAGCAGCTCGCGGTCCGCCTGTCCGAAGGCGGCCGCGGGGCGACGCAGCACGCCGAGGACCGTGTCCGCCGTGACCGGCACCCAGGCCCGGGACAGCCAGTGCCCGGGCGGCTCGTCGATGAGCTGATAGACCTGCCGGTCCTCGGCGAAGTGCTCGAGCCAGAGCGGCTCGCCCGCCTTCAGCACCTCCAGGGGGGCGAACCCCTTCAGCGGCGGGACCTGGTGCCACCGGGCGGCGAGCGCCGCGTCGAGCCCCGCGTGCCCGACGAGTTCGAGCCCGCCGCTGGGCAGCCGCCGGTACAGCAGCACCGCGTCGGCGTCGGCCCCGGGTGCCAGGTGCTCGTGGAGTGCCTCGGCCAGCTCCTGCGGGGAGCCGACGTGCAGCAGGGCCTTGCCGAGGCGGCTGAGGACCTCGGCGGTGCCGGACGGGGCGGGCGATCCGGAGGGCGCCTGCGGGGCGGGCGGTTCGGCGGCGGGGACCGTGGCGGCGGGCGGGGTGGGCGTCAGGGCGCCGAGGGTGAGCCAGCACTCCTCCAGCAGGGTGCGGTTCCCGGCCTCGGCCCGCTGTGCCAGCGCCTCGTGCGCGGCGTCGGGGGAGCATCCCGTGGTGGCCATCAGCGCACCCTTGGCACGCTCCACCACCGCGGAAGTGGCCGCCGACTCCCGCAGCCGGTCCAGCTCGGCGCGCTGCCTGGACACGATCCGGGCCAGGGCTGCCGACTCGGCGACGGCACCGGTGTCCGCGGCAGGCACGTACTCGCTCGTCACGGGTCGAGCATGGCACAGGACGGTGCCCTCGATCACACCCGTACCTGATCCGTGAAAGATATGGGCATCCGTGCACGGATATGGTCAGCGTCCGGTGCTGTGCCCCACGAGCGCCTCGGTGACCACGCGCACGCTGCGGGCGATGTGCTGCAGCTGCATGACCTCCGCCGCGTACAGCTTGATGGTGTGCTCGATGACCGACTCCGGCAGGCCCAGCAGGGGCAGCTCGGCCCGCGCGGTCTGCAGCGCCGTGCGCGCCACCCGGACCTCCTGCTGCACCTGGATCTGCGCGTGCCGGGCGAGCAGCACGGGGTGCCGGATCAGTGCCGGATAGCTGGCGTAGCGGGCCGGGACCAGCTCGCGCAGCCACTTGGCGGCGGAGCGCTCCCAGTCGTAACTGCCCGGTGCCTTCACCTGGCAGGGCCAGTCGGGGCTGATGCGCGCGGTCGTCGTCAGAGTCATGATCATCGCTTCCGGGTGTGCGGCGTCGTGAGGGTGCTCGACGGAGGTCTTGGCGGCTCCGGCCTAGGGGATGGCCGGAGCCGCCGCGGGCGGATCGCGCAGGCGATGCCCGTTCGAACATCCCCGGCGCCGACGCGGGTAGGAGACGGCGGCTGGGGATGTCCGTGCGAGGCCCCGGCCGCCGGCCGCCGGCACTGCGGGTGGTGCTGCGTGCGCATGGGCGGTCCGTCGGCTTTCTCGGGGCGGGTGCGAGCGGTGCGTCCTCGGGTGCGGAACGTGCCCGGAGTGGGCCGGGTGGGTGATCCGTGAGCAGTATTTATATATGCCGTCCGGTTTGCAAGACGCATGAAAACATTCATGCGTGAAATGAGGTGAATACTCCCCTTACGAGATCCCGCGGGGGCACCGGCCCGGGTCAGTCCTTGAGGAAGAACTGATGTTCCTCGGCGACCTGCTCGTACTCCTCCAGCCGCGCCTGGGTGCGCCCGGGGTCGGCGTCGGTCATGGCCTGGAGCAGGGCGGCGGCCATCAGACCGGGCGCCGCGTAGGTGTCGAAGACCAGGCGGGACCCGATGCCGGTGCTGAAGGTGACGTCGGCCTCGTCGGCGAGCGCGCCGAGCGCCAGGTCGGTCACCAGCGCGACCCGCAGCCCCGCCGTGCGCGCCACCCGGATCGCGGTCAGCGTCTCCTGCGCGTGCCGCGGCATGCCGAACGCCAGCACCCAGGTGCCGCCCGCCTCGCGTGACTGCAGCAGGGCGTCGTAGGCCACGCTGCCGCCCCGGGTCACCAGCCGGACGTCGGGGTGGATACGGCGGGCGGCGTAGGCGAAGTACTCCGCCAGCGAGACGGAGATGCGCAGGCCCAGCACGGTCAGCGGCGACGACTGGGACAGCTCGCGGCCGATCCAGATCACCCGGTCCGGGTCGGCGAAGTCCCGGCGCAGGTTCTCCAGGTTCTCGATCTCGGCGTCCACGGCGGCCTGAAGCTCGTTGCTGCGCTGCTCGGTGGCGGCCCCGGTGCCGCCCGCCAGGGTGCGCAGCGCGATCGACTGGAGCCGCTCGCGCAGCGCGGGGTACCCGCTGAAGCCGACCGCGCCCGCGAACCGGGTCACCGACGGCTGGCTGACCCCGGCCCGGTCGGCCAGGTCGGTGATCGACAGGAAGGCCGCCTCGGTGATGTGGTCGATCAGGTACTGGGCGATGCGGCGCTGGCCGGGGGAGAGCCGGGGACCGTCGAAGAGTTCGCGGAGCTGGGAGGTGGGCGCGGCCTCCGCCTCCGGCACGGTTTTGCCCGAGGTGATCGCGGATGCCTGTGCACGTGCCTGCTGCGGCGATGGCACCGAAGCGCCTCCTTTGTCTCCCACGAGGACTCAACATAGCTCACGGACCGTGGTGACCAGGGGTTGTGCGGTACGCCGGACCGTCCCGTGGCCGGACGCCCGGGATGCGGAAACAGCACCGGGATTCCGGTGCTCACCGGCGGCGGATGCGGTGGCCCTCGCCGGTGGATCGGGTGGATAGTACGGTCACCGCCGATAGATGGTGATCGAATGACCGACATCATCGACCGGACGGCTGGTGTCGATCAATTCGGCCAGCCTGCCCCGCGCCTTGGCGGCCGACGAGTCCGAGACGACCAGCAGCCCGTGCACCTGCCCGGGCGGCACCTTGCGGGGGTCGGCGGCGTGGATCCCGTAGTACGCCGGGACGCCACTGCCCTTGTAGACGAGCCAGATCCGCTCGCCCGGGTAGCGCCCCTCGAGCCGGTCGGCGAGCCTGCCCAGGTCCTGCCCCCAGTCCACGTTGGAGTCGTGCAGCCACAGATGCGTCCTCGCCGGCCCCCCGAACGCCTCGTTGGCGTACGGCAGATAGAACGGGAACGTCCGCAGCGAGCTCACCGCGACGAACAGCACCAGCGCCCCGCCCACCGGCCGTGCCCAGCGCCGGCGCACCGTCACAGCCGCGGCCCCGGCCACCGCGAGGAACATCGGCATGAAGACCGCGTACCGCGTCCCGAAGTCCCGCGACCCGGTCATCGCCGAGGCCAGCAGCACGGCCGGCGGCACCAGCAGGTAGGGCGCGGCCCGCCGCAGCCGCCGTACCGCCACCAGCGCGACGGCACCCGCCGTCCACAGCGCCAGCATGCCGAGCGGGGTCTTCACCAGCAGGGCGGCCGGCAGGTAGTACCAGCGGGAGCCGGTGTAGAGGTGCCCGAACAGATAGCCCTGCCAGGGGTAGTCCTCCAGCGCGAACTGCATCCGCATGCCGTCCCGGTAGGACTCCGGGAAGGGCAGCAGGCCGGTCAGCAGGCCCCGCAGACCGTGCACCGCGGGCACCGGCTCGGCGGACGGCGCACGCAGCCGGGGATCGACCGCCAGGTAGGAGAGCCAGACGACGGCGACCGCCGTCACCGTCACCACGACCGCGGCCCCGAGGGCGCGCAGCGCACGGCCCGGGCGTGCCCCCCACACCGACACCACCGCCAGCGCCACGAGCACCGGGATCGCGGGCAGCGCGCTCATCTTCGTCGCCACCGAGGCCCCCAGCGCGGCCCCCGCCAGGGGCAGATACAGCCGGGGCCGGCGCCGGGCCCGCCACACCAGCCACGCCGACGTCAGCACGAACCCGGCCGAGGGCACGTCCAGGGTGGCCAGCGAGCCGTGCGCGATGACGTCGGGCGAGAAGCAGTACAGGGCGAGCGCCAGCAGCCCGGCGGCCGTACCGAGGACCTCGCGGGCGAAGGCGAACGCCACCAGGCCGAACAGCAGCGTCAGCACGATCACCGGCAGCCGCGCCCACAGCATCACCCGCCAGGGATCGTTGCCGGACGCGTACAGCAGATGCCGTCCCACCTGCCCCTGGTCGCCGTGGTACGACGGGTCGTAGTGCGGGTCGGCGACCGCGATCCCGGCCATGATGACGAGCTTGCCGAGCGGCGGGTGCTCGATGTTGTAGCGCAGCCGGTGCTCGTGGAGGTAGTCGGTGGCCGTGGCCACGTAGACCGGCTCGTCGATGGTGGGTGTCTGCTGGACCGCGGTGGTCACCATGGCCGCCGCCATCTGGGCGAGCAGCAGCACCGCGAGGACCGGCACCAGCCACCGGCGGCGGGCGCGCAGGGCGGCGGTCAGCCGGGCCGCGCGGGCGGGCGGGGGAAGGGGACCGGGGCCGTCGGGGAGGCCGGGAACGCCGGGTTCGAGGACCGACTGCTGTTCGCTTGCCATCATCCGCCCCGCGGGGACACCTGGCCCGCGGTGACGGGAGCGATCACGAGCAGTCATGGGCCCTACTGTCGCATCGCTCCCGTCACCGGGCGCGTCACCGCTTCACGAGTCGTACCGACAGACCGTCTGCCGTGTACACGGGTACGGCCCGCAGCGTGGCGGAGTTCAGCTCCACCGTGTCGAACTGGCCGCGCAGCCGCGGCGCGTCGACGACCGGCAGGGTGCTGCCCGCGGCCGGGGGGTGTTCGGTGTCGAGGGTGAGGGACAGGGTGGCGCCCGTGCCGAGGACGGCCAGGTGCTTCACCGTCAGCGGCGCCTTGCAGCCCTTCGCCACGGTGACCGAGAGGGCGCCCGCCTCCTGCGTGTACGTGCCGCGCACGAACAGCTCCCCGTCGACCCGCAGGGTGCCGGCCGAGACCCGGACGTCACCGCGGCCCAGCGCGTCCTCGGACGCGGCGACCAGGGTGCCGCCGGCCAGCACGGTGCCGCCCCGGTAGTCGTTGTCGCCGGTCAGGGTCAGCGTGCCGGTGCCCTTCTTGGTCAGAGAGCCGTGGCCGTCGATGTCGTTGCGCCAGGTGTCCGCCGCCGCGAAGCCGCCGGCCGCCGCGTCCAGGGTGACCGTGACGTCCGCGTCGAAGGCGCCGTAACCGTCCGCCGCGGCGAACAGGTTCAGGCGCCCCCACTGCTCCGGGCCGTCCAGCAGCACGTACCCGGAGGGCAGGCCGGTCGTGCGCAGCACCTCACGGCGCTGGTCGGCGGTGAGGTACGGCTGCCGGGTCTCCAGCAGCACCTCCGCGCCCTTGGGCACGTCGAACGGCAGCTCGCGGCCCTCCCGGTCCAGGATGTAGGTCAGCCGTGGCGTGGCCGCGCGCTCGTTGGCCTCGCGGTCGGCGTACGGGTCGGTCGCGGTGCCGGCCGAGTGGGCGTAGGCGTACAGGGTGTCGGCGGTGGAGCCGGTCTGCGCCGCGAAGTAGGCGAGGGCCTGGGCGCGCGCGGCCGCCTTGAGGCCGGCGTTGGCCGGGTCGGCGAGGGTGGCGGCGGCGAGCGCGGTGGCCATGATGCGGCCGCCGATCACGTCGACCGTGTTGTGCATACCCGCGACGATCCGGGTGTCGCTCAGCTCCAGGGCCCGGGTGACCAGCTCCTGGAAGCGCTCAGGCACCGCGTACGCGTAGGCGAGGCCCGCCAGGTGGAAGGCGTTGGTGTGGCCGGAGGGGAAGCCGCCGTCGTCGGTGGGGGAGGTGCTGCGCTGGCGCAGCAGCTGCGGGGCGACGACCACGTCGGACTCGTAGACCGGGTAGCCGTAGGCGTCCGTCGTGCCGGTGTCGACGACCTCGCTGTCCTCGTTCATGCGCCACGGACGCGGGTACTGGTAGGCGTACTTGGACGGGTTGCCGGACGCGTAGTTGCCGCGCAGGGTGTCGACCAGGGTGGCCACCTTGCCCAGCGCCGAGTCGTGCGAGCCCGCGCCGAGTGCGGCGCCCGCCGGGGCGTCGGCCGGGACGGCGTCGCTGACCGTGGTGGCGGGCGTGCCGTCGGGGGCGCTGGTGATCGAGGTGACGGCGAGGGCACCGGCCCGGTAGAGGTCGGCGAGCGGGCCGAGTCCGGCGATCATCGCGTAACTCTGGTGCTGGCGGTCGTAGATGAACGCCTTCTTCGCGTCGGCGGCGCTGCGCCTGCGGGTGATCTTCGCGCAGTAGCGCATGTTGTCGCGCAGGACGTCGGCGCGCAGCACGCTCCCGGTGTTCCAGGCGGAACCGGTCTTCCAGACCCGCGCGAAGCCGCCGAGGATGCGGACCACCGCGTTGGTGTCGGCGGTGAGGTTGGTGCTGATGTTCGTCTTGTAGTCGTCGACGAACGCCAGGGCGGTGGCGGCCTTGGCGTCGGCGGCCGCGAGCCAGCCGACGAAGGTCGGTGCCGCCAGCACACCCGCCGACGCACCGAGCGAGGTCTTCAGGAATCCCCGTCGGCCGACGGCGGTTCCACGGACCGGAGGAGCGGAGTGGTGCCCGGCAGGTGACGGCATGGGTGTGCCTCTCTTGAGTTCTTGGCGGAGTTCACGCGGACGGCCGGTGCTCCAGATGCGCGTGAGCGTGTGGGTTCGCGTGCGAAAAGTGTTGAACGAGCGCAGTTCTAGGGCGAGTTCGTGTCCCGGCGGTCATCGCCCGACGACCGTCGCGTGACCCGGAGTTGAACGGCGGCTCTGTGGTTCACCGGAGGAACCGGCCTGGACCTGCGCGTTCGCAGCCTCGAACGGCCCGTGGTCCAGTGGTGCGGAACCGGGCGGGCTGCGGACGGGTTTCTCACAGGATCGAACGCGCCAGCGCCACCGCTCCCTCGACCGGAGGGAGCCGCAACGGCTGCGGCCGGGCGCCGGGTACGGCCTCGGCGAGCGCGGCGGCGAAGGCGTCGTACAGCCGCGGCTGGGAGAGGATCGTGCCGCCCGCGACCACCACGTCGTCCACGGCGAGACCGCGGGCGGCGAGCCGGGCCACGAGGGCGGCGAGGGCGCGGCCGCCGTCGGCTATCACGTCGGCGGCGAGCCGGGAGCCCGCGTCGGCCGCGGCGAAGAGCACCGGGGCGTGCCGGCCCCACTCGGCGGAGACGTCGGAGGCGCCCTCCAGTGCGGCGCCGAGCGCGGGCACCTCGGCCACCCCGAAGGCGGCGACGAGCCCGGTCGCGAGGGCGTCGGGGCCCTCGCCGCGGTCGTGTGCGGCCCAGACGGTGCGGGCGGCCTCCCGGACCAGTCCGGCGGCGCCGCCCTCGTCGCCGAGGACCGCGCCCCAGCCGCCCACCTGCACGGGGCTGCCGTCGGCCTGCCGGCCGACGGCCACCGAGCCGGTGCCGGCCACCAGGCCGACGCCCTTGTCCAGGCCGGCGGCGGGGACGAGGAGTTCCGCGTCGCCCACCACCCGGACGGGCACGCCGAGGAGGTCCCGCAGCGCGGCGGCGATGCCGGCGCACTGGCGGGGCGTCTCACAGGCGTGCCCGCCGACGGCCAGGGCGGCCGGGCGGGTGCCGGTGGGGAGGGCTTCGTGGACCAGCGCGGCCAGCCAGCGGGCCGCGGCGGCCGCGTCGTGCGGCCGCCAGCCGCTGCTCGGCCGGACGTGGTCGGCGACCGGGTCCGGCCCGGCGAAGGCGCGGAGCTGGGTCTTGGTGCCGCCCACGTCGACGCCGACCACGAGCGAGGGAGAAGGTGTGTCCTGCACGGATCCTCTTTCGTCGTCCGGGCGAACAGCGCCGAAGAGCTTGGCCCGGAACGGGTCCGGCGAAGTCCGCCGCGGTTCGGCGGCGCCCCCAAGGGCGCGAGGCGGTAGCCGATGTTGCGGCTACCGCCGCATGGACGCGAACAGCCACGACGGCGCCGCGGGTGAACGACGGCGCATCGCGGCACTTCCAGCGGAGTGCTTGGCTGCGACGGCGGGCGAACCGTGTCTGGCCGAACAGGAGTTGGACAAGTAGGGAAGCCCCGGGACGGGCTTCTTGCGGAGCACGGCAGGCGAGTACCGTGTACTTCGTTAGGAAGTTAACTAACGAAGTACAGTGCGTCAAGAGTTGCCGCGGACTCGATCAACGGGACGCTGTCGAGGCCAGAACCGCGCGGCACAACGGCACCGCATCGCCGCGCTCCCCCGGCACCCGGGGGAGCGCGGCCCCTGACCCATGGGGGAACTGTGGAACACGTCGTGGCTGAGGCCCCCCGGCTCACCGAGAGCGCCGGCGCGGTCTTCGCCGTACTGACCCAGGCCGGCAGCGCCACCCGGCCGCAGCTCGCGAGCCTGGCGGGCCTGTCCAAACCGACGGTCTCCGCCGCCGTCGCGGAGCTGGAGGGGGCCGGGCTCGCCACCCACTCAGGCACCGCCTCCAGCGGCACCGGCCGCTCGGCCGCCGTCTACGGCCTCGGGCCCGCCGCCGGCTCGGTCCTCGCCGTCGACCTCGGCCCGGCCCGCACCCGGGTCCGCGCCTGCGCCCTGGACGGAACCCTGCTCGCCGAGGCGGACACGCCCCGCACCCGGGCGGCCGACGCCGTCCGCGAGGCCCTGGCCGCACTGCCCGCCGGGGCCCCGCTGCGGGCCATCGTCGTCGCCGTCGGCGACGTCACCGCCCCCGACCGGGCGGGCACCGGCATGCGCCCGGCGACGGCCAAGGCGGGGCCCGTCTTCGACGCGGTCTCCGTCGCCCTGCCGCCGGGGGTCCCCGTCCACCTGGAGAACAACGTCAACTGCGCGGCCCTCGCCGAACTCCACGAGGGCGCGGCCCGGGGCCGCCACACCTTCGGCTACCTGCGGATCGGCGTCGGTATCGGTCTGGGCATCGTCATCGGCGGCCACGTGCTGCGCGGCGCCAACGGCGCGGCCGGTGAGCTCGCCCGGCTGCCCTACCCCTGGGACGACGACCGGGAGCCCCGCCAGGAGGCCCTGGAGGCCTACGTCGGCTCGCAGGCCCTGCTGCGCCGGGCCGCCGAGGCCTGGCCGGAGACCGACGGTCCGTGCCCGCGCACCGCCGAACGGCTCTTCGCGCTGGCGGCCCAGGGCCGGGAGCCCGCCCGTGCCCTGGTCGCCCGGCACGCCGCCGACGTGGGCCGGCTGGCCGCCGCGGTGGCCGCCGTACTGGATCCGGGGCTGATCGTGCTGGGCGGCAGCACGGGCGCGGACCCGCAGGTCCTGCCCGGGGTGCGGGCCGAGCTGGGGCGGCTGAGCTGGCCCACCGAGGTGGTCAGCAGCCAGATCGGCGATCTCGGTACCGTGGTGGGCGCCGCCCGGCTTGCCGTGGCCAAGGGAGTCCAAACCGTGACCGAAGGCGCGCAGGCGAAGGATTGACGGTTCCTGATCGGTCTGCCAATGTCCGGACAAGCGCTTTCTAAGTCGGCCGGGACGCCGGCTTGGGGCGAGCCTCCCAGCCCGTACACGACGTACGGCAACCGCACGAGGGCGTGCCCGTGCGGTGACGGCCAGGACGGCCGGGGACCTCACTCCGCGTGGATGATGCGGCCGGGCGAGGCCGCACCCCCCGGAAAGCGACCTTTCCTTCAAAATGCACCAGTGCCGCCTCAGCCGGCGCCGTGCTCCGTCCGTTCGACGAAATGGGATCGAAGATGACCACTGTGGGTGTGCGGCGCACCAGCCGACTCGGCCGCGGCGGTATGCGCCGCCTGATTCCCCTCGCTGCCGTGGCCTCGGCAGGAGCCCTGCTGCTCTCCGCCTGCGGGTCGGGGTCCGGCTCGGGCGGTACCTCCAAGTCGCTGACGTTCTGGATCTCCACGGTTCCGGGACAGGACGCGGGCTGGAAGAAGCTGGTGGCGCAGTACAAGAAGGAAACCGGCGTCGACGTCAAGCTCGTCAACATCCCCTACGACGGCTACCCGACGAAGCTGCACAACGCCGCCCAGGCGAACTCGCTGCCGGATGTCGCCGACGTCCCGGCCCTTGACCCGATCTGGTCGAACAAGCTGATCGACCTCAGCTCCATCGCCGACAACAAGAGCTACAACATCAACGCCAACTTCCTCGCCAAGGACTCGTCCGGGAAGGTGCTGTCCATCCCCTCGGACGTCACCGCCTCCGGCCTGTTCATCAACAAGACGCTGTTCGAGAAGGCCGGCGTCTCCGTCCCGGCCTCGCCCTCGGACACCTGGACCTGGACCGAGTTCATCGCGGCGGCGAACAAGGTCCGGGAGAAGACCGGCGCCAAGTACTCGCTGACCTTCGACCAGTCGCCGTCCCGGCTGCGCGCCATGGTGTACGAGATGGGCGGCAAGTACGTCCACGCCGACTCCTCCGGCAAGTTCTCGGTGGACGACGCGACCAAGAAGGCCGTGAAGTACTTCGTCGGACTCAACGACGACAAGACCATGCCGAAGTCGGTGTGGACCAGCGGCGCCGACCCGTCCGCCATGTTCCAGAGCGGTGACGTGGTCGCCTACTGGTCCGGCGTGTGGCAGGTCGCCTCCTTCGCGGACAGCATCAAGAAGTTCGAGTGGGCGAGCGTCCCGACCCCCGCCCAGCCGGTGCAGGCCAGTGACGTCAACAGCGGCGGCATGATGGTCGGCTTCAACAACAACGGCGCCGCGGCCACCGCCGCGGAGAAGTTCATGTCCTGGGTGTACGACCCGAAGCAGTACACCGAGCTGGTCGAGACCTCCGGGTTCCTCCCGGTCGAGAGCGGTCTGAGCCCGAAGTACCCCTTCACCTCCGACGCGGCGCAGGCGGCGTTCAAGCTGTACAACCAGGAGATCCCGCTCTACGACCCGATCTCGGGCTACTTCAACAACGCGCAGTCCGCGTGGGTGCTGAAGGGCAAGAGCCTCACCACCGACCCGACCAAGACGGAGCTCGGCAAGGCGATCAACGGCCAGCAGTCGGCCGACAAGGCCCTCCAGAACATCGTGGACGGCTACAACCAGCAGGTCGGCGGCTGATCGCGGGCCGGCGGGCCGGGCAGCGGGGTCGAGACGCCGCCGCCCGGCCCGGGCGCCCCCACGAGCACGGGCTCAGGGCCTGGGCCCACGGCAATCCATCCCCACAGCACGGAGTCAGGAAGATGACAAAACGCGCCTCGGACGTGTCCGGGAGCCCGCCCAGGCGACGCAGCACCTACACCTTCGCGCCGCTCGTCCTCATCGCGGCCAACGTCGTGCTCTTCGCACTGTTCTTCGTGTGGCCGGCGGTGATCGGGCTCGTCTACTCCTTCACGAACTACACCGGCGTGGGAGCGTTCCAGTTCATCGGACTGGACAACTACACCAACCTGTTCGGCGACTCCACCTTCTACGACGCGCTGACGCGGACGCTGCTGTACACCGTGCTGGTCGTGCCGCTGAACTTCGCGCTCTCGCTCCTCATCGCCAACCTGGTGGTGAGCAAGCAGGCCAAGGGCGCGTCGATCGCGCGGGTCATCTTCTTCGTCCCGTGGCTCATCTCGCCCATCGTCGTCGGCGTCCTGTGGCGGTGGCTGTTCGGTGAGAACTTCGGACTGATCAACTACGTCATCGAGAAGCTCGGCGGGCACGCGATCGCCTGGCAGTCCAACGCCGACCTGTCGCTGGGCGTGGTCGTGATGGCCGGCGCCTGGTGGGGAACGGCCTTCTCGATGCTGCTGTTCATCGCGGCGATCAAGAACGTGCCCACCTCGTACTACGAGGCGGCCTCGCTCGACGGCGCCGGCCCCTGGCGCCAGTTCATCAGCATCACACTGCCGAGCATCGCGCCGACGTCCTTCATCGTCATCCTCCTCAACACGATCAACGCGATGAAGGAGTACCCGCTGTTCGTCTCCCTCAACAACGGCGGACCCGGCACCTCGAACAACCTGCTTGTCCAGTACATCTACCAGACCGGATTCAACCGGGGCCAGATCGGCTACGCGAGCGCCGCGTCGTTCGTGCTCATGCTCATCCTGATGGCCGTCGCGATCATCCAGCTGATCGCCAACCGGCGGATGGAGAACCGATGACCACCACAGACACGCCGCGTCCGGTCGACGCCGGTTCCGTGCAGGCCCTCTCCAAGAGGCGGCCCCGCGGCGGGCGCGACGGCGGGCTCAGGCGGGCGGTACCCGCGACGACCCTGCTGTGGGTCCTGGCCGCCCTCTACGGGCTGCCGGTGCTGTGGTTCGTCCTCAGCTCCTTCAAGCCGGCGGGAGACCTCTTCTCCCTTCCGCTGACGGTGGTTCCGCACCACCCCACCCTGTCGGGCTACAAGGCCGCGTGGGACAGCGCCAACTTCTCCCAGTACTTCATCAACACGGCCCTCGTGTGCGTGATCACGACGATCCTCACGGTGGGCGTCAGCTGCTGCACCGGGTACGCACTGGCCAAGTACGACAACAGATGGCTCAAGGCGTTCTTCATCTGCATCCTGGCCACCACGATGCTGCCGTCCGAGGTCATGCTCGCCCCGGAGTTCCTGGTCGTCCGCGACCTCGGCCTCTACAACTCGTTCGGCGGCATCATCCTCCCGGCCGTGCTCACCGCCACCGGATGCTTCATGTTCCGCCAGTTCTTCCTGACGGTCCCCGACGAACTCGTCGAGGCCGCCCGCATCGACGGCGCCCGTGAACTGTCGATCTTCCTGAGGATCATGGTGCCGATCTCCCGGCCCATCATGCTGACCCTCGCCATCCTGTCCTTCCAGTGGCGGTGGAACGACTACATCTGGCCGCTGCTGATGCTCAACGACCCCAACAAGTTCACCGTGCAGATCGGCATCCAGAGTCTCGTCGGGGCGCAGAACATCAACTGGTCGGTGCTGCTGGGCGGATCGGTCATCTCCATGATTCCGCTGATCCTCGTCTTCCTGGTGTTCCAGCGGTACGTCATGAGCGCCGACATCAACGCCGGACTGAAGGACTGACCTTGACCGCCCTGCTCGACCACGAGTTCGTCCGCGCAGTGGCGCTCGCCGCCGACAGGTCGGCCGCCCTGCTCGAGGCCGACCCGTCGGCGGAGTTCATCGGGCCGCACCGCGCCCTGGCCCGGCGGGTGAAGACCCTGGTCGCGGCGTACCGCTCGCCGGAGTCGGCCCTGCACGGCAGCGAGCGGGCCGTCGCCGCCGCGCTGACCCACCTCCGTGCCCTGCGGTCCCTGCAGACGGCCTCCGGCCTCTTCGCGGGCGGCGACAACGTGCAGTCGCCGCCGGACTCCGCGTTCACCGTCAACGACGTGTGCGACGCGCACGTCCTCGCCGCGGACGCGGGGCCGGAACTGGCTGACGTCACGGCGGCGCTCGCCGACATCGCGGGCGCCGCCACCGGCCCTCTGCTGACCGGCGGGGTGCACACCCCGAACCACCGCTGGGAGCTGTCCGCGGCGCTGGCCCGGCTGCACCGCTCGTTCCCGGACGCCCGGCTGCTCGCCCGCGCCGAGGAATGGCTCGCCGAGGGCGTCGACATCGACGCGGACGGCCTGTACTCGGAACGCAGTGCCGTCTACGCGTCCATCGTGACCAACCCGTCGCTGCTGTTGCTGGCCCAGGTGCTCGGGCGTACCGACCTGCTGGACGCCGTCGAACGCAACCTCACCGCGACCCTGGACCTGATCAGGCCGGACGGCACGGTGGAGACCGTCCACTCGCGACGGCAGGACCAGAAACACCCGTTCCCGCTGGCGCCCTACCTGCCGCACTACCGGCTGCTCGCGATCCGCACCGGCCGGGGCGACTTCGCCCGCGCGGCCCGCCTGGCGGCCGCCGACGGCATCAACGACCCCGACCTGCTCGCCCAGACCCTCCTCACCCCGGATCTGTGCCGTGCACTGCCGGCCCCGGCCGCGGAGAAGCTGCCGCGCGACCGGTACCTCCCCGCCGCACGCCTCGCCGCGCACGTCTCGGCCACCGCGCACACCGTGGTGTACGGCGGCTCCGACGTGCCCGAGCACCGGCGCATCCGCTCGGGCCTCGCCAGCAACCCCACCTTCCTGCGCCTGTTCGCGGGTGCCGCCGTCCTCGACGCGGTCCGCCTCTCGCGGGTGTTCTTCGACCTGGGCCCGTTCCGCGCCGCCGCCATGGAACAGCTCGCCGACAACCGGTACCGGCTCACCCAGACCCTCACCACCGCCTACTACCAGCCGCTCCCGAAGGACCGGAGGCGCGACGACGGCGCCTACCGTCTGGTGGACGAGGGCCGCTTCTCCGCGGCGATGGCCTTCCCCGACCGCCCTCAGGACGAGGTCTCCCACACGACCCGAGTCGAGGTCGACCTGCGGGAGGACGGGGCCGACCTGCGGATCGACATCAGCGGCCCCTCGGTGCCCTGGGCCCTCGAACTGACCTTCCGGCCGGGCGGCGAGCCGCAGGGCGCCGTACCGCTCGGGGACGGACGCTGGTGCCTGACGACCGAGCCGGTGACCTACCGCGTCGGCGACGACGAGATCCGGGTCGAGGCCGCCGTCGAGACGGGTGGACCGCTCGCCGGACCGGACCGGAGCGACGTACTGCGCTACGACCCGGGGCAGGACTACACCGTGGTCGGCGGCACGGACGCGACGACCGGCAACCGCGTCTACCTCGGCGGACACGGACCGCAGACACTGACCCTCACACTGCGCGCCACATCTCAGGCATGAAGGGCTGATCTCCTTGCACCTCCCACGCCAGCTCGGGCCGCTGCACGACCTGCCGGACACCCCGGAGGCATACGACGCCGTCCTCGCCGACGTCACCGAGCAGGCCCTCGCGCGCCTCACCCCCGAGGGCAACCTCGAACACCCGGAAGCCGACGACGACATCGGCGACACCTCGCTCGGCGTCACCTCCCTGCTGGCCCTCGCCTGGCAGCGCTCCAAGGACCCGCGCCTGCCCGAGGCGGTGCACCGCAGCCTCGCCTTCCATCTGCGGGAGCGGGTCTACCGCGAGGACAACCCCGGCTACCCGAACCTCAGGGTCCGCAACTCCGGCCTGCCGTACGCCCGTTACGTCCTCGATGCCGGCGCGCACCCCATCGGCGACTGGCCGAGCACCGTGTGGGCGCTGCTGCAGACGGTCAACCTGCTCGACCTGGCCGAGGGACTCGTCGACGAGGAGCAGCGGACCGAGCTGCTGGAGGTGGCGCGGGGCTACTGGCGCTGGCTCACCGAGGCGACCTTCTTCAACCCGCAGGAGGCCGGCAACCAGGCCATCGGGTGCGTGGTCGGCGGACTGATGCTCGCCCGCCATCTGCCGGACGCCCCGGCGGACGCGATGCGCGAGCGCGCCCTGCGGCTGTACCTCGACGAGATCCGCGCCCACCGGGTCCCGGACCGGGGCGCGCTGCTGCCGCCCGAGCACGGCGGCGCCTACGACAACAACTACGGCCCGATCTCGCTGTCCTTCCTCGCCCAGGCCCACCGGATCAGCGGCGCCGAGATGTTCGCCGAGGACGGCGACGCGCTCGCCCGCTACATCGACGCCCGCCTGCCGAACGGCGGCTTCGACAACGGCGGCCCCCGCTACAGCGAACAGCACTCCGGCTTCGAATCCGTGCTCGGGCTGCGCTACTTCGGCGCCCGGATCGGCTCCGACCTGGGCCGCTACCGGGGCGACACCAACTGGGGCCGGCACGCGGTCAAGCCGGACGGCGGTGTCGACGGGCACTTCGCCTGGATGCTGGTCTGGCAGATCCAGGACCCCACCCCCTGGCACCGCGAACCGTCGACGGCCCCCGCCCGCCACCAACTCCGCGCCGAGTCGGTCTCGGTGGCCTTCGACCACCGCATGACCCCGTCGCTGATCGAGGCGGGCGGCACCTACTACCTGCCGGCGGCGGTGAACCGGCAGCACGGCTTCGGCCCGGTCCTGGACGGCTTCCTGTACTGCCGGCCGATGGGCGAGGTCCGGGTCCGGGACGTCCATGCCGACGGCCTGACCGCCAAGCTGGTCAGCAAGCCGGTCGTGGGCCGCGACCAAGTCCTGCGCCACGTGCGCTCCCTGTACGTCACGGACGGCACCCGGCTCTGGGTGACGGTGGCCGTGGAACGCCTGGACGGGTCGCCGTACCTGCTGGCCGGGCTGCCCTATGCGGCCGACGACGGCGACCGGGTGCGGCGGGTCGCCGAGGGCGAGATCGCCGCGGCGGGCGCCCTGCGCCTCACGCACCCCGCCGGGCAGAGCGCGGACCACTTCGACGCGCGCGCCGAACTCACCCAGGAGCAGGCCGCGTTCGTCCTCGCCGCCGACCCGCGCGGGTACGGCAACCCGGACGAGGGCTGGCGCCACCTGGTCGCCTCCACGGCGTACGAGGCCGAACCGGCGCCGGGCGCGCCGGAGAAGCTGCACGTGTTCGCCGTGCGGTACGGGGCCGGTGGCGACTTCGCGCCGACGTTCGAGGGTGATCTGACTGTGCGGACCGAGGCGTTCACGGCCGTCGTCGGGGCCGAGGATGCGCACGGGGTTCCCGGACTGGCGCTCGCCGCCTGCTGAGCGCTGCCCGGGCACTGCGCGACAGGCCGTCTGCCGACTGCGGCGACGTCGTGGCTGGTCGCGCAGTTCCCCGCGCCCCTTACGGGGCGCTTCACCTGCCCGCGTCGTAAGGCGCGGGCAGGGCCGTCCCGGGAACGACCAGGTCCGCCCGGTCCCGGGTGGCGGCGACCAGGTCGGCGTTGAGCTGGTCGGTGCCCGCCACCCAGGCCACCGCCTGGTCGTGGCCCTTGCCGAACTCCTCGTGCCGGGCGACCAGCCGACGTACCCGCTCGCCCTCGTCGATCTCGCAGAACCACACCTCGTCCAGGGCCGGCCGCACCCGCGCCCACAAACCGTCCGTCAGCAGCAGGTAGTTGCCCTCCGTCACCACCAGCCGGGCGGTCGGCAGGACGGGGATGGCGCCCGCGATCGGCTGCTCCAGGACCCGCTCGAAGCCCGGCGCGTACACCACGACGTCCGGCTCCGCGCGCAGCCGCCGCAGCAGCGCCGCGTATCCGCCCGCGTCGAAGGTCGCGGGCGCCCCCTTGCGGTCCCGCAGGCCGAGGCGGTCCAACTCGACATCCGCCAGGTGGAACCCGTCCATCGGCACGTGTGCGGCCCACGGCTCACCGGCGCCGTTCAGCTCCCGCACCAGATGCTCGGCCAGAGTCGTCTTGCCGGCACCGGGGCTGCCCGCGATGCCGAGGATCGCACGCGGGGCCCGTTCGGAGAGTGAACGGGCACGGTCGAGAAGGTCGTCGAAAGTCAGCGGCACGCAAAAAGTGTGACACCGGGCCCGGAATGTGGTGTGCGCCACCCCCTTGAATCCGTCCGGTGGGGAAGATGCGGGTCATGACTGCACTCGGTCTGCCCGACACCATCCAGGCCTGTCTCTTCGATCTCGACGGGGTCGTCACCAAGACGGCCGTCGTGCACGCGGCGGCCTGGAAGGAGACCTTCGACGCCTTCCTGCGCGGCCACGACGGACAACGGCCCTTCGACGCGGTCGCCGACTACGACGAGTACGTCGACGGACGCCCGCGCGCCGACGGGGTCCGCGCCTTCCTCGACTCCCGCGGCATCCACCTGCCCGAGGGCACCGCGGACGACCCACCGGACGCCCCGACCGTGCACGGCCTCGGCAACCGCAAGAACGAACTGCTGCTGGAGAAGATCCGCACCCAGGGCGTCGAGGCCTACGACGGCACCCTGCGCTACCTGGAGGCGGTCCGCGCGCACGGGCTGCGCACCGCGATCGTCTCCTCCAGCGCCAACTGCCGTGACGTACTGCGTTCCATCGGCGCCGAGCACTTCTTCGACGTCCGGATCGACGGCGTCGTGGCCGCCGAGCGGCACCTCCCCGGCAAGCCGCACCCGGACACCTTCCTGGCCGCCGCCCACGACCTGGGGGTCGAACCGGCCGCCGCCGCGGTCTTCGAGGACGCCCTCGCAGGGATGGACGCGGGTCGCGCGGGCCGTTTCGGGTACGTCGTCGGCGTGGACCGCGTCGGGCAGACGGACGCCCTGTACGCACACGGCGCGGACACCGTCGTGAAGGACCTCGCCGAGCTGGGAGGCAAGGAGTGATCACCCAACGGGCGTACGCCGTGGAACCCTGGACGGTCCGCGAGACCGCGCTCAACCTCGACGTGCTCGCACAGAGCGAGTCGGTGTTCGCACTGTCCAACGGGCACGTCGGCTGGCGCGGCAACCTCGACGAGGGCGAACCGCACGGCCTGCCGGGCAGCTACCTCAACGGCGTGCACGAGGTGCACCCGCTGCCGTACGCGGAGGCCGGCTACGGCTACCCGGAGTCCGGGCAGACCGTCATCAACGTCACCAACGGCAAGATCCTGCGGCTGCTGGTCGACGACGAGCCCTTCGACCTGCGCTACGGCCGGCTCGTCGCCCACGAGCGGGTCCTCGACCTGCGCCGCGGCGTCCTGGAGCGGACCTGCGAGTGGACCTCGCCGGCCGGCTCCACCGTGCGGGTGCGCTCGACCCGGCTGGTGTCGCTGACCCAGCGGGCGATCGCCGCCGTCTCCTACGAGGTGGAGGCCGTCGACCGCCGCTGCCGGATCGTGGTCCAGTCCGAGCTGGTCGCCAACGAGCAACTGCCCGAGGCGAACGGCGATCCCCGTGCCGCGCTCGCACTGCAGTCGCCGCTGGAGCAGGAGGACGACTTCGCCTCCGGGCAGCGGCTGCGTCTCGTGCACCGCACCCGGCGCAGTGGCCTGCGGGTCGCGGTCGCCGCCGACCACACCGTCTCCGGCCCCGAGCGGACCTCGGTGCGCGCCGAGAGCGGAGTGGACGTGGCCCGGATGACCGTCACCTCCGTCCTGGAGCCCGGGCAGCGGCTGCGGGTGGAGAAGTTCGTCGCCCACGGCTGGTCCGGGGTGCGCTCGCTGCCCGCCATGGCCGACCAGGTGGACGCGGCGCTCGCGGCCGCCGCCCACGAGGGCTGGCAGGGGCTCGCCGACGAGCAGCGCGGCTACCTGGACGACTTCTGGTCCCGTGCCGACGTGGAGGTGGACGGCGACGAGGAGGTCCAGCAGGCCGTCCGCTTCGCCCTCTTCCACGTCCTGCAGGCGGGGGCCCGCGCCGAACAGCGGGCGATACCCGCCAAGGGCCTCACCGGCTCCGGGTACGACGGGCACGCCTTCTGGGACACCGAGATGTTCGTGCTGCCCGTCCTCACCCACACCGCCCCCGGCGCCGTCGCCGAGGCGCTGCGCTGGCGGCACAACACCCTGCCCGCCGCCCGCGAACGTGCCGCCCAGCTCGGTCTGGAGGGGGCCGCGTTCCCGTGGCGGACCATCGCGGGACCGGAGGGCTCGGCCTACTGGCCGGCCGGCACCGCCGCCTTCCACGTCAACGCCGACGTCGCCGACGCCGTGGTCCGCTATGTCGCCGCCACCGGCGACACCGACTTCGAACGGGACACCGGCGTCGAGCTGCTCGTCGAGACCGCCCGCTTGTGGCGCTCGCTCGGCCACCACGACAGCCGCGGCGCCTTCCACATCGACGGCGTCACCGGCCCCGACGAGTACAGCGCGGTCGCCGACGACAACACGTACACCAACCTGATGGCCCGCGCGAACCTGCTGGCCGCCGCCGACGCCGTCGAACGCCACCCGCGGCAGGCGGCGGAGCTCGGCGTCGACGCGGAGGAGAGCGCCGCCTGGCGCGACGCGGCCGAGGCCATGCACATCGCCTACAACCACGAGCTCGGCGTCCACGAACAGAGCGCCGGGTTCACCCGCTACCAGCGCTGGGACTTCGAGAACACCCGCCCCGACCAGTACCCGCTGCTGCTGAACTTCCCGTACTTCGACCTCTACCGCAAACAGGTCGTCAAACAGGCCGACCTGGTCCTCGCGATGTACACCTGCGAGTCGTACTTCGACGAGGAGCACATCGCCCGCAACTTCGCCTACTACGAGCCGCTGACCGTACGCGACTCCTCGCTGTCCGCCTGCTGCCAGGCCGTCGTCGCCGCCCAGGCCGGCCACCTCACGCTCGCCCACGCCTACACCGCCGAGGCCGCGCTGATGGACCTCGACGACCTGGAGCACAACACCCGCGACGGACTGCACATCGCCTCCCTCGCCGGCACCTGGATGGCCCTGGTCGCCGGGTTCGGCGGACTGCGTCACTACGACGACGGCGCCCGCTTCGCCCCCCGACTGCCCGAACGGCTGCGCCGTCTCGCCTTCAGCCTGCAGCTGCGCGGCAGCAGGCTGCGCGTGGAGATCGGCGCCGACAAGGCGACGTACACCCTGCTGGACGGCCCGCCGCTGACGGTGTACCACCACGGCGAGCCGGTGACGGTCGGCACGGAGAGCCCGGCGGTACGGGCGGTGCCGCCCACCAGGCCGGGGCCGACACCGACCCAGCCGCTGCACAGGGCACCGACTCGACCGGTGTGAGCGACGGCGCCCCGTCGTTCAGGGGCGCGGGGAACTGCGACCAGCCACACACGACCGGCACTCGACGACGCGTCGGTACCCCTACGGCGTGATCGGTCGTCCGCGCCGCCGTCGTGGCTGGTCGCGCAGTTCCCCGCGCCCCCGAAAAGAACCCCGAAAAGAAGGGGCGCTCACGTGAGGGCGTCGTACAGGAGCCGTACCAGGTCGCCCGTCGCGTCCGCCGCGAACAGGGCCGCCAGTGCGCCCAGGGCGAGGACGGCCGCTGCGGCGGGCCACAACTGCGGGGGCGGAGTCTTCTGGAGCGCCGCGATCCGGCGCGTCACCGCGCGGTCCGTGAAGTGGAGGGCGCAGGCCGGGTGCGCGGCGCGGCCCGCGCTGAGGGCCGCCCGGGCGAGCGCCCGGGCGGTGGTGCCGCGGTCGCCGACCTCGGTCGCCGCCTGCTCGTCCGCCCACCGCTCCGCCAGGAAGGTCACCGCGGAACGGACCGGTCCGAGCAGCGGATCGGCGGCGGCCGCGAGCGTCACCGCCGTCACCAGGCGGCCGTGCCGGTGGCGCAGGTGGGCGCGCTCGTGCGCGAGCAGCACCCGCCGCTCCGCCGGTGCCAGCGCGCCCAGCATCGCCGAGGTGACCAGGATGCGGCCCGGCCGGCCCGGGATCGCGAACGCCTGCGGCACCTCGCAGGCCGCCACCACCAGTTCGGTGTCCCGCGGATGCCCCTCGCACAGCCGCCGCAGCGCCCGCCGGGTGCGCCGCTCGGCCCGCACCGCCCGCTGCACCCGCCACACCACCACGACCAGCGCCAGGCAGGCGGCGACGCCGATCACCTCGGGCACCGGGTCGGCCAGCGAACGCCCGTCCTCGTGCGCCTCCCGGACCACCGACGGGGCGTCGCCCAGCAGGGCCGTCGCCAGGAGGATCAGCGACCAGGTGGCCGCGGCGGCGGTCAGCACCGCGGCGGACGCGAGGACGCGCGCCGCCAGCGCCGGCGCGACCCGGCGCGCTGTCACCGGGCTGACCAGGGACAGCAGCAGGGAGACCAGCAGCGGGGTGTAGACGTCGAACCTCATGCGCCGCCTCCGGCGAACAGGTTCCGCAGCGCCCGCTCCTCCTCCGGGCTCAGCCCGGACACGAACTGCTGGAGCGCCGCGATCGGGTCCGGTCCCCGGTCCAGGGCCTCGTGCATGGCCTCGGCGGTCAGCTCTGCCGCGTTCTTCGCCGGCCGGTACGCACCGCGCCGCCCGTCCGCGTCGCGCAGGACGAGCCCCTTGTCGTACAGCCGCTTCAGGATGGTGTGGACCGTGTTGTACGCGAGTCCGCCACCGATCTCGGTCTGGATCTCGGCCGGGGTCAACGGGCGCTCGGTCGCCCACAGGGCCGCCAGGACCTCGCTCTCCAGCTCTCCGGCGCTGCGCCGCTCCGTCCTGCCGCGGGACCCTGTGCCAGCCATGGCCCAACCTTACAGCGCGTAGTGCCGCCGTTCGTATGGACGTACCCGCGCTGCCTCCGCCGGTAAGTCCGGTTAATTTGTCAGTGTTTGTCCCTGAAGCCCGTTGAGGGTCCTGCGCGCCGCAGGGGAACAGGGGTGGGTGCCTCGATGGTCTCGAACGTGAACGCCACGCCCGTCATGGGCCGCCGGGGACTCTACTGGCGGAGCGGTGCCTGCCTGGTGCTGCTGCTCGGCGCGGGCTGGCTGGTCCGGGGGCACTGGCCGGTCGTGGTGCACGGGGCGGCGCGGCTCGCCGGCGCCGACCAGAGGTGGCTGCTGGTGGCGGCCGTGGCGGCGGCCGGGACCTGGGCGTCCTCCGCGCTCGCCCAGCAGGGCGCGGTCACCCGCCGGCTGCCCGGCGGCCGGCTGGTCGCCGCACAGTTCGCGGCGTCGGCCGCCAACCACGTGCTGCCCGCCGGGCTCGGTGCGGGCGCGGTGAACCTGCGGTTCCTGATGCGCTGCGGGATCACGGCGGGCCGCGGTGCGTCGGCCCTCGCGGTCAAGGCCGCCTCCGGGGCCGTGGTCCGGTTGGCGTTGATCGCCGTGCTCGCCCCCGCATGCCCGGGATTGCTGCAGATCCCGCACGTGTCCGCAGTCGCGCTGCTCGCCGTGGCCGCCGCGGCCGCCATGGGCGTGGTGCTGCTCCGGGTCCGGGTGTGGCCCCGCTGCCGGGGAGCGGTGGCCGTGGTGGCCGCCGACATCCGGGCCCTGCACGCCCGTCCGGTCCGCGCGGCCGCGCTGTGGGGCGGTTCGCTGGCCTTCGCCGGACTGCACGCGCTGGTGCTCTTCGCCGTCACCCGGGCGGTCGGACTGCCGCTGCCCCCGGCCCGGGTGGCGCTGCTCTACCTCGCCGCCAGCGGCGCCGCCGCGCTGCTGCCCACCCCGGGCGGCCTCGGCTCCCTCGACGCGGCCCTCGCGTTCGCCCTGACCGCCTCCGGGGCACCGGCCACCGCGGCCGCCTCCGCCGTACTCGGCTACCGGCTGCTCACCATGTGGCTGCCGCTGCTGCCGGGCCTGCTGGTGCTCGGCCTGCTGGTCCGGCGCCGGGCACTGTGACGACGACTCGGCGGCCGGCTGCCCCGGCCCCGGCCGGGGACCTGACCCGGGAGCCGGCCGGCCGGCGCCGCACCCGCCCGGACGGGCCGGGCGCCACGCCCTGACTCAGGGTGCGGCCACCGGTCTCTCCGGAACGCCGTCCCGCGCCCACGCGTCCGGAACCCACCGGGCCGCCAGGCACGCGCAGAACCCGAGCCACCCGGCCGCGAACAGCCAGCCGCCGAGCACGTCGGTGCACCAGTGCACACCGAGGAACACCCGGGTGGCCCCCACGGCGAGCCCCCAGCAGGCGACGGCCGCGCACCACGGGCCGCGGCCGTGCGGGGCCCTCGTCCAGATCGCGAGGACGACCAGGCCGGCGGCGAGCGCGGCGGTGGTGGTGTGGCCGGACGGGAAGGAATAGCCGGAGGCCGACGTCTGCCAGTCGGCCTGCGGCGGCCGGGGCCGCGCGACCAGCTCCATCACGCCCCACCGGACCGTCTGGCCCAGGGCGAGGCAGCCCGCGCCGAGCAGCGCGGCGACCAGCCGCTGTCGCCGGGTGCGGCCCACGACCAGCCCCACCGCCACGACCAGGGCGTACGGCACGACCCCGGTGCCGGTCGTGGTGATCCCCCGGGCCGCGGCCACGGCCACGTCGGTCCGGTGGCGGAGGGACCAGGCCAGCAGGGTGCGGTCCGGCGCGAGCGGGGTGCCGTGCCGGCCCGCCACCACCAGCGCGAGCACGGCGAACGCCGCCCAGGCCCCGAGCGCGACACTCCCCGCGAACTCCGCGGTCCTCTTGCGGTCCATGACGCCGACGACGGCCCCCTCGGTGTGACGAGCTGCAACGCGAGTGATGACTACGTACCTGTAGACGGTCTACCCGAATGTAGACGATTGCTGTCCCGTCGGTGTTCCCGGGTGTGCGCGTCGGCGGCCGGCCGCGGCTTTTACCGCACCATTGCCAGTTCATGACCGACTGACTACATGGGTGTAGTCATCATGGTCGGCGGAGTAAGGCATGCCTTCACTAAGTTCGAAGCCAAGGGGCGGGGACGGGCCTGCCGGGGAGGGCTGCGGCCGATGTGGGACGACGCGTTTCCGAGTTTCCTGATCGGACTGAGGGAAGGTCTTGAGGCCGGGCTGATCGTGTCGATCCTCGTCGCCACGCTGGTGCGGGCCGGGGCCAAGAAGCGGCTGCCGCAGGTGTGGACGGGTGTCCTGGCCGCGATCGCGCTGGCGATGAGCTTCGGCGCGGTCCTCACCTTCACCGCCGCCTCCCTCTCCGCGACCGCCCAGGAGGCCTTCGGCGGCACCCTCAGCGTGATCGCGGTCGCCTTCGTCACCGCGATGGTCTTCTGGATGCGCCGCTCGGCCCGCAGCCTCTCCGGGGAGATCAAGGAGAAGGTCACCGGCGCCCTGGCCATGGGCTCGGGCGTGCTGGTCCTGACCTCGTTCCTCGCCGTCGGCCGCGAGGGCCTGGAGACCGCGCTGTTCCTGTGGACCACCGCCCGGGCGGCCGGCGAGTCCGCGGGGCCGCTGACCGGCGCCGGGATCGGCCTGGTCCTGGCGGCCGGCCTCTGCTGGGGCCTGTACCGCCGGGTACTGAAGATCAACCTCACGAAGTTCTTCACCTTCACCGGCGCCGTCCTGATCGTGATCGCGGCCGGCGTCCTCGGCTACGGGCTCCGCGACCTCCAGGAGGGCGGCGTCCTCCCTGGCAACACCGCCTACGCCTTCGACCTCGGCAGCCACATCGACGCGGGCTCCTGGTACAGCACCCTCGTCCAGGGTGTCCTCAACATCACGCCGACGATGACCTGGCTGCAGGTGGCCGGGTACGTCGGCTACCTGGCCGTCGTCATGACCCTGTTCGTGCGCGGAGTGCGGACGTCCGTACCGAAGCCGGCCGCCCAGCGGAACGAGCCGACCGCTGCCGCGAACCGGCCGGAGTCGAAGCCGGAGCCGCAGCCGGTCGAGGGTGCGGCCGAGGCGGAGTCCGCTGCCGGCGGATCCGTGCCGGATCCCGGCGCGGAGGGGCTCGTCGAGCCGCGGCCTGAGCCCGCCGCAGGGGAGCCCGGACCGCAGGCGCGGCCGGACCTCGCCGCCGGCCGGCCGGAGCCGGGCCCGAAGGCCGCCGGGCGGCCGTGGCGCAGGCCCGCCTGGGTGGTGCCCGTCGCCGTGGTCGCCGTCCCCGCCGTGGTCGCCGGACTCGTCGTCGCCCTGGCCCGGCCCAAGCCGGGCGGCGGGCAGACCGTCGCCGTCTCCGCAACCGAGTGCGGCAAGGGCTTCACCGCGCCCAAGCCGGGCCGCCAGACCTTCCAGATGCAGAACACCGGCGACAAGACCTCCGAGGTGTACCTGATCGACCCGAGCAGCAACGCGGTCTACGGCGAGATCGAGGGCCTCGCCCCCGGCACCACCCGCGACCTGGTCGCCACGGTCGCCGGCGGCACCTACGCCTGGCGCTGTGTCCCCTCCACCGGCAAGGCCGTCACCTCCAGGTCGGTCACCGTCAGCGGCGGCACGGGCAGCACCAAGGCGGTCGTACCCGTCTCCGAGAACGACCTCGCGGCGCCCCTGGAGGCGTACAAGGCGTACGTCGAACAGGGCCTGGCCACCCTCGTCGCCCAGACCCGCACGCTCGACGCCGACATCGCGGGCAACCACCTCGCCCAGGCGCGCACCGACTGGCTGGCCGCCCACCTCACCTACTCCTCCCTCGGCGCCGCCTACGGCACCTTCGAGGACTACGACCAGAAGATCAACGGCCGTGCCGACGGCCTGCCGGGCGGGGTGGCCGACAAGGACTTCGCCGGGTTCCACCGGGTCGAGTACGGGCTGTGGCACGCGCAGACCGCCGGACAGCTGAAGGCTCCGGTCCAGGCGCTCGCCGACGCGGCGGCCGGGCTGCAGAAGGCGTTCCCCGCCCAGGACTTCGCCCGGGGCGACCTGCCGCTGCGCGCCCACGAGATCCTGGAGAACACCCTCCAGTTCGAGCTGACCGCCGACACCGACGAGGGCAGCGGCACCAACCTCGCCACCGCGAACGCCAACCTCGCCGGTACCCGCGAGCTGCTCACCGTGCTGCGGCCGCTGCTGACCACCCGGGCGCCGCAGCTGCTCCCGGCCGTCGACGCGGACATCGCCCGTCTCCAGCAGCTCCTGGACGCCGAGCACCAAGGCGCGAGCTGGACCCCGGTCGAGCAGGTCGACACCGTCACCCGGCAGCGGATCACCGGCGCCACCGGACAGCTCCTGGAAGACCTCGCCCCGGTGCCGGACCTCCTGGAGATCAGGAAGTCCGCCTGATGAACCCCGCACAGCACCCGCACCCGTACGACGAAGGGAACCCTCCGATGTCCGCTGCCGACACCCCGTCCTGCCCGATGGGCACGGGCCGCCGCTCCTTCGTGCGGACGGCACTGGGCGCCGGCGCCGCGGGCGCGGTCCTGGCCGGCGGCGGCTTCGCGCTGAGCCAGGCCGGGGGCACCGCCGAGGCCAGGGCCGCGGACGCGACCGGCACCGCGAAGGTCCCCTTCCACGGCACCCACCAGGCGGGCATCCTCACCCCCGCCCCGGCGGCCGCCACCTTCGTCTCCCTCGACGTCATCGCCGAGAGCCGGCAGGAGCTCGCCGACCTGCTGAAGACGATCACCGAGCGGGCCCGCTTCCTCACCTCCGGCGGCGCCCCCGAGGACCTCGGTGTCGGCGCACCGCCCGCCGACAACGGCATCCTCGGCCCCGAGGTCCCCTCCGACGCGCTCACCGTCACCGTCGGCGTCGGCGCCTCCCTGTTCGACGACCGCTACGGCCTGGCGAAGGCCAAGCCGGCCCGGCTGACCCCGATGCGGACCTTCCCCAACGACAACCTGAAGCCCGCCGAGTGCCACGGCGACCTCTCCCTCCAGATCTGCGCCAACAGCACCGACACCGTCCTGCACGCACTGCGGGACATCACCAGGCACACCCGTGGCGCCATGCAGATCAAGTGGCGGATCGACGGGTTCCAGAACGCCCCGCGGCCGACCGGCGCCCAGCGCAACCTGCTCGGCTTCAAGGACGGCATCGCCAATCCGGACGTCACCTCGGCCCGGGAGACCAACCGGCTCATATGGGTCGGTGCCGGGCAGGGTGAGCCCGCCTGGACGGCGGGCGGCAGCTACCAGGTGGTCCGGATCATCCGGATGCTCGTCGAGTTCTGGGACCGGGTCTCGCTGAGCGAGCAGGAGCTGATGTTCGGCCGCCGCAAGGACACCGGCGCCCCGCTGGACGGCGCCAAGGAGACCGACATCCCGAACTACGCCAGGGACCCGAAGGGCAACGCCATCCCGCTGGACGCCCACATCCGGCTCGCCAACCCGCGCACCGCGAAGACGGACAGCTCCCGCATCCTGCGCCGCGGCTACAACTACGACCGGGGCGTGGACGGCGTCGGCAACCTCGACATGGGCCTGGTCTTCTGCTGCTACCAGCAGGACGTCCAGCGCCAGTTCGAGGCCACCCAGACCCGGCTCATCGACGAGCCGCTCGTCGACTACATCTCCCCGACCGGAGGCGGCTACTTCTTCGCCCTGCCGGGCGTGCAGGACGCCAAGGACTGGCTGGGGAGCGGACTGCTGGCGGCCTGACCGGCCTTTACCTTCTCATGACGTTCTCTTGGTGAAGGCCTGTCGCGGGCCTTGCTGCGAACCATGTGCAAGTACGGGAGGATGGCACAAGGCTGCCGATGGCAGCTGCCCATCGCTCGACCGAAGGATGTCACCTCCCGATGACGGCCGCCCCTGGTTCCGCTCCGTCCCTCCCCGCCCAGGCCGAGACCAAGCGCTCGGCCTGGCGCCGTGTCCGCGGCTCCATGACACGCCAGGAGTGGATCAGGGTCGGCGGGATGGCGGGCTTCGTGCTGGCCCTGCACGTCATCGGCTGGGGCACCCTGGTCGGGATCATCGCGCCGCAGCACTTCAGCGTGGGCACCGAGTCCTTCGGCATAGGCATCGGCGTGACCGCGTACACGCTGGGCATGCGGCACGCCTTCGACGCCGACCACATCGCGGCCATCGACAACACCACCCGCAAGCTGATGGGGGAGGGCCAGCGGCCGCTGTCGGTCGGCTTCTGGTTCTCCCTCGGCCACTCCAGCATCGTCTTCGGCCTCTCCCTGCTGCTCTCGTTCGGGATGAAGGCCGTGGCCGGACCCGTCCAGAACGACAAATCGAACCTCCACGACGTGACCAGCCTGATCGGTACGACGGTCTCGGGCACCTTCCTCTACCTCATCGCCGGCATCAACCTCGTCATCCTGGCCGGCATCTGGAAGGTCTTCCGGCAGATGCGCTCCGGCGCCTACGACGAGGCCGCCCTGGAGACCCAGCTCAACAACCGCGGTTTCATGAACCGGCTCCTCGGCCGGGTCACCGGCTCGATCAGCAAGCCCTGGCAGATGTACCCGCTCGGGCTCCTCTTCGGCCTCGGCTTCGACACCGCCACGGAGATCGCCCTGCTGGTCCTCGCCGGCTCCGGCGCCGCCTCCGGCCTGCCCTGGTACGCCATCCTGACCCTGCCGGTGCTCTTCGCGGCCGGCATGTCGCTCCTGGACACCATCGACGGCTCGTTCATGAACTTCGCCTACGAGTGGGCGTTCTCCAAGCCGGTCCGCAAGGTCTACTACAACCTCACCATCACGGGCCTGTCCGTGGCCGTCGCCCTGATCATCGGCACGGTCGAACTCCTCGGCCTGCTCGCCGACAAGCTGGACCTGCACGGCCTCTTCTGGGACTGGGTCGCCGGGCTCGACCTCAACACCGTCGGCTTCGTCATCGTCGGCCTCTTCTTCGTCACCTGGGCGATCGCGCTGGTCGTGTGGAAGGCGGGCCGCATCGAGGAGAAGTGGACCAGCGGCCTCGCCGAGCAGACCGAGGGCTGAGCAGTGCCCCGTAAGGGGCGGCGTATCAACCACGCATCTTCAGATCCGCCCGCCACTTGATGATCTGCTTCTCCGCGTCACCCGTGTACGACCACGGCGTGCGGGTCGCACGCCGCCCCTGGAGCCGCAGCAGCTCCACGGCGAGTTCCATGACGCCCGCCTGGCAGGCCGCGTGCGTCAGGTGGTTGAGGTCCCGCAGCTCGCCGGGAGCGACCGGGCCCTCGGGGCGCTGGGCGATCCAGCGCTCCCAGGTGCGCCGTACGTCGCTGACCGCGCCGTCGTGCTTCCAGTGCTGGCTGAGCGCGACCGCGTTCTGCTGTCCCTGCGCCGCGTCCAGGGCGTACCGGAACTCCTCGACGCGGGCGTACTGCACCAGGACGGGCAGCGCGCAGCCCGGCGGGGCGACCCCGGCCGCGTCCCGGGCGAAGTCGTACATCAGGCCGTGCGTGCCGTGCCAGCGCGCCGAGTAGTAGTGGAGCACCTGGAGGTGGCCCTCCACGTTGTAGGGGTCGCGCCGGTGCAGTTCGTCCCACCAGCGGGCGAGTTCCTGCCGGCGCACCCCGGTCGGGTACAGCCGGGCCACCGAGATCAGCGAGACCCAGGGGGTCGGGTCCTGCGGGTACGCGTCGGCGGCGGCCAGGCAGGCCAGCACGGCGGTGTCGATCCGGGCCCGGTCGATCGGGACGCCCCGGCCCGCCGAGATGGCCAGGGTGAACGCCCGGGCCGTCTCGGTCGCCGCCCGCAGCACCAGCGCGTCGGCGCCGTGCGGCTCGGCGGCCAGCCAGGACTCCGCCGTCGAGTTGCCCGCGCAGGCCTGCGCCAGCAGCCGGACCCGGTGCCCCCGGGCCAGCCAGTCCGGGCCGGTGGTCCGGAGCAGATCCCTGAGGCCCTGCCAGCGGCCGATGACGATGTCCTGCCGGGCCGAGGTGAGGGATGCGTCCCCGCAGTCCGGGTCGAAGTCGGGGGCGAAACGGTCGCGCGCCATCTGACTCGTACCTCAGAAGTCGGTGGGGAGGCCTTCGTAAGCCCGGGCGTGCACGGTGGCGGGTTCGTCGGGGACGTAGTCGGCCTCGACCGTGCGGGTGGCGTCCAGCTTGGCCGGCCGGTAGTAGTCGCTGCCCTGCTTCCAGTACCAGAGCATCGGGACCAGGCCGGCGGCCAGGCCGCCGATGCCGATCGCGATGGCCGCGGTGCTCAGCTCGCCCAGTGACTCGACGAAGATCCAGAACATGAACACCGCGCCGCACAGCGGCCACAGGCCGCCGAGCAGGAAGTTGCCGGCCGACCTGAAGAGCGTCTTGCGGTAGGCCACGACCACCGCGAGGCCCGCGAGGCCGTAGTAGACGGCGATCTGCAGGCCGATCGCCTTGATGGCGTCATCGAGGATCTCACCCACCGAGCCCAGTGCGTTGGAGGCGATGAACAGGGTCAGCGCCACCGCGCCGACCACGCCGATCGCCACGTGCGGGGTGTTCCAGGTGCGGTGCACCCGGCCCAGCGCGGTCGGCATCGTCCGGTCGCGGCCCATCGCGAACAGCGAGCGGGTGACCTGGATGAGCGTCGTCTCCAGGGTCGCGATGGTGGACAGCAGCACGGCGGCGATGAGCAGCTTGCCGCCCCAGCCCGGCCAGATCTCCTCGCCCAGCACGCCCAGCACGTTGGCCTTGTTCGCATCGATCTGGTCCGAGGAGAGGATGACGTTCGCGGCTATGGTGAACACCTCGAAGAGGGCGAAGACGATGCCGACGCCGATCAGGCCCGCGAGGCCGGTGGTGTGGCGGGAGTTCCGGGTCTCCTCGCTGAGATTGCTGGTGACGTCCCAGCCCCAGTAGTAGAAGGCGGCGATGAGCGCGCCCGAGGCGAAGCCGGAGACGCCGTCGAAGTGCGAGAAGCCGAGCCAGGACCAGTCGAAGCTGCGGGCGTTGCCGGTGTGGAAGAGGGCCAGCACCGCGAAGAGCAGCAGGATCGCCAGCTCGATGCCGGACATCAGCAGCTGGGCGCGGACGGTGAGGCGGGCGCCGCCGAGCACCACCGCCAGCATGACCAGGAACCAGGCGGCGCCGACCACCGTGGACAGGGCCACGTTGTCGGCGAGGTCCGCGTCGAACAGGGACAGGGTCATCGACCCGGCCGGCAGGGAGCCGGCCACCATGAAGATGGTCGCGGACACCACCAGCGCCCAGCCGCTGACGAAGCCGAGGAACGGGTGCAGGGTGCGCCCCACCCAGGAGTAGCTCGCGCCCGCGTTCACGTCGATCCGGCCGAGGTAGCTGAAGGCGAGCGCGATGCCCAGCATCGGTATCGCACACCACAGCAGGGCGGCCGGACTGGCCAGCCCCACCGCCCCGGCCAGCACCGCGGTGGTCGCGGCCAGCGAGTACGCCGGTGCGCTGCCCGCGACGGCCATGACCACGGTGTCGGACGTGCCCAGGGCGTTGGCCTGGAGCCCTCTGCCCCTGTTGTTGCTCATGGTTGTGCTGCTTTCCGGTCGTGCAGGGCGCACGGGAGTGCAGACCCGCGGCGGTACGGGTGGGGGGTGCACGACCTGCCCCGCACCCGGTGAGGGATGGCCTCGGGCAAGGACCGGTCGGAAGAGAAAGGGTGGGTGAGGGCCGCATGCCCAGAGTCGGCGAACGGTCACACCGCGTGTGTGGGTGTGACTATAGCGGCACGCTTTGACCTTTCAAGCTGACCGACCAGTAATCACATATGCCACTTGGTGCCGACAACTCTCACACCGGAAGCAGCGGTTCCTCCGGCCCCTCAGTCCTCCAGCCGGTCGAGCTGCCGCAGTTTGTTGGTGGCGTCCAGGGCCGCAACCTTGTACGACTCCGCGAGCGTCGGGTAGTTGAACACCGCGTCCACCAGGTAGTCGACCGTGCCACCGCAACCCATCACCGACTGACCGATATGGATCAGTTCTGTCGCTCCGGTACCGAAGCAGTGCACACCGAGCAGCCGCCGGTCCTCGGGAGAGACCAGGAGCTTGAGCATGCCGTGCGAGTCGCCGATGATCTGGCCCCGGGCCAGCTCCCGGTAGCGGGCCACTCCGACCTCGAACGGCACGCTGTCCGCGGTGAGTTGGTCCTCGGTCCGGCCGACGAAGCTGATCTCGGGAATCGTGTAGATGCCGATGGGCTGGAGATTGTCCATCTGCCCGACCGGTTCCCCGTACGCGTGGTAGGCGGCGACCCGGCCCTGTTCCATCGAGGTCGCCGCGAGCGCCGGGAAGCCGATGACGTCGCCCACGGCGTAGATGTGCGGCACCTCGGTGCGGAAGTGCTCGTCCACCTTGATCCGGCCGCGCCGGTCCGCGGACAGGCCCGCCCTGTCCAGGTCGAGTCCGTCGGTCAGGCCCTGCCGGCCCGCCGAGTACATCACCGTGTCCGCCGGTATCTTCTTGCCGCTCTCCAGCACGGTCAGCGTGCCCCGCGCATGCCGCTCGACGGCGGCGACCGTCTCCCCGAACCGGAAGGTGACGGCCAGGTCCCGCAGGTGGTACTTGAGCGACTCGACGACCTCGACGTCGCACATGTCGAGCATGGCCGCGCGCTTCTCGACGACGGTGACCTTGCTGCCGAGCGCGGCGAACATGCTGGCGTACTCCATGCCGATGACGCCGGCCCCGACGATGACCATGGAGCGCGGGACCCGCTCCAGCGACAGCACGTTGTCCGAGTCCATGATGGTGCGGCCGTCGAACTCGACGCTGTCCGGCCGGGCCGGCCGGGTGCCGGTCGCGATGATGATGTGCTCGGCGGTCAACAGCCGTTCATTGCCGTTGGGTTCGCGCAGGGCGACGGTGTGCGGGTCGACGAACCGGCCGGTGCCGGAGCAGAGGGTGACGTGGTTGCGGGAGAGCTGGTTGCGGATGACGTCCACCTCGCGGCTGACCACGTGCTGGGTGCGCGCGGTCAGGTCGGCGACGGTGATGTCCTCCTTCAGCCGGTAGCTCTGGCCGTACAGGTCGCGCTGGGTCAGGCCGGTCAGGTAGAGGACCGCCTCGCGCAGGGTCTTGGACGGGATGGTCCCGGTGTGGATGGACACGCCGCCGACCATGTCGGGGCTGTCCACGACGGCGACCCGGCGGCCGAGTTTGGCCGCCGCGATGGCGGCCTTCTGGCCGCCGGGTCCGGAACCGATGACGAGCATGTCGAAGTCGGGCACCCTGCGAAGTCTGTCAGCAGCCGCCCCCGCTTCGAAAGGGTGAACGGGCAACCTTCCCGTGAAATCCGGTGGGGGCCAGGCCCGTTGCGCGTCTCACCGGCCCCGCGGGCCGCCGGGGTCAGGGCAGGAGCCGCTCGACGCAGTTCGGCCCTTCGCGCTCCATCTTCTTCCTGGCCCATTCCAGGGTCTCCGGGGTGACGTCCCGGCCCGACGCCATCACCAGGTCCTCGGGCGCCACCCCGGTGCCGGGGGCGCTGTGCAGCAGGGAGTCCGGGGTGGCGCGGTCGTCGGACGACCGGGACGCTTCGGGTTCTGAGGTCGACATGGTCCCTCCTTCGCGGAGCGGGGGTGCACACTTTCACGATTGCCCGCCCGGCCGCACCCCGCATCCCGGGAAGGAATTCGCCCCTTTTAGGTTGTAAGGTGACCGTACATCCGTTCCGGGGAGGCCGTCACGATGGCCGAGCAGGCGTTTTACCAGAATGCGCCCGGGAGCCCCCGCTACCTGCCGATCGCCGAGCACGGACTGATCGGCGATCTGCGCAGCGTGGCCCTGGTCGGCAGCAACGGCACGATCGACTGGTACTGCAGCCCGTCCTTCGACGCCCCCAGCGTCTTCGCGGCCGTGCTGGACGCCGAGCGCGGCGGCTTCTTCGCGCTGGCCGCCTCCGTGCCGGCCCGGACCAAGCAGTTCTACTTCCCCGACACGAACGTGCTGATCACCCGGTTCTTCACCGACGAGGGGGTCGGCGAGGTCCAGGACTTCATGCCGGTGACGGGGGAGTCGCAGGAGTGCGCGCGCCACCGGCTGATCCGCCGGGTGCTGTGCGTGCGCGGCACCGTGCCCTTCCGGGTCCGGGTGGCCCCCCGCTTCAACTACGGCGCCGACCCGCACACCCTGTGCATGCTCGGTGACACCGCGCTGTTCGAGTCCGCGGACAAGTCCCTGCTGCTCACCTCGACGGTGGCCCTGGAGAGCGACGGGCCGGACGCCTGCGCCGACTTCAAGCTCACCGAGGGCGAGTCGGCCGTCTTCGCCCTCGACCAGGCCGGCGAGGACATCGCCCCCCGCGGTTGCGCCCGCGCCGAGGCCGAGCAGCAGTTCGAGACCACGGTCTGCTTCTGGCGGCGCTGGCTCCACCAGTCCCGCTACCGGGGCCGCTGGCGCGAGATGGTGCACCGCTCGGCGCTCACCCTGAAGCTGCTCACCTACGCCCCCACCGGCGCCATCGTCGCGGCACCCACCACCAGCCTGCCCGAGCAGTTCGGCGGCGAGCGGAACTGGGACTACCGCTACGTCTGGATCCGCGACGCCGCCTTCGCCGTCTACGCCCTGCTGCGGCTCGGCTTCAGCAGCGAGGCCGCGGCCTTCATGAAGTTCGTGACCACCTACATCAGCCCCGGCGACGGCTTCGCCTCCGGCCCGCTGCAGATCATGTACGGCATCGACGGCCGCTCCGACCTGCCCGAACGCGAGCTGACCCACCTGGAGGGCCACTGCGGCTCGGCCCCGGTACGGGTCGGCAACGACGCGGCCGGCCAGCTCCAGCTGGACATCTACGGCGCCCTCATCGACTCGATCTACCTCTACGACAAATGGGCCGAGCCCATCTCCAGCGCCCAGTGGGACGACGTCACCCGCCTCGTGGGCTGGGTCTGTGACCACTGGGACCAGCCCGACGAGGGCGTGTGGGAGACCCGTGGCGGCCGCAAGAACTTCCTGTACTCGCGGCTGATGTGCTGGGTCGCCATCGAGCGGGCGATCCGCCTCGCCAACCGGCGCGGCCTGCCCGCCGACCTGCCCCGCTGGCGGCAGGCCCGCGACACCATCTACCGGCGGATCATGGACCGCGGCTGGTCCGAGCGGCGCGGCGCCTTCGTCCAGTACGAGGGCGGCGACGTCCTGGACGCCTCGCTGCTCATGATGCCCCTGGCCAAGTTCATCGCCCCGACCGACCCCAAGTGGCTGTCCACCCTGGACGCGCTCACCGAGGACCTGGTCTCCGACTCCCTCGTCTACCGCTACGACCCGCAGGCCAGCCCCGACGGCCTCCGAGGCGACGAGGGCACCTTCTCGATCTGCTCCTTCTGGTACGTGGAGGCCCTGGTGCGCGCCGGACGCGTCGACGAGGCCCGGCTCGCCTTCGAGAAGATGCTCACCTACGCCAACCACCTCGGCCTGTACGCCGAGGAGATCGGCCGCACCGGTGAGCAACAGGGCAACTTCCCGCAGGCGTTCACGCACCTCGCCCTCATCAGCGCCGCCTTCAACCTGGACCGCGCGCTGGGCTGAGGATCACGGCAGCGGCTGCTCCGCCCAGATGACCTTTCCGGCGGGCGTGTAGCGGGTGCCCCAGCGCTCGGCCATCTGCGCGACCAGGAACAGACCCCGGCCCCCCTCGTCGGTGCTCGCCGCGTACCGCAGGTGCGGGGAGGTGGTGCTGCCGTCGGAGACCTCGCAGATCAGCGTCCGGTCGCGCAGCAGCCGTACCCCGATGGGCGCCCGGCCGTGCCGGATGGCGTTGGTGACCAGCTCGCTGAGGATCAGCTCCGTCGTGAAGGACAGCTCGTCCAGGTTCCAGTCCGCCAGCTGACGGGTCACCCTGGACCGCACCTCCGAGACGGCCGCCGGATCCGCCGGCACCTGCCACTCGGCGATCCGGTCCGCGCCGAGCGCCCGGGTCCTGGCGACGATCAGCGCGACGTCGTCGCTGGGGCGGGCAGGCAGCCGCTCCAGGACGGCCGCACAGGTCTCGTCCGGGGTGTCGCCGGCCGCCGACTCCAGCGCGCCGGCCAGCAGTTCCAGCCCCTCGTCGATGTCCCGCTGCCGGTCCTCCACCAGCCCGTCGGTGTACAGGACCAGGCTGCTGCCCGGCGCCAGGTCCAGCTCGGCCGTCTCGAAGGGCAGCCCGCCCAGGCCCAGCGGAGGGCCGGCCGGCACGTCCGCGAACTCCACTCCGCCGTCCGGCCTGACCAGCGCCGGCGGCGGATGACCGGCACGGGCCACCGTGCAGCGCCGCGACACCGGGTCGTAGATCGCGTACAGACAGGTCGCGCCGCTGATCGCGGCCGTGGTGTCCGCGTCGTCCTCGGAGGTCTCGTCCTGATCGATGCGGCTCACCAACTCGTCCAGCAGGCCCAGCAGCTCGTCCGGCTGCAGGTCCAGTGCCGTGAAGTTGTGCACGGCGGTGCGCAGCCGCCCCATGGTCGCCGCCGCGTGCAGCCCGTGCCCCACCACGTCGCCGACCACCAGCGCCACCCGGGCCCCGGACAGCGGGAGCACGTCGAACCAGTCGCCGCCCACGCCCGACTGGGCCGGCAGGTACCGGTAGGCGATGTCCAGGGCGCTCTGCGCGGGCAGGCTGCGTGGCAGCAGACTGCGCTGCAGGGTGACCGCCATGCTGTGCTCGCGCGTGTAGCGGCGGGCGTTGTCGATGGAGACCGCGGCGCGGGCCACCAGTTCCTCCGCGAGGGCCAGCTCCTCCGTGTCGAACGGGGTGGGCTTCTCCGAGCGGCAGAAGTTGGCCACGCCCAGCACCATGTTCCCGGCCCGCAGCGGAACCGTGATCAGCGAGTGGATGCCGAACTCCAGGATCTGGCCGGTCAGCTCCACGTCCTGGGCCCGCCAGCCGGGCGCCTCCCGCAGCCGCGGCTCGACGACCGACTCGCCGCTCAGCAGGCTCCGGCCCTGCGGCGAGGACGGCACGAACTGGAACCTCTCGCCGACCGGGTACAACGGGGCGTCCTTGCGGACGCCGGTGCACGCCACCCGGCGCAGTGCGTCCCCGGGCTTGGGCTCCTCGCCCTTGAGGACGGCCTCGTACAGGTCGATGGCGGCGTAGTCCGCGAACCGCGGCACGGCCAGCTCCGCGAGTGCCTCAGCGGTACGGGTGACGTCCAGGCTGGTGCCGATGTCCACCCCGGCCTCGTACAGCATGTTCAGGCGCTCGCGGGCCACCTCGGCGCGGCCGGAGAGAGCCCGCAGCTCGGTGGAGTCGCGCAGCGTGATGACGCTGCCGGGCGGGCCGCCGCGCACCTCGATGGGGCGCTGGTTGACGGCCAGCAGCCGGTCCTTGACCAGATGCACCTCGTCGGTGGCGACCCGCCCGGAGGCGATCAGCGTCGCCGTCTCCGGGTCCAGGCCGAGGTCCAGGACCCGGCGGCGCTCGGCGTCCGCCGGCAGGTCCAGCAGGCGCTGCGCCTCGTCGTTGGCGAGCATCAGCCGGCCGTCGCCCCCGACGATCAGCACACCCTCGCGCACGGAGTGCAGCACCGCGTCGTGGTGCTCGTACATCCGGGTCATCTCGTCCGGGCCCAGACCGTGCGTCTGGCGCAGCAGCCGCCGGCTGACCAGCGCGGTGCCCGCCGTCGCCAGGGTCAGCGCCGCGGCGGCCGCGGTGAGCAGCAGCGGGAGCTGCTGGTCGGCGGTGCCGCCCACGTGCGCGGTGGTGATACCGGCCGACACCAGGCCCACCACCTTGCCGTTCGCGTCCCGGACCGGGACCACGGCCTGCACCAGCTCCCCGATGGTGCCGTGCACCTCCTCGGTGACGGTCCCGCCGGCCAGCGCGGGCCCGATGGTCCCGACGAACTTCTTGCCGATGCGGTCCGGCTTGGGGTGCGTGTACCGGATCCCGTCGGTGTTCATGACGACGATGAAGTCCACGCCCGTCGCCTTGCGGGCCGCCTCCGCCCGCGGCTGGAGCACCGTCGTCGGGTGGGGCAGCCGCAGCGCCGCGGCCGTGCCGGGGGCGTCGGCGAAGGTCTGGGCGACGGCAAGGGACCGGTTGCGGGCCTCCATACTGCTGTCGCGCCGTACCTGGAGCACCAGCGCCAGCACCGCCGCCACGATCAGCAGCAGCACGATCGCGACCTGCAGCACGAACACCTGCCCGGCCACGCTGCGGCCGCTCAGCGTCGACCACAGCCGTCCGGACCGGATATGCCCCGGCCCGCTGGGCTTCCGCTGGGCGAGCGGCGCGCGCGGAGTCCCGGATCGGGACGGCCGAGTGTCGGACCGGCCGGGCTGACGGACCATGAGCCCATGTCTACACTGCCGCGCCGCCCGAGGCGAGAGCGTCCCCAGAGGTAACCAGGACGATACCCCGTTGTGCCCCGGTCACCCCCGGTCCGCGGCGCCCGGCCGCCGGGTGGCGAGCAGCAGCGCCACGTCGTCGGGGCGGTCGGTGGCGTGCCGGGCCATGGCGGTGAGCCGGTCGGCCACCCCGGTGAGGGTACGGGCGCCGCGCCGCCCCGGCGCCGCCCCGGCCTCGGCCAGGGCCGCACCCAGCGCCGCGATGCCGTCGTCGATGTCGGCGCCCGGCCGCTCCACGAGACCGTCCGTGTACAGGGCGAGGATCGCGTCCGGCGCCAGCTCAAGACCGGTCACCGGATACCGGGCCCGCGGGTCGACGCCCAGCACGACGCCGCCGGGGACCTCCAGGACCCGGGTACGGCCGTCCGGGGCCCGCAGCAGGGGCGGCGGATGACCGGCCCGGGCGATCCGGGCGCGCCCGGTGGCGGGGTCGAGGCGCAGGTAGCAGCAGCTCGCGAACTGGCCCGGGTCGAGGTCGATGAGCAGCCGGTTGGTGCCGCTCAGCACCTCGTCGGGCGGCCGGTCGCTGAGCGCGAACGCCCGGACCGCGCTGCGCAGTTGTCCCATGGTGGCGGCCGCCTGCACGCCGTGCCCCTGGACGTCGCCGATGACCAGCGCGAGGCCGTCGCCCGCACCGACCACGTCGTACCAGTCGCCGCCCACGTCCATGCCCTGGGTACCCGGCAGGTACCGGCCCGCGGTCTCCACCTGGGGGTGCGCCGACAGGCGGCGGGGCAGCAGCGCCTGCTGGAGACCGCGGGCCAGGGCGGCCTCGCTGTCGTAGCGGCGGGCCTTCTCCATGGCGTGCGCGATCAGGCCCGCCAGTGCCATGAGGACGGTCCGCTCCTCGGTGCTGAAGCTCCGCTCGGACTCGAAACCGAGGATGCAGGTGCCGACCGGGCGCCCCGAGGCGATCAGCGGCAGGAAGGCGCGGGAGCCCACGTCGGCGTCCAGGGCGAGACCCGGGTAGGTGTCCGCCAGCCGTCGCATCGACTCGAAGAACAGCGGCCGGCCGGTGGTGAGGGCCTCCACGCCGGGGATGTGGGCGTCCAGACCCACACCGTCGAACGGGGCGAGGAAGCCCGGCGGGAAGCCCGTCTCCCAGGCCAGGTAGAAGTGCCGGTCCTGGAGCAGGTAGATGGCCAGCCGGCGGCCGCCGAACGCGGGAAGCAGCTCCTGCATCACCACCGCGGACACCTGCCGGGCGGTCACCGCGTCGGTCAGCGCGATCGCCAGGGCGATCGGCCGGTACAGCGGGGCCATCGAGGAGCCGCCGGACCGCCCGAGCGTGCCCGGCCCGGCCGCGGGGGACAGGTGCACGGGTGGGTCGATCCGGCTGGCCGGGACGACCGTGCAGGTGACCAGGTCGGAGCCCGGATGCACCGACAGGGCGAGGAAGTCGCCCTCCGCGGCGCCGCGCCTGACCTGGAAGTGCACCGGGCCGCGGGCGAGCAGCGCCCCGCGCCAGTGGTCGTCGTACGACGGCCCGCTCAGCCACGGCATCGCCTCCCACAGGGGCCGGCCGAGCAGCTCGGCGCGGGGCCGGCCGGCCAGTCGGACGGCCGCCGGGTTGGCGTAGCGGACGATGCCGGAGCGGTCCAGGCAGAAGACGCCCTCGGGGAGCAGGTCGGCCGCTCCGTCGGCGGCGGCGGACGGGCCCGGGTCGACGACGATCCCGGCGACCAGCGGGGGGTCGGCGGCGCCGGGCGGCCACAGCTCCAGCAGGAGCGGGGCGCCGTCCGCGGCCCGCACCCGCAGCGGGGCGGGCGGCGGCTTGCCGGCCGCGGTCTCGTGCAGAGCGGTCAGCACGTCGTCCGCGTCGGCGGGCGTCACGGCCACGGCCAGCTCGGCGCCGGTACCGGGGAACTCCGCCGGCGCCGTGCCGAGCAGCGCGTGCAGCCGGTCGTCGGCGTGCACCGCGGAGGTCACCGGGTCCCAGGTGAAACGGCCCACCCGGGCCGGCCCCGGCCGGGGCGCGGGCGGCCGGACGCACACCGGCTCGCCCTCCCAGGCGACCGCCGCGTCCCCCTCCTCGGCCACCAGCTCGCGCAGCCCGGCCCCCAGCCGGTCGGCCGCCCGGCACAGCCGGTCCAGGTCCGGCAGCTCGTCCACGGTGTCCGCGGTACCGGGAAGCAGCACGGTCAGCACCCCGAAGGACGGCTCGGCCCCGGGCACGGGCGTGTACACCGAACCGAACTGGAACGGCAGGCCCGCCGCGAACTGCGGGTACCGGCGCACCGTCTCGGTCGCGTTGGGCAGGACCACCCGCGTACCGAGCCGGTAGGCGTCCGCGACCGGGAACGGCCGGTCCATGTGCAGCCGCCACCAGGGTCTGAAGAGCTGACCGGGCAGCCCCACCAGCGTGGCCAGCCGGAGCAGCCCGGGCGTGCCGGAGCGCAGGTACACCCCGGCGACGTGGGCACCCGCCGCGCCGAGGGCGCCGGTCGAGGCCTCGACCAGCAGCGCGGTCAGCCGCTCACGCGCCCGGCCCACGTGCTCGTCGCTCCCAGTCATCGGGTCCTGCCTCGTCCGCGCACCGGCGGGTGGGTGACACAGCAAGAATGCGTCACGACGGCGCGAACCCGCACCCCAGGGACACGGACCGGTGCGGTCCCGGCGGGCTCAGCCCCCGCCCACCGGCCGCAGCACCAGGTGACCGTCCTCCCGGGCGGCCGCCATGGCGAACGGGAAGGCGTCCGTCTCCAGGCACATCGGTACGTCCTCGGGGTGCACGCCCTCCCGGCCGAGCCGCAGGCCCTCGGCGAGCCGCGCCGCCCCGCCGGAGTTCCGGGCCCGCTCCACGAACGGGCCCGGGGCGACGGAGCCGTCGCTCACCAGCCCGGCGATGTACTCGGCGCAGGCCAGGTCCTCCGCGGCCCGCCCGCCGTCCCCGGTGACCACGAAGGTGACCGCCGCGGGCCCCTCGCGCCGCAGCACGGCCGCGGTGGCCCCGGCGACCACGAAACTCGCGCACAGCAGCAGCCGGGCGCCGGCGACGGCGAGCGCGCCGGTCGTCCCGGCGGTGGTCTTCTGCACGACCGTACGGCCCGCGACGTCCAGCGAGCGCAGCTGGGCCGGAGAGTTGGCCAGGTCGAAGCCCGGCACCACCGGGCCGTCCTGGAAGGCCAGCCAGCCGGGGTGAAGGGCCTTCAACTCCAGCGCCTCGTCGAGGGTTTCGGCGAACACGATTCGCTCGGCGCCCCGGTGGAACGCCCAGGCCGCCACGGTGAACGCGCGCATCACGTCGACGACCACGGCGACTTCGGGCTTCGAGGACAGACCGGGGACACCGGTGAAGGTGGCTCGCATCACCTCATCATGCCCGGCCGGTCACAGCTCCGGCTCCTCCGCGGCCGGCAGGGCCGCGCGCATCGAGCGCAGGGCCAGCAGCAGGACGCCGATGTCGTCCAGGTAGATCGGGTCGGGCAGCAGGTCGGTGGGGAGCACCAGATACAGGACGGCGCCCCAGAACACCCAGCGCGAGCCGGTCGGCAGCCCGGCCCGGCGCAGGGTGCGCCGGGTGCGGACCAGCCGCACGAGTACGGCGACGGCGCCGGCCAGCAGGGCCGCGGCGACGATCGAGCAGATCACGAGCACGGTCGTGGTGGTGTCCATGGCTGTCCTGTCGTCCGGCCCCGATCCGGCCCGGGGTCTCTCACTGGTCCGTCTTCCCGGTTTCGTCCTCGGGCATGGCCGCCGGCCCGGCACCGTCCTTCGGGGCCCGCAGTCCCTTGAAGGCGCGGGTCAACTGCTGGAAGGGCGAGGCGGGCAGGGGTGCCGGTGCGGCCGGGGCGGGGGTGTCGCGGAGGGCGGCGAGCGCCTCGCCGGCCCGCTCGGCGGCCTCCCGGTACAGGTCCCGCGACCTGGTCATGGCCTCCAGCGCCTCGGCGTACTGCGCGACGCGCTTGCGCTCGCGCGCCAGTTCCTCCTCCAGCGTCATCAGGGTCCAGTTGTCCCGCAGATCGGCCAGCGCCTCCTCGGCGCCCAGCGGCGAGGGCTTCGGCAGCGTGGCGAACCGGCGCACGGCGGCGATCAGTTCGGTGGGCTCCGAGCCGTCGAGGAAGACGCTGCGCACCGCGTACTCCTGCGCGTCGTAGCCCGACGGCGCCGGGTCCGGGGGCAGCAGTACGGCGCCCCCGCGCGGGACCTCGACCCCGAGGTCGCGCAGCGCCCAGTTGACGGCACGGAACTGCTGGGGGGCGGCCCGGTGTTCCACGACGCGGTGCGCCAGGCCGGGCGGCAGCTGCCGGACCAGCGGCAGCCGGCCGAGCGCGTCGGGGGTCATCGCCTCGTGCACGACGAGGTTGACGCACCAGGCGTCCTTCGCCGCGTCCCGCAGCACGCGGCGCATGTCCTTGTCGTCGGCGGGCAGCGGGTTGACCGTGCGGAGCCTGACGCCCGCCACCGCCGGGTGGTAGTCCCAGGCGGCCTCGCCGCCGTCACCGGCCTCCTCGCCGTCGGGCCAGAACATCACCGCAGGGGAGGGCCAGGCCTCGTCGCAGGGCCGGTCGGCCTCGGCGACGAGCTGCCACTCCCGCCCCGCCTGCCGGCCCTGCAGGTCGACGGCGAGGACCAGCCGGGCGCGCACCGTCACGGTGCCGTCGCCGACGCGCCAGCGGGCCTCGAAGACGCGCCGGGCGGAGTCCTCGGGCACGGGGGGTTCCGCGAAGTCGTCGAGGACGCCGGTCTCCTTGCGGCTGCGCAGGATCCTGCGGATCACCTCCTCGGAGTCCGGACCCGTGTGACGGCCGCGGGCGGCCCAGACGGTCGGCGGAAGGGCGGCACGGTCGGCGGCGGAGTTCGACATGGGCCAATCTGCTGGTGGGAGGGGAGTGCGTCCTCCAGTATCGCCGCCCGGGAGCGCGTCTCATAGGGCGGGGGTCGCCCGCGCACGGCGAGTGCGCCCCGCACCCGGGGTGCGAACCGAGTGCGTCGTACGACGCCGGTTCACCCGTGCCCCTGATCCGGCCGGCCTCGCAGAATGGTGCCGGGCACGGGGCCCGCCCGACCATCCGCAAGGGGCGGGCCCCGTGCCCGCCGCCGGGAGGCATGAGCAAGAAGCACGAGAAGGACGCACGAGAGGGGGCCGACGGCAGTGCGCCGGCCCCCTCCCACAGGTCACGTCCGAGCGCCTCAGGCGCCACTCTCGCGGAGCATGTCCTCGCGCTCGACCAGCTTGACGCGTTCGCGGCCCTGCGGCTCGCCCAGCGCCTTCTCGGCGGCGTCCAGCCGGTACCAGCCCTCCCAGGTGGTGAAGCGGACGCCGCGCTCGGCGAGGAAGGCCTCCACGGCCTCCGGCGCGGGCGCCTCGGGGGTGTGCAGGCGGCCGTTCGCGTAGTCGTCCAGCAGGTTGGACACCGTCTCGTTGGCGTCGCCCTTGGTGTGGCCGATGAGGCCGACCGGGCCGCGCCGGATCCAGCCGGTGACGTACGTCGACTGCAGGTGGCCGCCGCTCTCCTCGATGACCCGGCCGCCCTCGTCCGGGACGGTGCCCGACTCGATGTCCCAGGGCAGCTTGGGCAGCCTGTCGGAGAGGTAGCCGACGGCGCGGTAGACCGCGGTGACGTCCCAGTCCTTGAACTCGCCGGTGCCCTTGACGTTGCCGGTGCCGTCGAGGGCGGTGCGCTCGGTGCGCAGTCCGGTGACCCTGCCGTCCTCGCCGAGGATCTCGGCCGGCGACTCGAAGAAGTGCAGGAAGAGCTTGTGCGGGCGGTCGCCGACGTCGCGGATCGCCCAGTTCTCCAGGGTCTTGGCGACCATGTCGGCCTGCTTGTTGCCACGCCGGGTCTCGATCGAGCCCGCGTCGTAGTCGATGTCCTCGGGATCGACGATGACCTCGATGTTGGGGGAGTGGTCCAGCTCCCGCAGCTCCATCGGGGAGAACTTCGCCTGCGCCGGGCCGCGGCGGCCGAAGACGTGGACCTCGAGGGCCTTGTTGGTCTTCAGGCCGTCGTAGACGTTCGGCGGGATCTCCGTCGGCAGCAGCTCGTCGGCGGTCTTGGCGAGGATGCGGGCCACGTCCAGGGCCACGTTGCCGACGCCGAGGACCGCGACCTTCTCCGCCTCCAGCGGCCAGGTGCGCGGCACGTCCGGGTGGCCGTCGTACCAGGAGACGAAGTCGGCGGCGCCGTAGGAGCCGTCCAGCTCGATGCCGGGTATGCGCAGCTCGCGGTCGGCGGTGGCGCCGGTCGAGAAGACCACGGCGTCGTAGAACGTGCGCAGGTCGTCGAGGCTGATGTCGGCCGGGTAGTCCACGTTGCCGAAGAGCCGGATCTGCGGCTTGTCGAGCACCTGGTGCAGGGCCGTGATGATGCCCTTGATGCGCGGGTGGTCGGGGGCGACGCCGTAGCGGATCAGGCCGAACGGGGCGGGCATCCGCTCGAAGAGGTCGATGGACACGCCGGGCTCGGCGGCCACCGCGGACTTGAGCAGGGCGTCGGCGGCGTAGATCCCGGCGGGGCCGGCTCCGACGATGGCTACCCGCAGGGGGCGCGGCATGATCAGGTTCCCTTCGAGTGAGGACAAGCGATCTCGAACGGGAAGCCTAAACTAAGGCAGTCCTAAGTTAGTACGCGGGTCCGCCCTATGACCTCATAAGCCGATCTTATGACGTGTATCGGGTCCGGCTTATGGCCTCGGGGGCGGCCCGGTGGCTTCCGGGTGCTTGGCGGGCACACGTCACATGCACCACCCTGTCCTCTGCGGCGCACCGAGGCGCGGTGGCCGGAGGGCGAGGGGTGAGAGCGTGGCAGCACGCGGGGAGACGGCCGTCGTGGTGACCGGCGGCAGCGGATTCGTCGGGAGCCACCTGGTACGGCGGCTGCTGGAGCGCGGGTACCGGGTCCGGGCGACCGTCCGCCGCGCCTCCGACACGGCGAAGGTACGGCCCCTGTGGGAGCTCCAGGAGGCCTTCCCCGGCCGGCTCACCCTGTTCGAGGCGGACCTTCTGAAGGACGGCTCCTTCGACGAGGCGTTCCGCGGCTGCGTGACCGTCTTCCACGTGGCCTCGCCGTTCCTGATGCCGGAACGGATCGAGGACGGTCAGCGGGACGTGGTGGACCCGGCGCTGCTCGGCACCCGCAACGTGCTCGGCGGCGTCGAGCGCACGCCGGAGGTGGAGACCCTGGTCCTCACCTCCACCGTGGGCGCGATCTTCGGCGACTACGCCGACGTCCGCGAGATGGCCGGCGGGGTGCTGACCGAGGAGTACTTCAACACCACCAGCACCGTGGCGAACAACCCCTACCACTACGCCAAGACGGTCGCCGAGCGCGCCGCCCGCGAGGCCGAGGCCGCCCAGGACCGCTGGCGCCTGGTCTCCGTCAACCCCGGCCTGGTCCTCGGCCCCTCCCTCACGCCCGCCTCCGAGTCCGGCAGCCTCTTCCTGCTCGACGAGCTGTTCAAGGGCTGCTTCTGCTACGGCGCCCCGGACTTCAGCTTCACCACCGCGGACGTCCGTGACGTGGCCGACGCGCACATCGCGGCCGCGGAGAACCCGGCGGCCAGGGGCCGCTACATCGTGGCCAACGAGACGATGACGTCCTTCCACGAGATGTCCCGGATCATCCGCACCCGCCACCCCTGGGACCCGCGCCTGCCGCGCACCGCGCTCCCGCACGGCCCGGTACGCGTCCTGGGCCCGCTCTTCGGCCTCACCCAGGACTACATACGCAAGCACCTCGGCATCCGCTTCCGCGTCGACAACGGCCGCAGCGTCCGCGAACTCGGCCTCGCCTACCGGCCCGTCGAGCAGACCCTCCTGGACCACCACGAGAGCTGGCGCACCCGGCGGCGGAGGGTGTGAGCCCGACGGCCACGGGGTCAGGCCGGGCGGATCACCCGGTGGATCGCCGACTCCCCGGCGTTGTAGATCGACTCCTCGCGGATGAGCGCCCCGGGGCTCGGCGCGTGCACCATCGTGCCGCCGCCCGCGTAGATCCCCACGTGGCTGTCGTCGTCGAAGAAGAAGACCAGGTCACCCGGCTCGACGGCGGCCAGCGTGATCGGGGTGCCGGCCAGCGTCTGCTCCGCCGCGGTACGCGGCAGCGTGACGCCGGCGGCGCGCCAGGCGGCCTGGGTCAGGCTGGAGGCGTCGTACGCCCCCGGCCCGGTCGCGCCCCAGACACACGGCCGGCCGATCTGCTCCCGCGCGAACGCGAGCGCCTTCATCGCCTTGCCCGCCTCGGCCGCGACGCCCGGCAGGAGGAAGGCACCGGCGTCGGCGTAGCCGCCGGGCACCGGCGCGGCTGCGGCGGGCACCGGGGCCGGGACCTGCGGGGGCGCGGTCGGCAGGGGCGTGGTGGGGAGCGGAGCGGTGACGACCGGGGCGGGGGCGGCCATGGGCATCGCCATCGCGGGCGCGGCAGCCGTCATCGCCTCGGGCGGCGCGGTCATGGCCGGCGGCATCGCGGCGGTCGGCGGTGCGGGGGGTGCCGCCATGGGGGCTGCCATCGGCGCCATCATGGGGGCTGCCGCGGGTGCCGCTATCGGCATGGCCATGGGCGCGGGCATCGCCGCGGCGGGCGCGGCCATCGCGGTGGGCATGGCCATGCTGGCGGCGTAGGCGTACGCGCCGTCGGCGGACTGCATGCCTTCCGGATAAGCGCCGGCCTGCATGCCCGCCGGATAGGCGCCGGCCATGTCGGCGGCGGGTGCGGCGGCGAAGGGAGCGGCCATCGGCATGGCGGCCATCGGCATGGCGGCCGTGGGCGGGGCGGGGACGGCGGGGGCCGTCACGGGGTACCCGCCGGTGCCGTAGGCCGTGTCGGCGGCGACCGGCGGAACGTCCGTGTACGAGGCGGCCGCGTTCGGCGACATGATCCGGAAACCGCCGGCGTCCATCGGGCTGGGGGCCGGGGCGGGAGCGGCGGGCGCCGCGGTCGGGAATGCGCCGCTGTTCGTGGGAGCCGCGGTCGGGAAGGCGCTGCTGCCCGTCATCGGGTCGGCGGTCGGGAAGGCGCTGGTGCCCGTCATGGGGTCCGCCGTCGGGAAGACGCTGGTGCCCGTCATTGGGTCGGCGGTCGGAAAGGCGCTGCTGCCCGTCATGGGGTCCGCCGTCGGGAAGACGCTGGTGCTCGCCATGGGATCAGCCGTCGGGAAGCCGCCCGCGTCGGCCGGCGTCGGCATCGGGAACGAGCCCGTGGCACCCGGCGTCATGATGCGGAAGGAGCCGGTGTCCACCGGCGCCGGAGCCTGGGCGGCGCCCGTGTCCATGGCGGGCGCGCTCTGGTAGGTCCCGCCGCCCGAGCCGCCCGGGGTCATGAGGCGGAAACCGCCCATGTCGGCCGCGGCCCGGGTCGGGGCACGGTCGGCACCCCCCGGGGTCATGATGCGGAAGGTACCGGTGTCCGAAGGGGACACGATCGGGATGCCGCCCGTCTCGGTCACCGCCGGGAGCGCGCGGGTGGCGGCAGGGGAGTCGGACCGGGCGGAGCCGCTGCCGGTGCGCTGGTTCGGTATGCCGGCGGCGGGAGCCTGCCACTGCTGCGGCGGGGCCTGGGCCTCGGGCGCCGGCCAGGGGCTGGGCGACTGCGGAACACCCTGGGTGACAGGGGCCGGGGCCGCGTCGAGGGCGGCGATCGCGCGCTGACCGGTGCGCTGGGACAGCACCTCGCGCGCCTTGGCGAGCTTGAGCTGGTTCCTGGTCTTCGAGGCACCCGGCGTGGGCCGCTGCTGCCCGGCGGCGGGCAGCGCCCTGGGCGCACCCGGGGTCCCCGCGGGCAGCGCTGCGGCGGACCCGGCCGTCAACTCCAGCTTCGGGCGCGCCGGCAGCTCGCGGACGACCTCGATCTCGCTCTGTGCGGACGGTCCCGCGGTCAGCTCCAGCCGGGCCGGGCCGGAGTCCTCCAGCTGGCCGAGGAGGTCGGCGGCCATGGCGCTGACGGGCCGCCGCGGGCCGGACCGGGCGGGCTGCCGGTCGGAGGGCAGCGCGGCCGGAACGCTCGGCCCGAGCTTCGAGCGCGCCCCCTCGAACCACTCCCGGGCGATGTTGTCGAGGCCCGGGTCGTCACGACGGGGCCGTTTGAACAGCGGGACGCCGCGTGAGCGCGAGCCCCCGCTCATCGCACGGGTGGCGTTGTAGTTCCCGGTGGCGTTCTCGGCCTGGTCGTAGAGGCTGTCGATCCGCTGTCGAACCTCGTCACGGCTCTCGGGCGCCATTGAGGGGTCGTGCTCCTTCCGTACTCCGCCTACCGGGTTAGCTGTCGGGTTCGGGCGGTCGAATCCGGAAGGCATGCCCTACGGCCTTTGCCCTTGCGGACGGCGGCCGATTCACCCCAGTGGTCGGTTGGGTCCCCGGCTCCGGATCAGCCCCTGAGGGGCACCGGACTCGGCGGAGGCCGCGCGGCCCGACGGGATTCGCCGGGGGGAGCCGAGCGGCTTGCCCGTCAACTTAGCCAACTTGTGTCACTCGTGTGAAGGTTGAAGTGGCTAATGTCCGATACGTATTTGTGATGTTCGTCTTAGCGTTCGGAACTCGACCGTACGGAACGGCATTTCGCGCGCATCCATTGCATTCGCAGGGTCACCGGGGCGTTGCCGTCGGTCGCGTTCGCCTGTTCCGGTGCACGCGCTTTCTGTGAGGTCACCGTGAATTCGTGGGTCTGTTGAACACGGTGGCGCCGTGGGCCGTATAGAGCGGGGGATTTCCATGCCCGGCCGCCCACGACACGCAGGGGAACGACCTTGAGACGCAACAGGCGCAGACGCCCGACCGGCGCACAGCGCGCGACCTTCGCAGCGGTCGCCCTGATGCTCGGCGGCGGAGGACTGGTCGCGGTGAACGTCTATGCCTCGGCCACCGAGAACGGCGGTGGCCAGGGGCAGGTCGCCACCGGCCAGGTGCTGTCCGCGCCCACGATCTACTGCCCCGACGTCGGCAGCCGGCTGACCGCGGTTCCCGACGGCGCCCGGGCGGACGTCGACCGTGAACTCGCCCAGCTGGACCAGCAGATCGCCGCCGCCTACCAGCAACTCACCCAGTCCGCGGCCGAGATCGAGCAGAACCCCGGCTTCGCCGGCCAGACGATCATCGACCCGCTGAAGGCGGAGCGGTCCGAGTCGCTCCAGCGCATCGCCGACGCCATCGGCCGTGAGGGCGACCGCCCGCAGGGCCTCGACGACCTCGCCGCCTGCACCCTGCGCTCCTCGAACCAGGACGCCGGGCAGTCGGCGGCTCCCCAGGGCAGTGCCACGCCGAGCCAGAGCGGCCAGGGCAGCGCCGCGCCGAGCCAGGGCACCGGCGCCGGCGGCCAGGGCGGCAACGGGCCGGTCGCCGCCGACTACGCGGACATCACCTCGGTCCAGCCCAACGTCTCCACCCCGGCCGAGCAGCCCGGCGGCTCCACCGGCACCTTCTCCTCCAGCTGCGGCGTCAACGCGAACGGCCTGTTCAACTCGGACAACGTCATCGTCGCGCCCGGCGTCTCCAACGGCGCCCACCACTTCCACGACTACATCGGCAACCAGTCCAACAACGCCTTCGCCAGCGACCAGGACCTGGCCAACGCGCAGACCAGCTGTGCGGACCAGGGCGACAAGTCCACGTACTACTGGCCCGTGCTGCGGCTGCAGAACGGCAAGCAGGAACGGGACGCCGACAAGCCGGGCGGCGGCACCGAGGGCAACGCCGGGCAGATCGTCACGGCGAAGCAGGTCACGCTGACCTTCGAGGGCAACCCCACCTCCAAGGTCACCGAGATGCCACGGCTGCTGCGCATCATCACCGGCGACGCCAAGGCGTTCGTCAACGGCCCGGCCAACGCCAACGCCTCCTGGAGCTGCACCGGTTACGAGGACCGGCAGCTCAAGGACAAGTACCCGCTCTGCCCCTCCGGCAGTGACGTCGTGCGCACGTTCCGGTTCCAGAGCTGCTGGGACGGCCGGAACATCGACAGCGCCAACCACCGCACCCACGTGGCGTTCGAAGGCCCCGACGGCAGCTGCCCGGCCGGTTTCCAGGCCATCCCGCAGCTGGTGCAGCGCATCGTCTACGCCGTGGCCGCGCCGAGCCTCCAGGACGGCGGCCGTACGGTCCCGCTGTTCGCGGTGGACTCGTTCCCCGAGCAGCTGCACAAGCCGGTCACCGACCACGGAGACTTCATCAACGTCTTCGACGAGAGCCTGATGCGGAAGATGGTCGACTGCATCAACTCCGGCCGCAAGTGCGGCGCGGGCGCCGACGAGCAGCCGCCGTCCCAGAGCGCGGAGCCGTCCCGGCCGAGCGAGACCGCGAGCCCGTCCGAGCCGCCGGCCGAGACGCAGAGCGCCGAGCCGTCCGAGCCGGCGACCCAGCAGCCGTCGTCGGACCAGCCGTCGTCCGAGCCCCCGGCCGGCACCCCGGCCACGGAGACCGCCACCGCCACCGCCACCGCCCCTGGCTCCGGCTCCGGATCCGGCTCCACCGGGCTGCCGAGGGTCTACGCGACCCCGTCGCCGAAGAAGACGTCGACCACCAAGTCGTCGGGCGGCGGTGTGATCAGCGAGCCGACGCAGCGGCCCGACACCGAGGCACCCGCCGGCACCTCCGCCGCCTCGCCGACCGGCACCGCCGTCGCCGCCCCGGCCGGCCAGGAGACCCCGGGCACCGGTGCACAGACCGAGCCCCAGACCGAGCCCCAAGCCGTCCAGGGCGGTCTCGCCGAGACCGGCGCCCACCTGTGGCCCGCGGTCTTCGGCGGCCTGCTGCTGGTCTCCGGGGCCGCGTTGCTGTGGCGCACCAAGCGGACCTCGTTCTGACCTGTCACCTGCTGCGCAGCGTGTCCTGGGCGGGCTCGGACGCGGGGAGGGTCTCGTCGTGCTGCAGCCAGGGCGGCGGCGCCACCGCCGCGGCCACCGACCAGGGCGACGCCACCGCCCGGCTCACCGCCCGGCTGTCCGGTGTGCCGGCCGGCTCCACCTGCTGGAGCATGCCCGTACAGCCCTGAGTGCCACCCGCCGGCATTTGCCGCCGGCGGGCGGCACACGGCAGGGTGCGGGTGTGCCCACCTTGCTGATCGTCCACCACACCCCCTCACCGCACTGCCAGGCCATGTTCGAGGCCGTGGTCTCCGGGGCGACGACCCCGGAGATCGAGGGCGTGCGGGTCGTGCGGCGGGCGGCGCTGTCCGCCACCGCCGCCGACGTGCTCGCGGCCGACGGATACCTCCTCGGCACCCCGGCCAACCTCGGCTACGTCTCCGGTGCCCTCAAGCACTTCTTCGACCAGATCTACTACCCGTGCCTGGACGAGACGCGCGGCCGCCCCTTCGGGGCCTACGTGCACGGCGGCAACGACGTCACCGGCGCCCTGCGCGCCCTCGACTCGATCACCACCGGCCTCGGCTGGCGCCGGGCGGCCGAGCCGGTCACGGTGACCGGCGAGCCCCGCAAGGCCGACATCGAGGCGTGCTGGGAACTGGGCGCGACGGTCGCCGCCGGCCTCGCCGGCGACGCCTGACCCCGATCCGGGCGCAGGACACCCGGACGGACGAAGGTGCGGGCGCCGGAGCCAGGGCACACGATGGGAGCAGGCCATGTCGTCGATCCCAGGGAGCGCCGGATGGCAGCGGAGCGCCGTGCCTGCGGGCCGCCCGCGGCGGAGATGCTGCGGGAGTGCGCCCGCGACGTGGTGGCCGTCGCCGAGGGCATCCGCGAGGTCTCCGCACGGACCAGCTCCGCCCTGTTCGCCCCGGCGCTGACGGGTTCCGCGCGCCGCCGCCCGCGCACCGGCGTGGCCGCCCGCTGGGCGCTGCTGCGGACGCTCACCAACAGACAGGGCCTCGGCGGCTCGGCGATCGTCGCACCGGACGGCGTGGGTCATCTGCTCGGCGCGGCGGGGGAGGCGCTGGGCCGGGCGAGCCTGGCCCAGCTGGTGGCGGTCACCTCGCTGCGACTGCGGATCGCCGCCGTACTCCTCGACCACCCCGAGTTCGGGCGCGACCCGGGCATGCGCCGGCTGGCGGACGCGGTCGGCGCCGACCGCGACCCGGAGGCGGCCGTCCGCGCGCTGCGGGCCCTCTTCAAGGACCGGGACGCCCAGCGCCCGCTGTCCGCGCTCGCCCCGATCCTGGCGGACCTCCTCGCCGTCCGGGGCCTGCTGGACGAGGACCCGCTGAGCGACGAGACGGCCTGGGCGCTGGCCGCGGGACGGCGGCTGACCGCCGCCCCGGGCCGGGGCTCCGGCACCTCCCACCTCGCCGGTACGGACCGGGGCGTGGGCGCCGCCCAGGCCGTCGAACCCTCAGCCCAGGAGGCCACGTCCCTCGCCACCGAGGGCTCCTTCCTCGGCTTCCTGCGCAACATCGACGCGCTCGCCGGGGACGCCCGCGTCCTCGTCCAGGAGGTGCGCGGCCCCGACGGCGTGCTCCGGTACGTCGTGCAGGCGCCCGGCACGGCCCCCGGCCGCCCCCGCGACGACTCCCCGCAGGACTTCGCCGGCGCCTGGCGCAACCTGTTCCTGACCGACTCGCCGTACGCCCGCTCGATCCTGCTGGCGATCCGGGACCACGGCATCCCGCGCGGCGCCGACCTCGCGCTGGTCGGGCACGGCGAGGGCGGGATCGCGCTGCTCAGCCTCGCGCAGGACGACGAGTTCTGCCGCGCCTACCGGGTCACCCACGTGGCGGTCGTCGGCGCGCAGACCGACGACCGCAGCCCGGCCGACCCGCGCACCTGGGTGGCCGGCATCACCAACCGGCACGACATCGTCCCGGTCCTGGACGGCCCCGGCGCCCCGCACCCCAACAGGTACCGGGTCGACTACCCCGGCCCCACCCGCGAGTTCCCGCGCTGCCACCTGCTCCGCGTGTACATCGACGACCTGGAGACGGTGATCCCGCAGGCCCGGGCCGACGTCGACCGGGCCCTCGCCCGCTACCGGGGCCCGGTCGAACGCACCCGTGTCTACCGGCTCAGGGACCGCGGCCGCCCGCCCGAGGGCTATCCGTTCCTGGCCGTCCCGACCGCCGGCCTCGCCACCTCGGCGGGCCCGGTCGACGTGCCGGTGCGCTACTACGACTCCTCCGCCGCGCACCTGTGCTTCCCGGTCGACACCGACGTGGCCCGCAGCCTGCTGCCCGACGTCGCCTGGATGGTCCCCACCCGGCTCGGCCGCCGCGCCCTCGCCGTCCTCTCCCTCTACGAGCACCGCTGCACCACGATCGGCCCCTACACGGAGCTCGGCCTGTCGGTGCTGGTCGACGACCTGTGGCGGCCGCACGCGTACGACCTCGCCGCGGACCTGCTGCGCCGCGCCGACCTGCGGCGCACCGGACGGTACGTGGTCGCGCTCGCCGTCGGCACGGAGGAGGCGCGGGCGGTGGCCGAGGAGCTCTGGGCCCAGCCGGCCGTGCACGGCGCCGCCGACGTCGAGCTGCAGGGCCGGGAACTGCGCGTCCACGCGCCCGAGCTGGGAGTCTCGGTGGAGGGCCGCCCGGGCCCCGGAGCCCGCTGTCCCGAGGCGGACTGGGTGCTCTACGGGCGCCGGGGCGAGAGCACCGTACGTACCCTGGTCCGCGCTCACGGCAGGCCGCGCGTCCATGCCCGCCCCCGGCTGCGGTTGCGGCTGGACGGTGCCCACGGGTCGCTCGCCCGGCACCTGCAGATCCTCGAACTCGACGCCGTGCGGCCCGGGTTCGTCCTGACCAGCCCGCGGTTCGTGGCCCACAGAAGTGCCGGCGCGGTGCTGCCGCGCTAGGCATCCCTCCGAGTACAGGTGAACCTCATGGCGACCGAATCCCGTCCCGCCACCGCCGCCCCGGAACTCCTCGCGTACGTGGACGGCCTGCGAGTCGACGCGGACCGGATGGACGGCTACGCCGAGCGGCTGCGCGGCGCCGCCGAGCGGCTGGGCGACTGTGCCGGGGCCCCGGAGTGGAGCGGCGCCGCCCTGGAGCGGCAGGCGACGGCCTGTGTGACCGCCGCGGTACAACTGCGGGCGGCCGCCGCCGCGTTGCTGGCCCACGCGGCGGAGTGAACGGCGGTGCCCGGCCGGCTGGACGGCAGGGCCGGGACGGACGCGTCCCGGCCGCGGTGTGGTGCCGGCGGCTCAGCCGGCCGGAGCGGTGTGGGGTTGCTCCGGGCCGGGCTTGGGGCGGGTGCGGGTCCAGGACGGGTCGGCGGCGGGTTCAGGAGTGGGGGGACGGTCCATGGGTCGGGGGGCCTCCTGAGGCGTGGGGGGTGGTGAGCGGTGCGTCCGGTGCCGTCGACAGCTCGGCCCAGACGAAGCGGGCGGCGGGCCGCCCCTCCGGCGCGGTCGTGACGCCCCAGTCGAGACTGAGCGCGTCGACGAGGAACAGGCCGCGCCCGTTCTGCTCGTCGGGCTTGGCCCGGCGGGGCGCCGGGAGCGCGATGCTCCCGCTGTTCTGGTCCTCGACCTCGATGCGGATCCGGTCGGCGCCGGCGTGCACCCGGCAGACGATCCGCCGGCCGGCCGAGTGCACGATCGCGTTGGTGACCAGTTCCGAGGTCACCAGGACCGCGTTGTCGAGGGCCTCCTCGCACACGCCCCACGAGCCGAGCAGCTCGCCCACGCTGCGGCGGGCGTTGCCCACGGCGCGCGGGGTCGGCGCCAGGTCGAAGACCCGGCTGCGCGGGGCGAGGCGGTCCCCGGAGGCGAACCGGTCGAGGCCTTGCGGCCCAGGGAGTCGACCGAGGCGTTCGCCTCCGGGTGGTCTGGGGACGCCCGTCGCGTCCGACGGGCGGTACGGGCCCTCGCCGGCGGCCGCCAGGGCCGGCCGGGGCAGGCCGGGTATGTGGTCCTCGGGCAGTCGGTCGAGCGGCTGGGGGAGAGAGGGCGGGGCCATCGCCGTGCGCCTTTCGTCCGGCTTCGCAGCGTGGGGGCTGATCGGTCGCGTCCGTCCCGGGCCGCTCCAGGGCAGACGACGACCCGTGCCTGGGCGGCGCCGGACCGCAGCTCAGTCTCCCCCAACTGGACTGCTTCGCCTGCTCCTTGGTCGGCCGGAGCAGTGACTCCACTTTGGCATCTGCCAACATCGCCTCGCAACCGGCAAGTTGAAAATTGCAAGAAGCGAAGTGCATGCTGCTCCCGGCAGGAAGTGATCGAACGCGTACGTGAACGATCACAGGTACGTGAGACGGTGACCCTGGAACCTGGTGTGAGGGGGTAGGGCGTGACCTCGGAGACCGACTGGGGCGGAGCCCCTTCCGTCCTGCGCATGATCCTCGGCCGGCAGCTGGAGGAGATGCGGACCCGGGCCGGCCTGACCTACGAGCAGGCGGCCGCCGCGATCGGGGTCAGCCACTCCACGATCCGCCGGATGGAGGCCGCCAAGGTGGCCCGGCTCCGGCTGGCCGACGCCGAGAAACTCCTGCAGGTCTACGGCGTGACGGACCGCCAGGAGGTCGACACCTTCCTGCAGTCGGTGCGCGAGGCCAACAAGCGCGGCTGGTGGCACACCTACCGCGATGTGATGCCGGACTGGTTCGCCGCCTACCTGAGCCTGGAACAGGCGGCGTTGCAGATCCGTGCCTACGAGAACCAGTTCGTGCACGGCCTGTTGCAGACCCGCGAGTACGCCGCCGCCCTGCTCGGCGCAGGCAACCCGCACGCGCCGAGCGAGGCGACCGAGCGCATGGTGGCGCTGCGCATGCGCCGGCAGGAACTGATCACCCGGCCCGCGCCGCCCCGGCTGTGGGTCGTGATGGACGAGACCGTGCTGCGCTGGCCGGTCGGCGGCTCCGGGGTGATGCGCGCCCAGATCGACCATCTCATCGAGATCAACCGGCTCCCCAACGTCACTGTGCAGATCATGCCGTTCGCCAACGGCCCGCACCCCGCCATGCGTGCGGGCGCGTACCACCTCTTCCGGTTCAAGGCCCCGGAGCTGCCCGACATCGTCTATCTCAACGGCCTGGTGGGCGCTGTCTACCTGGACAAGGGCGTCGACGTCGTGGTCTATCGCGAGGCCCTGGACCGGCTGGGCGCGCAGGCGACGCCCGCCAGAAAGACCGAGGCCGTCCTCGGTGCGATTCGCAAGGAGCTCTGAGTGCACCACCCCATACGCAACGGCATCCCGTCCCGGCAACTCGGCGCGCGCGGCTGGTCCAAGCCGTGGAGCGACGACGCCGGCGGCGCCTGCGTCGAAGTGAAGAAGCTCGCCGACGGCCGGGTCGCGGTACGTCAGTCGACCGACCCCGACGGACCGGCGCTGGTCTTCACGCCGCGTGAGATGACGAGTTTCCTGGCCGGAGTGAAGGCGGGTGACGCCGACTTCCTGATGTGATCGGATTTCCGGGAACTTCCTTGCTATAGCTGATCGTTCAACCAGCCCCCCCACATCCCACGCAGCACAGCGCAGCCCCCCGAACACCCCCCGCATCCCTCACCTGAATGGGAGACACGGCGTTGCCCGACAACGGATGGCCGGCCGACCGCATCGACACCGAGAACGCGCACTCCGCGCGGATCTACGACTACATCCTGGGCGGCAAGGACTACTACCCCGCCGACCAGGAGGCGGGCGACGCGATGTCAAGGGAGTGGCCCGCCCTCCCGATCCACATGCGAGCCAACCGCGACTGGATGAACCGCGCCGTGCGCTGGCTCGCCGAGGAGGCGGGCATGCGCCAGTTCCTGGACGTCGGGACCGGCATCCCCACCTCCCCGAACCTGCACGAGATAGCCCAGGCGGTCTCCCCGGACTCCCGGGTCGTCTACGTGGACAACGACCCCATCGTCCTCACCCTGTCCCAGGGCCTGCTCTCCAGCACGCCCGAGGGCCGGACGGCGTACATCGAGGCCGACTTCCGCGACCTGACGGACCTCTACGAGGCCCCCGAGCTGCGCGAGACCCTCGACCTGGACAGGCCGGTCGCGCTCACGGTGATCGCCATCGTCCACTTCATGCTCGACGCGGACGACGCGGTGGGCGTCGTGCGCCGCCTCCTCGAACCGCTGCCGTCGGGCAGCTACCTGGCGATGTCCATCGGTACCGCCGAGTTCGCCCCCGACGAGGTGGGCCGGGTCGCCCGCGAGTACGCGGCCCGCAACATGCCGATGCGGCTGCGCACCATCGACGAGGCCCACGAGTTCTTCGAGGGTCTGGAACTGGTGGAGCCGGGCATCGTCCAGGTGCACAAGTGGCACCCGGACGGCACCGGCGAGCAGGGCATCCGCGACGAGGACATCGCGATGTACGGAGCGGTCGCCCGCAAGCCGTAGCACGGGTTCCGTGCCGGGGCCCGGCTCACCTTCCCGGCCCCGGCACGGTCGTCTCGCCCCGAGGACGGCGCCCGGCTCAGGCGTTCGGGTCGAACGAGATCCCGGACGGCATGGAGTACCCCAGGTTGGCGTTGAACGAGCCGTCCTTGATCTTGATGGTGGCCTCGCCGAAGTCCGCGTTCATCAGCTTGTCGCGGTAGCCCGCCGGGTAGCCGTCCCAGCCCACCAGACGCGGGTAGAACCAGCCACCGGTCACGTTCTCCGGCGGGTCGTCGTTGGAGTTGGCGAACCGGAAGTCGTGGGTGGACAGGCCGTCCTTGTGGTACACGATCTTCGGGTGCGTGCCGTCGAACCGGATCGCCGAGGCCGGCTGTACCAGGTAGCTGCTGTGCTGGGACACCGAGACGTACTGCACCTGGTTGTTCTGGATCCACACGATGACGTGTTCCCAGTCGTGCCGGTGCCCGATGGCCAGCGGCCCGTACGTCGCCTGGTCCTTCTCGAAGTAGCTGGCGTACATCACCGCGCACCAGCCGTTGTTGCACTTCTCGCGCGAGTACGTGTTGGCGTTGGCGAGCTGCGCGTAGTCGTGGCAGTGGCCGTTGACGTCGCCGCCGAGCGAGAGACCCGGGTTGATGGTGCCGTCGGCGCCGATGGCCGCGGTGGCGTAGCAGCCGTCGCCGTCGTAGTCGTAGGCCGGGGAGAACGTCTGCTCCAAACCGTCGGCGTTCTGCGGCAGCAGCGTCAGGACGTCGGCGTGCGCGGTGGCCGGCACGGCGACGACCAGCGCGAGCGCGCCGAGGGCAGCGGCGAGGGCCTTGCGGAGCGGCCGTCTGCGGGTGGGGGTTTGCAGTTCGGTCATGGGGACTCCCTGTCGGTGAAAGGCGAAGCGGAGTCTCGCAGTCAGCTCCTGCCGACGACCACCCTTACGACTTAACTTTGACCCAAAGACAATTGAACAGCTCACCCAACTCGTTTGCTGCCAGCGGCTGTTGACCTGCTGTGAGTCCGCCGGATGCGGTTGCCGCAGAGCGTGCCCGAGGCCAGGCTGCTCGTCGGTCCGTCCCCCCACCGCCCCGAGAGGCAACCCCCGTGAGCGACACAGACATGCCATCCGCCCCCTTGAACCGGCCGAACCGGCTGAACCGGCGCGGCTTCCTCGGCGCCGCCGCCGCGGCCGGGCTGCTGGGCACGCTGCCCACACCGGCCGAGGCCAGGACCGCGGCCGCCACCACGGTGTCCACGGAGTCCGGACAGGTCACCGGAGTCCAGGGCGGCCTGCGCGGCGTCACCGTCTACAAGGGCATCCCGTACGCCGACACCACCGCCGGCGCCAACCGCTGGCGCCCGCCGCAGCCGGCCCCCACCTGGGACGGGGTCCGCGCCGCCGACTCCTGGGGCCCCGCCTGCCCACAGCCGGTCACGGGCATCCCCGGCGACCAGGTGCCCGCGTTCGGCGAGGACTGCCTGAACCTCAACATCTGGACGGCGGCCACCGGTTCGGGGAACGGCAGCCCCGTCCTGGTCTGGCTGTACGGCGGCGACCGGGCCCTGTGGTCGGGCCAGGAGATCTACAACGGCTCGCTGCTCGCCGCCAAGGGCGTGGTCGTCGTCACCCTCGACCACCGCGTCGGCCCGCTCGGCGGTCTGGCCCACCCCGAGCTGACCGCGGAGTCCGCGTACGGCGGCTCGGGCAACTGGGGGATCCTGGACGTCGTCGCCGCGCTGGAGTGGGTCCGGCGGAACATCGCCGCGTTCGGCGGCGACCCGGACCGGGTCACCCTGGCGGGCTGGGCCGAGGGCGCGTCCGTCGTGCACATCCTGCTCGCGTCCCGGCAGGCCCGGGGCCTCTACCACCGCGCACTGCTGTCCTCCGGCGTCCGGTACACGAAGGACCCGGCGCTCGCCACCGGGCCCGGCCGCTACCGGACCCTCGCCGCCGCCGAGGCCGACGGCACCGACTTCGCCGCCCGGCTGGGCGCCGCCGACCTCGCCGCCCTGCGCGCGCTGGACGCCGACGACATCGTCAGCGGCGCCGAGGCCGGCACCGCCGCCGACTTCGGCCACGTCCTCGACGGACACGTGCTGCCCGACACCTACACCGCCGTCCTGACGGCCCGCGCCGAGACCGACGTACCCGTGCTGACCGGCGTGTGCAAGGACGCGAACGGCGCCTCGCCCGAACTGAAGCTGACCCTGGACGCGTTCCGGGCCTACGCCCGCTCCGAGTTCGGCCCCCTGGGGCTCGCGGACACCTTCCTGGACCTGTATCCGGCGGACAGCGACACGACGGCCGCCCAGCAGTTCAGCGCCTACGCCCGCGACGAGGAACGCGTCTCCGCCTTCCTGTGGGCGACCCAGTTCAAGGACGCGGCCGCCGACTCCAGCGCCGTCCACACCTACTTCTGGACCCGCGTCCCGCCCGGGTACGACGACACCAACCCGGTCATCGGCACCGCCGCGACCGGCGCCTTCGAGGGCTCCGACGTCTACTACCTGCTCGGCTACCTCTACAACACCGACCGCCCCTGGACCTCCAAGGACTACGACACCGCCGACACCACCGCCTCCTACGTCGCCCGCTTCGCCGCCACCGGCGACCCGAACGGCGGCTCCCTGGCCAACTGGCCCGCCCTCGCCACCGACACCCCGCGAACCATGGAACTCGGCGCGAACTCCGGCACGATCGCGGTGGCCGACAGCGACGCCAAGCTCGCCTTCCTGACGACGTACCTGGAGTCGCAGACCACGGAGTTCTGAGACCCACCCGTCAGGCCCGCGCGGAGCCGTGGCCGAGGACGCCGTGGTGGTGACGGGTGTGCACGGTCCGGGTGCGGTGCAGGGCGATCAGCGCCGCGTCGTCGCCGAGGTGGCCGCCCGCGTGCGCCAGCAGGTCGCGCCGGATGTGGTGCATCAGCGCCTCCGGGGAGGCGTCCGTCCACTGCGCGACCCGCTCGGCGAGCGGGTAGAAGCGGCCCTGCGCGTCCCGGGCCTCCACGACACCGTCGGTGTAGAGCAGCAGGGTGTCACCGGGCTCGAACGAGAACACGTCCAGGGTGCGCTCGGTGCCGCCCGCACCGTGCACACCGAGCGGCGGCGACGGGTGCAGGCTCGGCACCGTGACCGCGTGCCCCGGGCTCAGCAGCAGGGGCGGGGGATGACCGGAGCTGGTCATCCGGGTCACCAGGTCCTCGTCGGGGATCTCGACCAGCAGCGCGGTGGCGAACCGCTCGGCCGCCTCCTCCCGGGGCTCCAGATCCTCCGCGTACCGCTGCACGCTCTGCTCCAGGGCGGTGGCGAGGTCCGGCAGGGTGACGTGCCGGTGGGCGGACTCCCGGAACGCACCCAGCAGCAGCGCCGCCTCGCCGATCGCGGACAGGCCCTTGCCCCGGACGTCACCGATGAGCACCCGGACCTCGTCGTCGCAGCGGGTGGCCGCGTACAGGTCGCCGCCGATCTGCGCCTCGTCCTCGGCGGCCAGGTACAACGAGGCGATCCGCAGCGGGCCGATGTGCTCGGGCAGCGGCCACATCAGGACGTGCTGCGCCGCCTCGGCGACCGTGCGCACCTGGGCCAGCTGGGCACGGCGCCGCTCGCGGACCACGCTGTAGACCACCACGATCACCGAGAGCAGCGCCAGGGTGACGAGCTGCACGATGTGGTTCGCCGTGGTCAGCCCGCCGTGGAACACGGCGATCAGCAGCTGGGCGCCCACCGCGAGCGCCCCGACCAGCGCGGTGGACCGGGGGCCCGCGAAGGACGGGGTGAGCGCCGGGGCGATGACCAGGGCGGGCCCCAGATGGATGTCCCTGGGCGTGCGCAGGTCCACCACCGTGATCACCACGATGAGCAGCACCGGAAGCAGCAGCAGTGCGTGCGACGACTGCCACGACCGCCGCAGCCCCGCCACACACCCCTGCAGCTTGCCCATGGCACCAGCGTGCGCCACCACCGGGGGACCGGCCACCGCGAGCCGGACGGCGCCCCGGGTAGTCTTCCGGCTCTCCGGGCGCGCCTCCGGAAGTGCCGCGACATGCTGTCTGCCGGCTGCGCCCGCCGTCGCGGCTGGTCGCGCAGTTCCTCCCCCAGCCTTCGGCCGGGGGTACCCCCAGCGCCCCTGCGGGGGCGCTGCTCAGAGATTCACGGACCGCATCCCGGCCTCGTCGTAGCGCTCTCCCGCCGCCCGCGGCACCTCGGCCTCGATCCGGGCCAGGTCCTCCTTGGTCAGCTCGACGTCGACCGCGGCAGCGTTCTGCTCCAGGTAGGCGACGCGCTTGGTGCCCGGGATCGGCACGATGTCGTCGCCCTGGGCCAGCACCCAGGCGAGGGCCAGCTGGGCCGGGGTCACGTCCTTCTCTGCGGCGATCTCCTTCACCTTGGCGGCCAGCCGCAGGTTCGCCTCCAGGTTGTCGCCGGTGAAGCGGGGGCCGGTGCGGCGCCAGTCGTTCGCGTCGAGGTCCTCGGGGGAGGAGAACCGGCCGGCGAGGAAGCCGCGGCCCAGCGGCGAGTACGGGACGAACCCGATGCCCAGCTCCCGGCAGGCGGGCAGCACCTCGTCCTCCGGGTCCCGGGTCCACAGCGAGTACTCGGTCTGCACCGCCGCGATCGGGTGCACGGCATCGGCCCGCCGGATCGTCTCGGCGCTCGCCTCGCTCAGCCCGATGTGCCGCACCTTGCCCTCGGCGACCAGCTCGGCCAGCGCGCCCACGGTCTCCTCGATGGGCACGTTCGGGTCGACACGGTGCTGGTAGTACAGGTCGATGTAGTCGGTGCCCAGCCGCTCCAGCGAGCCGTGGACCGAGCTGCGGACGTGCTCGGCCGAGCCGTCCTGCGGGCCGATGCTGCTCATGTCACCGGGGACGGCGTGGTCCATCCGGTAGTTGAACTTCGTGGCGATCACGTACTCGTCCCGGTGCCCCCGGACCGCCTCGCCGACCAGCGACTCGTTGGTGAGCGGTCCGTACAGCTGCGCGGTGTCGAGGAAGGTGACCCCGAGTTCCCGCGCGCGGTGGATGGTCCGCACACCCTCGTCCTCGTCGGCGGTGCCGTAGAAGGCGGACATGCCCATGCACCCGAGGCCGATGCTGCTCACCTGAAGATCCCGCAGATTGCGCTGTCGCATGTGTGACTCCCAGCCTTTCCCGCTGACGTGCTCTCCTTCTGGACGCTACGACTTCAAGAGCACTCGAAGTCAAACGGGCGACCGCCGATCCGGTACACCTGGACCCGGAGCCCGTACCCCGTACCCGTCACCGGGACCGCCCGCGGAGGCCGCATGCTGCTGCGCCAGCTCGAATACCTCGTCGCGCTCGCCCGGGAACGGCACTTCGGCCGGGCGGCCGCCGCCTGCCATGTCTCGCAGCCCTCGCTGTCCGCCGCGATACGACGCCTCGAACACGAGCTGGCGGTCCCGATCGTGCGCCGGGGCCGCCGCTACGAGGGCCTCACTCCCGAGGGCGAGGTCGTGCTGGCGTGGGCGCACCGCATCCTCGCCGAGGGGGACGCGCTCCGCCAGGAGCTGTCGGCGCTGCGGGACGGGCTCACCGGCACCCTGCGCCTCGGCATCGTCCCCACGGCCGTCCCCGTCGCCTCCCTCCTCACCGGTCCCTTCTGCGACCGGCATCCGCGTGCCCGGGTGGCCCTGGAGTCCCTGTCGTCCGCCGACATACGGCGCGGCCTCGCCGAGTTCGAGCTGGACGCGGCCATGACCTACCTGGACGACGGCGAACTGCGTCAGGTCCGCCGCTTCCCGCTCTACGAGGAGCGGTACGTCCTGCTCACCCCGGTCGGCGGCCTCCTCGGCGACGCGGCCACGGCCACCTGGTCGCAGGCCGCCGCCCTTCCGCTGTGCCTGCTCGGGCGGCGGATGCGCAACCGGCGGATCATCGACGACTGCTTCGCCGCCGACGGCGCCGCCCCCGTCCCGGCCGTCGAGTCCGACAGCGTGGCCGGCCTCTACGCCCACCTCCCCGGCGGCCGCTGGTCGAGCGTGATCTCGCACGCCTGGCTGCACATGTTCGGCGTCCCGGAGGGCATGCGCGTGGTCCCGCTGGAGGGCCCGGCCCACGGCCCCCGGGTCGGACTCGTCGTCGCCCGCAGCGAACCCCAGTCCGTGCTCGCCCGGGCCCTGGTGAAGGTCGCCCGGGAGGCGGGCCTCAGAAACGCCCTCGACAGCCGCCTGCACGCCGTCCTGGACGGCCGCGGCCGATGATAGACACGGCCTATCACGGGATAGCGACGTTCGCTTTGACCTGCGCAGTTACCCCCGAGGATCGTGGAATGCACCATCCGCGACGGAGCTGAGGAGCCGCCATCATGGCAAAGGTGCTCTGCGTCCTGTACGACGACCCGACCGACGGATACCCCAGCGGCTACGCCCGCGACGACATCCCGGTCATCGACCACTACCCCGGCGGCCAGACCACCCCCACCCCCGAGGCGATCGACTTCACCCCCGGCCACCTCCTCGGCAGCGTATCCGGCGAACTCGGCCTGCGCTCCTTCCTGGAGAAGGCCGGCCACACCCTCGTCGTCACCTCCGACAAGGACGGCGCGGGCTCGGTCTTCGACCGGGAGCTGGCCGACGCGGACGTGGTGATCTCGCAGCCGTTCTGGCCGGCGTACCTGACCGCCGAGCGGATCGCCGCCGCGCCCCACCTCAAGCTGGCGGTCACCGCCGGCATCGGCTCCGACCACGTCGACCTGGACGCCGCGATCGCGCACGGGGTGACGGTCGCCGAGGTGACGTACTGCAACAGCATCAGCGTCGCCGAGCACGTGGTGATGATGATCCTCGGCCTGGTCCGCAACTACCTGCCCTCGCACCAGGTGGTGCTCGACGGCGGCTGGAACATCGCCGACTGTGTGAGCCGGTCCTACGACCTGGAGGGCATGCACGTCGGGACCGTCGCGGCGGGCCGGATCGGCACCGCGGTGCTGCGCCGCCTGGCGCCCTTCGACGTGAAACTCCACTACACCGACCGCACCCGGCTGCCCGAAGCCGTCGAGCGCGAGCTGAACCTGACCTTTCACGAGAGCGCGGCCGCCATGGCCCCGCACTGCGACGTGGTCACGATCAACGCGCCCCTGCACCCGGAGACGGAGGGCCTGTTCGGCGACGAGCTGCTCGGCACGATGAAGCGCGGCGCCTACCTCATCAACACCGCCCGGGCCCTGATCGTCGACCGGGACGCCGTCGACCGGGCGCTGCGCAGCGGGCAGCTGGCCGGGTACGCGGGCGACGTCTGGTACCCGCAGCCCGCGCCCGCCGACCACCCCTGGCGCACCATGCCGCACCAGGGGATGACCCCGCACATCTCAGGATCCAGCCTCTCCGCGCAGGCCCGCTACGCCGCCGGTACCCGGGAGATCCTGGAGTCCTGGCTGGCCGGCCGGCCGATCCGCGACGAGTACCTGATCGTCGACGGCGGCAGGCTGGCCGGCACCGGAGCCAAGTCGTACTCCGTGCACACCCGCTAGGGGTTCAGCCGTACCGGCAGTTCGAAGAGGTCGTTCTGGGTGACGACCGGCTTGTTGCGCAGTTCGGACGCCGGTACCGCGAGGTCCAGGCCGGGGAAGCGGTCGTACAGCGCGGGCAGCGCCACGCCCGCCTCCAGCCGGGAGAGCGCCGCACCCGGGCAGACGTGCGGTCCGTGCCCGAAGGAGATGTGCCGGTTCGGCGACTCCCGGGTGACGTCGAACTCCCCGGCGCTCGGCCCGTGCGCGTTCTCGTCGCGGCCGATCGCGGCGTACGACACGATGAGCGCGTCGCCCGCCGGGAGCACCTTGTCGCCGACCGGCACGTCCTCGGCGGCGAACCGGATCAGCACGTGCGAGGTCGGAGTGGACCAGCGCAGGGTCTCCTCGACCACCGCGGACCAGTCCACCTCGCCGGAGAGCACCATGGCGCGCTGCTCGGGGTGGGTGGAGAGGTTGACCACCGCGTTGACGATCAGGGAGATCGTCGTCTCGTGCCCGGCGGCCACCATCAGCTGGAGGGTGGAGACGATCTCCTCGTCGGTGAGGTGGTCGCCGTCCTCGGAGGCCAGGATCAGCGCGCTGGTGAGGTCGTCGCCGGGCTCGGCCCGCTTGGCGGCGACCGTCGCCGCCATGATCCCCGCCAGCTCGGTGAGGGTCGCGACGACCTCCGCGGGCGGGGTCTGGGTGGAGAAGAACTTCTCGAACAGCACCTTCAGGCGCGGCAGTTCGGCCTCGTCGATGCCCATCAGGTCGGCGACCACGAACATCGGCAGCGGGTAGGCGAAGGCCGCCTTGAGGTCGACCGTCTCCTGGTCCGCCGGGAGGCCGTCGAGCAGGTCCTGGGTGAGCTTCTGGATCCGCTCCCGCATCTGCTCCACCCGGCGCGGGGTGAGCGCCTGCGCGACCAGCGTGCGCATCCTGCGGTGGTCGGCGCCGTCCACGGTCAGCATCGAACGGCCGGGGTTGGCGAGCCCGATCAGCGGCCAGTCCGGCGCGATCTCCCCGCGCTGCCAGGCCCCCCACACGTTGATGTCCTTGACCAGGCGCGGGTCGGTGAGCAGCGCCTTGGCCTCGGCGTGGTGCGTGACGGCCCACACGGGAACCCCGCCGGGCAGTTCCACGGCGGCGAGGGGACCGGCGGCGCGCAGCCGCGCGCTCTCGCCTTCGAGGTCGGTGACGAAGGGGTCGAGGGCGATCCGGGCTTGTTCGGTACCGGTCGTCATCGTGACGTGCCTCCCAGGGCAGGGTCGGAGTACTGCGCCGATCGGTGCTGCGCCGCACTGTCGGTGGTGACTACAGGGCGGGTACGGGCGTGAACCTGACGGGCAGTTCGGTCAGCCCCCGCAGCCAGGGCGAGGGCCGGCGGGTGAGGGTGTCGGCGGGCACCGCGAGGTCGATGTCCGGGAGCCGGTCGAGGACGACCTCGATGCCGGTCCGCGCGACCACCTCGGCGACCTCCTGGGCGGGGAACGGGCAGCGGTGCTCGCCGTGCCCGAAGGAGAAGTGCGCGTAGTTGCCGCCGGTCAGCGCGGAGGCGTCGGTGCGCACCTGCGGATCGGAGTTGGCGCCCTGCAGGCCGAGGATCAGCAGGTCGCCGGCGCGGATCCGGCGACCGCCCAGCTGGGTGTCGCGGGAGGCCCAGCGGCCGGCGATGTTCTGGCTGGGGGTGTCCTCCCAGAGCACCTCGTTCATCGCCTCGGCGACACTGTTGCGGCCGCCGAACAGCGAGGCGGCGAACCGGTCGTCGGTGAGCATCAGCCGCAGCGAGTTGCCGATCCAGTCGGCGGTCGGCTGGTGCCCGGCGGCCATCATGACCATCAGGTCCTGCATGATCTCTTCGTCGGTGAAGCCGCTCTCGTCCTGGAGCATCCGCGACACCACGTCGTCGGCGGGGGCCGCCTTCCGGTCGGCCAGCAACTGCGCCATGGACGAGCCCAGATGCTGCTGCCCGGCGATCGCCCGCTCCCGCCCGTCGATCATGTCGTTGAGTGCGGTGACCAGGCCGGGCCCGTCCTCGTCGGGGAAGCCGTACAGCCGCGCGAGCACCCGCACCGGCAGCAGCATCGCGTACTGGGCGATCAGGTCCGCCTCGCCGCTCGTGCACAGCCCGTCGATCAGCTCGTCCGCGAACCGCTCGGCGTGGCCGCGCAGTTCGAACGGGTCGACGGCCTCCAGCGCGTCGCTGATCATCCCGGCCCGCTCGCGGTGCCGCTCGCCGACCGTGTAGAGGATCGACGGCTGCTTGCGGCCGATCATCGGCAGCAGCGGCCAGTCGTCGGGGATCATGTCCCACTGGTTCCACAGGTCCGAGTCCCGGCTGAACAGCACCGGGTCCCCGGTCACCTGGTGCAGCTCGCGGTAGCCGACCACCAGCCAGGCGGGCACGTCCCCGTCCAGCACGACCGGGGTGACGGCGCCGTGGTCGCGCCGGATCTCGCGGTACAGACGCGCCGGTTCGGTCTGGAACCGGGGGCCGCCGAGCGGCACGGCTTCGGGGGTCACACGAACTCCTGTCGGGGCAGGTCCGCCGGTGCGGACGGGCCGGCGTACCGGTTCTTGACGTGCTGGACGAGCGTGATCAGCACCTGCTTGCCGGACTCCCGGGAGCGGGCGTCGCAGTCGACCAGCGGGACGTGCGGGTCCAGGTCGAGGGCGTGCCGGACGTCCCGGGGCGTGTGCACGGGGCCGCCGAAGTCGTTGCAGGCCACGATGAACGGGGTGCCGTGCTTCTCCAGCCGGTCGATGGCGTACCAGGAGTCGCCGATCCGCCGGGTGTCGACGAGCACCACCGCGCCGAGGGTTCCGGAGAACAGCCGGTCCCACAGGAACCAGAACCGCTCTTGGCCCGGCGCCCCGAACAGGTACAGCACGTTGCGGGCGTCCAGGGTGATCCGGCCGAAGTCGAAGGCGACGGTGGTCGCGGACTTGCCGCGCACCTCGCGGATGTCGTCGACCGCCTCGCCGGCCTGGGTCATCGTCTCCTCGGTGCTGAGGGGGCGTATCTCGCTGACCGAACGGACCAGGGTGGTCTTGCCGACGCCGAAGCCGCCCACGACCACGATCTTGAAACCGTGGTCGGCGGAGGCACCCAACGGGGTGCGCGCGTCAGAGGTTGCGGAGTCCAACGAGCACCTGCTCCAGGATGTCGGGGTCGGTGATGGCCGGCCGGTGCGGGTGGCGGGCGCTGACCCGGCCGGCCGCCTGCAGGTCGCCCAGCAGGATCTTGGTGATGCTCACCGGCAGCCTCAGCTCCGCGGCGATCTCCACCACCGAGGTCGGGAACTCGGCCAGGCGCAGGATCGCCGCGTGCTCCGACTGCATGCCGGGCGCCGGCTCGGACTCGGCGACGACCAGGGTGACCAGGTCGAAGGGGCTGTCGGGGCCGGTGCCGCTGCGGCCGCCGGTGATGGTGTACAGGCGGTCGGGCGCGTCGTCCCTGCCCGGTCGGCTCATGACGTACGGGGCTGCGCGGTCAGGTGCTCGCCGAGCTGCTCGACCAGTTCGCTCATGTTGTGCCCGACCAGCCCGGGATCGGCGTCCTCGCTGGTCACCACGGCCAGGTGGGCGCCCTCGCCGGCCTCGACGATGAACAGCACGCCCCCGTAGAACTCGGTCATCGCCGACCGCACGCCGCCGCTGCCGTCGCCGAACTCCACGGACGCCCCGTGCGACAGCGACTGGATGCCGGCGGCGATCGCCGCGAGCTGGTCGGCCTGGTCGACGGAGAGCTCCGGGGTACGGCAGAGCTTCAGCCCGTCGCGGGAGAGCACCAGGGCGTGCCGCGCGCCGGGGGTGCGCTCCAGGAGGCCCTCGACGAGCCAGGTGAGCTTGGAGTCGGCGGTGGTCCTGCCGGTCATGGAGTGGGGTCGCCTTCCGGGTACGCATGTGGGTGGGACGTGAGCTCTGGGCCGGACTCCGGGTGGGGCGCGGGGACCGGGTCGTGCACGGGGGTGGGGGCGTACGGGGCCGCCGGTTCGCCGGCCGCTGCGGGGGCCCCGGCGGAGTGGGAGTCGTGCGGTACCGGGCGGACGGCCTGCCGGAAGCTGGTGAAGCGGGCGGCGCGGACCTGGGCGTCCGCGGCTGCGGGCACGGGGCGCGGCTCCGCCGGCTGGGGCGCCGCCCGGCGCTCGGCCTCGGCGAGGGTCCGGCCGCGTCGCCGCCTGGGCAGCCCGGTGGGCCCTTCCTCGCCCTCGTCCCCGTCCTCGTTCGGCCCGGCGGCGGACTCGTGCACGGGGGCCGGGTCGAGCGGTACCGGTGCGGCCGGCCCCGTCTCCTGTGCCGAGGCGGGTTCGCCGGCGACCGGGCGGGTCAGCAGGTCCTGCGGGACCAGCATCAGCACTCCGGTGCCGCCGCGTGCCGACGGCCGGAACGACACCTTCAGGCCGTGCTTGCGGGCCAGCCGGCCCACCACCGCGAGCCCCAGCCGGGTGCCGGTCAGGCCGCCCAGCTCGGTGCTGTCACCGGAGACCGCGCGCTCGGCGCGGCGCAACTGCACCTCGCCCATCACCAGCCCGCTGTCCTCCACGGACACGATGACCCCGGCCGGCACCTCCTCCACGTACACGTGGACCTCGGCCGTGGGGGGCGAGAAGTTGGCTGCGTTGTCGAGGAGTTCGGCCAGCGCATGCATGACACCCTCGGCGGCGTGTCCGGCGACGGCCGTCTCGCTCACCGAGTGCACCCGCACCCGGCGGTAGCCGCTGATGCGGCCCATCGCGCCCCGCAGGATCGACTCCATGCTGATCGGACGCGCCCACCGGCGGCCGGAACGCGCCCCGGTGAGCACGGCGATGGAGTCGGCGAGCCGGCCCGCCTGGGCCGTGCGGTGGTCGAGGTGAAGCAGGTCGGCGAGGACCTCCTCGTCGGAGTGCCGGTCCTCCATGGCCCGCAGATCGGCGAGGGTGGCGGTGGCCAGGGCCTGCATGCGCGCCGCCGCGTTGCCGGCGGCGGCGATCGCCGCGGCCCGTTCCCGTGTGGCGCGCTCCAGTTCGTCGGTGAGCCGGGCGTTCTCCTGCTGGTACCAGTCGAGTTCCTGGCCGCTGTCCTGCTGGATCCGCGCCCGCTCCTGCTCGAAGGATTCGGCGAACTCGCTGCGCTGCTCCGCCAGTTCGTCGATCAGCCGCTGCTGCTCCTGGCGTGCCTCCTCGGTGGCCCGGGCCTGCTGCTGGAGCAGCCGCCCGATGTCCTGGCTCACCGCCTCCAGCCTGCTCCGGGCGGCGCGGGCGGTCCGCGCCGCGTGCACGGCCCAGGTAACCGCCGCGCACAGCAGCAGTGCGGCCGCGCTCGCAGCCAGGGCGAGGGGCGTGCGGACCGAGGCCGGCGCGGCGGTCGCCGCGGCGACGACCGTGAGGGCCGACGCCACCGCGGTCAGCGCGAAGGTCGGAACGAGCGTACGGAGGGCAGGTCGTTCGCCGGGATGCGTGGGCGCGGTCATCGGTCCGGTCTGGTCCTCGGAGCGGTAGGGACGGGTGTCCGGTGAAGGAGTTGTGACGCTCGGTGCTGAACTGCGCGTCACTATACGAGAGTTGGTGATCGAAACAGAACGGTTCCGGTCTCATCGCGGAAATCGCGCTACGGCAAGGAGACTTGCTGTGCTCCGGCTGTGAACGATCTTATGCGCCGCCGTGTCCGAAGGCGTCCGCCACGATCGCGGCGGCGTCCCTGACCAGCGGGGAGTCGGCCTCGGCGGCGGCATCGGCATGGGTGGAGAGCACGGCGACGACGAGCGGCGCGCGGCCGGGGGGCCAGGCGATCGCGACATCGTTGGCAGTGCCGTAGTCGCCCGTTCCGGTTTTGTCGCCGACCGTCCAGTCGCCGGGGAGTCCGGCGCGGATCCGCTCCCCGCCGGTGGTGTTGGCGCGCAGCCACCCGGTGAGCCGCCGTCGGCCGGCGCCGTCCAGGGCATGACCGACCGTCAGTTTCGCGTAGGTCGTCGCGATGGCCAGGGGGCTGGTGGTGTCGGTGACCCGCCCCGGCTCCGCCGAGTTCAGCTCCGGCTCCCACCGGTCCAGGCGCGTCACCCCGTCCCCGAGCGAACGGCACAGCCTCGTCACCGCCACCGGCCCGCCCAGTTGCTCCAGCAACAGGTTGGCCGCGGTGTTGTCGCTGTACTCGATCGCGGCTCCGCACAACTCCGCGACCGTCATTCCCGCGGCCAGGTTCTCCGGTTTTCCGGTGACCGGAGCTCCGCCCGCCCGCTCGACGTCGCCCTCGTCGTAGTGCACGACTCGGCCGAGCGCGTCCTCGCCGAGGTCGCGCAGGACGGCGGCCACCGCGACCGTCTTGAACACCGAGCACATCGGGAAGAGTTCGCCTGACCGGAACCCGAGCCGGGCCCCCGAACCGGTGTCCCGGGCGAACACCCCCAGCCGGGCCCCGTGTTCGCGCTCCAGGGCACGCAGTCTCGAGGTCGTCCCCGGGGCGGGCCGGGCGGTCACCGCCGCCCCCAGAGCCGAGGCCAGCACCGTGCGACGCGACAGGTTGGGCATTACTGCTCCTTTACCGGGACGACGCTCAGGGGGACGCGATCGCGGCCGTGCGGGTTCAGCCGCTGACGGGTGATAAATCCGACGTCGGGATCCGGCCGACCGTAGCTCCCGCATCGTCGCAAATGATCCAAACGTCTATACGATGACGCGTGGAACGGCCCGGGCGCGGAGAACCTACTGGAGTGCGCAGGCCGACGACGGGGACGGTGTCGAGGGGGGCGATGCCTTTCATGGCAGGCGACTGGAGCCGGGTGGCCGCGCGGGCGGTCCGGTTCGTGTGGCGCACACTGTACGGCGAATGGCACGCCATCGTGGTGGACCCGGTCCGGCAGCTGGTGCGGCGCGGGCTGTCCGGGCTCGTGCTGGCGTTCGTGGCCGGGTTCGGCGTCATCTTCTTCCACGGCATCGCCCAGCACCCCTTCGGCCGGCGGCTGGTGTGGCACCTCGGCGGCGTCACGGCCGACCTGCCCCTGTGGCTCTCCCTGCTGCGCACCCCGGTGTCGCTCTACGTCCCGGCGCTGGACCTGCCCGTCTGGGCGGGCATCACCCAGCTCTTCCTCGCCTTCGCGCTCGCCGAACTCACCCTCGGCCGCGGCCGCACCCTCGCCGTCGCCTACATCACCACGTTGGCCGGCACGATGACCGCACGGGTGATGGTCGCGCTCGGCCCCGGCTGGTGCGGTTTCGGCCTGCCCCCGGAGGCCGGCCGGATCCTCGACACGGGGCCGTCCGCCGCCGTGGTGGGCCTCTTCACCTACTTGGCGGTGGTGCGGCGCGCCCCCGTCGTCTTCACCCTCACCGGCGGCTCGATGGTGTGGGAGTCCGTCGCCGTACCGAACCTCGCCGGCCGCGAGCACCTGATCGCCGTGGCCGCCGCGATCGTCCTCGGCCTGCTGCACGGCCGCAGGCTGCCGCTCCTCGCCCGCCTCGCCGGCCGCCTCGACGCCGCACCCCAGCCGCCCCGGTCCGACCCGCCGGTACCCCGCCCGGGCCCACCGCGCCACTCCGTACCCTTCCCGCGCCGCCCCGCGAACTCCCCAACCCTGCCGACTTCCCCGAAACCCCATATGTCACGCGGCTGACCCGCCGAACTGCTCAACAACGTCAATGTGATGGTTTTCGCACTTCAGCCGGTCCGGCCAACCCCTAATGTTGCGCGGGCTACGGCAGGGCGCGGCTGACACCATGGTGTTCGTCGCCGGCAGGCTGAAGGGATCCAGGGATGTTCCGCAAGGTGCTGGTCGCCAACCGTGGAGAGATCGCCATCCGCGCGTTCCGCGCGGGCTACGAGTTGGGTGCGCGCACGGTCGCCGTCTTCCCCTACGAGGACCGCAACTCGCTGCACCGGCTGAAGGCCGACGAGGCCTACGAGATCGGGGAACCCGGACATCCGGTACGGGCCTACCTCTCCGTCGAGGAGATCGTGGCCGCCGCCCGGCGGGCCGGGGCCGACGCCGTCTACCCCGGCTACGGGTTCCTCTCCGAGAACCCCGAACTCGCCCGCGCCTGCGAGGAGGCGGGCATCACCTTCGTCGGGCCCAGCGCCCAGACGCTGGAACTGACGGGCAACAAGGCCCGCGCGGTCGCCGCCGCCCGCGCGGCCGGCGTACCGGTGCTCGGCTCCTCCCAGCCCTCCAACGACATCGACGAGCTGGTCCGCGCGGCCGACGAGATCGGCTTCCCGGTCTTCGTCAAGGCCGTCGCCGGCGGCGGTGGCCGTGGTATGCGCCGGGTCGAGGACCCGGCCGCGCTGCGCGAGTCCATCGAACAGGCCTCCCGGGAGGCGGCATCCGCGTTCGGCGACCCGACCGTCTTCCTGGAGAAGGCCGTCGTCGACCCCCGCCACATCGAGGTGCAGATCCTCGCCGACGGCGAGGGCAACGTCATCCACCTCTTCGAGCGCGACTGCTCGCTCCAGCGCCGCCACCAGAAGGTCATCGAGCTGGCTCCCGCGCCCAACCTCGACCCCGAGCTGCGCGACCGCATCTGCGCCGACGCCGTCCGCTTCGCCCGCGAGATCGGCTACCGCAACGCCGGCACCGTCGAGTTCCTCCTCGACCGCGACGGCAACCACGTCTTCATCGAGATGAACCCCCGCATCCAGGTCGAGCACACGGTCACCGAGGAGGTCACCGACGTCGACCTGGTCCAGGCCCAGATGCGCATCGCGTCCGGCGAGACCCTGGCCGACCTCGGCCTCTCCCAGGAGACGGTGAAGCTGCACGGCGCCGCCCTCCAGTGCCGCATCACCACCGAGGACCCCGCCAACGGCTTCCGCCCCGACACCGGCCGCATCAGCGCCTACCGCTCCCCGGGCGGCTCCGGCATCCGGCTCGACGGCGGCACCACCCACGCCGGTACGGAGATCAGCGCCCACTTCGACTCCATGCTGGTCAAGCTCACCTGCCGGGGCCGGGACTTCAAGGCCGCCATCGGCCGCGCCCGGCGTGCCGTCGCCGAGTTCCGCATCCGCGGTGTCGCCACCAACATCCCGTTCCTCCAGGCCGTCCTGGACGACCCGGACTTCCAGGCGGGCCGGATCACCACCTCGTTCATCGAGCAGCGCCCGCACCTGCTCACCGCCCGGTCCTCCGCCGACCGCGGCACCAAGCTGCTCACCTACCTGGCCGACGTCACCGTCAACAAGCCGCACGGCGAGCGCCCCCACCTGATCGAGTCGACCACCAAGCTGCCCCCGCTGCCCGCCGGCGAGCCGCCCGCCGGGTCGCGGCAGCGCCTGGTCGAGGCCGGCCCGGAGGGCTTCGCCCGCTGGCTGCGCGAGTCGCCCACCATCGGCATCACCGACACCACCTTCCGCGACGCCCACCAGTCCCTGCTCGCCACCCGCGTGCGCACCAAGGACCTGCTCGCCGTCGCCCCGGTCGTCGCCCGGACCCTGCCCGAACTCCTCTCCCTGGAGAGCTGGGGCGGCGCCACCTACGACGTCGCGCTCCGCTTCCTCGCCGAGGACCCCTGGGAGCGCCTCGCGGCCCTGCGCGAGGCCGTCCCCAACATCTGCCTGCAGATGCTGCTGCGCGGCCGCAACACCGTCGGCTACACCCCGTACCCGACCGAGGTGACCGACGCCTTCGTGCAGGAGGCCGCCGCCACCGGCATCGACATCTTCCGCATCTTCGACGCCCTCAACGACGTCAACCAGATGCGCCCCGCCATCCAGGCCGTACGTGAGACGGGCACCGCGGTCGCCGAGGTCGCCCTCTGCTACACCGCCGACCTGTCCGACCCGGACGAGCGCCTCTACACCCTCGACTACTACCTGCGCCTCGCCGAGCAGATCGTCGAGGCCGGCGCGCACGTCCTCGCCGTCAAGGACATGGCCGGCCTGCTGCGCGCCCCGGCCGCGGCCAAGCTGGTCTCGGCGCTGCGCAGCGAGTTCGACCTCCCGGTCCACCTGCACACCCACGACACCGCGGGCGGCCAGCTGGCCACCTACCTGGCCGCCATCCAGGCGGGCGCGGACGCGGTGGACGGCGCGGTGGCCTCCATGGCCGGTACGACCTCGCAGCCGTCCCTCTCGGCGATCGTGGCCGCGACCGACTACTCGGAGCGTCCCACCGGGCTCGACCTGCGGGCGGTCGAGGACCTGGAGCCGTACTGGGAGAGCGTCCGCAAGGTCTACGCCCCCTTCGAGGCCGGCCTCGCCTCGCCGACCGGCCGCGTCTACCACCACGAGATCCCCGGCGGCCAGCTCTCCAACCTGCGCACCCAGGCCGTCGCGCTCGGCCTCGGCGACCGCTTCGAGGACATCGAGGCCATGTACGAGGCGGCCGACCGCATCCTCGGCCGGCTGGTCAAGGTCACCCCGTCCTCCAAGGTGGTCGGCGACCTCGCCCTGCACCTGGTCGGCGCCGGGGTACAGCCCGAGGACTTCGAGGCCACCCCCGACAAGTTCGACATCCCCGACTCGGTCATCGGCTTCCTCCGCGGCGAGCTGGGCACCCCGCCCGGCGGCTGGCCCGAGCCGTTCCGCACCAAGGCCCTCCAGGGCCGCGCCGCCGCGAAGCCGGCGCCCGAGCTGACCGCCGAGGACCGCGAGGGCCTCGCCAAGGAACCCCGCACGACCCTCAACCGGCTGCTGTTCCCGGCCCCCACCCGCGAGTTCGAGACCCACCGCCAGACCTACGGCGACACCAGCGTCCTCGACAGCAAGGACTTCTTCTACGGCCTGCGCCCGGGCAAGGAGTACGCGGTCGACCTGGAGCCCGGCGTCCGGCTGCTCATCGAGCTCCAGGCGGTCGGCGAGGCGGACGAGCGCGGCATGCGCACGGTGATGTCGAGCCTCAACGGGCAGCTGCGGCCGATCCAGATCCGCGACCGGGCGGCGGCCTCCGACGTCCCGGTCACCGAGAAGGCCGACCGCTCCAACCCCGGCCATGTCGCGGCCCCGTTCGCCGGTGTCGTCACCCTCGCGGTGGAGGAGGGCGCGGAGGTCGAGGCCGGCGCCACCGTGGCCACCATCGAGGCAATGAAGATGGAGGCCACCATCACCGCCCCGAAGGCCGGCCGGGTCTCGCGGCTCGCCATCAACCGCATCCAGCAGGTGGAGGGCGGCGACCTGCTGGTCGAGATCGCCTGAGGCCGGACCCGCGCGGGGGAGGGCCGGGTCCGCCCGGCCCTCCACGGCTACGAGCGGGAGAAGTGCGCGCCCAGCAGGGCCTTGAGCAGGTTGGGGTCGCGCTGGGTGAAGTAGGCGGAGCTCGCCACGAACACGTCCCGGCCGCGGACCGCCAGCGAGGTCGGGTTGGACAGCCCCTCCTGCACGGTCAGGACGCCGGCGTGGCTGCCGTCCGGCGCGACCAGCGCGACCTCGTTGGACGGGCTCAGCGCCGCGAGCACGAGGTCCGAGTGCCCGGGGAAGACGAAGTCGTCGACCCCGGTGAGGCCGGTCGCCCTCGTCTCGGTGGGCCCGGCCGAGCCGTCCGCGCCGACCGGGATGCGCAGCAGCGTTCCCCGGTCGGTGTTGGTGACCCACACCGCGTCCTTGTGCACCTTGACCCCGTTGGCGCCGAAGCCGGTGGCCGAGGGGAGTCCGGAGAGTTCGGCGCCGGTGGCCCAGGCGGTGGGCGTGCCGCCCGACTGCGGGATGCGCCAGACCGTGCCCAGGGCCGAGTCGGCGGCGTAGAGCACGCCGTGCCGCTCGTCGAGCGCCAGACCGTTGGGCAGGCCGTCCGCGGGCAGCTGGGCGATCTGCTCGGGCGAGCCGCCGCCCGCCGGGATCCGCCAGACGCCGGTCCTGCTCGTGCCGGTGGCGTAGTTGACGTACAGCGTGCCGTCGTGGGCGCGGGCCAGGCCGTGCGTGACCGGGCTGCTCACCAGGGGCGTCCGGGGATGGCTCTCGTCGGGCAGGGTGGCGAGGACACGGACCCGGCGCTCCCGGGTGACCTTGACGACCTGCCGGGCGAACGCGAAGGACATGTCGACCGAGCCGCCCTGCTCGGCGACGACGCTCTCGGGCGTCTGCCCCTGGGCCAGGTCGAAATGGGCGACGGTGTGCGGGCGGGAGAGGACCGGCTCGTCGCTCGCGGCCGGAACCGCCGCGAGCAGGCCGATGGCGACCACGGCCGGGGCGACGACGGCCCGGCGGGGGAATCGGGGCATGTGACCTCTTTCGACGGGAGCGCAAGGCTCCGGCGTACCGGTCACACCAACATGACGCCTCCCCGTCCCCGGGCCGCGGCAGCCGTGGCCGCTACGTCGCCCGCCCGGCGCACGGCGTGGCCCCGCATGCCGCGCAGCCGGGTGACGGCCTCGTTCAGTTCCACATGGCGTACTTCATGACCTGCGCGTATCCTTCCGGCTTCGCACCGGAGTAGGTCAGGTTCAGCCGTGTGAAGTGCTGTACGTTCGGGTGCTTCGTCCAGGCCGTCGGGCGGTCGAGCCGTACGGTCACCGGGTAACTGCGGAACTTCCCGGCCGCGCAGTACGGCTTGCAGTCGTTCACCATGTTCACGCCCTCGGCGACCGCCGTGGTGTCGTTCCACTGGGTCCAGTGCATGCCGGTGAGGAGGCTGTTGCCGTCGCCGCAGGCCAGGATGAAGTCGCTCGGCCGGTACCGCTGGTGCCAGAGGCAGTCGACGAGCACCGGGTGCTGGGCCGAGGCCCGCGCCGGGGGCGGTGTCGGCGGCGTCGCGGAGGCCGTCGTCATGCCCGCCGTGAGCAGCAGGGCCGCCCCGAGTCCGATCGCCGTTCCCACCACTGGTCGCATGGTTGCTCCCGCCCGTTCGGTCGTACAGGTCCTCTTCGACGCTACGACCGTGATGCGAGATGTACCACTTGCGGAGTATTCGGCAGTCCGTTCATGTCGTGCCCGCCGGTGGAGCCTCCTTGGCGGCCGGTGCCGGGATGCCGGGCGCCGGCCGCGATGCGGGGTCGTCCGCCGTGGCGGGAGGACCGGGCGGACTCAGCCGTGTTGGACGGTCAGACCGTAGAACGCGACCCGGGCGCCGTTGGTCGTGCTGTCGGAGGACGACTGGTTGTACGAGCCCGCCTTGAAGTACTGCTTGTACTGGTTGAAGGAGGACGGGATGGCGTAGTGGGTCGTGGTGCCGTTGACCGTCAGGTCGATGGTGTTCCCGCCGGAGACCGCGATGGTGTACGTCCAGGTCTTGCCGATCGACACGTGGCCCACGCTGTGCGTGGTCTGGCCGCCGTCCGGGGAGTTCTCGGTGCCGAGGACGATGTCGCCGTTGGAGTGGTAGTACAGCTCAAGGAGCGGTTTGGTGGAGGAGCCGCCGGTGCCGAGGTGGATCTGGCCCACGCAGACGTTCTTGGTCACCGAGACCACCCGCAGCGTCGCGCTCATCTTGTGGCTGCCGCTCAGCGACCAGTTGGCGGCGCTGCCGTCCCGGTTCATCTCGCGCAGTTCGGAGCGGGCGTAGTTGGAGTTCGGGGTGGTGACGCCCTTCTCGGGCGCCCAGAAGGTCATCGCCCCGTCGCGGGTGTCGGTGTAGAAGTAGGCGTCCTGGTAGCCGTTCGCGCCCTGCAGGCGGGACGAGGGGATGGTGGTCGGCGAGCCGGGGGAGCCGACCGGCTCCTGGAGCTGCCATATGGACAGGTCGAAGTTGCCGCCGGGTGCGACGTTCGGGTTCGCCGCGTCCGCGCTGCCGCCGAACAGGACGGTGAGGGCGAGGGCGAGGCCCGCGGCGGTGGGCGCCGCGAGCAGCCGGGATCGGTTCACGTGGGGGGTCCTTTCGTCAGAGGGCTGCGTCCGGAACCCACTTGGAGTTCATACCTGTGAACTCCGGACGCATCCGTAACCGCCGATGACCCGTGAAGCTAAAGGTCCGGACCAGTCCCGTCAAGGGGTTCAGCAGGCGCCCTCGTCCTGCCAGGGGCCCCACTCCGAGGCGCCGGGCACCTCGTTCTGGGTCCACCACTTGGCCTTCCAGTTGTGGCTGTTGTACGAGACCTCGTTCCCGGCCGTGTACACCGCCGTCGCGCTCCAGGCGGTCTTGCACGAGGTGGGCGTGGGTGTCGGGGTCGGGGTCGGGGTGGGCGTGGTGGTCGGCGGGGTGACCCCGGCGAACTTCACCGAGTACTTGGCGAAGTCCCAGGCGCCCTGCGCCACGCTGGAGCAGGTCCCGGACGTGGTCCCGTTGTTGTCGACCGGGCTGCACTGGCGGTCGCGGTTCAGGGACCAGAACGTGAACCGGTCCATGTTGTGGCTCGTCGCGTAGTCGAGCACGCTCTGGAAGTCGGCCTGGGTGAAGTACTCGCCGGTGTCGCTGCGGCCGTTCATCCCGGAGAAGCCCTCGTGGGCGTAGGCGGTCGCCTGGTCCCAGCCGAAGGTGGACTGCAGGATCGAGTTGAAGTTGGTGAGCGCGCTGGTCTGCGAGGCCGCCCCGCTGAAGCCGCCGTCGAACGGCATGATGGAGAAGTTGTTGGGCGTGAACCCCTGCGACTTCGCCTCCAGCAGCATCTGCTTGCCGAACCAGCCGGTGCCGTCCGCCGTGCCGGCCGTCGTCACCGACACGTACAGGCCGGGGTTGTTCTGCTGGAGGATCTTCGCGGCGCCGATCTCGTTCTTGATCGCCGCGGTGTTCTCGTACTCCGGCTCCTCCAGGTCGAAGTCGATCGCGTGCAGCCCGTACTTGGTGATGACCTGCTGGTAGGCCGCCGCGGTGGAGGCCGCGTCCGCGCAGGCCTGCCCCAGCTTGGTGCCGCCGTAGCCGCCGATGGAGACGGAGACGTCGCCGCCCTTGGTGCGGATCGTGTTGATCACCGACTGGACGGCGGTGTCCGAGGAGACCGCCGCGGTGCCGCCCCAGGTGGGCGAGCAGCCGCCGCCGTTGGGGGCGAGGACGAACGCCAGCTGGAAGGCCTTGAGGCCGGTGGCGTCCATGATGGCGGCCGCGTCCGGCGGGTTGTTGTCCAGCGGCATCAGGTAGGGGGCGGCCGCGTACCACCGGTTGCTCAGTGCGCTGGTCGCGCCCGAGGCGTTGCTCGCGACGAGCGCGGTGGTGCCGGCGGCGGCGAGGGTGACGGCGGCCGCCGCGCCCAGACATGCGCGAAGGGGTCTCACTGGTGCCTCCAGGGGGCGGGGGGAGGTGGGGTGGGTCCCAGCTTCCGGAGGTGTCGCGGTCACGTCAATGAATTGGACTGGACCAAAGCTCACTTTGGACTAGACCATACGATTTCTTTACCCGGCGGGGCGGAGCAGTTCCAGCGTCCCGAACCGCACCTTCACGCCGGGCGACCAGAGCACGCTGACCGGCGGACCGGCCATCGCGGGCAGGCCCGCGGCCTCCATCAACTCATCGTCCAGATCCAGGAGTTCCGCCCGGTGCAGCGGCCAGGGCGCGTGCTCGTTCGGCAGGTGCGCGGTACGGCCGTGCCAGGTCACGTGCAGCCCCCAGCGCGCGGTCAGGAAGTGCTCAAGCGGCGACGGCTCGCCGACCGGCGCCCCGATCCGCACGACCGCCCGGCTCTCGGCCGCCGGGCGCCGCCGGCGGCAGGTGTAGGTGATCACATCACCCTCGCGGCGCAGCCGCATCGCGGACCAGACGTACGGCAGCCGGAACCCCAGCCGGCCCACCAGCACCGGGAGCAGCCGGGTCGCGTCCAGCGACCTGAACACCACCGCGCGCCGGCCCTGCCCGTCCACCGAGTACAGCCGTACGTTCGTCTCGCAGAAGGTGCCCAGATACGGCAGTCCCGGCCCCGGCCCGAAGCCCGTGCCCCGCATCAGGAACGGCACGAGCCCGACGTAGGTGACCCCGTCCAGGGTGTCCGGCCGGGTGCCGGCGGGCAGCAGCCCCGCCACCCTCTCCGGCGCCACCGGCCAGTGCAGGAAGGTCAGCCGGTGCCACCCTTGCACCATCGTCGGCACCCGGACGGGGCGTGGGGTGGACGGGGTTACGGGCTCGGCCGCCACGGTCTCCATGACACCGGTCATAGCACACCAGTGCGAGCTGACGGGAATGTTCCGCGAGAGCGGTGCGGAACCGGTCCCGCCGGTGCGCTTCGGCGGCGACGGCCCGCTGATCAGGACTTCCGCGCCGCCCGGCCCGGTAACACGGGTAAACTGTGGGCGACACGCAGGCCTTGAGAAGCACGCAGGCCTTGAGAAGGAGGAGCCGGGATGCCGCCGCACAGCTCTTCCGCGGCCGGGGTCCCGGGCGACGGCGACGGACCCGGCGAGCCGCCCCCCGTCCGGCAGGCGCTGTCGGACAGCGTGTACGAGAGCATCAAGGCGATGGTCATGGACCACGAGATCGCCCCCGGCGCCCGCGTCGGCATCGACGCGCTCTCCCGCACCCTCGGCGTCTCGCCCACCCCGGTCCGGGAGGCACTGGCCCGGCTGGAGTCCGACGGCCTCGTGGTCAAGCGCGCCCTGTCCGGGTACCGGGCCACCGAGCTGCTGACCCGTCAGGGCCTCGCGGAACTCTTCGAGATGCGGCTGCTGCTGGAACCGCGGGCCGCCGCCCTGGCCGCGGCCCACGCCACCGAGGAGCAACTCGACGGTCTGGAACGGATCGTGGAGGAGATGCAGGACCAGCCCAGCCCCAACGGACGGTACGCGTCCTACCGCGACTTCGCCGCCCTCGACCAGCGCTTCCACGAGGCGATCGGACAGGCCGCGCACCGGCCGCTCCTCGCGGACGCCGTGCGACGCCTCCACGCCCACCTGCACATCTTCCGGCTCGGCGACGTCGTCGGCGCCGGCGGCCCGACCGTCGCCGAGCACGAGCGGATCGTCCGGGCCGTGCTCCGCCGCAACCCCGAGCGGGCGGCCGAGGCGATGACCGAGCACCTCACCCGCAGCATGGAACGCCAGCTCCCGGACGGCGGCGAAGAGGACGGCGGCGAAGAGCACGACGGCGAGGACGGCGACGGCGAGGACGGCGACGGCGAAGACGACGGCCGCGGCGGCGTTGCCGGGCCGGCTACTCCATGAGGAACACCTGTTCCGCGGTGGCCCACCACTCGCCCGGGGCCGCCTGCGGAACCGGCGCCTGACAGGGCGCGGTGCGCCGCCACCACTCCTGGGTCGCCTCGTCCGCGGCCATCAGCGCGAAATCGGCCGTCAGGTCCTCGCCGTGATACTCGAAGTAGGCGAACAGCCGGTCGCCGAGCAGATGGATCGAGTAGTTGGCGATGTGGCAGCGCCGGAGCCGCTCCAGGACCGGCTCCGGCACCGCACGGTGCAACTCCCGGTACTCGTCGAGCTTTTCCGGGCGTACGGCGATGACCAGGGCCACCCGCCTCATGAGCGCACCGCGTCGCGGTCGTGGATCAGGCGGATGATCCGGCCGCTCATCCGGTCGTAGTCCCGGTCGTTGCCGACCTCGCCGCGGACTCGGTGGTCGGTCATGACGACGACCCGGTCGGCGAGGGTGACCATCTCCGCGAGGTCGCTGCTGATCAGCAGGATGGGCAGCCCGCCGTCGGCCAGGTCCCGGATGAGTTCGTGGAAGGCGCGCTTGGTACGGACGTCGACGCCCACCGTCGGCTCGTCCACGACCAGCAGCCGGGTGTCGGCGGCCAGCCACTTGGCGAGGCTGACCTTCTGCTGGTTGCCGCCGGAGAGTTCACCGGCGTTCTGCGCGAGCCCGGTGATCCGGATGCCCAGCCGGTCGACGAGGTCCCGGGCGACGGCGCGCTCCTCGCCCGCCGGGACGAACCCGAGCGCCCTGGCCAGCCGCTTCCACACCGTCACCGTGATGTTGCGGACGATCGGCTGGTCCAGGAAGACGCCCTCCTCCTTGCGGTTCTCGGTCACGTACCCGATGCCGAACTCGTGCAGGGCCTGGCGGGGCGAGCCGATCCTGGCCGGCCTGCCGTGCACCCGGACCTCGCCCGCGGTGATGCGGTCCAGGCCGAGCACCGCCTTGACCAGTTCGCTGCGCCCGGCGCCGACCAGCCCGTACAGGCCGACGATCTCGCCGGGGCGCACCGCCAGACTGATGTCCCGGTGCCCGCAGGACGTGGCGACCCCGTCCAGCTCCAGGACCGGCGCCGCGGACCGGTCGACCGTGCGCGTCCGCGGCTCGGCGGCCGTATGGGCACGGCCCACCATCAGGCTCACGACGTCGTCGTGCGAGTGGTCGGCCAGCGGCGCGGACTCCAGCACCGACTTTCCGTCCCGCAGCACGGTGACGGTGTCGCAGAGGGCGAAGACCTCCTCCAGCTTGTGGCTGACGAAGACGACACAGGCGCCGCGCCCGGCGAGCCGCCGGACCGCCTCGAACAGCCGGTCCGTCTCCTCGGGGGAGAGCGACGCGGTGGGCTCGTCCAGGAGCAGTACCCGGCTCTCGGTGTACAGGGCCTTGGCGATCTCCACCAACTGCTGCTGTGCGACGGACAGTTCGCGCACCGGCCGGGCCGGGTCGAGGTCGACGCCCAGCTCCGTGAGGCAGGCGACGGCGGGTTCGGTCATGGCCGCGTAGTCGACCAGTCCCCGGCGCGCGGGCGGCTTCTGCAGGGTGATGTTCTCGGCCACCGAGAAGCCCGGGATGAGGTTGCGTTCCTGGTGGACGACGCCGATGCCGGTCCGGGCCGCCTCGAGGGGCGAGCGCAGCCGGACCGGTTCACCGCACCAGGTGAGGGTGCCGCCGTCGGGGGAGTGCACCCCGGTCAGGACCTTGATCAGGGTGGACTTGCCGGCGCCGTTCTCGCCGAGGAGCGCGTGCACACTGCCGGCGGTCAGCCGCAGCCCCACGCCGTCCAGGGCGCGGACCCCGGGGAAGGCCTTCACCAGGTCGCGGCATTCGAGGAGGACCGTGCTCATCGGGCGCCTCCCGGCTGTGGTGACGGCGTCGTGGCGGCCTTCGCCAGCCGCGTCTGGTGCAGGTGCCCGCCGGCGACCGTGCCGAGGACGACCAGGCCGATCAGCAGGTTCACCCAGCTCGGGTCGAGTGAGAACTGGGCGCGGGCCGCGTCGATGAGCCGGGTCACGAAGGCCGCGAGCACGGTCCCGAACACCGCGATGCAGCCCCCGGTGAGCGCGACCCCGCCGATGATCGGCGCCGCGAAGCTCGGCAGCAGCCAGTCGCCGCCGACGCTGCGGTTCACGCCGGGCAGCGAGGCGGCCGCCGTCACCGCGGCCACCCCGACCAGCAGCCCGGACAGGGTGTGCGCGGCCACGATCTGCCGGTCGGTGGAGATGCCCGACAACCGCGCGGCCAGCGGGTTGCCGCCGGCGGCGAGCAGCCGCCTGCCCGCGACCGTGCGGTACATGAACGCGCCCAGCAGGACGGCCGCCGCGATCGCCGTGACGAAGACGAGCGGGACGTCCAGCGGTGCCGCCGTGCCGAGGTCGCGCAGCGTGGACGAGTAGCCGTCGACGGTCCGGGTGCCGACCAGCCGGTACTGCGCGCCCAGGAGGATCGTCATCGTGGCGAGGGTGACGATGAAGCCGTTGATCTGCGTGGCCACGATGACGACACCGGTCACCAGGCCGACGGCGGTCGCCGTCAGCAGTCCCACGAGCACGGCCACCGGGGCGGGCACCCCGTGGTCGGCCATCAGGACGCCCGTCAGGCAGGCGGTGAAACCGCCCAGGGCGCCGACGGCGAGATTGAGCTGGCCCACGCAGAGCGCGACCATCTGGGCGAGGCCGATGAGGATGGGCGTGGCCAGGTACTGGAGGAAGACCCGCACCGAGGGCCCCTCGAGGAAGGAGCCCGACGACGCCACCTCCAGCGCCACCGCCCCCGCCATGACGACCAGCAGCAGCATGGCCGTCGTCGTACGCGAGAACCGGTGCAGCGCCGCGGCGGTCCGGCTCCGCCGGTCTCGGATCGTGTTCATGCGGCTCATGTGGAGCGCACCACCTTGCGATAGGACACCACGGTGCGGATCCGGTCGGCCGACAGGGCGAGCAGCAGGATGCAGCCGAGGTAGATGTTCAGGCTTTCCAGGCCGACGCCGAGCAGGTCGAGCCCCTTGCGGATCACGCCCACCAGGGCGGTGCCGAGGAGCGTGCCGAGCACGGACACCACCCCGCCGGTGAGCAGGGTGCCGCCGAGCACCGCGCCGAGGAAGGACGGCAGCATGAAGTCGTCGCCGATGGAGGCGCGGAACGTGCCCGTGCCGGCCGCGGCCATGAACCCGGCGAGCGCCGCGAGCAGCCCGGACAGGGTGTGCGCGAGCACGATCCGGCGTCCGGTGGGGATGCCGGACAACTCGGCGGCGGCCGGGTTCGCCCCCGTGAGGAGCAGCTCCCTGCCGATCCGGGTGCAGCCGTACAGGAAGCCGAGACCGAGCATGGCGAGCACGGTGAACTGGGCCAGCTGCGGGACGGCCGGCGAGCCGCAGACCGGGCCCACGCAGATGTCGGCCAGCGAATAGGACCGCAGGGCGTCGATGCCGGCCGGGCGGCTGGTGAAGGCGGCGTCCTCGGTGAGGGCCGAGTACATGAGGGAGACCAGGCCCAGCAGGGCGAAGTCCATCGCCAGTGTGACGACGAAGGAGCTCACCCCGGTACGGGCGATCAGCCAGCCGGTGACCGCGCCGATCGCCGCGCCCGCGGCCAGGCACGGCAACAGGCCCAGCTGCATGGGCAGATGGAGCTTGTCGTAGCCGAGGCCCGCGAACATGGCGCCGAAGGCCGCCATCCGGCCGATCGCGAGGTTCATGTGGCCCACGGACAGGGCGACCAGCTGGGCGAGCGCCACCACGGTCAGCGTGGCCACGTCCCGCAGCAGCGGGAAGAGCACCAGACGCTGGTCGAGGAAGGCGGGCCGCAGCGCGCCGAACAGGACGCTCAGTGCGATCACCAGGACCAGCAGACCGAGCCGCTGGTTCACCCAGAACGGCATCCGGTGGCCGGTGGTCCTCTCCTCGGGGACGGTGTCCGGGGGACTGACGGAGGTCGTCATGCCACCCTCCGGTCGTCGAGCGCGTCCGGGTCCCAGTCGATGCCGATGCCCGGCTCGTCCGGGGCCACGGCCAGGCCGTCGCGGATGGCCAGTTCGGTCCGGGTGACGGCCCGCAGCTGCGGGATGTACTCGACGAAGCTGCCGTTGGGCACCGCGGCGGCGAGGCTGACGTGCAGCTCCATCAGGAAGTGCGGGCACACCGCCACGTTGTGGCTCTCGGCGAGGTGCGCGACCTTCAGCCACGGGGTGATACCCCCGATCCGGGCCGCGTCGACCTGGACGACGGATGCGGCACCGGTCTCCAGGTAGCTGCGGAACTGCATGAGCGAGTACATCGACTCGCCGACCGCCACCGGGATCCGGGTCGCCCGCGCGAGCCTGGCGTGGCCGCTGATGTCGTCCGCGGGCAGCGGCTCCTCCAGCCAGTACGGGTCGTACGGCTCCAGCGCGGCCGCGAGCCGGAGCACCGAGGAGGCCGTCTGGGACTGGTTGGCGTCGGTCATGACGTGCAGCGTGGGCCCGACCGCCTCGCGTACGGCGCGCAGCCGCTCGGCGTCCTCGGCGGGATGCGGCTTGCCCACCTTGATCTTGACGCCGGCCCAGCCCGCCTCCTGGGCCCGCAGGGCGCCCTTGACCAGGTCCTCGGTGCTCAGGTGGAGCCAGCCGCCCTCGGTGTCGTAGACCGGCACCTCCCGGCGGTGTCCGCCGGCCAGCCGCCACAGCGGTTCCCCGGCCCGCTTGCAGCGCGCGTCCCACAGGGCCGTGTCGACGGCGGCGAGGGCGAGTGAGGTGATGGCGCCGGTGGTGGTGGCCCGGGTCAGGGCGAACAGCCGCTGCCACAGCGCCTCGACGTTGCGGGCGTCCTGCCCGACGAGGGCGGGCAGCAGATGGTCCCGCAGCAGGGCCAGGACGGAGGTCCCGCCGGTGCCGATCGTGTACGCGTAGCCGGTGCCCGCGAGACCGTCCGCCGTCGTCAGGTCGACCAGGATCGTCTCCTGTTTGACGAAGGACTGCACCGCGTCGGTGCGGTCGGTCTCGACGGCGATGTCGACCAGCCGGGCGGTCGCGGTCGTGATGATGCTCATCGATGTCCGTTCTCTTTCGGGCTCTCAGGGCTCTTCTTCGGGACGCAGGGCTCTTCGGGGTCCTTCGAGGCGGTCAGCCGCACGAGAGGTACTTGTCGGCGAACGCCGTCTTCAGCTGCCGGGTCTTCTGCTGCCGTGCCTCGTCGTAGTCGGCGACGTTCGCCTTGGTGACGACGAACGAACCCGAGTCGACCTTCACGCCGGGGTCGCGCACGGTGCACTGTTTGGTCTGGAGCAGCGCGAGCGCCCAGGTGCCGATCTCGGCCTGGCCGGTGGGGTTCTGCACCACGGTCGCCGTGACCGTGCCCTGCCGGATGCCGCTGAGGATCTTGGCGTCGTCGTCGATGGCGATGACCTTGGCCTTCGAGCCGGACGACCGCACGGCGTCGGCGGCGGCGACGGCCGGGTTGTAGGCGGTGGCGACGATGCCCGTGATCTGGCCGCCCTTGGCCGCCATGAGGTCGGACACCGCCTTCTGCGCGGTCTGCAGGTCCGTGTCGATGTCGGTGACGGTCTGCAGGAGCTTCACCCTGCCGCCGGACTCCTTGACGGCACGGGCCACGCCCTTGATCCGCAACTGGGTGTTGGCGTCCACGTTGTTGCCGGTCAGATGGACCAGCGTGCCCGTGCCGCCCATGGCCGTGATGGCGGCCTTCGCGGCCTTGTAGGCGGCGAGTCCCACATCCGTGGAGAGGCAGAAGTCGGCCTCGTCCTTGTCGCCGGCCGGACAGGAGCCGAGGGACGCCACCGGGAAGCCCTGCGACCTGAGGTCGGCGAAGGTCGTGTTGATGTCGGTGGGGGAGACCCCGAACACCCCGAAGGCGTTGTAGCCGCGGGCCGCCAGCGTGGACAGCAGGTTGTTCTGCTTCTGCTGGTCCCACTCCGCCGTCTCGTCGAAGGTGACGTCGCCGAGTCCGTAGGTCTTCTTCGCGGCGGCCCCCGCCGTCTTCCACGGCTGGAAGTACGGGTGCGCGCCGCCGGGCACGAGGGCCACCCTGGTCCCCGACCCGTCGGCCAGGTCGGCGCCGTCGCCGGTGCGTCCGGCCGCCGAGGCCTGCCCGGCGGCCGGGGCGGGTGCGTTGCGGTAGGTGCAGGCCGCGGTCCCGGCAGCGAGCAGTGTCGCTGCGAGAGCCCCGGACAGCACGGATCTGGTCGGGAACTGCATCGCCCACCCCTGCGAGATCAGATAGGAAATCGATGCGGTGATCGTGAGGCAGGGGGGTGCCTGCGTCAAGTCCTGTGGCAAGAACCGTTCCATCTGGGGTGATTGGACATTTGATGGATCTTGCGTAAAGGAGGGGGGCGAGAATCCTATAGGAAACACTTGCCGCGCGGCTCGGCCGTAGGTATCGGCGATCCGGCGGCGACCCGACGGAAAGGGCCGGGAAAGTCCGAGTCACCCACTCCCAACCTGCCCCGGCAGTGGCACTCTTGACAGCGTGCGTACTGTTTCGCGACGTTTGAGCGACACCTCCGGACCGGCGACCCCGTCGCCGGTCCCGGACCGAAGGTGTACAGCGGGGAACAGGAGCTGTTCGTAGAAGCGGCAGAACGCTGAATGCGCGTTATGGGGGGAGCGGTCGCCCGTGCGATCCAGAGGCCAGTGCAGTCATGCTTCACACACCTCGTCGGCCGAGGGGCGGTTGATCTGAGGTGGACATCACGATCCACAGACCCGGCGAGCTGACCGAGCCGCTCCGCCGGGCCTGGCACCACGCGATGGACGAGTCGCCGGAGTACGCCAACCCCTTTCTGGCCCCGGAGTTCACGATCGGCGTCGGCAGACACCGGGCCGGTGTACGGGTGGCGGTCCTGCGCGAGGGCGGCGAACCCGTCGGCTTCCTCCCGTACGAGCGCAACGCCCTCGGCGTCGGCCGGGCCGTCGGTCTAGGCCTCTCCGACTGCCAGGCGCTGGTGCACCGGCCCGGCATCGGCTGGGACACCCAGGAACTGCTGAGCGCCTGCGGGATGTCCATCTTCGAGTTCGACCACCTGGTCGCCGAGCAGGGGCCTTTCGCCCCTCATGTGACCGGCACCTTCGCCTCGCCGGTGATCGACGTGAAGCCCGGCGACGGCGGTTACCCCGAGTGGCTGCGCGCCACCTACCCGGGCCTGGCGAAGACCACGCTGAAGAAGGAACGGCGCCTCGGCCGCGACATCGGCGACCTGCGCTTCGAGCCCGACGAACGCGACCCCGCGGCCCTGCGCACCCTGATGCGCTGGAAGTCCGCCCAGTACCGGCGGACCGGCCGCATGGACCGCTTCGCCCGCCCCTGGATCGTCGACCTGGTGGACCACCTCTTCCACGTCCGCGAGGAACACTTCACCGGGATGCTGTCCGTGCTCTACGCCGGCGACCGGCCGGTGGCCGCGCACTTCGGCCCGCGCTCGGCCACCGTACTCGCCGCCTGGTTCACCGCCTACGACCCCGAACTGCACTACTACTCACCGGGGCTGATGATGCATCTGCGCACCGCCGAGGCGGCGGCCCGTGGCGGTGTCACCCTCGTCGACCTCGGGCGGGGCGACAAGGAGTACAAGGACTGGCTCAAGACCCGCGAACTGCGGGTGGGCGAGGGCTTCGCCACCCGCGCCCATCCGGTGGCCGCGGCGCACCGCCTGTGGCGCCGGCCGGTCCGCGGGCTGCGCAACACCGTCCTCGCCCATCCCCGGCTGCGCGACCCGGCGGACCGGCTGCTCAAGAGGGTCGGCACGCTGCGCGCGTCCCGCCGCCCGGACGGCATGCGCGAGGGGTGAACCGAGCCGCCCGGCGGCGGCGGGGCGGCCGTGCCAGGCCGTCGTCGCCGCCGGCGTCCGCTCGCCCGCCGTTCGCACTATGATCCTGTAAAGGTGAAAACCTACGGGTTTGCCCTGGTAGGGATGAATCCCCGGCCGGAGAGATCCATGCCCCGCAAGCGCGCAACGGACGACGACGAGCTGCTGGCCAGACTGAGGTCGCTCACCGCCCAGGCACGCGAGCGGGCCGAGTACCAGCGCTCTCAGGTCGAGCTGGCCGTCGCCCTCCAGCGCGGCATGCTGCCCCGGGACCTGCCCGACACCCCCCGCTTCCACCTGGCCGTCCGGTACGCGCCCGCCTGCTTCGGGCTCAACGTGGGCGGCGACTGGTACGACGCCTTCACCCTGCCCGACGGCCACATCGGCCTGTCCATCGGCGACGTCCAGGGGCACAACATCGAGGCGGCCGCGTTCATGGGCCAGGTCCGGGCGGCCCTGCGGGCGCTCGCCACGGTGACCGGCGGGCCCGGCGAGCTGCTCGCCCGCACCAACGACCTCCTGGTGTCCCTGGGCAGCGACCTCTTCGCGACCTGTACCTTCATGCGGCTAGATCCGGAGACCGGGGTGCTGGAGAGCGCCCGGGCCGGCCACGTCCCGTTCGTGTGGGCGACCGCCGACGGAAAGTCCGGCCTCGGGGAGGACGAGGGCGGCCCGCCGCTGGGCATCGAACCGGGCACCGAGTACCCCGTGGCCCGCCACCGGCTCACCACCGGAGGTATGGTCGTGCTGCTCACGGACGGGGTGGTGGAGGGGCCGTCGATGCCCATCGAGGAGGGGCTCGACCAGGTGGTGCGGCTCGCGGGCATCGCCGCCGTCGCCGGCCTCGAGGCGCAGTCCCTGGCCGCCGCCGTGATCAAGGGCGCGGAGCGGGTGGGCCACGAGGACGACGCGGCCGTGCTGGTCATGGGCCACGACGACCCGGACGACGGCACGCCGTAGCCTCCGGGCACCGGCGCGCCTGCGCCGGGCCGGCCGCGGACGGCTCCCGCCTCGCCGAGACGGCCGCCTCGGTGTGTGATGGCTGGTGTGGTGGGTTACCAGGAGCTGCGCCGGCCGGCCGCCTTCGCCCTCCGGACGCTGGCCGTCGCCGCCTGCTACTTCGCGGCGGCGCGGCTCGGCCTGCTGTGCCGGCTCACCGCCCAGAGTGCCGTCTTCACCCCCGTCTATCCGTCGACCGGCGTGGCGCTGGCCTGTCTGCTGGTCTTCGGCCTGGGCTGCTGGCCGGGCATCTCGCTCGGCGCCTTCTTCCTCGTGCTGTCGCTCGGCCCGCCCGGGCCCGACGTCGTGGGCATCATGGTCGGCAACACGGCGGGGCCGGTCTGCGCCTGCGTGCTGCTGCGCCGGGTCGGGTTCCGTACCGACCTGGGCCGGCTGCGGGACGGCGTCGCCCTGGTGTTCCTCGGGGCACTCGCCGCCATGCTGATCAGCTCGACCGTCGGCGTGGTCTCGCTGCTCCTGGCCGGCAAGCTCGCCGCGCCCCACTTCTGGTCGACCTGGCTGGCGTGGTGGGTGGGCGACGCGATGGGCGTACTGCTCGTCACCCCGGTCCTGCTGGTGCTGTGGGAAGCCCGACGGCCACCGTCCGCGGCCCGCTGGAAGGAGGCACTGGCCCTCGCGGTCGTCACGGTCGTCCTGGTCACGGCGGCCACGCACAGCACCATGAGCGCGCTGTTCCTCGTCTACCCCGTGGTGATCTGGGCCGCGCTGCGGTTCCGGCTGCCGGGGGCCATGTTGTGCGCGCTGTTCGCGTCGGTCATGGCGGCGATCGCCGCGAGGGACGGCGTCGGCGCGTTCGCCCGGCTCTCCCCGGTGCAGGTGATGCTGAAGCTGCAGCTGTTCAACGGCTCGCTGGCCCTGACCGCACTGCTGCTGTCGGCCGTCATCACCGAGCAGCACCACACCCGGCGCTCCGTCGAGGAGGCCTGCAAGGAACTGGCCGAGGTTCTGGAACACCTCACCGCGCACGGCTCCCCGGCGGGGCGGGCCCCGGCGCAGGCGGAACAGCGGCGCGAGCGCGGCGCGCGGTGAGCGACGGCACGGGGGACCGGGCGGATCGCCCGGTCCCCCGGGGAAGGACGCCGGTCCGGGATCAGACGGTGCCGCTCGCCGTGATCTCGACCTTGGCCTTGGGGGTGCCGCTCTGGGAGCCGTAGCTCTCGATCTTGTCGACGATGTCCTGGCCCTCGACGACCTCGCCGAAGACCACGTGCTTGCCGTCCAGCCAGGACGTCACGACGGTGGTGACGAAGAACTGCGAGCCGTTGGTGTTCGGGCCCGCGTTGGCCATGCTCAGCAGGTACGGACGGTCGTGCTTGAGGTCGAAGTTCTCGTCCTTGAACTTCTCGCCGAAGATGCTCTTGCCGCCGGTGCCGTCACCGCGGGTGAAGTCACCGCCCTGGAGCATGAACTGGGGGATGATCCGGTGGAAGCCGGAACCGGCGTACCCGAAACCGTGCTGCCCGGTGGCGAGCTCACGGAAGTTGCGGGCCGTCTCGGGCACCACCTTGTCGAACAGGCTGAACACGATCCGGCCGGCCGGCTCGTTGTTGATCGAGATGTCGAAATAAACGTTGTCGCTCATGCAGGTCAACCTATCGCGAACCGCTCCCCGGTCCCTCCTGTGGGGCCGCACGGCCCGGGGTGTCGGGGTGCCGGGGCCGGTCAGGGGCCCACCAGAGAGTCCAGGAGCTCCCGGCCGGCCGGCCAGTCACCGAGCCCGCTCGCGGAGTTGAGGTGCCCGTGCGCCCCCGCGGAGTGCCTGCGCGCACCCCAGCCCGCGGCCAGCGCGGCCGAGGCCGTGGCATCGCCGTACGGGTCGTCGTCGCTCGCCACCACCAGGGCCGGGCCGCTCAGCGGACGGGCGGTCAGCTCCAGGAAGGTCGGCGCGGCCGCGGCCGGGAACGCCGGTCCCCGGGGATCGGGCGGCGCGGCCAGGAACGCCGGGACCCGCCCGGGCCGCGCCCGCGCCAGCCACTCGGCGGCCGCCCAGCAGCCGAGGCTGTGCGCCACCAGCACCACCCGGCCGCCCCGTGCCGCAGCGGCGTCGTGGGCGGCCTGCACGGCGCCGACCCAGTCCCGCAGCTCGGGCCGCGTCCACGAGCGCGGGGCTATCCGCACCGCGGCGTCGCCCCACGCCCGCTCCCACCGGCTCTGCCAGTGCCTGTCGTCCGACCCGTCGATCCCGGGGATGATGACGTACGCGACCACGGCCGACCGCCCTTTCCGTCGTGACCCGGTGCTTGCCGGGTTCGTCCTGCGGGCGATTCTGGACGGACCAACGGCAGCGGGGCGGCCCGGCAAGTGATCCAGAGGAAAGCGGGGACGACGACGATGGAATCACTCGACGACATCGACCGGGCCATCCTGGAGCTGCTCCAGACCGAGGGCCGGCTCACCGGGGCCGAGGTCGGCCGGCGGGTCGGGCTCTCCCAGCCGGCGGCGGGAGCCCGGATCCAGCGGCTGGAGAAGAGCGGTGTCATCACCGGCTACCGGGCCGTCGTCACCCCTGCCGCGCTCGGGCTCAACATCCACGCGGTGGTCCGGCTGCGCACCACGCACGCACAGCTCCCGCAGGCGCTCGCCCGCGCCGCCCGGATCCCGGAGGTCGTCTCGACACTCCGGGTGACCGGTGAGGACTGCCTGCTCTTCGACGTGCACTGCACCCACGCCGAACGCCTGGAGGAGATCGTGGACTCCCTGGCCCGCCACGGCCCGGTCACCACGTCCCTGGTACTGCGCACCTATCCGCCCAAGCCACTGCCGACGAACAGCGCCCCGTGACCAGCGGCGCCCCGTAGGGGCCGGTGGGGGTACCCCCGGTCGAAGGCTGGGAGAGGAACTGCGCGACCAGCCACGACGGCGCCGCAGTCGCCAGAGGGCGCACACCGGCACTCCCGCCGAAGCGCTCAGTGACGCCGCTCCAGCCGCTGGAGCACCGCCTGGGCCATCGCCGCCTCCCCCTTCGCATTGGGGTGGGCCGGGGCCGCCGGCGAGGCCGGCTGGAGGGGCTCGATCCAGCGGTCGGCGGGCGCCTTGCACATGTCGTGGCCGACGGTCGGGCCGTACGTGTCCACGTACCGTGCACCGTTCCAGGTGGCCACCAGCCGGAGCATGAGGTTCAGCCGCTCGCCGGTGTCGCGGAGGTAGGGGAAGTCCTTGGCCGCGAAGGGCACCGTCGGGTAGCAGCCGCTGCCGTCGTCGGGCAGCAGGTCGGGGTAGCCGACGACCAGGATCCGGGCGTGCGGGGCCCGCGCGCGGATCGCCCGCAGCACCTTGTCGACCTTGGGTGCGGTCTGCGCGATGGCGAGCACCAGCTGGTCGTATCCGGAGGAGTTGTAGTACTGCTGGCAGGGGTCGCCGGTCAGGTCCTTGGAGCTGAGGGCCGCGCAGGTGCCGATGATCGAGCTGAATCCGATGTCGTTGCCGCCGATCTGGACGGTCACCAGGTCGGTGCTGCGCTGTACGGCGTCGAGCTGGGGGCCGTTGGTGCCCTGCGCCTTCCACATCTCGGCGGTGGTCGCGCCGGCACAGCTCACGTCCTTGAAGGCGCTCACGTGCCGGGCCGCCGCCACCAGCGAGGGGTAGTTGTGGTCGGAGCGGGCGCAGTTCGCGTCGACCTGCGCCGGGATGACCGGTCCCGAGGTGTAGGAGTCGCCGAGCGCCACGTAGGCGGTGCCGCGGTCGTGGCCGGGACCGTGGTCGCCGCCGTGCGCCGCGGCCGGAGTCGTGGACGCGGCCACCAGGGCGCAGCCGCCCAGCGCCGCCGCCACGGTGGCCCTCCGCCGGTGCCGTCTTGCCGGACCGTCGGACGGGATGCCGTACGCCATGGAGATCCCCCCTGGAACCAGGACGCGCACGGAGCCGGTCCCGACGGGCGGCCCGCACGCGTGTGTCGGGGGTCTGTATACCGCCCGGTAGGAGTCCGTAGCCAGAGGTCGGACGCAAGGAACTGGATCGAGTAACCCGCCCTGCCCGTAAGGGCATCCGGTCCGGGCGGCGGCCCGGTGGCGCCCTCTGCGATTGAAGATGGAAACCGATCGGTTTACGATGGCCGGGAACCGAGGGAAACCGATCGGTTTCCCATCTGTGCACACGTCTGGAGCGTGAGTGTCATGACCGCTATCAAGGACTCCGTCGTCCTCGTCACCGGTGGCAGCCGAGGCGTCGGAAAGGCGCTGGTGGAAGAGCTGTACGCGCGCGGCGCCGGCAAGGTCTACGCGACCGCCCGCGACCCGCGCACCGTCACCCACCCCGACGCCGTGGCGCTGGCCCTGGAGGTGACCGACCCCGCCTCCGTGGCGGCGGCCGCCGAGCAGGCGCAGGACGTCACCGTTCTGATCAACAACGCCGGCGTCGCCAGCGGGACCCGGTTCCTGACCTCCTCGCTGGACGACATCCGCCGGGAGTTCGAGACCAACTTCTACGGCCCGCTGCTGCTCGCCCGCGCCTTCGTCCCGGTCATCGAGCGCAACGGCGGCGGCCACATCCTGAACGTGCACTCGGTCCTGTCCTGGATCGCCGAGGGCGGCGCCTACGGCGCCTCCAAGGCGGCCCTGTGGTCGCAGACCAACAGCCTGCGCCTGGCGCTCCAGCCGCGCGGCATCGGCGTGACCGGCCTGCACATGGGCTACGTCGACACCGACATGGCGGCCCACGTCGAGGGGGCCAAGGCGAAGCCCGAGGACATCGCCGCGGCCGCCCTCGACGGGATCGAGTCGGACGCCTGGGAGGTGCTCGGCGACGAACTCACCCGCTCGGTCAAGGCCGGACTGTCGGGCGACCCTGCCGACCTGTACCGGCAGCTCGGCCGGTAAAGAGGGCCCAGCGGTGGAGGGTTGGGGACCGGTCGTTGAAAATTCCGCCGTCGCAAGGGTTGTCGGCTGGTTGCCTCACCACTTAAATCAAATCCTGAACTAAGCAGCGGGGTGCGCCGGTTGCGTGCACCCCGTGCCCACCTCAGGGAGCCGCTGATGAGACTGAGATCCTTGGGTGTAGTGCTCGCCGCCCTGGCAGCACTGCTCGCCCTTCCCGCCGTTCATGCCCCGGTGGCCCAGGCCGCCGACACCCTGTTGTCGCAGGGCAAGGCGGCTACCGCCTCCTCGGAGGAGAACGCCGGGACCGCCGCCGGGAACGCGGTGGACGGCAACACCGGCACCCGCTGGTCGTCCGGCTTCACGGACGACCAGTGGCTGCAGGTCGACCTCGGTGCCACCGCCCAGGTGAACCAGGTGGTCCTCAACTGGGAGACCGCCTATGGCAAGGACTACAAGGTCCAGATCTCCGCGGACGGCAGCAACTGGACCGACCTGCAGTCCGTGACCGGAGGCGACGGCGGCACCGACACCCTCACCGTCTCCGGGCAGGGCCGCTACGTCCGGATGCTGGGCGTGCACCGCGCCACCCAGTGGGGCTACTCGCTCTGGGAGTTCCAGGTCTTCGGCACCACCACCGGCACGCCCCCGGTCCAGGGCGGCGGCGACCTCGGCCCCAACGTGATCGTCGTCGACCCGTCCACGCCGAACCTCCAGGCCAAGTTCGACTCCGTCTTCGCCCAGCAGGAGTCGGCCCAGTTCGGCACCGGCCGCTACCAGTTCCTGCTCAAGCCGGGCACCTACAACGGCCTCAACGCCCAGATCGGCTTCTACACGGGGATCTCCGGGCTGGGCCTCAACCCCGACGACACCCAGATCAACGGTGACGTCACGGTCGACGCCGGCTGGTTCAACGGCAACGCCACCCAGAACTTCTGGCGTTCCGCGGAGAACTTCGCCATCACGCCGTCGAACGGCACCGACCGGTGGGCCGTGGCTCAGGCGGCCCCCTTCCGCCGCATCCATGTCAAGGGCGGTCTCAACCTCGCCCCGAACGGCTACGGCTGGGCCTCCGGCGGCTACATCGCCGACTCGAAGATCGACGGCACGGTCGGCCCGTACTCCCAGCAGCAGTGGTACACCCGCGACAGCTCGGTCGGCGGCTGGACCAACGGCGTCTGGAACATGACCTTCTCCGGCGTCCAGGGTGCACCCGCGACCGACTTCGCCACCGGCTCCTACACCACGCTGGACAACACCCCGGTCTCGCGCGAGAAGCCGTTCCTCTACCTGGACGGCAGCGCCTACAAGGTCTTCGTCCCGGCCAAGCGCACCAACGCGCGGGGCGTCTCCTGGCCGGCCAACGCGGGCACCTCCATCCCGCTGGACCAGTTCTACGTCGTCAAGCCCGGCGCCACCGCCGCCACCATCAACCAGGCCCTCGCCCAGGGCCTCAACCTCCTCTTCACCCCGGGCATCTACCACCTGAACCAGACCATCAACGTCACCCGCGCCAACACCGTGGTCCTCGGCCTCGGCCTCGCCACCCTGGTCCCGGACAACGGCGTCGACGCCATGCACGTCGCCGACGTCGACGGCGTCAAGCTCGCCGGGTTCCTCATCGACGCGGGCACCGTCAACTCCGACACCCTGCTGCGGATCGGCGACCCCGGCTCCACCGCCGACCACTCCGCCAACCCCACCTCCATGCAGGACGTGTTCGTCCGCATCGGCGGCGCCGGACCCGGCCTCGCCACCAACTCCGTGGTCGTCAACAGCAACAACGTGATCATCGACCACACCTGGCTCTGGCGCGCCGACCACGGCAGCGGCGTCGGCTGGGACACCAACCGCGCCGACTACGGCCTCAGAGTCAACGGCAACGACGTCCTGGCCACCGGCCTGTTCGTCGAGCACTTCAACAAGTACGACGTCTACTGGAACGGCGAACGCGGCCGCACGATCTTCTTCCAGAACGAGAAGGCGTACGACGCCCCGAACGCCGCCGCCATCACCCACGACGGTGTCGTCGGCTACGCGGCCTACAAGGTCGCCGACACCGTGACCACCCACGAGGCGTGGGGCCTGGGCAGCTACTGCAACTACACGGCCGATCCGTCGATCGTCCAGTCCAACGGCTTCCAGGTGCCGACCGGTTCGGGGATCAAGATGCACGACCTGCTGGTGATCTCCCTCGGCGGCATGGGGCAGTACGCCCACGTCGTCAACACCACCGGATCGCCGACCTCGGGGACCAGCACGACCCCGTCCAAGGTGGTCCAGTTCCCGTAGCCGGGCAGGCCAGGCCGGGCCTGCCCGGGCCCGGCTAGGCGGTCCGTCGCCGTGCCGGTCGCAGCAGCAGCCGTCGCGCGGGCCGTTCCACGCCCTCGTAGAGGAGCCAGGACAGGCCCAGCGCGACGGTGAACGCGGCGACGGCGACGACGGTACCGGTGAACAGGTGGAAACGCGGGCGGGTGCCGAGCAGGTGGGTGCCCGCCCGCAGCACGAGGAGATGGACCATGTAGAACGCGAACGACAGCTCGCCGAGGCGGACCAGCCACCGGCGCCGCCACAGCGAGGGCAGCCCGTGCAGGTCCGCGACGGCCGCCGCCGGGATGAGCAGCGCGAAGCCCGTGAGGGTGCACGCGGTGGCCGCGTACTCGTCGGTGACCTGCGGGACCAGGAAGTAGCCGATGATCGCCAGCGCCAGCGAGGCCTCCAGGCCCGGGCCGCGCCACCGGCCGAGCAGCACGAGCCGCGCGGTGGCCGCGCCCAGCACGAACTCGGGCAGCCGGGCGGCCGGGAAGGAACTGATCGGCTGCGCCCACCAGTGGTGCGCGTCCGTCCAGGCGAGCGCCAGCACGGCCAGCACGGCCAGCGCGGCCAGCGCCGTGGCGCCCCGCCCGCCCAGGCGGCGCAGCAGCAGCGCCAGCAGCGGGAACGCGGCGTAGAAGAAGGCCTCGCAGGCCAGCGACCAGCTGACCGGGTCCAGTGTCTGCCACCACGGCCGCCACCAGGAGTGCACCAGGAACACGTCCGCCAGGCCCTGCAGCAGGGTCGGCCTCGGCTGGCGGGGCAGCGTGCACACCATGACCAGCGCGAGAGCGACGGTGACCAGGTGCACCGGGTAGATCCGGGCGACCCGCCGCCACCAGAAGCGCGTCGCCCGGTCACCGGGCCGCGCCGACCACATCAGGACGAAACCGGACAGGATGAAGAAGAACGACACCCCCGAGGCGCCGGCCTCGAACCCCCAGGACACGATGCGACCGCCCGTGCCGCCGAAATAGCGGAAGTTGTGCACGTGCAGCCCGAAGACCAGCAGCGCGGCCATCCATCTCAGCCCGGTCAGGGAGGGCAGCGAGGGGGCGGGGGTGGACGGCAGGGTGCGGGCGGTGGGCGCGGCGGCGGGAGCGGTCGGAGGGGCCTGGGTCGCCGTCGTCATCGAGTCACCTGCCGGAGGGTTCGCGCGTGGAGCATGAAACGGAGCGTTGCCCGTTCCACGCCTTTCATTCCGGCCTCGTACGAAACATCACACCAACGCCGAGGCGCATCCTCGGCCATCCGGGCCGTCGCCCCCACCGCGCCCCGCACCCGCCGGAGTGGCGCCTTGACCCGCGCCTTTGGGAAGCGACGCCACGCCGGAAGCCGCGCTCACGGACGGATGACACCGGCCGCCGCCGCATTGACGGCGAGGCTCGGCAGCGCCCCGCAAGGGGCGCTGGAGGTGCCCCCGGCGGAAGGCTGGGGGAGGAACTGCGCGACCGGCCACGACGGCGCCGCAGTCGGCCGACAAGGTGACGCGGCCTTTCCCGCGCGGCGCTCAGCGCTCAGCGCGTGGCCGTCGTGGCGAGGGCGCTCGGCCGGTACTCGGACGGTACGTCCCGGACCGCGGACGGGGCGGTGGACGGAGTGGCCGACGCACCCCGGGCGGGAGCCTGTGTGGTCGCCCGTTGCGTCGGCGCGACACTGGGACGCGGGCTGGGTGTGACCGGCGTCGGTGATCCCGACGAGCGGTGCGGTGCGGTGGGGGTGGCGGCCGGCGGTGCCAGGGGCACCTGCGGGGAGACGGGCGCCGCGGGGGCCGTCAGGTGCAGCGACAGGGCGACGCACACGGCGACGGCACAGGTCACCCCGGCTCCGGCCGCCGTACGGACCAGGCGGCGGCGGCTCGCGGCGCGCCGGATCTCCTCGTAGCGGCCCGGCGGCGGACCGAGGTGCGCGGCAGGCGGCCGCAGGATGACCGCCAAGGGGTCGTCGGGGCCGTCGAACTCGGGCTCGTCGTCAAAGCGTGTGGTCAAGGCTTCTCCTCAGATGACCGCGGAGCAGTTCTCGGGCCGCGTGCAGATCGGCCTTGACGGTTCCCTCCTTGCGCCCGGTCAGCTCGGACACCTCCCGGATCGGCATGTCAGCGTAGTAGTGCAGCAGGATCGGCACCCGCAGCCGCTCGGGCAGCGACTGCACCAGCAGGCGTACCGAGGGATCCGCCGGTTCGGCGTGCGGGCGGATCGCGGCCTCCGTACCGGCCCGGCGCACCGCACGGCGCTCGCGCTCCAGCTTGCGCCAGTGGTCCCGGACCAGGTTGGCCGCGGTGACGTAGAGGAAGCCGCGCGGCTCCTCCACCTTCGCCCACCGGGCCCACAGGCGGGTGAAGGCCTCCGAGGCGATCTCGTGCGCCGTCTCGTCGTCGTCGACCAGACGGCGGCACCAGCCGGCCAGGCGCGGGTACAGGGCGGCGAACAGCTCGGAGGCCGCCGTGTCACGGGACCGTTTCAACGTTCTCCAGGTTTGTGGGGGGAGGGCAGCTCGTCCGGCTCGCCCGGCTCGTCCGGGAGGATGCGGGACCGGCGGCGGGCGTTCCACCGGTCCCGCATCCGTTCCGGCGGGTCAGCGTGCGGTGCCGGTCAGCGTGGCGAAGACGATCACGTTGTCGAGGTAGCCGTCGCCGCCGCGCGGACCGCCGCAGGTGATCAGCCGCAGCTCCGGACGGTCCACGTCCCCGTACACGTCCTCGGTCGGGAACGCGGCCTTGGCGACCGTACGCACCCTGTCGACGGTGAACACCGCCGACCTGCCGTTCTCCAGGCGCGCCACGGCCTGCTCGCCCCTGCGCAGCTCCGCGAGCCGGCGGAACACCCCGTCCCCGTAGGCGCCGACCGTGACATGGCCGAGGATCACCGACGGCCCGGTCTGCCCCGGGGTGGGGGAGTAGCGGTACCAGCCCGCCCGGTCGTGCGCGGTGACCGGCGGCACCTGCACCGTGCCGTCGGCGGCGAGGCCGAGGCGCAGCAGCGGGGTGTCGACCCCGATCGCCGGGATGCGCAGCCGGACCGGCGTGGACCGGCCCAGTGCGGACGGCGTGCCGGAGGCGGCCGTGGTCGTGGCCGGGGGCGGCGAGGATGCCGGACGGGGGCGGGCGGCCGGGGCCGTCCGGTCCGGTGTCCGGTCCGCGCAGCCCGCGAGCAGCGAGGCCGCCGCGGCGGTGACCACGGTGCGCCTGGAGAGGGGGGTCATGCCCCGGTCGCCCGGCGGCGCCGGACGGCGAAGACCGTCGCGCCCGCGGCGAGCACGGCCGCCGCGCCACCGCCGATCAGCGCGTTCTCGGAGCCGGAGCCCGATGACGGCTCCGTCACCCCGGTGTCGGGCGCGCCCTGCGGCACCGCCGCGACCTGGCGCGAGTCCCGCGTCGGCGCGGGGGTCGAGGCGCGGGTGGGCGCGGCGGACGGCGCCTCGGACGGGACGGCGGACGGCTCGGCGGAGGCCGCGGCGGAGGGTGCCACGGTGGCCACCGGGCTCGGGGTGGCGCTGTCGGCGAACGCGGGCACGGTGCCCGCCAGCACGGCGGTGCAGGCGAGTGCCGTGGCGCTCAGGACGGTTCGGCGCATGAGGACGCTCTCTTTCGTCGGCCCGCCGTGGTCGGGGCGGGCTGAGTTACGGATCGAGCGGAGAGACGACGCGGCGCCGGGGCGGGTTGTAAAGAGATGGCAAAGCCGGGCGGCGGGTGGCGCGGCGGATGACGGGTGACACGGGCGTTGGCCGGTTCGCCACCAGACTTGAGTGGTTTGTTTTCTTGAATCACTCGTGTTTATGGCGATAGGTTGGCGCCATGACCGCCTCCCAGCCCCCGACGACCGCCGATGAGCTGCGCGGTGCCGGCCTGCGGGTGACGGCCGCCCGCGTCGCGCTGCTGGAGACCGTCCGCCACGGCGACCACCTGGACGTCGAGGCGATCGCCTCGGGCGTCCGCGAGCGGGTGGGCCACATATCGCTTCAAGCCGTGTACGACGCGCTGCACGCGCTCACCACGGCCAGACTCATACGCCGCATCGAACCGGCCGGCAGCCCGGCCCGCTTCGAGGGGCGTGTCGGCGACAACCACCACCACGTCCTGTGCCGGTCGTGCGGCGCCGTAGCCGACGTCGACTGTGCGGTCGGCGACGCCCCGTGCCTGACCGCTTCGGACGACCACGGCTTCGCGATCGACGAGGCCGAGGTCATCTACTGGGGCCTGTGCCCCGCCTGTTCCACCGTCAGCAGTTCCTGAGTACGTCCAGCTGTTCCTGAGTACGTCCAATAGTTCCTGAGTAAGTCGATCCGCCCCTTCCGGAAGGATTTCCCCCATGTCTGAGGCCCAGGAGAACGCGGGCAAGTGCCCGGTCGCGCACGACCGCGCACCGCACCCCACCCAGGGCGGCGGCAACCGCCAGTGGTGGCCCGAGGGGCTCAACCTGAAGATCCTTGCCAAGAACCCCACCGTCTCGAACCCCCTCGACGAGGGTTTCGACTACGCCGAGGCGTTCCAGAACCTCGACCTCGCGGCCGTGAAACGTGACATCGCGGAGGTGCTCACCACATCCCAGGACTGGTGGCCGGCCGACTTCGGCAACTACGGCCCGCTGATGATCCGCATGGCCTGGCACAGCGCGGGCACCTACCGCATCTCCGACGGCCGCGGCGGCGCCGGCGCCGGCCAGCAGCGCTTCGCCCCGCTCAACAGCTGGCCGGACAACGGCAACCTGGACAAGGCGCGCCGTCTGCTGTGGCCGGTCAAGAAGAAGTACGGCCAGGCCATCTCCTGGGCCGACCTCATGATCCTCACCGGCAACGTGGCCCTGGAGTCGATGGGCTTCAAGACCTTCGGCTTCGGCGGCGGCCGCGAGGACGTCTGGGAGCCGGAGGACGACGTCTACTGGGGTCCCGAGAAGGTCTGGCTCGACGACCAGCGCTACACCGGTGACCGCGACCTGGAGAGCCCGCTCGGCGCCGTCCAGATGGGCCTCATCTACGTCAACCCGGAGGGCCCCAACGGCAACCCGGACCCGATCGCCGCGGCCCGCGACATCCGCGAGACCTTCCGCCGGATGGCGATGAACGACGAGGAGACCGTCGCCCTCATCGCCGGCGGCCACACCTTCGGCAAGACCCACGGCGCAGGACCCGCCGAGAACGTGGGCGCCGAGCCCGAGGGCGCGCCGATCGAGCAGCAGGGCCTCGGCTGGAAGAGCACCTACGGCACCGGCAAGGGCGGCGACGCCATCACCAGCGGTCTGGAGGTCACCTGGACCACCAAGCCGACCCAGTGGAGCAACGACTTCTTCGGCATCCTCTTCGGCTACGAGTGGGAGCTGACCCAGAGCCCCGCCGGCGCCCACCAGTGGGTGGCCAAGGACGCCGAGGCGATCATCCCGGATGCGCACGACGCGTCGAAGAAGAAGCTCCCGACGATGCTCACCACCGACCTGTCGCTGCGCTTCGACCCGATCTACGAGCCGATCGCGCGCCGCTTCCACGAGAACCCCGACCAGTTCGCGGACGCCTTCGCCCGCGCCTGGTTCAAGCTGACCCACCGTGACATGGGCCCGAAGTCCCTGTACCTCGGCCCGGAGGTCCCGGCGGAGACGCTGATCTGGCAGGACCCGCTGCCGCAGGCCGAGGGCGAGGCCATCGACGCCGCCGACGTCACGGCCCTGAAGGCCAAGCTCCTCGACTCGGGCCTGACGGTCTCGCAGCTGGTCAAGGCCGCGTGGGCGTCGGCCTCGACGTTCCGGGGCAGCGACAAGCGCGGCGGCGCCAACGGCGCCCGCATCCGGCTGGAGCCGCAGCGCGGCTGGGAGGTCAACGACCCGGACGAGCTCGCCCAGGTCCTGCGCGTCCTGGAGGGCGTCCAGCGCGACTTCAACACCGGCGCCAAGAAGGTCTCCCTGGCCGACCTGATCGTCCTCGGCGGTGCCGCCGCGGTGGAGAAGGCCGCCAAGGACGGCGGCGTCGACATCGAGGTGCCCTTCACCCCGGGCCGGGTCGACGCGACCGACGAGCACACGGACGCCGAGTCCTTCGCGGCCCTGGAGCCGACCTCGGACGGCTTCCGCAACTACCTCGGCAAGGGCAACCGCCTGCCGGCCGAGTACCTGCTCCTCGACCGCGCCAACCTGCTCGGCCTGAGCGCCCCCGAGCTGACCGTCCTCGTCGGCGGCCTGCGCGTCCTCGGCGCCAACCAGGGCGGCTCGAAGCACGGTGTGCTCACCGAGACGCCGGGCGTGCTGACCAACGACTTCTTCGTCAACCTGCTCGACATGGGCACGACCTGGAAGTCCACCTCCGAGGACCAGTCCACCTTCGAGGGCCGCGACGCGGGCGGCGCGGTCAAGTGGACCGGCACCCGTGCCGACCTGGTCTTCGGCTCCAACTCCGAGCTGCGCGCCGTCGCCGAGGTCTACGCGAGCGACGACGCCAAGGAGAAGTTCGTGAAGGACTTCGTCGCCGCCTGGACGAAGGTCGCGAACGCGGACCGGTTCGACCTGGTCTGACCGACCGTGGTCTGACCGACCGTGGTCTCACCGACCGTGGTCTGACCGACCGGGGCCCGATGCCCGGGCCGGCTCCCCGTGAGCCGGCCCGGGCATCGCCGTCTTTACGGCTGCTTGGTCAACTCCCCACCGGGACAAGCGCGTAGCGCGCTGCACATGAGTCGTTCTTTACCCCACCATGACCTCGACTCCCGTTGTTCACGCGACCTTCGCAGACTCTGCACGTCCTGAGTCACCCCCCGTACCGGTCGCCCGCGGGAGTTCCGAACATGAGCCACGGTCACAGCCACGACCACGGTCACCACCACCATCACCACCACGGGGACGGCGACGCCGCCTCGTCGCTGCCGCCCGCCCTCGATCTGTCGGTCCCCGAAGCGGAGCTGACACCCGGTCAGCTCTCCCGCCGCTCGATGCTGCGCCGCACCGGCCTGCTCGGCGCCGGTCTCGCGGCGGGCAGCGTCCTCGCCGGCGCGGGCCAGGCCGCCGCCTCGGTCTCCTCCGCCCACTCCCGCAGCGGCCGCTCCGGCGGCTACCTGTGGCTGGCCGGCGACCACCACATCCACACCCAGTACAGCTCCGACGCCAAGTACCGGGTCATCGACCACGTCCGCCAGGCCAACGCGCACGGCCTGGACTGGATGGTCATCACCGACCACGGCAGCGAGACGCACGCCAAGATCGGTGTCGAGAAGGTCAACCCGGACATCGTCGCCGCCCGTGACCAGATCGAGGACACGCTGGTCTTCCAGGGCCTGGAGTGGAACATCCCGGCCGCCGAGCACGGCACGGTCTTCGTCCACCCGGGCAAGAACGAGGTCGCCGTCCTCAAGGAGTTCGAGAACTCCTTCGACGGCTCGGTGAAGGGCGCGTCCAGCAGCTCCCCCGCCAACGAGGCGCTGGCCATCTCCGGCCTCAACTTCCTCGCCGAGCAGGTGCAGCGCCGCAACGTCAGGGACGCGCTGTTCCTCGCCAACCACCCGGCGCGCAAGGGCATCGACTCGCCGCACGAGATCCGCGCCTGGCGCGACGCCCAGCCGTCGATCGCGGTCGGTTTCGAGGGCGCCCCCGGCCACCAGGCGGGCGGCCTGCCCAAGCCCAACGGTCCCGGCTCGGCCCGCGGCATCTACGACAACAGCCCGAGCGCCGACTCCTTCGCCGGCTACCCGCTGGAGAGCTACCGCACCTGGGGCGGCTTCGACTGGATGACCGCCACCGTCGGCGGTCTGTGGGACAGCCTGCTCGCCGAGGGCAAGCCCTGGTGGATCACCGCCAACTCCGACTCCCACAACGTCTACGCCGACACCGCGGTGCGCGGCCCGAACGGCGACTTCAACGCCAACGGCCGGTACAACGACCCGGTCTACGGCACCGGCATCAGCCTCACCGACACCGACTTCTGGCCCGGCCAGTACTCCCGCACCCACGTCGGCGCCTCGTCCTTCTCCTACAAGTCGGTCATGGACGGCATCCGCGCGGGGCGGGTCTGGGTGGACCACGGCGGCCTGATCAGCGGCCTCGACGCCCAACTGCGCTCCGGCTCGCAGGCGGTGACCCTCGGCGGCGTGCTGCACGTCCGCAAGGGCGGCAAGGTGGACCTGGTCATCGAGATCAGCCTCGCGGGCGGCCCCAACTGGGCCCAGTTCGTGCCCTCGCTGGCCCGTGTCGACGTCATCCAGGGCGATGTCACCGGCACGGTGAGCGACAAGGACACCTTCGCCACGCCGTCCACCAAGGTCGTGAAGTCCTTCGAGGTCAACAGGGCGACCGGCTCGGTCAAACTGACGTACTCCCTCGGCCGCCTCGACAAGCCGGTCTACGTCCGGCTGCGCGGCACGGACGGCAACCGCTCCGCGGTCGGCTTCAACGGAGCCGCCGTGGACCCGGCCGGCCCGGCCATCGACGTCCTCGGCGACGCCGACCCGTGGAAGGACCTGTGGTTCTACTCCAACCCGATGTGGGTCCTGCCCGCATGACCTCCCCGCACCACGCGTCCGGCGTCCGCTCCGTCATCGGGGTGGACGCCGGTACGGCGACCCTGCGCGAGGCCGACCACCTGATCCACCGGCTGCTGGACCAACTGGCGCTCACGGACGATGTGTTCGCCTGCACCCACTTGTTCCGCACCGATGAACGCCGGGGGACGGCGGTCTCGCTGACCGTCCCGCACGCGGCCGTGGACGACGTGTGGCGGGAACTCCTCACCTCGCTCCCGGCGGGTACCGGCCTCGCCCTGGCCGGCCGCACCCACGGCCCCGGCGACGCGGTGGAGACCGCCCGGCGGGCCGCCGCCGCACCCCCCGCCTCCGGCCGGGCCGTGGCCTACCCGGGCGTGGCGCACCTGACCGGCACCGTCACCGTCGCGGACCTGCTCGACCGCACCGCCGTCGAGCGCCTGGTCGTGCTCGGCGCACCGGACGCCGAACTCCCGCCCACCACGGAGGTCATGACGCAGGATCACGTGCGCCCCGAGTGGCGCGACGGTGTCCTCACCCTCGCCCTGGTCCCGGCGGCGGGCGGCCTGCTGGCCCCCTTCGAGGTCCCCAACCCCACCCCCTGCTGTGCGGACCATTCCTGACGCGAGGGTAACCCCTTAGTGACATGGCCTGGTCAAGTCTGTCAGGCTTCCGACTCGCACCACTGCGCAACGCGTGAGGCCGCCACCGGCGCACCCCAGCCGGACCGGCGGCCACTCAGCAGGCCAGGATCCCGGCCTCCGCAAAGGAGTTTCGTGTGAGATCGACCCCCCACAAGGCCTTCGCCACCAGCGCGCTGGCCATCGCGGCGCTCGCCGCGGCCCTGCTCCCCGGCAGCACGGCGTCGGCCGCCGACCAGGCGGCCTGCACGCCCGCCCAGGTCGTCACCAACGGCGGCTTCGAGAGCGGCACGTCACCCTGGACCCAGTCCTCGACCAGCGTGATCACCAGCCGCTCCGGCCAGTCCGCCCACGGCGGCTCCAGCTTCGCCTGGCTGGACGGCACCGGCTCCACCCACACCGACACGCTCTCGCAGAGCGTCAGCGTCCCCTCCGGATGCGCTGCGACGCTCTCCTTCTGGCTGCACGTCGACACCGCCGAGACCACCTCGTCCACGGCGTACGACAAGTTCACGGCGAAGATCGGCAGCACCACGCTGGCGACCTGGTCCAACCTGGACAAGAACACCGGGTACGTGAAGAAGTCGTTCGACGTGTCCGCCTTCGCCGGCCAGACCGTGACCGTCGCCTTCACCGGCACCGAGGACTCCAGCCTCCAGACCAGCTTCGTCGTCGACGACGTCGCCCTCGACACCTCGGCCGCCACCACCCCCGGCGACACCACCCGTACCCCGGCGTCCCCGTCGTACACCGTCAGCCTGACCAGCAACTCCACCGGCACGGGCTGGACCGGCCACGAGAGCGTGACCTTCACCAACGCCTCCGCGACCGCGCTCAGCGAGGTCTACCTCCGGCTGTGGGACAACTACCACGGCACCTGCTCGGCCCCGCCGATCACCGTCAGCAACGTCACCGGCGGCACCGCGGGAGCGCTCTCGGTCGCCTGCACGGCCCTGCAGGTCGCCCTGCCGGCACCGCTGGCCCAGGGCCAGAGCACCACGATCGGCTTCGACCTGGGCATCACCGTCCCCAGCGGTGCCGACCGCTTCGGCTACGACGGCGCCTTCAGCATGATCGGCAACGCGCTGCCCGTCCTCGCGGTCCGCGACGGCTCAGGCTGGCACCTGGACCCGTACACCAACAACGGCGAGTCCTTCTACTCCCTGGCCGCCGACTTCAAGGTGACCCTGGACCACCCCAGCAGCCTCCTGGTCCCGGCGACCGGCACCTCCGTCGACACCCCGGGCACCAGCGGCCGTACCGTCACCACCGCGACCGCCTCCAAGGTCCGTGACTTCGCCTGGGCGGCCGGGCCGTTCAGCAAGATCTCCGGCACCTCCCCGGGCGGGGTCCCGATCAACATCTACTCCGTCTCGGGCATCAGCTCCTCCAGCGCCCAGTCCATGCTCACCACCGCCAAGTCGGCGGTCGACGCCCACGCCGGCCGCTTCGGGGCCTACCCCTACGGCGAACTGGACGCGGTCATCGACAACAACTTCTGGTTCGGCGGCATGGAGTACCCCGGCTTCGTCCTCGACCTCGTCAGCACCACCGCGCTCACCCACGAGATCGGCCACCAGTGGTGGTACGGCATCGTCGGCGACGACGAGTACAACAGCCCCTGGCTGGACGAGGCGTTCACCGACTACGCCACCGACCTGGCGCAGGGACTCACCGGCACCAACTGCTGGAACAGCGTCTCCTGGGCCTCGTCGGCCGAGAAGATCACCAACTCGATGGCCTACTGGGACGCCCACTCCTCCCGCTACTCCACCGTCGTCTACGGCTACGGCAAGTGCGCCCTGCACGACCTGCGCCGCCTCATCGGTGACACCGCCATGACCAACCTCCTCAAGAGCTACGCCGGTTCGCACTGGTACGGCGTCTCGACCACCGCCGAGTTCAAGGCGGCGGCCCAGGCCGCGACCAGTACCGACCTGACGTCGTTCTGGACCACGCACCGCATCGACGGCTGACACCCGTCCGGAAGGGGCGGGGAATTTCCCCAACGGGCACAGCACAGACCAGGGGATCTTTCCCGCTCCGTCCGTACACCGCCGTGTGGTACCTCTGTCGTCGTCCCCACGCCGACGAGCCCCTGGTGTCCTTCACATGAGGAACTCCCGCCCCTTCACCCTGCGCCGCAGCGAGATCGCCGTGAGCCCCGAGCGACTGGCGATGCTCGGCGACGCCGTCTTCGCCATCGCCATCACCCTGCTCGCCCTCGACATCACCGTCCCCGAAGGCCTGCACGACTCGGAAGTCCCGCACGCCCTGCGGGAGTTGCTGCCCGCGATCGGCGCGTACCTGCTGAGCTTCGCCGTCATCGGCGTGCTCTGGCTGACCCAGCACGCCCTGTTCCGGCTGATCGCGACCGTCGACCGTTGGCTGCTCTACCTGTACTTCGCCCTGCTGGCGGTCGCCGCGGCGCTGCCCTTCCCGACCAAGCTGATCAGCGAGTACGGCCGGACGGCGGCGGCCACGGCGTGCTACTCGGGCTCGATCGCGCTGTCCCTCGGCTTCCTCGGCGCGATGTACCTGCGCCTGCTGGCCGCCCCGGCGCTGGCCGCCCCCGGCACGGACCCCGCGGAGCTGCGGACGTCGGTCCGCCGCAGCGCCCTGCACGTCCTGGTCTTCGTCACCGCGATCCCGCTGGCGTTCTGGTCACCCGGCCTCGCCAAGTACTGGTGGCTGCTGGTGATCCCGGTCCGCGCCCTGCACCGGACACCGGCACCGGCCGGACCGGCCACGGCCGGGGACCAGCCCTAGGCCCGCGCGGGTCAGGGGAGGGCCAGCTCGGCCCAGATGGTCTTCCCGGAACCGGTGTAGCGCGTGCCCCAGCGCTGCGACATCTGGGCGACGAGGAACAGACCGCGGCCCCCCTCGTCGTCCCGGCGGGCCCGCCGCAGGTGCGGTGCCGTGTGCGCGTTGTCGGAGACCTCGCACAACAGGCTGCGATCCTTGATCAGCCTCAGCATCACCGGCCCGCTGGCGTACCGGATGCTGTTGGTGACCAGCTCGCTCACCACCAGCTCCGCGGTGAACGCCAGGTCGGCCAGGCCCCAGGTCTCCAGCTGGCGCTCCGTGTCCGTGCGCGCCCGGGCCACCATCGCCGGGTCGGGCGGCAGCTCCAGGTCCGCCACCTGGCCGGCCCCCAGCCGCCGGGTGCGGATCAGCAGCAGGGTGGCGTCGTCCGCCTGCGGCCCCGGCGGCAGCGTTGACAGCGCCCTGTCGCACAGTTCCTCCAGCGGGCACCGCTGCCAGGTGAGCACATGGGCGAGACGGTCGATACCGCTGTCGATGTCCGTGCGCCGGTCCTCCACCACCCCGTCGGTGAAGAACGCCACCACGCTGCCGCTGGACAGGCTCAGCTCGACGTTCTCGTAGGGCAGGCTGCCCAGCCCCAGGGGCGGCCCCGGCGCCAGCGCGGACAGCGCCACCGAGCCGGTCGCGTCGGCCACGATCGGCGGCGGATGACCCGCGCTCGCCCAGACACAGCGGCCGCTCACCGGGTCGTAGATCGCGTACAGGCAGGTCACCCCGAGCGCCTCGTCGCCCAGCCCGTCGTCCGCGTGGGGCTCGGAGTCCTGCGCGACCAGGCCGTCGAGGCGGGTCAGCAGCTCCGCCGGGTCCAGGTCCAGCAGGGCCAGGGTCCGTACGGTGGCGCGCAGCCTGCCCATGGTCGCGGCCGCGTGCACGCCGTGGCCGACCACGTCGCCGACGGTCAGCCCCACCCGGGCACCGGAGAGCGGGATCAGGTCGAACCAGTCGCCGCCCACGCCCACCCGGCTGTCGGCGGGCAGATACCGGTACGCCACGTCGACCGCGCTCTGCTCGGGCAGGTGCTGCGGCAGCAGGCTGCGCTGCAGCACCAGGGCCGCGGCGTGCTGGCTCGTGTAGCGGCGGGCGTTGTCGATGCCGACGGCGGCCCGCTCGGTCAGCTCCACGGCGAGTGTCTGCTCCTCGGGCCCGAAGGGGTCCGGGTTGTGACTGCGCCGGAAGGTGGCGAGGCCGAGGACCGCGTCCCGGGCGAGCAGCGGGACGAAGAGGCTGGAGCGCCGGCCGTCCGGAGCGGGGCCGGCCGGTGACGTGGGCGGGGCGGCATCGACGACGGGGCGGCTGGTGGCCAGGCTCAGGGCCTGCGGCGACGACGGCGGGTAGGAGACGGGAGTGGTCCGGAACTCCTCCGGGGTCCGGCCGTGCATCCGCAGCAGGCTGTGCCCCGGCGCCGAACCCGTCGGCGGCTGCCGGCCCTCGATGACCGCAGGCGGGAGGTCGACCAGTACCTCGTCGGCCAGTTGCGGCACCGCCACGTCGGCGAGTTCCGCGGCGGTGCGGCGCACGTCCAGCGAGGCGCCGATGCGCTTGCCCGCCCGCACGAGCAGCGACAGCCGTTCCTGGGCCCGGTAGCGGTCGGTGATGTCCAGGGACTCCTCGAACAGGCCCAGCGGCTCGCCCCTGGCGTCCACCAGCCGGTGGTACGAGCAGGACCAGACGTGCTCGCGCACCGGGTCGGCGGGGGCCCGTCCCCGGTAGTGCATGCCCATGATCGGTTCGCCCGTCGTGAGCACGTGCTCCATGATCTGGTCCTCGTCCGGAGGATGGTGCCGGGAGATGAACTCGCCCTCGGGAAAGAGGTCCGCCGCCGGACGGCCCACGTACTGGGCGATCCCCGCGAGCTCCAGATCGGTGGAGACGTTCCCCCAGACGACCCGCATGTCGGTGTCGAAGATCGTCAGGCCCACGGAGGACTCGGTGGCCAGCCCCTGCAACATGGCCAGCTGGGACTCCCAGCAGCGCAGCTCCTTGAGCTCCGCCGCGAGCACGACGGTCGCGGCCATGTCCTGGGTCGCGACCGGGCTGAAGGTCACGGCCGCGCGCAGGGTACGCCCGTCCCGGCAGGTCAGGTCCAGGACCGTGCTGCGGGGCCGGTGCGCCGTGCAGAGCGAGGAGGGCCGCTGTCCCGGATCCGTCGCCAGCAGCAGGGCCGCCGGCCGGCCGAGCACGTCCTCGGCCGGATGCCCGAGGAGGCGCTGGGCCGAGGGGCTCCAGCCCGAGATGCGGCCGTCGGCGTCCAGCACCGCGGCCGCGGCCTTGGTGAGGTCCAGAGGACTGTGGAAATCGACGTCGGCCGCGTTCGGAAAACGATCCATGGGCACCGCTTCCCTCCGTGCCCCCTCAGCATCCCGTGCCGCAGGACGGACGACAACCGCACGGCCGGCCCGCTGCAGCCGCGCCACGAAAAGCTCCTGATCGCCCGGGGCGCGGGACCGTCCCTCGGCACCTGTGACGCAACGCCGCTCGGCACGGTCCGGGGAGGAGGACCGTGCCGAGCGGGTCAGGACGGGGGGCGTCAGGCGGTGGTGCGCTGCCTGCGGCGGAGCGTCAGGTACGTGCCCGTGGCGCCGGCGGCCACCAGGGCGCCCGCACCGAGGGTGACCGGAAGGGCCGGGAACCGGCCGGAGCCGGTCGTCGCGGCCGTGTTCACCATCGCCGGGCCCGGGGTGATGTGGGTGCTCACCGCGGAGACGTGGCGGATCGGGCCGATGTGCTTGACGGAGCCGTCCGCGTTCAGCAGCACCTGCTTGTTGTTCGGGTGCCGGAAGTCGAACATGTTCGTCAGCGAGCCCGCGGTCGCGTCGAAGGAGTGGTCGCCGACGCGGCCGGTGTGCCAGTTGTCCTCGATGAAGCGGGTGATCGAGGCCTGGTCGGTCTGGGTGTGGTCGACCTTGTTCACCTTGCTGTACGGCGAGACGACCAGCAGCGGCTGCCGGGTGCCGGGGCCGCAGCGGTCGGCGTAGCCGCCGGACGCGGCCGGGCCGGCCTGGCAGGCCGCGCTGTCCAGGGCCTTGCCGTTGGAGCCGACCGTGGTGTCCTTGGAGCCGTTGCGGGGCTTGGCGTACGCGTGGTCGTACCAGCCGTCGGAGTCGTCGTAGGCGACGACGATCGCGGTGGACTTCCACTGCGGCGAGCTCTGGATCGTGTTGATCTCGTTGACGAGGAAGTGCTGCTCGTCGATCGGGTCGGAGTAGCCGGCGTGGCCGTCCTGGTACTCACCGGCCTTGAGGAAGCTGACGGCCGGGAGCCTGCCCGCCTTGGCGACCGCGGTGAAGTCGGTCAGGTCGTAGTTGTGGTTCGCCCGGCCGTTGTGACCGATCTCGTTCACGTTCTTCGGCGCCACGTGGTGCGGGTTGGACGTCGACTTGTAGTACGAGAACGGGTTGTGGTGCGGGCTGTAGTCGACCACCGAGGCGCCGCCGACGTTGGTGTGCGTGGTGTCGCACTTGGCGTAGGAGCCGGAGGTGCCGTTGTAGGCCGTGGACGGACGGAAGCCGCCCTGGAACCAGCCCCACGTCACCTTCTTGGAGTTGAGCAGGTCACCGATGTTCTTGCCCTGCAGCGCGGCCAGCGCGCTGGTGCTGGTGTGGTCCTTGTCGGAGCAGTCGTCGAAGGCCGGGTCGGGGTCGTTGACGACCGTGCCGACGCCCTTCGCGTCCGGGGAGGCGATGGCGTACGAGTCCGGCGTCGACGTCTGCTTGCCGGTGACCGGGTCCACCGAGACCGCGCCGTGCGTCTGGCCCGAGACCAGGTTGAGCGCGCCGGGCGTGGACGGGCCGTAGACCGAGCTGTAGGAGCGGTCGTTGAGGGCGTACTGCTGGGCGTAGTTCCACAGACCGGTGACGGTGTTGCCGTCGTAGTAGTCCATGACCAGGCCCGGCTCGCCGAACAGGCCGCCGGAGCACTTGTCGACCTCGGTGTTCTGGACGAACTGGTCGGCCCTGCCACCGTCGTAGGCCAGCTGCTCGGGCCCGTAGGAGTGGTTCTGGTCGCAGGTCATCGCCTGCGCCGGGGAGAGCCGCTTGGGCGCGTACTGGTTCGGGTTCTTCGTCAGCAGCCCGGCGTGCGCGACGGTGTCGACGTCCTTCGGGGTCTTCTTGGACGCCGTGAACTTCGTGCCGTCGGTGTTCGCGGCCTTCGGGTAGGTCGCGAAGTAGTGGTCGAAGGAGATGTTCTCGTCGAACAGCACGACCACGTGCTTGATCGGGGTAGCGGTCGACGAGCCGCCGTGCCCGGCGGGTACGGCGGCCCAGCTGGGCGCGGTGCCCCCGAGGACCGTGAGCGCGGCGGCCCCCGCGAGGGCGCCGAGGCTCCTCATCGCCGTTCGTCTTCCTGTGCTGGCCATGCTGGTTCCCCTCCGGGCATGAACGTCACTGCGTCGTACAGGCAGGGATGCTTCGCCCGCTTGCGGGCGCCGCGGCGGAGTCATGATGGCGTGCGCATGAACACCGGGTCAGGGATGTTGGGGCAAAACTTGACTGTGTATTGACCATGTGGGTTACGGATTTGCCGCGGAGTTGTTCGAACAAGCTCAGGCGAGCAGAGCGCGTCCGTACCAGTCGTTGCGGTCCCGCACCCCGGGCAGCGCGAAGAAGTAGCCGCCGCCGAACGTCGAGACGTAGTCGACCAGCGGTTCCCCGGCCAGCCGCTTCTGCACGGTCTCGAACTGCCGGGCCAGGTCCTGCTGGTAGCAGCAGAACAGCAGCCCCATGTCGAGGTTGCCGTTGCCGTCCATGCCCCGGTCGTAGTTGTACGCACGGCGCAGCGGCCGCTGGTCGGCGGTGGCGGCGGTACGCGGGTTGGCCAGCCGGATGTGCGCGTCCAGCGGGATGACGTCACCCTTGGGGTCGTCGGCGTAACCAGGCGTGTCGTGCTCGGCGTTGCCGTCCAGGGGCGCCCCGGACTCGCGCGACCGGCCGAACATCCGCTCCTGCTCGCCGAGCGAGACCCGGTCCCAGAACTCCACCAGCATCCGGATCAGCCGCACCACCTGGTAGCTGCCGCCCACCGCCCACTCCGGTTCGCCGGAGTCCTTGCCGACCCACACCAGCCGGTCCATCTCCCGGGCGCTGCCGGTCTCCGGGTTGGCGGTGCCGTCCTTGAAGCCCAGCAGGTTGCGCGGGGTGCCGGACGGGCGGGGCGGGCTGGTGAAGCCGTCCAGCCGCCAGCGGACCTGCATCCCGCCGCGGGTGTGCCGGGCCATGTCGCGCAGCGCGTGCAGCACGGTGTCCGGGTCGTCCGCGTGCAACTGCACACTCAGGTCGCCGTGGCACCACTCGGGCCGCAGGTCGTCGTCCGGGAACGCCGGCATCGTGGTCAGCCGACGCGGTCTCAGCTTCCCGAGCCCGTACCGGTCGTCGAAGAGCGAGGCGCCGACGCCGACGGTCACCGCCAGCGCACCGGAGGGGAGTTGCTCACCGAGGACGCCCGAGTCGGCGGGCGGGGCGGTGATCCCGGCCGGGTCCGGGGTGCCGCCCGAGGTGAGGAAGCGGGCGCGGTCGGTGAGCGTGTGCAGCAGCTCGGTGAGCTCGGCGCGGCTCCCGGCGGTGACGTCGAAGGAGGCGAACACGGTCGTCCGGCGGGGCGCGGCGATCGCCGACTGCTGGCGGGCGCCGTGGAAGGGCGCGACCGTGCCCGGGGCGGTGCTGTCCGCGGCGGGGGCGGCCGCGCCGCCGGCGGCCAGCCCGGCCCCCGCGAGGGCCGCGCCGCGCAGGAACCCGCGGCGGCCCACGCCGCCCTTGCCGGCCGTCTCGTTCGCGCTCATACCGTCCTCCGCGGATCGCACAGGGTCGCCACCGACGCGAGCCGCTCCACCAGGTCGCCGAGGACCGCGTCGACGTCCTCGCGCTGCCGGTGACCCAGCTTCGCCAACGGCGTCCAGGCGCCGCCGTGCCCGAAGCGGTCGAGCACCGTCCCGGCCCGCTTCAACTCGCTCTCCAGCGCAGGCAGATCCGGGTACCGGGTGGCGAGCAGCGGGTGCAGCCGGGACATGACCTCCACGGTGCCGTCCAGGTTGGCGCGGGCGGTGGCGAGGCTGCTGCCGCTGCCGTAGTCGGTACGGCCGGTCAGCTCGAACTGCACCGTGTTCTCCAGGATCTCGTGCGCCCGCAGCCCCAGCTGGGCGGGGTCCATCCGGGCCTGCGCCCACTCGTCGCGCAGCGCGGTGACCGCCTTCAGCAGGGCCGCGGCCGGGCCGCGCAGACCGGCCGCGGACTCGCCGTGCCACAGGCCGTACTCGATCCGGTGGAAGCCGGTGAAGTCCTTGTCGTGCACCCCGCCGGGCAGTCCCGCGTCCGTGCCGTTGATCGCGCCGTCGGCGTCGCCGAAGGCGTCGTACGCCGCGCCCAGCCGCTCGTACTCCAGGTGCGCGGGCAGCCAGGCGGTGCGGGCGGCGGCCAGATCGCCGCGGTCGACCGCGGCGCGCAGGGCGGTCGTCAGCCGTACGACGTCGGACAGGCCGCTGCCGACCCACTTCTGGTAGGCGAGCGCCGGCGGGATCAGGTCGTGCTCGGTGACCGGGGCGGCTGCCGGGCCGCTGCTGCCCCTGGCGATCCGGACGGTGGGCCCGGTGACGGCGTCGGCGTCGTCGGGCACGCACTTGAACGCGTACGCGCCCTTGCCGAGCCGGACGGTCAGCTCCCGGGTCGTACCCGGCCCGATGCCCTCGACCTCGCCGTACACGGCCTGGCTCCCGGGGTCCTCCAGGAGGACCTCGGCGGCTCCGTCGGTCGGGTTGTGCAGGTCGAAGACCTGGACGCCGGACACCGGTGCGCTCCACCCACGGCCGCAGCCGCTGGCGGACACCTCGACGGTGGTGTGCGGCAGCGCGGTCGGGTCGGCGTGCGCGGGGCGTGAGTGGCGCGTGAACGTCAGTACTCCGGCGACCAGGCACACGACGGCGACACCGACGACCGTCCAGGGACGCGACGACCTCCAGTCGAGGCCGGACAACACCATCCCGAGCTCCCGGGGTTCGTACCGTTCGTGATCGCCTCATGTTAGGCAGCCCTTGGTACTCGAACGGCCGTCGCAGGGAAACCCGTGACCAAGAGTTCCACGCCGGTTCACCGGGCAGCCGGCGCGGCCGCTCAGTCGGTACCGGGCTGGACCAGCCGGAAGACGGCGCGGGCCGCGGCGCGCCGCACGGACTGCCGCAGCCGGGACGGGAACGGGCGTGCGGCGGGAGCCGGGGCGGGGGTGCCCGCCAGGCGGGGGAAGAGCGCCTCGGCGTTGCCGCGGTTCACGGCCGCGAGCGTGCCGGGGTCGACACCGCTGTCCAGTCCGGTGGCGAAGTACTGGCCCGCCGCGGCCGGTGCGAACGGCCAGTCGCTGCCGAACAGGACGTGGCCGGGCCGGGCGAAGGCGAGCAGCGTGGGCAGCGCCGCCGGGCTGGAGGAGAGCGCGGTGTCGAAGTAGAAGCCGCGGAGGTCCTCCAGGATGTCCAGCGGGCTGCGCCCGGTGTCGGCCGCGAGGGCGACGGCCATGCGGTGCGAGGCGTACGGCACGAAACCGCCCGCGTGGCTGAGGACGAACCGGATGCGCGGGTAGCGGCGCACGACACCGGCCCGCACCAGGAGATAGGCCGCGCGGGTGGTGTCGAGGAGGAAGTCGGCGGCGAACGGCGGGATCCCCGCCACGGCGGGGCCGGGCAGCTCCGCCGGGTGCACGAACGCGACCGCGCGGTGCTCGTCGAGCACCCGCCACAGGGCGTCCTGGCCGTCGGCCCCGAGATAGTCGCCCGCGGTGTTGGCGAGCAGGGTGACGCCGTCGGCGCCGAGCCCGGCCAGCGACCGTTCGGCCTCCCGGGCCGCCGCGGCGGCGTCCGGCAGCGGCACGGTGGCGAACCACCCGAAGCGGGTCGGGTGCCCGGCGGCGAGCGCGGCGGAGAAGTCGTTCAGCCGCCCGGCCATGGCGGCGGCCTCGCCGGAGTCGGCGAGGAATCCGGTGCCCGGCGTGGAGACGGACAGGATCGCCGTCTCGGTGCCGAGCAGATCCATCTGCTCCAGCGCCGCCTCGGGGCTCCAGGCGGGCAGTGCGCGACCGCCCGCCTCCGCGATCCCGTGTCCGGCCAGGGCGTCCCGGTAGAAGGGCGGGATCAGGTGCTGGTGGACGTCGATGCGGCGGGATGCGCTGTTCATGGGAGTGCCTTTCCCCTCGTGACGGCACTTGACCGCCCTTCGACGGCCTGCTTACCGTAGTGGACATTCCAATTGGAACAAACGCTACAGCAAAGAGCCGCGACAGGAACGACATGAGGTGGCCGGGTGAGCAGTGAGGCGAGAGCCGTGAACGGAGCCGACGACGACGCCTACGACGTGGCGGTGATCGGCTTCGGACCCACGGGGGTGACCGCGGCCAACCTGCTGGGCGGGACGGGCCTCAGGGTCGTGGTGGTGGAGCGGGAGGCCGACGTCTACTCCCGGGCACGGGCGATCTCCACGGACGAGGAGGTCATCCGGATCTGGCAGCGCATCGGCCTGGCCGAGCGGCTGAAGCTGGACATGCTCGCCGAGCGGCCGCTGGACTTCGTCGACGCGCGGGGCCGCACCTTCCTCAGCGCCTGCCCGGCCCCGCGCGGCCACGGCCATCCGCCGCAGATGTTCCTCTACCAGCCCGCACTGGAGCAGGTCCTGCGCGAGGGCGTCGACCGCTATCCGAACGTGTCGGTGCTGCTCCGCCACGAGTGCCTGCGGCTGCGTCAGGACGCGGACGGCGTCGAACTGACGGTGGCCGGTGCCGACGACTCGCTACGACGGCTGCGCGCGCGGTACGTCATCGCGGCCGACGGCGGCTCCAGCCTCACCCGGGCCCAGCTGAACGTGGGGTACGAGGGGCGGACGTACGAGGACCGCTGGGTGGTCGTCGACACGGAGATGCTCAGGCCGTGGCCGGACCACGACCGGCTGCGGTTCCGCTGCGACCCGGCGCGCCCGGCGGTGGACTGCCCGACACCGCTGGGCCACCACCGCTGGGAGTTCCCGGTCCTGCCCGGCGACGACGAGAAGCGGATGAGCGGCGACGACGCGATCTACGCGATGGTGTCCCGGTACGGCATCGGCCGGGACCAGATCAAGATCCTCCGGGCCACCGTGTACAGCCATCACGTCCGCTTCGCCGCCCGGTTCCGGGTGGGCCGGGTCTTCCTGGCCGGGGACGCCGCGCACGCGATGCCGCCGTGGATCGGGCAGGGCATGGCGGCGGGGGTACGGGACGCGGCCAACCTGTGCTGGAAGCTGGCCGCCGTGCTGCGGGGCGAGCTGCCGGAGAGCCTGCTCGACTCCTACGAGGCAGAGCGCAAGCCGCACGTGAAGGAGGTGACCCGGCGGGCGGTCTTCGTCGGCCGGCTCATCACCGAACGCCGGCTTCCCGTGGCCCGGGCCCGCAACGGCGTGCTGCGGTCGATCCGCCGGGTGCCGGGTCTTGCTTCCCGGCTGGTGGACTCCAACTGGATACCGGTCGCGTCCTACGCGCAGGGCTTCCAGGCCCGCCCCCGCACCAAGGCCTCCGGGCACCAGATCCCGCAGCCCTGGGTGACCGGCCCCGACGGGGAACGGGTCCGGCTGGACGACGTGCTCGGCGGCCGCTGGCTGCTGCTGCACCTCGGCGTGCCCCGGGCGCAGCCCGAGTGGGAGGGTGTGCCCTCGCTGGCCGTCCTGCCCCCGGGCTCGCGTCCGGCCGAGGGTGCGGTCGTCGACAGCGACGGCGTGCTGCTGCCCTGGCTGGCCGGGCGCGCCGTGGCCACGCTCGCCCTGCGCCCCGACGCCTACGTCTACGCCGCCGCACCTGCCGGCACCCGGCTCCCGCCGCCACCGGCCGGGTTCGCGCCCGCGCCGCCGCCCGCCGCCGTCTCCGCCCAGTGAGGACCGCCCCATGACCCCACAGACCGCGCTGCCGCCGATGCACGAGTCCCTGCTCGACGTCGCAGGCAAGAAGATCTTCGTCGCGGAGACCGGCGACGGCCCGCCCGTGCTGCTGCTGCACGGCGGCGGCCCCGGCGCCTCGGGAGTCTCCAACTACAGCCGCAACATCGCCGAACTGGCCAAGGAGTACCGGGTCGTCGTCCCCGACCTGCCCGGCTACGGCCGCAGCACCAAGGGCGTCGACGGCACGGACCCGTTCGGCCACCTCGCCGACCACATCCGGGGGGTACTGGACCGACTGGGCCTGGAAAAGGCCCACCTGGTCGGCAACTCCTACGGCGGCGCCTGCGCGCTGCGCCTCGCCCTGGACACCCCCGACCGGGTCGACCGCATGGTTCTGATGGGTCCCGGCGGCATCGGCACCACCCGCACCCTGCCCACCCCCGGCCTCACCAGCCTCCTCAACTACTACACGGGGGAGGGCCCTTCGCGGCCGAAGCTGGAGAAGTTCATCCGCAACCACCTCGTCTTCAACGCGGCCGAGGTGCCCGACTCGGTCATCGACTCCCGCTATCAGGACAGCATCGACCCCGAGGTCGTCGCGAACCCGCCGCTGACCCGTCCCAGGTCCCTGCGCACCCTGTGGCAGACGGACTTCACCCGCGACCGGCGCCTGGCGCGGCTGCCCGTGCCGACCCTGGTGCTGTGGGGTGCCGCGGACAAGGTCAACCGGCCCTCCGGGGGCCGGATGCTGGCCGGCCGGCTGCCCAACTGCGACCTGTACCTGGTGGCGAACACCGGGCACTGGGTGCAGTGGGAGCGTGCCGAACTGTTCAACAGGCTGTGCGCGGACTTCCTGGCAGGCCGGCGATGAACCCGCGGCCCGACGTCTTCGGCTCCGTCCGCCTCGGCTACGTCGTCATCGAGACGAACCGGTTCGCCGACTGGCGCCGCTTCGGCACCGACGCCATCGGCATGCACCACGACGACCTCGACACCGGTCTGATGCGGTTCCGCCTCGACGGCCACGAGTGCCGCTTCCTGCTGCGGCGAGGGCCCGCCGAGGACGTGGTCGCGGTCGGCTGGCACCTCGACGACCACACCACCTTCGAACAGATCGAGTCCCGGGTCCGCGCCCACGGCGTCCCCGTGGTCCAGGGCACCGCCGAGGAGGCGAAGCAGCGGGGCGTCGAACGACTCCTCCGCTTCCCCGGACCCAAGGGCATCACCCAGGAGATCCACACCACCCCGGTCACCACTGCGGAGCCCCTGCGCATGCTCGCGTCCGGCTGGGTCACCGGCGCCTTCGGGATGGGCCACGTCGCCATCACCTCGGCCAGACCCGCCGTGATGCGCGGCTACTTCAGCACCGTCTTCGACGCCCGCCTCACCGACTACATCGACGAGACCATCAGCGGCGTCAAACTCAGGATCCGCTTCCTGCGCGTCAACGAACGCCACCACTCCATCGCCGTCGCCGCCGTCCGCGGCCTGCCGATCGACCCCGTCCGCACCCGCGTCCAGCACCTCAACATCCAGTGCGCAAGCCTGGACGACCTCGCCCGCAGCTACCAGCGCGTCCACGAACTCGGCTTCGACATGGCCCTGTCCGTCGGGCAGCACACCAACGACAAGGAACTCTCCTACTACGCCCGCACCCCGTCCGGCTTCGAGTGGGAGGTCGGCTGGAAGCCGATCGTCATCGACGAGTCCACCTGGGAACCCAGCACCCACCAGGGCATCAGCATCTGGGGCCACACCCCGGTCGGCCGGACCGTCCTCGACAGGCTCGACCAGTTCCGCTTCGGAGCCCGCTCCCTGCTCCACCCGGAGAGGACCGTCCCCGCACTCGGCGGAACCGGCATCCCCGACGACTGACACCGGCCGCCGGCACCTGACGGACCTGGGACCGGGTCGGCGTGCTCCGGACGCGGCGGACACGAGAAGATCGTCCATGACCCACGCGTCCACTCGATCCCGGAAGGAACCGACGAGATCATGCGCCTCATCGCGGCCGACGGCCCGGCGGAGGTGTCCGGATGACCGGCGCCGACGAACACGTCCTGCTGCACGTCGACGGACGGGCCGCGCACCTCACGCTCAACCGGCCGAAGGCCATCAACGCACTGTCCCACGCCATGGTGCGCCGCATCGACGAGGCGCTCACGGAGTGCGAACAGGACCCCGCCGTCCAGACCGTCGTCATCACCGGCGCGGGGGAGCGCGGCCTGTGCGCGGGCGGGGACATCCGCGCCGTCCACGACGACGCCCGGGACGGCGACGGCTCGGCCGCGGCCGCGTTCTGGCGGGACGAGTACCGTCTCAACGCCCGCATCGCCAGGTTCCCCAAGCCGTACGTCGCGCTCATGGACGGCATCGTGATGGGCGGCGGGGTCGGCGTCTCGGCGCACGGCAGTGTCCGGATCGCCACCGAGCGGTCGCGGATCGCCATGCCGGAGACCGGGATCGGCTTCGTGCCCGACGTCGGCGGCACGTATCTGCTCGGCCGCGCCCCCGGCGAACTCGGTACCCATCTCGCCCTGACCGGCGCCTCGATCGGCGCCGCCGACGCCGTGCTCTGCGGACTCGCCGACCACTCCATGCCGTCCGGCGCGATCCCCGCGTTCGTCGCCGACCTCGCCACCCTGCCCGTGCCCGAGGCGCTCGCCCGGCGGGTACGGCAGGCACCCGACGGCGAGTTGGCCGGGCACCGCGCGTGGATCGACGCCTGCTACGCGGCCGGCACCGTCGAGGAGATCGTCCAACGGCTGCTCGCGCACGGCGACCCGGCGGCCAAGGAGGCGGCGGACACCCTGCTCACCAGGTCGCCCACCGCCCTGAAGGTCACGCTGGCCGCGCTGCGCCGGGCCCGCGGACTCGGCACCCTGGAACGGGTCCTGGACCAGGAGTACCGCGTCTCCTGCGCGACCCTCGCCACCCATGACCTGGTGGAGGGCATCCGCGCCCAGGTCGTCGACAAGGACCGCACCCCGCACTGGTCCCCGGCCACCCTCACCGAGGTCACCGACGCCGACGTCGACCGCTTCTTCGCCCCGCTCGGCGACCGCGAACTGGGCCTCGCCCCACCCCCCTGACCCGCTCGACCACCCGCCCATCAGGTGCGAGACGAAGATCACGCCTGATGGTGCGGTCTTGGCCGTGCTCCTGACACGCGGTACGGTCTGTCCGATATCGACGACGGCGAGACGGAAGCCGGTGGGAATCCGGAACGGTCGCGCCACTGTATGCGAGAGCCCCGCAGCTGCTCGTGAGTCAGACCCGTGGCCGTCGTCCTGTGCACCACCGAGTTGGGACGCGAACTCCCAGAGGAGGTCCTGCCATGGCGCAGACCGTCGCTCCGCCGACCGCCAACACCCCCGCCGTTCCCGCCAAGCTGCCGCTGTCCGCGATAGCTCCCTGGGCGGTCTTCTTCGGCATCCTGATGCTGGTCCTGCTCTACTTCGTCGGCGCCGAACAGGGCGCCACCTCCGTGTTCAGCGGCACGGACGTCCACGAGTGGGTGCACGACGCCCGCCACCTGCTCGGCTTCCCCTGCCACTGACGCGAGGGGCGCCGTACCACCCATGAACTCCGCAACGGTCCGGAACCTCCTGGTGCGGGGCATGCTCGCCGGCCTGGCCGCCGGCCTGCTCGCCCTCGTCGCCGCCTACCTGCTCGGCGAGCCGAACGTCGACAAGGCGATCGGCTTCGAGGACGCCCACGCGCACGAGCACGAGATGGAGGTCGTCTCCCGCTCCCTGCAGTCCACCGCCGGCCTCGCCACCGGCGTCCTCGTCTACGGCGTCGCCTTCGGCGGCATCGCCGCCCTGGCCTACTGCTTCGCCCTCGGCCGCGTCGGCAGATTCTCGCCGCGGGCGACGGCGATGCTGCTGTCCGGCTGCGCCCTGGCCGCCGTGTACGTCGTGCCGTTCCTGAAGTACCCGGCCAACCCGCCGTCGGTGGGCGACCCGGACACCATCGGCAAGCGGACCACGCTGTACTTCCTGATGATGCTCCTCAGCGTGCTGCTCGCGGTCGCCGCCACCATCCTCGGCAAACGGCTCCAGCCGCGGCTGGGCACCTGGTGGGCGACCGTCCTCGCGGTGGCCGCGTTCGCCGTCGTCATCGGGCTGGCCTACCAGTTCCTGCCGGTCGTGAACGAGGTGCCGGCGGACTTCCCGGCCACCCTGCTGTGGCGGTTCCGGCTCTCGGCACTCGCCATCCAGCTGGTGCTCTGGGGCGGATTCGGCCTGCTCTTCGGCGAGCTGGCCGAGCGCGTCCTCAACCCGAAGCCCGCGAAGGCCCCGGCCGCCGCGCGCACGGTGCCCGCTCCGCACTGACCGCCACCACACCACACCGACACGAGAGGGCCCGCCGGAACCGTCCGGGGGGCCCTTGGCGGTACGTCCGCTGTGAACCGGCCCTGAACCCGCCGTGTCTTCGGTGCGCGGCCGGTGCCGCACTCGCGTTCGTGACCGCTGACAGGGAAAGATGGACGGCGAGCGATCGATCAACGACTGCGGAGGAAGTGGACTCATGCCGCATGAGCGAGCGGGCCGGCCGGCGGCTCCGGAGGACCTCGTCGACGTGGCCCGGCTGGTCACGGCCTACTACGCGCTGCACCCCGACCCGTCCGACCCGGGCCAGCGGGTGGCCTTCGGCACCTCGGGACACCGCGGATCGTCGCTGACGACCGCGTTCAACGAGGACCACATCGCCGCCACCAGCCAGGCCATCTGCGAGTACCGGAGCGGCCAGGGCACCGACGGCCCGCTCTTCCTGGGCGCCGACACCCACGCCCTCTCCGAGCCCGCCAAGGTCACCGCCCTTGAGGTGTTCGCCGCCAACGACGTGACCGTCCTCGTCGACAGCGCCGACGGCTACACCCCCACCCCCGCCGTCTCGCACGCCATCCTCACCCACAACCGCGGCCGCACCACCGGCCTCGCGGACGGCGTCGTGGTCACCCCCTCGCACAACCCGCCCGCCGACGGCGGCTTCAAGTACAACCCGCCCAGCGGCGGCCCCGCCGCCTCCGACGCCACCTCCTGGATCCAGGACCGCGCCAACCAGATCATCGCCGGCGGCATGAAGGACGTACAGCGCATCCCCTACGAGCGTGCGCTCGCCGCGCCGGCCACCGGCCGCTACGACTTCATGGGCGTGTACGTCGACGACCTGCCCAGCGTCCTCGACCTCGACGCCGTCCGGGCCTCCGGGCTGCGCATCGGCGCCGACCCGCTCGGCGGCGCCTCCGTCGCCTACTGGGGCCGGATCGCCGAACGGCACGGCCTCGACCTCACCGTGGTCAACCCGTACACCGACCCCACCTGGCGGTTCATGACGCTGGACTGGGACGGCAAGATCCGCATGGACTGCTCGTCGCCGTACGCCATGGCCTCGCTGATCGAGAAGCGGGACGAGTTCCGCGTCGCCACCGGCAACGACGCCGACGCCGACCGGCACGGCATCGTCACCCGCGACGCCGGCCTGATGAACCCCAACCACTACCTCGCCGTGGCCATCTCCTACCTCTACCGCCACCGCGAGCAGTGGGCGGCGGACGCGGGTGTAGGCAAGACCCTCGTCTCCTCCTCGATGATCGACCGGGTCGCCGCCGACCTCGGCCGTCAACTGGTCGAGGTGCCGGTCGGGTTCAAGTGGTTCGTCGACGGACTGGTCAGCGGTGCCATCGGGTTCGGCGGCGAGGAGTCCGCGGGCGCCTCCTTCCTGCGCCGCGACGGCTCGGTCTGGACCACCGACAAGGACGGCATCCTGCTCGCCCTGCTCGCCTCCGAGATCACGGCCGTGACGGACAAGACGCCGTCCGAGCACTACGCCGGCCTCACCGCCCGCTTCGGCGAACCCGCCTACGCCCGCATCGACGCCCCTGCCACCCGCGAGGAGAAGGCCCTCCTCGCCAAGCTCTCCCCGGCCCAGGTCACCGCCGAGACCCTGGCGGGCGAGCCGGTCACCGCCGTCCTCACCGAGGCCCCGGGCAACGGCGCGGCGATCGGCGGCATCAAGGTGACCACCGAGAACGCCTGGTTCGCCGCCCGGCCGTCCGGCACCGAGGACGTCTACAAGATCTACGCCGAGTCCTTCCAGGGCCCCGATCACCTGGCCCGGGTGCAGGAGGAGGCGAAGGCGGTGGTGAACGCCGCGCTCGGCGGCTGACGACGCGGGCGGCCCGCTGCCGGGCCGTCAGGTCGCGAACGTGCGGCGGCGGGCCCGGGCCTCGGCCAGGTCCGCCGCGGCCCGCCGGGCGTCCGCCGTGAGGTGCGCCGAACCCCAGGCGAGCGCGGTGCGTTCGGCCAGCGCGTAGCCCTCGGCCGCCGCCCGGTCCTCGCCGAGCAGCCGGTGCAGGTCGGCCAGCGCGTGCGCCAGCGGGCGGCTCGCGTACGCCGCGCCCGCCGCCCCGGCCAGCTGCTCCCGCAGCGGCCGCAGGTGCCCGACGAGGGCGGCTGCCGTGTCATGGTCCCGGTGGAGCACCGCGAGCTCGGCGCGGAAGTCGAGTTCCAGGCCGTAGAGATGATCCTTCGGTGGGTCTGCCGAGACGGGTACGGCAAGCGCCTCGTCGAGCCTGCCCAACCGTGTCAGGACCAGCGACCACGCCACCGCGACCTGGCCGGGCGCCGCCTCGTACACGGCCCGGACCAGCGGCTCGACGTCGGCCGCACGGTCCTGGACGAGCCGCATGGCGATCAGCCCGAGGGTGCGCAGACCGGTGGCGTGGTGGGCGCCCACCCGCTGCAGCAGGGCGTCCGCCTCGGTGTAGGCGGCCTCCGCGGCCTCGAAACGCCCGGTCACGCAGGCCAGCATGGCGGTGGTCGCGGCACTGAGCCCCTGTGCCCACACCAGCCGGTAGCGGCGGGCGAGGACCAGACCCTCCGCCGTGTGCCGGTGCACGGCCGCCGGGTCGTTGCGGGCGGCCGCGGTCATCGCGTCCAGGTTCTCGCAGACCCAGCGATACGCCGGCAGGTCGTGGGCCCGGGCGAGGTCGCGCAGCTCGGCCGTGAGCGGCGGCCGGGTCCTGGCCCGGGTCTCGTGCGGCAGCAACCGTGCCGAGGTCATCAACGCGGCAGCCATCAGGCGCGGTGCGCCGTCGGCACGGGCGAGCGCCAGCTGGGCGTCGGCCGCCTCCAGGGCCCGGGGCGGGTCCTCGGCGGCCACCGCGTCGACGAGCACCTGGAGGACCCGGGCACGTGTCGGCCCGTCGAGGCCCGGATCGGCGGCGAGCTGTTCGAGGCGAGCCAGCGCGGTCCGGTCGTAGGGCCCTTCGAGCCGGCTGCGCCAGGGCGCGGGCTCGGTCCAGGCCCCGTACACGGCCGCGACCAGGTCGCCGCGGTCGGCCTGCTCGGCGAGTTCCACCGCGCGCTGCCGGGTGCGCCGGGCCGCGTCGGTGGCGCCGGTGCGCACCTGCGCGCCCAGCAGCCGTACCAGCAGCTCGATCTGCCGGTCGGGCGGGGCGTCGTCGCCCGAGGTCGCGGTGCAGGTGTCGATCGCCTGCTGGATCAGGGTGACGGCCACGTCATGGGCGTAGCGCCGCTCGGCGGCCTCGGCGGCGCGCAGCGCGTAGTCGACGGCGAGCGGGGCGTCGGCCGTACTGCCAGACCGCGCGAAGTGATGGGCCAGGGCGGCGAGTTCGCCGGGCCGGTGGTGGCGCAGCAGGCGCGCGACGCGGGCGTGCAGCCGGGACCGCCGGGCGCCGGAGAGGTCCGCGTAGACGGTGTCGCGGACCAGGGCGTGCACGAACCGGACGCGGCCGGGCCCGGGCTCGCCGAGCAGGTCGGCGGCGAGCGCCGCGTCGAGACCCTCCAGCACCTGCTCCTCGTCCGCCTCGGCGGCATCGACGAGCAGGGCGACCTCGGTCTCCAGCCCCAGCACGGCGGTGAGCTGTACGACGGACCGGGCGGCGGCGGGGAGCAGCGCGAGGCGCCTGCGCAGCACGTCCCGCACCCCCTGGGGGACCTCGGAGACCGCGACCAGGGCACCCTCGTCGGCCAGCAGACGGGCGCTCTCCAGGACGTAGAAGGGATTGCCGCCGGTACGTTCGGCGAGCGCCGCCACGGTCGCCGGGTCCACGGGCGTGCCGCAGACTGCGTCCACCAGGGTGGCGGTGTCCCGGAGCGGCAGCCCGTCCAGCGCGATCCGGTACGGGGCGGCCGGGGCGAGGTGGGCCAGGGTCTTGAGGAGGTGCTCGCCGACCTCCGTGGGCCGGTAACCGGCGACGGTGAGCAGGGGCACGCCGGTGACCGCGGCCGCCGTCTCGACCAGGGCGAGGGTCTCGGCGTCCGCCCGGTGCAGGTCTTCGAGGAGGACGGCGAGGGGCGCCCGGGAGGTTGCGGCACGCAGCCAGGCGGCGAAGGCGCGGTGCATGCGGAAGCGGCCGGCGCTGGCCTCGCCGTCCGGAGCGGGGGCCGCCGTGCTCTCCGGCTCCCGCAGCAGCACCGTCAGCTCCTCCGGCCTGGCAGGCGGCACCTCGCGGGCGAGCGCGCCCAGCGCCTCCACCCAGGCCCAGGCGGGCGGAGCGCCCTCGTACTCGGGGCAGCGCCCGACCACCACTCGCCAGCCGGTCTCGCGCAGCCGCGCCGCGGCCCGGTCGAGGAACGCGGACTTCCCGGCCCCGGCCGCGCCCGTGACCAGCGCCAGTCCGCCGCCGTCGCGTGCGGCGCGGGCCGCCCCGGCCAGGGTCCGCAACTCCTGGCTCCGGCCGACGAACAGACCGGGGCCGGAGCGCGCGGGGAGTTCGGCGGCGGGCTCGGGCACGGCCGCGCGCAGCACCTCGAACCGCCCGTCGAGCACGGCGTGTTCCACCTCCCGCAGGGCCGGCCCGGGATCGCAGCCCAGCTCGGCGCGCAGGACCGCGCCGGCACGGCGTACCGCGGCGAGGGCGTCGGCCTGCCGGTCGCAGGCCCAGTGGGCGAGCGCGAGCAGCCGCCAGCCTTCCTCGCGCAGGGGAGCGTCCCGGACCAGCGACTCGGCGTCGGCCGCGGCCTGTGCCGCCCGGCCGGTGCGCAGGTCCGCGGCCACGGCCAGCTCCCGGGCCTCCGCGTACAGCCCGGTGAGCCGGGCCACCTCGGCGGCGGCCCACTCCTCGTCCGCGTGCTCGGCGAAGGCCGGTCCGTGCCACCAGCCCAGCGCCTCGGCGAGCAGCCGCCGGGCCTCCTCGGCCGGGGCGGTGCGGGCTTGTCCGACCCAGGTCTCGAACCGCCAGGCGTCCACCGCGTCCCCGGCCAACCGCAGCGCGTACCCCGGTGCCACGGTGACCAGGACGGTGGCCGGGGCCCGCGGTGGGCGTCCCGGCTCCAGCGACCGGCGCAGGTTGGACAGATAGGCGTGCAGCGACACACCGGCCTTGGCCGGCGGCTCACCCCGCCACAGCGCGTCCGTCATCCGGTCCACCGGGACGACACTGCCCCGGGCCGCGATCAGCAGCGCCAGCACGGCGCGCTGCCGCGGGGCGCCCAACTCGACCGGCGTCCCCGCGACGTCGGCACCCAGCGGACCCAGGACTCGCAAACGCAGCACGCCGCGGGAATCTACCCGAGCGCTGCGTCGATCCTGTCAACAGACGTTGAACGCGCACTGGACGGGGCCGCCGAGCCGGACGCCAAGCGGACGCCAAGAGGAGTGCGCGACCGTGGCAACTCATCGCACACATCGCATCGTTGGAGCAAGCAAGCGTGTCCCTCAACAGCAGCCACGGCGCCTCCGCCACCACAGAGCGTCCGCACACCCACGAGATGGTCGTGGTCCACCGGGTCTTCCGCCGCGAGTCGGCCCTGCTGCCCCGGCTGGTGCGTGCCGTGCCCGACGGCGACCGGGCCGCTGCGGCGCGGGTCGCCGCCGCCCTGCGCGACTACACCCTCGGCCTGCACCACCATCACCACGCCGAGGACGAACTGATCTGGCCGCTGCTGCGGGACCGGGCCGCGCACGACGAGGCGCTGGTGGGCCGGATGACCGAGCAGCACGAGGCGATCGACCGCACCCTGGCGGCGGTCGACGAGTGGCTGCTCCTGTGGGAGCGGTCCGGAGACCGGATACCCGGCGAGGAACTGGCGCTGGCCCTGGACGCACACCGGATCGCGCTGCTCGAGCACCTCTACGAGGAGGAGCGCTCGCTGCTCCCGCTGGTCGCCGAGCATCTCACCGTCCCGGAATGGGAACTGGTCGGACAGCGCGGCATGGAAGGGCTGCCGAAGAACAAGCGCCTGCTGGCCCTCGGCGCGATCCTGGAGGAGGCCACCCCCGAGGAGACCGCCTTCTTCCTGGGCAAGGCACCGCTGATCGGCCGGCTGCTGTGGCGGGCCGTCGGCCGTCGCCAGTACGCCGCCTACTGCCGGAGCATGCGTGCCCCGCTGGACGGGGAGTAGACCATGGCCCTCCTCGACTCCGCCCCGCTCGACGTCCTCGACGCCTACCGGACCTGCGAGTTCGCCACCCTGGGCCGGGACGGCACCCCGCTCGCCTGGCCGACGGCCGTGCGCCGCCGCCCGGACGGGACGCTGCTGCTCAGCACCTCCCTGGCGTTCGCGCAGAAGGCGCTGAACATCCGGCGGGACGGCCGGGTCGCCCTGCTCTTCTCCGACCCCACCGGCAGCGGTCTGGAGAACCCCCCGCAGATCTTCGTCGGCGGCCACGCCGAGTGCCCCGACGAGATCATGACCGGCCCGCAGGGCGCCGAGGACTACTGGCGGATGCTGTTCGAACGGCAGCCGCACAGCAGGTCGTACGTCACGGCACCGATGCGGCTGGTGATGGACTGGTACTACCTGCGCCTGCTGATCACCGTCACGCCGCAACAGGTCGTCGTGCGCTCCCCGTTGCCGCTGTCCGGCACGCCCGCCGCGCCGCCCGGTGAACTGGTCGGCGCCGCGCAGCTCGCCCGCTTCCCGACCGCGGTGCTCGCCGCGCGCGATGCCGCCGGCGCGCCGGTACTGGCCCGCACCCGGCCGGTGCCCACGGGCGAGGGTTTCGCCGTGGACGTACCGGCCGACTGCCCGGCCGCCGAGGGCCCCGCCGCCCTCCTGGTGCACCGGCACGACGAACGCCTCAACCACATGCATAACGCCCTCGTACGCGGCGAACTGCGGGCGGACGGTGCCCGGTGGGTGCTGGTACCGGCCAAGGTGGTGGAGCCCATGGGCTCGGGCCGCGTGAGCGACGCGGTGAGCGTGCTGCGCAGCACGAGGCAGGCCACCGACCGCTATCTGCGCCGGCGGGGCCTGCCCCGGCCGCGCGTGCGGTGGGCGCAGTTCAGGGCGCTGGCACAGGACGCGCGGCGCAGCGGCGCCCGCGGCGAACCCCTGGGTGCCTGAGCGCTCCGCTGCCGTCTGCCGTCTGCCGTCTGCCGTCCGCGGCGCTATCGTGGCTGGTCGCGCAGTCCCTCCGCCAGCGCCTCTTCGGGTGCCGCCGAAGCGCAGTGGATGTCGCCGAACCTGCTCAGGCCGACCGGCACTCCGCGAGGCGCTTCGTCAGGAACCTGCGCTCCGCCGCGTTCTCCGCCAGCTCCAGCGCCCGCGCGTACGACTCCGCCGCCTCCCGGAGCCGCCCCGTGCGGCGCAGCAGGTCGGCTCTGGTCGCGGGCAGCAGGTGGTAGCCGGTCAGGTCGTCCTCCGCCTCCAGCTCCGCGACCAGGGCGAGCCCCGCCTCCCCGCCCTCGGCCATGCCCACGGCGACCGCGCGGTTCAGCCGGACCACGGCCGAGGGGACGTAGCGCTGGAGTTCGCCGTAGAGGCCGGCGATGTCGGCCCAGTCGGTGTCGGCTGCGGCCCGCGCGGTCGCGTGGCAGGCGGCGATGGCGGCCTGGATCTGGTACGGGCCGGGGCGGCCCCGGCGCAGCGCGCCGTCCAGGAGCGCGGTGCCCTCGTCGATCTCGGCGCGGTCCCAGGCCGCGCGGTCCTGGTCCTCCAGGGTGACCAGGTCGCCGGCCGCGTCCACCCGGGCGTCCCGGCGGGCGTCGTGCAGGAGCAGCAGTGCGAGCAGCCCGACGACCTCCGGCTCGTCGGGCATCAGGCGGGCGAGCAGCCGCGCCAGCCGGATCGCCTCGGCGCACAGGCCGGCCCGTACCAGGTCGTCACCGGCCGTGGCCGCGTACCCCTCGTTGAACAGCAGGTACAGCACACCGAGGACGCCCGTCGTGCGCTCGGGCAGCAGATGCGCCGGCGGCACCCGGTACGGGATGCCGGCGTTGCGGATCTTCCGCTTGGCCCGCACCAGCCGCTGCGCCATCGTCGCCTCGGGGACGAGGAAGGCGCGCGCGATCTCGGGCGTGGTCAGCCCGGCGAGGGTGCGCAGCGTCAGCGCGACCCGGGCCTCGATCGGCAGCGCCGGGTGGCAGCAGGTGAAGACCAGCCGCAGCCGGTCGTCCGCCACCCCGCCGCCGTCACCCTCGCCGCCCTCCCCGCCCTCGCCGAACGGGTCGTACGGAGCGAACGGGTCGTACGGTCCCTCGTCCCGTGCCAGCACCGCAGCCTCCCGCAGCTTCCTGGCCCCCACCGCCTCCCGGCGCAGCACGTCCAGGGCGCGGTTGCGGGCGGTGGTGGTCAGCCAGGCGCCGGGGCGGCCCGGCACCCCGTCGCGCCGCCACCGGTCCAGCGCCTGGGCGAAGGCGTCCTGCGCGCACTCCTCGGCGAGGTCCCAGTCGCCGGTCACCCGGATCAGGGTGGCGACGACCTGGGCCCACTCCTCGCGGAAGGCAGCGGCGACGGCCGCCTCGACCTCGTCCGTGGTGCTCACTCCCAGACCGGCCGGACCTCGACCGAGCCGCCGGCGAGCGCCGCGGGATGCCGGGAGGCCAGCGCGATCGCCTCGTCGAGGTCGGCGACCTCGATGACGTCGAACCCCGCGATGTACTCCTCGGTCGCGGCGAACGGCCCGTCGCTCAGCAGTACCTCGTCGCCACTGACCCGCACGGTGGTCGCGTCGGCACCGGGCCGCAGCAGGGCACCGCCCCTGACGACGTCTCGGCCGCGCACCTCCCGGACGTACGAGGCGAAGCACGGGTCCCCGGCGATCTCGGCGGGGCCGGACTCCTCGCCGCCGACCGGGGTGCAGATGAACAGGACGTACTTCACGACTGCTGCGCCTCCCGCGGCACCGAGACGTGTTCATGGGCGATCAGCCAGCTGAAACCGGTGTCCCGGTAGCCGGTGGTCACCCGCACCACCCGGTCCAGGGGCTCCCCGGTCACCCGGGTGCCGTGGACGCGGACCAGGGCGTGGCTGAAGGTGCTGCCCTCCCCGGGACGCACACGGAGTTCGAGCACCTCGCGGTGGACCGGCCCGGTCAGCGCCGCGAACCACGCCTCGACCGCCTTGCGCAGCGCGCCGGTTCCCGACCGCACCTCCGCACCGGCGGTTCCGAAGACCTCCACGTCGGGCGCGTAGCAGGCCGTCATCCGGTCGACGTCCCGGTCGTGGGCGGCCGCGGTCAGTTCGGCGTCGAGACGGCGGACGGCCGTCTCCGCGTCCTCCATCAGCCCCTCGTCCCAGAACGGCCGCACCTCCATGGCCCCGACGGTGGCCACGGGGTGCGCGGCGGCGACCCGCACGGCCTCCTCCAGGCTGCCGCAGTCGACGACGTCGAACCCGGCCACGTACTCCTTCGTCTCCGCGAACGGCCCGTCGGTCCGCAGCACCTCGCCGTCCCGCACCCGTACGGTGACCGCCCGGTCCGGCAGCTGCAGCCGGTGGCCGTACAACCGGGTCCCGTGCCGGACGCCGTGCTCCTCCACCCAGGGTTCGACGGGTGCCATCCCGGACGCGTCAGCGGTGTCGTCGCCGCAGACCAGCAGCATGTACTTCATGGTTCCTCCCGCTCCTCGAAAGCTTCCTGCACCCCACCGACGAACGGCACCCCGCGCGATCGACACCTCCGGCGCACCGATTTTCCGCGCCGCCGTTCACCAGCCCATGCCGTGTCCCCGGCCCAGGACGCCGTGCGGGTCGTGGCGGCCCTTCGCCTCGGCCAGGGTGCCCCACCCGCTGCCGTAGTGCTCCCGCCAGTCGCCGGGGGACATCGGCAGCGCGTTGGCCGGATAGGCGACCGCGCCCTTCGCCCGCGCGTGCTCGTAGGCCGTGCGGTTGGCGGCCACCATCGGGTCGCCCGTGCCCGGGGCGGCGGTGCGCAGCAGGGCGAGGAGGTGGACGACCTCGCCGCGCGGGCGGCGGAACAGCGGGGCCCGCAGGGTGCGGGTGAGCAGGGGGTAGAGCAGGACCAGGCCGTTCTCGCGCAGGTCCCGGAAGGCGGGGTCGGTGAGGACGCCGGTCACGACGGACGCGGCGGTGTCGTCGGGGAGCAGCAGGTTCAGCCAGGGGTGCGGATGGAACCACTCGCCGGTCGCGCGCAGGACCTCCTCGTCGGCGGCGACCCGGTTCGCGAACTCGGCGTATCCGAGGTCCTCGGTCTCGCACGAGGTGAAGGAGAGGTCACCGAGCAGGGCCCGGTCGTCGGGCGGGGCGGTTGCCCGGTGGGCGGCCACTGCCTCCACCATGTAGGTCCAGCCGCCGGCGGTGTCCTCGGCGGGGCGGGCCTGGCCTTCGAGGTAGGCGAAGCGCCCGTCGGTCGCCAGCAGGCGCTGGTCGGCCAGGTAGGCGTCGAGACCGGGGTAGTACAGGCAGTAGCGGCGGACCAGCGCGGGCGCGGGGGACAGGCGCAGGGTGGCGCGGACGACGACCGCCACCTGGCCCAGGCCGGCCAGGACCGCGTGGAAGAGGGCCCCGTGGCGTTCCGGCGAGCAGACCAGGTGCTCACCGGCGCCGGTCACCACCTCCAGCTCAAGGACCGAGTCCGCGACCAGGCCGTGGCGGTGACTCGCGCCGCCCAGCCCGCCCACGCTCAGCACCCCGCCGACGCCGGCACCGAGGTAGTCGGTGAGGACGGGCGGCGCGAGCCCGTACGGCAGGGTCGCCGCGAGCACGTCCCGCCACAGCGCGCCCGCCTGCACCTCCACCCGGTCCCCGGTCACCGGACCGACCGCGTTCAGCCCGCGCAGGTCGAGGACGATCCCGCCGGGCGCCTGCCCCTGGCCGTACATCGAATGACCGCCGGCCCGCGCCGCCACCGGGATCCCGCGCGGCCCGGCATACGCCAGCGCGTCCCGGACCCCGGCCGCCGACCGGGGCCGCAGCACCCCCAGAGGCGGCGCGCACACCAGCCGGCCGAAGTCCTCCGCGGCCTCCCGCAGGATCTCCGGGCGGGTGTCCAGCAGTTCCTCGAATCGTTCGCAGACACGGTCCGACGACGTCACGCGGCACGCTCCAAAGAGGGATCGCTCGGCACGGGCGCACCCATCTTCGCGCCATGTGCCCGGCGTACGGACCCCGTTTCCCGTCCTGCGCCGCCCGAACAGGGCCGCCCGGCGCAGGACGGCGGACGAAACGCCGCACGGGTCCTTCCCGGGAGCCGCCGAAGCGACGAATATGCCGCACCATGGACATTCTGCTCGTCGCGAGTGCGTTCAACAGCCTGTCCCAACGGGTCTGCGCCGAACTGTCCGACCTCGGCCATCGGGTGGACGTCGTCCTCGCCGGACAGGGCCCCGACGCCGTCCGCCGTGCCGTCCGGGACCGGCACCCGGAGCTGATCATCGCGCCGATGCTGAAGACGGCACTCCCGGAGGACGTCTGGCAGCAGCACACCTGCCTGATCGTCCATCCCGGGCCGCCCGGCGACCGGGGCCCGTCCTCCCTCGACTGGGCCATCGCCGGCCAGGCGGCCGAGTGGGGGGTGACCGTGCTCCAGGCCGAGGCGGCCATGGACGCGGGCGCGGTCTGGGCGAGCGAGACCTTCCCGGTGACGCCGGTCGGCAAGAGCGACCTCTACCGCAACGAGGCCGCTGACGCCGCCCTCACCGCCGTCCACCGGGCCGTACGCCGGTACGCGGACGGTTCGTACAAGCCTCGGCCGCAGAGCGACCCCGCGATCCACGGCAAGGTCGTCTGGCGGGACGCCTTCCGGCAGGAGCGGCGCCGGATCGACTGGGCGGCCGACGACACCGCGACGGTGCTGCGCAAGCTGCGCGGGGCCGACTCGCAGCCGGGGGTGCTGGACGAACTCCTCGGCCGCGAGGTGTTCCTGCACGGCGGCCACCCGGAGGACCGGCTGCGCGGAGAGCCGGGCGAGTTGCTGGCGACCCGGGCGGGCGCGGTCTGCCGGGCCACCCGCGACGGCGCCGTCTGGATCCCCGAGCTGCGCCCCCGCAAGAACTCCGGCGACCCGGCCCCCTTCCGCCGCCCCGCCACCCACGTCCTCGACCCGGACCTCCCCGAGCGTCCCGCCCCGCTCGAACTGCCCCCGGACCGCCGCACCTGGACCGACATCCGCTACCGGCAGCACGGCGACGTCGGCCTCGTCAGCTTCTCCTTCCCCGGCGGCGCGATGAGCACCGGCCACTGCCGGCGCCTGCTCGCCGCCTACCGGTACGCCCTCGCCCGGCCCACCCGGGTCCTGGTGCTCGGCGGCCGCCGCGACTTCTTCTCCAACGGCATCCATCTCAACGTCATCGAGGCAGCCCCGGACCCCGCCGAGGAGTCGTGGACCAACCTCGACGCGATGGACGACCTGGTCGAGGCCGTACTGCGGACCACCGACCGGCTCGTCGTGGCCGCGCTCGGCGGGAACGCGGCGGCCGGCGGCGTCATGCTCGCCCTCGCCGCCGACGAGGTCTGGTGCCGGGCCGGTGCCGTGCTCAACCCGCACTACCGCCGGATGGGCCTGTACGGCTCGGAGTTCTGGACGTACTCCCTGCCGCGCCGCGTCGGCGCGGAGACGGCCCGGCGGCTGACGGAGGAGGCCCAGCCGGTGAGCGCCGCGACCGCCGCCCGGACCGGGCTCGCCGACCGGCTGCTGCCGGTCCCCGCGCACGGCTTCACCGCCGAGGTCGAGCGGCTGGCGGCCGAGCTCGCCGCCACCCCGGATCTCGGCCGCCGGATCGCCGCCAAGGCCGCGGCGCGCCGGGTCCACGAGGAGGCACGGCCGCTCGCCGAGTACCGGAAGGACGAACTCGCCCGCATGCACGCCCTGTTCTTCGACCCGGACGCCGCCTACCACACGCTGCGCTCCGACTTCGTCCGCAAGGTCCCGGGCGGTGCCCGGTGACGCGGCTGCTGGTGGCGGGCGTCGGCAACATCTTCCTCGGCGACGACGCCTTCGGCCCCGAGGTGATCCGCGCCCTGGAACAGCGCCCCCTGCCGCCCGGGGCACGGGTCCGGGACTTCGGCATCCGGGGCATGGACCTCGCCTACACGCTGCTCGACGGATGGTCGGTGGTCCTGCTGGTGGACGCGGCCGTACGCGGTGAACGCCCCGGCACCCTGTCGCTCGTCGAGCCCGAACTCCCCGGCCGCCGCCCGGCCGCCCCGCCCGAGGCGCACGGCATGGACCCGGCGAAGGTCCTCGCCCTCGCCGCCCACCTCGGCGAGGAACCCCTGCCGCGCGTCCTCGTGCTCGCCTGCGAGCCCGGGGAACCGCCGCGCGGCGACGAGGACATCGCCCCCGGGCTCAGCACCCCCGTCCGGGACGCTGTCGCACGGGCCGTCGCCGCCCTGCACACCCTGGTCCCGGCCCTGCTCGCCGATCCCCTGGTCACGCCCGCGTTGGACCGCCCGGAGGAATCCGCGGCCCCCGCCGCGGCCGGTCGCCCGCCGACAGCCGCCGGCGGCGCGGAGGATCGCTGAGCGGACGCGCCCCGGCAGGGGTGCGGGGCTGAGCCGATGGGCGGCTGCCGCCGGGTGGGCGCGATGGGCCCCCACCGGCCCGCGGCAGACGAACGTCATCACCGGAGCGGAGTCCCCATGTGTCAGTCGGAGGAGGTCACCCGGGCCGTCCTGGCCAGGAACGACGGCCTGGCCGCCAGCCTGCGCGGCGAACTGGCCGCGCGCGGCGTCGGCGTGGTGAACCTGCTCTCCAGCCCCGGCAGCGGCAAGACCGAGCTGCTCGGCCGGGTGCTGACCCGGGCCGGGGAGCGGGGCGTGCCCGTCGCCGCCTTCACCGCCGACCTCGCCACCGAGAACGACGCGAAGCGCCTGGCCCGTTCCGGAGCGCCCGTGAAGCAGCTGCTCACCGACGGGCTCTGCCACCTGGAGGCCCGCCAGGTCCGCGGCCACCTGGAGGGCTGGCTGCCGCCGGACACCGCCCTGCTGTTCGTGGAGAACGTCGGCAACCTGGTCTGCCCGGCCTCCTACGACCTCGGCGAGCACCTGCGGATCGTGCTGATGGCGGTGACCGAGGGCGAGGACAAGCCCGCGAAGTACCCCACCGCCTTCGGCTCGGCGCACCTGGTCGTGCTCACCAAGACCGACCTCGCAGGACCGGCCGGCTTCGACGAGACCGCCTTCGCCGAGCAGGTGCGGCGGGTCAACCCCGGGGTGGAGATCGTGCGCTCCTGCGCCCGCACCGGGGAGGGCGTCGACACGATCCTGGAGCGGGTGCTCGCCGTACGGGACGGCGCCCCGGCGCACCGGCCGCCGCTCGCCCCGCACCCGCACGGCCACGTCCACGCCCCGACCGCCTCGTGACGGCGCCCGCCACGACGACGGCGGTCCGCCGGCGCGTCACGGTGCGCGGGACCGTGCAGGGAGTGGGTTTCCGCCCCTACGTCCACCGGCTGGCCGTCGACCTGGCGCTCACCGGCTTCGTCGGCAACACGGCGAGCGGGGTCCTCATCGAGGTCGAGGGCGCGGCGGCCGGCGTCGAACGGTTCTGCGCACGGCTCGCCGGTGAGCCGCCGCCGCTGGCCACCGTGACCGCCGTGGCCGTCGAGGAGCTGCCGGCCACCGGAGCCGACCCGGACTTCACCATCCGCGCCACCGAACAGTCCGCCCCGGGCCGCACCCTCCTCCCGCCCGACACCGCCACCTGCGCCGACTGCCTGCGCGAACTGACCGATCCGGCCGACCGCCGGCACCGCCACCCCTTCATCACCTGCACCCACTGCGGCCCCCGTTTCACCATCGCCACCGGCATGCCCTACGACCGCGCGGCCACCACCATGTCCGGCTTCCCCATGTGCCCCGCCTGCACCCGGGAGTACGAGGCCCCGGCCGACCGCCGCTTCCACGCCCAGCCGGTGGCCTGCCCGGAGTGCGGCCCCCGGCTGCGGCTGGTGCCCGCCGCCGGCAGCGGGGTGAGAGCCGCCCGCGACGGTGACGCCCTCGCACGGGCGCGCGAACTGCTCGCCGCGGGGCGGATCGTCGCCGTGAAGGGCATCGGCGGCTACCACCTGGCCTGCGACGCCTCCGCCGCCCGGGCCGTGGACACCCTGCGCACCCGCAAGGCACGCGGCCACAAGCCGTTCGCGGTGATGTGCGCCGACCTCGCCGAGGCGGAGCGGATCGCCGAGGTCGGGACGGCCGAGCGGGTCGCGCTCACCGGACCCCGGCGCCCCATCGTCCTGCTCCGCCCCCGCCCCGCCGCCCTGCTCGCGCCCGGCGTCTGCCCCGGCAGCCCGCATCTCGGCGTCATGCTGCCCTACACCCCCGTCCACACCCTCCTCTTCGGCCTCCCCGGCGACCCGCCCGGCCCCCGCGTCCTGGTCATGACCAGCGGCAACCGCTCGGGCGAGCCCATCGTCACGGACGACGACGAGGCACTGACCCGGCTGCTCGGCCTCGCCGACGCCTGGCTCGCCCACGACCGGCCCATCGCCTCGCCCTGCGACGACTCCCTGCTGCGGGTCCGCGCCGACGGCACCGAGCAGGTCCTGCGCCGCTCCCGCGGCTACGCGCCGCGCCCGCTGCGCCTTCCGGTCCCGGTCCGGCCCGCGCTCGCGGCCGGCGGCGACCTCAAGAACGCGCAGTGCGTGGGCGAGGGCGACCTGGCCTGGTTGGGGCCGCACATCGGGGACATGGGCGACCTGGCCACCCTGGAGGCGGCCGTCCGGGCGGAACGGCACATGCGCAGGCTGACCGGGGTCCGCCCCGAAGTCGTCGCCGCGGACCGCCACCCCGGCTACCACTCGTCCGCCTGGGCCCGCCGTCGTGCCACCCTGCTGCAGCTCGGCAGACCGGTGTTCGTCCAGCACCACCACGCCCACATCGCCTCCGCCATGGCCGAGGCCGGTCTCGACGGCACCACACCCGTCATCGGCGTCGCCTTCGACGGCACCGGCTACGGCGACGACGGCACCGTCTGGGGCGGCGAGGTGCTCCTCGCCGACTACACCGGCTACCGGCGCCTCGCGCACCTCGCCCCGGCCCCGCTGCCCGGCGGGGACGCGGGCGTCGCCAACCCCTGCCGGACGGCTCTTGCCCGGCTGTGGGCGGCCGGCCTGCCCTGGGACGTCGACCTGCCCGGCGTCGCCGCCTGCTCCCGTGAGGAACTGCGCTTGCTGGAGCGGCAGTTGCCGAGCCAGATCGGCTGCGTGGCCACGTCCAGCATGGGGCGCCTCTTCGACGCCGTGTCGTCCCTCGCGGGCGTGTGCCACCGCGCCGGGTACGAGGCGCAGGCAGCCCTGGAGCTGGAGGCGCAGGCCTGCGCGGCCTGGGGCGCGGAGACGGCCGCGTACCCCTTCGGCGACCCCTTCGACCCGGGCCCCACCTTGTGCGCGATCATCGCCGACCTGCGGCGCGGCACCCCGGTGCCGGTGATCGCGGCCCGCTTCCACCGCGGGGTCGCCCGGGCGGTCCTGGACCTGTGCCGCGGAGCGCGCCGGGCCACCGGAGCGCACACCGTCGCCCTCACCGGAGGAGTCTTCGCCAACACGCTCCTCGAGGACGCGAGCGCGGACCTGCTGCACGACGCCGGATTCACGGTCCTGCGGCACGGCGAAGTACCGCCGAACGACGGCGGACTGGCGCTCGGGCAACTGGTGGTCGCGGCCCACGGGCCACGGCCCGACGACGACCGACGCAAAGCAGTCAGCGACGAGACGGAGTGACCCATGTGCTTGGCAGTTCCCGGCAGAGTCGTGCGCATCGACGACACCGCCGATCCCCTCACCGGCCTGATCGACTTCGGCGGGGTGCAGAAGCAGGCGTGTCTGGAGTACGTGTCGGACGTCAAGGTCGGCGAGTACGTCATCGTCCACGTGGGCTTCGCCCTCCAGCGCCTCGACGAGGAGTCGGCCCTGGCCTCCCTCAAGCTCTTCGAGGAACTGGGGCTCCTGGAGGAGGAGTTCGGCGACGCCTGGCAGCAGGCGGCCCGGCAGGCGGCTCCGGAGACCGAGGGGAGCGAGGCCCGGTGAAGTACCTCGACGAGTTCAACGACCCCAAGCTGGCCCGCCGGCTGCTGGACGAGATCCGGGCCACCGCCACCCGGCCCTGGGCCCTGATGGAGGTGTGCGGCGGCCAGACGCACTCCATCATCCGGCACGGCATCGACCAACTCCTGCCGGACGAAATCGAGTTGATCCACGGGCCGGGCTGCCCGGTCTGCGTGACCCCACTGGAGTGCATCGACAAGGCGCTGGAGATCGCCGCCCGCCCCGACGTGATCTTCTGCTCGTTCGGCGACATGCTGCGGGTCCCCGGCACCGACCGGGACCTGTTCCGGGTCAAGGGCGAGGGCGGCGACGTCCGCGTGGTCTACTCACCGCTCGACGCGCTCCAGCTCGCCCGCCGCCACCCCGACAAGCAGGTGGTGTTCTTCGCCATCGGCTTCGAGACCACCGCCCCCGCCAACGCCATGGCCGTCCACCAGGCCAAACGCCTCGGCCTCGGCAACTTCACCCTGCTGGTCTCCCACGTCCGGGTCCCCCCGGCCATCGAGGCCATCATGACCGCCCCCGCATGCCGGGTGCAGGGCTTCCTGGCCGCCGGGCACGTGTGCAGCGTGATGGGCATGGCCGAGTACCCCGAACTCGCCGAGCGGCACCGGGTGCCCGTCGTCGTCACCGGCTTCGAACCGCTCGACATCCTGGAGGGCATCCGCCGCACGGTGGGCCAGCTGGAGCGCGGCGAGCACCGGGTGGAGAACGCCTACGCCCGTGCCGTGCGCGCCGACGGCAACCCGGCCGCCATCCGGATGATCGAGGAGGTCTTCGAGGTCACCGACCGCAACTGGCGCGGCATCGGCCGCATCCCCGGCAGCGGCTGGCGGCTCAGCGAGGCCTACCGCGGCTTCGACGCCGAGCACCGCTTCGACGTCACCGGCATCCGCACCGAGGAACCCGCCGAGTGCCGCGCCGGCGAAGTCCTGCAGGGGCTCATCAAACCCACCGACTGCGCGGCCTTCGGCACCACCTGCACCCCGCGCACCCCGCTCGGCGCCACCATGGTATCCAGCGAGGGCGCCTGCGCCGCCTACTACCTCTACCGCCGGATGTCCGAACCGGCGCTCCCGCGCGAGGAGATGAACCCCGTTGGCTGAGCAGACCGTCGTCGACCCCGCGAACTGGAGCTGCCCGGCACCGATCCGCGACCAGCCGGTCGTGGTCATGGGCCACGGCGGTGGCGGCGCCCTCTCCGCCGAGCTGATCGAGCAGATCTTCGCCCCCGCCTACGGCAACGCCCTCCTCGCCGGGATGACCGACTCCGCCGTCCTCCAGCTCGGCGGCGCCCGCCTCGCCCTCTCCACCGACTCCTACGTCGTACGGCCGCTGTTCTTCCCCGGCGGCTGCCTCGGCGACCTCGCCGTCAACGGCACCGTCAACGACCTGGCGATGAGCGGCGCCCGGCCCGCCTACCTCTCCGCCGCCTTCGTCCTGGAGGAGGGCGTCGAGCTGTCCGTCGTCGAACGCATCGCGCGGGCCATGGGCGCGGCGGCCGAGACGGCGGGAGTCACGATCGCCACCGGCGACACCAAGGTGGTCGAGAGCGGCCACGGGGACGGGGTGTACGTCACCACGGCCGGCGTCGGTCTGGTCCCCGAACGCGTCGACATCCGCCCGCAGCGGGCCCGGCCCGGCGACGCCGTCATCGTCAGCGGGCCGATCGGCCTGCACGGTGTCGCGGTGCTCAGCGTGCGCGAGGGGCTGGAGTTCGGCGTCGAGATCGCCAGCGACACCGCGCCGCTGGCCGACCTGGTCGCGACCATGCTGGACGTCACCCCCGACGTCCACGTCCTGCGTGACCCGACCCGCGGCGGCCTGGCCGCCTCCCTGAACGAGATCGCCCGCGCCTCGGGCACGGGCGTCCGGCTCGCCGAGCGCGCCCTTCCGGTACCGGACGCGGTCGCGGCGGCCTGCGGTTTCCTCGGCCTCGACCCGCTCTACGTCGCCAACGAGGGCAGGCTCGTCGCCTTCGTCCCGCCGGCGGACGCCGAGGCGGTGCTGGAGGCGATGCGCGCCCACCCGCAGGGGACCGGCGCGACCCTGATCGGGGAGTGCGTCACCGAGCACCCCGGGATGGTGGTGGTGTCGACCGGACTCGGGGGCACCCGGATCGTCGATCTCCCGCTCGGGGAGCAACTGCCCCGCATCTGCTGACGAGATCCCCCGAAGACGGGCGATGACCCCGCCGGTGCCCGGGACGTCCAGGGCACCGGCGGGGTCACTCGACCGCGGTGATCTCCAGCTCCCGGCCACTGCGCAGCTCGGTGGAGGGCCGGTCGCAGCGCGGGCACCAGAAGAACGGCGGCATGCCCACCGCGAACTCCTCGGCGCACGGCCCGCACCAGGCGTGAGCGGTCACCTGTTCGACGACGAGCCGGGCGCCCGCGAGGGCGGTGCCGTCGCGGGCCACCTCGAAGGCGAAGTCCAGGGCGTCGGGGACGACCCCGGACAGTTCGCCGACCCGGACGGTCACCGCGGAGACACGGTCCGCGCCGTCCGCCCGGGCCCACTCGCCGGCCTGCTCCACGATCGCGGTCGCGATCGACAGTTCGTGCACGACCGGCTCACGGATACCGGTGACCGGCGCGCAGCCCGCCGGCGATCCGCCAGATCCTCATCTCGCGCATCATGCTGGGGATCTCGGTGACGAACAGCGCCAGCAGCAGCGCGCCCACCACCGCGACCTCGGCGGTCAGGACACGCTGGGCCGCCGTACCCGTTCTCTTGCGTTGCACCTTCATGTGGTCCATTCGGTTCATGCGGGGGACTCCCTGTCGCTCTGGGTCATCCGGGCGGGATGTTCGGCATCACGTCCAGCAGCACGTCGTGCCGCTTCCAGTGGATGTTGGTCGAGCGCCGCGCGTCGGCGGTGCCGTCCGGGTGGTGTCCGGTCTGCTTCGTGTAGGGGCCCCTGTTGCCCTGGTGCATGCCGGGCACGTGGGACGGCGTGTCGGGCCTCGCCTGCGCGCGGCCGGTTCTGATGCTGCCCATGGGGTTCTCCTTTCTGCGCCTTCCGGTGTTGCCGTTCCCCGAGGCCGCTCGGCTCAGGGCCGCTCGGTGAGCTCCTCGAAGAAACGCTCCACGGCCGGCCACATCCGGCCACCGCCGGACAGGCCGCGCCACTCCCGGCGGACGACGGCGAGCATGCGGAAGCAGTCGTCGACCGGGACGATCCAGTGGTGGTCGAGGCCGTGCACGGTGTTCACCAGCAGCGCCTCGACATCGGGGGTCATGCCGGCCAGCGGGGGGCAGCCGGCGACCGCGCGCTGCCAGGCCGCCGCGTCCACCTCCCAGCGCATGGCCCCGGCCGGGCTCGGCCCCTCGGCGGTGACCGAGCCGTCAGCCCGCGGCACGAAGAAGACCAGGCCGACCGGGACCCCGAGGGCCGCGGTGTCGACCTCGGGCAGGCGGATGCGGCGGGTCGGGATCAGCCGGAACTGGCCGTCGCCCGCGCCGGTGCCGTGGCGTGCGTCGGCGAACAGCACCGAGCACGCCCGGCAGGCACAGCGGACCTCGGCCTGCCCGGTGTCGTACAGATGCGGATGGTCCTCGGACAGCGGCTCGGCGCACAGGTCGCACACCTCCGCCGCCCCGGCCGCCGGCCGCCGGTCGGCCGAGGAGCGGATGAGACGGGCCAGGGCTCCGCCGGTCGCTGTCCGCGTGGTCACCGGGCCTCCTGTGGCCGGCGCAGGGAGTCCAGGGGGACGAAGGCGGGCGCCGGGGCCTCGGGCACCGGCTGCACGTCGGCCAGCTCGGGGGCCGCGGCGAGCACCGCCTCCCGGACGGCGTCGGTCACCTCCGTGGTACCTCCGCCGCACCCCGAGCCGCAACCGCCGCCCGTGGCCAGCCGCACCCGGCCCACCTCGCCCTCCACCCCGGCCCACTCGACGTCACCGCCGCGGTCCCGCACGGCGGGGCGCAGCCGCTCGACCGCGCGGGCGGCGCGGCGCTCGGGCGGGTCCGGGTGGATGCCGTGCAGGACCATGAGGTGGTCGAGCAGCTCGTCGTCGGCGAGCCGCTCGGCCAGGGGCGCGTCCGCGTGGTCGAGGACGCGGGCGAGGGCCTCGCCGTAGACCTCGGTCAGCAGCCGTACCGCCTCGACGGCCGAGCCGCCGGTCGGCCCCGGCGCGGACTCCAGGCTCTCCAGCAGCCCGTCGAGCCGGGCCAGCCGGGACTCGACCGCCGGGCCGTCGAGCCGTCCGTCAGCCATGGTTCGCCCCGTACACCGGCGAGTGGGTGACGCTGAGCGTCTTGCCCTTGCCCGTGTACATGTGGACCCCGCACGGCAGACAGGGGTCGAAGCTGCGGACCGTGCGCATGATGTCGACGCCCTTGAAGTCGTCCGGGCCGTTCTCCTCGAAGATCGGCTGGCCCATCACGGCGTCCTCGTACGGGCCCGGGGTGCCGAACTTGTCACGCGGGCTGGCGTTCCACGGGGTCGGCGGGTACGGGTGGTAGTTGGCGATCTTCTTGTCCTTGATCACCAGGTGGTGCGAGAGGACCCCGCGCACGGCCTCGTGGAAGCCGCAGCCGATCGCCTCGTCCGGCACCTCGAAGTCCTCGAACACCTTGGTGTCGCCGGACCGGACAAGGCCCATCGCCTCGTCCAGGAACTGCAGGGCCATGGCGGCCGCGTACGCGACGAAGTACGGCCGGGCGCGGTCGCGCTCAAGCGTGTTCGACCACTTCGGGATCTTCCACTCCAGCGTGGTCTCCGGCAGCTCCGGGCCCTTGGGCAGCGAGATCCGCACGCTGCTGCCGGTCGCCTTGATGTACGGCGTGTCGACGAGGCCGCTGAGCGCGGTCGACCAGAGCCGGGCCAGCGGGCCGCCGCCGGTGTCCAGGGCGAGGTGGTCGCCGGTGCGCTGGTCGTACCAGCGGGGGCTCATCACCCAGCTGTAGTTGCCCTCGAAGTCCCGCTTCTGCGGCACCGGCAGGGTCGTCTGGTTCCACGGGTGGCGCATGTCGACGGGGTTGCCGAGCGGGTCGTGGGTGACGAACGGGTCCTCGTTGACCCAGTCCTCGTAGAACGAGGAGCCGAGCATGATCCGCAGGCCCAGGTTGATGTCGACCAGGCTGTTGGTGACCAGCTCGCCGTCGACCACGACGCCCGGGGTGACGTACATCGCCCGGCCCCAGCGCTCCATGTTCTCGTAGCGGTAGTCGACGACCTTCGGGTCCTGCCAGGCGCCCCAGCAGCCAAGGAGGATGCGGCGTTTACCCACTTCTTCGTAGCCGGGCAGCGCCTCGTAGAAGAAGTCGAAGACGTCGTCGTTCATGGCGACGGCCTTCTTCACGAAGTCGATGACGTGCATCAGCCGGCTGAGGTAGTCGGTGAACGCGGTCGGCGACGGCATGGTGCCGACACCGCCCGGATACAGCGTGGAGGGGTGCACGTGGCGGCCCTCCATCAGGCAGAACATCTCGCGGGTGGTGCGGGAGACCTTCAGGGCCTCCTTGTAGACCTCGCCCTCGAAGGGGTTGAAGGCCTTCATGATGTCCGCGATGGTCCGGTAGCCGTGGATGTCACCGCGCGGCGCGTTCGTCTTCTGCGCGCGGGCCAGGACGGTCGGGTTGGTGGCCTTGACCATCTGCTCGCAGAAGTCCACGAAGACCAGGTTGTCCTGGAAGATCGTGTGGTCGAACATGTACTCGGCCGCCTCGCCGAGGTTGACGATGTGCTCGGCCAGCGGCGGCGGCTTCACGCCGTACGCCATCTGCTGGGCGTAGTCGGAGCACGTCGTGTGGTTGTCGCCGCAGATGCCGCAGATGCGGGAGGTGATGAACCCGGCGTCGCGCGGGTCCTTCCCCTTCATGAAGACGGAGTAGCCGCGGAAGAGGGAGGAGGTGCTGTGGCACTCCACCACCTCCCGGTTGGCGAAGTCGATCTTCGTGTAGATGCCCAGGTTTCCGATGATCCGGGTGATCGGATCCCAGGACATGTCCACGATCTGCGCGGGCTTGCGCCCCTTTTGCCGGGCCTCGGTTGTCATCGGCGTTCGCTGACCTTTGCTGTGGGGGGACGGGGGTGGGGGACGGGGGTGCGGGGACTGGCCGTGGCGCGTCAGGGGCGCCAGCGCGGGGCGTAGCCGCTGGTGAGCTTGCGCTTGTTGTGGCGCCACTTCGGCTCGTGGTTGACCAGCTCGTTGGTGAAGCCGCGCAGCCGGCGGATGACCGCCCCGTACGGCTTGATGGCGAGCGAGGAGAGGGTGCCGCCGGGCGGCTCGTCCATGAACGGCATGAACGCGTCCGGGAAGCCCGGCATGGTGCAGCCGATGCAGATGCCGCCGACGTTCGGACAGCCGCCGATACCGGCCATCCAGCCCCGCTTGGGCACGTTGCAGTTCACCACCGGACCCCAGCAGCCCGTCTTGACCAGGCACTTGGGCGAGTTGTAGTCCGCCGCGAAGGTCGCCTGCTCGTAGTAGGCGGCCCGGTCGCAGCCCTCGTGGACGGTGCGGCCGAACAGCCACTGCGGCCGCAGCATGTGGTCCAGCGGCGGCGGGGGAGCGGTGCCGGCGGCGTGGTAGAGCACCCAGACCAGGGTCTCCATGAAGTTCTCCGGCTGCACCGGGCAGCCCGGGATGTTCACCACGGGCAGCCCGCCCTGGGACTTGAAGTCCCAGCCGAGATAGTCCGCGAGGCCCATGGCGCCGGTCGGGTTGCCGGCCATCGCGTGGATGCCGCCGAAGGTGGCGCAGGTGCCGACGGCCACCACCGCCCAGGCCCGGGGCGCCAGTTCGTCGATCCACTCGTTGAGGGTCTGCGGCTGACCGGTCTCCGGGTGGTTGCCGAAGGACGTCCAGTAGCCGTCGCCCTCGATGATGTTCTGGTTCGGGATGGAGCCCTCGATGACGAGGATGAACGGCTCGAGTTCGCCCCGCGCGGCCGCCCGGTACGGCGCGAGGAAGTCCTCTCCGCCCAGGCTCGGCGAGAGCACCTTGTTGACCAGGTTGACCTTGGGCATGCCCGGGATCAGGCCCAGGACCAGGTCCTCGATGGAGGGCTGGTCGGCGGCCGTCACGGAGACGGTGTCGCCGTCGCAGCTCATGCCCTCGGAGATCCAGAGGATGGTGATCTCGTCGAACCCCTGGTGCTCGCCGTCGGCCCGGCCGGCTTCGCCGGTGACGGCCGTCGTGCCGTTCTTGCTGGTGCTCATACGCTAGGCCTCCGATGGAGTGGGTCCCGGGGACGGCTCGGCAGCCGCCGCTGGGTCCGGGACGTCGGTGCCCCCGAGCGGCTCGACTTCGTCGGGCCGGAAGTAGTGGAAACGGCCGTACCACCCGTGCAGTTCGGCCGCCGGGTCGTCGTCCACGGTGACGGCGAGGTGGGTGCTGCCGTCCACGTCGTGGAAGACGGCGGCGACGGTCGCGGTCCGGCCGGCCAGGAACATGTCCTGGGCGTCGGCGCCCCTGCCGCGCGGGCGCAGCCGCACCGGGCTGCCGCCCCCGACCCGCATCCCGTCGACGAGGACGGTGTCGGTGGCGGGCGAGAGCCCGTCGTCGCCGCCCTCCTGCCACCAGGCGGGACGCGCGTTGGGGGAGGCCCCGCCGGCCGGCTCGAGGGAGCGGATGGCACCGTGCAGGCGCTCGAAGACCTCCGGCGGCATGGTGTCGACCCGGTCGAGGATCTCGGCGGCCCGCGGGTCGGTGGCCCGGGCCTCCCGCTTCTCCTCGTCCGTCAGCAGCATGGTCCGCAGGGTGAGGATCTCGTCGATCTCACCGGCGTCGTGCAGGTCGCCGGGGCTCTCCGGGGCCACCTGCGGGTGGTCGGGGAGGATGATCGGCGAGGAGAGCAGCAGGGCGGACGCCGAGCCGTCCTCGGGGGCGGTGGCGGGGGGCGGGCCGCCGAGCACCGGGAAGGTGAAGTCGTTGCGGCAGCTCCGGGCGGCCTCCTGGAGGGCCCGGCCCGGGTCGACCAGGGAGACGAACTCCGCGCCCTCGGCGCCGAGGAGGGTGTGGGTGGCGATGAGCGCGTGCCGCAGGGCCAGCTCGCGCGGGGCCTGCGGATCCCCCACGCAGCCGTCGTTCGCGGTGTGTACCCGGAGCCGGAAGAGGTCCTCGCCGAGCCGCTCGGCCACCAGGACGGTACTCGCCCGCACCTCGGCCCGGCGGCGGACGATCCGTCCGGCGCCGCCGGGCAGTTCCTCCGTGTCGGTACCGGCCGGGGAGCCCACCGCGAACCTGTGCTCGCCCTCGTCCAGCGCGGCCGTGAGGTCGGCCGCGCGGGCCACCGCCTCCTCGAAGGTCAGCCGCACGGTCCCGTCGCCGCAGGCCAGCGACTCGACGGGCCGCCCGTCGGCGTCCTCGACCTGCTTGTGCTGCAGTTGCAGATACCGCACCCGCAGCCGCACGACCGCGTCCGGCCGGCGCACCCGCAGCAGGCACTCCGTCCGCTGGTACCAGGAGTCCGCGGAACCCGACACGCCCGGTCTGACCGGCCCGTCCGCCTCCGCCCAGTCGCGGGGGAAGAGGACCCCGAACTGCCAGCGGGCACGGTTCTTCGGTGACGACCGCCGATAGGGGTAGAGGAGGTAACCCTCGTAGAGCACGGCATCGGCGACGGCACTCATCGCTTCGAAGGTCGGCACGGGACGGCCGGAGCCGTCCACCAGGGCAGTGCGGGGCGCTCTGCCGTCGACCAGTCCCTCGGCCATGCAGCCTCCTCGGATCCGTGCGCGCGCCCATACCTTCCACCACGGTCACACCGGTCACGCCCGCGCGCCTCTTCTGGGGGAGCGGGGTTGGGCCGGACGGGGGATGGCTGGGAGCGCGCCGGATCAGCGGGCGGCGGCCGTGCCGCCGTGCTGCCGGACCGGTGAGTCGACGCGAGGCCGGGGCAACGGCAACGGCAGTGGCAGCCGGGCGCTCAGGGCGCGACGAAGAGGGCGGGGAAGCGGGGACCGAGCCAGGGCTTGCGGCCGTAGGCGAACACCTGGCCCCGGGCCATGGCGAGCCACGGGTTGCGGCGGCCGAGGGCGATGAGCAGGAAGGCGACCGGGTCGATGAGGATCGTGCAGTCCGGGTGGTCGGCCGGCTCCGGTGCCACCTGTACGGCGCCGTCGGCCAGGGCGACGCCGAAGGCGCCGCCGCCACCGCGCAGCCGGACCGTGTAGCGGGCGGTCAGACCGGCGGTGGCCGTGCCGTCCGCCACGGCCGGCATCACCGAGAGCAGGAACGGCACGCACCACGCGACCCGTTCGGCGTCGATCATGTGCGGGCGGCGCACCGCGCGGGCGAGGTCGTAGCCGTGGCCCAGCATGTGGGTGAGCAGGTAGGAGGCGAGCACGGACCGGTCCATCGGGCCGAGCGGGGTCACCGGCGCCGGGCCGTCGGCCGTCGCGGCCAGCGCGTCGGCGCACCGCTCCGCCTGCTCGCTGATCATCGCCGCGAGCGGCGCCGCCCGGCGCTCGCCGAACACGGCCAGCGACTCAGCGTTGGCCGCCGCCAGGCTCTGCGGCGTACCGTCCCCGTACGGCCGTTCCCGGCCCAGGGCGAGGTCGGCCATCAGTTCGTTGGCCAGCGCCAGATGGGCCGCCGCCTCGCCGACCGTCCACCGCGATCCCGGTACGGCCCCGCCCGTGTCGGCGACCCCGTCGAGTACGGCCGTGATGTCGGCGGCGGTCCGCCGTATCGCCTGCCCGAGCCCCGCGGGCAGCGCCCCGCGCACGTCCTGCCCTGCCGCCTGATCCACGCCGCCCACCCCTGTTCTGTCGCGCGGTACCCAATCAGACGTACGGGCCGGCCACAACCCCCGTGACGATCACCGCGCCCCGAGCCCCCGCAGGAAGGTGTCGACGACCGTGTCGGCGGCCTGGGCCGCGCCGAGCTCGGGCAGCTCCCGCGAGGCCAGATGCATGAGCTGCGGCAGCAGTGAACTCGCCCAGGCGGGCGGCAGGTCGTCGCGGAGCAGCCCCTCCTCGGTGGCCCGCCGCAGGAAGTCGTCCACCTCCCGGACCAGGGCGTCGCGCCGTTCCCGGATCGCGTCGTCGGCCTTCAGCCGGGTCAACTCCACGGGCCATGTGCGGTTGACGTCGATGATCTCCTCGACGTACCGGTGCAGCGCCACGGCGACCGGGGCCTCCCGCAGCCTGGCGTTCTCGACGGCCCGTTCGACCGCGTCGTACCGCGCCTCGTAGATGGCCGCGAGCAGCTCCTCGCGGGACGCGAACCGCCGGTAGACGGTGCGCCGGTCGACACCGGCCTCGGCGGCGATCGCGGCGATGCTCGCGCCCGGATCGACGGCGAGCATACGGGCCCCGGTGGTCAGAACGGCTTCCAGATTGCGTGCTGCGTCGGCTCTCACGGGCCAGAGCATATCCGGATGTGTGGAACCTGTCTCACCTTATGACGCATGTCTGAGGCGCAAGCTTTCATAAGTGCTACATTGAAGTGGCAGATGACAGATTCGAGCCGTTCGAACCCTTCGGAGAACGCACATGATCACTTACGACCGTCTCTACATCGCGGGCTCGTGGGCGGCGCCGAGCGACCCGGCACTCCTCGAGATCCGGTCGCCGCACGACCAGTCGGTCATCGGCCGTGCCGCCCAGGCCCGGCCCGCCGACGTGGACCGGGCCGTGGCCGCAGCCCGCGCCGCCTTCGACGAGGGCCCCTGGCCGCGGACCGCGCCCGCGGAGCGGATCGCCCTCGTACGGCGGCTGAACGCCCTGCGGGAGGCCGACGCCGAGCGGATCGCCGACCTCGTCTCGGCCGAGAACGGCTCGGCCCGCTGGTTCACCCGGGCCGGCCAGCCGGGACTCACCCGGCAGGCCGAGGCCTACCTCGGGGCGGCGGAGGCGTTCGGCTGGGAGGAGACGCTGGAGTCCGCCCCGGCGGTCCGTACGGTGGTGCGCCGCGAGCCCGTCGGTGTCGTGGCCGCCGTCATCCCCTGGAACTCCCCGTTCTCGGCGGCCATGGCGAAGATCATCCCCGCGCTGCTGGCCGGCAACACCGTCGTCCTGAAGGTGTCCCCGGAGAACTCGCTGAGCATGGGGCTGCTCGCCGAACTGCTGGAGCGGACCGGGCTGCCCGAGGGCGTGATCAGCGTGCTGCCCGCCGACCGGGAGACCAGTGAGTACCTCGTCTCGCACCGCGACGTCGACAAGATCGCGTTCACCGGCTCGACCCGGGCCGGCCGCAGGATCGCCGCCATCGCGGGCGAGCAGCTCAAGCGGGTCAGCCTGGAGCTGGGCGGCAAGTCAGCCGCGATCATCCTGCCGGACGCGGATCTCGAACGGGCGGTGGCGGGACTGAAGTTCGCCTCGCTCCTCAACAACGGCGAGGCCTGCATCGCGCAGACCCGCGTCCTCGCGCCGCGCAGCCGGTACGAGGACGTGGTCACCGCCCTCAAGGACCTGGTGGAGTCGCTCAAGGTCGGCGACCCGGCCGACCCCGGCACCTTCATCGGCCCGATGGTCCGCCGGGACCAGCAGCAGCGCGTGCGCGACTACATCGAACTCGGCATCAGGGAGGGCGCGCGGCTCGTCACCGGCGGCCCGCAGGTCCCGCCGGGCCTGGAGAACGGCAACTACGTCACCCCGACCGTCTTCGCCGACGTCGACAACTCCCTGCGGATCGCCCAGGAGGAGATCTTCGGCCCGGTCCTCGTGGTCATCCCCTACGACGACGAGGACGACGCGGTGCGGATCGCCAACGACTCCGAGTACGGCCTCTCCGGCGGCGTGTGGTCCGCCGACGAGACCCACGCCCTCGAAGTCGCCCGCCGCCTGCGCACCGGCACGGTCACCGTCAACGGCGCGCCCATCTCCTTCGACGGCCCCTTCGGCGGCCACAAGGCCAGCGGCATCGGCCGCGAGTACGGCGCGGTGGGGCTCGCCCAGTACATCGAGTACAAGTCGGTGACGCTGGCGGCGTCCGGGGGCTGACGGGAGCTGCCCTGGGTGGTGGCCCGCAAGGACCGTCGTCCGGTGGGCTCGACCGGCCCCCGGCACATCGCGGCGGGCGCTGACCGCCGCGACGGTGTGAATCCAGGCTGACTACCAGCCGACCGGCCGCGCGAGTCCACCCGTCGTGCGCCCGGCAGGCCTCCGCGAAGGAGGCGTCCGGTCCGGAGCGGTCTCCGCCCTCCGGGGGATCCGGTGATCACGTCGGACGCCCACGCCGCGGCGCCCTGGGGATCTCCCGTGTGCTGCGATACTCCCCGCGGATAGGGTGGGCGGTGATCGACAGGGACGGGCTGGGCGAGGGCGGCGGACGGCGTGGGCGGTGCCGAGGAGAGCAGGAGCACGGGCACCGGGCGCCCGACGTCACGGGACGTGGCCCGGCTCGCCGGTGTGTCGCACACCGCGGTGTCCTTCGTGTTCAACGGCCGGGCCGAGGGCAACCTCTCGCCCGCAACCCAGGAACGCATCCGGCAGGCCGCCGCACAGCTGGGCTACCGCCCCGATCCCGTCGCCCGCGGTCTGCGCCGTCGCCGGACGGCCGTGATCGGGCTGGTCACCGACGAGATCGCGTCCTCGCCGTTCGCCGGCCGGCTGCTGCGCGGGGCCATGGAGACGGCCTGGGACAGCGACCACCTCGTCCTCACCGTCGACTCCGGCGGTGACCCTGCCAAGGAGGACGCGGCCGTCGCGGAGCTGCTCGACCGGCGCGTGGACGGCATCATCTACGCGGCCATGTCACTGCGCCGGGTCCGCGTCCCCGAGGGCCTGCACCGCACCCACTCCGTGCTGGCCAACTGCCTGCCCGAGGACGACTCCCTGCCCGCCGTGGTCCCCGCCGAGCGTGCCGGTGGCCGTACCGCGGCCCGCCTGCTGCTCGACGCGGGCCACCGCCGGCTCGCCGTGATCGGCGGTCTGGACGACATCGCCTCGGCCGAACGCACCCGCGGCTTCCGCGACGCGCTGCGCGCCGAGGGCGTCACCGTGCCCGAGAAGTGGATCGTGCGCGGCGGTGGGGAGATCTCGGCGGGACACGCGGGGGCGCTGCGCCTGTTCGACGGGGTCGGACCGGACCGCCGCCCCACCGGCGTCCTGTGCTACAACGACCGGGTCGCGGCGGGCGTCCTGCACGCCGCGACCCGGCTCGGGATCGACGTCCCCGCCGATCTGTCGGTGGTCGGTTACGACGACCAGGAGCACATGGCCGCGTTCCTCACCCCGCCCCTCACCTCGGTCGCGCTGCCGCACCGGGCGATGGGCGAGGCGGCGGCCCGGCTGCTCCTGGACGCCATCGACACCGGCCGGACGCCGCCCGCGACCGTCCGGCGTCTGGCCTGCCCCGTGGTCAGCCGCGCCTCCGTGGCTCCGGCGCCCAACCCGTGACCCGGGCACCGGGCCCCTCGACCACCAGCTCGGCGATGTCGCCCGGGCGCCGGTAGACGCGCTCGGTGACCATCGCCCGCTCCGCGACGAAGAGTTCGAGGAGCGAGCCGTCGACGAGCAGCCGGAGCGCGAGTTCCGGCGCCTTCGGCACGTGCACGGTGATCGGGGCGGAGCCCTCCCTGCCGGTCCGGGGCCAGGCACTGCGGTCGAGGACGACGGTTCCGCCGGCGGGGTCGGCCCGGAGGGCCAGACCCCGGCCCGACGCGTCCCGGAGCAGGCTCACCGTGGTCGGTTCGCAGGCCGTGATCGTCAGGTCGTACGTCGTCGGCAGCGGAACCCGGCCCGGCGCGGTGACGAACGGCTCGGCCGGGCGGAGCAGGTCGAGTTCCGGGGCCGGACGGACGCGCAGTGAACCGTCGGGGTGTACGTCGACGACCCGTGGCGCGGTGAGTACGCCGGCCCATCCGGCCCGGTGCACCTCGTCCTGCGGGCGGGCCTCCCACGACCAGCCCCACAGCAGTGTGCGGTCCGGTTCCTGCAGCACGGCGGGAGCGTAGAAGTCCCGCCCCTGGTCGAGCCGGCCGCCGGTCCGCGTCACGAACCTCAACGTTCCCTGGGCGTCCGTTTGCAGACGGCCGGTCAGGTATCCGGTCGAGCAGGGATCCCCGTCCCACAGGGACACCAGAAGGACGTGGTCGCCGCCCGCTGTCTCGTACAGGTGCGGGCACTCCCAGCCCACCGCCTTGTCGCCGAACGCGGCGACGGCCACCGGATCCCGGCCGTCCAGCAGCACACCGGCGAACCGCCAGTCGGCCAGGTCGTCGCAGTCGTAGAGCAGGACGGACGGTGTGCCGTCGGCGTGCCCGGCCCCGACGAGGGCCCAGCGCCGGTCCGCGTGGCGGAAGACGAACGGGTCGCGGAACATCACCACGTCCAGTCCCGGCGGCGGCCCGGCCACCACGGGCGTCGGCAGCGGCTTCCACTCGGTCAGCCGCTCGTCGTCCGGGTCCGCCGCCCGCGCCAGGCAGACGGCGCCGAGGCCGGCGTGGGCACGGTCGACTCCCGTGTACACGGCGGTCGGTGTGCCGGCGTCGTCGACCACGCAGCCCGACCAGCAGCCGGCCTCGTCGCGGCCGCCGGGCGTCGGGGTGAGCGCGATCGGGTGGTGCTCCCAGTGCGCGAGGTCGGCGCTGGAGGCATGTCCCCAGTGGACGTTCGCGTGTACCGGTGCGTCGGGGTTGTGCTGGTAGAAGAGGTGGTAGCGGTCCCGCCAACGGAAGGGCCCATTGGGGTCGTTGATCCAGCCGGTGGTCGGACGGACTCTGAGACGCGGGGTGTTGGGGTCATTGCTCAACGGTTGACTCCTGCGGACGTGATGCCCTCGCGCAGCGGGCGCTGGCCGGCGACGAACACGGCGACGGCCGGGAGCATCGAGAGCACGACCCCGGCCAGGACCACCGAGATCGACCCGGTGCCGAGGTTGCCCTGGAGAGAGACCAGGCCCAGCGGAAGCGTGTAGTTCTGGCCGGAGGTCTCCAGGATCAGCGGGCGGAAGAACTCGTTCCAGTGGTAGTTGAAGGCCAGCACGCCGACGATCGCCAGGCCGGGTGCGGCCAGCGGCGCGTACACCGAGCGGAAGATCCGCCAGGGCCCCGCGCCGTCCAGCATGGCCGCCTCGCCCAGGTCCTTCGGCATGCCGAGGAAGTACTGGCGCATCAGGAAGGTGCCGAAGGCGGTCGGGAAGGCCGGGATGATCAGGCCGAGGAGTGTGTCGGTGAGGTGCATCGACTTCAGCACCAGGAACACGGGCACGATGGTGACCTGCAACGGCACCATCATCGTCGCCAGGACCAGGCCGAACAGCGGCTTCTTGCAGCGGAACTCCAGGCGCGCGAAGGCGTATCCGGCGAGACCGGCGGTGATCATCTGGCCGACGGCGATCAGCGCGGTCACCAGCGTGGAGTTGAGGGCGAGCAGCCACACGTCGATCTGCTGGAAGACCCCGCGGTAGGCCGCGGTCGTCGGGTGCGCCGGGATGATCTGCGGAGGCAGGTCGAAGGACTGGGCCGGGGTGCGCAGGGAGGTGGAGACGGTCCAGATGACCGGGCCGAGCGTCAGCAGGGCGCACACGGTCAGTCCGGCGATCCGGGTCCAGGGGGCGAGCGAGTGACGTACGCGGCTCAGGGACAGGGTTGCTTGACTCATGCGGCTCACCGGCTCACTGGTAGTGGACGTAACGCCGGCTGAGCCGGAACTGGAGGGCGGTGACCGCCATGATCAGCGCGAAGAGCAGCACGCCCACCGCGGATGCCTCGCCGAAGTCCAGCTGCTCGAAGGCACGCTCGTAGATCACCATCACCACGGTGCGGGTGGCGTCGCCGGGTCCGCCGTCGGTGAGGACGTAGGGCTGCTCGAAGACCTGGAGGGCGTTGATGATGCCGACCACCGACGCGACGAGCAGCGTCGGCGACAGCAGCGGCAGCGTGATGCCGAGGTGCTTGCGCAGGCCGCTCGCGCCGTCGAGGGCGGCGGCCTCGTGGATCTCCTTGGGGATGTTGTTCAGACCGCCGACGAACAGCAGGAACGAGAAACCGAACTGCTGCCACACGTAGACCAGGATCACCGTGGCCATGGCCGCGTGCTCCGAGGTCAGCCAGGGCACGGGCGCGACGCCGACCAGGCCGATCAGCCAGTTCACCACCCCGAAGTCCTGGTTGAACAGGTACTTCATCACCACCGAGATCGAGGCGGCGGACAGCACCAGAGGGAAGAAGAACGCCGACCGGAACACCGAGCGCAGCCACACCGGCATCCGGCCGTTCAGCGCGAGCGCCAGCACCAGCGCGATCAGCAGTTGCAGCGCGACCGCGAGGACCATGAAGAGGAGCGTGTTGCGGAAGGAGACCAGGACGGTCGAGTCCGTGAACGTCGTACGGTAGTTGGCGCCGCCGGCGAAGCGCGGCGGGTCGATCACGTTCCAGTGGAACAGGCTCAGCACGACGGACCCGATGATCGGCACGACCGTGAAGACGACGATGCCGACGATCGTGGGCGCCAGGAACAGCGCGGCCAGCAGCCGGGCGCCACGGTCGCGGACGGAGGGCCGCACGGCGACGGCGGGTGGCGCGGAGGGCCGTTGACCTACGGCCGGGACCTGGGTGTTCGTCATACCTCACGCTCCATGGCCTGCTCCAGGTCGCCCTGCATCCGGCGCAGCGCGGGGCCCACCGCACGCGGCGAGGCCAGCGCGGTGCCGGTGTACTTGAGCAGGACGTCGGTCACCTCGGCGACCTGCGGTGGCGCGGGGATCGGGCCGGTGTCGGGGAACCGGTCGAGGGTGTCGTAGAAGACCTGCCAGTGCGCCGGGCCGCTCGCGGCGTAGCGGGCGGCGTTCAGCATCGAACGCCGGGCCGGGGTGGTCTGGTTGCTCTGGAACAGCCGGGTCATGGTGTCCTTGCGGGCCGCGTATTTGATGAACTCCCAGGCGGCTTCCTGCTTCTTCGAGGTGCGCAGCAGCGCGTAGCCCGCCGCGCCGAACTGGTGGCGCCGGGTACGCCAGCGCGGGAAGTACTGCACGTCGTAGTCGGCGGCCCGCATGCCGGCCAGATGCAGACCGCCCGCCCAGAATCCGCCCGCCGGCGTGACGCCGACGCGGCCGGTGGAGAACACGCCGACCAGGTTGCTGCCGTTGCCGCCCTCGGGCCGGGTGCACAGGTTTTCCTGGACGAGGGAGGCGAGGTAGTCGTACGCCTCCTCGACCCGGCCGTCGGTGGCCTGCGGGGTCGTCCAGCGGAAGCCCCCGCCGCGCCCCCGCCGGTCGGCGGCCGGGTAGAAGGCGTCCCACAGCCAGGAGCCGCCGGGCGCCTTCGACTCCCGGAGCAGGTTCGTGTCGTTCGCGAAGAGCCAGGGCACCACGCCGCCCCACAGCCGGTTTGTCCAGAAGTACGGAGTGAAGTGCGCGTCGCCGGCCCGCTTCATCTCCCGCAGCAGCGCGGTGAAGTCGTCGCGGCTCCAGTCGGCCGCCGGGAATCCCGCGCCCGCCCGCTTGAGTACCTGCTTGTTGAGGTACATGTCGGCGGCGTTGAACTCCATCGGCAGCTGGTAGAGGTTGCCCTCGTACATCATCGACTCCACCAGCGAGGGGTGGACGTCGGCGAAGTACTCACGCAGCTCTGCCGCGTCCCGCCGTACCCAGCGGTCCAGTGGCACGCCGAGCCGCCGGGCGAACAGCTGCACGCCCTCGGTGGCCACGTACACCAGATCGGGCGCGCTGCCCGCGGCGATCTGGGTGAGGATCTTCGCGAAGAAATCCGACCAGTCGACGGCCTGCACCGCGTTCACCCGCAGCGGGATGTCCGGGTGGAGCCGGTGGAAGCCCTTGGCGAGGGCGTCGACGGTGGCCGGGTCGAAGGCGGAGCCGAGGGTGGCGACGACGAGGGAGCCGTCGTCGCGGCCGGGGATGTCGGCTCCCGTGAGCCGGTCCCAGCTCGCGGCGGTCGCGGCCAGGGCGGCCGCTCCCGCCCCGTACGCGCCGTACCGCAGGAGCGTGCGGCGGGGGAGGTGCGAGTCAGTCATCCAACGGGCCTAACTCGTGTTAGATCAGGGTTGATGCCCCAGATGATGAGAACCGCGCAACAGGCCTGTCAAGGGGTCGGGACCGCTTGACCTTTAACGAGTTAGGTCTACAGTCCTCGTTCACACGAAGCCGCCACGCGCCCTCACGAGTCGTCATGAGAGGAACGATGCGTCATGCCCGGAACATCAGGGATTTCCAGGAGAGCACTGTTCGCGGGATCGGCGGCGGGCACCGCCGCCGCACTGCTGCCCGTCGCGACGGCCACGGCCGCCCCGCAGCCCGAAGCCGCGATCAAGAAGAAGCCCAAGGCCGCCGCGAGCGGGGCGAGTTACCGCGCCGCGTACCACTTCACGGTTCCCGACCAGTGGAAGAACGACCCGCAGCGGCCCGTCTGGATCGACGGCGAGTACCGCTACTACTACCTCTACAACGCCGACTACTTCACCGGCGCCGTCGGTACCGCGTGGCGCCTGGCCACCACCAAGGACCTGGTCTCCTTCACCGACCGCGGGGTCGCCGTGCCCAAGGACACCACGCCCAACGGCGACCTCTGGTCGGGTTCGGCGGTGGTCGACACCGGCAACACGGCCGGACTGGGCGCCGGCGCGGTCGTCGTCATCGTCACCATGTCCCCCGGCGGCGGCACCGACCACCAGGAACAGTTCCTGTACTACTCGACCGACGGCGGTGTCACCTTCGGCAACCACGGGACCGACCCCGTCCTGCCCAACCCGGGCGTCGCCGACTTCCGCGACCCCAAGGTGATCCGCGACGAGGACCGGGGCCGCTGGGTGATGGCCCTCGCCGAGAACGACAAGATCGGCTTCTACCAGTCCGACGACCTCACGTCCTGGACCTACGTGGACGGATTCGCGCACGACGGCATCGGCGTCCTGGAGTGCCCCGACCTGTTCCGCATCACCGCCGGCGACGGCACCGTCAAGTGGGTGCTCGGCGCGAGCGCCAACGGCAAGGGCTCGGGGCTGCCCAACACGTACGCCTACTGGACGGGTTCCTTCGACGGCAGCGCGTTCACCCCTGACGCGAACGACCCCCAGTGGCTCGACCACGGCTGGGACTGGTACGCCGCCGTCACCTTCGAGAAGCGGGACGCCCGCGGCGCGGTGGACCCGGCCGCCCGGTACGCGATCGGCTGGGTGAACGACTGGGACTACGCCCACACCACCCCCACCATCGACTGCGACGGCTTCAACGGCACCGACTCCGTCGTCCGCGAGATCACCCTCAAGAAGGCGTCCGACAGCACCTACTACCTCGCCTCCCGGCCCGTCGCCGGCCTCGACTCGCATGTCTCCCGCACCGTGAACCTGGGCGACGTGACCGTGGACGGCACGAAGGTGCTCGACTACACCGGAATCTCCTACGAGGTGACGACCGAGATCACCTGGTCCCGGCTCACCGGCGCCGGCCTCCAGCTGAGGCGCTCACCCGACGGCGGTCGGCACATCGACGCCGGGATCTACGCCGACTACGCCTTCCTCAACCGGCGCAACACGGTGAACGCCGACACGTCCGGCAAGTGGCAGGAGAGCCACACCCCGTTCGACCAGGCCGCCGGCACGGTGAAGCTGCGCATCCTGGTGGACCGCACGTCGGTGGAGATGTTCGTCGACGACGGCCGCTACGTGCACACCAGCCAGGTGTTCCCGTACCTGCTGGACACCCGGCTGGCACTGTTCACGATCGGCGGCAGCGCGGTGTTCCGCAACACGGTGATACGCGAGTTCTCGGTGTGAGGCCGGCCGGGGAAGCGGGTGCACACGTCGCCGGGACGGCCTCCAGTCCCGGCACGACGGCCAGTCGACGGCACGCAAGCCCATCTGCACTGCCTCTCCTCGGCCGCCGATGACTTTCGGTGTGCCGGACGGTCCAAGCCGGCACACCTCACCAAGGGAGAAGACCGATGGGCAACACCCGCTTGCACCCGATGACTCACGTCGCCCGGCGCATGTTCGAGCTCCTGGAGCCGATCTGCCTGGTCACCTACCTGGCCGACGAGTGCAACGAGGAACTGGCCGCACTCGGCCACCGCGGCTACTGGGACGGCTACTTCGCCGGCCGCGCCGCACCACTGGGACGGGTGCCGGCCCATGTCGTGCACGCGGCCTTCTACAACTTCGCCGACGGGGAGGCCGCACGGCACATCCCCCGTGCCTGGGAGACGATCCCGCCCGAGGCGTCCCTCGCCGCGCGGCAGCGGGGCAGCGCGGCCTCCCTGTGGCGCATCCTCGGCGCGGGGACGGCCGACTCACCGGGCCTGCTGCGCGCCGCGGACCTGACCACCAAGGCCGCGACGAGCGCCCCCACCGAAGGGCGGGTGATGTACGCCGGCATGCGCACCCTCGAGATACCCGGCGATCCCGTCGCCCGGCTGTGGCATTCCGCGACCATGCTGCGCGAGCACCGCGGCGACGGGCACATCGCCGCCCTCGTCGGCGCGCGCATCGGCGGTACGGAGGCCCACGTGCTCTCCGCTCTGGAACAGGGCATCCACCCCCCGGAGTCGTTCGGACGCATTCACCACCTGCCGAAGGAGCGCCTGGCCACGGTCATGGACGGCCTGCGCGAACGCGGACTCATCGACTCCGACGGCCACTTCACCGACGCCGGCCGCGCGACGAAACAAGGCATCGAAACCCTCACCGACGAACTCGCCACCCAGCCCTACGCCGCCCTGTCACCCGCCGAACTCGACGAGCTGATCACCGAGCTCGAACCCATCACCGCGACCCTGGTGGCCGCAGGCTCGCGGTGACCCGGGCCCAGAGAGGGCACAGGCCACCGACGACCCCGTCCGAGAACGCTAGGGTGGCCGACCGGCCCGGGCCGCAACCGCGCCGCCACCGTCGATGCACCGGAGGTCACCCGTGTCGAAGCCCCGTTTCGCCGTCCTCGGCGCCGGCAGCATCGGCTGCCATCTCGGCGGCCACCTCGTCGCGGCCGGCTACCAGGTGGTGTTCATCGGCCGCCTCTCCGGCATGGAGGTACTGCGTGAGCGAGGGCTCACACTCACCGTCGGCGCCCGTCCGCCCGTGCACCTCGCGCCCGAGCGGCTGACCCTCGCCACCGAGCCCGGCGCCGCGGCCGACGCGGACTACGTGCTGGTCACCGTCAAGACCGCCGGAACCGAGGCCGCCGCCAAGGACCTCGCCGCCCACCTCGCCCCCGGCGCCGTCGTGGTCAGCTTCCAGAACGGCCTGCACAACCCCGCCACCCTGCGCCCCGCCCTGCCGGGACACACCGTGCTCGCCGGGATGGTGCCCTACAACGTGGTCCAGCCCCGACCCGGCGCCGTCCACCAGGGCATGCCGGGCACCCTCATGACCGAGCCCGACGACACCCTGCACACGGCCCTGCGCAGCGCGGACCTGGCCGTCGAGGCCCGCACCGACATGACCGCCGTGCAGCACGCCAAACTGCTGATGAACCTCAACAACGCGATCAACGCCCTGTCCGGGCTGCCGCTGCGCGACCAACTCGGCCAACGGGCCTACCGCCGCTGCCTGGCCCTGTGCCAGCGCGAAGCCCTCACCGCCTACCGCGCCGCCGGAATCGCTCCCGCCCGCCTCGGCCCGGCCTCGCCCCGCCTGACCCCCTACATACTCGGACTGCCCGACGCCGTGTTCCGCCGGGTGGCCGCGGCCTCGCTGCGGATCGACGCGCACGCGCGCTCGTCGATGTGGGAGGACCTGCAACGGGGCCGCCCCACGGAGATCGACTCCCTCCAGGGCGAGATCGTCGCCCTCGCCCGCAGCCACGGACAGGACGCCGCCGCCAACGCCCGGCTCGCCGCCCTCGTGCACGAGGCGGAGACCACCCCGCGCACCTGGACCGGGGCGGAGCTGTACGCCGAACTTCGCGCCGCGTCCTGAATCCCCCGCCGCCTGTGGCTCAGAGCACCCAGGTGCCGTCCGGTCGAAGCAGTAAGACGGAGGAGGCGGCGTCTCCGTCGGCTGCCCGGCGGCGCCGATCCGGGACGTACCGCACTGTCACGACCAGGTCGGCGACCGGAACCTCGTAGAACGGCGCGTCCCGTCGATCCCATCACGGAACGGATAGGGTCGAGACGTGGACCGCAGCGACAGGCAGCCGGACGGGGTGCTCGCCGGGGCAGCGGGGGAGGAGCCGTCGCCCCGGTCGGCGCGGGCCCTGTGGTGGGGGTCGGCCGGGCTGGTGCTCGCCGTCCTCGGCGCCTCGGTGCTCGTCGTCGGCGCGGAACACGCAGGGCGGCTGCCCGCGGCCGTGGCGCTGGTCCTCGTCCAGGTCTGCGCGCTGAGGTGGGTGGCGCGCGCCCCGGCCGCCGTACTGGCCGCGACCGCGGCGGCGGGGCTCGCGGTGTGGGCGCTGCTGCCGCCGGTGACCCTGACCGGCGCCCTGCTCGGGGCGCAGGTCGCCCTGTGCGTGCTGTCGGCGATCAGACCGCGGCGGGTGTCCGCGCGGGCGCTCGTGGCGATGTGCCTGCCGGCGCCGCTGTCCTTCGGCGCGGGCGGCCCCGCCGGCCTCGCGGTCTACCTGCTCACGGTGGTCCTGGCGTGGACCGCCGGGCAGTGGCGCAGGGCGCAGCGGGCCCGGACGAGGTCGGAGACGCGCCGGGCCGTGGTCGAGGAGCGGGCGCGGATCGCACGCGAGGTGCACGACGTCGTGGCACACACCCTGTCCGTGATGGTCGTCCAGGCGGGCGCCGCCGACGACGTCTTCACCCGGCAGCCCGAACAGGCCCGCGAGGCGCTGCGGGCCATCGAGTCGGGTGCCCGCTCGGCGCTCGGTGAACTGCGCCTGCTGCTGCGGGCGTTCGGGCCCGACGAGAGCGCGGGGGAAACCGGCGAACTGCGACAACCGGGGCCCTCGCTGGCGCGACTGGACGAATTGGCCGACACCGTGCGGGCGACCGGGATGACCGTGCACGTCGACCGCGACGGCGCCACCGACGCACTGCCGGCCGCGCTGGACCTGACGGCGTACCGGATCGTGCAGGAAGCCCTGACCAACACCCTGCGCCATGCCACGGACGCCGACGAGGTGAGCGTGCGCGTGCTGCTGGAAGGGACATGTGTGGAGGTCACCGTGGTCGACAACGGCCTTACCGCGCAGGGGCGTTCGGGTACGGCGGGAGCGGGGCGCGGGCTCGTGGGAATGCGGGAGCGGGTACGGCTCGTGGGCGGCAGCCTGCGTGCGGGCCCACTGGCCGGCGGCGGGTTCGAGGTGGCGGCGCGGCTGCCGGTGGAGGGTGTGTCATGACGCTGCGTGTGGTCCTGGCCGACGACCAGGCCCTGGTCCGTACCGGCTTCCGCATGATCATCGACGCCCGGGACGACCTGGAGGTGGTCGGTGAGGCGTCCGACGGCGGCGAAGCGGTGCGGCTGACGCGGGAGCTGGCGCCCGACGTGGTGCTGATGGACGTCCGCATGCCCGTCGTGGACGGCATCGAGGCGACCCGCCGGATCGTGGCGGACGGCGGCCGGGCCCGGGTGCTCGTGCTGACCACCTGGGACGTGGACGCGCACGTGGTCGACGCACTGCGGGCCGGAGCGAGCGGATTCCTGCTGAAGGACATCCGCGCCCCCGAACTCGTCGACGCCATCCGGGTCACCGCGCGCGGTGACGCGCTGCTGGCGCCCACCGTACTGAGCCGAGTCCTCGACCGGTTCCTGCGCACCACGCCCGACCCGGCGCCGCCGCCGTCGCTGCGGGACCTCTCCGGCCGCGAGCGGGAGGTGCTGACGCTGATCGGGCAGGCACTGTCGAACGCGGAGATCGCCGAGCGGCTGCGCCTGTCGGAGGCCACCGTGAAGAACCACGTCACGGCGGTGCTGCGCAAACTGGGCCTGCGCGACCGCGTCCAGGCCGTCGTCGCCGCCTACGACCACGGCCTCGTACGACCGCGCCGCGCCTGACGTCACCGCCACCGGCCTCTCCTCCTCAGGGAGGAGACCGGGCCGCCGTCCTCCCGTGCTCCCAGTCACGGTCCGTCCCGGCGGCCGATCCGCGGCCCGGGTGACCGGCCCTAGCGTCGAGATGTGACCGATGACCTGGCCTGCCTCATGTACCTGCTCGCCCACGACGACGCGGCCGAAGGCCCGTACGACCGTTCCCGGACCGAGTTGCTGGTCCGTGCCGCCGCCCTCATCGACCTCGCACTGCGCGGCCGGCTCGGAGAGGATCGCGGCACGGTCACCGTGTCCGGCACGGAACCGACCGGCGACCCCGTCCTGGACGGGGTGCTGCGTGACGCCGTCGGCGGGCGCGGCTGGAAGCAGCTCGTGCGCCGGCACCGCAGGCGAAGCCTGACGGAGGTCGAGGACCGGCTCGCCGCAGCCGGACTCCTCACGCTGCGGGCGCCCCGCTTCCGCGTCGGCGCCCGGCGGTCGACGGTGACGGATCACGCCGTGTCCGCGGCACTGCGCGCCAGGGTGTCCGCGGCGCTGCACGGCGACGTCCCCGTGCGGGAGGTTCCCGACGCCGACGCCGTGCTGGTGGCGCTGGCCGCGGCGGGCCGGGTCCGCGCGGTCGTGTCACGGCAGGACCAGAAGACCCACCGGGGCCGTATCGACGCCTGCACGAGGCGCCTCGGTGCCCTCGCGCCCGGCCTGGAGCACGCCGTACGCGCGCTGCCGACGACCATGGTCGCCGCGCAGGGCGGCATGGGCGGCAGCTGACCGCGGGGCGGGAAGACCGACCGCAAGACAGGGCACCGACCGCAGACCGCAGGGCGGGGCACCGACCGCAGACCGCAGGGCGGGATGACCGACCGCACGGCGGGAAAACTGACCGCACGGCGGGAGAACTGACCGCACGGCGGGAGAACCGACCGCAAGGGGGAGACGACGACCATGCACCGGACCCTGACCACCCTGGCCTGCGCCCTGACCGCCGTGCTCGTGACGGCCTGGTCTCCGGCGCCACCCGCCCGGCCCACCGTCGCGACGACGGTGCACACCCGCGACGGGCTGGTGCGGGGCGCCGCCCACGACGGATACCGCACCTTCGAGGGCATCCCCTACGCGGCCCCGCCGGTCGGCGCGCTGCGCTGGGCGGCCCCGCGCCGACCGGTCGCCTGGCCAGGGGTACGGGACGCGACCCGGCCCGCGACCGCCTGCCCACAGCAGGCCGGCGAGGTGCCCGGTGGTAGCACCGACGAGGACTGCCTCCACCTGAACGTCACGACACCCGACGGCGCGAGCCCGTCGCACCCCAGGCCGGTGATCGTGTGGCTGCACGGCGGCGGTTTCACCACCGGGGCGGGCAGCTCGTACGACGCCCACCGCATGGCGGTCCGGGGCGACGTCGTGGTCGTGACCGTCAACTACCGCCTGGGGGCGCTCGGTTTCCTCGCGCACGCCGGGCTGCCCGGCTCCGGCACCTTCGGGCTGGCCGACCAGCAGGCGGCGCTGCGCTGGGTCCGTGCCGGCATCGGTGTGTTCGGCGGCGACCCGCACGACGTGACGCTGGCCGGCGAGTCCGCGGGCGGCTACAGCGTCTGCGCCCAACTCGCCTCACCCGCGGCGGCCGGACTCTTCGACCGGGCGATCATCGAGAGCGGCCCCTGCACCGGCAGTCCCGACCGCCCCTTCGCACCGTCCGCCGTTCCCCTGTCCACGGCACGCGACGCGGGCGCGGACCTCGCGGCGAAAGTCGGCTGCGGCTCCTCCCGCGACGTCCTCGCCTGCCTGCGGCGCGTGCGTGTCTCCCGGCTGCTGGCGGCCCAGGACACGGACCAACAGCCCGCCTACGTCACCCCGTTGCTGCCCGGCGATCCCGCGGCGGCGATCGCCGACGGCCGCTTCCACCTGGTCCCCGTGCTCATCGGGAACAACCATGACGAGGGCAACGGCTGGGCCGCCGGCATCATCCAGGCCGGCAACCCCGTCACCCCCGCCACCTGGCCCGACGTCGCCGCCGCCTTCTTCCCCTCCCCGGGGCAGCCGAAGGCGGTCGTCCGCGAGTACCCGGTGCACGGCGCCGACGGCGGCCCGGTGTTCGGCGCGGTCATCGGCGACGCGGACTTCGCCTGTCCGACGGCGCGTACCGGCGGCCTGCTCGCGGCCCGGGTCCCGGTCTGGCGGTACGAGTTCGCCGACGAGCACGCTCCGCCCCTCACCCCGGGCACACCGCCGTTCCCGCTCGGCGCACCGCACGCGAGTGAACTGCCCTACCTCTTCGACCTGGGCGGCCGGCCCCGCGAACTGACCGCGGCACAGCACCGGCTGGCCGACATCATGATCGACTACTGGACCCGCTTCGCCCGCACCGCCGACCCGAACGGCCCGTCGGCGCCGGCCTGGTCCCGGCACACGGTGCTCTCCCTGGCACCGGACCACGTCGTGCCCACCCGGACGGCGGAGTCCCGCCACCACTGCGCGTTCTGGGGCGCGCTCGGCGAGGCACCTCAGGGACGGTAGACCATCCCGGGCTGGGGCTTGGCGGGGGCGAGCAGTTGCGACACCGTGACGACGGTGTAGCCACGCTGCTTGAGCGCCTTGAGGATCCCGGGGACGGCGGGCACGGTCCCCTTGTGCAGGTCGTGCAGCAGGATGATGCCGTCGCGGTGGGTCTGTTCGAGAACCCGCTTGGTGATCAGCGCCGAGTCCGTCGTCTCGTAGTCCTTGGCGGTGACGCTCCACAGCACCTGAGCCAGCCCGAGTTCCCGGCAGACCTTGGCCACCTTGCGGTCCGTACGGCCCTCCGGCGGACGCATCAGGACGGGCCTGGTGCCGGTGATCCTCTCGATGGCGTTCTGGGTCCGGGTCAGCTCCGCACGGGCGCCGGCCTCGTCGAGATCCGTCAGCCTCGGGTGAGTCCAGGTGTGGTTGCCGATCTCGTCACCCTCCTGCGCGATGCGGCGCAGGATGCCGGGGTACTTCGAGATGTGCCCCCTGCCCTGCACGAAGAAGGTTGCGTGCAGATGCTGCTGCTTGAGGATGTCCAGCAGCCTGGGAGTCGTCGGGCTGGGGCCGCCGTCGAAGCTGAGGGCCACGCACTTCGCCCTGCGGCAGTCGACGTCTCCGGTGACCGATCCCGATGCCCTGTCCCGGGCGGCGCGCGGCGAGGTGTGCTCGTAGGTCGTCACCGTGAGGGCCAGGGTCACGGCGACGGCCACGACGACGGCGGCCGCCGTCGCGACGGCGATGAGTATGCGGGAGCGTCTGGTACGTGCGTTGACAGGCATACGAGACCTTTCTTCGGTGGCGTCGCGGGGTCAGCGCGTGCGGTGCTCTTGCCGGCGCCGTTGCGTCCGACGAGGGCGGCTATCCGGCCGCCGGGCACGGTGAACTCGCAGTCCCGCAGGGCCCAGCCGCCCCGCCTTCGGTACCGGAATCCGAGTCCCGTGGCGCGCACCGCGGCCGGCGCGTCAGGCCCGGTCATGCGTCCTCCTTCGTACGTTCCCGGTCGCCCGGGGTGTGGCTGTCGTGTTCGTCGTCGTGGGCGTCCAGGGCCGCAGTGACCATGGCGAGGACATCGGCCCGCTCCAGGCCTTCGGCCCGGGCGCGGGTCACCCAGTCGGTGACCTCCCGGCGCAGCGGGGAGTCGTCCTCCGCGCCGGGACGGGCGAGTGATCGCGTCACGAAGGTGCCGAGGCCGCGGCGGAGTTCGACCAGGCCGGCCTGCTCCAGGTCGCGGTAGGCGCGAAGCACGGTGTTGGGGTTGATGGCGGTCGCCGCCACCACCTCCTTGGCCGTGGGCAGCTTGTCCCCGACCTTGAGGAACCCCATCCGGAGCGCTCGTTCGGTCTGCTCGACGATCTGTACATAGGCCGGTACGCCGCTGCCGCGGTCGATCCGGTAGTCGATCACGTCGCCTTCCTCGGCTTCACCATGCTTGTGTTAATGAATTAATGGAAGCATGGTGGATGTCCGTCCGCACTGTCAAATTCCTGTGAGCGCGCGAGCGGGGGAGGGGTGCCGCCGGGGGCCGCGCCGCCCGGGCGGGAACGGCCGGGAATCAGGCGGTGCCGGGTTCCCCGTACGGGATGCGGTTCAAGTGCGGCACCCCGCCCAGGGTGCCCCCACTCGTCGCCGCCGAGTTCGGCGGCCCGCCGTGCACGTCCGCCCGCCGGAGCTGCAGCAGTGACCCCTGTCACAGGTCGAAGCGCCATCCGGTCAATGGCCTGAAAGGGGACAAGCAGGGCGTAATTGCGCTCAAGTCCGCGACCGCCACCTATCCGAGGACGACGATCAGATGATCAGCACAGACAGAGCGGTACACCGCAGGCAGCCGAACGTTCACGAGCCCTCGGAGTCGGCGATCGCGATGCTCGACGAGCAGGGGACGGTGGTCGGATGGACGCGGGCCGCCGAACGGCTCGTCGGGTACTCGGCCGGCGACGTCGTGGGCCGGTCGGCGGCGGCCGTACTGCCGCACTCCGAAGAAGCACCGACGACGGCGGAGTTCGTCGACCGGTGCCGTGACCAGCGCGGCTGGTCGGGCACGACGACGGTACGGCACAGGGACGGGCACGGGCTCGACGTGAGCCTGCGGGTCTCGATGCTGTGCGGGCACGGCGAAACCGTCCGGTGGCTCGTCTCAGTGACCGACATCGGCGAGGCCTCAGGGGAACCGGTGAACGGACTCGTCCGGGAGTCGCTGCTCGCCCGCGTCCCCATGGGCATCGTCGTACGGGACCCGCAACTGCGGTGCACCTGGGTGAACGACACGATGGAGAGCCACGACGGCATCTCCCGCGACCGGCGGCTCGGACGGCGGTTCACCGACGTGCGTCCGGGTGCCGAGGCCGAAACCCTCGAGTCGGCGATGCGAGAGGTGATGCGGGGCGGGCCCGCCAGGGTCCAGGACCACCGGACGTGGCTGCCGTCGAGCCCGCACCGCGAGCACACGTACGCGGCTTCGATCTTCTGCCTCCAGGACGCCGACGGCCAGGTGCTGGGGGTGTGCGTCATCAGTGTCGACCTCACCGAGAGCCGGCGGGCACGCGACCGCCTGGCCATCCTCAGCGAGGTCGGCACCCACCTCGGCAGCACCCTGGACGTGATGCGGACCAGTCAGGAACTGGCCGAGCTGGCCGTCCCGCTGCTCGCCGACTACGTCGCCGTCGACCTCGAGGAGTCGGTCCCGTTCGGCGAAGGACCCCCGGTCCGCATCGGCTCCACGGAACGGCGCCTGCCCGTGTTCCGGCGCGCCGGCCTGGCGTCGATCCACCAGGGGGTCCCGGAGTCCCCGTGGGCGCACGGCGAGGTGGTCCCCTGGCCGGCCGCCTCCCCCTTCACCGACGTCCTGCGCACCGGGATGCCCCATCTGGAGCCGGTCCTGGACACCGCTCCGGGCACCTGGATCGACCAGGACCCGGAGCGGGCGCGGACGATCCAGGAGAACGGCATCCACTCCCTGATGCTCGTACCCATCCGCGCCCGGCGCGTCCTGCTGGGCATGGTGCTGTTCGTCCGCACCTCGGACCCGGGGCCGTTCCAGGAGGTCGACGTCCTCCTTGCCGAGGAACTCGTCAGCCGTGCCGCGCTGGCGCTGGACAACGCGCGCCAGTACGCCCGTGAGCACACCGCTGCCCTCGCCCTCCAGCGGAATCTGCTCCCGCACCGGCTGAAGGGCGGCGCGGCGGTCGAGACGGCATCCCGCTACCTGCCCGCCGACATGGACCACGGCGTCGGCGGCGACTGGTTCGACGTGATACCGCTGTCCGGCGCGCGGGTGGCCCTCGTCGTCGGCGACGTGGTCGGACACGGGATCAACGCCGCCGCGACCATGGGCCGGCTCCGCACCGCCGTACGCACCCTTGCCGACATGGAGCTGCCCCCCGACGAACTGCTGACCCACCTCGACGACACCGTCCAGCGGCTGGCCGAGGACGACGCCGACGCTCCGGAGCAGTACTCGCCGGCGGTGGGCGCCACCTGTCTGTACGCGGTCTACGACCCGGTCACCCGCCGGTGCACCATGGCGCGGGCCGGGCACCCTCCGCCCGCGGTCGTCGACCCGCAGGGGCGGGTCTCCTTCCCCGACCTGCCCACCGGGACCCCGCTGGGCATGGGGCTGGGCGTCCCCTTCGAGGCCGCCGAGCTGGAGCTGCCCGAGGGAAGTCTCCTCGGTCTGTACACCGACGGCCTCGTCGAGACCCGCGACCACGACATCGACGTCGGCATGCACCGCCTCGGCGGCGCCCTGGCGCAACCGGGCCGCCCACTGGAAGAACTCTGCGGCCGCGCGATGGAGACCTTTCCGGGGCAGGCACCCTCCGACGACGCCACGCTGCTCCTCGTCCGGACCCGTACGACCAGCCCCTCCCAGGTGGCCTCCTGGACACTGCCCGGCGACCAGACCGCGGCCCGCAGTGCCCGGCACCTGTCAGCCCGTCAGCTGGCCGAATGGGGCCTGGAAGGCCTCGCGGACGCCACGAAGCTGATCGTCAGCGAACTGGTCACCAACGCCGTCCGCCACGCCGGCGGTCAGGTCACCCTGCGCCTGATCCACCACCAGGTCCTGACCTGCGAGGTGTTCGACTCGAGCGCCTGCGCCCCACGGCAGGTCAGCGCACGCACCCATGACGAGAACGGTCGCGGCCTCTTCCTGGTCGCCCAGCTGTCCCGCAGATGGGGCTCCCGCACCGAGTCGGGCGGCAAAGTGGTCTGGGCCGAAGAGGATCTCGCCCCCGCACCGCCACCCGCGGAGGCCGTCGGGGTACCGCCCGTGCCCGGCAGGCGACCCGTTCTGGTGTCCGCGACGTCCGCGGACCCCCGCGTCGCCGTGGGACGCGAGCCCCTGCTCCGGTGACACGGTCGCCATGCCGCGGGCTGCCGACGGGACGCAGGGTGGTTGCGGCAGCAGCAGTGCCGGACCTTCCGTTCCGGGCAGGCCTACGGAGAGGCCGGGGGCCGTTCCTCGCCCGCAGGAAGGTGATCCTCCGCCCACAGGAACAGAACGGCCAGGGGGATGAGGAAGGCGTTGCCGTGCGGAGAGAGTGCGTAACGGGTTCGCGATGACGGCCCGGGCCGGACGTCTTGGGTGACCAGATCCATCGCGGACAGTTCCCGGAGCCGCCGGGCGAGCGTGCGGCTGCTGATGCCGGTGACGCGCTCGCGGATCTGTGCGGAGTCGGCCGATCCTTTGGCCAAAGCCATGAGGATCAGGCCGTTCCAGCCGTTGCTGAGCAGGGCGAAGGCCCGGGTGATGGCCGGAGAGGTGTCGGCCGACCGCGGATGCTCGGTCCGGTGCGCCGGGTGCGGGTCTTGTCGGGCAGGCATGGTGTGCGTCCGTTCCGGTACGGCGCGAGCCGTCGCGGTGCGACGGCTCGCGCAGATGAAGCGCTCGGTTCAGTCCTCGCCGTCATGGCGACGGGCGTGCGCGTGGTGCCGGACCGCCGGCCCGGAGCCGGCTCCGGGCAGTGCCGGGAGCAACTCACCGGATGCCGGTGTACCGGCCCTCGTGCCACGGGATTCCCTGATGACCCAGTGCCCGCACATGACTGCGGTGAGCCCGCAGACGGTCCACAGGGCGAGCACGGTGAGGTGACCGGTGCCGGCGTGGCCGTCGAAGTACGTGGTGTCGCGCAGCAGACCGGCTCCGGCGCCCGGGGGCAGCCACTGGCCGACGCGGTCCGCGCCCTCGGGGAGCAGCTCCGGAGCGGAGGTGGCGCCGGAGAAGGCGTTTCCGACGAAGACCATGAGCGCGGCGCTGAGTCCGAGGCCTGCCGGCCCCAGGAGCCGGATCACTCCGGCGGCGGTGGCGCTGACGGAGAGCAGGTCGAGCGTCAGGACCGCCCATGTGGCCACGTGGTGGTGGGGCAGCGCCCCGAGGAAACCCTGGGCGACGAGATAGACGCCGAGAGCCGCGACGCCGCATGAGACGAGAAGCGTCAGCACCCGGTGCCGCGGGCGTGCCAGGCCGCGAGCCATCGTGACGAACGCCCCGATCAGGATGCCGCAGATGGTGAGCGGGAACACCGACGAGCTGAACACCGCGCCCCGGGGGTCGTCCGGGGCGACGGGCACCACGTCGACCGACTTCGCGACGATCTGCGCGGGGGAATCGGCACCGGCGGCCCCCTGCCCGTCGCCGGCCTGCTGGTGAACCTTCGCCGGGGAATGCGCACTGCCGGACTTCCGCTCGGCAGCCTTCCGCTCGGCAGCCTTCTGCTGGGCCGCCTTCTGCTCGGCAACCTTCTGCTGGGTGGCCTTGTCCGCCAGCTTCTGTCCGACATCGGTCAGAAGCTGGGCCACGGAGGGGCTCGCGGCAGTGGCCTCGAGTACGGTGACGCCGTTGCCGGAGACGGCGAAGGCGCCGTAGACCTCCCGGCTCCTGATCGCCGAGCGCGCCGCCTGCTGGTCGGGATAGAGACGGAAGTCGAAGGCGCCGGGCTGCTGCCGGGTCAGTGCCTCCACCGCGTGTTGACCGGCCGGCCCCGTGCCCACGATCCCGACCGGGACGTCGCGCGGCGAGATCCGCCCCGCCGGCCAGGCGAACGCCATCACCGCCAGTGCGATCGCTATGGGCAGCGCCACGGCGGCGATGGCTGCTTCCCGCCATGCCCGGTGTCCTGACAAGGGGTTCCTCACGACCTGGCCTCTCGCAAAAAAGAATGATCGTTTTTCTTGAAGGCCAAGTCTGGACTGCCGGGTTGGCGGACGTCAACACGAATGTTCGTTTTCTTTGGTAGCCTGATCCCATGCCCAAGGTCACCCAGCAGCACATGGACGCCCGCCGCAAGCAGATCCTGGACGCGGCGCGCCGTTGCTTCCTGCGTGACGGGTTCCACTCCACGTCCATGCAGGACCTGTTCGCGGAGTCGGGGCTGTCCGCTGGTGCGGTGTACCGGCACTTCACCAGCAAGGACGAGATGATCCTCGCGATCGCCGAGGAGAACATGCGCGACGTCCTCGACATCACGGTCGCCGTCGCCGTGAGCCGGCAGGGGCGGTCCATGGGGGAGGTCATGGCCGAACTGCTGGACGTGATCCGGGCCAAGTCCGCCGAGGAGGACGTGGCCGGCCTCGCGGTTCTGGTCTGGGGAGAGGCCATGCGCAACCGGTCGCTGGCGGACAAGCTCGACCACCTCATGGGCGGGATACGCGCCAATCTCGTCACGCTGGTCCGTGAAAACCAGGAACGGGGCGGTCTGCCGACGGGCGCGACGGCCGAGGGGATCGCTGCGACGATGCTCTCCGTCCTCCCCGGCTACATCCTCCAAGTGGCTCTGCTCGATCCGGCTGTCGTGGTCGAGGTGCCTGACGCGGTGCGGGCGCTGTGGCCGGCGCCGGCCGACGAGCGCTGAGCGGTCTCGTCCCCGGCCGGGCCGCACGCGCGGGCGACGGTGCGTCGAGGCCTGGCGGAAGGAGACCGGCTCCGGAGGAGTGCGGTCCTGTGGCGCGCGTGCGTCAGGGGGCGCTGTGCCGGCGCAGGCGCCAGGCTGGACAGTCGGTTGACCGGCACGTCTTCGCTGTGGTGACGCCCCAGCAGGCCCCAGCGCTCGGGCGCAGGTGCCCGAGTGAATCACATATGGCCTGCATATAGTGGCTTATGTCTCACTTCGGGCGTACTACCGGTGAAAGGGCACGTCATGAGGTTCGCAGTCATCGGCGGTACGGGACTGATCGGGTCGCAGGTCGTCAAGGCCCTGAACGCCGCGGGGCACGAGGCCGTACCGCACTCGCAGTCCACGGGAGTCGACGTCATCACCGGACAGGGGCTGGACGAGGCGCTCACGGGAGCCGACGTCGTCGTCAACCTGACGAACTCCCCGACCTTCGACGACGCCTCCCTCGCCTTCTTCCGGACCTCGATGGACAACCTGCTGGCGGCGGCCGAGGGGGCCGGTGTCGGCCACTTCGTGATCCTGTCGATCGTCGGCACGGACCAGGTGCCCGAGATGGACTACTACCGTGCCAAGACGCTCCAGGAGAAGATCCTGGCGGACGGGCCGATCCCCTACTCGATCGTCCGGGCCACGCAGTTCATGGACTTCATGGATGCGGTGCTGTCCTGGACCGCCGACGCGGACACCGTCCGGCTTCCTGTCACGCCCATCCAGCCCATCGCCTCCGGGGACGTGGCCGATGCGGTGGCGGAGGTCGCCGCAGGCCCCCCGCTGAACGGGATCCGCAACATCGCCGGCCCCGAGATCTTCCCCCTGGACGAACTGGGCCGGATCACGCTGTCCCGCAAGGGCGACCCCCGTACCGTCGTCACCGACCCCACCGCCGGCATGTTCGCCGTGGTCAAGGGCGACGTCCTCACCGACAGGAACGCCCACCTCGCCCCCACCCGCTACGCCGACTGGCTGTCCTGACCGGTTCGGGCGCGCAGGTGGGCCCGGTACTCACCTCGTCGTCAGGCTCCCAGGACGTCTCACCGGCCTCTCATTCCTGAAGCACCCTCGTAGACCGGCCCGGATCGGACGACCTCGCGTCGGCCGAGCCGGTCTCACGACACCTTGCCTTACAGCGCGGGCGCGCGCCCGCAATTATGCAATTCCGGCTGCGACACCGGGGTGTGCGGAGCGGCTCAGCCGAACATGCCGACCTTGTAGCCGCCGGCCGGCTGCCGGGTGATGATGTTGATGCGGTTGTAGGCGTTGATGACGGCGATGAGGGTGGTCAGCGCGGCGAGTTGCTCCTCGTCGAAGTGCTCGGCGGCGTCCGCCCAGGCCTCGTCGGTGACACCACCCGCCGCGTCCGCGACGCGGGTGCCCTGCTCGGCCAGCTCCAGCGCGGCACGCTCGGCCTCGGTGAAGACCGTCGCCTCCCGCCAGGCGGCGATCAGGTTGAGCCGCACATCGGTCTCCCCGGCGTGCGCGGCCTCTTTGGTGTGCATGTCGGTGCAGAAGCCGCAGCCGTTGATCTGGCTGGCGCGGATCTCCACCAGATGCTGAACGGTGGCGGGCAGCGTCGAGTCCGACAGCACCTTGCTGGTCGACATGAGGTGCCTGAGCACCTTGCCCGCGAAGGGATTGCCGTAGTAGTCGAGACGTGCGTCCATGTGTCCTCCTTGAGGAATTGCTGGTACGCACTACTGACCGGACAGCGCGGCAAGGTGTGACACCGAGGCGTTCGGGAGACGAGGGACGGCTTCGCGGCGTCGCCGCCGCCGGACTGAGCGACGCCCGGCGCACCGCGCGTGCAACAGTTCGTTTCAAACGCTACCGTATCGAATGAGTACATATCTGGTAATCTGCCACCGTGCCCGCTGATACTCCGCACCCCTCGGTCGGTTCGCGTGCGACCGACCGTCCCGGAGACGTATCTCCCTTTGCCCTCGGCTTGTTGCTGCGGCGGGCGCACTGGCGGGTGGCGGGGGCGATGACGGAGGCGTTGCGGCCGCTGGGTATCGAGTTGCGGCATTTCGCGGTGCTGCTGGTTCTGGTGGACCGCGGGCCGACCGTGCAGCGGGATCTGGGGCCGGCGACGGGGTCCGACAAGGCGGGGGTCATGAGGGTCGTGGACGACCTGGAGCGGATGGGGCTGGCGGTGCGCAGGCCGGTTCCGGGGGACAGGCGGGTGCGGGCCGTGGAGATCACCCCTCGGGGCCTGGAGCTCTTCGACGCGGCGCACGTGGCGGCAAGACCGCCGGCCGAACGCCTGGTCGCCGGCCTGGCGGCGGGCGAGCGCGAGCAGCTGACGGAGCTGCTGACCCGGTTCGCCCATCCCCCCGAGGACGGCAAGGCGTAGGCACGCAGGTTCGGTCAGGGCCGGACCGTGGGGCGACGGTCGTTCATGCGCGCAGCGAACGCGCCGGACTGCCGACCGGTGCGCCGAGTAGCGCGTCCGCGGCCGCTACGGCCTCGTGCACGTTCCGGGTGCCCATCGTGATGCGCGGCGTGTACCTCACGTCCTCGAGCTCGCGTGCCCTTTCCCGTCCCGCGCTTTCCGCGAGCCCGATCCGCACAGACGCGTACCGGGTCAGTAGTCCTCTGACGACCTTCGGATCCGGAACAACGAGCACAGCACGGCCCTCCCTCTCTGCGAGCCGGGTGCGTCACAAGCCTGCGGTCTGCCCGGTCAAAGGAGTGAACGGATGAACCGGGGAGGTGCGGCACCCTCCGTGTCCGCGGCCGCGTGTCACGCCGAGCCTTGTCAGGGGGAGAGGCCGTATGGACCATGCTGACGCGGTGCCGGTCGCGGAGTTGCTCGACGAGCGTCGGTACCTGCTGGAAGTCACCTGCCGGATGCTGGGCGACGCCCGCGAGGCGGAGACCGTGGTCGCCGAGACCTACCGCCGGTGGTACGGGCTGTCCGACGCGAGGCGTGGACAGATCGCAGCTCCCCGGTACTGGCTCGCGAAGACCGCAGGCGCGATCTGTCTGGGCCTGCTCGCCCGCCCCTCTCGTGGCGCGAGTCGGAAGGACACGGAGCGGCGCCGGACGGATGCGGCTCTGGCGAAGGAGGTCAGCCGGGTTCTGCGGAACGCGCCGGACTCGCCGGCCCCGGCCGAGCGGGCGGCGTTCGTGCTCAACGAGGTCTTCGGGACGGCCTCCGAATCGGTTGCCGACATCGTGGGACGCCCGGAGTCCGCGTGTGCCGAACTCGCCGACCGTGCCCACCGCGGTCTTCGCTGTCGGCGTTCACACCCCGCTCCACCGGACGACCACGATCTGGTCGCCCGCGCCGTCCGCGAGGCGTGCGTGAACGAGGACGCAGAACTCCTCGAGGCGCTGCTGTGTCCGGACGCCACGGCGTTCTTCGACGGTGGTGGCAAGGTCCGCGCACTGAGCAGGCCGGTGCACGGCACCCGTCAGGTCGCCCGCAGCCTGCTGACACTCCTGGCCCGCCACCCCCGCACCGCCCTGGCCACCCAACCCGTCAACGGGGGTACGGGCCTCGTCGTCCGATACGGTCACCGGGTTGCCGCCGTCATCAGCCTCGACATCGCTGAAGAGCGTGTCGTGCAGGTCTGGGTCGTCCTCAATCCCGACAAGCTGCGCTCCTGGAACCAGAACCAGCCACCCGCCCCTGGCGACGCCGGACCTAGCCGTCCACGAACGTGACCGTCTCCCCGATCGGCGCGCGGCCGATGCGGGACCGGCCTGCCGTGACGTCCTCGTGGCCGATCGACATGCCGCAGAAGAGGAGGAGTTCGACCGGGGGTGACAGCACCTCCGCGACGGTCCTGTGATACTTCGCCCAGGCCATCTGCGGGCAACTGTGCAGCCCTTCGGCACGGAGCAGCAGCATGACGGACTGCAGATACATGCCCAGGTCCGACCACTGGGGCGGGCCCATGCGGCGGTCGACGTAGCAGAACAGGGCGGCGGGTGCGCCGAAGCAGTCCCAGTTCGCGGCGGCGGCCCGCTGCCGCGCCTCCAGGTCCTCCCGTGTGATGCCCAGCGCGCCGTAGCGCTGCTCACCGAAGGCGGCCCGGCGCTCCTGGTAGGGGCTTTCGAGTACCGGAGGGTACTGCTCGTACTCCGGCTCGTCCCAGGGGTCGCCCGCGGCTATGCGCTCGCCGGCCCGCTTCTTGAGCTCGGCCAGCGGTCGGCCGGTGAGCACGTAGGCGTGCCACGGCTGAAGGTTCGACGCGGACGGGGCCCAGGCCGCGGCGGACAGCACGCGCTCCAGCACCTCGCGCGGGACCTGCCGGTCGGTGAACTCCCGGACGGCGCGCCGACTCGTGACAGCCTCGTAGACGTTCATGATCGCGTGCGCCCCTCTCTGTCCGGCACATCCGAGATCGTATCAATTGAAATGATATCAGACAATACTAAATCAGACGGATGGGCTGATGCGGACGCCGGCCGGGCGGCCACGCAGGGGCGCGGGGCCCGAGCCGGCCTCGTACGGTGGGCAGGGTTCAGCCCGCGGCCGCCAGGTGGGTCGGCCGGCCGTGCAGCGCCGCCGAGAAGCGGTCCGTGACCTCGGCCAGTGCCTCGGCCGACGCCGGGGCCACGGTCAGCCGGCCGTCGGCGTCCGTCGTGATGTCCTTGTCGAGCGTGAACCAGCCGGGCACGATGTGCGCCGCGCCCATGGAGCTGAGCACCGGCCGCAGGGCGTAGTCGATGGCCAGGACGTGCGCGGTGCTGCCGCCGGTCGCCAGTGGCAGCACGGTCTTGCCGGCCAGTGCGTACTGGGGGAGCAGGTCGAGGAGCGACTTCAGGAGGCCCGAGTAGGCCGCCTTGTAGATCGGCGTGCCGATCACCACACCGTCGGCCCGTTCGAACAGCGCGGCGGCCTCGACGACGGCCGGATGCGCGAAGTCCGCGCCCAGCAGGGCCTGTGCGGGCAGGGTCCGCACGTCGAGGGCGATCACCTCGTGGCCCTGCGCGGCCAGCCGGCGGTCGAGGTGGCGCAGCAGACGCCCGGTGCGTGAGGCGGCGGACGGGCTTCCGGAGACGGACAGGACTGTGGCCATGGTGAGCCTTCCAGAGTCGGAGCGGGAGTCGGTCAGGGTGTGGAGCTGTCGACGGTGCTCACCACGCGCTCGACTCCACCGAGACCAGCGGGACGAGGCCGTTGCGCAGCGTCTCCAGGAACGTGACGACCTCGGCCGCCACCGAGCGGTGCTGGAGGTCGTTGAGGACGTCGTGGTGGCCGCCGCGGACGACGGCGAGCCGGGCGCTGGGCCAGGCCTTGGCCGCGCGGTCCAGCGCGTCCCGGTCCGTGAGCGGATCGCAGTCGCCGGCCAGCAGCAGGGCGGGCACGGCGAGTTCGCTCTCGTAGGCGGCCGTGAGCAGGGCCGGGGCCACCGCGTCCGTGAGCGTTCCCCGGCGGAACCGGGTGTCGTCGGTGAGTCTGGCGCGGTGGGTCGGGCAGGAGGTGCGCACGTCGAGTTCGTCCTCCCAGGTGCCGGCGACGGTGGCGGCGGTCCGTCCCGGGCCGGGCAGGCCCGCGAGGACGACGGCGTCCGGACGCGGCGCCCCTTCGGACTCCGGCCGGGCCGGCAGCGCGGCGATCGCGAGGGCGCCGGTGTCCGCCCCGGCCAGCACCAGCGGTCGCACGACACCGTCGGCGCCGTCGGACACGGTGTCCTCGACAGCCGCGGCGAGGGCGGCGCCGAAGCGGTCCAGGGCGTCGGGGAGGCCGTGGGCGTCGAGGTCCGGGGGATCGATCACGCGGACCCGGTAGGCGTCGGCCGCGAGACGCCTGCCGAACCGCTCGTAGGTCTCCCGGCTCTCTCCCCGGCCCGGTACCACCACGACCGTGCCGCGGACGAGGAGGCCTTCGGGGCCGTGGTGGTCGGTGTACTCGGTCGTGGTCATGTCCTCACTCCTGCGGTCGGCCGTTGACGGTCTCTGGTCGGTGGGTGCTGCCGGTCAGTCGCCCGCCAGCGCGCGCTCACGGGTGTGGCGGTTGACGGGGACCGGCAGGCCGAGGTTGCCGCGGAGGGTGTCGGCGGTGTACTCGGTGCGGAACAGGCCGCGCTTCTGCAGCAGCGGGACCACGCCGTCGACGAAGAGCCCGAGGTCGTCCTCGGTGCGGAAGGCCAGGTTGATGCCGTCGAAGGTGCCCGCGGCGAACCACCGCTCGATCGTGTCCGCGACGGTCTCCGGGGCCCCGACGAACGGTGAGCGGCGGAACTCGTTCGCCGACTCGGCGACCTGGCGGAGCGTCAGCCGCTCGGTCCTGGCCCGCTCGACGATCCGGGCCGCGCTGGTGCGGCCGCCCTTCTCGGCGAGGTGGCCGATGTCCGGGAACGGCGCGTCCAGATCATGGGCGCCGAAGTCGTAGGCACCGAACGACCGGCCCAGCAGCGCCAGATTCCGCACCAGGTCGTTGTCCTCCTCGAAGATCCCCCGCTCCCGGCGCAGGGCGGCCTCGTCGGTGGCGGCGACGACCGGGCCGCCGTGGATGAAGATCTTGATGTGCTCGGGGTCGCGTCCGTAGGCGGCGGTACGGCGCTTGATGTCGGCGTAGTAGTCCTGGGCCTGCTCCAGCGAGCCGCCCGGCGCGTAGATGCCCTCGGCGACGCGGGCCGCGAGGTCGCGGCCCTCCTCGGACACCCCGGCCTGGAAGATCACCGGCTGGCCCTGGGGCGAGCGGGACAGGTTGAGGGGGCCGGCGACCTTGAAGTGCTCGCCCGCGTGGTTGAGTTCGTGCAGCTTGCCCGGGTCGAGGAACAGGTCGCGCGCGACGTCCGCCGGGAAGGCGTCGTCCTCGTAGGAGTCCCACAGGCCGCGCGCCACCTCGACGAACTCCAGGGCCCTGCCGTAGCGGGTGGCGTAGTCGAGGTGCTCGTCGAGGCCGTAGTTCTTCGAGGTGCCGGTGTCGAAGCTGGTGACGACGTTCCAGCCGGCCCGCCCGCCGCTGATGTGGTCCAGCGAGGCGAACCGGCGGGCCAGGTTGAACGGCGAGTTGTACGTCGAACTGGCCGTGCCCACCAGACCGATGTGCCGGGTGTGCGTCGCCACCGCCGACAACAGGGTCAGCGGCTCCAGGCGGTTGAGGTAGTGCGCCGGGTAGGTGGCGTTGATGAACTGGCTGTCCACGATGAACAGGGCGTCGAACAGGGCGTGTTCGGCGGCCTGGGCCAGCCGGATGTAGTAGTTGATGTCGACGCTGGCGTTCTTGGCGATCCGGGGGTCCTTCCACAGACCGTGCTGGCCGGGGCCCCCGACGCCGTAGGGGTGCAGCGCGAGGTGGATCTTGCGGGACATGGCGGGTCCTTTCGGTGGTGCTCGGGAAGCCGGCGGGTCTCGTCAGGCGTGCAACAGAGCGCGCAGGGCCTCGCGTTCGGCGCGGCCGGCGCCGGCCGGACCGCGGAGGGTGGGCGCCGAGCCGACGAGCAGCCGGGTGTAGGGGTGCCGGGGGCGGGCGATGACGTCACGGGCGGTACCGGTCTCCACCAGCTCGCCCCGGTACAGCACCGCGATGCGGTCGGCGACGCCGGCCACGGAGCCGAGGTCGTGGGAGATGAAGATCTGGGCGACGCCCGTGTCCCGGAGCCCCTTGAGGATCTCCAGGACCTGGACGCGGTTGGCGGAGTCCAGGGCGCTGACCGGCTCGTCCAGGATGATCAGCCGCGGTTCGGTGATCAGCGCCCGCGCCACCGCGACGCGCTGCCGCTGGCCGCCGGAGAGCTCCGCGGGCAGCCGGTCAAGGAGGTCCGCCGCCAGCCGCACCCGGTCCAGCAGGGCACGGGCCCGTTCGACGGCCTCCTGGCGCGGGACGCCGCGGATGAGCAGCGGCTCGGTGAGCGAGTCCGCGACCGTCAGGTCCGGGTCGAGACTGCGCAGCGGGTCCTGGAAGACGTACTGCACGACACCGCGGCGCCGCAGTTCGCGCCACCGGCGGCGGCCGTACCCGGTGACCTCCTCGCCCGCGACGGTGATCGAGCCGCCCGCCGGGCGCACCAGGCCGAGCACGGCGCGGGCGAGGGTGGACTTGCCGGATCCGGTCTCCCCGATGAGGCCGACGGTCTCGCCGGGGGCGACGGCCAGCGACACGCCGTGCAGGGCGCGCCGGCGCCGGCGGCGCGGGCCGTAGTCGACGTCCAGCCCGGTGACGGTGAGGACCGGGACCGAGGGTCCGGCGTCCGGGGGCACCGGGCTCGCGGGTCCGGCTTCGTCGATGCGGCTCACGCTTCCTCCTCCGCGGCGAGGAACTTCTCCAGGCCGTACTGTTCGTGCTCGGCGACCAGCAGCCGGGTGTACTCGTGCCGGGGCTCGTGGAGGACCGTGCGGGTGGGGCCCTGCTCGACCACCTCGCCCTGGCGCATGACCAGCACCTCGTCGCACCACTGGGCGACCAGGGCCAGGTCGTGGGAGACCAGCACCAGGGCCAGCCCGGTGCGTTCGCGCAGATCGGCGAGGAGGTCGAGGATCTCCGCCTGGACGGTGACGTCGAGGGCGGTGGTGGCCTCGTCGGCGATGAGGACCAGCGGGTCGGCGGCGACCGCGGTGGCGATCAGGACCCGCTGGAGCATGCCGCCGGAGAGTTCGTGGGTGTACTGGTCGTAGACCAGCTCGGGGTCGCGCAGCCGGACCGCCCGGAGCAGTTCCAGCGCCCGCTGCCGGGCCGCGCGCCGCTTGAGGCCGAGCTTGACCCGGACCACCTCGGCGATCTGCGCGCCGACCCGGAGGGACGGGTTGAGGTAGGACGCCGGGTCCTGGAACACCGCGCTGACGGTGGCGCCCCGCAACTCGGTCCACCGGCGCGCGGTCAGGGCCGCGATGTCGGTGCCGGCGATCTCGATCGTGCCCTCGGTCACCTCGAAGTGCGGGGGCAGGATGCCGAGCGCGGCCCGGCAGGTGAGGGTCTTGCCGCTGCCGGACTCGCCGACGATGCCGACCGTCCGGCCGGGGGCGAGGTCGAAGCTCACCCCGTGCACGAGCTCGCGGTCCCCCGCGCGGTCGGTGATCCGGACGCCGCGCAACGAGAGCACCGGGGCGGCCGGCGTCCCGGCGGTACGGGTCACGGCCGGGACGAGGTCGCCGGACAGGGTGGTCATGACGCACCTCCGGAGGTGACGGGTTCGGCCTTGCCTGCCCGGTTGGCCCGCGCGCGGCGGTCGTTGGCGAGGGCGCGCCCGGCCTCGCCGGAGACGTCCCGGACGGCGTCGGCGAGCAGGTTGCAGGCCCAGACGGTGACCGTGATGAGCAGGGCGGGCGCGAGCGGGGCCCACGGGCGCCGGCTCAGGTAGCCGAGGTCGGAGGCGAGCAGGCCGCCCCAGGTGGGCGCGGGCGGCTGCACGCCGATGCCGAGGAACGTCAGGCTGGAGACGATGACGAAGCCGACGCCGACCGTCTGGGCGAGGGCGACCGCGATCGGCGGCAGCACCTTGGCCCACACGTGCCGGCGCACGATCCAGCCGGTGGACGCCCCGGAGACCACCGCCGCCTCCACGTACGGGGAGCGGGTCACGGAGAGGGCCGCCGCCCGCGCCACCCGGTAGAACAGCGGCGACACCAGCACCCCGGTGACGAGCATCGCCTGGGTGATGCCGTTGCCGAGCAGCGCGACCACGGCGACGGCGAACAGCAGGAACGGCAGCGCCACGAGGGTGTCGGCCAGGCGCAGGGTGATCCACTCGAAGACCCGGCCGAGCTGCACGGACAGGATGCCGGGGACGACGCCCACGACCAGTGCGGTGACGGCGACCTCCAGGGAGCCGAGCACGCTGATCCGGGAGCCGGCGAGCAACCGGCTGAGCACATCCCGGCCGAGGTAGTCGGTGCCCAGCCAGTGCGCCCCGGAGACGGCGGCCAGGGTGTCGTCGCTCGTGCCCAGCGGGTTCTGCGGGGCGAGCAGCGGGCCCAGCAGGGCGAGCAGGGCGACCAGCACGAGGATGCCGACGGCGATCCTGCCGGAGGTGAGGGAGAGCACGCGGCGGACCATGATCACACCCCCCGCCGGGCGGCCGGGGTCACCCGGGCCAGCACCAGGTTGACGATCAGGTTGAAGGCGACGACCAGGACGATCGACACCACGAGGACGCCCTGCACGGCGGGCACGTCACCGGCCTGGGCGGAGTCGTTGGCGAACCGGCCGAAGCCCTGCAGACCGAAGATCCACTCGGTGACCACGGAGGCACCGACCAGCGCGGGGAACTTCAGCCCGAGGGTGGCCAGCGCCGGTCCGAGGCCGTTGCGCAGCACGTGCCCGAAGAAGATCCGACGGGGACTCAGCCCGCGTACCACCGCACCGGTCACGTAGTTCTCGCCGTACGCCGCGACCAGGCTGGTGCGCAGCTGGCGGGCGACGTCGGCGACCACGTCGAAGCTCAACGCGACGGCGGGCAGGGTGATGTGGGCGAGCCACGGGCCGATCCCCTGGGCGGCCGGGACGTAGCCGGCCGACGGGAACAGGTGCAGCCCGACCGCGAAGACCGCGACCAGGACGATGCCGACGACGAACGCCGGCATCACCGAGATCACGGTGACGAAGCCGGTGATCGCCCGGTCCGTCCAGGTGGTACGGCGCAGCGCGGCGACCGTGCCCAGGACGAAGCCCGCCACCACGCCGATGACGAGGGCGAAGACGGCCACGGACAGGCTGACGCCGAGCCCCAGGCCGATCAGGGTGGAGATGTCGGCGCCGTTGACCCAGCTGGTGCCGAGCTGTCCGTGCAGGACGCCGGTGAGCCAGTCCCCGTACTGCACCAGGAACGGCCGGTTCAGTCCCCACTGGGCCTCGATACGGGCGATCGCCTCGGGAGTCGCGTCCTCGCCCAGCTGGATGCGCGCCGGGCTGAGCCCGCTGAGCGACCGCAGCGCGAACGTCACGAAGGTCGCGACCAGGAAGACGGGCACGAAGATCGCGACGGACCGGGCGAGGGTGGCCAGGATCCTGGCCGACGCGCGCCGGACCCTGACCGTGGCACCCCGGCGACGCGGTGGCGGTACGGCGGGTGCGCTCGGCGTGGCCGGTGCGGGCGGCGTGTCGGTCGTCGTCATGGTGTTGCCCCCTCTCTCTTCTCGGGGTCTCCTTGCGGCGGGCGGCGGTCAGTTCGAGCCGGAGACGGTCACACCGGTCCAGTCGACGTGGGCCGGGTTCTTCGGCAGGCCGGAGACCGACTTGCTCTTGGCGAAGAGGTTCGGCGAGGAGTAGGTGAACACCAGCGCCTTGCTCTTCAGCCCGGCACGGGTCGCCGCCTGGAGCACCTGGGTGTAGTCGGAGGCGTCCAGCGGGGTCTGGCGCACCTTGGCGACGGCGGCCTCGAACCCGGCGGGTTCGTACGGCGAGCTGAGGTTCAGCGGGCCGTTCGGGCCGAAGTGCGCGGTCAGCGTCTGCAGCGCGGAGTCCCGGCCGGTGGTGCCGTACACGGAGAACGTCAGGTCCTTGGCGAAGAACGGGGTGGCCCAGTTCTTGTCGATCTTGATGGTGACGGTGATGCCGACCTTCGCCAGCTGCGACTGCACGATCTCGGCCTGCGGGTCCTCCGCGGGGATGACCAGGTTCAGCTTGATGTCACCGGCCTGGTAACCGGCCTCGGCCAGCAGCTTCTTCGCCTTCGCCGGGTCGTAGGGGTAGGCGTCCGCGGACTTCGGGTCGTAGGCGACGTACCCCTTGGGAAAGGGCTCGTCGGTGGCCTCGCCGTAGCCGAAGGTCAGCTTGTCCACGAACTCCTGGCGGTTGACGGCGTAGCGGACCGCGTCGACGACCTTGGCGTTGTCGAACGGCGCCTTGTTGATGTTCAGGCTGATGTTGGAGGCGTTGAACCCGGGCTGCACGAAGACGTCGAGGCCCGCCTTCTTCGCGGCGTCCGCCTGACTCGGCGCGATGTCCGCGAAGTTGTAGACGCCGGTCTGCAGTCCGGAGACGACGGTCGACGCGTCGGGCGCGGAGGTCAGCTCGACATGGTCGATGTGGATGTTCTTCGCGTCCCAGTAGTCCGGGTTCTTCCTCAGGACCACCTTCGTGCCGGGCACCAGCTGGGTCACGATGAACGGGCCCGCGCCGACCGGGTTCTGGTCCAGCTTCGTCGGGGACGCGGCCGCCTTCGGGCTGGCGATCTGCAGCACGCGCTCGCCGAGCAGCTGCGGTATCTGGTAGTCGACCTGGGTGAGGTGGACGACCGCGTCGAGCCCGTCGGCGTCCACCGACTTGATCGAGGTGAGGTCGCCGAACAGCGCGGAGTTCTTCTGCTTCTTGGCGCGCTCGACGGCGTCCTTCACGGCGGTCGCGTCCACCGGAGTGCCGTCGCTGAACTTCAGGCCGGGGCGCAGGTGGAAGGTGATCCGGTCGCCCCTGCTGTTGTAGTCCCAGCTCTTCGCGAGGTCGGGAACGGCGTTGCCCTTCTCGTCGGTGCGGGTCAACGACGCGTACACCAGGGAGAGTTCACGGAACTGGGCGCCGCTGCCCGAGACCACCGGGTCCCAGTGCGCGGGGAAGTAGGAGGAGGCCCACTTCAGGGTGGCGTTGCCGCCCGACGCGGCGGACGACCCGCCCGCGCAGGCGCTGAGGGAGGGGACGAGCACGGCGGCGAGGACGGTACCGAGGGCCGTGGCGCGCAGCCGGCCGGCGGGTCGGAGGGTGCGGCGGGCGCCCGGTCTGGGGCGTGCCGGGGTGCGGCGTGTGGACATGGCTGTCTCTCTGCTACGGCCCCGGTCCGCATCGCGGTGGCAACCGGGGGAGAGGGAAAGGGCGTCGGGCGGCGGCTCGGGGCCGCGCCGCAACGGGCTTGCCACGACAGGGACATACCAGTCCTGGCGGGGCCGAGAGGCGTGCGGCGGCGGGCGGGGCGCGGAGAACGTCACGGCGCTGGGAGGGGGGCGCGCAGAGCGGTCGGGTCCGGCGGAACGGGGACGGGCCGGTACCGGGGGCTGCGGTCAGGCGCCTGCGGGACGAGGGCGGCAGGCGGTCAGCGACAGAGAGCGCTGCAGGTGCGCCGCAGATCCACATAGCGGCACACCACACCGGGGTGGGTCGTGTGCATGCCCCACATCGTGCGGGCCGCAGGGTGCGGCTGTCAATGGACACCAATTGGTGTCTCATTCAGCGGGACGGGGCTCCACCGCCGGTCAGGGCGTCTGCCGGGTGGCGGGATGGGTGCCGGCCTCCTCCGGGGCCAGCCACAGCGGCCCGCCCGCGGTCTCCACCCGCACGGCGCCCGGCGGCGGCCAGGCACCTCGCGTCAGCAGGGCGCGCTCCGGCTCGGTCAGGGTCCCGTACCGAGTCAACGCCGCCGCCCCGGGCAGTGTCTGAGGGGCCGTCGGCAGGCCCGGGCAGAAGGCGCCGGCAGCGGCGGCGTACACGTCGTACGGCCGCCACCCCGGCACCACGCCACGGCCGCCGGGCCCGCACACGACGAGCGTCGGCAGCGCGTACCGGTGACCGCCGTCGGGCGTCTCCTTGGCGCTTCCGGGATGCGGCGAATCCCTTGGCGCGGCCGGCATCTCGGCCAGCACCTCGGGTACCGGCCGCCGTGCCTCCGCGTGATCCGCGCGTACCCCGTCGAGTACGGCCGCGGAGGCGGCGTCGGCCGCCAGCCGCCGTGCGTCGAGTCCGGGTACCCCGGCGGCCGCGTCCAGCGCCGCGCCGAGGGTGTCCGCCGGCTCGCCGAGTACGAAGACGGTCTCCCGCAGCCGTCGCAACACCCGGTCGGCCACCTCGGGCCCCTGCAGCTCGGCCGCCTTCGCGACCAGCGAGGAGGGCCAGGACGTCGCGGCCACCCGGCTCAGCCGCACCGCCCGGGGCGCCCGGGTGTGACCGGCGATGCCCTCGACGTAGCGGGCGTACCAGGCGGTCTCGGCCGCCGGGTCGGGGGCCGGGTCGTCGTCGTGGTCGAAGAGGATGCAGTACACCCGGCGCCAGCGGACCCGGCCGGCCAGCGCCGCGCGCAGCCCGCGGAAGACCGGCTCCGAACCCCAGGCCCAGGGACACAACGGGTCGGTGTACTCGACGACTTCGACCGGCGGCACGGCCCGGCCGCCCGTCACGCGGCGCCCTGGGCGGCCGGCTGCCCTGCGGTCTCCGACAGCAGCAGCCCGGCGATGGTCACCCCGGCCAGTACGGCGGTGGCCTCCGCCTCGATCCGCCGCCACACATCCGGCAGGCCGACGGCGGGCCCGGGGTAGTCGAGGCCGGCCAGCGGCTCCCCGCGCAGGGTGATCACCTCGCCGTCCACGGCCCGGGCGACGTCCAGCAGACTTATCTCGGCGGCCGGCCTGCCCAGCCAGTACCCGCCCTCGCAGCCGCGCTGGCTGCGGACCAGGCCGGCCCGGCGCAACTCGCCCACCACGGACTTGAGGAACCGGAACGGGATGTCCTGCGAGGACGCGACCGTCTCACAGGTCAGCGGGCGGTCCGGCTGTCGGGCGAGCTCCAGCAGAGCACGGGCGGCGTAGTCCGCCTTGGCGGAGATGTACATGCCCCCATCATGCCGGACCCGGCGTGCCCGACGGAGGTTCCCGCCGCGCCCGGTTCGTTCATTGCGGCAACATTGCCGCAGGTGAACCGCAAAGGACACCTCTTGACATCCTTTCTGGCGCGGTCCTAGCGTCCCGCTATGAGCGAGCCGCTGACGACCCCCGGTGAAGGCTTCCACCCCCATCTCCACGACCCCCAGGGCCGCCCGGCGACGCCCCTGCGCACCCGGCTGCACCACGTGCGCGCCGACGCCCTCGACGGCGACACCGCGCAGACCGGCGGCATGCGCCGGTTCGCCGCCGTCAGCGGACGGACCGTGGGCTCCGAGAAGCTCTGGATGGGCCAGACCCATGTGGCCCCCGCGACCGCCAGCTCGGACCACCACCACGGCGAGTCCGAGACCGCGATCTACATCGTGAGCGGGCACCCCGAGTTCGTCTTCCTGGACGACACCGGTGAGCGGCCCGAGGAGGTACGGCTGCGCACCTCGCCGGGCGACTACATCTTCGTCCCCCCGTTCGTGCCGCACCGCGAGGAGAACCCGGATCCCGACGAGGAGGCCGTGGTCGTCATCGCCCGCTCCACGCAGGAGGCGATCGTGGTCAACCTGCCCGGCCTGTACGCACTTCCGGCCGACGAGGCGTGACGTCCGGGGCCCGGCCGCCTCCCGTCCGGGCGGCGCCGGGGAGCCGGCCCAGCTCGGGCGCCACGAGGTGCCGTACGTCGTGCAGGATCTGCTCGTACTCCTCCCGGTGGAACTCGTACGGCAACTCCAGGCGCAGCTCGGACACTTCGGCGAGCACCGGATCGGCCGTCAGCTCCTCCAGGATCTGCTCCGCGGTCCCGACGACGTCCGGGGCGAACAGGACGCGCTTCGGCCCCTGCGGGGCGAGGGTGCGTTCGTGGCGGCTCGCCGCATAGGCCCGGTAGCGGGCGCGGGTGGCCGCGTCGGCGCCGTCGAGGGGCACGATCACCCGGCCCACTGCCACCCGCGGAGTGCGGTCCGGCGGCAGCGCGCGCCGGTACTCGGACAGCAGGTTGAGCTGGGCCGTGGTGAAGTCGTCGGTGCCCTCGCCCGTGACGATGTTCCCGGACAGCAGACCGAGGCCCTGCCCGGCGGCCCAGCGGACCGAGCGCAGACTGCCGCCGCCGTACCAGATACGGCGGGCCAGCCCGGGGTTGTGCGGCTGCAGACGGGGGCGCTGGACGTTGCCCGGCGAGTGGATGACGGTGTCCGGGCCGCCGAGGTAGCCGCCGCGCAGGTTCTCCACCAGCCGCGCGATCCTGCCGTACGACAGGTCGAAGCTCCGCCAGTCGCCGTCGTACACCAGGTCGCCGAGCAGGTCGGCGTGCGGCATCCCGGTGCTGAAACCGATCTGGAGCCGGCCGCGGGACAGCACGTCGGCCAGCGCCAGGTCCTCGGCCAGCCGGAACGGGCTCTCGTAACCGATGGGGATGACCGCGGTACCGAGCTCGATCCGCTCGGTCCGCTGCCCGGCCGCCGCCAGGAACACGGCCGCCGAGCCGACGCCGTGTTCGAGGTGACGCTGCCGGATCCAGGCGCCGTCGTAACCGAGCCGCTCCCCGTACTCGAACAGCCGGAGGGTCTCCTCCAGGCCCGGATAGGGGTCGTCGTCCGCGAAGTTGCCGGGGGTGAGGAAGGCCAGAGAGGTGATGTCAGGAGTGCTCATGCTGATCCTTGACCGGTGGTCGCCGCCGTGGCGGGGGAGGGGACACGGCTGCCTGGGATCGCCGCCAGCAGCTCTCGGGTGTACGCGTGGCGGGGCTCGGCGAACAGCTCCCCGGGCGGGCCCGACTCGACGACACGCCCGGCCCGCATGACGGCGACCTGGTGCGCGATCTGCCGTACGACGGCCAGGTCGTGGGAGATGAACAGGTACGCCACTCCCGTGTCCGCCTGCAACTGGGCGAGCAGGTCCAGGACCTGGGCCTGGACGGACACGTCGAGCGCGGACACCGGCTCGTCGCACACCACGAGGTCCGGGGAGAGCGCGAGGGCACGGGCGATGGCCACCCGCTGGCGCTGACCGCCCGACAACTCGGCCGGGCGGCGCTCCAGCGTCGCGGCGGGCAGGGCGACCCGGTCGAGCAGTTCGCGGGCGCGGTCGAGCCGGGAGGCGCGGTCGCCGACCTTGAACGCCCGCAGCGGCTCGGTGATCACCTCGGCGACCGAGAAGCGCGGGTCGAGCGAGGCGTACGGGTTCTGGTAGACGAGCTGGGCGCGCCGGCGCAGCTGCCTGACCTCGGCGCCCTTGGCGATGGTGACGTCGGTGCCGTCGAAGAGGACGTGCCCGGAGGTCGCCTCGGCCAGGCGGAGCACCAGCCGGGCGGTGGTCGACTTGCCCGAGCCCGACTCCCCGACCAGGGCGAGGGTCTGCCCGCGCCGCAGGGTGAGGCTCACGTCGTCGACCGCGCGCAGGGTGCGGGCCCCGCCTCCGGCCCGCGGCAGCCGGAACTCCTTGACCAGGTTGCGCGCCTCGACCAGGGGCGGCGTGGTGCCGGCCGGGGCGGTGGAGACCGGGGTACGGGGGCGGGCCGTGGTCAGGCTCGGGGCGGCGGCCAGCAGCCGCCGGGTGTACTCGTGCTGCGGGTCCGCCAGGACGGCCCGCGTCTCGCCCGCCTCGACGACCCTGCCCTGCTCCATGACCACCAGGCGCCGGGCGCGGTCCGCGGCCACCCCGAGGTCGTGGGTGACCAGCAGGATCGCGGTGCCCGACTCCTCGGTGAGGTGCTGGAGATGGTCGAGGATGACCCGCTGCACGGTGACGTCGAGCGCGCTGGTCGGCTCGTCGGCGATGATCAGCCGGGGCTTCGCGGCGATCGCGATCGCGATCAGGGCGCGCTGCCGCATGCCGCCGGACAGCTCGTGCGGGTACTGCCGGGCCCGGACGGCCGCGTCGGGCAAGCCGGCCCGGTCGAGGACGGCGACCGCCTCGGCGGCCGCCCCGCGCCGGGTCGCCAGGCCGTGGATGCGCAGCACCTCCGCCACCTGCTCGCCGATCCGCTTCACCGGATTGAGGGAGACGGCCGGGTCCTGCGGGACCAGCCCGATCTGCGCGCCGCGCACGGTACGCAGCTCCGCGTCGGAGAGGGCGGCCAGATCGTGCCGGCCGAAGCGGACCGTGCCCGCGTCGATGGTGCCGTTGGCCGCCAGCAGCCGGAGGACGGCGTGCGCGGTGGTGCTCTTGCCGGAGCCGGACTCACCGACCACGGCGGTCACCTGTCCGGGCCATACGTCCAGGTCCACGCCCCGTACGGCCGACACCGTGCCGCCCCGGGCGCGGTACGACACGGACAGGCCGCGGATCTCCAGCAGTGGTGTGGTCACGTTTTCACCGTCCTCGCGTGCGCCGCGGTCCTCGCGTGCGCCGCGGTTCTCGCGCGGGTCGCTGTTCTCATGCGCTTCGTGGGTCATCGCTGCCGTGCCCATTCGCCGTCCAGCGCCCGCGCGACGCGATTGGCGGCCAGCACGGTCGCGGCGATCGCCAGACCGGGCAGTGCGGTCAGCCACCAGGCGTTGGCAAGGTAGTTGCGGCCGTCCGAGATCAACGTCCCCCACTCCGGGGCGGGCGGCGGCGCGCCGTAGCCGAGGAAGCTCAGCGCCGACACGGCCAGGATCGAGGAACCGAAGTCCAGGGTGGCCAGCACGATCACCGGCCCTGCGGCGTTGGGCAGCACGTGCCGGCCGAGCACCGAGTACCAGCGGGCCCCGCAGGAGCGGGACGCCTCGACGAACACCGCCTGCCGCACCCGCAGCACCTCGGACCGTGCCACCCGGGCGAAGGAGGCCACGCTGGCGATGCCGACCGCGACCGCCACCTTCACCGTCCCGTACCCGAGCGCGGTGACCAGCGCCAGCGACAGGAACAGCGCGGGGATGGACAGCAGGACGTCGACGAAACGCATCAGCGCGTCGTCCACCCAGCGGCCCACGAACCCGGCGACCACCCCGAGCAGACCGCCGACCACGAACGCGACCAGGACCGCGAGCAGCGTGGCCTTGAGGGAGAGCTGGGCGCCGTGGACCACGCGGGAGAAGACGTCGCGCCCGAGTTCGTCGGTGCCGAACCAGTGACTGCCGCTCGGGCCGCGGAAGTTCTGGGACGGCACCCCCTTCAGCGGGTCCTGCGAGGTGAACAGGTCCGGCCAGAAGGCGGCCAGCACCACCAGCACGAGGACGACGGCGGACAACAGCAGGCCGGGGCGGCGCAGCAGGAAGCGAAGCACCCGGCGCAGGCCGGCGGGCCGGCCCGGCTCCGCCGGGGACCCGCTCTCGACCGGCCGGGCGAAGCCGAGGGCGGCCTCCGCCTGGTCGTCGACAAGGCTCTGACTCATGCGAAGCCCGCCCTTCTCTCCGAGGCCACCACGATCCGCGGGTCCAGCAGCGGATAGACCAGGTCGACGAGCAGGTTCGTGGCCACGAAGATCAGCGCGCCGAACACCACCACCCCCTGGACCAGCGGGATGTCCTGGGTGGTGACCGCACCGGCGGTCACCCGCCCCAGACCGTCGCGCGAGAACACCGTCTCCACCACCACCGAACCGGCGATCAGCTGCCCCACCAGCAGGCCGACCACCGTCAGCGCGGGCAGCGAGGCGTTGCGCAGCGCGTGCCGCAGATGCACCCGCCACCGGCCGGCGCCCTTGGCCCGCGCGGTCTCCACGTAGGCCTGGTCCAGCGCGGTCAGCAGGCTCTTGGCCAGCACCTGGGCGACCTGCGCCCCTGTCGGGACCGCCAGCGTCAGGGCCGGCAACACCAGGCCCTTCAGCCCGTCGTTGCCGAACGCCGGGAACCAGTGCAGCTTGAACGAGAACGCCTCGACCAGCAGCAGCCCCACCCAGAACGTCGGGACCGACACCCCCAGCGGGGGCAGCGACAGCAGCAACTGCCGCAGCCACCGCCGCGAGGTGTAGGTCGCCACCACCGCTAGACCGCCGCCGAGGACCACCGCCAGCACCAGCGCCGCACCGGTCAGCTGGAGCGTCTGCGGCAGCGCGTCGGCCAGGGTGGAGGTCACCGGGCGGCCGGTGGAGACCGCGTCGCCGAAGTCCCCGCGCACCGCCCGGCCCAGATACTCCGCGTACTGCAGCAGCACCGGCTTGTCGAAGCCGTACTCGTGCCGCAGTCTGGCGAGTTGGGCCGGGTCGACCTGTCCCGTGTCCATCCCGGCACCCGCCATCGCGGACACCGGGTCACCGGGCAGGAAGTCCAGGACCAGGAAGGACACCGTGTAGGCCGCCCACAGCACCCCGACCGCCTGCGCCAGCCGTTTGATCACATAGCGGCGCATGCGCTACCCGATCCAGGTGTCGTGCAGCTGGATGCGGCTGCCGGAGTCGAATGCCAGGTCGTGCACCTTCTTCGAGACGCCGAGCTGGGTCTGGAGCTCCACCACCGGCACGTTGTACGCGTTCTGCACGATCAGCTTCTGCGCCTGAGCCACCAGCTGCTTGCGCTTCGCGGTGTCCGTGGTCGCGGCCTGCGCGGACAGCGCCGTGTCCAGCGAACCGGACGGCAGGTGGTAGAAGTTGCCGAGCCGGGTGGAGAAGGAGCTGCGCAGGATGTCGGGGTCGGCGCGGGTCGTGTTCCCCCACACCACGTCGAAGTCACCGGACTGGATCGTGGTGGCGAACTGGGTGACCGGCAGCTGCTTGAGCACCACGTCGATCCCCACCGACTTGAGCTGCTGCTGGACCAGCTCCAGCGCGGGCTGGTTGGTGGCCGCGTTGGGGAACCAGCTGATGGTCAGGGTCAGCCTCTTGCCGTCCTTGGTGCGGATGCCGTCGCTGCCCGCCTTCCAACCGGCCGCATCCAGCAGCGACTTCGCCTTGGCCGTGTCGAGCGCGAGGTCCGAGGAGAGGTCCGTGTAGTCGGGCGTGGTGTGCGCCAGGATGCTGGTCGCCGGCTGGGTGCCGGTCGGGTAGACGGTGTCGGCGATCTGTTTCCGGTCGACGGCGGCCGAGATCGCCTGCCGGACTTTCGCGTCCTTCAGCAGGGGCCGGGAGTTGTTCAGCCCGAGGCCGAACACCACACCGGGGTTGGCCCGGCTCTGGAGGGTGACCTGGCCGCCCTTGAGCGCCGCCTCGTTGGCCTTGCCGACGCTGCTGATCGCGTCCACCTGCCCGGACTGGAGACTGCCGGCCCGCACCCCTGCCTCGGGCACGACCTTGAACACCAGCTTGTCCAGGTAGGCCTCGCCCTTCTTCGACCACAGCGAGGAACCCCAGTCGTACCCGGTGCGCCTGCCCAGGGTGACCGACTGGTTCTGCACGTACTGCTTGAGCACGAACGGCCCGGACCCGACCACCCCGTCGCTGCACTTGTGCTGCGGGCTCTTCTTGACGCTCGCCGAGGACTCGATACCCAGTGAGTGGGTCGAAGTCGCCTGGAGGAACTGGGCGTTGGGCTGCTTGAAGGTCACCTTGACGGTGAGCGGGTCGACCACGGTGGTGCTCTTGACGCCGCTCAGGTAGCCCTCGGCGAGGGTGCCCAGGGCGCCGAGGTCCGGCACCGCGTCGAAGTTGTCCTTGACCACCTGCGCGGTCAGCTTCGACCCGTCGCTGAAGGTGACGCCCGGCCGCAGGTGGAACGTGAACGTCGTCGCGTCGGCGCTGATGTCCCAGCTCTTGGCCAGCCACGGCACGATCTTGCCGGTCTTCGGGTCCTGGTCGGTGAGGGAGTCCACGATCTGGCGCACCGAGTAGATGGTGTCGTTGCTGCCGACCTGCTGCGGGTCCACGCAGCCGGCGTCGGATCCCACCGCGAAGGTCAGGGTGCCGCCGGACTTCGCCTGGCCGCCTCCGCCGCCGGAGCCGTCGTCGCCCGAACCGCACGCGGTCAGCAGGACGCTGGTGGTCAGGAGCGCGGCCAGGGGCGCCCATCGGGAAGGTCTGAAAACCGGAAGTGCAGTCACGGAGGGCTTTCTCCTACTCGTGTCACCGGGGCACGACCGCGCACGCATGTGCGCAGGCATGACGGTGTGTGCGGCCCTGGCGGATCGACTCCCGCCGGGGATGCGCTGTGCAGACAGAGGATTGGCATGCGGACGACACCGGGAACCGGTGGCGAGGGCGAAGGGCGGCGCGAAGGGGCCGGGGCCGGTGACGGACGTCAGCCGGTGGCAGCCGGGCCGGTCAGGCCCGACAGAGACAGCTGGTCGAGCGCTTCAGATCGATGTGGCGCCGGCGCGAGAGCCGGGAGTACGCCGTGGCGTCGGCGGGGGAGGCAGCAGAGTCGTCGCTGTGCCGCATGTCGTACCTCCCCGTCTCCGGCCCCGGTCACGGGGCCACGCGCTTGCGGGAATTCGTCGGTGATCCCGCCGGGCTTTCACCTGGAGCACCCCACCGCGCGGGAGGGTTGCCGGTCAGCGAGCCAGGGCATGACGCTGACACTCAATGCCGTTGGCGATGCTACGGATCGATTTTGTCGTACGTCAATGCCGCACCGTGACGCCCTGTTCGAGAGAACGGGGCCGTCTCACGTGCCGGGACGGATCCGGCCGCGGGCGCAGCCACGCCCGCCGCCTCCCGGCCGCCGTGGACCGGCGCGGGCACGGCGGGGCTGCGCTACGGGGCGTCCCGCCCCGAACTCGTCTTCGTGTTCACCGTCTTCGGCCTTCGACGTCGGCTTCCGGGGACTCGGCCTCATGAACACCGCGCTGGCCGTCGGCACCGTCGCCGGGACGGTCGCCGCCACGCGCGGGGTCTCGCCCCGAGGACGGAGGGTCGTCGTCGGCGCGCTGCTGTTCCGGGGGTTTCGAGGCACTGGCCGCGGTCATGCCCACGGGCGCGGCCAGTGCCGTGCCGGCCGCGCCCGGCGTGGCGCTGTGGCTGACGCGGAGGTCGCGAACGGGCGAGAGGGTCCGCCGTCAGCCGCTCTCGGCCGGTGCCGGGGTGGCACGCAGCCGGAAGCCGACGCCTCGCTCCGTCGTCAGCAGAGCCGCGGCACGCGGGCCCAGTTTGCGGCGGATGCGGTGGATGTGCAGATCGACCGAGCGGCTGCGGCTGCCCGCCCATTCCCCCAGCCCCGAGCGCAGGTCCTCCCGGGTGATGACCCGGCCGTTGCCGCGCAACAGGGCGGTCAGCAGCCGGAACTCCAACGGGGTCAGCGCGACGGCTGCGCCGTCCACCAGCATGCGCTGCCCACCCGGATCCAGGCTGATCGGGGACGGGGCGGCGGCCACGTAGGACCCGGGCAGCGTGCCGCCGGGCACCACCGGCAGGCCCGCGGCGCGCCAGGCCTCGTAGCCGCCGACGATGTCGGTGGCCCTCCGCAGTCCGAGATCGTGCAGCCCGGCGGCGGCCATGCTCGACATGTACCCCTGCGAGCACATGATGATCGCGCGCAGGGAGTGGTCGACGGCCTCCTCGATACGCCAGGCGCTGCACGGGTCCAGCCGCCACTCCAGCACGTTCCGGTCCATGACGAGCGAACCCGGGATCTCGCCCTCCGCGCGCCGCACCAGGTCCGCGCGGACGTCCACCAGCAGCGCGCCGTCGGCGAGTTCACGGGCCGCGTCCAGCGGCGCCAGCCGCCGCAGGCGGGCGCGGGCGCGGACCAGCAACTCGTCGATCGACGAGTGAGCGGTGTCAGGTGTGTGGTCCGAAAACCCTCCGGATCGCGTGTGCGCCGGTGACTGCATGGCGAGCAACTCCCCTGTCGTGCCTCGGAGACGGCCGGTGGTCGTCGGAACCGTGGCGGCGACAGCCGGCGGCGCGGCGCGAACTCGCGCCGTGGGAGTCGGTCATGCCGGAAGTCTACGGGCGGAGTTTTGCGGCAGAGTTTCTCGATTCTGAAACAGATCCCGCGTTGTCTGGCGCCGAACTGCGCTGTTATCAATGAGTCGTGACCGCGAACACGCCGCTGACCCGGAGGATCCACGTGGATCTGCTGCGCGTCGGCACGTGCGTCTGTCCGCAGCGCTGAGGCATCCGGCCGAGCGCACCGCGCCGGCCTTCTGACGGCCCTCGGCCCCACGCATCCTCACCCTTCACCTCTCTTCTCTCTTCACCCTGCACCTTTCTGCCTGCACCGCACACGCCCGCGTACAGCTCCCCCAGGCTGTACCGTGCCGCCGGTCGTTCCCTGGAGAACCCATGCCTGAATCCGACGCCGACGCGCTGCCCCAGCACTGGCAGGACGTCCTGCCCGCCGCCCGTACCCGTCGTGGCTTCCTCACCCTGGCCGGCGGCGGTGCCCTGGCCGCCCTGCTCGCGGCCTGCGCGCCGAGCGCCGAGGACGACGCGTCGGCCGGGACGACGGCGTCGGCCACCGGCCCGGCCAGGCGCGGCGGCACCCTGCGGGTGGGCGCCCCGCCACCGCCCACCGCCCTCGACCCGGTGACGGCGTACGACGGCACCGCGATCGCCCTCTACCAGCTGGTGGCCGAGTACCTGGTCTGGCTCGACAAGGACTACAAGCTGGTGCCGCGGCTGGCCACCAAGTGGTCCTCGGACGCGGCCGGCCGCACCTGGACCTTCACCCTGCGCGAGGGTGTCACCTTCTCCGACGGCACGAAGCTCGACGCCGCCACCGTGAAGGCGTCCTTCGACCGGCTGCTCGACCCGAAGAGCAAGTCGGCGGCCCTGTCCGCGTTCGACACCGTCCTCAAGCCTGGCGGCGTGACCACCGAGGGCGACGCGACCGTCGTCTTCACCCTGGAACGGCCCTTCTCCGACTTCCCCTACCTGGTCTCGGCCGGCAACTACAACGCGGTGATCCTGAAGACGGACTACACAGGCGACTTCGCCGAGCACGGCATCGGCACGGGCCCCTTCACCCTCACGTCGTACGACGTCTCCACCGGCGCCGCCTTCGTCCGCAACCCGAAGTACTGGGACAGCCCCAGGCCCTACCTCGACGGCGTGGACGTCAGGTTCTACGCCGACGACCAGGCCGACCTCGTCGCCCTCCAGTCCGGTGACATCGACGCGCAGTTCCTCAGCAGACCCGCGCTCGTCGAACCCCTGGGGAACGGCGGGGGCATCACCGTGGACAAGGTCAGGAGCACCGGGGTCACCGTGCTCACCCTCCGTGTCGACAAGGCGCCCTTCGACCGCAAGGAGGTCCGCCAGGCCGTCGCCTACGGCCTCGACCGGCCCGCCGTGCGCCAGGCCGCGGGCAGCGGACTCGGCGACCTCGGCAACGACCACCTGTTCGCACCGCTGTTCCCGGCCGCCCCCACCGACATCGCGCAGCGCACCAAGGACAAGGCGAAGGTCACCGAACTCCTCAGGGCGGCCGGCCTGAAGAGCCTGCGCTTCACCCTCACCTTCGACCCGCCCAACAAGGACTTCGCGGTCACCGTCCAGAGCCAGTTGAAGGAGGTCGGCATCACCGTCGACCTCGACCAGCGCTCCTCGAAGGAGTTCTACGGCGGCGACCAGGCCAAGGACACACCGTGGCTGTTCACCACCGCCAACCTGGTCGGCTGGGCGGGCCGGCCCGTGCCGAGCCAGTTCATCATCCCCATGGTGAAGAGCGACGGCGTCTGGAACGGCTCCAAGTACGCCAACAAGGCCCTCGACGCGGCCGCCGAGGCCTACGACGCCGCCACCAGCGACGCCGAGCGGCGCAAGCAGGCGGAGATCATCGCCGAGGCCCTGCACGAGGACGTGCCGATCGTCATCGCGTACTGGAGCGGGGCGGCGCGCGCCTACAACAGCGGCAGGTTCCGCGGCGTCCAGGCCCACCCCAGCCAGTACGTCGACTTCACCACCGTCTCCCGGGTCTGAACCATGACCCGGTTTCTGCTCCGCCGTCTCGCCGCCGTCCCCCTCACCCTGCTGGCGGTCTCCCTCCTGGTCTTCCTCGCCACCCAGGTGCTGCCCGGCGACGTCGCCCGCACGGTGCTGGGCCGGGAGGCCACGGACGGCTCGGTGCGTGCCCTCAACCACGAACTCGGCCTCGACCGGCCGCTCGTCGTCCAGTACGGGAGCTGGCTCGGGCACTTCGTCACCGGCGACTGGGGGACGTCGTACACGCTGCACGTGCCGGTGCGCGGGCTGCTCCTGGAGCGGCTCGGGCACTCGCTGTTCCTGGCGGTGTTCGCGTTCGTGCTGCTGGTGCCGATCGCGCTGACGCTCGGCCTGATCGCGGGGCTGTACCACGGCCGGGCGCTGGACCGGACGATCACTTCCACGACTCTCGCCCTGGGCGCCACACCGGAGTTCGTGACCGGGGTCGTCCTGCTCGTGGTGTTCTCCGTCCAGTTGCGCTGGCTGCCCGCGTCCGCGCAGACCCAGCCCGGGGCCGACGGCCTGGGGCAGACCCTGTGGCACCTGCTGTTGCCGGCGATCTCGCTGGTGCTGGTCTGCACCGGGTACGTGGCCCGGCACGTGCGGGCCAGCACCGTCGCCGTCGTGGAGGGCCCCTTCGTGCGCGCGGCGCGGCTGCGAGGTGCGGGCTCGGCCCGGATCGTCGTCCGGCACGTGCTGCGCAACGCCACGGTGCCGGCCACCAGCGCCCTCGGCGTCCAGTTGCAGTACATGCTCGGTGGCATCGTCGTGGTCGAACTGCTCTTCAACTATCCGGGTGCCGGAGCCCTGTTGCTGCAGTCCGCGCAGGACAAGGACCTGCCGACGCTGCAGGCGAGCGCCCTGGTGCTGGGCGCCCTCTACATGCTGGTCGTGCTGCTCGCCGACCTCGTCCACCGGTTGCTGGATCCGCGCATACGGCTCGGGGGTGCGGCATGAGCACCGTGTCGATCGCCCTGCGGCCGCTGGGACGACTGGGGCGGCTGCCCGTCGCCTCCGGCGTCGGAGGCGCCCTGATCCTGCTGTGGACGACGGTCGCCCTGTTCTGGCCGCACCTGGTGCCGTACGCACCCGACGTACAGCGTCCGCAGGACCGGTTCCTCGCGCCGGGCGGCGAACACTGGCTGGGCACCGACCAGTTCGGCCGCGACGTGTTCTCCCGCACCCTCGCCGGGGCCCGGCCCGTGCTGGCGGTGGCGCCGGCCGCGACCGCGCTGGCCGTCCTGGCCGGCACCGTGATCGGGCTGGTCACGGGCGGGGTGGGCGGCTGGCTGGACGACGTGGTGATGCGGATCGTCGACGCCGTCGTGGTCTTCCCGGCCGTCATCGCGGCGGTGCTGTTCGTGGCCTTCCTGGGCCGTTCGACGCCGGTGCTCGTGTTCGTCGTCGCCACTGCTCTCACCACCCTGGTGGCGCGCAGCGTACGGGCGGCCACGCTGGTGGAGCGCGGGAAGCCGTACGTCGAGGCCGCCCGGCTCCGGGGCGAGCCGCTCTGGTCGCTGCTCGGCCGCGAGATCCTGCCCAACGTCCGGTCCACGGTGTACGTCGAGGCGACCTCACGGCTCGGGGACGCCGTGTTCGCCGCCGCGACCCTCTCCTTCCTCGGCCTCGGCCAGCCACCCGGCTCTCCCGAGTGGGGCGCGGCGGTCGCCGACAACCGGGTGTGGCTGAACAACGCCCCGTGGACGGTCCTCGCGCCCGCCCTGGCGATCGTCTCCCTGGTGGTCGGCGTGGCCCTGGTCGCGGACACCTCACGGCGGGCGGCGGGAGGTGCGGCCGCATGAGCACGGACGAGCAGGAGCTTGCCGTCGATGGGGCGGCCCCGGACGGACAGGGGCTCGTCGTGGCGGGACTGAGCGTCGCCTACGACTCGGCCCAGGTCCTGTACGACGTGTCGTTCACCGTCGCCCCTGGCGAGATCTTCGGCCTGGTCGGCGAGTCGGGCTGCGGCAAGTCGACCCTGGCGTACGCGCTGGCCCGCCACTTCGCGCCGGGCGGGCGGGTGCTCGGTGGCGGTGTGCGGCTGGACGGCACCGACGTGCTGGGCCTCAGCGGGAAGCGGCTGCGGGAGTGGCGGGCTTCCCGGCTGGCCTTCGTGCACCAGGACGCGGCGGGAGCCCTCGACCCGACGATGCGGATCGGCAGGCAGCTGGCCGAAGTGCTGCGCGGGCGTGGTCTGTCGCACCGGGAGAGCGCCGAGCGCGCCGTGGAACTCCTGCGCACGGTACGGCTTCCCGACCCGGAAGGGCTCGTGCGCCGCTACCCGCACCAGTTGTCCGGCGGACAGCAACAGCGCGTCGTGATCGCCGCCGCCCTCGCCGTGCAGCCACGGCTGCTGGTCCTCGACGAGCCGACGACGGGGCTGGACGCCTCGGTCGAGCACGAAGTACTGGGTCTGCTCATGGAGTTGCGCGGCCGGCTGAACGCCGCGGTCGTGTTCGTCAGTCACGACCTCGGTCTGATCGGCCGCATGTGCGACCGCGTGGGTGTGCTGTACGCGGGACGCCTGGTCGAGACCGGGCGGGTCGGTGAGGTCCTGGCCGCCCCGGCCCATCTGTACACCGCGGGGTTGCTGGCTGCCGTCCCGGTCCTCGGCGTCACGCGGCAGGAGCGCCCGTTGCGGCCCCTGCCGGGCCGGCTGCCGCTGCCGGGCGAGACCGGGACCGGCTGCTCCTTCGCGCCGCGCTGCGCGCTCGCCGAGGACGCCTGCCGCGCGGCCGAGCCCGCGCTGGACGCGGAGGCCGTGCCGGGCCGGTCGGTTCGCTGCCTGCATCCGGGGGAGGCCAGGCAGGAGGTCGGCACGGCGGAGGTCGGCACGGTGGAGGCCGGCACTTCGGCGGGCCGCGAACGGGCCGGTAGGACGCCTGCCGCCCTCGTCGAAGTGCGGGGACTCGTGCGGAAGTTCGGGCACACCGTCGCGGTCGACCACGTCGACCTGACCATCCGCGAGGGCGAGGTCCTAGGCCTCGTGGGGGAGTCGGGCAGCGGAAAGACCACCCTCGCCCGCGCCGTCGCGGGTCTCGCCCCCGACGGCGAGGGCGCCCTGCGGCTGCGCGGCGCACCACTGCCCGCCCGTCTTGCCCGGCGTGACCCGAGCCTGCGCCCGCGCATCCAGATGGTCTTCCAGAACCCGGACGCGTCCCTCAACCCCAGCCACACCGTCCGCACGGTCCTCAGGAGATCGCTCGCCACCCTCGCGGATCCCTCCGGTCCGCCCCTCGACGCCCTCCTGGACCGCACCCGCATCGACACCGACCTTCTCGACCGCCGCCCTGCCCGGCTCTCCGGCGGGCAGAAGCAGCGCGTCTCGATCGCCCGCAGCTTCGCGGGCCGCCCCGACCTGGTGATCTGCGACGAGCCGGTGTCCGCGCTGGACGTCAGCGTGCAGGCGGCGGTGCTGGAGGTGCTGGCCGACCAACGGGACCGCACGGGGACGTCGTACCTGTTCATCTCGCACGATCTCGCGGTCGTCGGCCATCTCGCCGACCGGATCGCCGTCATGTACCGCGGCGTGATCGTCGAGGAAGGGCCCGCGGCCGACGTACTCCACGGCCCGTCGCACCCGTACACCGCCCTGCTGGTCGAGGCCGCCGCGCGCCCGGTGGTGACCGGGCCGCCGCCCGAAGAGCCCGGCCACCTCCCCGCACGACCGAGCGGCTGCCGTTTCGCCGACCGCTGTACCCGGCGGATCGCCGGGCTGTGCGAGGACGTACCGCCACCGGAACGCGGCCTCGGCGGCGGCCACTTCGTGCGCTGCCACCTAGCCCCCTCCGACCTGCCGGCCGGGATACCCGCCACCGCCGCGCCGCGCGTGGCCGACCCGCTCTGACCCCTCTCCGCCCTGGGAGCCCCCATGACCACCAGCACCAGCACCGCCGCCGCCGAGGAGTTCGCCGGCCTGCCGAACGCCCCTGTCATCCAACGCCGTTGGGTCACGGTGGCCACCGGCGGCCACGTCGGCGGCGTCTTCTGGCACCCGCAGAAGCCCACCGTCGCCCTGCTCCACGACGCCGGTGCCAGCGCCCGCGCCTGGGACGACGTCCTGCTGGCCCTCGACCGGCCCGCCGTCGCCCTGGACCTGCCCGGCCACGGCCGCTCCAGCAGGCGCGGCCGGGGCGACTACCGCCCCCGGCGGCTGGCCGGCACGCTGGAGGAGGCCGTGCGGTCCTTCGCGCCGGGAGGCGTGACCCTCGTGGGTGCCGGGTTCGGCGCGCTGGCCGCGATCGCCCAGAAGGCGAAGTTCCCGCACAGCGTCGGCCGCCTCGTCCTCGTCGACGCGCTGCCCGGCACACTGTCGGCGGGCCTGCGGCTGTGGCCCGCGCCCAGCCCCGAGTTCGCCACCCGCGACGAGGCGGCGGCCTGGCTGGCCGAGCGCCGTGCGACCGACGCCGCCCGCACGGCCGAACTGGAGACCGAGCAGGCCGCGGACGGCACCTGGTCCTGGCGCCACCACCTCGGCAGCCTCCCCGCCGACGCGCCCACCGCACTCGACGACGAGACCCTCTGGGAGCAGCTCGCCGCCGTCCCCTTCCCGTTGCTCGTCCGCACCGAGGGCGGCCCGCTGGACGCGGTGTCCCTCGACCGCTTCCGCACCCAGGTGCCCGACGGCGACATCGTCACCGTCCACGCGGATCCGCAGGCCCTCGCGGACGTCCTGCGCCCCCTCACCCACTGACCCACGCCCAAGGAGCCCCGCCATGTCCGACGACATCCCCGTCATCGACCTCGCCGCCGCCCTCGCCGACGACGCGCCCGAGGACCTGCTCGCCACGGTGCGCCGTGCCGCCGAGACCATCGGCATCATCCAGGTCGTCAACCACGGCGTCCCCGCGGAGGTGATCGCCGGGTTCAACGACGGCTTCCGCAGGGTCCTCGACCTCCCCCGCGAGGAGAAGGAACAGCTGGCCAGTCCCACCGGACACCCCTACCGCGGCTGGCGGCAGTGGCCCGACGACTTCGGCCGCCTCGAACTCGAACGGTTCAACATCGGCCAGTACGACGACGCGGAGGCGGCCGAGGCCGCCGGGCTCACCCCCGAGCAGGCCACCCTCTACGCCCACGCCAACGTCTGGCCGCCGCAGGAGCCCGGCCTGCGAGCCACGACCCGGCGCTACCAGGACGCGTTCGTGGACGTCGCCCGCCGCGTGCTCGGCCTGTACGCGCGCGTGCTGGACGTGCCCGCCGAGACCTTCCCGCTGGGCGACGACGTCTACACGACGACGGTCGTCAACAACTACCCCAAGTGGCCGTACGACGGCGCGTCGGACGACGAGAAGCTCCTCCTCCTGGAACACGCCGACAGCTCCGCGCTCACCGTGCTCCACCAGGAGGGTGACTACGCGGGCCTGCAGGGCCAGCGTCCGGACGGCACCTGGACCTCCGTACCGATCCGGCACGACGCCCTGCAGGTGTTCACCGGCACCCTGCTGACCAATTGGACGGACGGCAGGCTGCGTCCCGGACGGCACCGGGTGGTGGCCGGCGGCACGGTGACGCGCCGCTCCTCGGCGGTGTTCGTCCACCCGGGTCTGGACACGGTCGTCGCACCCCTGCCTGCCTTCGCCGACCCGGACGGCTCCGACTTCGAACCCGTCTCGGTGTGGGAGCGTGCCAGTGGCAACGTCGAGGAGTACCTGAGGGTCTTCGGCCGCCCCGACCAGCTCGCCGCCTGGCGGGAGAACCGCCCCTACGTCGCCGAAGTCACCGCGTGAACCAGCCGAAGGAGACCCGCCCATGACCACGTTCCCCACCGCACAGGCCGTGCGGACCACCCCGGAGGGGCTCCTGTGGGAGCCGAGCGAGCGCTGGGTGCGCGGCCGCAAGGGTGACGTCACGGTCGTCGACAGCCGCCACCCCGTCCTGGTCTGGGAGCCAGGGGTTCCCGTGCCGCTGTACGCGTTCCCGCGCACCGAGGTACGCGAGGAACTCCTCCGGCCCGCGAAGAACCCGCCGACCGGTACCCACACCGGCTCGCGGATCTTCTACGACGTCGAGGTCGACGGCGAACTGCTGGAGAACGCCGCCTGGACCTTCCCGGCCGCCGACCTGGCCGACCACATCGCCTTCGAGTGGTTCCGGCGCGTCGGGCGGGGCCTGGACCACTGGTACGAGGAGGAGGAAGAGATCTTCGTCCACCCCCGCGACCCGCACAAGCGCGTCGACGCCATCCCCAGCAGCCGGCACCTCGTGGTCGAGATCGACGGCACGGTCGTCGCGGACACCCGCCGGCCGGTCCTGCTCTTCGAGACCGGCCTGCCCACCCGCTACTACATCCCGCGCGCGGACGTCCGCCTCGACCTGCTCGAAACCACCGACCACCACACCGGCTGCCCGTACAAGGGCACCGCCGAGTACTGGTCATGGCGCGGCGGCGCCGACGTCCCGCCCAACGTCGTCTGGAGCTACCCGGACCCGCTGCCCGCGGTCGGAGCCGTCCAGGGGCTCCTCGCCTTCTACAACGAGGCCGTCGACATCACCCTCGACGGCGAGCGGTTGGCGCGCCCCGTCACCCACTTCACCAAGGCGCTCGTGGAGCAGCAGCGCACCTGACGGGCGACGACCGCCGGCGTCCCGTCGGAGCACGTCGCTCCAGGGCCGGCCGCACCGCGACGGGGCCTGGCATGTCACCCGACAGCCAGGCCCCGTCGGCCGTCGTACGACGCCCGCTCAGCAGCGGCCGATGTTTCCGCAATGTGAGGGCTGTCCGAAACGTATTGACCGACGGCGTGGACCTCTGCTCAACTCACTTCCCATGACCCCGCGCATGGATCTGACCCGGAGGCGCCACATCGACCTGGCGCACGTCTCCAGCGCGTTCTGTTGTCGTTGATCCGGAAGACGTGTCGCTGATCCGCTGAGCGGATCACGACATAGGCCGGCGTGCGCCCGTCGCGCACGCCCGGAAGGGCCGACGCGCAGCGTCCGCCCCAGCGGTGTCCCTCTCGCGGTATCGCGGCGACCGCCGCGCGCCTCGCCCTTCCGGCTCCCGGATGCCCGGGGCAGTGCGCAGGTCCGCCCCGAGACCGCCGAGGGTCCTGCCGTCGGACCCTCGCGCCGCGACCGGCCCGAGCACCCGCCCCACATCCGTCCCACCGCCGCTCGTCACCCGTTCACCCGACCCTCAGCAACCGGCAGTGCGCCCCATCCTGGAGAGGGACCTCCCCATGCCTCCGACCATCCGCAAGCTCACGGGCCGCATCGGCGCCGTCGTCGACGGCGTCGACCTCGCCGGACCCGCCGATCCCTCGACCGTCGCGGCGCTCCGTCATGCGCTCGACGAGCACAAGGCGATCGTGTTCACCGACGTGACCCTCGACAACGCCGGCCAGGAGCGGGTGGCCGGCTGGTTCGGCGACCTGACGACCGCTCACCCGAACGTGCCGGCCGCCGACGGGACGACGAACGTGCTCGCCGTCGACAGCGAGACGTCCAAGGCCAACGAGTGGCACACGGACGTCACCTTCGTGCTCAACCCGCCGCAGCTCACGACGCTCCGGTCCGTCGTGACCACGCCCTACGGCGGCGAGACGCTCATCGCGAACGCCGCCGCGGCCTACCGCGACCTGCCCGAACCGCTGCGCGCCCTCGCCGACACGCTGCGGGTCGTGCACACCAACCAGTACGACTACGCGCGACCCGCGGCGGCGACGCCCGAACAGCGGGAGTACGACCGGGTCTTCGTCTCGACGCCGCACGAGACGGAGCACCCGCTCGTGCGGGTTCATCCGCTGACGGGCGAACGCGGCCTGTTCATCGGCGGGTTCGCCAAGCGCATCGTCGGTCTGCCGAACGGCGACTCGGCGGATCTGCTGCGCGTCTTCCAGTCGTACGTGACCCGCCCCGAGAACATCCTGCGCTGGTCCTGGGCCCCCCGTCAGCTGCTGATCTTCGACAACAGGATCACCCAGCACTACGGGGTCGACAACTACGACGACCACCCGCGCCGCCTCAACCGCGTGACCGTCGCCGGAGACGTGCCGGTCGGCGTGGACGGCCGGCGCAGCGAACAACTCGTCGGCGACGCCTCGCACTACAGCAGGGTGCTGGAGGTGGCGGCATGACCGAGGTCAGCCTCAAGAGGCCGGCCGTCGTCCCGGCGGTCGCCGAGACGACGAGCGCGCCCGGACGTGAGGTGTTCCTGCCGCTCGACGCCCGCCGCCGGACCCCGCTGCACACGATCCGCGAGCGGCTGCGCTGGCCGCTGGGCATCTACACCACTCCGGCCGTGATCCTCATCGCCTGGGAGCTGCTGGCCAGGGCCGGAGTGCTGCAGAAGACCTATGCCCCGGCGCCGACCTCCATCGTCAAGGCCGCCGTCGACCTGTGGCGACAAGGCGTCCTCGGACCCGACCTGGCCATCTCGCTGCAACGCGCCGGCATCGGCCTGGCCGTCGGACTGACGGTGGGCATCGTCAGCGGGGTGCTGGGCGGGCTGCTGCGCAGCGGTGAGTACCTGTTCAACGGGGTCGTGCAGATCCTGAACACGATCCCGCTGCTGGCGGTGCTGCCGCTGATGATCGTGTGGTTCGGCATCGACGAGCTCACCAAGGTGCTGCTGATCTCCTTCGGCGCCGGCGTCCCCATGTACGTCAACCTCTTCGCCGCGATCCGCGGTGTCGACCAGCGGCTCATCGAGATGGCCCGGACGACGGGGGCGGGCACCTGGCGGCTGGTGACGCGGGTGCTGGTGCCCGGGGCGCTGCCGGGATTCCTGGTGGGCCTGCGGTTCTCGCTCGCCTACAGCGTCCTGGGCCTCGTCGCGGCCGAGACCGTCAACGCCGACAAGGGCCTCGGCTTCCTCATCACGCAAGGGCAGACGTACCTGCAGACCGACCAGGTCTTCGTGGGGCTGGTCATCTACTCGCTCCTCGGTCTGCTCGCCGACCAGTTCGTCCGGGTTCTCGAGCGGGTGCTGCTGCGGTGGCGTCCCAGTTATGAGGCGTCATGAGCACCACCGTCGAGACAGAGCTCCGGCAGCAGACCGGCGCCGTCGTGGAGAAGGTCGTCCGGCGGTTCGGCGACCGGGTCGTCCTGGACCGGCTGGACCTCACCATCGCCGACGAGGAACTGGTGGTCCTGCTGGGCCCCTCCGGCTGCGGCAAGAGCACCCTCCTGCGCCTGCTCGCCGGTCTCGACCGGCCCGACGGCGGACGGGTGGAGGTCCCGGCCAGGCGCGCGATCGTCTTCCAGGCCGACCGGCTGCTGCCGTGGCAGCGGGTGCTGCGCAACGTCACCCTCGGCCTGCACGGACCGGACGCCGACCGACGGGCCCTCGACGTACTCGCCGAGGTCGGGCTCGCGGGCCGTGAGAAGGCCTGGCCCAAGGAGCTGTCCGGCGGCGAGGCCCAACGGGTCTCCCTGGCCCGGGCATTGGTCTCGGAACCCGAACTCGTGCTGCTCGACGAGCCGTTCGCGGCACTCGACGCGATCACCCGGCTGCGCATGCACGACCTGGTGCGAGCGCTGCGCAGCAAACACCACGCGGCCATGCTGCTCGTCACCCACGACGTCGACGAGGCGATCGCGCTGGCCGACCGCGTCGTCGTCATGAGCAACGGACGCATCGGCACCTCGCACCGCGTCGAGCTGTCGGCCGCGGACCGCGAGGCGAGCGTCGCCCGTGAGGAACTCCGCTCCGCGCTCCTCGACGACCTCGGCCTCGCAGGCCAGCACTGAATCCAGCTGGCACTGAATCCAGCTGGCACTGAATCCAGCCGGCACTGAATCCAGCCGGCTCCCCACGAGTCATCTCCCCGCTCCCTCCCGTCCCCTGCACAGAAAGCACGTGAGAACCATGCCCACACGTACCTCCCGCATCGTCGGCGTCCTCGGCCTGCTCGCCCTCGCGGGCCCCCTCGCCGCCTGCGGATCGGAGTCGGAGGCGGCGGCACCGCTGAGCAACGTGAGCGGATCGAGCGCCGACAGCCACCCCGAGTGGAAGAACTACACGTTCACCATCGGTGACAACGGCGGCGACGGCAGCCAGGAGCTGGCGAAGATCACCGGCGTCTTCGACAACGCGCCGTACAAGGTGAAGTTCGCCCGCTTCACCTACGGGCCGCCGCTCGTCCAGGCCGCCGCGTCGGGCGACATCGACCTGGGCAGCGTCGGCGACGTGCCGCCGATCACCGGCGCCGCGAAGGAGTTCGGCTTCAAGGTCGTCGCCGTGAACCGCTCCCTGCGGCCCGACCAGGCCAACGAGAACATCATCGTGCCGAAGGGCTCGACGCTGAAGACGCTCGCGGACCTCAAGGGCAAGAAGCTCGCGGTCCCGCAGGGCAGTTCGGCCCACGGTCTCGCCCTGAACGCGCTCAAGAGCGTCGGTCTGGGTCCCAAGGACGTGAAGCTGGTCTTCCTGGATCCGGCGGCCGGCGCCACGGCGTTCAACACCGGAAAGGTGGACGCCTGGTCGATCTGGAACCCGCAGTCGGCCATCGCGGTGAAGAACGGTGCGCGGATCCTGGCGAAGGGTCTCCCGCCCATCGACCAGACGAGCAGCTACTACGTCGCGAGCGAGAAGTCGCTGAAAGACAAGACGAAGCGGGCGGCCCTCACGGACGTCCTCGAGCGGCTGGCCCACGAGTTCGCCTGGGCCGTCAAGCACGAGGACAAGTACGCGGAGGCGATATCCAAGGAGGAGGGCATCCCCCTGGCCGACGCGAAGGCCTCCCTCGAGACCTTCGAGACCCGCGTGACCCCCGTGGAGAAGTCGGACATCGCGGCCGAGCAGAAGCTCGCCGACGCCTTCCTGGAGGCGGGCCAGATCACCAAGACGGTCGACGTCGCGTCGATCACCGACAACCTCCTCCCGGCCGGTTACGACAGCTCGAAGCTGGAGGCCGGCTCATGAGCCCCGTCAGCCGCGGCGGAGAGAGACCACGCCGGCTCCACCTCAACGCCTTCCTCATGGAGGCCGGCCACCACGAGGCCGCCTGGCGGCTCCCGCACAGCGACCCGCGGGCGGACTTCGACCTGGGGCACTGGATCGAGCTGGCCCGGCTGGCCGAGAGCGCCAAGTTCGACTCGCTCTTCCTCGCCGACGGCCCGGCCCTGAACGGCACCGGCGAGTTCCGGCCGCCGGGCCAGCTCGAACCGCTGACGCTGCTGACCGTGCTGTCCCAGGCGACCAGCAGGATCGGCCTCATCGCGACCGTGTCGTCCACGTACAACGAGCCCTACAACCTCGCCCGCCGCCTGGCCTCCGTCGACCACGTCAGCGGGGGCCGCGCCGGCTGGAACATCGTCACCTCGGCGGGCGCCGACGAGGCGGGCAACTTCGGCCTCGTCGACCGTCCCGGCCACGCCCTGCGCTACGCCAGGGCCGACGAGTTCCTCCAGGTCGCCAAGGCGCTCTGGGACAGCTGGGAGTCCGAGGCCGTCGTGGCGGACAAGGCCACCGGCCGGTACGCGGACCCGGGCCGGCTCCACCGGCTCGACCACCAGGGCACCCACTTCTCGGTGGCCGGCCCGCTCAACGTCGAGCGCCCGCCGCAGGGTCACCCGCTGCTCGTGCAGGCCGGCTCCTCCGAGGACGGCAAGGACTTCGCCGCCCGGCACGCCGAGGCGATCTTCACCGCGCACCGGACGTACGAGCGCGCGGCCGCCTTCTACGCCGACATCAAGGCCAGGACCCGAGCCGCGGGACGCGACCCGGACGGCGTGATCGTACTGCCGGGAATCGTGCCGTACCTCGGGTCGACCGTGGCGGAGGCCCGGGCGCTGGCGAAGGGGTTCGACGACCTGCGGGTTCCGGAGTACGGACTGCGCCAGCTGGCCTCGATCTTCGAGACCGAGCCGTCGGTGTTCGAACTCGACGCCCCGCTTCCGGACTTCGTCCTCGCCCGGCCGAAGCTGGAGGGCTCGCAGAGCCGCTCCGACCTCATCATCGAGCTCGCCGTACGCGAGAAGCTGACGGTCCGCCAGATCATCTCGCGGCTCGGGGGCGGCCGCGGCCACTTCGAGTTCGTCGGCACGCCCGAGCAGGTGGCCGACACGATCATCGCCTGGTTCGAGGGCGGTGCCGCCGACGGCTTCAACATCATGGCACCGGCCCTGCCGTCCGGCCTGGCGGCCTTCGTCGACCACGTGGTGCCCATTCTGCGCGCCAAGGGCCTGTTCCGGGAGGAGTACGAGGGCACCACGCTCCGCGAGCACTACGGACTGCCGGTACCGGCCAACCAGTTCCACCGCCTCGGTGACTGAAATGACACTGCCCGCCCTGCGCGTCCAGGGGCTCAGCAAGACGTACGAGGACGGCTTCACCGCGGTGGCCGGGCTGGACCTGGAGATCCCCGACGGGGCCTTCTTCGGTCTGCTCGGCCCGAACGGCGCCGGCAAGACCACGCTGATCGGCTCGGTGTGCAACATCGTCCGTCCCACCACCGGCACGCTCACCGTCTTCGGCCACGACCACCGGACGCGCGAGGCCCGGCGGCTGCTGGGCCTCGCCGAGCAGGAGATCAACGTCGACCGGTTCCTGTCGATCCGTCAGATGCTGGTCTACCACGCCGGTTACCACGGTATCGGGCGGAAAGCGGCGGTCCGGCGTGCGGACGAACTGCTCGGGGTGTTCCGCCTCGACGGCAAGGCCGACGCCCGCGCCTACGAACTGTCCGGGGGCATGCAGCGCCGGCTGGTCATCGCCCGGGCGCTCATGCACCGCCCCCGGCTCCTCATCCTCGACGAGCCGACGGCCGGTGTCGACGTGGAACTGCGCTCGGAGATCTGGCGGCTGGTCAAGAGCCTCAACGCGGCCGGCACCACCGTCCTGCTCACCACCCACTACCTGGAGGAGGCCGAGACGTTGTGCGACGAGATCGCGCTGCTGCGGGCCGGCCGGATCGTCGACCGCGGCTCCGCGGCCTCCCTGCGCAGCCGGTACGCGGCGCGGGACATCTCGGAGGTCTACGACCGGGTGATCACGGGAGAGGGAGCGGCGTGACGAGCACCCCGGCGGACGCGGCCGCCCTCCCGTCGTACGACGAGTCCTTCAGGCCCGAACGCTCCCCGTTCGTCTGGCTGCTGGAGCGGGAGGTCCTCCGCTTCCTGACCATCTGGCGCTACAGCGTCGTCGGCCCGGTGCTGTCGACCGTGCTGTTCGTCGTCGTCTTCGGCTCCGCCCTCGGCGGGCACGTCGACACGATCGACGGTGTCCCCTACGGCCGTTTCATCGTGCCCGGCCTCTTCGCGCAGGCGATCGTCAACGTCGGCTACTTCAACGGGACGACCAGCCTCTTCGAGGCCCGGCGGGACCGCTACATCCACGACGTGTTCGCCAGCCCGCTGCGCTGGTGGGAGATCAACGCGGCACTGGTGAGCGGCGGCATCGCCCGAGGTGCCGTCGTGGGCGGCGGAGTCCTGGCGGTGGCTCTGCCCCTGACCGGAAGCGGCAGCGTCGCCCGGCCCCTAGTGCTGCTGTCCGGCACCCTCGGCGTGCTCCTGGTGGCCGCGCAGGTGGGCGTGATCGCGGGCAGCCTCGCCAAGTCGCTCGACCACGTCTACTCCATGGAGTCGATCATCCTGCTGCCGCTGGGCTTCCTCGGCGGCGTCTTCTACTCGGTCCGCCGGCTCCCGCCCGTCTGGGACGTCCTGAGCCACCTCGACCCGGTCTTCTGGCTGGTCCAGGTCGAGCGGATCGGCTTCCTCGGCCGGGGCGACGTCGGCGCGGGCTGGGCCCTGCTCGTGGTCTGGGCCCTCGCCGCCGCGCTCTCGGCGTGGTCCGCCGCCATGTTCGCCACGGGTCGCCTCAAGCCCTGATCCCCGCCGTCCCCCGCCCAGGGAAGGAACGCACACCATGACGAGTCCCGCATCCGAACAGACCCTGACCACGGACGTGCTGGTGATCGGCGGCGGTCCCGCCGGCACCTGGGCCGCGATCAAGGCCGCCCAGGCCGGCGCCGACGTCGTCCTGGCCGACAAGGGCTACACCGGCGCGAGCGGTGCGACCGCATCGGTCGGCACCGGCATCTGGTACGTCGACGACGTCCCCGAACTGCGCGAGGCCGCCATGGCGAGCCGGGAAGGCCTGGGCGGGTTTCTCGCGGACCGGGACTGGATGGCCCGGGTCCTCGACGAGACCCACGCCCGCATGGACGAGCTCGCCCGGGTGCAGCGCTACCCCTTCCCCGTCGACGCCCGGGGCCGGCAGCTCCGCGGGGACCTCCAGGGCCCCGAGTACATGCGCAGGCAGCGGCTCCGGGTACAGCGCCTGGGCGTGCGCATCCTTGACCACACCCCGGCGCTGGAGCTGCTGGTCGATGCCGACGCGGTGGTCTCGGGTGCACGGGCGGTGGACCGTACGACCGGGGAGAGCGTCCGTATCGAGGCGGGCGCGGTCGTGCTCGCCGCCGGCGGCTGCGCCTTCCAGTCCAAGACCCTCGGCTGTGACGTCAACACCGGGGACGGCGCCCTGCTGGCCGTGGAGGCGGGCGCACAGCTGTCCGGGATGGAGTTCTCCAACGCCTACGCCATCGCCCCCAAGGGCACGTCACTCACCAAGACGGCCTACTACTCCTGGGCGAGCTTCTACCGCGCCGACGGTTCGGTGCTCGAAGGCGCGGCCAGCCAGGGCGGCCGCTCGGCGATCGCGCGGGCGCTGCTCAGGGAACCCGTCTACGCCCGCTTCGACCGGGCGACGCCCGACGACCAGCGCGCCATGCGCAAGGGGCAGCCGAACACATTCCTGGTCTTCGACCGGCTGGGCATCGACCCGTTCACCGACCTCTTCGAGATCACCCTGCTGGCCGAGGGCACCGTGCGCGGGACCGGCGGGGTACGCATCGCGGGCGAGGACTGCTCGACCGACGTCCCGGGGCTCTACGCCGCCGGTGACACCGCGACACGCGAGCTGATCTGCGGCGGCTTCACCGGGGGCGGCAGCCACAACGCGGCGTGGGCCGCCTCCTCGGGCAGCTGGGCGGGCCGCGGTGCCGCCGCGTTCGCCACCCGGCGCGGCCGTCCCGGCCACGGGCTGCGGGCGGTCGGCACGGCAGGCCTGCGCCCGACCGGCGCCGTGACGGTCGGCCACCGCGAGGTCGTCGCCGACGTACAGCGCCAGGTGCTGCCCTACGACCGCAACTACCTGCGGCACGCGGACCGTCTGGGGCCGGCCCTGCGCTCCCTGCACGGAACATGGGCCGCGGTGCGCGAAGGGCTGGGCGGACGCGGCGAGGACCTGTTCCGGGCCAGGGAGGCGGCCGCGATGGCGGCGCACGGCCGCTGGATGTACCACGCGGCCCTCCAGCGGACCGAGTCGCGCGGCATGCACAAGCGCATCGACCGGCCGGGGCAGGACCCGGCCCAGCACTACCGCCTGCTCACGGGTGGGCTGGACGAGGTCTGGAGCCGCCCGGAGTCGGCGCCACGGGCGACGGTCGTCGAAGGAGGCCGAGCCGCATGATCGAGATCGTCGAACCTGACCGCTGCATCGGATGCGACCTGTGCATCGACGTCTGCCCGACGCGCGTCTTCGACCGCGGCCCGGCCGGCGTCCCCGTGATCGCCAGACAGGACAGCTGCCAGACCTGCTTCCAGTGCGAGGCCTACTGCCCCACCGACGCACTGTTCGTCGCGCCGCTGGTGAGCGCGGCCGCCCCCGGTTCGCGCTTTCGCGACGTGGCCGAACTGGAGGAGTCCGGCCTGCTCGGCGGATACCGCCGCGAACTCGGCTGGGGCAGCGGCAGGGCACTCGGCGCCCGTACGGCGGTCGGGCCCCGGTACCCCGACTGAGGACCGGCACCGAGCTGGCCGCCGATGACGTCTCGTCACGGCTGACCGAAGGTGCGCCGGGCCAGTCCCGCGCGCAGTCGGGTCAGCCGGTCGATCTCGGCGTCGAGGGCCGCGAGCCTGCGGGCGATCACCCCGGAGCCGGGCCGGTCGCTGCCGGGGTGCCCGCACCGCCCCGGAGGCAACTCGCCGAGCAGGGCGAGCCGGTCGGCGAGACTGCGCAGGTCCTCGACGGTGAGTCCGAGCGCCAGCAGCTCACGGATGACCCGCACCCTGGCCACCTCGTCCGGTCCGTACTCGCGCTGCCCGGCGGCCGTGCGCCGTGGTGGTGGCAGCAGTCCCCGTTCCTCGTAGTACCGCAGTGCCCGCGGGGTGGTCCCCGCCGCTGCCGCCGCGTCCCCGATCCGCATCTCCGCCCCCGAGCCTCAGCCTCCGGCGCCGCGACCGCGCGCCGACGTGTCACCGTGGCGGCAACTCCACAACGACGGTTCCGAAGTGCCGCCCCTCGAACAGTTCCTGCAACGCCCGGGGGCCCCATCCATGCCCGGGATCCGCGCATGGGGGAAGGTGATCTCGCCGGAACGCAGCCAGTCCCCGAAGCGCTTGGTCCACTCCTCGCCGACGCCGGGATGGTCCTGTCCGCTGTAGCCGTGCAGCGAGACGCCCCGGCCCACGAGGCGGAAGGTGTCGATCTCCGCGGGCGAACTGCCACCGCGGCGGTGCACCGACAGCTGTCCCGACAGCGCGCCCACCAGGGTGAGGCGTGCGCCCCGGCGCGCGGCGCGCACGGCCGCAGTCAGCTGCTCACCGCCGACGTTGTCCACAAGCACGTCGATGCCGTCAGGCGCCGCCGCGGCCAGTTGCCCGTCGAGGGGCCGGGTCCCGGGCACCACGACCGCGTCGTAGCCCAGTTCGGCCCGCAGCCGCTCGGCCTTGGCCGGCGACCGGGTACTCCCGATGACCCTCCCGGCGCCCAGCAGCCGGGCGATCTGGCCCGCCGGCGTGCCCACGGCTCCGGCTGCTCCGGTGACGACCGGCCCCGCGCCGGTACCTGGACCCGCTGGTCCCTCGACTGGCACCCGGAGGAACCCGGCGCCACCGGTACGGCATCAGGTGAGCGTGGTGTGACGGCTCGCCGCCCCGCCTTCTGACCCGGCGACGCCCTCGGACCGCGAGGCTCAGAGGACTTCGGAGAGCCTGCCCGTGGCCACGTCGAAGACGAAACCGCGGACGCGGTCCTTGTGCACGACGAAGGGGTCCGCCTTGATCCGTGCGATGGACTGCCGCACGTCCGTGTCCAGGTCGGCGAAGGCCTCCGCCGCCCAGGACGGACGGATTCCGGTGTCCTTCTGGATCGCGTCCTTGAACCCGTCGTCGGTGAAGGTCAGCATGCCGCAGTCGGTGTGGTGGATGAGGATGATCTCCTCGGTGCCGAGCAGCCGCTGGCTGATGGCGAGCGAGCGGATCTCGTCCTGGGTGACCACACCGCCCGCGTTGCGGATGACGTGGGCCTCGCCGTCGTTCAGGCCGAGGATCGCGTAGACGTTCAGCCGGGCGTCCATGCAGGCCACGACGGCGAGTTGCCGGGAGGGCGGCAGGGGGAGCGGGCCGGAGAAGGACTCCGCGTAGCGGGCGTTGTTGGCCAGCAGTTCATCGGTCACGGACATGGGGAACCTCGGCTTCCTCTGGTGCGACGGGTGGTGCGGGGTGAGTGGTGGCACGGTGCGGCCCCGGACGTCCCGGGCCGCGGAGCACTGTCACGCGGCCCGGCTACAGAACCCGTCGAAGAGATGGACGCGACGCGAGGGCCAGAAGCCCGTCAGCGTGGCGGCGAAGGTCGCCATTCCTCCAGTGAACCGGCCGGAACCCCCGTCGGCAAGAGAATGGATGTTCGGTCGCTATCTGACCGCCGCGAGCATTGCGGCTCCGTGAAAGGAAGCGGTGCAGGCGGCCCGGCGCAGCCGAGTGGACCTGGCCCCGGCGCACCGTGGCGGACCCGCACGGTCGACGACACCTTCGACGCGACCCTCGCCGAACACCGAGCGATCACCGAGGCGGTCCGGGAGGGCGACTCCGAGACGGCCCGGCTGCGCATGCTGGAGCACCACGAACGCGACCGGGACACGCGTATCCGGCAGAAGGTACGCCGGGACACCGGCGGAGGGCCCCGGACGGACTGAGGGCGGCCCGGGACCTTCCGGGTTGCCCGTTGCGGGGTGCCGAATGCCCAGTCGTCTGGAAAGTGCGCTCTTGTCATGACAGGGCGGGACGGCGGACTCTGGCAGCAGGCACCGCGGTACGCGTACCGGACGTCGGATCCCCGACGACCCTGAGGCGGCTCAGGAGGCTCCCGGATGTCGGTTTCACCGGAGTGTGGCGTGGACGGCCCTGCCGTCACCGAACAACAGGCGCAGGCGCTGGTCGAGGGAGTCTGTTTCAAGACGGGCCCGCCGCGCAGCGTCGGCGTCGAAGTGGAATGGCTCGTCCACCGGGAGCGTGCGCCGCACGAGCCCGTGGGCCGGCAGGAGCTGGCAGCGGCCCACGCCGACCTGCGAAACCTCCCGCTGACGTCCGGGCTGAGCATCGAGCCCGGGGGCCAGGTGGAGCTGAGTTCCCGGCCGGCCCCGTCACTTGCCGCGTGCGTCTCGGAGGTCTCCGCCGATCTGGACGCGGTGCGCACCGCACTTCGCGGGCACGGTCTGACCCTGGCCGGCGTGGGCGTCGATCCCTGGCAGCGGCCTCGCCGCTTCCTGCGGGAGCGGCGGTACGACGCGATGGAGGCCTGCCTCGACCGCACGGGCCCGGCGGGGCGCACCCTGATGTGCACGTCGGCCTCCGTTCAGGTCTGCCTCGACGCCGGACGGGAGGAGCCCGGTGTCATGGGATTCGCGCGCCGTTGGTGGTTGGCGCACCACCTGGGCGCGGTCCTGGTCGCGGTGTTCGCGAACTCGCCCATGGCCGAAGGCCGCGCCACGGGCTGGCTGTCCACCCGGCAGCTGATGTGGGCGGAACTCGATCCTGGGCGGGCCGGCGGGCCCTCCCTCGCCCACGATCCGCGGCACGCCTGGGTCCGGCGGGTCCTGGACGCGCCGGTGATGTGCGTACGCCGGGACGGCCCCTGGGAGGTGCCGGACGGGGTGAGCTTCCGCGAGTGGACCCGCTCCCGCACCATGCGCCCTCCGACCCGCGCGGACCTCGACTATCACATCAGCACCCTGTTTCCGCCGGTCAGACCGCGCGGACACCTGGAACTGCGCATGATCGACGCACAGCCCGGCGACGACGGCTGGATCGTGCCGCTCGCGGTGGTCACCGCCCTGTTCGACGACCCGGGCGCCGCCGCCGTCGCGAACCGGGCCGTGGCGCCCCTGGCCGAGCGGAGCGCCGGGGCCCCGGCGCCGCACAATCCGCTGTGGACCGCCGCGGCCCGCCACGGGCTCGCCGACCCGGACCTCAGGCGGGCCGCCGTGACCTGTTTCGCCGCGGCGCTGGACGCCCTGCCACGACTGGGCGCGAGCACCAGGGTGGTGGCCGCCGTCGCGGACTTTGCCGACCGCTACGTCGCACGCGGTCGCTGCCCGGCCGACGACGTACTCGACCGGGAGGCGTCCGCACGGCTCCGAGCGGAATGGTGAACTGCGCCGCGGTGTTGCCACAGAGGGGTCAGAGGTAGTCAAGACGCCAGTGGGGCCTGAGAGTTCGGGCCGCGTAGTGCTCCACGGCGATTCCGCGAGACGGCTCTGGCCGGTGCATCGACCGAACAGGGGAGGACGCTGCGTGCGTGCATACGGATTCAAGTCGAACGGCGGACCGGAAGTCCTGGAGGAGATCCAGGTGCCGACTCCGCGGCCGGGCCCGGGCCAGGTACTGATCGAGGTCGCGTACGCCGGGGTGAATTTCGCCGAGGTGCAGCACCGAAGGGGCGAGTTCGGCGAGCCCGACGGCCCCGGCGGCTACGACGTGCCGGGGCTGGAGGTCTCCGGCACGGTGGCGGCGCTCGGCACTGGGGTGACGGAACGGGCTGTCGGCGAGCAGGTCGCCGCCTACCTTCCGGCCTTCGGCGGATACGCGGAGTTCGCCGTGGCCGACGCCGACTTCGTCCGGCCGGTGGGCGGGCTCCCGATGGCGGTCGCGGCCGGGGTGCCGTGCGTCTATCCGACGGCCTACGGGGTACTGACGGACGCGGGACGGCTGCGCGAGGGCGAGACGGTCCTGATCCACGCGGCGGTCGGCGGGGTCGGCTCGGCCGCGGCACGGATCGCACGGACGCTCGGCGCTTCCCGGGTTCTCGGCACGGTCGGTTCCGCGACGAAGACACAGCCGGCCGCCGAGCTGGGCTACGACGCTCTCTTCGGCAGGGAGGGCTTCGCGGACGCGGTCCGGGAGGCCACCGCGGGGCGTGGGGTGGACCTGGTGCTGGACCCCGTCGGCGGGCCGGTGCGGCGCGCAAGCCTGGAGGTGCTGGCGCCCTTCGGCCGGGTGGTCGTCTACGGGGATCTCGGACGGGACGCCGACTGGACGGCGGACGTCTGGGATCTGTGGAAGAACAACCGGACGGTCGCCGGGTACAACATCGGTGACGTCGCCCGCCGTTCACCCGCGGCCATCGGCCGGTACCTGTCCACGGCCCTGTCCGCGCTCGCCTCCGGAGAGCCGGCCTCCGTCCCTCCGGCCGTCGTTCCGGCGGCGGACGTCGTCGAGGTCCACCGTCGCCACGAGGCCGGGCGGACCCAGGGGAAGACCGTGCTCGCGTTCGCGGGGCCCCAGGTGGGCTGAGCCGGGCGAAGCGTTCCCCCGCCGCGCCGACGGACCGGCACCGGGTGCCGGTCCGTAGGCGCGGCGGTCCCGTCGCCGAGGTACTCAGCCCGCCTGCTGCCGCTCGGGTGCGGAGCGGTGGGTGAGGGGCGCGCGCAGGCCGAGGTGCTCGCGCAGCGTGGTGCCGGTGTACTCGGTGCGGTAGACCCCGCGTTCCTGCAGTTCCGGAACGAGCAGGTCGACGATGTCGTCGAGGCCGTCGGGGATGAGGTACGGCGTGACGTTGAAGCCGTCGACCGCGCCGTGCCGCACGAAGCGGGCGAACTTGTCGGCCAGACCGGACGGGGTGCCGACGTGCCCGCGCTGCGGCCCGAGCGCGATGACGGTCTCGCGCAGCGACCAGCCGTGCGCCTCGGCCTTCGCCCGCCATTCCGCCACCACCGAGCGCGGGTCGGCGATCCGCCGGGCCCCGAAGGAGCCGTCGTTCTCGGCGACGACCGGGTCCTCCGCGGGCAGCGGTCCGTCGGCGTCGCGATCGGACAGGTCGATGCCCCACAGCAGTCCGGCGATCCCCAACGCCGTCGCGGGCGTGACCTGCTGGAGCCGGATCCAGCGCTTCTTCTCCTCGGCCTCCGCCTCGGTGGCACCGATGATGATCTCGGTGCCCGGCAGGATCCGCAGGTCGTCGTCGGGCCGCCCGGCCGCGCGCAGCCGGCGCCGGATGTCCTCGGCGAAGGCGAGCGCGTCGTCGAAGTCGTTGCCGTGCGCGGAGAAGATGACGTCCGCGTTGCGGGCGGCGAAGTCACGCCCCTCGCCGGAGTCACCCGCCTGGAAGATCACCGGGTGGCCCTGTGCGCTGCGCGGCAGGGTGGGGGCGAGGTCGACGTCGAACTGCGGTCCTCGGTGGCGCACTTGGCGAACGGCCCCGGGTGCCGACCAGGCGGGCGCGTCCGTCGACGTGGCGACGGCCTTGTCGTCCCAGGCGTCCCACAGGGCGCGGGCCACGGTGAGGAACTCCTGGGCGCGCCGGTAGCGGTCGGCGTGGTCAAGGTAGCCGCCGCGGCGGAAGTTGGCACCGGTCCAGGCGTTGTCCGTGGTCACCACGTTCCAGCCGGCCCGGCCCGCGGAGAGGAGGTCGAGACCGGAGAGGCGGCGGGCGAGGTCCGCGGGCTCGTTGAACGTCGAGTTGGAGGTGGAGACCAGACCGATCCGGCGGGTGACCGCGGCCAGCGCCGCGAGCTGGGTGATGGCGTCCGGCCGTCCGGCCACGTCGAGATCGTGGATCCTGCCGTCGACCTCGCGCAGCCGGAGTCCCTCACCGAGGAAGAAGGCGTCGAACAGGCCCCGTTCGGCGGTCTGGGCGACGCGCCGGAAGGAGGCGGGGTCGATCTGCGAGCCGCTGTCGGGGGCGGACCAGATGGTCCAGTGGTTGACGCCCTGGAAGAACACCCCGAAGTGCAGCTGGGCGTGCGGCCGGGGGACGTCGAGGGGGTCGGTGCGGGTCATCGGGTCTCCTCCTGGACGGCCGCGGCCGCGAATCGGTTGGCGGGACGCTCCAGACCCAGGGCCGAGCGCAGGGACGTGCCGGGCAGCGGCCGGGCGGTGAGGCGCCGCTCGGACAGGGCCGGCAGGACGAGGCGGGAGAGGACGGGCAGATCCTCGTCCAGCACCAGCGGATGCAGCCGCACCCCGTCCACCTGACGGCTCAACTCGTCCAGAACGGCGACCAGTCCGGCAGCCGATCCGACGTACCGCAACCGCCCGCGGTCGGCCCACGGCGCATACCGCTCCAGGTGGGCGACGCGCTCGGTGCCGGTCGCGTCCGGGGTGTCCAGCGCCACCTCGACCTCGGCGAAGGCGCGGGGCGTACCGGCCCGGGCGGCGGCCGCGGCGACCGACGCCGGGTCGCGGCCCTCGACCAGAGCGACGTCGAGCTGCGCGGCGGGCACCCGGTCCGGGCGGCCCAGGACCACGAGCTGCCCCTGCGGGGGGCGCGGCACGATCGCCGGGCCCTTGACCGCGTAGGTCTCCCCGGTGAAGTCGACGTAGTGCAGCCGGTCGCGGTCGAGGTAGCGGCTCGTGGCGACGGACCGGATCACCGCGTCGTCCTCCCACGAGTCCCACAGGGCGCGGGCCACCTCGACACCGTCCCCGGACTCCCGGGCCCGCCCGGCCGCGTCGGCGACCGGGGGGCGTCCCCAGACCCGGGCCGCCCCGGGGTGCTCCTCCTCCGTCACCACCCACCCGGCGCGGCCGGCGGAGATGTGGTCCAGCGACGCCAACTGGCTGGATACATGGAAGGGTTCGGCATACGTGACCGGGACGACGGGCGCGATCCCGACGGTGCTCGTGGACGCCGCGACGAAGGCCGCCCGCTCCACCGCGCCGATCCGGCCGACGGGATCCGGTGCCGCACCGGGCGGCAGCACCCCGTCGTCCAGGGTGACCAGGGTGAAGCCGGCGTTCTCGGCCACGGCGGCGAGCCCGGCCGCACGGCGCGGGGCGAGCAACTGGTCGGGTGCGTGGGCTGCGCGGCGCCAGGCCGCGGGGTGGGCGCCGTCACCGTCGATCTCGACGGCGAGGTGCAGGGCAGGGCCGGACAATGGACGTTCCTTCCGGGAAGCACGGGAAGCACGGGAAGCACGGCAAGCACTGGAAGCACGACAAGCACTGGAAGCACGACAACTCGGGGCCGCCGGGCCGCGACGAAGGAGCCGGTCGGGGGGGCCCGCAGGACGGACCGGACGGGCCACAGCAGGGCCAGGGCCGGACGGGCCGGGCGGGGCCGCGGTACGAGGTGACGGCGAGACGCGCCGACAGGGCTCAGAGGCGTGCGGAAGGACAGACGGCGGAGCAGGTGCGGCAGTAGTCGACATGCCGGCGGACGATCAGCCGCACGCCACAGCGCTCACCCCGCGGTGCCGCGCCGGATACGTGCATCAAGGGCCTCCACCGATCAGAAACCGATCGGTTCACCGTACGTCGCCCGCCCCCACGGGTGTCAAGAACAAGCGACGCGGCCCACACCGCTGTCACCGTTCCCCCATCTGGGTCTTTGAGCGGAACCCCGCGTCGAGGGCCGCTCGCACCGCCCGCCCGCTCGTCGTCGTGTCCCGCCCGGACCCGCGGAACCTTTCGGCGAGGCCAGGACACCACAACGGATCCTCAGGAGGAGGAACAGGAACGGAACGGCTCCGGCACGATGAGCACATGCTCATCGTGATCGGCGGCCTGCCCGGCACAGGCAAGACCACCCTGGCGCGACTGCTGGCCGCACGCATCGACGCGGTTCACCTGCGCGTGGACACCATCGAACAGGCCCTCGTCCGTTCCGGCCTGGCACAGCACCCCGTCGGACCAGCCGGCTACGTCATCGGATACGCCCTGGCCGAGGAACATCTCCGGCAAGGGCTCACCGTGATCGCGGAATCGGTGAATCCCCTGGCCGTCACCCGCGACAGCTGGCAGAGCGTGGGATTCCAGGCGGCCGCTCCTGTCATCGAGGTGGAGGTCATCTGCTCGGACCCTGCCGAACACCGGGAGCGCGTGACCACTCGAACGATCGACATCCCTGACCTGCCGCTGCCCGACTGGCAGCAGGTTCTCGACCGTGACTACCAGCCGTGGAACCGGGATCACATCGTCATCGACACAGCCGGCCAAGCCCCGCAGGACTCGCTCGCCCTGCTCCTCGATCGGCTTGACCACCCCGGCGGACGCTGAACGGGGCCCGCGAAGAGTGGCTACCGGTCAGCGGTCGTACGGCTGCGGTCGGCTGCCGGTCGGGGACGGTCGGGTCCGCGGTGGGGCAGTGTCCGGTTGTAGGCGACGCTCGTGATCGTGCTGCCGAAGCCGGCCAGTTCGTCCACGAGGGTCTCCAGGTGCTCCATGGAGGTCGCGGCCACTTGCAGGGTGTAGCAGTCGTCGCCGGTGGTGCGCAGGCACTCCAGGATCTCCCGGCGCTCGGCGAGGAGGTGGTGCAGCGGCTGCTGCCCGACGAGGCACGCGCACCCATCAACGCCTACTACGGGCCAAGCCCGTCGGCCGGTACGTGACCGCGGGTGCCGGGGCTTGTCGTAGCGAAGTGGTGCTCCCTCGCCAGTCCTTGAGTTCGCACGTCCTGACCACGTGGGTGACCGGGCAGCACTCCCGGCATGTCGCGCCCCCGACCCGCGCAGAGCCCCACCACGTGCAGGGGGCCGGGGGGACGGTCCTCCAACGCCGGGCGATGCGCTGCTGCACGTCGACCGGGCGGCGGGGGGAGGGTGAGTCGTGAACGGATGCTCAGCGCAGTGGGACCGTAGGCCACAGCGGCTCGGTGGACCGTTCCTCGGCGGCGCGCAGGACTCGCAGGACGTTCCGGCCGGTCAGGGCCTCCAGTTCGGGCCGGGACCAGCCCCGGTCGGCGAGTTCGCGCAGCAGGACCGGATAGCCGGAGACGTCGGCGAGGCCGGCCGGCTGATGGTCCACCCCGTCGTAGTCGCCGCCGAGACCGATGTGGTCCACCCCGGCCACCTCACGGGCGTGCTCCACGTGATCGGCGACCTGGGCGACCGTCACCTCGGGGCGCGGGTGGGTGTCGAGCCACGTCTTCAGCCGGTCGTCGGGCGCCGCGCCGAAAGCCTCCGCGTGCTCCTCGGCCACCTGCGCCGGATCCTCGCCGGGGCGGGGTGCGCGCGGCCATCCCCAGGGCACGGCGGGCAGGTCGAGGCGTACGCGTTCCTCCTGGAGCGCCCGTCCCCAGTCGGCGACGTCGGCGGAGACGAAGTACGGCACGAAGGTCAGCTGGACCACGCCCCCGTTGCCCGGGAGCAGTTCCAGCACCGCGTCGCTCACGTTGCGGGGGTGGTCGTTGAGCGCTCGGGCCGAGGAATGGCTGAACAGGACCGGAGCGGTCGACACGGCGAGGGCCGCGCGCTGCGTGGACTCGGCGACGTGGGAGAGGTCCACGAGGACGCCGGTGCGGTTCAGCTCCGCGACGATCGCCCGGCCGGTGTCGTTGAGACCGCCGACCGCCGGCACGTCGGTGGCCGAGTCCGCCCAGGAGGTGTTGTCGTTGTGCGTGAGGGTCACGTACCGCACCCCGAGCCGGGCGTACGAGCGCAGTACCCCGGACGACTCGGCGAGGCTGTGGCCGCCCTCGACGCCGAGCAGGGAGGCGATGCGTCCCTCGGCGAACGCCCGCTCGACGTCCGCCGCCGTGTAGGCGATCCGCAGGGTGTCTGGGTAGCGGGCGGCGAGCCGGTAGACGGCGTCGATCTGCTCCAGGGTGGCCACCACGGCCTCGGGTTCGGGCAGCCTGGACGAGACGTACACCGACCAGAACTGCGCGCCGACCCCTCCGGCGCGCAGCCGGGGCAGATCGGTGTGCAGGCCGGGGCGGCCGTCGTCGAGGCCTTCGACGCTGTAGCCGGCCCGCGCGCGCAGCGCCACCGGCAGATCGTTGTGCCCGTCGAAGACGGGTGTGCTGCGCAGTACTTCATCGATCAGTGTGCCGTCGCTCATGAGCCGGCCACTCCTTCCTCCACGGGGCGATGCCGACGCCTCGCCTGCCGGACCGGGTCGGGTACGGGCAGGGCGGCCACGAGCCGGCGGGTGTAGTCGTCCTGCGGACTGCCGAGCACCTGGCCGGTGGGACCCTCCTCGGCGATCCGTCCCCGGTGCAGTACCACCACCCGGTCGGCGACCTGTTCGACCACGGCCAGGTCGTGGCTGACGAACAGCGCCGCGAAGCCCAGCTCCCGCTGGAGCTCCCCGAACAGATCGAGCACCTTCGCCTGCACGGACACGTCCAGCGCCGAGGTCGGCTCGTCCGCGATCAGCAGCCCGGGCCGCAGCGCGAGCGCCCGGGCGAGGCCGGCGCGCTGGCGCTGGCCTCCGCTGAGTTCGTGCGGGTAGCGGTCCGCGTAGGCGCGGGGAAGGTGCACCGCTTCCAGCAGTGCCTCGGCCCGCGCCCGGATCTCCCGCGCGCCCAGCTCCCGCCGGTGCACGACGAGCGGCTCCGCGACGCTCTCGGCGATCGTCAGCAGGGGGTTGAAGCTGGTGGCGGGGTCCTGGAAGACGTACCCGATCCGCCCTGCCGTCCTCGACTTCCGTGGCGTGCGGGTCAACCGGGCCGGCTTCGACTTCCGTGACGTTCGCGGCAACGGCTCGCCGAACAGCTCCAGTTGCCCGCCCGTCACCGCGGTCAGCCCGGCGATCGCCCGCCCGATGGTGGTCTTCCCGCTGCCGCTCTCGCCGACCAGCCCGAGCACCTCACCCTGCCGGATCTCGAAGCTGACCCCGTCCACCGCCCGGAAGCCCCTGCGCCCCAGCCGCCCCGGGTAGTCGACGACCAGCCGGGAGGCACGGACGGCCGGGTGCTCCTCCCGGCTCGCCGCGGCCGACGGCCGGGCCCGCCCGCTGGTACCGAAGTCCGGTACGGCGGTCAGGAGTTCTCGGGTGTACGGGTGGGCCGGTGCGGAGAACAGACCGCGCACCGGCGCCTGTTCGACCACCTGCCCCGCCCGCATGACCGCCACCCGGTCGGCGAGGTCGGCGACGACGCCCATGTTGTGGGTGATGAGCAGGACGGCGGTGCCGAAGTCGGTGCGGCAGCGGTGGAGCAGCTCCAGGATCTCCGCCTGGACGGTGACGTCCAGGGCGGTGGTCGGTTCGTCGGCGACGATGAGCCGGGTGCCCAGGGCGAGGGCCATGGCGATGACCGCGCGCTGCTTCTGGCCGCCGGACAGCTGGTGCGGGTAGTGGTCCACGCGGGTGGCCGGGTCGGGGATGCCGACCTTGTCGAGCCACTCCACGGCGAGCGCCCGCCGTTCGGCCCTGCTGCCGCCGCGCCCGTGGGCACGCAGCCCCTCGGTGAGCTGCCAGCCGATGGTGAAGACGGGGTTCAGCGCGGTGGAGGGCTCCTGGAAGACCATCGCGGCGTGCGTGCCGCGCAGGGCGCGCAGCCGGGCCGGGGACGCGGTGAACACGTCCTCCGCGGGTTCCGAGGTGCCGTCACCGAGCAGCACACGGCCGCGGACGGCCGCGGTGCCGGGCAGCAGACCGAGGACCGACCGGGCGGTGACGGTCTTGCCGCTGCCGCTCTCGCCGACCAGGGCCAGCACCTCGCCGGGGGCGACGGACAGGCTGACCCCCCGGACGGCGGGCGCCGGGCCGGCATCGGTGGCGAAGTCGACGTACAGGTCCTCGATGCGCAGCAGGTCACTCATCGTCCCCGCCTCCGTCCGTGGGAGCGGCGGACGTACCGGCGCGGCGCCGCAGCCGTGGGTCGGCCAGGTCGGTGAGGCTCTCGCCGAGCAGGGTCGTGCCCAGGACCGTGAGGACGATGCCCAGTCCAGGCGGGATCGCCGTCCACCAGATACCCGAAGTGACGTCGGCGACCGCGCGGTTGAGGTCGTAGCCCCACTCCGCGGCGGAGTTGGGTTCGATGCCGAAGCCCAGGAAACCGAGGCCGGCGAGGGTGAGGATGGCCTCCGACGCGTTGATCGTGAAGATCAGCGGCAGGGTGCGCACCGAGTTGCGCAGCACGTGCCGGGTCATGATCCGCCACGGTCCCGTGCCGATCACCCGGGCCGCGTCGACGAACGGCTCCGCTTTCACCCGGATCACCTCGGCCCGTACGACGCGGAAGTACTGCGGTACGAAGGACACGGCGACCGAGCAGGAGGCGGCGCCGAGACCGCCGACGAGGCTCGACTGGCCGCCGCTGATCACGATCGACATGACGATGGCGAGCAGCAGCGGAGGGAACGCGTACAGCGCGTCCGCCAGCCCCACCAGGAGCCGGTCCAGCCTGCCGCCGAGGTAGCCGGAGAGCAGCCCGAGCACAGTGCCCGGCACCGCCGAGAGCAGCAGGGCGGCGACGATGATCAGCAGCGCGGTGCGCGCACCCCAGACCGTCCGGGACAGGACGTCGTACCCGGCGATGGTCGTGCCCAGGGGATGGGCGCCGCTCGGAGCCTGCTGGGAGCCGAACAGACCAGCGCCGTCGCGGAGTTGGGCGTAGCCGTGCGGGGCGAGCAACGGTCCCGGCAGGGCGGTGAGGAGGAACAGCCCCGTCAGGACCAGGCCGGTGACCAGCATGGCCCGCTGCACCCCCGCGCCCGTCCGCAGCCGCAGCGGCAGCCGTCGTGCCAGAACCAGCGCCATGACTCAGTACCTCACTCGCGGATCGATCAGCGCGGCGACGACGTCGACGAGGAAGTTCGTCACCGCCACGACGACGGCGAACAGGGCCACGATGCCCTGCACGGCTGGGAAGTCACGGACCGTCAGATAGTGGGCGAGCTCGTAGCCGAGGCCCTTCCACTCGAAGGTGGTCTCGGTGAGCACGGCACCGCCGAGGAGCCCGGCGACCTGGAGTCCCAGAACGGTGACGACGGGGATCAGCGCGGGCCGGGTGGCGTGCCGGGTGACCAGGCGCAGCGGGGCCACGCCCCGGGAGCGCGCGGCCTCGACGTACTCGGCGGAGAGCGTGCCGATCAGGTTCGTGCGCACCAGCCGGAGCAGCACGCCGGCCACGAACAGGCCGAGGGCCAGTCCGGGCAGTACGGCGTGCCGGAGCACGTCCGCGATCGCCGTGGCGTCGCCGCTGCGCAGCGCGTCGATCAGGTACACGCCGGTCGTGCTCGTCTGGTCCTGCAGGAAGAGCTGGACTCCGGTGCTCGCGCGGCCCGAGGAGGGCAGCCAGCCGAGCCAGATCGCGAAGACCAGCTTCAGCAGCAGGCCCCCGAAGAACACGGGTGTCGCATAGGTCAGGATCGCGAACAGGCGCAGGACCGCGTCGGGTGCCCGGTCGCGGTAGGAGGCCGCCACCATGCCCAGCGGGACGCCGGTCACCAGGGCCACCAGGAGTGCGTAGCAGGCGAGTTCGACCGTCGCGGCGCCGTAGGTGCCGAGGACGTGCGTGACCGGCTGGTTGTCGGTGACCGTACGGCCGAAGTCGCCGGTGGCCAGCGAGCGCAGGTAGTCCAGGTACTGGGTGGGCAACGGCCGGTCGTAGCCCGCCTGGTGAAGCTTGGCCTGGAGCTGGTCCGGAGTGAGGCGGTCGCCGAAGGCGGCGCTGATCGGGTCGCCGGTCAGCCGCATCAGGAAGAAGACCAGGCTGACCAGGATCAGCACGGTGGGGATGATGAGGAGGAAGCGGACCACCAGGTAGCGGGCGAACCCGTACCCGGCGGCGCCGTCGGCCGGGGTGGCGGCGGCGCCGGGGGTCTCCTGCGTCAGAGCGCTCACTTCTTCGAGAGCCCCGCCCAGCGGAACTGGTACGTCGCGTCCAGCTCGGCCGGCACACCGCTGACGTCGGTGCGGGTGACGATGGCGGTGGAGCCCTGGAGCAGCGGCAGCAGCGGCACCTGCGCGGCTGCCTTGTCCTGCGCCTGCTTCAGCAGTCCGGTCCGCTGCGCGGCGTCCGTCTCGGTCTCCTCCTTCTTGATCAGCGCACGCACGGCGGAGTCGTCGTAGCCGTTGGCGACCCAGCTGTTGGCCGAGTAGAAGGGCGAGAGGTAGTCGTCCGCGTCGAGGTAGTCGGCGTACCAGCCGAGCTGGTAGAGCGGGTAGAGATGCTTGACACGGTCCTTGCCGTACTGGGTCCACTCGGTGGACTGCAGGTTCACCTTGAACAGCCCGGTGGCTTCCAGCTGGGACTTGACCAGCGCGTACTCGTCGGCCGACGACGAGCCGTAGTGGTCGCTGTTGTACTGGATGTTGAGCGTGACCGGAGTGCTCACCTTCGCCGCCTTCAGCCGGGCCGCCGCGGCCGCCGTGTCGGGACCGCCCTTCTTGTCGCCGTAGAGCGACTTGAAGGAGGGGGTGGCGCCGGTCAGGCCGTCCGGCACGGAGCTGTAGAGCGGCTGGTAGGTGTTCTTGTAGACCTGCTGGGCGAGTTGGGACCGGTCGACGGAGTCCGCGACCGCCTGCCGGACCGCGAGGGCCTTCTTGGCGTCGGCGTTCTTCGTCTTGGTGCCGAAGGGCTGGCTCGCCAGGTCGAAGACGATGTAGCGGATGCCGTTGCCGGAGCCGGTGTGGACCTTGACGTCCTTCTGCTTGGCGAGGTCGTCCAGGTCGGTGGTGGTGAGCGTGCGGTAGACGGCGTCGATGGTGCCCTGCTGGACGTCGAGCTTCAGATTGCCGGCGTCCGTGTAGTACTTGAGCCGGACGTTCCTGGTCTTCGGCGTGCCCAGCTGTCCCTTGTAGCCGGCGTTGGCCGCGAAGGACACCAGTGAGTTCTTGTCGTAGCTCTTGATGCCGTACGGCCCGTTCCACGGCCTGGCCGCGACGATCGACTTGTCGTCGAGGATCTTGTCCGCGGGGAACACCTGCTCGTCCACGATGTAGCCGGCGGCCGTGGACAGCACCTGCGGGAAGAGCGTGTCGTCGGCCGACTTGAGGGTGAAGACGACCGTGGCCGGGTCCGGGTCGGCGACCGAGGCGAGGTTGTAGAGCAGCGAGGACGGGCCGTTCTCGTCGGCGATCTTCAGGTCCCGGTCGAAGCTGAACTTGACGTCGGAGGAGGTGAGGTCGTGACCGTTGGCGAACTTCAGGCCCTTCTGGAGGGTGACCGTGTACTCCTTGGGCCCGGTCAGCTTGATCCCGGTGGCCAGGTCCGGGGAGACCTCCGCTGAGCCGTTCTTCTGGCTGAGCAGGGTCGCGTAGACCTCGCTCTCGACGGTGCCGGAGCCGGCGTCCCACGCACCGGCCGGGTCGAGGCTGGTGACCTGGTCGGTCGTACCGACCGTGATCGCCGACCCGGAACTCGCGGTGCTGCCGTCCTTGCTGCTCGTGCAGCCGGTCAGCGCCACCAGGAACGCCGTTCCGAGGGAGATCGCGCCGAGGCCGGAGCGACGGGGTCTGTTCGGCGTCGGGCCGCTGTGGGGTGCCATCAGTTGTCTCTGCTTCCGCGTCGGGGTGCGTGAACCAGCCCTGGCGGAGGGCTGTGCCAAGGCGTGCAAGATCACGTGGGAAAAAGGGGAGTTACACCGACGGGCGGTTGCGCTGCCGGCCGGCGGAGGGCGGGATCAGCCCTGACACAGACAGCTGGACACCAGCAGCAGGTCGACATGGAGACGGGAGCACAGCATCAGGGCTCTCGCCATGCCGTCCTCCCGGGTTCTGGCCCGCCTCGGGGCCGATGTGAGCGCACTTGCAGAAAGAAGAGATCCGCCGAGCCTTCACCTGGGGCACCCCACTGCGTCGAGGGTTGCCGTCCGGCCAGCCAGGGCTTGATCACCGGAACTCGTAGCTCGCGCTCACCGTAGATCGGCTGTTCCACCGGCGTCAACACCGCCCCGGAACGCCCGGACCCGGCGGAACGCATGGTGGACGCATCCATCCCGGGTGTGCTTTCATCCGGCCATGGAGACCACTGGCCCGGCACACACGGTGCTGCTCGACCCGTTCTGGGTGAGCCGCCGCGCCGACCAGTTCGACCAGGTCTGTTGCTGACCGCCGTCCCACGGCCCGCGACCGCGTTCCTCTCTTCCTGTCTGCTCTTTCCCGCAGCCCTCGACCACCCCGCATCCAGGGGCGGCCCGTGAGGCATTGTCGGCCGTCGTTGCCGCGAAGGAACTTCCATGGCACAACTCACAGCCCTGCCCCTCATCGACATCTCCCGCTTCCGCGCCCCCGGCACGGACCGGGCCGCCTTTCTCGCCGAACTCCGGTCCGCGGCCCATGAGGTGGGCTTCTTCTACGTCACCGGACACGGTGTCCCCGCAGCACTCCGCGACGAGGCGCTGACCGCGGCACGCGCCTTCTTCGCCCTGCCCGAGCAGCAGCGACTGGAGATCGAGAACCTCAACTCGCCCCAGTTCCGCGGCTATACACGCACCGGCACCGAGTACACAGCGGGCAGCGCCGACTGGCGGGAGCAGATCGACATCGGCCCGGAGCGCGCGGCGCTCGACACCGGCCCGGACGACCCCGACTACCTGCGCCTGATCGGTCCGAACCAGTGGCCGTCCGCGCTGCCGGAGCTGAAGGACATCGTGCTGCGCTGGCAGGCGGAGGCGCTGCGGGTCAGCCGTGAGGTGCTGCGCGCCCTCGCGGCCGCGCTCGGACAGGACGAGGGCTACTTCGACCAGTGGTTCGACGACGAGGCGGCCGTCCACGTGAAGATCGTGCACTATCCGCCGCGCGTGGCTCAGGACGCCGACCAGGGGGTGGGCGCGCACAAGGACTACGGCTACCTGGCCCTGCTCCAGCAGGACGACGTCGGCGGACTCCAGGTGCAGCGGGAGGACGGCGGCTGGATCGACGCCGTGCCGGTGCCCGACGCCTTCGTGTTCAACATCGGCGAGATGCTGGAGATCGCCACCCAGGGCTACCTGAAAGCCACTCAGCACCGGGTCGTCAGCCCGCAGCAGGGCGTCGACCGCTACTCGATCCCCTTCTTCCTCGGCCCGCGCCTGGACGCGGTGGTCAAACCGCTGGAACTCCCCGCCGAACTGGCCGCGCTGAGCCGGGGCGTCACCGACGACCCGGACAACCCGCTGCTCGCCGCCTTCGGCGAGAACGCGGTCGTCGGCTGGCTCCGCTCACATCCACGGGTCGCCGAACGCTGGTGGTCGGATGTCCTCGCCAGGCGGGAGAGCGGCCGATGAGCGCCGCCGACTGGGGCTTCGAGACCCGGCAGGTGCACGCCGGCGCGGTCCCCGACCCGGCCACCGGCGCGCGGGCCGTACCGATCCACGCGACCGCCGGCTATGTCTTCCGGGACACCGGGCACGCCGCCGCGGCCTTCGAACTCGCCGACCTCGCCACCCACGCCTACACCCGGCTGTCGAACCCGACCACCGCGGTGGCGGAGGAGCGGATCGCCGCCCTGGAGGGCGGTTCGGCGGCGGTCGCCGTGGCCAGCGGGCAGGCCGCGACCAGCCTCGCCCTGCTCAACCTGGCCCGCGCGGGTGACCACGTCGTCGCCTCGTCGTCCCTGTACGGCGGCACCCGCACCCTCCTTGAGCACACGTTCGCCGACTTCGGCATCGACGTCACCTTCGTCGACGACCCGGACGACCTGGGCGCCTGGTACACGGCCGTACGGCCCACCACCAAGGCGTTCTTCGGCGAGACCCTCGGCAATCCGCGCGGCAACGTCCTCGACACCGAGGCGGTCGCCCGCATCGCCCACGAGGCCGGTGTCCCGCTCGTCGTCGACAACACCGTGCTCACCCCCTACCTGCTGCGGCCCCTCGAACACGGCGCCGACATCGTCGTGCACTCCACCACCAAGTTCCTGTCCGGCCACGGCACCGGCATCGGCGGCGTCGTCGTGGACAGCGGGCGCTTCGACTTCGGCGCGGATCCCGGCCGCTGGCCCGGACTGACCGGCCCGGACCCGACCTACAACGGGCTGTCCTTCTGGGACTCCTTCGCGGACCTGGGGCTGGCCTACGCGCTGCGCCTGCGCACCCGGCTGGTGCGGGACCTGGGGCCTGCCGTCTCCCCCTTCAACAGCTTCCTGCTCCTGCAGGGCCTGGAGACGCTCAGCCTGCGCATCGAACGGCATGTCGCCAACGCCCACGCGCTCGCGACCCGGCTGGAGGAGCAGCCCCAGGTGACGCGGGTGCACTACGCGGCACTGCCCTCCAGCCCCTGGCAGACCCAGGCCAAGCGCTATCTGCCGCGCGGCGCCGGAGCGGTCCTCGCCTTCGAGCTCGATGGCGGTCTGGAGGCGGGCCGGCGCTTCGTCGAGGGGGTCCGGCTGTTCAGCCATCTCGCGAACATCGGCGACGTCCGCAGCCTCGTCATCCACCCCGCCTCCACCACCCACGCCCAGCTGGACCCCGCCCAGCAGGCCGCGGCCGGGGTCACCCCCGGCCTGGTGCGGCTGTCGGTCGGCATCGAAGGCGTCGACGACCTGATCGCCGACCTCGAAGCAGGCCTGAGAGCGGCCGCCGTATGAACCCCACCGCACGCGCCCGAGGAGCCCGACCCGCCATGCGCCGCAGCACCGCCCTCCGCCTCGCCGCCACCGCGGTCCTCGCCGGACTGGCCGCGACCGCCTGCGGCACCGGCACGGCCGACGACCCCGCGAACGCCGGACAGACCAGCCAGGCGGCCCAGCCCACCGCCATCGACACCGGCGCCACCGTCGACGTACGCCTCGTCCTGGAGCCCACCAGCCTCGACATCGCCGACACGGCGGGCGCGGCCCTCGACCAGATCCTGCTCGACAACGTCTACCAGGGCCTGCTCACCCGCGACGAGAACAACAAGATCCAGCAGAGCCTGGCGACGTCCTACGAGCAGTCGTCGGACGGACTCACCTACACCTTCCACCTCGCGAAGAACGCCACCTTCCACGACGGGAGCAAGGTCACCGCGGCCGACGCAGTCTGGTCGTTGCAGCAGGTCACCGCGGCCGGTTCGAAGAACCCCGACGCGGCGGCGCTCGCCTCCGTCAAGAGTGTCTCGGCCACCGACGACCACACCGTCGTCGTCACGCTCAAGCACCGTGACACCGGCTTCACCTGGGGGCTGACCGAACGGGCCGGCATCGTCTTCAAGAAGGGCACGGCCTTCTCCTCCCTAGCCGGGAAGGAGAACGGCACCGGGCCGTTCAAGCTGGGCGACTGGAAGCGCGGCTCGTCCATCACCTTCGTCCGGAACGACGCCTACTGGGGGAAGAAGGCCAAGGTCGCCAAGGTCGTCTTCCACTACATCAAGGACGGCAACGCCGCCAACAACGCCCAGCAGACCGGCCAGACCGACATCGAGACCGCCGCCGACGCCACCCTGCTCCAGCCGTTCGCCGACACCGGCAAATACACGGTGCTGCGCGGCGACACCACCGACAAGTTCACCCTCGCGTTCAACAACGCCTCGGGACCGACCAAGGACGTGCGGGTACGGCGCGCCATCCGCCGGGCCATCGACAACGCCGGCCTCGTCAAGACCCTGGGCGGCGCGGCGAAGCTGGTCGGCGGCCCGGTCCCGGCCACCGACCCCGGCTACGAGGACCTCACCGCCGTCGACGCCTACGACCCCGCGAGCGCCAAGGCGCTGCTGAAGCAGGCCGGTCACGGCAGCGGCCTCAAGCTCACCGTGCAGATCCCCAACATCTACCCGACGGAGATCGGCGACTACCTGGCCTCCGAGCTGAAGCAGGTCGGCATCCAACTCACGGTGCGGCAGGTCGAGTTCCAGACCTGGCTCGACTCCGTCTACACCAAGCACGACTACCAGCTCAGCCTCGTCGACCACGCCGAGGCCCGCGACCTGAGCAACTTCGCCAACCCCGCCTACTACTTCGGCTACGACAACGCGAACGTCCAGAAGTGGTACGCCGCCGCCCAGACCGCCACCGGCGACGCCGACCGCGACGCCCTGCTGAAGAAGGCGGCCCGGCAGGTATCCGAAGACGCCGCCGCCGACTGGCTGTACGTCAACCAGACCCTCACCGTGGTCCGCACCGGAGTCACCGGCGTGCCGCGGAACTTCACCAGCAACCGCTACGACCTCGCGGACCTCGCCGTGGCGAAGAAGTGAGGCCCGCGTGACCCTGTACGTGGTGCGCCGGGCCGCGCTCCTCGTGGTGTCCCTGTTCGCCGCCAGCGTGCTGATCTTCCTGGTGCTGCGGCTGTTGCCCGGCGACGTCGCCCAGACCATCGGCGGCATCAAGGCCACCCCGGCCCAGGTCGCGGCCGTCCGCCACGACCTGGGCCTGGACCGGCCCCTGGTCGCCCAGTACGGCAGCTGGATCGGGGGTGTGGTCACCGGCGACTTCGGGCGGTCCGCCCTGGACGGCACGTCCGTCTCCGGGCAGCTCGCCGAGAAGTTCGCCGTGACCGGGCCGCTCGCCGCGGGCGCCGTCGTCCTCGCGCTCGCCTTCGCCGTCCCCCTGGGCATCCTCGCCGCCGTCCGCCGCGAGTCACGGCTCGGCAGCGCGGTCAACGCCCTCGGGCAGCTCGGCATCGCGCTGCCCACCCTGTGGGTCGGGCTGCTGCTGGTCGTGGTCCTCGCGGTCCAGGTCCGCTGGCTGCCCGCCCAAGGCTTCCCCGTGGACGGCTGGCACGAGCCGGGGCAGGCGCTGCGCAGCCTGGTCCTGCCGTGGCTGACGCTGGCCCTGTCCGAGGGCGCCGTCCTGCTGCGGTTCGTCCGCTCCGCCGTCCTCGACGTCCTGCACCAGGACTGGCTGCGCACCGCCCGAGCCAAGGGCCACACCCGCACCGGCGCACTGGTACGGCACGGGCTGCGCAACGCGGCCGTCCCGGTGGTGTCGGTGCTCGGTCTGCAGATCGCCGCGCTGATCGCGGGCGCGGTCGTCGTGGAGCAGGTCTTCGTGCTGCCCGGTATTGGCCAGATGCTGATCACGGACGTCGGCAACCGCGACCTGGACAAGGTGCAGGGCGAGGTCCTGCTGCTCACCGGCGCCGTCCTCGTCATCGGCTTCCTGGTCGACCTCGCCCACCGGCTGATCGACCCGAGACTGCGGAGCGCGGTATGAGAATCCCCGTCGTCGCCCGCGCGCTGCTGCACAGCCGAAGCGGTCTCGCCGGGACCGTCCTCGTCGGCGTCCTCGTCCTGTCCGCGCTGGTCTCCCTGGTGTGGACGCCGTACGACCCCACCCTCGCGCGTCCGCAGGACGGCTGGCTGCTGCCGTTCTCCGGCGGCCATGTCCTCGGCACCGACCGGCTGGGCCGCGACGAGCTGAGCCAGCTGCTGGCCGGCGCCCGCGCCACCCTGCTCACCGCCGTCCTCGCGGCCGCCGTCGCCGCCGTCGTGGGGCTCGCCCTGGCGCTGACGGCGGTGCTGGTGCCGCGCTGGATCGGCGCCGCCGTCGTCCAGCTCACCGACGTGCTGATCGCCTTCCCCGTGCTGCTGATCGCGATGATCCTCACCGCGGTGTACGGCGGTTCCACCTGGACCGTGGTGGGTGCCGTCGGCATCGGGACGGGCGTCAACCTCGCCCGGGTCGCCCGCGCCGAGGCCGGGCGGGTGCTGAACACCGACTACGTGCTCGCCGCCCACGCCGCCGGGTCCGGCACCTGGCGCTCCGTCCGCAAGCACCTGCTGCCGAACATCGCGCCCACCCTCGTGGTGCAGCTCTCGCTCGTGCTCTCCGTGGCGGTGCTCGCCGAGGCGGCCCTGTCGTTCCTCGGGTTCGGGGCGCCGGCGCCCGCGGTCTCCTGGGGGCGCATGCTGCACGAGCAGCAGCAGTACATCGCCGCCCGCCCGCTGCTCGTCATCTGGCCAGGACTCGCCGTCGCCGCCTCCGTCCTCGGGTTCAACCTGCTCGGGGACGGGCTGCGCGAGGCCGCCGACGCGCGCCTGCGGGTCCGGGAGGCGGCGGACAGCCGCCCGCAGGTCCGGGAGGCGGCGGCATGAGCCTGCTGACGGTCGGCGACCTGAGCGTGCGGATCGGCGGTGCCACCGTCGTCGACGAGGTCGGCTTCGAGCTCGCCCCCGGGGAACGGCTCGCGCTGATCGGCGAGTCCGGCTCCGGCAAGTCGCTGACCGCCCTCGCGGTGCTGGGCCTGCTGCCCGAGGGCGCCCGGGCCACCGGCAGCGTCCGCTTCGGCGACCAGGAACTGCTCGGGCTCGGCGACCGCGCCCTGTCCCGGCTGCGCGGCGAGCGCATGGCCATGGTCTTCCAGGAGCCCATGAGCGCGCTCAACCCCCTGATGCGCATCGGCAGACAGCTCTCCGAGCCGCTGCGGCTGCACCGCGGTCTGAACCGGCGCCGGGCCGCGACCGCAGCCGTCGAACTCGCCGCGCAGGTGGGTCTGCCGGACCCGGAACTCGCCGTCCGCTCCTGGCCCCACCAGCTCTCCGGCGGCCAGCGCCAGCGCGTCGGACTCGCCATGGCCCTCGCCACCCGCCCGGCGCTGCTGATCGCCGACGAACCCACCACCGCCCTCGACGTCACCGTCCAGGCCGACATGCTCGCCCTCATCGACGAACTCGTCCGTGAGCACGGCACCGCACTGCTGTTCATCAGCCACGACCTCGCCGTCGTCGCCCGGTTGTGCCCACGGGCCGCCGTGCTCAAGGACGGGCGGATCGTCGAGGAGGGCGCCACCGACTCCCTCGTACGGCACCCGCAACACCCGTACACCCAGCAGCTGGTGGCGGCCGCCCGCGCCACCGGATCGGAGGAGGTCACCCGATGACCGAGCTGCTGAAGGGCACCGGCCTCAGCCGCAGCTTCCGGCTGCCGCGCACCTCGCTGTTCGCCCCGGCCGTCCACCGCCACGCCGTCCAGGACGTGTCACTCGAGCTGCGCGAAGGCCGCAGCCTCGGCATCGTGGGGGAGTCCGGCGCCGGCAAGTCGACCCTGGCCCGGCTGCTGCTCGCCCTGGACCGGCCCGACTCCGGGACCGTGCACTTCCGGGGGCGCGAGGTGAAGCCGGGCCGGCTGCCCTGGTTCCGGCGCGAGGTCCAGGTGGTGCTCCAGGACCCGATGGGCTCCCTAGACCCGCGCGCCACCGTCCGCGACATCGTCGCCGAGCCGCTGGAGTGCCTGCGGCTGCCCGGCGACCACGACGACCGGGTGGACGAACTGCTGCGCGCCGTCGGCCTGGACCCGTCCGTGCGCGGCCGGTATCCGCACGAGTTCTCCGGCGGCCAACGTCAACGCATCGCCCTGGCGCGGGCGTTGGCCCCCGGCCCGACGGTCCTCGTCGGCGACGAACCGCTCAGCGCCCTCGACGTGTCGGTGCGCGCACAGATCCTCGCCCTCCTCGACGACCTCGCCGAGGCCTACGGGCTGACGTTGCTGCTCGTCTCCCACGACATCGGCGTCGTACGGCGGCTCTGTACCGACGTGCTGGTGATGAAGGACGGCCGAGCCGTCGAACAGGGGCCGGCCGCCACCGTGCTGGCCGAGCCCCGCCACCCGTACACACGCCGCCTGCTGGCCGCCGTACCCCGGCTGCCCGTTTGACCGGGAGGACCGCATGACCTCGCACCCCGCACGCCGCCTCAGCCTGGGCGCCCTCGTCCACGGCTCGGGCGGTCACATCGCCGGCTGGCGGCACCCCGACGCCCGCCCCGACGGACAGCTCGACTTCGCCTTCCACGCCGACCTGGCCCGCACCCTCGAACGCGGCAGGTTCGACGCCCTGTTCGTCGCCGACGTCGTCGCCCTCTGGGGACACCAACTGGACTCCCTGTCCCGCACCGGCCGCGCCGAGCACTTCGAACCGCTGACCCTGCTGGCCGCGCTGTCCCTGGTGACCGAGCACATCGGCCTGGCGGCGACGGCGACCACGACCTACAACCACCCCTTCCACATCGCCCGCAAGTTCGCCTCCCTGGACCACATCTCGGGCGGCCGCGCGGCCTGGAACGTGGTCACCTCCGTCGTCCCCCTGGAGGCCGCGAACTTCGGCTACGACAGCCACCTCGAACACGAGCTGCGCTACCGGCGAGCCGACGAGTTCGTACAGGTCGTCAAGGCGCTCTGGGACAGCTACGACGACGAGGCGGTCGTACGGGACAAGGAGGGCGGCCGCTACTACGACCCGGCAGGACTGCACACCCCCCACCACCGCGGTGAACACTTCGCCGTCCGGGGCCCGTTGAACATCTCCCGGCCGCCGCAGGGCCACCCGGTGGTGTTCCAGGCCGGATCCTCGGAGACCGGACGGGAGTTCGCGGCCCGGCACGGCGAGGTCCTCTTCACGACGCAGCACGAACTGGGCGCCGCCCAGGCCTTCTACGCGGACATCAAGGCACGGGCCGCCGCCCACGGCCGGGCCCCCGCCCACGTCCTGGTCTGGCCCGGCCTCACCCCGCTCGTCGCGCCCACCGAGACCGAGGCCCGGCGACGGCTCGCCGAACTCCAGGACCTCATCCACGACGACGTCGCCCGCCGCCTCGTCCAGGACAACATCGGTGACCTGGATCTGACCGACCACCCGGTGGACGGTCCGCTGCCCGACATCCCCGAGACCAACCGCAGCAAGTCGCGCCGCGATCTGCTCCTGAAACTGGCCCATGACGAGAAGTTGACGATACGTCAGCTCGCCCATCGGTTCGCCGCGGGGGCGGCGGTGGCCGGCACGCCCGAGCAGATCGCCGACCACATCGAGACCTGGTTCCGTGCCTACGCCGCCGACGGCTTCAACATCTCCTTCCCCTATCTGCCCGGACCCGCCGAGGACTTCGTCGACCAGGTGGTGCCCCTCCTCCAGCGGCGCGGACTGCTGCCCACCGAGTACGAGGGCACCACCCTGCGCGAGAACCTCGGACTGCCGCGGCCCGCCGCCCGTGACCGACGCCTCCAGGAGACCGGACGATGAGCCGCCGCACCGAGCGAAGCGACACCGGCCGAAGCCGGGCCGGCCGAAGCCGGGCCGGCCGAAGCCGGGCCGACCGAAGCCGTGGCGACCAGCTCCACCTCAACGCCTTCCTCAAGCCGCCGGGGGAGTACCTGGCCGCCTGGCGGCACCCGGACACCGCCGCCGATGCGGGGGTGAACATCAGGGAGGTCCTCTCCTTCGCCCGGACCGCCGAACGGGCCGCGTTCGACGCGGTGTTCCTCGCCGACCTCGTCGGCGTGCCGTTCGCGAGCGAGGACGTGCTGAGCCGGGTCAGCGTGGTCAACGACTCCTTCGAACCGACCACCCTGCTCGCCGCGCTCGCCGCCGGCACCTCCCGGATCGGCCTCATCGCCACCGCCTCGACCAGCTACAACGAGCCCTACCACGTGGCCCGCACCTTCGCGTCCCTCGACCACATCTCCGGTGGCCGGGCCGGCTGGAACGTGGTGACCTCCCTCAACGACGGAGAGGCCCAGAACTTCGGCCTCGACAGCCACCTCGACCACGCCACCCGCTACGAGCGCGCCGAGGAGTTCCACGACGTCGTCACCGGGCTCTGGGACTCCTTCGAGGACGACGCCTTCCGCCACGACCAGGCCGACGGCATCTACTTCGACCCGGCCAAGCTGCACGCCCTGAACCACGAGGGCAAGCACCTCAAGGTCGCCGGGCCCCTCAACATCGCCCGGCCCCCGCAGGGGCACCCGGTCATCGTGCAGGCGGGCGCCTCCGAGGCGGGCAAGAACCTCGCCGCGCGCATCGCCGACGTGATCTTCTCCGGCATCAAGGACCTCGGCCGGGCCCAGGAGTTCTATGCGGAGATCAAGGAGCGCGCCGCCGCCCACGGCCGCGACCCCGACCACCTCAAGGTCCTCCCGGCGCTGTCCGTCATCACCGCGCCGACCGAGTCCGAGGCCCGCGAGAAACACGCCCGCCTCATCGAACTCCTGCCCCCGCAGGTGGCGTTGGCCGACCTCTCGTACTGGCTCGGCGGCTTCGACCTCAGCCCCTACCCCCTGGACGGACCGCTCCCCGAACTCCCGGTCTCCAACCAGTCGCAGACCGCGCAACAGCAGATCTACGAGGACGCCCGCCGCGACCACCTCACCATCCGCGACCTGGTCCGGCGCTTCGCGGACGACGAGCGGACGATCACCGGCACTCCGGAGCAGATCGCCGACCACATCGAGGAATGGTTCCACGGCCGCGCCGCCGACGGCTTCAACGTCGTCTTCCCCTATCTGCCGGGCACGCTGGACGACTTCGCCGGTCTGGTCGTCCCCGAACTGCGCCGCCGCGGCCTGTTCCGCACCGCTTACACGGGCACCACGCTCCGCGACCACCTCGGGCTGCCCCGGCCGCCCAGGACCTCCTGATCACGCACCCGCACCCGCCGGAGACGAAGGAGAACGTCATGACCACCGTCGCCCATATCGACATCCGCAAGGCAGGCCCACGCTTCGGCGCCGAGATCGCCGGCGTCGACCTCACCGCGCCCGTCGACGAGGCCACCGCCGAGGAACTGCGCCGGGCGTTCCGCGAGCACAAGGTCCTCGTGTTCCGCGGCCAGCACCTCACCCCCGACCAGCAGGTGGCCGCCGTCGCCCTCTTCGCGCGGCCCTTCGACCACCCGACCGCCGTGAAGCACCCGGCCAACCCGCTGGTCTACCCGTACAACGTCAAGCAGACCGGCAAGGCCAGCACTTGGCACATCGGTGGCCTGTGGCGCGACCCCGTGTTCGCGATCGAGTCGCTGACCTACGAGGTGGTGCCCGAGCTGGGCGGTCACACTCTGTGGGCGGACCTCCAGGCCGCGTACGACGACCTGTCCGAACCCTTCAAGGTGCTGCTGGAATCGGTCGGCGCCCTCTACGACGGCAATGCGGAGAACTACGCGCAGGGCAGCAGGAAGAACGCTCCCGGCGAACCCGTCGAGCACCCGGTCGTCCTCACCCACCCGACCACCGGACGCAAGGGCCTCTTCATCAGCAGCTCGGCCAGGCAGCTCACCGGAGTGACCCCGGCCGAGAGCAAGGTGCTGCTCGACCATCTGCTCCGGCACGCCTCCTCGCCCGACTACACGATCCGGTTCGGCTGGAAGCCCGGCGACTTCGTCCTCTGGGACAACCGGGCCACCTGGCACTACGCGGTCGACGACTACGGCGACGGGGAGCGCGTCTACCGCAAGGTCCTCGGTGTGGAGCCGGACGCGGGCGTCACCCAGCGGTCCGCCTGAATGCTCCCGGGAGAAGACCGCGCCGCCCGGCGGGTCCTGCTGGTGTGCCTGGCCGCAGGGGCAACCACCTTGCTGGACCAAGCGGTTCTGAACATCGCCGTCCCGAGCATGCGGCACTCGCTCGGGGCCGGTGCGGCGGACGTCCAGTGGATCGTGGCCGGCTACTCACTCGCCTTCGGGCTGGCCCTGGTCCCCGGGGGCAGCCTGGGCGACCTCCATGGACGCAAGCGGTTCTTCCTCGCCGGCGTGGCCGTCTTCCTCCTTGCGGGGGTGACGGCCGCGACCGGCGGTGGGCCGGGGACCGTGATCGCCGCGCGGCTGGTGCAGGGCGCCGCCGCGGGGCTCGTCAACTCCCAGGTGATCGGCACCATCCAGGACGTGTTCCACGGGGTCGACCGCGGCCGGGCGCTCGGGCTGTACGCGGTGACGGGCGGCGTCGCCGCGGCCCTCGGCCCACCGCTCGGCGGCGTGCTGGTCGCCGGACTCGGAGCCGAGACAGGCTGGCGGTACTGCCTCCTGCTGAGCGCGCCGTGCGCGGTGCTCACCCTGTTCCTCGCGGCCCGCTGGCTGCCACCGCCCCGCCGCACGGCCCGCGACTCCCGGCTGGACGTCCTCGGCCTCGCCCTGGCCTGCGGATGCACACTGACTCTGATGGTGCCGTTCATCCGCACACCGGACAGCGGGGGAGCGGCACTCCTGTGGGCGGCCGGAGTGGCCGCCCTGGCCTGCGCGTTCACCGTGCACCAGCGGCTGCGGGTGCGCGGGGGCCGGGTGCCGCTGGTCCATCCGGCGCTCGCGTCGTCGAGGCCGTACATGCTGGGCACGGCCGTCGCCATGGCCCAGTTCGGCTCCTCGATCGCCGCGTCCCTCGTGCTCACCGTCTTCCTCCAGGACGGGCTCGGTCTGTCCGCCCTCCTCACGGCGGCGATCTCGCTCCCCTCGGCGATCGCGATGGGCGTCTGCTCGGCACTGGCCTGGCGGCTGGTGCGGCGGATCGGACCGCGCACGGTCAACGTCGGCCTGGCGCTGGGCGTCTGCGCCGCGCTGGGCGGGGCGGTGGCCGCGCTCCTCGTGCCGTCCGGCGCCCTGCCGATCCTCCTCGCCGTGACCCAACTGCTGTCGGGCGCGGCCGGCGGTCTCTCCGTCTCGCCCAACCAGACCCAGGTCCTTCAGCACGCGCCGGCCGAGGCCGCCGGCGTGGGTGGCGGCATCCTCCAGATGGCCCAGCGCATCGCGGCGGCCGTCTGCGTCAGCGCCGTGTCGGCGGTCTATCTGCACTCCGCCTCCGGCCCGCCCGGGGGCAGCGGCCCACGCGCCGCGTACGCGCTCTCCTCCTGCGTCTGCGCCGGGCTGCTCGCCGCCGCGCTGCTGCTGTCGCGACTGCGCGGGGCCGCCCCCGCACCCCGCTCACCCGGACCCGAGTTCCCGACCTCGAGGGGCCCCCGAGACGACCGGCACCACGACGACCGCAGCCCGCAGCAACGGTAGGAGCCCGGAAGAAGCCGACCAGCTGCTCGACACGGCACCCGATCCCCGGCCCGGACTGCGCGCCCGCCCGGAGGTCAGGCGGGCCGCCCTGCTCGCCAGGCGGCAGGCCCGACGGACCGCTTCGGTGGCCTGGAGGTCGTCCACGCCTTGCTCCAGAGCTTCCCGCCTGACCGCCTGGGAGGGGCGCGGGTGCTCCGGGCCTTGCCGGATGGCCTTGTCGGACCGCAGGCCGGCCACGGACGGCGGCCGGGGCGGACCCGTTGATCGGGGCCTCGTGATCCGTCGATCAGACCTCCTCCCCGCCGCCCTACGCCTCGTCGCCCTGATCGAGGCCGGGGACTGGCACCTGTCCACCGGCTTCCTCGGCACGCCCCGGCTGCTGCCCGTGCTGACCCACACCAGGCACACCGACGTCGCCTACCGGCTGCCGCAGCAACGCACCTTCCCGAGCTGGGGCTACCAGATCGACCGGGGCTCCACCACGATGTGGGAGCGCTGGGAGTCCATCCGGCCCTACCGCAGCTTCCAGCACTCGGCCATGAACTCGTTCAACCACTACGAACACGACCGCCGAGCTCTGGATCCCGACGGACACGCCGAAGCAGGTGACCCGCACGCACGGCACCTTCCTGCGCCGGGAGGACGGCTGCGCGGTCTACCAAGTCGGCTCCGGCACGCACCACTTCACCGCTTGACGCCCACTGGGCAGGCCGGGCGGGGCTGACCCGCCGTTCACGCGCCCGCCTCGCCGCAGGACACCTCGACTGTGCTCTCCCGCCCCATTGTGTTGAGCCTTGCGCCCCCTTACTGTTCGACTTTGCCCGAGTCTGTTTGGTGTTGATTGCTCAGTCGGTCTGGAGGCCGCGGTGCGGAGTGATCGGATCGGTTCAGAAACGGCGAGACCCGGTGGGCGCCGATGGTGGCGGCCCGTCCTCGCGGCTGCCGCGACCATCGCCCTGGCGGCGGGCGTGATCGCCCCCGCCGCGGCGGCACAGGACGCCGGCGGGCAGGCGACCGCCGCGACTGCGGCAACCGCCGCCACCGCCGCGGCCCCGCAGGCGCACACGGTGAGCCTGGACGGCTACTCGTTCCTCGTCGACGGCAAGCGCACCTACCTGTGGTCCGGCGAGTTCCACTACTTCCGGCTGCCGAGCCCGGACCTGTGGCGGGACATCTTCCAGAAGATGAAGGCCGCCGGGTTCAACTCCACCTCGCTGTACTTCGACTGGGGCTACCACTCGCCGAAGCCGGGCGTGTACGACTTCACCGGGGTCCGGGACGTCGACAAGCTCCTCGACATGGCCCAGGAGGCGGGGCTCTACGTCATCGCCCGCCCGGCGCCGTACATCAACGCGGAGGTCGACAGCGGCGGCCTGCCCGGCTGGCTGACCACCAAGGCCGGGAACAACCGCAGCGACGACCCGCGGTTCCTGAAGTACGCCGATGAATGGCTGACGCAGATCGACCGCATCATCGCCCGCCACCAACTGACCAACGGAACCGGGTCTGTCATCGCCTACCAGGTCGAGAACGAGTACTACAACGGCTCCGCCGCCGGCCGCTCCTACATGCAGCACCTGGAGGACAAGGCCCGTGCCGACGGCATCACGGTCCCGCTGACCGGCAACAACAACGGCACCTTCAACTCCGGCACCGGCGCCCTCGACGTCGACGGCCCCGACTCCTACCCGCAGGGCTTCGACTGCTCCAACCCCGCGAAGTGGAACGGCGTCCCCGACATCAGCTACGACCACCCCGCCGGAAAGCCGCTCTACTCCCCGGAGTTCCAGGGGGGCGCCTTCGACCCCTGGGGCGGACCGGGCTACGACAAGTGTGCCCAGCTGATCAACGACCAGTTCGCCGACGTCTTCTACAAGCAGAACATCGCCGTCGGCGCCACCGCGCAGAGCTTCTACATGACCTACGGCGGCACCAACTGGGGCTGGCTGGGCATGCCGGAGAACTACACGTCGTACGACTACGGGGCCGCGATCCGCGAGACCCGGCAGCTCGACCCGAAGTACTACGAGGACAAGCTGATCGGGTACTTCACCCAGTCCGTCGCCCCGCTGACCAGGACCGAGGCGATCAGGGCCACCCCGCCGGACGACTCCGCGATCGTCGACACCGCCCGGATGAACCCCGGCACGAAGACCCAGTTCCACGTCCTGCGGCACGGCAACTCCACGTCCACCGCGGTCGACAGGACGCACATCTCACTCGACTTCAACGCCCAGCCGGCCGCGGACACCACCTACACCTGGGACGACCCCGACTCCGCGCTCCAGTACGCCGGTTCGTGGTCGCACGTCGCCAACACCAGCTACACCGGCGGCGACTACAAGCACACCGAGTCGTTCTCCAACAGGGCCGGCGACTCGCTCACCGTCCCCTTCGAGGGCACCGCGATCCGTTGGATCGGCTCGAAGACGAACAACCACGGCTACGCCGACGTGTACCTCGACGGCACGAAGGCGGCGACGGTGGACGACTCCGGTGGCGAGAACCAGGCCGTGCTCTTCCAGAAGACCGGCCTCACGCCGGGGGCGCACACCCTGAAGATCGTCGTCGACGGCACCCACAGCTCGGCCTCGACGGACAACTACGTGGCCGTCGACGCCATCGACGTACCGACGGGCGACTCCGCCGCCGAGCCGACCTACCCGGTCGTGCCCCAGCAGCCCGGCACCGCGATCACCCTGGACGGCCGCGACTCGCACGTGATCGTCGCGAACTACCGGCTCGGTGACTCCCAGTTGCAGTACTCGACGTCGGAGATCATGACCAGCGCGACGATCGGCGACCGGGACGTCGCCGTGCTCTACGGCGACGCGGGCAGCGACGGCGAGACCGTGCTGCGCTACGCCACCGAGCCCACCGTGACCGCCACCGGCGGCACGGTCACCACCACCTGGGACGCGGCCACCGGCGACCTGCGCCTCGACTACACGCACAAGGGCCTGATCCGGATCAGCGTCAGCGGCGACGGGAAGCGCCCGCTCCTGCTGCTCGCCGGCGACAAGGCCACGGCGGAGACCTTCTGGCGCCAGGACACGGCGACCGGTCCGGTGCTGGTGCGCGGCACCCACCTGCTGCGCACGGCGAGCAGCCTGGACGGCGGCCGCACCGTGGCGCTCACCGGCGACAACGCAGACGACAAGGACATCGAGGTGTTCACCGCCGCGGACCGGGTCACCTGGAACGGCAGGACGGTGCGCGGTGCGGCCACCGGCACGGCGAGCCGCACCGGGACGATCCCGACGGCCGCCCCGGTCCACCTGCCGGAACTGACGAACTGGAAGCACGCCGAGGAGTCGCCCGAAGCGGCCCCCGGCTTCGACGACACCGGCTGGCAGGTGGCCGACAGGACGACCACCAACAGCGTCTCCGGCAGTGACGCCGGGCCGGTGCTCTACGCGGACGACTACGGCTTCCACACCGGCAACACCTGGTACCGCGGGCGCTTCCGCGCCACCGGCAAGGAGACCGGCGTCCACCTGGTCTCGGACTCCGGCGGCGGCGCGCAGGCGTTCTCCGCCTGGCTCAACGGCACCTTCCTGGGCAGCTCCACCACCGGCAGCGCCGACTTCACCTTCCCCGCAGGTTCGGTGAACGCCGAGGGCGACAACGTCATCTCCGTGCTCACCGTGAACATGGGACACGAGGAGGACTACAACTCGACCAACGGCAACAAGACCGCCCGCGGCCTGACCAGCGCCTCCCTCACCGGGGCCCCGCTGACCTCCGTCACCTGGCGGGTGCAGGGCGTACGGGGCGGTGAGGACCTCCAGGACACCGTGCGCGGTGCGCTCGCCACGGGCGGCCTGTACGGCGAACGCGCGGGCTGGTCCCTGCCCGGCTACCCGGACCGCACCTGGGACCAGGTGTCACTGCCGGCGACCGACACCCGCCCCGGCGTCTCCTGGTACCGCACCGACGCCGACCTGGACCTGCCGCACGGTCAGGACACCTCCATCGGTCTGACGTTCACCGACGACCCGTCCCGCAAGTACCGTGCCACGATCTTCGTGAACGGCTGGCAGGTCGGCAACTACGTCAACTACCTGGGCCCCCAGCACACCTTCCCCGTGCCCAACGGCATCCTCAACCCCAACGGCCACAACGGCATCGCCATCGCCGTCTGGAACCTGGACGGCACCACCGGCGGCCTCGGGAAGGTCTCCCTCACCGACTACGGCAGCTACGCCTCGTCCCTGCGGGTCGCGCAGAACGACAGCCCCCGCTACGACGCCGGGAAGTACGCGATGCCGCAGCGCCCGGGGGCGGACGTCACCCTGGCCGTGCCGGACACCGCGCAGTCCGCCCAGGCCTTCACGGCCGAGACGTCGGTACGGGTGCCGGGGGACCGGCCGTCCGCCTCCCGCCTGACGGCTGCGCTCTCCGCCCCCGACGGCTGGACCGTGACCGCCACGAGCCCGGACTCGGTCGAGCGGGTACGACCGGGCGGATCGGCCACCTTCACCTGGACGGTCAAGCCGCCGGACGGGACCCTCCCTTCCGCCTCGGCGCTCACCACCACCGTGCACTACGTACAGAGCGGACGGCAGACCACCGGCAGTGACGAGCGCATCGTCCGCGGGATCCCGCCGGCCCCGCCGGCCGGGCAGAGCGCGGTGAGCGACCTGCCGTTCCTGTCGTCCACCAACGGGTGGGGCCCGGTGGAACGCGACACCAGCGTCGGCGAGCAGGCGGCCGGGGACGGCCGTCCGATCACCGTCGCCGGCGTCGGCTACGCCAAGGGGCTGGGCACCAACTCGGTCAGCGACGTCCAGCTCTATCTCGCCGGGCGGTGTTCCCGGCTGACGGCGCAGGTCGGCGTCGACGACGAGACCGGCGGCGCGGGAACGGTGACGTTCTCCGTGATCGCCGACGGCAGGACCCTGGTGACCACGCCGACGATCCGCGGCAAACAGGCCGCGGTGCCGATGGACGTCGACGTCAGCGGCGCCCAGGTGCTCGACCTGAAGGTCGGCGACGCCGGCGACGGCAACGGCAACGACCACGGCGACTGGGGGACTCCGACGCTGACGTGCGGCTAGCCGGACGGCACACCGGCCACGGCTGCGAGGACAACACCGGTGGTCTCGGGGGCACTTCGCACTGTCCGTTCTCCTGGCCGGGCAGACCGTTTCGGAACGGAATGGTCGGCCAGGAGTACGGCATGCCGTGCAGGGGTGACCTCGATCGGGTGAATGAGGAGAGGGCAAGTGGCCTCTCCCGTGCGGAAGTTCCCCCTCGCCGGTGCCGTGCCCGGGCGCACCTGCGGTGTCCGGCCGTGGTGCAGAAGGCGCTTGCGGGCAGGTTGACACGCCCGGGGGTACAGAGGCGGGCCGTTCGTGGCGGGGTAATGTGTTCAGGAATCGAACAGTTCCCCGTGGGAGCCGTGATGACGGCTGCGACGGGAGAGCCGGCCGTCCGGGCCACCCGCATGTGACCTCTGAAGATGGAGCCGATGAACGTGTCGACCCGTGGCGGACGGCTGCGGAGCCGGGCCGCCACCGCAGCCATCGTCTGCGCGATCGCCGTGTTACCCGGCCCGAGTTACGCAACCCCCGGCGAACCGGATCCGCGCAACGACAAGTCGATCGAGGACATCCAGAACGAGCTGAACGGCCTCTACCGGCAGGCGGAGGTGGCGACCGAGGCCTACGACGCGGCGGGCGTGAAGGCGGCCGAGCAGGAGAAGCGGCTCGCGTCGCTCCACACGGACCTGGCCCGCACCGAGAGCAAGCTCGCCGACCTGCACGAACTCGCGGGTGCGGCCGCCCGCACGCAGTACCGCGGCGGCAATCTCGACTCCACAAGCCTCCAACTCCTGCTCGGCGACCACCCCGAGCACGCCCTGGACGACGCGGCCCAGGCCCGGCAGGCCCTGCGCGACGTGGTGACCGTGTCCGAGAACCAGGCGAACGCCCGCGCGCAGCTGAGCCGGCAGACGGAGGCCGCCGCGGAGAAGCTGCGGGAACTGAAGAACACCCGCGCGGACAAGGCCGAGGCGAAGCAGAAGATCGAGAAGAAGATCGCCGAGGCCGAACAGATCGAGGCGGGCCTGAAGAAGGAACAGACCCGCAAACTCGCCCAGTTGGAGAAGGAGGAGGCGAAGGAGGCCGAGGCCAGGTGGACGGGACCCGGTTCCGGCGGCAGCACCTCGACCGGTACCGGTTCGGTCCGTGGCCGGACGAAGGCGAGCGGAGCGGCCGCGAAAGCCGTCGACTTCGCCCTGGCACAGATCGGCAAACCGTACGTGTGGGGCGCCGTGGGCCCCTCGTCGTACGACTGCTCGGGGCTGACCTCCACCGCGTGGGCGGCGGCCGGGCACCCCATACCCCGCACCTCGCAGGCGCAGTGGCAGGGGCTGACCCGGGTCAGCCTGTCCTCCGTGCAGCCCGGCGACCTGATCATCTACTACGACGCCACCCACGTGGGCATGTACATAGGCGACGGACAGATCGTCCACGCCCCGCGGCCCGGACGGACGGTCACGACCGCACCGGCCGCCTCCATGCCCATCCTCGGTGTCGTCCGACCCGGAGTCTGAGCGGATGACCTCCTCACTGACCCCCCGCAACGAGGGAAACCTGCCCGCGCTGAGCGCACCCCCGCTGATCCGCCTCGACGCCTACGTGGCCGAGGACGGCTCGACGGTCGTCAACGGCCATCTGCTGGAGATGGGCGGCACCCGGCCCCCCAACGAGGCGATCCTCGACGCGGTCGCCATGTTCGCCCGCACCCTGGGCGCCCCGGTGGCGGCGACCGTCATCGACCGCAGTGTGCTGCAGGTGGCGCGGCTGCGGGTCTACCCCGACGGCTCCAGCCGGACCATCGCCGACGAGGAGGACCTGCCGCCCGGGCGCGAGCGCACCGCCGCGGAGGAGGAGGCGTTCCCGCCGCTCGCCCGCGTCGAACGCATCATCCAGCACGCGCAGCGCGGGGAGCTGCACGCCGCGTCCGTCCTCGCCAGCGCCCTGCGGGAACACCTCACCCTGCGCAGGGGCGCCGAGGACGAACTCTCGCTCGAGGCACGGGCGATCGAGGCGTACCTCGCCTACCAGCGCGGCGACTACATGCTCTCCACCGTGCTCGCGCTGACCGTCGCCCGCATCCGCTGCCGCACCGACCTGAACCGCGCGGCCCCCGAGGTGGCCCGCGCCACCGCGGCGTGGCAGCGCCTGACGGACGACGGCCAGGTCGCCACCCGAGGGCAGGAACTGCTGCACATGTGGGAACACCTGGCCACGGAGGGCATCCCGCTGGAACCCTCCCACCAGGCCATGGCCCGAGCCGTCCGGAGCCGGCTCGAACGGGGCCCCCGCTCACTGCCGGCCCCGGCCACGGCACCGGCCGTCGCGGCGGGCCAGGGCCCGATCGCCCCCGAGGACACGCCCCTCAGCCCCACACGCCGGGGTATCCGCAGATTCACCCGACGCCCCGGCCGCTCCGCCGGGCCACAGTCCTGAGCGCCGACGATCGCCCGCAACTCCGGTGCCGCGTAGGAGCCTTGGCGCCGGGGCCTGTGGTCACCGGTGACGGCGTGGGCGGAGACCAGGGGAGGGTCCTCGGCTCTGGGCACGGTCGCGAGGTGACCGCCCGGCGCTGCCTCGGCAGGGCTCAGTAGGCGTGGTGGACCTGCCAGAACGCCCAGGCCTGGCAGGGGCTGCCGTACGTGGTGTTCATGTAGTTGAGACCCCACTTGATCTGCGTGGCCGGATTGGTCTGCCAGTCGGCGGCCACGGAGGCCATCTTGTTGCCCGGCAGGGCCTGGACGAGGCCGTAGGCGCCGGAAGAAGGGTTCACCGCGAGGTAGTTCCAGGTGGACTCGTGATCCACGATGTTGCTGAAGCACTGGAACTGGCCGCTGCCCACGATCTCCATGGCCATCGCCTTGATCTGCGCCACGGTGTAGGAACTCCGCACGGGGAAACTGGCGGCGGGGTCACCGGCCGCGGCCTTGGCCGCTGCCCGTTCCTCGGCCGCGGCCTTCTTGGCCTCGGCGGCCTTGGCCGCCGCGGTCCGGGCGGCCTGTTCGGCGTCCTTCCGGGCGCTCGCGTCCGCCTGCACCGCCATGGCCTCGGCCTGCTGGGTCAGCGACGTGGTCTGCACCCGGGCCTGCTGCCCCGCGGGCAGGTCCGTGAGGAGGGTGGCGTCGGCCGCCGTCGCCTCCGCGTCGTTGTTCTGCGCGCTGCTGCCCGAGGCGACACCGACGACACTTCCGACAGCGGTGACCGCGGTGGCCGACGCCACCGCGATCCCCCGGACCGTTATGCGGCTCACGCGCTTCTCTTCCTCTTCGCCCGGGCCACCGTGTGCGGCGGTCGACGGAAGTGTCTGGCTTGACGGGTGGGACAGTTGGAACACTCTTGCGTGCCGGCCCGGCCGGCGCAATGCCGGCGGGAGTGCGGATGCTCACACCCCCGCCGCAGCGGGCTCAGGAGGCCACCATGAGCCCCGATGAGTGCCGCGAACCGGAGCGGCGGGTGGGTCGTCGGGATCGACGCCGGCGGCACCCGGACCCGTGCCGTCCGCGCGGACGCGCGTGACGGGCGGGTCCGCGGGGAGGGCGAGGCCGGCCCGGGCAACGCGCTGACCGTGCCCGAGGCGATGCGGGGGCGAGTCCTCGCGGTGGCAAGCGGTTTCGCAGGAGGTCACCGGCTCAGTGCGATCGCCGGGCCTTCACCGCGTGCTGCCCGGCGATGTGGTCGGTCAACGCCAGTGCGGCGCTGGCCCGTTGGTACGTGAGCTGGGCGACCCGGACGTAGAGGCAGTCGACGAGCAGCAGCACCGAGTGGCGGGCGCCGATGATGCCGGTGGGGAAGCTGGTCTCCGGGGTGGACGAGATGAGCCGGATGCCGGCGGCGCGGGCCAGCGGGGAACGCGGGTCGGCGGTGATGGCGATCGTGGTCGCGCCACGCTCCCTGGCCGTCTCGAACGGCTCGGTCGTCTCGCGGGTCGACCCGGAGTGCGAGATGCCGAGCGCGACGTCGGCGGGGGTGAGCAGCGCGGCGGAGGTGACCGCGGCGTGCACCTCGGTCCAGCCGCGTACCGAACAGCCGATCCGGAACAGCCGGGTCTCGGTCTCCTGCGCCACCGCGCCGCTGCCGCCCACGCCGTAGACGTCGATCCTGCGGGCCCGGGCAATCGCCTGCGCGGCCCGCTCGACCGCGTCCAGGTCGATCCGGTCCAGGGTCTGCTGGACGGCCCGCAGGTCCGCGGTGCCGACCACCTTCACCACCCGCTCCAGGCTGTCGTCGGGGGAGATGTCCGGACCGATCTCGGCCGTGCCCCAGTCGGAGACCTCGCCGCGGCCCCGCTCCTGCGCGAGCGCGATCAGCAGGTGCTGGTAGGAGTCGAGACCGACGGCCCGGCAGAATCGCGTGACGGTCGCCTGCGAGGTGCCGGTGCGGCGGCCCAGCTCCGCGGCCGAACAGTGCGCGACGGCGGCCGGATCCTCCAGGATCAGCTCGCCCACCTTCCGCAGGGAGCCGGCCAGGCGCGGCAGCTCGGTTCGGATCAGTGTGGTGACGTCGGTCGAGGGCATGGAGAGACGGTACCCGGCACCTTATGACCCGTCAGTTGAATACCTGGCCCGCGACGGCACGCCGTTGCACCGGCCGACGAGTGCGTGACTCGTCGATTCGTCGGTCGGGGTGCAGCGCGAGCTGACGGCGCGTCGGCCTCCGGGTGGGCGCCGCCGGCGCCGCGGGAGCGCGAGTTCCAGGGTGCGGGACACCGGGACGGGGAGCCTGCCTGTCCGGATCACCGCTCCGAGCCGTGCGGCGACGACGCGGTGCCCGGCCCCGGTGCCGCGGTCGGACCGGGCTGTGACTTCCGCACCCGGCGGTGCTGTGACCTCGCCTGGGCCCTGGCGGCCTCGGACAGGGCCGGCTGGAGGCGGCGGGCTGCGTCGACGTGGTCGTCGGTCCAGATGATCCGGACCGCGACGGGGGTGGCCCGGCCCTGACCGTCGCTGAGTTCGGCGCGGACGGACTCCACGAGCCGCGCCGCCCCCTCGGGCCGCAGCGGGACGGCGTCGGGCACGGCCGTACCGTCCCCGAGGCTCGCGGCGAAGTCGTGGTACCAGCCGGTGACCAGGGCCGCCGAGCCGAGGACGGCGCGGTGGGCGTCGGCCCGGACGGCCTGGACACGCGCCAGGTCCTCGCCCTGCCAGAGCGAGACGACGGCGTCGGCGGCCAGCCGGAGCCCGACGACCCCGGTGACCAGAGTGGTCGCGCAGGACAGCGACAGCGGCTTGGCACCGCGCTCGGCGAGGTAGTTGCGGAACGCGTCGTCGAGGCGGCGGGCCGCGGCCGCCGCCACCCGGCCCTGCGGATCGGGGTCGGTGGGAGTGCGGTGACCGAGCGCGTAGTCCACGGCGTGCCCGAGGTAACGGGCGCTGGCGTCGTACGCCTCGGCGAGTGCCTTGTGGACGGCGCCCCGGGCGCCGCGCGGCCAGAAGAACACCGCCACCAGCACGCTGACCAGGCACCCGAGCACGATGTCCTGGACGCGCAGCAGGGCGATGTGCCAGTTCGGGTCCTGCCCGACGTTGAACAGCACCACCAGCGTCACGGTGAACGCGGCCTGCCCGGCCGCGAAGGAGATGGCGGCGGGCGCGATCCCGGCGCACAGGATGGCCACGGGGAGCACGAACCACAGCGCCGTGCCGTGGTGGCCGAGCAGATGCAGCAGCACGGCGCCCACCACCGACCCGCCGACCGTGCCGAGGACGGCGCGGACGGCGTTCTGGCCGGTGCTGAGCGCGTTGGAGCGGAGCACGGACAGGGTGCCCAGCAGCACCCAGAAGGAGTGCCCCACTCCGGTCACCCCGGCCAGGAACACGGCGATGCCCAGGCCGACGGCGCCGCGCAGGCTGTTGTGCAGCCACACCGAGTCGGGCTGGAGATGGGCGACGGCGCGTTCCCGCGCGGCCGCGAGGGGCGCGGTCAGCGCGCCCGGCTCGAGGCCGAGGAGCCGTTCCGGCCAGCTGCGCTGCCAGGCGGTGGCCGCCGTGTCGACGTTCTCGGCGATCTGCAGCACGGCGAAACCGAGCTCCTGGGCGCGGAAGGACACGTCGAGCGTGGCGATGAACCCGTAGACCTCCGCGGTGCTGGTGCCGCCCGGCTGCTCCGCGGGCACCTGGACGGTGGAACTGTGTTCCATCCCGGCCAGGGCCGCCCGCAGGGTGTTCTCCCGGGTCCGCAGCGGACCGGTGTCCCCGCCCAGGTCCGTGAGCAGATCGCAGGCCGCCTCCAGGACGTGCGCGGCGGCGCGGCGCACGGTGTGCGCGGCCGGATCGCAGGCGGGGGGCTCGTCGGTGTAGTCGGACCGGTCGACAAGGACGGCACACAGCCAGGTGAGCTGGTCCACCAGCCGGACCAGGGCACGCGAGGTCGCGGACAGACCGGTCGGGCGGCACGTCGTTGCGTCGAAGGCCCCGCGCAGGTCCGCGCCGGTCCGGGCGGTGTGCTCGGCCCCCGCCCGGCACCGCTCGGCGTCGGACCCCGCGCCGTCCGTCCCCGGCAGGTCCGCTCGGATCCGCAGATACCCGGCTGCGGCCCGGCAGACGGCCGCAGCCGGAGCGCTGAGCAGGTCGGCGACGGGACGCGGCCACAGCAGGGCGACGGCCGGCAGTGACACCGCCCCCGCCAGGCCCGCGCCGGCCAGGCGGGCGGGCAGCTGCGACAAGGGCACCGGGGCGGTCACCGGCAGCACGAAGGCCAGCAGCAGCGCCGTCGAGCTGCCGGCCAGGACCGAGCTGACCACACCGGCGAACAGGACCGCGAAGCCGACCACGACCGTGGCCGCCACGGAGAGCCAGAGCCACGGCGCGACCAGCGTGCCGAGGCAGATCAGCACCAGCCACGCCACCGCGAGCGCCGCCTGCGCCCGCAGCCGCTCCACCATCGGCCCGGAGTAGTCCACCAGCAGCAGCATCGAGAACGAGCCGAACGCGGCGTAGCTCGCCATCGTCGGGGAGTGCAGCACCTCGTGGCACAGGGCGAACAGAGCGGGCATCACCAGCGCCGTACGCCCGGCCCGCCGGGTCGCCGCGAGATCCGGGTCCTTGCCGCGCAACCACGTCACCCACCGTGGCGCCCGCCCCGACATGTCCACCTCCCGCCGGCCCCGGGCGGCCGGCCCCGACGCCGCACCGCCCACACCACCCATATGCGGTCACCGCCGGGCCCCCCGCAACATTTACCCGGGCCTCCGGGAGCGGCCCGGCTCAGCGCACCGGGAAGCCGAACGAGTACCCCTGTTCCTTCAGCCACGGAAGCACCTCGCGCAGGGCGTCGACCGTCTCGGAGCGGTCGCCGCCGGCGTCGTGGAAGAGGACGGTCGGCCCGTTCGGCAGCTCCTCCTTGACGGTGGCGACGATGGCGGCCGTGCCGGGCCGCTCGAAGTCCTTCGAGTCGACGTTCCAGCCCAGCGGGCGCATGCCGTGGGAGGCTGCGACCTTGCGGCTGTACGGGGTGAAGGCGCCGCCGGGGGCGCGGTAGTAGAGCGGCCGCACACCTCCGGACGCCTCGGTGATCATGCTCTCGGCGTCGAGGATCTGCCGGGACTGGTAGGCCTCGGACTTGGTGTCCATGGTGACGTCGTGGGAGACCGTGTGGTCGCAGAGCCGGTGCCCGGCCGCCACGACCGCCCTGACCAGGTCCGGGTGTGCCTTCGCCTGCGGTCCGATCATGCAGAACGTGGCCTTCACGCCGTACTCCTTGAGCACCTGGAGCACCTTGGGGGTCCAGACCGGGTCCGGTCCGTCGTCGATGGTGATGTTCACGCCCCCTGCGCCCCGGTCCGAGGCGTGCGCGATCTCCACGGACACCGCGGCCGGAGCCGCCTTCGGCGCGGGATGGTGCACCGAGGTCCCGGCCTTTGCCGGGCCGCTGACGGGACCCGCCTGCGCGGTCCACAGCGAGGCGGCCACGGTCACGGCCGTGACCCCGAGCGCCGCCGCGACCACCTGGCCGTACCATCCCCGTCCGCCGTGCCGCGCCATGTCCGCCCCGATCCGTGCCGTTGAGTCGATCTCGTGCACCCGTCAGGACGGAGGACGGCGGCCACCGGATCCCTCCGTTACCGATCACGGACAATTCCGCGAGAGTTTCGCGACAGGCGCTCTGCGAGACCTCTAACGCAGGCCGGCGGAATCGGTGTTGGCGACCCGCGCGGAACGGCGCACGGGGCCGGGGCACGCGGGCGCTCTCGCGCCCCGGCCGCGAACACGCGCGCCCGCCGCGCCGGAACCCGGTGGCGCGGCGGGCCGTCCCCGCACACGGCCATCCGGGACGGGGCGAGGCCGTACGCGCCGCCGTGCTTCACGATCCACCGGGCGAGGCGCTCGTCCAGGCCCAGATCAGCGGCTCCCTGGCCCGAGGGGGCAACGCGCCGCGACGTCGCCGAGACGGTCCGCGCCCTGCCGCTGCCCGCCGGGACGCCGGTCACCACGGGCGACGTGGTGCCGGACGCCGGCACCGCGCTGCACCTCGAAGGGCTCGCCGGAGCGGGCCCGCGGCTCCGGCAGGCGGTGGGGCGGTACGGCGGGTGGAGCCGACCGCCCCCGAGCTGTTCCAGCTGCTGGCCGCGGCCTGTTCGCACGCCACCCTCCTCGGCGACGACATCACCCTGCACGAACTGGCCTGGCGGCCCACGCCGAGGCCGGCCGGCAGGGCGCCGCCATCCCGATGGCCCTCGCCCTCGGCCACACCGCCCTCTCGGAGCTGATCGCCGGCCGCCTGCGCAAGGTGTTCCGGAAGCTCGGCGTCCACTCCCGCCGGGAGCTGACCACCCACCGCGACCGGCTCACCTCGGGATAGTCCGGAACGCGGTCCGCCGCTCGCGATGATCACGTGGAGAATGTCGAGTTCCTCCGGCGGCCCTGGCGCGGTGCCGCTCCCGCCCCGAGACTGACTGCCGGAGCCCGAGGGGCGGAGGGGTGGTCATGACATCGCGCCTGCAGTGGGTCCAGGGCCGCGGAGAGCACGCCGTCGTCGCACGCGGACGGAGCTACGCGGCCGAGGTCCTCGTCAAGTTCCTCGTTTTGGCAGGCCTGCTGTACATGCCGGTCCTGCTCTTCCACTGGGGCCAGTGGATCCCGTTCGCCGCGGCCGGTGTCTACCTGTTCTGGGAACTGCGCCGCGTCAGCAGCGCCCTCGGCGAGCTCGCCGACCTCTGGAACGAGCAGCACCGGCAGCGGCAGGAGCCGGGGCGGAGTGACACCCTCGGCTGACCCGGGCCGGGCTCAGGCCCTCGCGCCGACCTCGCGGACCAGCTCGATCGCCCGTCCCAGCGTGGTGAGCCGGTCCTCCAGGGTCTCGCCGGCCGGGTAGAGGCGGACGGTGTCGACGCCGGCGTCGCGCCAGACCGCGAGGCGCTCGCGCACCATGGCCTCCGTACCGACCAGCGTCGTACCGAGCACCATCTCGTCGGTCACCAGACCGGCCGCGCCGTCCCGGTCGCCGGCCTGCCAGCGCTCGCGCACCTCGGCAGCGACCTCGGCCCAGCCCTGGCGGCTGTAGGCGTTGTTGTAGAAGTTGGTGGACGCCGACCCCATCCCGCCGAGACTGAAGGCGAGTTCCTTCTTGCGTCCGGCGACCATCGCGCCGAGCGCTTCCTCGTCGGCCGCGAAGGCGACCTCCGCCCCCTGGCAGACGTCCAGGTCCGCGCGGGTACGACCGCTGCGGGCCAGGCCCTCGTCGAGGTGGGCGAAGTAGGCGTCGGCGGCGCCCTCGGGGACGAAGCTGGTGCCGAGCCAGCCGTCGGCGGCCTCGCCGGTCAGCCGCAGCATGGCGGGGGAGAGGGCGGCGAGGTAGACCGGGATGTCGTGCTCGGCACGCATCGACAGCCGCATCGGGACGGCCTCGCCGCCGGGCAGCGGCAGTGTGAACTCGGCGCCGGAGTAGGAGAGCCGGCCGCCGGCGACGACTTGCCGGACGATCTCCACGGTCTCGCGCATGCGGCGCAGCGGCCGGGCGAAGGGGATGCCGTGCAGCCCCTCGATCACCTGCGGGCCGGAGGCGCCGAGCCCGAGCAGGAAGCGGCCGCCGGACAGGTTGGAGAGGGTGATGGCCGTCTGGGCCACGGCCGTCGGCGTCCGCGTGCCGAGCTGCATGATGCCGGAGCCGAGCAGCATCCGGTCGGTGAGCGCCGCGTAGTAGCCGAGCGCGGAGGGCGCGTCGGACCCCCAGGCCTCGGCGACCCAGCAGACGTCCAGGCCCAGCTTCTCGGCCTCGACGACGAAGTCGCTCGTCCGGGACCAGTGTTCGCCGCCCGAGGCCTCGATCGTGGTGGCCGTCCGCATCACGCCTCCGCCCGCTTCTTGATCTCGGCGAGGGTGGCGGTGATGCCACGCTCGAACTCCCGCAGCCGTACGAACACGATCTTCTGCTCCTTGTCGGGCATCCGGTCGATGGCGAGGGACAGCCCGGAACGCCCCGGACCCAGCTGCATCCACTCCGACAGCTCCGTCCCGCCGTCCTTCGGGCGGAGCCGGAACCGCCAGACCGCGGAGGGATCGGACGGATCCTGCACCGCCCAGGCGAACACCGACTCCGGCTCGCACTCGACCACATGGGAGGTGGTCTCCCACTTCCCGAGCGCCTCGTGTTCACTGCGGCCCACGAACCTGGCCCCGACCGCCGGACCGGCGGCCCCGTCCAGCCAGGTGCAGGACCGGAGTTCCTCGCTCATGTCCGGCATCAGACCGATGTCGCTGACCAGGGCCCACACCCTGGCCGGTGGGGCGTCGATCCAGGTTCGCACCTCGACCGTGGGTTTGTCCGCGTAGCGTGCGCCCGTCCACTCCAAGACCGTCGGCCTCCTTGTCGTACAGGTGTCTGAACTTCAGGGTTGCGAGATGAGACTTACCTTGTCAAGAGGGCAACCGCGGGTGCCGTGCTCAGCCGGTGCCGAACCGCCGGCGGATGTCCGGGCGCTCCCTGAGCCGCTCGGGATAGCCGGGCCCCATCCGCATCGAGGTCTCCTCGGACCTGAGCGGTGTACGGCACTGGGCGCAGACGACCTCGGGCGTGGTGTCGTGGTCGCAGGCCTCGTGGTGGAAGACCACGGGCACGCCCCGCTCCCCGGCCAGCCACCGGTCACCCCACGCGGACATCGCCGCCAGCACCGCGAACAGGTCGCGGCCCTTCTCGGTGAGGACGTAGTCGTAGCGCGGGGGCTCGGCTTCGTACAGCCGCTTCTCCAGGATCCGCTCGTCCACCAGGTGGCGCAGCCGGTCGGTCAACGTGTTGCGGGCGATGCCCAGTTCCTGCTGGAACTCGTCGAAGCGGCGGATCCCGTAGAAGGCCTCCCGCACCACCAGCGGTGTCCAGTGGTCACCCAGCAGGTCGACGGTCCGTGCGATGGAGCACGGCCACTTGGCGAACGACGTCCGTTTCATGTCTCCACGATAGCGAGTCTTGTGAAGAAACTCTGCTGACAGGTACGGTTTCGGAGGTGAGCGGCCCGTCCAGGCCGCAGCATGAAGCGGGGGGCCGGGCCGTCGGCCGGGCGGCCGTGATCCGTGGATCGAGGTGTCCGAGCATGAAGATCGAGGGATCGGTCGCGCTGGTGACCGGAGCCAACCGGGGGATCGGGCTGGCGTTCTGCCGGGCCCTGCTCGCCCGGGGCGCGGCCAAGGTGTACGCGGGCGTACGACGGCCGGAGAACTTCACCGAGCCGGGGCCGGTGCCGCTCCGCCTCGACGTCACCGACCCCGAGCAGATCGCGGCCGCCGCCCGGACCGCGTCCGACGCGACCATCGTGATCAACAACGCGGGCATCCAGGGCGGGCCGCCCCTGCTGGAGGGCTCCCTGGACGGCGCGCGCCAGGAGCTTGAGGTGAACTACCTGGGCACCTGGGCCGTCTCGCGGGCCTTTGCGCCGGTGCTCGCGGCCAACGGCGGCGGCGCCCTCGTGAACATGCTGTCCGTGGCGTCGTGGCGTTCGACCTGGCGCTTCCCCAGCTATGCCGCGTCGAAGGCGGCGCAGTGGTCGGTGACCAACGCGCTGCGGGTCGCCCTGCGGGAGCAGGGGACGCTGGTCGTGGGCGTGCACGTCGGCTGGGTGGACACCGACGCCACCGCGGCGGTGGACGAGCCGAAGACGGACGCTGCCGAGGTGGCCGCGCGGACCATGGACGCGATCGTCCGCGACGAACCCGAGGTCCTCGTCGACGAGACCGCCCGCCGGGTCCGCGCCGCGCTGTCCGGTCCGCTCGATCTTCTCTACCCGACCGGCTGATCGCGCGACCTGATCGTGCGACCGTGGAGTCAGCAGACCGACTCGACACAACGGTGAGGTGGAGCCATGCAGACCGACTTCGACGTCGTCGTCCTGGGAGCCGGGCCGGGCGGCTACGTGGCCGCGATCCGCGCCGCCCAGCTGGGCCTGCGCACGGCCGTCGTGGAGGGCCGCTTCTGGGGTGGCGTCTGTCTGAACATCGGCTGCATCCCGGCGAAGGCGCTGCTGCGCAACGCCGAGGTCGCCCAGCTGATCCTGCACGACGCGGAGAAGTTCGGCGTGAAGATCAGCGGGGAGGTGGCCCTGGACTACCGCGCCGCCTACGAGCGCAGCCGGGTGGTCGCCGACGGGCGCGTCAAGGGCGTCGGCTACCTCATGCGCAAGAACAAGATCGAGCAGTTCGACGGGCAGGGCACCTTCCTCGACCCGCACACCCTCCAGGTACGCATGCAGGACGGCGAGACCACGCTCTCCTTCCGCTCCTGCATCATCGCGACCGGCGCGACCGTGAAGCTGCTCCCCGGTACGACGCTGGGCCGCCGCGTCGTCACCTACGAGGAGCAGATCCTCTCCGAGACCCTCCCGTCGAGCATCGTCATCGCGGGTGCCGGGGCCATCGGCGTCGAGTTCGCCTACCTGCTGCGGTCCTACGGTGTCGAGGTCACGCTGGTGGAGTTCCTGGACCGGATCGCCCCGCTGGAGGACGAGGAGGTCTCGGCCGAGCTGACCCGGCGCTTCAAGCGGCAGGGCATCCGGGTCCTGACCTCCACCGCCGTGCAGTCCATCGAGGAGACCGAGGACAACGTCCGCGTGACCGTCCGCTCCGGCGACTCGGAGCAGGTCCTGGAGGCGGAGAAGGTCCTCCAGGCCACCGGCTTCCATCCGCGGACGGCCGGCTACGGCCTGCACAGCACCGGGGTCCGGCTCACCGAGCGCGGTGCCATCGACATCGACGGGTACTGCCGTACCAGCCAGCCGCACATCTACGCCATCGGCGACGTCACGGCGAAGCTGATGCTCGCGCACACCGCGGAGGCGATGGGCATCGTCGCCGCGGAGAGCATCGCCGGTGCGGAGACCATGGAGCTGGACTACCGGATGATCCCCCGCGCCACGTTCTGCCAGCCGCAGATCGCCAGCTTCGGCTGGACCGAGGCCGAGGCCCGCGCCCAGGGCTTCGACGTACGGGTGGCGAAGTTCCCCTTCACGGCCAACGCCAAGGCGCACGGCCTCGGCGACACGGTCGGGTTCGTGAAACTCGTCAGCGACGCCCGCTACGGCGAACTGATCGGCGGCCACCTGATCGGACCGGACGTCACGGAACTCCTGCCCGAGCTGACCCTCGCCCAGAAGTGGGACCTCACCGTGCATGAACTCGCCCGGAACGTGCACGCCCACCCGACGCTGAGCGAGGCGGTCCAGGACGCCCTGCACGGTCTCGCCGGTCACATGATCAACCTCTGACCCGGCCACGCGGGGCCGTACCGGCACCCCGCTCCTACGCGTCCCACGCGCACGGACTACGCACGGCACGGGATCTCCCGCGGTCCCGTGCCGGACACCGCCAAGGGGACCATCAAGGACCGCAAGGCTCTTGCCCAGGACCTCGCGCAGGCGATCATGCGCTGGGAGAAGGTCCCGGTCATCCCGTTCTTCTCGGACAACACCGCCGCGTTCGTGCACGAGCTGGACGCCGACGCCTTCTCCACCGCGGGCGGCGGCAACGACCACGTGCGCGTCACCGTCACCACCAACGCCGGTGCCCTCGACCGGGAGCAGCAGTTCGGCCTGGTCAGGGAGGTCTCGGAACTGGTGGCCGCCGCCGCGGGCGACCCCTCCCTCGCCGAGCGCACCTGGGTCGCCCTGACCGAGGCGGTGCCCGGCGGCTGGGGCATCGGGGGGCACGCCTACACCAACGAGGAGATCGTCCAGCACGTAGGCGAGTTGCCGGGCAAGGCCTGAAGCCCTGCCGGACGATCTCGGGCCGGAGGTGGTCGTGAAGGCGGTCGTACTATGACTTGACCGCCCCGCAGCCGCCCCGAGGAGTCACCGTGGCCCGCCCCCGCACCACCGCCCGCACCGTGGAGCACCCCGAGCTGTCCGAGGTCTCGCTCCAGCAGGTGCTGGAGGCGCTGGTGGACCCGGTGCGGCGCATGGTGGTGTCCCAGCTGGTCCGCGCGGGGGAGGACCTGAGCTGCGGGACGTTCGTCGCGCCCGTCTCGCTGTCGACGCTGACGCACCACTTCTCCGTGCTGCGTGAGGCCGGTGTGATCCGGCAGTACTACGTCGGGACGACGAAGATGAACACGCTGCGCACCGACGAGATGGAACTGCGGTTCCCCGGTCTGCTCTCCGCGGTCCTGGCCGCCGCGGCGGTGGAGGCGGAAGCGGGTGCCGCCCGCAACAGCCGGTGACCTTATTTCGATCGTGCTCAAAATTTGACGGCCATCGAACCTTGGGGCAGGGTGGGTGGAGACGTCGGGCCGACCCGGCGCGTCTCCTCCCGATCCCTGCCCTTAGGACGGATGCACCATGGCAAGACTCGTTCAGTTCGACCGGATTGGCGGACCCGAGGTCCTCACCCTCCGCGAGGTCGAGGTCGGCGCGCCCGGCGCGGGCGAGGTCCGGATCCGCGTCGACGCGATCGGCCTGAACCGCGCCGAGATCATGTACCGCGAGGGCGCCTACTTCTACGCCCCGGCCTTCCCCTCGCTGCTCGGCTACGAGGCCGCCGGTGTGGTCGAGGCGGTCGGCGAGGGCGTGACCGGCCTCGCCGAGGGCGACCCGGTGGGGGTCGTACCGCAGTTCCTGCAGACCGACTACGGCACGTACGGCGACCACGTCATCGTCCCGGCCTCGGCGGTCGTGCCCCGCCCGGCCGGCGTCGACCCGGTCCGGGCGGCGGCCGTGTGGATGGCGTACATCACCGCCTACGGCCCCCTCGCCGAGAGCGGCCGGGTGCGCCCCGGCGACCACGTCCTGATCACGGCGGCCTCCAGCAGCGTCGGACTCGCCGCCATCCAGATCGCCCGCCATGTCGGCGCGATCCCGATCGCCACCACCCGCGGCCCCGGCAAGAAGCAGCGCCTGCTGGACGCCGGCGCGGCCCACGTGATCGTCACCGACGAGGAGGACCTGCCCGCCCGGATCAAGGAGATCACCGGCGGCGAGGGGGTCCGCCTGGCCTTCGACCCCGTCGCGGGACCCGGCGTGGAGACCCTCGCGCAGGGAATCGCCCCGGGCGGCTTCCTGGTGGTCTACGGCGCCCTCGACCCGCGCCCCACCCCGCTGCCCAACGCCCAGTCCTTCCCGGCGCTGAACAGCAGCACGTACACCCTCTTCGAGATCACCACGGATCCCGAGCGGCTGCGCCGCGCGGTCGCGTTCGTCAACGCCGGCCTCGCCTCCGGCTCCTTCGACCCCGTCGTCGACCGCACCTTCGACCTCGCGGACATCGCCGAGGCGCACCGCTACATGGCGGCCAACGAGCAGGTCGGCAAGATCGTCGTCACCGTCGGCCACGAGGGCGCGGCATCCTGAGCCACCCGCTGCCTCCGGCCGGCCGCCGCCGGGCGGACACGGGTCCGGGGCGCGGGCGGGACGGCCGTCAGCGTCCCGCCCGCGCCGCCATCCGGGCGGCCGCGTCATGGATGAGCCGGGCATGCAGCTCGAACAGGGCCACCAGGTCGACGGATTCGCCCTGGACCTCCCGGTGCACGAACAGACCGTCGGCGCCGGCCACGGCGTAGGTGGTGAGGATCTGCACCTCGTCCTCGGCCAGGGACGGGAAGAGGTCCGTGACGATCCCGGCGATGCGCCGGTGCGAGACGTCGCGGACCTGGAGGAAGACCGCACGGCCGCGGGGTTCGGTGGGGCGGCGCTCCAGAGCGAGCATCAGTCCGAGGCGCAGGAAGTCCGGGGCGGCGAGGAGCGACCTGGCCACGTTCCCGGCCATCAGCACAACCCGTTCCAGGGGGGTGCCGGCGTCGTCGCCCGGCAGTTCGACGGCCTGGAGCCAGGTCTCGAAGCTGCGCTCGATGACGGCCGCGATCAGGTCGTCCTTGTCCTTGAAGTGCCAGTAGATCGAGCTGGCCGGCAGTCCGCACTTGGCGCTCACGGCCGCGATCGAGGTGCCGTCGTAGCCGCGCTCGCCGGCGATCTCGACGGTGGCGTCCAGGATGCGCTGGCGCGACTCCACCCCGTTCGCGCGCTTCCTGCGCGTCGTCTGCGGCCCGGTCATCTCTGCGCCTCTCGGGGATCACGGCGGCCGGGTTGGCGGGCCGCCTCTGCGCCCACCACTCTAATTGGAACGTCCCCTACAGCAGGAACCGCCTACCGGGGCGGAGGCAGGGGCCGGGGAGACGGTCCATGCCGTCGGCCGGACGCCCCCGGGTGTCAGCCGCGGTCCGTGCGGGCCTCCATCGCCGCCACCAGCCGCCGCAGCGCCTCGGTCACCCACTCGCGGTCCTCGCCCAGGCCGTGCAGCAGCCCGATCTCGACGGAGAGCTGCCGGGGGAAGAGCTCGTCGACGGCCTTCGCGCCGGCCTCCGTGATGGTGACCAGGGCGGCACGCCGGTCGGCGGGGTTGGGGGTGCGGGCGATGAAACCCCGCTGCTCCAGCCGGCCGAGCGTCTTGCTGACCCCCGCCCTGGACAGCCCCAGCCGCTCGGCCAGACTCCGCGCGATGAAGGGCTCGGTCGCGTGCCGCAGCGGGATCAGCATGTCGAGCTCGGGCGCGGTGAGCGGGGCGCCCGCGTAGAAGGGCTCCACGGAGCGGTTGAGCAGGCCGGTCGCGTGCTTCAGCAGCCCGATCAGCTCCATGGGGGAGGTGTCCAGGCCGGGATGGTGGGCGGCCCACTGGGTGCCGACGTCCGCGGCGGACGGATTGGCGGGGGCGGGGGAGCGGTGGGCGTCGGGGGCGCCGGAAGGGTTCGGGGCAGGTGAGGGCATGCGGCTCGTCTTCTCGTTCTCTGCAGTTCGCAGCGGCTCCAGCTTCGTCTTCGAGAAGCTGCACGGCGTCTCCTCGACCGCGTACTCCCTCGTCTTCGCCACCAACGCCGTCGCGATGCTGGCCGCCGGAGCCTGTTTCGCCCGCCTGGCCGGACGCGGCACCCGCCTGAACACGCTGCTGTCGGCCGGGGTCGGCACAGCCCTGCTGGGCGCGCTGGCACAGGTGCTGCTGGTGACGAGCGTGGGCGAGACCCTCGCGGGCACCTGGACCACCCTGTTCGTGACCGCCGGCGGCATCGGGCTGGTCTTCCCGAGCGCCATGAGCATCGGCCAGGCGGTGGGCCGCACGGCTCCGGGTGCGGCCTCCGCGCTGTTGGGCGGCTTCCAGTTCCTCTTCGGTGCCCTGGCCGCCCCGCTGGTGGGGGTCTTCGGGGAGGACAGCTCCCGGCCGATGGCGCTCATCACGCTGGGCGCGCTGGCGGCGGCCGGGCTGGCACTGGCGGTGCTGGCACGGCCCTGGGAGGGGCACGGCGAGCCGGTGCCCGCGGTGTAGCGGGCACGATTCCTCCGGACCCTGGTGTGCGGGCCGTCGGGCCGGCCCGACGGCCAGGATGCGTCCAGGTCTCCCGTGACACGGTCGGCTTCCTCTCCGTCGGCTCCGGCCTCGGTTTCGCCGGCGGCGCGCTGCCGGTGGGCCGGACGCTCGCCGTCCTGACCGCGCTGACGAGGGCCGCCCACGACCCGTCCGGCGGATCACGTGATCGCCCTACGTGGCCCAGTCGCGATTCTTTCCGGCCTCCAGGCGCGCCGGTCCGCCGCCGTAGAGTTCTGGCTGTGACAGGTCACCGGATGCCCGCTGCGGAGGTTCCCGTCTCTGTCGACCTGGTGCGCCGTCTACTCGACGAGCAGCACCCCGACCTGGCTCACCTGCCCATAGGGGTGCTGGCCAACGGCTGGGACAACCTGGTGTGTCGGCTGGGTCAGGAGTTCCTCGTACGGTTGCCGCGGCGCGCCCTGGCCGCTGAGCTCGTCGCGCACGAGCAACGGTGGTTGCCGGAGCTGGCCGGCCGGCTGCCGTTGCCTGTGCCGGCGCCGGTGCGCGTCGGGCAGCCGACGGCCGAGTACCCGTGGGCCTGGAGCGTCGTGCCGTTCCTCCCGGGCCTGATCGCGGCGCGATCGGAGCCCGACGACCCCTGGTCGGCCGCGACGACCCTCGGCGGTTTTCTTGATGCGCTGCACGTCCCGGCTCCATCGCAGGCGCCCGTCAACTCCTTTCGCGGGATTCCGCTGGCAGGCCGCGCCGAGGGCGTCCTGACCGGGCTGGCGCACGTCGACCAGGCCGACCGCGCCACCGCACTGCAGATCTGGGAAACCGCTGCCGCCGCGCCCGCTTGGGACGGGCCGCCGGTCTGGCTGCACGGGGATCTGCACCCGGCCAACATCCTGGTCGACCGCGGCCGGATCAGCGCCGTGATCGACTTCGGTGACATCACCTCCGGCGATCCCGCCGCCGACCTGTCCATGGCCTGGATGCTGTTCACGCCGGAGCAGCGTGCCGCCCTGCGCCAGGCGTACGGCCGCGCGGACGACGCCACCTGGGAGCGGGCCCGCGGGTGGGCCCTCGCCCTGTCCCTGGTCTTCCTGTCGCACTCGGCGGACAACCCGCTGATGCGCGGCATCGGCGAACGCGCCTTGCGATCGGTACTGGAGTAGCGGGCGGCTTTCAGGTTCCGCAGAGCCCGGCGCCGTACGCCCCGCTCGACGGAAGCCTCCCGGCCGGATGGCTCGTGCGGAGCGCACCCGGACGGCACGCGCCGCACCGCTCACACGCCGTGGCGCGACCGCCGATGCCGTCGCCGGTCAGCCGCAGGGCGGTGGCGCCGTCGGCGGCGGGCACGGGCTCGAAACCCTCGTCGGCCAGCCCGCGGCGCAGCACGTCCCGCAGGGCGTGGTCGTCCTCCACGACACGACCAGGATCCTGTGACGCATGGTTCTCCGTCTGAGCTACGGCCGTCCCGCCGCCCGGGCCGCGGCGGTCACCCGCGTCCCTCCTCGGCCCTGGCGGCCCGCCGTCCCCGGTACACCTCGGAGACCACGGGGATCAGGGACACGACCACGATCAGCGCCACCAGCGGCAGCAGGTAGCGGTCGACGTTCGGGATCGAGGAGCCCAGCGCGTATCCCGCGAGGGTGAGGCCGAGGCTCCACACCAGTCCGCCGACGACCTGCCACTGGGTGAACGTCCGTACCGGGACTTCCAGCGCACCTGCCATCGGGTTGAGCACCGTGCGCACCACCGGTACGAAGCGCGCCAGGACGATGGCCTTGGCGTGGCCGTACCGGCCGAGGAAGTCCTCGGCGCGCTGCACGCCCTCGTGCAGGCGCCTGGAGCGGCTGCGTGCCAGCAGGGCGCCGCCCGCCTTCCGGCCGAGCAGGTACCCGAACTGCGCGCCGGCCAGCGCACCCACGGCCGCCGCCACGAGCAGCGGTCCCAGGGACAGGTGCAGGCTGCCCTGCGCCGATCCGGTGCAGAGCAGGCCGGCGGTGAACAGCAGGGAGTCGCCCGGCAGGAAGAACCCGACCAGCAGTCCTGTCTCGGCGAACATCACCACCCCGACGCCCAGCACCCCGAAGGCCGACAGCAGTGAATGGGCGTCGAGAACGTTCACGGCCAGCTGTGACGCAGCGAAGATCGGTGGGGTCATGAACGGGCCCTTTCCGGCGGACGGACTCACCTGAACACCTGAGCGACTACAAGTTTGTAGACGTCGTATGGAACTCTAGACGATCGCAGGCGGGCAACCGGCCGCGCGGTCGCGCCGCCGACATCCGAACACATCTGCGCAGCACCCACTCAACCGCCGTGACCAGGGAGTTCGCTGTGGCATTCAGGTTGTGTCCAGGTCCGGCCCGGACCTGAAACCCATGCACCAGAGGCGTCCGCACCATGGCAAGGACATCCGGGGCACCGCGTGCGCGGCGTGTCCGCACCATGGCGAACAGGGTGCCGCAAGTCCCCGTCCACTTCTGGATCATCAAGGTGCTCACGTCGGCCTCGGCGTGCCCTGCGCGCCTCGTCGTGCGGGCCGGGGGGTTCGCCCTCTGGTACGCCGTCGAGCGGACGCTGTCCATCCACGGCACGGCATCCGCACCCGCCGCCGTGAGACCTTCTACTGGGCGGCCGTCCACGCCGCCTTCGCCCTCGGCACCGCCACCGCCGACCTGACCGCCGTGGCCGCCTTCTGGACGCCAACGTCATCACCCGCCCCCTCGGCGCCTCGCACGCCGGCCCGGATGGCGGTCGGGCACGGCCGCGGCGGGCTCGGCCCGGGGCCGGCACCGGTGACCCTCGCCTGGACGGCCGCGTCGCCTGCTTCGTCGGCTGTCTCGCCGTCTCCCATCGGGACACGGCGCGTTGGGACCCGGCCTGAGACACGAAGGTTGCGCCGAGGGCACGCGTGGGTGGACCGCGAACTCGCCGGTCTCAGCTGCAGGTGAGGCGGCCGGCGTTCGCCTTGGCGGTGAGGATGCGGTGCACGGAGGCGGCGACCTTGGTGCGGAACGACGCGTCCCTCGCCATCTGCGCCTGCACTCCCTGGACCATCGCCGGTACGGTCGACGCCTTGACCGTGAGGACCATGTCGCCGCCGGCGCCGATGAACTGCACCGCCCGCTGTGCCGGGGTGTAGGCACGCACCGCGACCGCCTGGCCGAGGTCGTCGGAGATGACGACTCCCTTGAAGCCGAACTTGGTGCGCAGCAGCGAGTTGATGACGGTCGGGGAGAACGCGGCGATGTGCTTCGAGTCGATCTTCGTGTACTTCGCCGACGAGATCATCACGAACGGCGCCCCCGCCTTGATCCCGCTCTGGAAGGGCTGCAGGCTCGAACTGGACGCGGTGGTCACCGAGTCGACGACGTTCGCGGTGGTGTCGGTGTTGCCGGTCACCTGGCCAAGGCCGGGGAAGTGCTTGAACGTGGTCATCACCTTGGCCGTGCGGAAGCCCGCGGCGAAGGCGCCGGTGTGCGAGGTCACGACGGCGGGGGTGTGGCCGTACTCCCGGTAGAAGTGGCCGATGGGGGCGTTGCGGGTGCCGAGACTCGCGGGCACCACATCGGCGACCGGGGCGAGATTGAGGTCGAGGCCCGCCGCCTTGAGCTGGCCCGCCCAGGTCGCGGCGCGGCTGCGCAGGGTCGCGGTGCTCCACGTGCCCTGGGTCAGGGCGTTGGGCATGACCGAGAATCCTGGTCCGCTGAGCACCTGGACCTGGCCGCCCTCCTGGTCGGTGGAGACGAGCAGCCCGACTTGATGCCCGCCGACCGTGTCGGCCTGCGTGCGGAACGCGTCGACCACCCTCCGTGTCGCGGCTGTCCCGGCGGTGCTGCGGCCGGTGAGCATGACGGACCCGACATGGTAAGTACGCAGCGTCTGCAGGTCCGTCGTACTCGGGCGGGTGGCGTTGACCCCGCCCATGAACAGCTGGCCGACGCGCTGCGCCTGGGTCATCTTCGCGTAGACCGTGTCGGCGCAGCTCGCGGCGGAGACGGCGGACGCGGGACGGGCGGCCGCGTCCGCGGCCGGCACGGTGCACACACCGGCGGCGAGCACGGTGGTGACGAGTCCAACAGAGGTGCGCCGGGCGGCGGAGCCGCCGCGGGCGCGTCGACGAACAGGTGTCCCCACGATGCGCTCCTGACTGATGCGGGTGCACGTCACGGAGACCAACGGGCCGACGGACGACATCGGACCGCATGGCCCGCGACCGGTTCATTCGCACAACACGTTACGCCGGACGGGTGCCGTCAGCACCTGGGCGGAGCCGTTGTCGCGGGACGCGGGGGCCTCCCGCGACAACGGCTCCGCACATCCGGCCGAGGTTACCGGCCGGGGGCCGGGCTCAGGGGATGAGCCGCCACTGCTCGATGTAGCCGACGTCGATCGCGGCGTGGTCCTGGACCCGGAGCTTCCAGGTGCCGTTCAGGGGCTGTGCGGAGGCGTCGACGGTGAACGTCTGGTCGACGTTGTCGGCGGAGCCGCCGCTGCGGTTCAGCAGCGAGTAGACCGTTCCGTCGGGACCGACCAGGTCGACCGTCAGGTCACCCCGGTAGGTGTGGATGATCTTCACGTAGACCTGGGTGGTCGCCGAGGCGTTCCCGGTGCGGCCGGTGACGGTGACCGGAGACTCCACCGCTGTGCTGTTGTCGGGGATGTCGACACGGGTGGCGTTGGCGTAGACGTAGGCCACCTCCCAGGCGAAGCTCACGGTGCTGCTCGCCCCGGTGTCGTCGGTGACCGTGACGGTGACGTCGCTGGTGCCGAGGGTGGTCGGGGTGCCCGAGATCAGGCCGGTGTCACTGATCGTCAGGCCGTCCGGCAGCCCGGTCGCCGAGTACGTCAGGCCTGCCCCGGAGTTGGTGGTGTACGCGTCCGTCTGCAGGGAGACGGCCTGCCCGATGCCGCTGATCTGGTCCGCGACCGGCGCGATGTTGACGCCCAGTGCGATGCGATGGCCCACGTTGATCGCCGCCCACGCGTCGGCCACGGCGAGGTAGGAGGGGCTGTAGGCGCCGAACAGGTCGGCCGCGGCCTGGAGGGTGGCCGTGCGGGCGCCCGCGTAGTTCGTGCTGGACGTCATGTAGGTGGTGAGCGCCCGGTACCAGACGCGCTGGGCGTTGTCGATGCCGATGCCGGTCACCGGCCGGCCGTCGTAGGTGGGACTGTCGTAGGCGACCCCGTTCAAGGTCTTCGCCCCGCTGCCCTCGGAGAGCAGGTAGAAGAAGTGGTTGGCCGGGCCCGAGGAGTAGTGGACGTCGAGGCCGCCCAGGGAGGAGCTCCAGTAGTCGCTGGACGCACCGTCCTTGGAGGGCTTGTCCATGTAACGCAGCGGCGTGCCGTCGCCGTTGATGTCGATCTTCTCGCCGACCAGGTAGTCCGGGACGTCGGCCGGCAGGTTCTCGTAGAACTCGACGGCGGCGGCGAAGATGTCGGAGGTCGCCTCGTTGAGACCGCCCGACTCGCCGGAGTAGGTGAGGCCCGCGGTGGCCGCGGTCACACCGTGGCTCATCTCGTGGGCGGCCACGTCGAGCGCGGTGAGCGGGTGGGTGTTGCCCGAACCGTCGCCGTACGTCATGCAGAAGCAGCTGTCCTGCCAGAAGGCGTTGACGTAGTTGTTGCCGTAGTGGGCGCGGCTGTAGGCGGCGACGCCGTCATTGCGTATGCCGTTGCGGCCGAAGACGTTCTTGTAGTAGTCCCAGGTGGCCGCCGCGCCGAAGGCGACGTCCACGCCCGCGGTCTGCCGGTCGGCCGGGGTGCCGTCGCCCCAGACATCGTTGTCGTCGGTGAAGAGCGTTCCGGTGCCGGAGGTGCCCTGGTTCAGGTCGTAGGTGCGGTGTCCGGCGCGGTCGCCGTCGACGAGCTGGTACGTCGAACCGGAGAGCGTCGTGCTGAGCGGCACGGTTCCGCTGAACTGACCGGTGCCGGTGCCGGTTTCGACGCCCTGGTACCGGAAGAGCTGCTTTCCGGTGTCCGCGTCGGTGATCACGTGGAGTTCGCTGGGCGTGCCGTCGTCCTGGAAGCCGCCGACCACGGACTCCCAGGCCAGGGCGGGGTGGCCGGAAGCGGCCCAGACGACCAGGCGCGGGGCGCCGTCGAGTGCGGGGTGCTCGCCGCCGGCTTTCGCCGCCGCGGTGAGCGCCTGGGCCTTCGCCGTGGCCGGGGGGACCTTCGCCTTGGTCGACGGCAGCGCCAGGGCCGCCTTCGTGGCACGCGACACGGTGAGGCGGCCGCGGCTGTCGTGCACGATCAGGTCGCCGCCGAGGACCGGCAGGCCCGCGTACGTGCGTTCGTAGCGGGTGTGCGTGGTCCCGTCGGCGTCCTGGGCCACGTCCTTGACGAGCAGTTTCTCGCCGGTGCCGAGGCCGAGGGTCCGTGCGGTGTCCGGGGCCGTGGTGGCGGCGGACTTGAGCAGTGCCGTACGCCTGGCCGGCGAGAGCGGGGCGGGGGCCGCGCCGGCGTCGGGGGTGGCCTGGATCTTCGCGGTGGCGTGGCCGCCGGATGCGGCCGCGGCGGTGCCGTTCTGGATCCCGGCCACGAGCATGGCGCTCGCTGCCGTCAGTGCCAGGGCCACGCCGTGTCTGGTGCGACGGTGATGACGGTCCTGCCGGAGCATGCGTTCTCCTTCTGTGGGGTGATCGGGCCCTGGTGGGGCCCGGGAGAGCGGGTCGGCCTGGTGAGGCCGTCCGGCGGCGCGCGGGTGGGTGGCACGGCTCGGAGGCGGGTCGGTTCCTCGCTGCCGTGCGGGATGAAGTCAGCGGTCGGACAAGGGAGTTGTGTGAGACACCTGTGAGCAGGCGGTGAACTTTCGGAGAGCAGATTGACACCCGGGGCACGCGAATGTCATGACCGCATCAGAACAACGGCTTGAACTGGCGGTTGCGAGCGGCGCGTTCGAGCGCCTGAACAGCGCTTTTCGGCCGCGGAGACGGACAGTCCCTGGTGCCGCGTCAGCGAACCTTCGCCCCGCCGGAGTGATGGCGATTCTTGGAAACGGCTCTGTGCGCAGTTCCGTGAACGGACATGTGGCAGGGAGCGAACGTGCCGCTTGTGGCACTCTGGCCGGATGGTGGAGAGCGACCGGGAACGCGGGGCAGAAGGCTGGATCTGGAACGAGAACGTCCAGCCGTTCTTGGCTCTCTTGGCGCGTTACGCCAACTATGACTTCGATGGCACCGACTGGCAGGCGGTCGAACTCGGTCTTGAGGCCACCGATGATGAGCACCCGGATCGTTGGTACGGCTATCCACTCGTCGGATCGGACCATCACCTCGAAGTGCACCTTGCCAATGCCGTGGGTGGCGATGAGGTTTCTGTCCGCGTGGCGGGAACTTCCAGCCCTGAGCTGCTGCTGAGGGCGGACACCCTGATAGCGGCCTTTGCCACCAGGCTCATCGCCTGAGGCGAGCGTGGGTCGCAGCGGTGATGTCCGGACATGCGAGCCGGCTTGAAGGAGTCGCTCGTCCTGGCTGCTGGTGAGCGTCTCCCGGGGCCGCATGATCCACGAGGTGATCTTGCGGAGGCCGGGTATGTCGGCCCGGAGGGGTTCGGAGGTGCCCGCGCGAAGGGCGGCGAGGTGTTTGCGGACGGCCTGGCGGCTGCCGCGGTAGCCGCGAGCCTGGATCTCCAGGAACGGTCGGGTGCCGCTGACCCCGCGGCCGGACGTTCGCCGAGCTCGATCGCGATCGAGCGCAGCAAGCCTGTCAGCCCGGTGCTGGAGCGGCGGTGCCGCTCGGACAGGCCCGGCACCTGCTCGACGAACGTCTTGCGGGAACAGCTCTTCCGGTCACAGAAGTATCGGTGGACACGCAGCCGGACTATGACCCGGTAAGAGCCCAACGGCCTTTCGTTCAAGCGCGTTGATACGAGCTGTGCGTGCGCCTCGCCTGTTCCCGGCAGTCCGGGCACCGGCCCGGGCGAGCGGTGGACACCGCCTCCACCACCAGGAAGTCCGAGGAGTCGCTGACGCGCTCCACTCGCACATCGACCCCGGGAAACAGCACAGCCTCGACCGTCTTGCTCGCCATGCTGGGACATACTCTGCCGAAACGATCCCTCGCTCACTTCGCTGACCTGGGGGTTCACGGAACTGCGGCCAGAGCCGAATCCAAGGAGCCCCATCAAGAGCGAGCGCTCGGTTCGGATACTGGTCCGGTGTGCAACAGAGGTCCGTTGACATCGAACCCAGTCGTTTTGTCATCGAACCGAGTCGTCGCAGATCAGCCGACCGTGTCAGTGCCCGATCGCATACTGACGCCCATGCAGATATCGGCGTACACACTCAAGCGGGCCTGGCACCAGGTGGCCGTGGGCTCTGACGTGCTCGATGACGCGATGCTCCCGCCCACCGGCACCTCGCCCAACCAGTACGAGCAGCACGTGGGCGAGCCGCACGGTCGTCTCTTCCTGGTCCTGGAGGACGACGGCACGGTGCGCGGCCACATCGGTCCCTACCGGGAGGTCTTCGTCACTCAGGACCTGGATCAGGTGCTGTACTTCGCCGCCGAGGACGCGGTCCGCAAGCTGGCCGAGCACATCGCGGCTCGGTCCCCGGGCAGCGGCCCGGTGGCCAATCTGGTCTCCGGACAGGCCGAGCTACTGGACCGGATCAACCCCGCCTGGGGCAGCAGATTCCGCAACGGCGGCATGGACGGTGCCCAGCCCCCCACGGCGTGCGGACGCGACCCGCTGGAGCGCCTCGCCTGGATCGCCGACAGCTGGCGCGAACAGGACCCCTACACCCACCTCGCCTTCTTCCGTGGCGAGAACATCTGCGCCGAAAAGATCGCCCTCCTTCACGGAGCCGACCCCGCACAGATCGCCGCCGGGACCCGTCTTGCGGATCTGCGCAGCATGGACGGCGGAACCTTCGACTACTGGGACACCGTCTGGGAAACCTGCTGCTTCGGGCAGGCCGGCGACTGGGCGTTCCTGATGTACCACGAGACCCCCGGCTCCGGGCCCGATCTTGAGGCTCTCGCCCGGCTGGGCGTCACCGAGACGGTGCATCTGAGCGCCACCGCCGCGAAGGCCATCTACACCTTCGACTACATGCGGAACGGCCGCCGCATCGACGACGACTGGGGCGTCCTAGAGCTGATCTGGTACGACCGGGGCCGCGCCCCCTACGTCCGAGGCGGTCAGCTCGACTTCCTCAACCAGGCCATACGCCGCGCCGAACTGGACCACCCCGAACTCACCAGCGAGTTCGAGCTGTACTTCCACGCTCTGGAGGACGCTTTCGACCTCCGACTGCCCCGGCAGGACATCCAGCAGGGAACGGTCCGGGCCGCGCAGTGGGCACACCGCAACAGTTGACAGTTTTGTCCCGAGAGCCTGCCGAGCACCGTGGCATCTCATGGCCGGCCCGTCTACCCACATGCATGACCCCGCCTCGACAGCCGCGCAGACGTGAAGGGGCGCAAGGCAGCGATCCATGTCCCTCAAGTTGCCTACATCTCAATTGAGTTGACATAGGGACGTGCGCATCTGCGTCACCGCACAGCAGCCATCCCCCCAGGTAACCGGGCCTGAGCCGCGGCCTTCGGCACGGCCGCCCTGACAGCCAACCCAGTCCGCGCAGGTTGGAGGCTTCGACCGGACCGGGTTGGCTGTCAACGGACAACAGAGCGGTCACTGGCCGGGTGTCCTTCCGGTTCCAAAGCCGGGTGTCCTTCCGGTTCCAAAACCGTGTGCGAGCCGTTCGGAGGGGCCTTTACCCTCCGGGCATGGATCTTCGCGAAGAACTTCCGAGCGACAGACAGGCCGTGCGGGATGTTCACCTGCAGGCGTTCGGTGACCATGGCCTTGTCGTGGCCGACCTGGTCGATACCCTGCGGGACACCATCACACCCCAGGACGGTCTCTCGCTGGTCGCCGAGCAGGACAGGCAGGTCGTCGGGCATGTCATGTTCACCCGCAGTCTGCTCGATGCGCCTCGCCGGCTGGTTGACGTGCAAGTCCTCAGTCCTTTGGCCGTGATGCCTGAGTTCCATAAGCGGGGTATCGGCTCGGCCCTGGTTCGGCACGGACTGGAGGTCCTCGCCGAGCGGGCTGTTCCGCTCGTCTTCCTGGAGGGTGATCCGGGCTACTACTCGCGCTTCGGCTTCGTGCCCGGTGGGGGCCTGGGCTTCCGAAAGCCGTCCCTGCGCACCCCGGACGGTGCCTTTCAGGTCATCAGGTTCCCGGAGCACGAGCCATGGATGACGGGGACGCTGGTCTATGCGGAACCGTTCTGGCGGCATGACGCAGTTGGCCTGCGTGACCCCAACGCCCAGTGATGCGAGCGCCGAGCCCCCTGCTTGGTGACATGACGCGCCGTTCGGATGCTGGTCCGGGCGGGGTGGTGTCGCCAGGCTGAGCGGGTGGCAGAACGAGTACGCGTCTGCTAGATCGAGGACACCGAGGGCAGGCGCCTGCTGCGGATCATCCGCAGAGGTACTGGGCAGGCGGTGACCTGGCGGCGGGCGCAGATGGTGCTGTTGTCCGCGCAGGGCATGCCGGCAGCGAAGATCGCCGAGGTGACGTCCACCAGCGCGGACCGCGTGCGGGATGTGATCCACAACTTCAACGCCGATGGCTTCAGGACGTGGCTCGGCAAACACCCCCGTTTCCACGTCCACTTCACCCCCACCGGATCCTCCTGGATGAACCAGGTGGAACGGTGGTTCGGCCACGACATCACCGCATGGATCAACACCTGGAACCAGAACCCGCGACCCTTCACCTGGACCAAGACAGCCGACGAGATCCCCAACCCCCTCGCCGACCACCTCACCAAGGTCGGAACCACCGACCAGAAGACAGAGCCGAACTAACCCTCAGGATTTCTGGCGCATCACGCTAGCTCTCGGCCCCCGCGTCATAGCGCTCGCGGGCCTCGTGGACCTCTTCGATGTGGGTCTCCGCCCAGTCCTTCACGCCCGCCAGCAGCAGGGAGAGGCTGAGGCCGAGCGGGGTCAGTTCGTAGTCCACGCGGACGGGGACGGCCGGGGTCACCGTACGGGCGAGAATGCCGTCGCGTTCGAGGGAGCGCAGGGTCTGGGTGAGCATCTTGGGGCTGACGCCGGCGATCTTGCGGGCGAGTTCGCTGTACCGCATGGGGCCGGGGGCCAGCGCGCAGACGACCAGGCTGACCCACTTGTCACTGATCCGGTCGAGCAGCTGGTTGGTGGGGCAGGCCCGGAGGAACGCGTCGTACGCCACGCGCGCCTGCTCGCGCCGCTGGGCCGCCGTCGTCGTCGGCATCGCTCTCCTCTGGGGGACCTAGGCACCTTCAGGTAACTACTTACCAATAGATAGTAGCTCTTCCTAGGGTTGCAGACAGCTGAGGAGAGACCACAGCACGAAAGACGTAGAAGGAGCCAGGCGTCATGCGCGCAGCAGTGGTGAGCACGTTCGGCGGACCCGAGGCCGTGGAGGTCGTGGAGACGGAGCGGCCCGAGCCGGGCCCGAGCCAGGTGCGGATCAAGGTCGCGGCGGCCGCGCTGAACCCCGTGGACGCGGGTGTGCGGGCCGGTTTCTTCGGTGGCGCGGGCAAGCGGATCGGGCTCGGCTGGGACGTCGCCGGAACCGTGGACGCGGCCGGCCTCGCGACCGCCTGGAGCGTCGGCGACCAGGTGGTGGCGCTGGACCCCGGCATCGTGCGGCCGCTCGGCTCGCACGCCGAGTACGTCGTCGTCGAGGCGGCCGCGGCGGCCACGGCACCGGCCACGGTGGACGCCGTGCACGCGGCGACGCTGCCGCTGAACGGCCTGACCGCCGCACAGGCCCTGGACCTGCTGGAGCTGACCGGAGGGCAGTCCCTCCTGGTGACCGGTGCGGCGGGCGCGGTCGGCGGCTTCGCCGTCCAGCTCGCCGCCCACCGGGGGATCTCGGTGACGGCACTGGCCCGCGAGGCCGACGAGGAGCTCGTACGGTCGCTGGGGGCCGCGCACTTCACGGCGGGCGCCGTCGCGGCCGCGAGCTTCGACGCCGTACTGGACGCGGCGGTCCTGGGTGAGCCGGCTCTGGAGTGGGTGCGTGACGGGGGCGGCTACGTCGGTGTCCAGCCCGGCGGCGAGCCCGCCCCGGTGCGCGGGGTGCGGACGGCCGCCGTCGCCGTGACCGCGGACGGGGCACGCCTCGCGGAGCTGGCGGGGCTCGTGGACGAGGGCGTGCTGACACTCCGGGTGGCCGAGACGTTCTCCCTGGACGACGCCGCCAAGGCCCACGCCCGGCTGGCGGCGGGCGGGGTGCGTGGGCGGCTGGTGCTCGTCCCGTAGCCGGTACGGTCGGGGCAGCAGGGTGCCGGTGCGGGTGGGTCAACGCGCCGTCGAAGCCCGGGAGTCCGCCAGTGCGGTCCATCCACTAGCGTGTGTCGGCATGACGCGTGCCTGGACCCTGCCGGTGCTGTTCGTGCTCTGCGGCTCGGCCGTCGCGACCGGGCTGCTCGTCAAGGGGAGCCCCGGCACGGCGGCCGTGCTCCTCCTGGCGTTCCTGGTGCTCGCGGGCGTCAACTCGCCGCTGGTCTTCCCCAGGTCGATCGGTGCGGAGGAGGCGCAACGCCGCAGTGCGGCCGACGGCAGGCCGGTCGTCTTCTGGCGGCCGGGCTGCACGTACTGCATGCGGCTGCGCGTCCGGCTGGGGCGCAGCGCCCGGCAGTTGCACTGGGTCGACATCTGGCGCGATGCGGCGGGAGCGGCGGCGGTCAGGGCGGCCAACGACGGCAACGAGACCGTGCCGACCGTCGTCGTGGCGGGGCAGCCGCACACCAACCCGGATCCCGCGTGGGTGCGCGCACAGCTCTCTCCGCCCGTGTGATCCAGAATGACCGGATGGTCATACTCGAGACTCCCCGTCTGGTCCTGCGTCGCTGGCGCGAGGAAGACATCGCGCCCATGGCTGCCGTCAACGCGGACCCCGAGGTCATGCGGTGGATCCGCGACGGCAGTGTCCGTGACGAGCAGCAGACCCGTGACGGGGTCCGGGCATGGGAGAGCGAGTGGGAGTCGCGGGGGTTCGGCCTGTTCGCCGTGGAGATCCGGTCCACGGGCGAACTGGCCGGGTTCACCGGCCTGTCGGTACCCGGGTTCCTGCCGGAGGTACTGCCGGCGGTCGAGGTCGGCTGGCGGCTGGGACGGGCCCACTGGGGACAGGGCCTGGCCACCGAGGCCGCCGTGGCCGCCGTCCGGTTCGGGTTCGAGGAGCGCGGGCTGGAGCGGATCGTCAGCATCGTCCAAGTGGGCAACGACGCCTCCGAACGGATCATGACCAAGCTGGGGATGCGTCCGGTCCGGGAGACCGTGAATCCCACCTCGGGTCGGCCGGTACGGGTGTTCGCGCTGTCGTCGGAGCAGTACGCCGCGACCAGGCGGCTCCAGGCGTGAGTCAGGGGCGCGGGACGTCGAGCGGCAGATCCCGGTGGAAGACGGCCATGGTGCGGCCGGGGCCGTTGTAGTCGTCGACGATCTCCGCGTCGAAGCCGAGGCTGCGGTGGAAGGCGATCGAGCCGGTGTTCTGGACCGAAGTGATCGCCTTCAGCCTCCGTGCCCCGTGACGTTCCGCCGCTGCGGCGAACTCCGCGTACAGGCGACGCCCGAGACCGGTGCCACGGGCGTCGTCCCGCGTGGCGATCAGGTGCACGTACCCGGTGCCGTCCGGGGTGACGAATCCGAAGACGTACCCGCGGATTCCGTCCTCGGCCCGGGCGACCAGGCAGGTGGAACCGAACTCCTGCACCAGGGCCTGCAGATGCAGTGAACGGAGGTCGCGTTCGCCCCAGTAACGCGGATGATCGGTCAGAACCCGGTGGAAGTCGGCCGTCGTGGCCGGCGTGATGTGCATGCCCATGTCGACGATCATGGCAGGCGTTCCGCCTGCTCCGGCTGTTCCGCCTGGTCCGGGGGGCCGGTGGTGGCGAAGCGTCTGCGGTAGTGGGTCGGGGTGGTGCCCAGGTGGCGGGCGAAGGCGCGGCGGAGGGTCTCGTCGGTGCCGAGGCCGCTGTGCCGGGCGGCCGCGGTGACGCTGTGGCCGGCCAGGAGCAGCTGCTGGGCACGGTCCAGCCGGACCCGCTCGACCCAGCGCGCGGGCGTGGTGCCCAGTTCGGCGGTGAACAGCCGGGTCAGGTGCCGCGGGCTGATGGCGGCGGACGCGGCCATGGCGGGCAGGGTGTGGTCGGCGGTCGGATCGGCGAGGACGGCCGCGACCAGGGTGCGGAGCAGGTCGCTGCGGGCCGGCGGGGTGGCGATGGCCGTGGAGAACTGCGACTGGCCGCCGGGGCGTTGCAGGAACACCACCAGTTCGCGGGCGACGTCCCGGGCCACGTCCGCGCCGTGGTCGTCCTCCACCAGCGCGAGGGTGAGATCGATGCCCGCGCTGATGCCGGCCGACGTGACGTACCGCCCGTCGCGGACGTGGATGGCGTCCGGCTCGACCCGCACCCGCGGGTACCGGCGCGCGAAGGCGGCCGCGTGCCGCCAGTGCGTCGTCGCGCGCCGGCCGTCGAGCAGGCCCAGCTCGCCCAGCACGAAGGCGCCCGTGCACACCGAGGCGACCCTGCGCGCCCGCTCGCTCAGGGCGCGGGCCGTGGCCAGCAGCGCCTCCTCGACCGGCTGTTCGGCGAGCCGGTCACCCCCGGCCACCAGGACCGTGTCGACCGGGCCGGCGTCGGCCGCCCGGACCGTGCCGGTCAGTGCCAGTCCGGCGGACGTGGTCACCGTGCCGCCCTCCGGGGAGACCAGCACCAGCTCGTAGGGATCGGCGATCCTGCCCGCCTGGTGCAGCACCTCCGACGGACCGCTGACGTCGAGCATGGTCACCCCCTCGAAGACCACAAAGCCCACCCGGTGCGTCATGTCCGAATCCGTGGTTTTCCTGGCAGCAGAGACATGGCCCAGCCTACGTCCCCGGAGGAACCTGGAGGTACATCACCTATCCGGTACGGAGGCCGAGAACGATGAACGAAGAGATCGCAGGTGTGCGGATTCCGGACACCGCCCTGGTCCGGGAGGCCACCGAGATGGTCCGTGACGTCGCCACCCCGGTGGTGTTCGACCACTCCCGGCGGGTCTTCCTCTGGGGCTCGCTGCGCGGCCGCGCCCTGGGGCTGGGCTTCGACCCCGAGCTGCTGTACGTCGGCGCGATGTTCCACGACCTGGGGCTCACCAAGAGCCTGCGCCGCACCGACCAGCGCTTCGAGATCGACGGCGCGGACGAGGCCCGCGCCTTCCTCCGGGCCCATGGCATCACCGGCGAGCCCGCCGACCGGGTCTGGACGGCCATCGCCCTGCACACCACCCCGGAGATCCCGCTGCACATGGCACCCGAGATCGCCCTGGTCACCCGCGGGGTCGAGCTGGACGTGCTGGGCATCGGCTACCACGACGTCTCCGACGAGCAGCGTGCGGCGGTCGTGGCGGCGCACCCTCGCCCCGACTTCAAGAATCAGATCCTCGCCGCCTTCACCGAGGGCATCCAGGACCGTCCCGACACCACCTTCGGCAACGTCAAGGCGGACGTGCTCGCCCACTTCGTGCCCGGCTTCCGGCGCGGTGACTTCGTCGAGGTCATCAAGAACTCCGCCTGGCCCGAGTGACCCTGCGAGCGGCACGTTCAGTCCGGCGGTGGTCCGAGCAGGCCCTCCACGACGTCGCGGAGGGGGCCCACGAGGTCCTCGGGCGTCGCGTCGGCCAGGGGGCGCAGGCCGACGGCGGAGCGTACGACGGCGACCCCGACGCCGAGTGCGACCAGGAGCTCCGCCCGCAACCGGGCGTCGGGTGCCGACGAGCCGCCCGACGCTTCGAGCACCTGCCGCCCGAACTCCGCCAGGGCCTGCCGGCGCAGCTGGGCCACCTGCTCGTCCCCGGAGTCCCGCAGCAGCATCAGCACCGGGTGCTCACCGAACTCCGCCCACGCCCCGGCCGCCAGCTGCCGGCTCAGCGCCTCGGCGAGCGCCGCCCGGTCGCGCGGGAACTCCCCGTCACCGCCCAGGAAGCGGGGCGTCGACGCCAGCGCCGCCTTGAACAGGCCCTCCTTGGACCCGAAGTACCGCTTGATGAGCGCCAGGTTGACCCCGGCGTCCGCGGCGACGTCCCGCAGCGTCGTACGGTCGTAGCCCAGCTGCGTGAACCGGGTGCGGGCGGCCAGCAGCAGGGCCCGCCGGGTCGCCGCGGCGTCCCGGCGACGGGTCCCGTCGCCGGGACGGCCGGTCACGTCGTCCGACGGCACAGCGGCTCCTCTCCTCGACGCCACCCCGGGCCCTTCGGCGGACCGTGAACACCGGGCCGCCACGAAGTAATCATGCGTTGACATGATCCCGCAGCGAGGTCTACGTTGCCAAGTAAACGCTTGATGACCAACGGGGCCGCGTGGAAGGAACAGAGACGGTGCCTCAGCAAGCCCTGCTCGTCATGGACGTCCAGGAGGTCGTCGTCGACCGCTTTCCCGACGCCGACTACCTGCCCCGCCTGGAAAAAGCGATCGCCGCCGCCCGAGGCGCCGGCATCCCGGTGATCTACGTGGTCGTCGGTTTCCGCCCGGGCTACCCGGAGGTCAGCGCCCGCAACAAGACCTTCCGCGGCCTCGTGGGCGCAGCACCGCGGCTGGCCGGGGACAGCCCGGCCACGCAGGTCCACCCGGACGTGGCTCCCGCACCCGGCGAGACGGTGGTCACCAAGCGGCGGGTCAGCGCCTTCGCCGGCAGCGACCTCGACATGGTGCTGCGGGCCGGCGAGATCGGTCACCTCGTCCTCACCGGCATCGCCACCAGCGGCGTCGTGCTGTCCACCCTGCGCCAGGCCGCGGACCTCGACTTCGAGCTCACCGTCCTGTCCGACGGCTGCCTCGACTCCGACCCGGAGGTGCACCGGGTGCTCACGGAGAAGGTGTTCCCGAAGCAGGCCGAGGTCACGACGGTGGACGACTGGGCCGCGGCGCTCTGAGCGAGCAGCTCCGTCCTGCCCTCAGGCGAGGGTCACCTCCACCGGCAGCCGCTTGATGCCGTTGACGAAGTTCGAGCGCACCCGCGGCACTTCGCCGACCAGCCGGATGCCGGCCAGCCGCGGGACCAGCTCCTCGAACATGATCCGGATCTCGGTGCGCGCGAGCAGGTTGCCCAGGCACAGGTGCGGGCTGCCCTTGCCGAAGGTGACGTGGTCGTTGTCCTGCCGGGCCACGTCGAAGTCGTAGGGGTTGCCGAAGACCTCCTCGTCGCGGTTGCCCGAGGCGTACCACATGACGACCTTGTCGCCCTCCCTGACCAGCCTGCCGCCGAGCTCGACGTCGCGGGTCGCGGTACGGCGGAAGTGGTAGACGGGGGACGCCCAGCGCAGGAACTCCTCCACCGCCGTCGGGATCAGCGACGGATCGTCCTGGAGGCGGGCCAGCTGTTCGGGGTGCTGGAGCAGGGCCAGCATGGAGTGGGTGATGGTGTGCCGGGTGGTCTCGTTGCCGGCCACCACCAGCAGCAGGAAGTAGTTGTCGAAGTCCTGCGCGGAGAGCGGGACCCCGTCGCGCGGGGTGGTGTTGACGAGCTTGGACACCAGGTCGCTCCCCTCGCCGCCGCGCCGCTGCCGGGCCAGCTCCCGCCCGTACTCGAAGACCTCGAGCGAGGCGGGGGAGCGGAACGGCAGGTCGCGGTACTTCTCGCTCTCCGCGCTGTGCAGCAGGACGTCCGCGTAGTCGGGGTCGGTGTTGCCGATGATGCGGTTGCCCCAGTCGATGAGCTGCTGGTTGTCCTCCGGCGGCACGTCGAGCAGCCGGGCCAGCACGTTGATGGGGAAGTCCGCGGAGACCTCCTTGACGAAGTCGAAGGTCCCCTTGGCCAGCGCCGCGTCCAGCGTCTTCGCCGTCAGCCCGCGCAGGAAGTCGGTGTAGCTGTTGATGACCCCCGCCCCGAACTGCCGCTGGATCACGCTGCGCAGGGCGCGGTGGCGCACTCCGTCCAGCTCCAGGATCGAGGCGCGCTTGCGGATCTGGTCCTCGTCGAGCTCCTCCAGGTTCACGAACCGGGTGGAGGTGAAGGTCTCGGCGTCGCGGTCCACCCGCGCGATGTCGGCGTGCCGGGTGACCGCCCAGAAACCGGAGTTGGGCGCCTCCTCCGGCTGCCAGTGCACCGGGTCCTCGTGCCGCAGGGTGTGGAACATCCGCCAGGGCGTGACCCCGTCGGTGAAGTTGTCGAGGTTCGCGAGGTCGACATCGGCGAGACGCATGGGCTCGACGCCGGTGGCAGTGGTCATCGTTGATCCTTCACAAATGGCTGCGAGTGGTCACAGGTGGTAGGCGTACTCGGTGAACTCCCAGTCGGTGACGTGCCGTTGGAAGCGTTCGACCTCGTTGCGCTTGTAGGAGAGGTAGGAGTCGGTGAAGTCCTTGCCGAGCAACTCGGTCAGCGCGGTGTCGGACTCCAGTGCGTCCAGCGCGGCGGACAGGTCCGTCGGCAGCAGGGCCGCCTTCGTGGGGTCGTAGCCGTAGCCCTCCAGCGGGGCGGGCGGCTCCTCGGCGGCCAGGATGCCGAGCAGGGCGGCGGCCGTGGTCGCGGCGATCGCCAGGTACGGGCCGGCGCTCGCGTCGCCGAGGCGCAGTTCGAGCCGGGCACCCGAGCCGCGCTCGGGCGGCACCCGGACCATCGCGCTGCGGTTGTCCAGGCCCCAGTCGATCAGCCAGGGGGCCAGGGTGTCCGGGCCGAAGCGCTTGTACGAGTTGACGGTCGGGTTGAGCAGGGCGGCGAGGGCCGGTGCGTGCGCGAGGACGCCGGCGATCGCGTGCCGGGCGGTGGCGGACAGGCCGTACGCGCCGGACGGGTCGTCGAAGGCGTTGCGGCCCTCGGCGTCGGTGCAGGAGAGGTGCAGGTGGAAGCCGGAGCCGCCCGCGTCGTTGAAGGGCTTCGCCATGAAGGTGGCCAGCCGCCCCTCGCGCCGGGCCAGTTCCTTCACCGCGGCCTTGAAGCGGAAGGCCCGGTCGGCGGCGGACAGCGCCTCCGAGTGCAGCAGGTTGATCTCGAACTGCCCGCCGTCGAACTCGTGGTTCCCGCTCAGCACCCCGAGGCCCAGATCGCGCACCTGCCGCAGGGTGCGCAGGAGATGGTTGCCGGGGTCGGCGCGCAGTCCGGCGGTGTAGACGGCACCGGGGGTGCTGCCGTAGCGCCGCCAGCCTCCGCCCGGTTCCTGCTCGCACAGGAAGTACTCCAGCTCGGGCCCGACGACCGGGCTCAGCCCGTGCTCGCGGCATCGTTCGAGGACCGACCGCAGCAGGTCGCGCGGTGACTCGGCGGCGGGCGCGCCGGTGGCCGGATCGGTGACGTCGGCGAGGCAGGCCGCCACGCCCGGCTCCCAGGGCAGTGCGACCAGGGTGGTGAGGTCCGGCCGTACGCAGACGTCCGGCAGTCCGGCGTCCAGACCGCCGCTGACCGGGACCACGTCCCCCTGCGGACTGGTGTGGTACACCGCCCGGCAGAAGGCCAGCCCGTGCTCCAGGGCCCGGGGCAGCTCCTCCACGAGCACGTCACGTGCCCGGTCCGTGCCGATGAGGTCGGGATACGTCACCCGGACGACGTCGATGCCGTCGGCCGCGAGCCGGTCCAGGTGCCGGCGGACTTCTGCGGGGTCTTGATCGCTCACCGTTGTCTCCTTGGGCGGACGGACGTCGGGACACCACGCAGAACCAAGTGGTGTGTGAGGTGGGAGCGGGTGGCCGGGGTGCGACGGCAGAGGGCCTCGACGTCACTCCGGCCTGCTGTTTGAAGCCAAACGGTAGGCAGGGGGACACCTCGCCGCAAGAGGGCGGCGCAAAGAATTTATCCATACGGATAGGTATTGACCAGGGGGTGCCCGCTGCCTACCTTGTTTGAAGCCAAACGAGTCCGGGACGCGGTCCGCCGCAACCCGTTGGCAGGGCCCGGTCGGCACCACCGGCCGGGCCCACCCCCACTCCCTTCCCCTTCGCTTCCGCTCCCTCAGGAGGACCGGCCATGAAGGTCGTCGTCGACATGAACAAGTGCCAGGACCACGGCCAGTGCGTCTTCGCGGCCCCCGACGTCTTCTCCCTGGACGACGCCGGCCACCTCGTCCACGTCTCCGGCCCGGACGACGCGCTGCGCGACGAGGTCGAGGAAGCCGCCGACGTCTGCCCGCTCCAGGCCATCCGGATCGAGGCCTGAGCGTGAACCCGCGCATCGTGGTGGCCGGCGCCTCCATGGCCGGCCTGCGCGCCGCCGAGCAACTGCGCGCGGCGGGCTGGACCGGCGGGATCACCCTCGTCGGCGACGAACCCCACATGCCCTACAACCGGCCGCCCCTGTCCAAGGAGGTTCTGGCCGGCAAGGCCTCCTTCGAGTCGCTCGCCTTCCGGCCGCGCGCCGGCGTGGCCGACGTCGAGTGGCGGCTGGGCCGGACAGCGGTCGCCGCGAGCCTGGACGAGCGGACGGTACGGCTCGACGACGGCACCGAGCTGCTCTACGACGGCCTAATCGTCGCCACCGGGATGCGCCCCCGGCGCCTGGACTGCCCGGGGCCGTCGGCCGGCCGCCACACGGTCCGTACCCTCGACGACGCACGGGGGCTGCGCGCGGCGCTGACCCGGCCCGGTGCGCGGGTCGTGGTGGTCGGTGCCGGTTTCATCGGCTGCGAGGTCGCCGCGACCGCGGCGGGTCTCGGCGTCGCCGAGGTGACGGTCGTCGATCCGCTGCCGCTGCCCATGGCCGGGCCGCTCGGCGAGCTCCTGGGCCGGGCGCTGCTGAAGCGGCACCGGGAGCGCGGGGTGCGCTTCGCGCTGGACACCGGAGTGGCCGGGTTCGTGGGCGGGGACCGGGTGACCGGGGTGGAGCTGAGCGACGGTTCCGTACTGGCCGCCGACGTGGTGGTCGAGTCGGTCGGCTCGGTCGCCAACACCGAGTGGCTCGACGGCAACGGGCTCGACCTGACCGACGGCGTGCTCACCGACGCCTGGCTGCGGGCCGGTGGACGACCTGACGTGGTCGCGGTCGGAGACGTGGCCCGGTTCCCCAACGCCCGCTACGACGGTGTGCCGCGCCGGGTCGAGCACTGGTGCATCCCGACCGACACCGCCAAGCACGCGGCGAAGACGCTGGTCGGCGATCCCGCGCCGGTCCCCTTCGCGCCGTTGCCCACCTTCTGGAGCGACCAGCACGACTTCCGGCTCCAGTCCTTCGGAGCGCCGGTGCTCGGCAAGGAGGACGTCCGCGTCCTCGACGGCGACCCGGAGGGAGACGTGCTCGTCGGCTACCACCACGACGGCCGGCTCGTCGGTGTCGTCGCGCTGGGCGGCCCGGCCATGGCCGCGTCCGCCGCCCGTTACCGCGCCGAGCTGCTGAAGCAGCCCGCCCTCAGTGTTTAAGGAGCCCCGAGTGGCCAGTCCCCGTGGTTACTTCCATCCGAAGACGGCGAGCGGTGCCTCGTCGCTGATCCCGGCGCCGCCGTGGCGGTACTCCGGTGACCTGCTCACCGTCGAGTACCGCACGGATCCCGCGCGGGTGCGCGAACTTCTGCCCGAACCACTGGAGTTGGCCGACGAGGATCCCGGCGCGATCGCCCTGATCTGGGCCGACTGGCAGTCCTGCTCGGTGTCCGGGGAAGAGCTTCTCGATCCCGTGCGCGCGCAGTACAAGGAGGCCTTCGCGGTCGTGCGCTGCAGGTACCGGGGGCAGACCTACTCGCGGTGCGTGTACATCTGGGTCGACAAGGACTTCGCGATCGCCCGCGGGCTGCACCAGGGATACCCGAAGAAGCTCGGGTCGATTCACCAGACGCGGCCGCATCCGCATGGGCCCGCGCCCCGGATCGAGGCGGGGGCGCGGTTCGGGGCGACGCTCGCGGCGGCCGACCGGCGGCTGGCCCAGGTGGTGGTCACGCTCCGGGAGCCGTCCGGGACGAACGGATTCGTCAACGGGCATCCGATGGCGCACCACCGGTGGCTGCCGTCGATCGAGAAGGGCAAGGGGCTGGCCCTGGACGAGCTGGTCGAGTCGGGAGCGGCGGAGTTCGAGGGGGGTCAACCGTGGGTGGGGGAGGCCGAGTTGGAACTCTTCGAGGCGCCCACGGAGGAGCTGGCCCGGCTGGAGGTTCGGGAGCCGATCGCCGCGTACTACCGGCAGGTCGGGGTGGTCTGGGACGGCGGGCGGCTTCTTGAGTCCGGGACGTCTGGAGTGGTTGCGGAATGAGGTGCGTGGTCGGGTGCGGGTGGTTCGTGGCTGGTCGCGCCCACGCGGCGGCAGCCGCACATTCAGCACAGTCCCGCGCCCCTGAGTAGGTCGAGTTTCCCCGATTATCAGGAGCCCTTGTTATGGCTGACAAAATCAACGTCGCCGGTGTCACCGTCGACACCCGGCACTGGATCGGCGGTCGACGCGTCGCCTCGGCCGAGACGTTCACCGACGGTTCTCCCATCGACGGGCAGCCGATCGGTGAGATCGCCCGCGGCGGACCCGCCGAGGCCGAGGCAGCCGTTGCCGCTGCCCGCGCCGCCTTCCCCGCCTGGGCCGCCACCCCCCGTGCCGAACGCGCCCGGATCCTGCATGCCGTCGCCGACGGGGTCGAGAAGCGGATCGAAGAACTCGCGATCGTCGAGACCACGGACAACGGCGCCCTCCTGCGCTCCCACCGCCGTGGCGTCATGCCCCGCGTCGCGCACAACTTCCGTTTCTTCGCGGACTGGTTGCTCGAGCTCGGCCACGAGGACTTCGAGACCCGAGGCCACCGCAACCACGTCAGCTGGGACCCCGCCGGCCCCTGCGTGCTGATCACCCCGTGGAACGCCCCGCTCATGCTGGCCACCTGGAAGGTCGCCCCGGCCCTCGCCGCCGGGAACACCGTCGTCCTCAAGCCCGCCGAGTGGTCCCCGCTCACCGCCTCCCTGCTCGCCGACATCGCCGCCGAGGCCGGGCTGCCGGCCGGGGTGCTCAACGTCGTGCAGGGGTACGGCGCCGAGATCGGCGACGCGCTCACGTCCCACCCGGACGTACGCCGGATCAGCTTCACCGGGTCCGTGCCGACGGCGCGGCGCATCGCCGCCTCGGCCGCCGTGAACCTCACTCCCCTGAGCCTCGAACTCGGCGGCAAATCACCACTGTTGGTGTTTGCCGATGCCGATCTCGACCTCGCCGTGGACCTCGCGGTCGAGCAGTACGACAACGCCGGGCAGGTCTGCCTGGCGGGTACCCGGCTGCTGGTCGAGGAGCCGGTCGCCGGGGAGTTCACCCGGCGGTTCGTGGCGAAGGCCACCGCGCTGCGGCAGGGCGACCCGCGCGACGAGGCCACCGACATCGGGCCCACCATCCATCCCCGCCAGCTGGAGAAGATCGACGGGTTCGTGCGGCGGGCGATCGACGCAGGGGCGCGGGCCGTGATCGGCGGGCGGCGCGGGGACGGGCAGTTCTATGCGCCGACGCTCCTCACCGACGTCGCGCAGGACAGCGAGGTCGTGCAGGAGGAGGTCTTCGGGCCGGTGCTCACCCTGCAGACCTTCGCCGACGAGGAGGAGGCGGTCCGGCTCGCGAACGGCACGCGGTTCGGGCTCGCGGCCACCCTCGCCACCGGCGACCTCGAGCGGGCCGAACGGGTCGCCGCGCGGCTGGTCGCCGGCACCGTCTGGGTCAACTGCTTCTTCGTCCGCGACCTCCAGGCGCCGTTCGGCGGCTCCCGGCTCTCCGGGGTCGGTCGCGAGGGCGGCACCTGGAGCTTCGACTTCTACTGCGACCTGAAGAACACCGTCACCGCACCGAAGGGCTTCAAGGACCATGGGTGAGATCGTCGGGGCGGGGCTCCTCGCCCACGTCCCCACCATCGTGCTGCCGGAGGCCGACCGGCTGGAACTCAACGAGGGCAAGGAGATCACCCTCGTCACCGGGCTGCGCGAGCTGCGCAGGGACGTCTTCGAACGGGACGACTACGACACCGTCGTCGTGCTCGACTCGCACTGGGCGACGACCGTCGAGTTCGTGGTCACGGCCCAGCAGCGCCGGGCAGGCCTGTTCACCTCCGAGGAACTGCCCCGCGGGATGTGCCGGATGCCGTACGACTTTCCCGGTGACCCCGAACTCGCCCGCAGCGTCGAGAAGTTCGCCGACAAGCACGGCACCTGGATCACCGCGATCGACGACGAGTACCTGCCGGTCTACTACGCCACGATCAACCTCTGGAAGTTCCTGGGCGAGGGCCTGCCCGACAAGCGGTGGGTGACCATCGGGGTGTGCCAGACCGGGGACATGGAGGACCATCTGCGGCTCGGGCGGGCGCTCGCCGACGGCATCGCCGCCACCCCCGGGCGGCGGGTGCTGCTCATCGCCTCCGGCGCCCTCTCGCACACCTTCTGGCCGCTGCGCGAGTTGCGCGACCACGAGGCCAGCGACCCGGTGCACATCCGCACGCCCGAGGCCCGGGAGGCCGACCACGAGCGCATCGCCTGGTTCAAGGAGGGCCGTCATGACAAGGTCCTGGACACCATGGACGCGTTCTGGAAGTTCAGGCCCGAGGCGAGGTTCTTCCACTACCTGATGCTGGCCGGCGCCCTCGGCGAGCGAGCCTGCGCCGCACCGGCCCGGCAGTACGGCGAGTACGAGAACTCCATCGGCACCGGTCAGGCGCACCTCTGGTTCGACCGGCCCGCCGACGGCTGGACCGGTACCGGCACATCCGCCCCGCGCACCCCGCACAGTCGCCACTAGGAGCACCCATGCCCGAGTACCGCCGCATCCTCCTCGACGGCGCCGCCGTCCAGGTCACCGTCGACGGGGGCGAACTCGTCGCCGGGGACGGGCGCCGCGTCAGGATCGAGGAGGCGCAGCACCTGCCCCCGGTCGTCCCCTCCAAGGTGATCGCCGTCCATCTCAACCACCGCAGCCGGGTCGAGGAGTTCGGGATCAGGCTGCCCGGCACCCCGACCTACTTCCACAAGCCGACCTCCGCCCTCAACTCCCACCGGGGCGCGGTCGTCCGGCCCGAGGGCTGCAAGTGGCTCAACTACGAGGGCGAGGTCGCCATCGTCATCGGGAGAACCGCGCGGAACGTCTCCCCGGCCGAGGCGGGGGAGTGCATCGCGGGGTACACGGTCGCCAACGACTACGGTCTGCACGACTTCCGGGACACCGACGCCGGCTCCATGCTGCGGGTGAAGGGGTCGGACACGCTGTGCCCGCTCGGGCCCGGCCTGGTCACCGACTGGGACTTCCACGGCAAGCGGCTGCGCACATACGTCAACGGCGAGGTCGTCCAGGACGGGTCCACCGACGAGATGGAGTGGGACATGCACTATCTCGTCGCCGACATCGCCCGCACCATCACCCTGTACCCCGGCGACGTGCTGCTCTCCGGCACCCCGGCCAACTCACGGCCCGTGCGGCCCGGCGACGTCGTCGAGGTCGAGGTGGAGGGCCTCGGGCGGCTCACGAACCACATCGTCACCGGGCCCACCCCGATCCGCACCGACGTCGGCGCTCAGCCCACCGAGTCCGAGGAAGTGCTGTCCACCGCGCTCGGCGGGGACTGGGAGTTCCGTGGCATCCGCGCGCCCCGCAGGTAGGCGCCACGGCGGGCGCCGGGAACCGGCGGGTAGGGTCGCAACCATGACCGAATCCGCCGAGACCCCGCACCAGACCGACGACCGGCCGGAGGACGGGGCGCGCAGGCGGCTCGGCTACGGTGAGGGGCGCGAGGCGCTGCTCAAGGCCGCCGTCCGGGTCGTCGGCGCACGAGGGCTGCGGCACCTCACCTACCGTGCCGTGGCCGAGGAGGCCGGGGTCACCCACGGCCTGGTCGTCCACCACTTCGGCTCCCGGGACGCGCTGATCGAGGAGTCCCTCGCCTACGCCGTCCGCCTCAGCCTCAGCAGCAGTCTGCTGGAGCCCGGCACCGGCAGGCCCGAGGACTTCGTGGCCGGCCTGCCGGACATGGTGGAGGACGACGCGGACGGCCAGGCGTACCAGTACGAGCTGCTCCTGGAGGCCCGCCGCCGCCCCGAGCTGCTGCCGCAGGTCCGCGCGCTCTACGACGAGTACTTCGGCGCCTCCCAGCGTGAGCTGGACCGCATACTGCCCAGCGGCGCGAGCCCCGCCTTCAACCGACTGGTCTTCGCCGCGCTGGACGGCCTGGTGCTGCACCAGCTCACCGGCATCGGCGACCGCGCGGACTCCGAGGCGGCCCTCGCCGAGCTGCACGCCCTCCTGCGCACCCTGGGTGAGCGGCCGCCGGAGAACCGCGACTGAGCGTGCCCGGCCCGGAACCCCCCGTCGCGGTCGCGCCGGGGGGTTCGCCATGCCCTGGGCACAGCGGTTTCCCTGGCGTAAATTCCCCTTCCCGCCCCCTTGCCAGATGGATAGTTCCGGCCCACCATGAGGCAACTCGTTTGGCTCAAAACGAAAACTCTCCCTTCCCCTCAGCAGGTGATCCGAGTGGACAGTCAGACGGTCGACGCCTCTCCACAGGCCGGAACGGGCGCCCAGCCCGCCACCACCCTCAAACGCAACGCCCTGGGTGTCCTGGGCATCCTCTTCTTCGTCCTGTCCGCCCAGGCGCCGCTCACCGGCATCGCGGGCGCCGTGCCGATCGCGGTCGCCGTGGGCAACGGCGCCGGCGCCCCGGCCGCCTACGCCCTCGCCGGGGCGGTGATCCTGCTGTTCTCGGTGGGCTTCGTGGCCATGGGCCGGCACGTCGTCAACGCCGGCGCCTTCTACACGTACATCGGCAAGGGGCTGGGCCGCACGACCGGCAGCGGCAGCGCCGCCGTGGCGCTGTTCGCCTACTGCGCGGTCCAGGCCGCGATGTACGGGCTCTACGGGTACACCGTCAGCGGCCTGGTCGCGCACTACTGCGGCGCACACGTCGCCTGGTGGGTGTGGGCCCTGGCGACCATGGCCGTGGTCCAGGTGCTCGGCGCGGCCGGGATCGAGCTGGGCGCCAAGGTGCTCGCCGTGTTCGTCCTGACCGAGTTCAGCATCCTGCTGGCCTTCGCCGTGGTCACCTTCGTGAAGGGCGGCGGACCCGAAGGGCTCGACTTCGGCGGCACGTTCTCACCGGGCGCGGTGCTCCAGGGCGCGCCCGGCGTGGCCCTGATGTTCGCCGTCGCCTCCATGTTCGGCTTCGAGGCCACCGCCATCTACGGCGAGGAGGCCCGCGAACCGCGCAGGACCGTCCCCCGCGCCACCTACCTCTCGGTCGCCGTCGTCACCGGCTTCTTCGCCTTCGTCTCGTGGATGCTGGTCTCCTCGTACGGCCCCTCGAAGGTCACCGCCGCCGCGGGCAAGGCGCTGGCGGGCGGCGACTCCACCGTCTTCGTCTTCGCGCCGATCGCCGACCAGTTCGGTGGCTGGGTCGACGACGTCCTGCCGATCCTGCTCGCCACCTCCCTCTTCGCCGGCATCCTCGCCTTCCACAACTCCGCCAACCGCTACCTGTTCTCCCTCAGCCGCGAGGGCCTGCTGCCGGACCGGCTGCGCACCCTCAACCACCGGCACTCGCCCAGGATCGCGGGCCTGGTCCAGACGGCGATCGCGGTGCTCCTGGTGATGCCCTTCGCCCTCGCCGGGAAGGACCCCGTCCTCACCCTGTTCTCCTGGTTCAGCGGCGTCGGGGTCCTCGCCTGCATGCTGCTGTACTTCCTGACCTCGGTCTCGGTGATCGTCTTCTTCCGCCGCGAACGCCTCGACGCCCGGCCCTGGAACACGCTGATCGCCCCGGCCCTCGGTGCCCTCGGCATCGCCGCCATGATCTGGGTGATCCTGGCCAACTTCACGACCCTCATCGGCGGCGCCACCAGCACGGCCGTCTGGCTCGTCCTCGCCGTCCCCGCCGTCCTGGGTCTCGGGGCGGGCACCGCACGCCTCGTCCACCGCCGCTGACGCACCCCGCCGGGCCCGGCCCCGCACGGCCGGGCCCCCACCCCTCGATTGGGAACACCATGCTGGACCTCACCCCCGACGAACTGACCGGCCGCGCCAAGGCCCTCGACCTGCCCGCACACCACCACATCGACGGCACCGACGAGCCCGGCGGGGGAGCGGTCTTCGCCGTCGTCTCACCCCGGGACGGACAGCTCCTCACCGAGGTCGCCGACGCCGGCCGGGCCGAGGTCGACCACGCCGTGGCCGCCGCCCGCCGCGCCTTCGACGCCGGGCCCTGGCCGCGCATGGCACCCGCCGAACGCGGCCGGATCCTGCTGCGCCTGGCCGAACTCCTCGAAGAGCGGCGGGCGGAGCTCGCCCTCACCGTCACCCTGGAGATGGGCAAGCCGATCACCGAGGCGTACGCCGTCGAACTGCGCGCCGCGATCGCCACCTTCCGCTGGTACGGACAGCTGGCCGACAAGCTCACCGACGAGTCCCCGCACACCGCCGCCGACGCCCTCGCCCTGGTCACCCGCGAGCCGGCCGGTGTCGTCGGCGCCGTGGTCCCCTGGAACTTCCCCCTCACGCTCGCGAGCTGGAAGGTGGCCCCGGCACTCGCGGCCGGCTGCACGGTCGTCCTGAAGCCGTCCGAGTCCTCCCCGCTCTCCGCCCTGCTCCTCGGCCGCCTCGGCACCGAGGCCGGACTCCCGCCCGGCGTCCTCAACGTCGTCACCGGCGACGGCCCGACGACCGGGCGGGCGATCGGCCTCCACCCCGACGTCGACGTCCTCGCCTTCACCGGCTCCACGGCCGTCGGCCGCCACTTCCTGCGCTACTCCGCCGACTCCAACCTCAAGCGGGTCTGGCTGGAGCTGGGCGGCAAGTCGCCCAACATCGTCCTCCCCGACGCCCCCGACCTGGAGCGGGCCGCCGCCACCGCCGCCTGGGGCATCTTCTTCAACCAGGGCGAGATGTGCACCGCGCCCTCCCGGCTCCTGGTCCACTCCTCGATCGCCGAGCGGGTGACGGAGGCCGTTGTGCGGCGGGCCGGGGAACTCCGCGTCGGCGACCCGCTCGACCCGGCGACCGAGATGGGCGCGCTGGTCGGGGAGGCGCATCTGGAGCGCGTGCAGGGGCATGTCGCGGCCGGGCGCGCGCAGGGGGCCCGGCTGCGCACGGGCGGCGAACTCGCCCTCGTGGAGAGCGGCGGCAGCTATCTGCAACCGACGGTCTTCGACCGCGTGGACCCGGGTATGCGGCTGGCCCGCGAGGAGATCTTCGGCCCCGTCCTGTCCGTCCTCGCCTTCGACGACCTCGACGAGGCGGTCCGGCTCGCCAACGCCACCGAGTACGGGCTCGCGGCCGGCCTGTGGACCTCCGACCTGTCCACCGCGCACCAGGTCTCCCGTGCCCTCAAGGCGGGCACGGTCTGGGTGAACTGCTACGAGGAGGGCGACCTGACCGTGCCCTTCGGCGGGATGAAGCAGTCCGGCAACGGGCGGGACAAGTCCGCGCACGCGATCGACAAGTACACCGAACTCAAGACGACCTGGATCCAGCTGTGACCCGTCCGCACCGTCCGCCTCGTGGGCTCCGTCCGCTCATCGCCGTACCCGCCCGGTTCTCCGCCACCACCTCGGCGCTGCGCTTCGCCGCCGAGGTCAACGCCCGGGCCCTGATCGAGGCCGTCTGGCGGGCCGGCGGCGAACCCGCGAGCATCCACCCCGCCGACACCGACGTGCCGGGCCGGCTCGCCCGCTTCGACGGCGTGCTGCTGCCCGGCGGCGGCGACCTCGCCCCGTATCGCTACGGAGCGACGGAGACCCACGACACCGTCTACGACGTCGACGACCTCCAGGACGCCTTCGACCTTCAAGTCGCCCGGCACGCGCTGGAGTCGGGCCTGCCGCTGCTGGCGATCTGCCGGGGCCTGCAGGCCGTGAACGTGGCGTTGGGCGGCACCCTGGAACAGGACATGGGCGGCCCGGACCGCACCCACCGGCACCTTCGCCACCCGGTGACCGTCTGCCCCGGCTCCCGCGTGGAACAGGTCCTGGGGGAGGAGAAGGTGAACGCCTCCTGCTACCACCACCAGCGCGTCGACTGCCTCGGCGCCGGTCTCAGTGTCAGTGCGACCGCGGCGGACGGCACGGTCGAAGGTCTCGAACTGACTGATGCCCAGGGCTGGTTCATCGCCGTGCAGTGGCATCCCGAGGACACCGCACACGAAGACCCGGTGCAGCAGCGCCTGTTCGACGCGCTGGTACGGGCGGCCGCCTGATCAGGCCTTCGGCCGCCGTCCGCTGCGGCGCGGCGCGGGCTCGGCGCCGCCGAGCAGTTCCCGGCGCCGCTCCTCGCCGTGCTCCTCGACCTGGATCACGACCCGCCGCAGCAGCTCCGCGAGGGTCCGGCACTCGGCGTCGCTGAGCCCGGAGGTCACGAAGGCCTCCTCCGCGTTGAACGCCGGGAACACCCGCTGCATCAGCTCCTCGCCCCGCTCGGTGAGGCTGAGCAGCACCAGGCGGCCGTCGTCCGGATGCCCGGTGCGGCCGAGCAGGCCACGCGACTCCAGGGTGCGGGCCACGCCGGTGAGGGTGCCCTTGGAGATCCCGGCCTCCTCCGCCACGTGCCGGGTCTCCGACTCGCCCCACACCCAGACCACCCACAGCACCACGAACGCGGTCCAGGTGAGGTCCGAGCCGCGCAGCACGGAGTTCTCCAGGTGCTGGCGCACCGCGGAGGCGGCCCGGTGGATGTTCGCCACGGCCGCCATCTGGTCCCGGCGCACCGGGATCCCGCCGAGCTTCGCCGAGGCGAGCTTCTCCGCTTCGGTGATGGACCGGTGACCGGGCACGGTGGCTCCTTCTCGACTTTCGTTCGGCCTCAAATTGTACGGTTGTACGGCACGAGCGTGCCGTCAGCGGGTGGCCGGGTGGGGCAGGTCGTGGGCCTCCAGGCTGATCAGCTGTTCCGCCGTCGGGGCGGCGAGCTCGGCCACGCGCTGGGCCTGGCGCTCGGTCATCTCCTGGAAGATCTGGCGGGCCGAACGGCCGTTGCCGAATCCCTCGCCCCGGGGCATGGCCTCGAAGAGCGAGAACAGTTCGGTGCGGGCCGTGGGGGTCAGTTCGTAGCGGTGCTGCCCCGCCTGGAACTCGACGATCGACACCAGCTCGCCCGGCTCGTAGTCCTCGAAGACGAGGGTGCGGCCGAAACGGGAGGCGAGGCCGGGGTTGGAGCCGATGAAGCGGTGCATGTCGCCGGGGTAGCCGGCGGCGATGACCACCACGTCGTCGCGGTGGTCCTCCATCAGCTTCACCAGGGTCGCCACGGCCTCGGTGCCGAAGTCGTTGCCCGCGAAGGCCGGGGCCAGCGAGTAGGCCTCGTCGATGAAGAGCACACCGCCGAGCGCCCGGTTGAAGGCGGCGGTGGTCTTCGGGCCGGTGTGGCCGACGTACTCGCCGACGAGCGCGGTCCGGTCGACCTCGATCAGATGGCCCCGGCGGAGCAGGCCGAGGGCCTTGAGGAGGCGGCCGTAGAGGCGGGCGACCGTGGTCTTGCCGGTGCCGGGGTTGCCGGCGAACACCAGGTGACGGCTGAGCGGCGGGGCCGGAAGACCGGCCTCCTCGCGGCGGCGGACCGTCTGCATGAGCTTGACCAGGGAGCCGACGTCCTCCTTCACGCGGTCCAGGCCCACCAGTTCGTGGAGTTCGCCGAGCAGGTCCTCCAGGTTCTCCTCCTCCGGTTCTCCGGAGTCGCCGGCCGCCTTTGCGGCAGAAGCAGAAGGGGAGGAGGGGGCCGCACCGGGCTTGCCGTTCGCGGGCGCGGCGGCCGGGGTGCCGAAGGTCAGCGGGGTGCCGTCCGCCGTGCAGTCCTCCAGGACCGGCTCGGCGCCCTCGTCGGTGCCCAGCGCCTCCGCGCAGTCCCGGATCCGGCAGTGCCGGAAGACCGGGTCGGCGTCCTTGGCGACGTGCAGCGCCGGGAAGCCCGCCCGGGTGACGTCGAGCGAGGTGAACGTGCCGCCCGCCCCCTCGGCCAGGAACACCCCGTTCTTGCCCGGCCGGTCGATGTGCAGCCCGGTCACCTCCGGTCTGGCGCCGGTCCACACGACGGCGCCGGAGCCCGCGCAGTCCTCGACCCGGCCGCCGGTCACCGTCGCCTCGGCGCCCTCGTCGACCACCAGGCCGGCGGCTCCCGCGCCGCTGATCCGGATCCCGGCGAGGGAGACGGCGGCGCCCTTGGCGACCTGCACGCCGATCTCCTTCGTCCCGGTCACCGTGGTGTCCGCGACCGTGCTGCCGGCGGGCGAGCCGATGCCGATCCCGGCGGCGGTCCCGGCGACCCGGCAGCCGGTGAGCGTGGCCACCGCCCGCTCCAGGACGCTCACGCCGGTCATGGCGACGTCGGTGATCCCGCAGTCGGTCAGCTCGATCCGGGCCTCGCCGGTGGCGTGCACCCCGTGCTCGGAGCCGCCCCGCACCCGGCAGTCGGCGAGCCGCCCGACGGCCGTACCGGCCAGATGGATTGCGCTGAAGGTGCTCCGGTCGATCCGGCAGTCGGCCAGCTCCGCCTCGGCCGACCCCGTCACCAGGAGCCCGTTGGCCCCCGCGTCGGCCACGGAACAGCCCGACGCGCTGAGCCGCGCGGTCTCCTGCACGACCAGCCCGCTGGCGGCCGCCCCCCGGATCCGGCAGTCGGTCAGCTCGGCCCGCGCCGAACCGGTCAGATGCACCCCCGCCGCGCCGGGCGTCTCGATCCGCGACTCCCCGGCCATGGCCTCGGTGGAATCCTCCAGAAGCAGCCCGGCCCGGCCACTGCCCGCCAGCACCGAGTCGGTCAGCCGCAGCCGGGACCGGCCGCGCAGCCGCATCCCCGACCCGGTCGTACGCTCGAGCCGCAGCCGTACCGCGTCCAGGCTCGCCGTGCCGGACAGCACCACGCCCGTGCCGTCGACGCCGGTCACCGCCGTGTCCTCAAGGCGGGCGCGGACCCCGCCGGCCAGGTGCAGACCGGCCAGCCTGGCCCCTTCCAGACGGCAGCGGCGCAGTACGACGGCCGTCGTACCGCCCTCCTCGTCCTCCGGGCCCTTCACCTGGACCCGGCCGCCCTCCACCGAGCACTCCTCCAGGACCAGCCCGGCGCCCGGCGACACGCTCACCGCGGGCAGGCCCGCGTCGGAGCCCCACACCGTGATGTTGTGCAGGGCGCAGTCCGGCCCGTCCACGGTCACCGCGGGCGCCTCACCGGGCGGCGCCGCGATCACCACACTGCCCCGGCCGTGTTCCGCCGTGAGCACGACCGCGCGGTCCAGGACCAGGTTCTCGGTCCAGGTGCCGGGGGCGATCACCACCAGATCGCCGGGCGAGGCCGCGCGTATCGCCTCGCCGATGGTCCGGTACGCGCCCCGGCCGCCCTGCCCCTTGGGCGCCACGGTGTGACGGGTGGTCATCTACGTTCCTCAGTCCTCGGTGCTCGCCGCTGCCCGGTCACGGTGCCTGGTAGTACGTCGGGTTGATGCTCGCACGGTACGTACTGGTCAGGTACAGCGACTGGATCGTCTTCTCGAAGATCTTGAAGGGTAGCTGGATCCAGAAGTCGGCGAAGCCCTGGCGGTGGAAGAGCCGGCCACCCGCGCTCATCACGAACACGTTCTTGACCAGACCGGTGGTGGCCGCCGTGGTGACCGACGCGGCGGCGTTGATCCCGCCCTCCCAGACCGCGTCCCCGCCGTGCAGCTTCACGGTCTGCCCGTCCGCGTCGGTCACGCCCCACACGGCCGCGTTCATGCTGCCGTTGACCCAGCCGGACAGCGCACTGCTCAGGACGCCGAACGAGAAGTCGTACATACCGCCCCGCCAGCGGGTCGGCGTCTCGTTGCCCGCCCACTCGTTGACCCAGGTCTTGTCGTGGTTGAGCGGACGCCGGGTCCACGGCTTGCCGCCGTCGATGTTGGCGATCCCCGTCTTGAACCGGCCGAGCTTCTCGAACCCGAGGGCCCGGCTCTCGTGCACCGCCGTGCTCAGTCCGGTCTTGATGGTCGCGCCGACCGCCGCGTTGGCGAACGACTTGAGCGCGTCCTTGCCGGTGAACGGCTTGTTCTGGACGGCGGCCACGATCCCGTTGACGGCGAGGTTCGCGCCGAACTCCAGGATGAACTCCTGGCCGAACTCCAGTGCCGCCTTCTTGGCCACGGACTGCCAGTACGGCTCGTAACGCGCCTCGCGCAGCGCTGCGTTGCCGTCCGGCAGGAGGGTGCCGGACCACGGCATGCGCTGGGCCTCCCGGATGGTACGGCCCCAGCCGCGGATCTCGGTGAGCGGGCCGCGGAAGTCGTACTCGTTGCCGGTGAGCCGCATCCGGCCGAAGCTGTCCCGCTCGAACACCAGGCCGCTGTCGGTGCGCTGCGCGATCAGGTCGCCGTTCCTGTTGTATCGGTTCCACTGGCCGCGCCAGGCGTCGGTCTCCAGGAACCCGCCGCCGTCGGCCTTGCGCTCCCGGACCACGCTGCCGTGGTCGAACTCCTTCCAGACCGAGCCGGCCGGGGTGTGCTGCGTGACGGCCGTGCTGTACGCACGCACCCGCAGCGGTCCGCCGTTGTGCAGCGGGGTCTCGCGCAGGACGGTGGGCGCGGCCTGGTTGGGCACGCGCAGCTCGTCACGGAAGTGGCGGGCGCCGGCCGGCCATTGGTCCTGCCAGGTACGGCCGTTCCACCAGCGCCGGACCTGCTCGCCGTTGCCCACGTCGACGGGCGTGCCGTTGCGTTCGTGGGTGCTGACGCGCCAGTCGCCCTGGTCGTCCCGCCAGGCGTCGACGTACCGGCCGGAGTCCAGCATCCGGCGCTCGCGGACCAGGTTCCCGTTGCCGTCGTAGTCCCGGTAGGAGTCGTCCCAGGGCAGCCGCGAGTCGTTCGAGCCACGGAAGAACTCCCGTCGGCCGCTGCCGAGTTCGGTGCCCTGCGCGTCCAGCTCGCGCCAGGTCCAGCGGCCCGAGCCGGCGCGGCCGGAGCCCTGGATCACCCGTCCGGCGGTGCCGTCCGGGTTGGCGTGACTCTGTCCGACGAGGTTGCCGTGCGGGTCCCGGTCCACCCAGGTGCGGTCACCGGTGAACTCCCGCACGACCCCGTTCGGGCGGCCCTCGCGGGCGGTCCGGGTGACGCCGCCGGCGTCCTGGTGGACGTCCCGCCAGAGCCTGCCCTGCGGGTCGTTCGTCAGCCGCTCGCGGTAGCCCCTGAGGTCGCCGGCCTGCCACGGGTGGTCGCCCGGGTTGGCCGGCGGGTGGCCGGGGCGCGCCGCGTGGTCGCCGACCTTGAGGGACGTGCCGTCGTGCAGCTTGCCGCTGAACCGCGCGAAGCTGCCGTCGGCCGCCAGGTCCAGCGCGCTGCCGTCCATCCCGACGTACCGCACCCCGGAGGTGGTGGCGCCGTCACGGGCCTCCTTGGTCCAGGTGAACAACTGGTAGGTGTCGTCGCCCCGGACATGCGCGTACGGCGGCTGGACGTGCTCGGCGCCGGCCAGCCAACGGGTGCGGACCCAGGTGGGCGGGCGCTGCTCGCGCCAGCGGTCGGTGGTCAGGAAGCCGCCGTCGAAGGCCTCGTGCCTGCCGACCTCCTTGCCGTGCGGGGAGTGCCGCTCCCAGGTGCCGCGGAGGGAGCCGTCGGCCGGGTTCACGGCGTGTTCCTGGTACTGGCCGGCCCGCTCGGGCCATTCGGCCATGCCCCACTGCTGCTGGGCGATCCGGCCGTCCGCGGTGCGGTCGGTCCAGCCGCTGCCGAGGCGCTCCCGGGTCCGCGGGCCGGAGGCGATCACCTTGCCTTCGCCGTCGTAACGATGCCAGGTCCAGGCCCCGTTGCCGTCGTCGACGCCCAGGGTGTGGCCGGTCCGGCCGTTGAACTTCTGCAGCCCGTCGCGGTATTCGCGCACGGTGCGGCCCCAGCCGTCGGTGTCGCGCCAGCCGGTGCCCGCCGTGTCGTAGTGCCGGCTGCCCGTGCCGGCCGGAGTGCCGGTGTCGTCCCAGCGCACCCAGTGGGTACGGGGGTTGGTGCGGGCGAAGCCGATCGTGTCGGTGCGCCGGAAGGAGTCGACCACGTCGCCGGAGGCACCGGGCAGCACGCGGCGCTCGAAGACCGGCACGTGCTTGTCGGTGGAGCTGAGCAGCCTGACGTGGCCGCCTGCGGCGCCGGACAGGTCGGCGGTGCCGTGGTGGAAGGCCCCGGCCGCCACGGGCTCGCCGGACCTGGTGGTCCGCTCCCAGGTGCCCGCGACGTGGTCGACGACGTACCGGTGGTTTGTGCGCCGCCCGTTGTCCAGCACGTTGAAGCCCTGCCGGGCCACGCTGCCGTCGGCGGCCAGGTGCACGAACTCGCCGTGCCGCGGGCTGGTCCGGTCGTTGAACACGATCCGGGTGGTGCCGTCGGGCCGCTGGACGGCCTCCCAGTGCGCGAGCCGGCGGCCCGCCGCGTCCTCCAGCCAGGCGGCGGGGTGCGCCGCGGTCGGCGGGTCCGTGACGAGGAGGCGTCCTCCGTGGCCCGCGGGCAGCGGGGTGCCGGTGGCCGTGACGGCGCCGTGGCCGTCGTACCGGGTGAACGTCCCGTCGGCCAGGGTGGTTTGGTGACCACCGCCGGGAAGCGGGACCGTCTCCTGGACGAACCGGCCGGTGTGCTGGTCGAAGACCTCCCGGCCGCCGCCGGGGCGGGCGATCTCGATGCGGCCGGCCGGGTCGAAGGTGACCGCACGCGCCGGGTCGGTAGCGAAGGTGTCGTCCAGCCAGTGCGGGGCCCCGCCGAGCGGCCGGTCGAGATGCCCGGCCGGTGCGCCGTCCCGCCCGGTCAGCCGCAGTCCGTCGCCCGCGAAGTCGCCGTTGGGCGCGAAGGTGTGGTGGCCGGTGCCGTGCACGGTCCGGAAGCCGCCGTTGTTCGGGAGCGCGGTGACCGTGCCGGGCAGCCGGTTGCCGCCGGCGTCGGTGAGGCGGTGGCCGCCTGCCCCGCCCGGCTCGGCGAACCGGGCACCGCGCGGGCCGCCGGCCGGGTCGGCCAGCGCGGTCGAGGTGCTCACCGGGCGGCCCTGGGCGTCGTACAGCACGGACTCGCCGGTGGCGTCGTCGATCGTGCGCGGCCGGTCGCCCTCGACCGCGACCACCCGTTGGTCCAGCGGCTGGCCCGCCGCGTCGGTGAGGAGGTGACCGCCCGCGCCGTCCGGTACGACGATCCGGCCGCCGCGCGCGTTCGCCGCCGGGTCGAACAGCGCGAGGCCGACGTCCTGGTAGCGGCCGTCGCCCGTGAACCTGCTGGTCGCGCCGCTCGTCTCGTCGGTCACCCGGAAGCCGGAGCCGCCGGGCAGCTCGGTGACCTGCTGGGGGTGCCGGGCACCGGACGCGTCGGTCAGGGTGAAGCGGCCCGCGCCGCCGTCGGCCAGGAACCGCTCCCCGCGGGCGCCCCGCGGATCGGTCAGCGAGACTCCGGTCTCCCGGAGGCGGCCCTGGCCGTCGTGGCGAACGGACGTCCCGGTCGTCTCGTGGGTGACCCTGATGCCGTTCCCGTCACCCAGGTCCTGCACGCGCAGGTCGAGCCGGTTGCCCGCCAGATCGGTGACATGGACGTCGGCACCGCCGGTGACCCACACCCGGTCGGCCTCGGCGGGGACGCCGTCCCGGCCGGTGAGCTGGACGCCCTCGTCGAGCCGGACACCCAGGGCGTCCACGCGCTGGGTGACGCCGGTGTCGAGATGGGTGATCCGTGCGGCGTCGCCGGGCAGCGGGAAGGCGGTCAGCCGGTCCGCTCCGGGGCCGCGCACCGCCAGGGCCTGGCGGGCGCCGTGGCCGTTGATGCCGGTGTGCAGACGCAGCCCCGTCGGCCCGCCGTCGGCCCCGCGCAGCGGCATGTCGTAGGCGATCCGGTCGCCGTTCGCGGTGTAGGTGTCGACGGTGTCCGACGGAGTGTGCCGGACGTCGAAACCGCCGTCCGGCCGGGCGACGACCGTGCGCGTCGGGTCCGGGTGCGACTGCTGGTCGACCACCCGCAGTGTCACCGTGTTGTCCTGGCCCACGCTCCGCTCGATGGTCAGGCCGTTCGGCCCGCTCACGCCCGAGTTGTTCAGATCGATCCGGTTGACCGCGGGCGGGGCGGTGTCGGGCAGCGTGTCGTGCTTGCCCGCGCCGAGCGTCGCGCCGCGCCGGGTGGCCTCGACCTGGATCTCCTGGATCCGGGCCTCGATCTCGGTCGGATGGACACCGAGGTCCTCCAGGTTCGTGTACGCGGTGCGGAACCGGTCCTGAGCGGCGATCAGCTCGTGGTTGAGCTGCACGTCGTATTCGCTGACACCCCGTGAGCTGCTGGCTCCGCCCGGCGCGGCGCGCAGATCCTCGGCCCGGTTCAGTTCGACCCGGGCGGACGACAGCTCGACCCAGGCCTCGCGGAACGGCCGGCCGTCGTCGCCCAGCAACGCGTCGAACCGCGCCGAATCCTCCGCCCACGGCGTCTCCCCGGGCTGCCGGGAGGGTACGGCCGGACCCTTGCCGCGGTCCGGGCGGGCGGGGGTGGTGGCGCTGTCGGGTCGGGCGGGTGCCGCGGGGCTGGTGTCGCCGTCGAGGCGGGCGGGTGCCGCCGGGGTCGTGTCGCCGTCCAGCCGGGCCGGTGCGGTGAGGGTGGTGTCACCGGTGTTCCGGAGCGGCGGGGTGGCGTCCAGCAGGCTCAGGGCGTCGTTCTGCCGCTGGGCCTGTGCCGAGCGGTCCATGCCGTCGAGCGTCGTCTGCAGCGTGGTCCGCGTGTGGGGTGTCGTACCGCCGTTGGCGAGGGCGGTACGGATGCGGCCGGCCAGCCCGTCCCCGTCGCCGCCGAGCCGCCGGAAGTCGTCGAGCAGCCGGTAGGCGTTCGCCTCGGCCCGCACCTGGTGCAGCAGCTGTTCCACGCCGGCCCGGCGGACCGAGTCCGGGCGGTCTTGCAGGAAGCGCTGGGCGGCGTCCGCCAGGTCGTCGAGGGCCTGGGCCCGCTGCGCCAACTGGTCGGCGGGGAGGCGGTGGAAGGCGTCGAGAGCGCGGTCGACGTACCGGATCTGCGAGCGGGCGCGGATGCCGTGCTCCCGGTACGTGCTACGGCGGAAGGCGTCGCGGTCGAGGAGGTCGGGCGCGGCCGGGTGAGCGGTGCCGGGTGCCGTCGTCGCGGTGGTGTCGCCGGTCCGCCGGGGCGGCCTGAGCATGTCGTCGAGGACGGCGTCACCGAGCGGCCGCGTGGTCCGGCCACCGCCCAGCCGTGTGTCGTCCCTCGGGGGCATCGAGGCGAAGTCGCCGTCGCCGCCACGGTGCGGCGCGGCCGGGTGGATGTCGTCGACATGCGTCGCGGCCGGGTCGGATTCGGTGGGGTGGGGCGGGGTGGTGTCGGTCTCGGTGGGGTGCGGCGGGGTGGTGTCGTTGTCCGCGAGGTGGGGTGTTCGTGTCTCGGTGTCGGCGAGGTGCGGTGCGGTCGTGTCGGTCTCCGTCAGCCGGGTCGGAGGCGTGCCCGCGTCGAGCGGGTGCGGCTGGAAGGTCTCCGTCTCGGTCCCGGCCGGACGGTGCGGTGGGGTGGTGTCGGAGAGGTGCTGCGGCGTGGTCTGCGCGTCGTGGGGGTGCATGGCGGCGCCGTGATTCGTGGAGGACGAGACGGTGGTGTCGCCCTCCTTGATCACCGGCGGGGAGGTCTCGGAGTCGACACGGTGCGGTACCGGCGCATGCGTGTCGGTGTCGTGCGGCGCAGGGGAATTGGTGTCGAGGTCGTGGGGTGCCGGAGAGACGGTGTCCGTGCCGGCGTGGTGTGGTGCCGGTGAACTGCTGCTGAGGTCGTGCGGCGCCGGGGAGCTGGTGTCCAGGCTGCGCGACGGGAGGCCGTCGCCGGTGAGCGCGGGGGCCTTGGTGTCGGGGCTCAACTGGGTGGGCGGGAGCTCGGGTTGGGCGTCGGCCGGGGGCGTGTGAACGTCGGTCGCACCAGACCCGGACGGCGCCGCCGTCTTGGTGTCGGCGCTCGACGGCAGGAACAGCCGGCGGCCGTCGTCCGTGAAGTGGAGGCCCGCGCCGTCGCCGTAGACCAGTTTCGCCTTGGACAGGTGCCTGAACGCCTTGTCGAAGGCGGTCCTGCCCAGGTCGACGGCCGCGGTGGTCTGCGCGCCGACCTTGGAGTCCGGCAGGGACCGGAAACCGTCCGAGTTGGCGAGTGCCCGGACCATCTTCTTCATCTGTTCGGAGATGCCCGGCACGGCCTTGAGCGCGTCCTCGGCCGCTTGCGGGAGCGTGTTGAGGTTGGGTCCGTTCGACGTGGCGGCCGACGAGGAGGTCCCGGCGCCCTGGTTCTTGCCCGGCCTGGGCTGCGCCTGCACCGCGTTCGGGTCGGGCTTCTGCTTCAGGGCGTCGATACGTCCGTTGATGTTGTCGAGCAGCTTCGTCCGCTCGTCGAGCAGCCCCTTCGCCATGTCCTTGCGGGCGCCCTGGGCGATGTCGTGGAACTGCTGCGTCAGCTTGACCGCCTGTTCGGCCAGGGGCTGCGCCTTCCTGAGGTTGTAGCGCTGCGCACTCTGGTTGCCGCTGACGACGGCGTTGTCGGCCTGGCGCACCTTGTCGGACGCCTCGTCGAACGCCTTGCCCGCGGCCCGCGCGGCCGGGTCCACCGTGCCGTCGGCGAGATAGCGCCCGTCGCCCTCCATGTCGTGGACCTTGAGCGGCTTCGGCCACCGGGATTCGACCTGGCTGGAGAACGGGTTGATCGGCAGCCCGGAACCGAACTTGGCCTCGGGCCGGTACAGCTTGGAGACGACCGCGCCCATCTGCTCCACGCCGGCCTCGCCCTGGGCGGCGAGCCTGAGGACGTCGTCCTTGAACCCGCCGCCGATCAGGTGCACCTCGCGCACCACGGACAGGGCGAGGGCCTCCTGGACGTGCGCGCCGTGGAAGACCTCCTGGTCGAAGGAGACCGTGCGGGAGCCACTGCCGCCCGGATACTCGTACGTCCAGCGGGCCCGCTTGCCCATGTCCTCGAAGCCCTTGTCGTACGTGGCGCTGCGGACGGTGTCGTCGCCGAACTTCAGGTCACGCATGGTCTCGCGGTCCAGCGGGTGCAGCTGGTCGTGCAGCGACACCCAACCGCCCCGCTCCTCGAGGACCTTGGCGTCGAAGACGAGTGTGGTGGGCCCGTACCGGGTCGCCATCGGCTTGTCGCCGGCCTCCATGCGGAAGAAGACGAAGTCGTCGTTGCCGAGGTTGGAGGTGTTCTTCCCCGAACTCTTGCCGGACGCGAGGAACCTGATGCCCCGTCGGGTCAGGTCGCCCTGCGAGGACATCACACCGCTGTTGGCGATGGCGTGGTAGGCGGGAGTCGCGTGCTTGATGCGGTAGGGCAGGTTCTGCAGGCTGGTCCGCAGCTTCTCGAACTGTGCGCGCTCCACCGGCGGCAGGCTGTTCAGCAGCTCGCCGACGTCCTGGCGCAACTGCGTGATGTTGCGTTCGGACAGCTCCTGCACGAAACGTGTCTTCTGCGCGTCGGAGAGCTTCTCGAAGTCCTCGAACTCGGGGAAGATCTTCTTCCACTGCTCCTGCGAGCCGGGCAGCTCGGCCTTCCACTGTTTTCCGGTGTGCACCTCGGCGTACGCCTTGTTGCTGCGGAGGTGGCGGGCGATCTCCGGCATGTCGCGCTGGAGGCGGGAGATCGAGAACTCCGTGCCGTGGAAGCCCTTCAGGGCGATGGAGTCGCCGGGCCTAGCGGCCTTGACGGCGTCGTCGACCTTCCTGGCGAGCTCGTGGGCCACGGTGGAGACGGGGGCGTGTTCGTTGCGGAGGGTGTAGACCCCGCCCAGCTCGGCGGCGTCCTTGACGAAACCCTTGAGGGAGGCGTCGAGGTTGCCGGCCGCCTTGTCCAGGGTCCGGGCGAGGGCCTGGAGTTCCTGCGGGGACTTCTTGCCCGCCTTGACCAGGTCCTCCAGCCGCTGGGTGAGCCCGCGCAGTTCGAGCGACTGCTCCTCGATCTCCTTGCCGGTCTTGATGAAATGGTCCGCGTCGGCGGCCTCGGGCGCGTGCCGGGCCTGGGCGTCCAGAGTCAGGGCGTGTTCCTGGAACCGCAGGGCCCGCTGGATCTCGCCGGCGCCGGCGAACTGGTCGACCAGCAGGTTGAGGTCGCGCTGGGAGAGCCGGCCGTCGGTCAGCGCCTGCGTCATGTCCTCGTCCAGGCGGACCGCGATCGGGGACGCCTCGTCGTTCGCCTCGTCCAGGGCCGCCTGCATGGCCGAGCGCTGGTTCTTGTCGCTGGCGTTGGCGAGATTGCTCTCGGCCTGCTGCACGCGGCGCTGGGCCTCGGTGTGCTCGCCGAGGGACTTGGCCAGCTGCTGCGGAGGCGTCAGCGGGGCGGCCGCCTCCGACTCACTGTGGAGAGTCGGAGCGGAGTGGGCGGGCGGCGGAGTCGCGTCGTCGGCGGGCAGGGCCGTGCCGCCGAGCGCGCGGGGCCGCTCCTTCAGACTGAGCCGCCGCAGGGCGGAGAGGTCGGCCTCCATCCGCACCGGGTTGACGCCGAGGTCGGTCAGACGGGTGTGGGTGGCGTCGTACTGCCGCCGGGCGGTGTCGACCCTCTCGCGGGCGCGGATCTCGGCGACGGTGGGGCCGCTGGAGCTGCCCGCCCGGCCGTTGTGCGGCAGCAGGTCTCCCTCGGCCCGGCCCAGGTCGTAGCGCGCCTGGACATGGTCCCGCCAGGCATCCCGGCGGGCCTGCCGCAACGGGTCGTCCGCGTGGCCGAACAACGCGTCGACACGCTGCCCGTCCCGGAACCAGGCCTCCTCGATCTGGGCCGGCGTGAGCCGCGTTCCCCGCCCCGGCAGCTCCTGGCCACCACCGGCGCGCGGAGTGTCCGGCCGCGGTGCGGGCGCCGTGTCGGGGCTCCCGTGCGTGGTGCCTGGTACGGCCGTCTCCGTGTCGGGACCGGCGTGGGTGGCCCCCGGCAGGGCCGTCTCCGTGTCGGGCGTGCCCCGGGTCGGGCTGGGGACGGGCGTGTCCGTGTGTGCCGTGGTGGGGTGGGCCGGACTCGGCAGATCCTTGCCCCAGGACGTCGGCGTGGGCAGGGAGCTGAGCAGTTCGTTGTTGTGCAGGACGTGGCCGCGCAGGTCTGCGGCGAGGTCGTTGAAGCCGGTGCCGCTCCACTCCTTGGTGAAGGTGCGCTCGCCGCCGGTGATCGTGACGGACACCGCGTTGTCGTCCACCTTGTGAGTGACCGTGATGGTCATCTCGTCCGCGTGGCCGGGCCAGCCGACGGTGAACGTCTTCACGTTCGGGCCGTCACCGCCCTCCCGTACGATCGCGTCGCCGAGGCCCTCCCAGCGGCGCATCGCGTCCTGCCCGAAGGCGCGGCCGAAGTCCTCGAACGCCTCGCCCGAGGGCAGCCCGGACCACTTCTCGTTGATGAGCTTGTCGAGCTGGGCCTCGGGGATCTGCTCGGCCCGTACCGGGATGACGGTGATGTCGTCCTCGACCCGGACCGGGCCGGTGCGGTGCAGCCGGGTCGGCGAGAGGGTGATCTCCCACTGGTCCTGGTTGAGCGCGAGGGCGTCGTCGGCCGCCTTCTCGTACCCGGGCGGGTAGGCCATGGCGAGCTTGCCGTGGTCGGCGGGCACGTCGATCTCGAACACGACGCGGTTGCTGTTGACGCCGTTCTTCGCCCACTCGGCCTGGAAGCCGAGGTGGTTGGAGGTCGAGGCGGGCAGCCGCTCCACGAACACGTCGGCCTGGGCGGCCCGCGGGTCCATGGACACGCCCCGCCACACCGTCATGCGCTGGTTGGGACCCTCGAACATCAGGTCGCCGGCGACCTTGTTGAACTGCTTGACCTTGCCCACCAGCCCCGGGTTGGCCTCCAGGGCGCTGGGGTTGACGAAACCGCCGTACCCCTTCTTCGAGGTGAACGCGCCGCCGATGACACCCTGCATGAACAGCTTGGTCTCGTTGTCGGTGGCGGCCTTCCCCATGTGCCCGCGGGCCGCGTGGGCGGCCGCGTCCCAGCTGTCCGCGGCCGGGCCGGTGAGTCCGGCCGGGCGCGGGGGCAGGGCGACGTCCGGTGTGGACGTGCGCAGCAGGTCGCCGGTGGACCGGCTGTAGACGCGGTTGCCGGAGGTGGAGGCGACGACGATCTCGTCCTCGCCGCTCAGCTTCGCCGGCCAGGTGCCCGCGCCGTCGTTCACGGAGTCCACGGACTTGCTCGCGACGACCTTGACGCTCACCCCGCTCAACGGGCCGTCGCCGAGCCGCACGGTCTCCTCGGCGAGGCGGAAGCCGCCCAGCCGCTTGAACGTCCAGCTGTGCGCCACGGTGCCGCCGACGGCGTCCAGCTGCCGTACGACGAAGCCCGTACCCTGCTTCTCCACCGTGTACAGGCCCGACTCGACCGCCCCGCCGTGGAGTTCGGGCGAGCCGCGGCGCGGTGCCTTGACCGCGAGCTGGTGATCGCCGGGCACCCTGACGACGTCGGGGTCCTTGAGGAGCTCGTCGAAGCCGTCGGAGTGGGCGGCGGCGGGCGCGGCGTCGAAGACGTCGCCGCCGTGGCCGGCGGAGCCGGACGGCATGTCGATCGTGAGGCCCTGCTTCTCGGCCGTGTTCACGAAGTCGACGCTCGCCCCGCCCAGGTAGGGGGTGCTCATCCTGTCGGTGACGACCTTGACTCCGTCGAAGTCCTTCACGGTATGACCGAGGGCGGACTCGTCGAAGGGCAGCTTGTACTTGTCGGCGGAGGCCGAGGCCGAGGATGCGGCGCCCTGTTCCGGCAGGTGCTCCGGGGCATGCCCTGACGTGCCGCCGGCCGATCCGGCCAGGCCCTTGTCGGCGTCCGTGTGGGCCGGGGTGCCGGCGAAGGCCGGGCTGTCGGTGGTGCGGGCGCTGCGGCCGGTGTCGACGAGGTCGAGGGCCGAACGGCTGTGGTCGCCGCCGGGACCTGGGTGCCCGGAGCCGCCGACGGGCGCCGGAGCCGCCTCGGGGGTCCCGGCGTTGACCGTGAACCGGTCGCCAGTGATGGGGTTCGCCGGGTTCGTCGTCAGCCGGTCCGGGGTGGCCGGGGTGATCGTGAGCCGGTCCGGAGTCCCGGGCGCCGGGGACGGCGAGCCGTGCGGGAGCCGCTCCGCCGGGGTGCCGGGCGGCGGTGAGTCCGGCCGGTGGACGAGTTCGTCGAGGTGCAGGCGGGTCTGGTTGGCGTTGAGGGCGCTGGTCGTGCGGTCGGCGAGGGCGTCGCCGGTGCCGGGTGTCACGGGGGAGTGCGGGGTGTTGTGCCGGGTGCCGGCGAGCAGGTCGAAGGCCGAGGCTCCCGCGTCGACGCTGCCCGGCCCGCCGTGCCCGAGGCCGGTCGGCGAGGGGTGCGCCACGGTCGTGGGGCCGGTGAGCAGGCTGTGCGGCGCCGTCACGTCGTGCGGGGAACCGGGCGCCGGGGCCGAGTCGAGCGCGGTGTGGGCGACGTTCGTGCCCGGCGTACCGGTCAGCGTGGTGTGGGCGGCGCCGATGCCGGGGGTGCCCGGCGCGTGCACGGTGCCCACGCCCGGGGTGCCGGTGAACGCGGAGTGCAGGGTGCCCGCGGTCGGGTTGGCGGTCGGCAGGTCGCCGAGTGAGGACGCGACCGGCGGCGGCGTGCCGTGGGTGCCGGTGAGGACCGTGCTGCCGGGTGTGTGGGTGGCGTTGTGCGCGCCGCCCGGCAGCAGCACCTCGGCGTGCGGGGTGAGGTTCGCCGGTGTCGGGGGCAGCCCGGTGAGCGTGGTGTGCGCGCCCCCGGAGACGGCCGTCACCGGTGTGTCGGTGATGCCGTGGGTGGCGCCGGGGACACCGGCCGAGGCGGGCACGTGCAGTCCGGACGCGGTGGTGATGGTCGGCGTGGCGCCGGCGCTCACCCCGAGCTCCGCATGCCCGCCCAGCGCGCCGAAGTTCTCCACGCGCACGTTGCCGAGCTGTACGTGGGGCATGTCGACCAGCGCGTCCACCGTGCGCGCCGCGTGGACACCGAAGTTGCCGCGGTGGGCGATCGCGCCGACGTCACCCAGGTTCAGGGACGGCGGCCGCAGCGTCGAGGTGACGTCCAGATGCGTGCTCGGGATGTTGAGGTCGAGGTTGCGGATGCTGCTCTGCCCGGATCCCGCACCGAACCGCACTTCGTTGAGCTGGATGCGGGGCATGTCGACCAGGGCGTCGACGGTGCGCGGGTCCACCGGGACCGAGCTGATCGTACGGCCGATGCTGCTGGTGATCGGGGCGCCGAAGACGTGCTGCCCCAGCACACCGCGGTCGAAGAGGCCGATGCGCAGGGCGCGAGCGAAGCCGTACTCGCCGATCTCGGCGGCGTCCACCGGCAGGAAGATCCGCAGCCACTTGGTGCCGCCGAACTCCTTGCCCAGCCAGGTCTTGGTCGTCTGCCAGCCCTTGGAGAGCGTCTCGGGCAGCCCGCGGACGAACGCGGGGATCCCCTTGAAGCCCTCCACGATCGTCAGACCGACCGAGTTGACCCCACGGCCGATGATGCCGGGCAGGTTGTGTATGCCGTCCAGCACCCACAGGCCGCCCTTGTAGACCCAGGCGCTGCCGAGCCGCACCAGGTCCTTGAGCCCGAGCAGCAGGGTGGTGGGACGGAAGCCGTTGGTGAACAGGTTGCGCAGGGCCTGGAAGGTGCCCCGGGCGACGTCGGCGAATCCCTTGGCGAACGCGCTCGTCGCGACTTTCCCGATGATCTGGAAGATCGGCAGCGCCTTGGTGGTGGGCGCCAGGATGCCCAGTCCGGCCAGGAAGAGGTCGAGGAAGCTGGCGTTGCCGTTCGCGAAGTCGACGATCGTCTTGATGAAGAGGGTCAGGTTGACGCCGAGGGCGAGCAGCGCGATCGGGCCTCCGAAGATCAGCGCCGGTACGATCAGGATGATCGCCAGCCACTGGAACGCCTCCCAGAAGATCTGGCACTCGGAGATCGGCAGCTGGATGTCGGAGACACCCGAGATGCTGCTCGCCGCGGCGGAGGCACCCTCGCCGTGCTCGGTGCCGGCCTGCCGGGCCGTGGAGGCGTAGGTCTCCCGGTCCGGGTCGTCGTCGGACAGCCCGCGGCCCGAGTTGAGCGCCCCGTCGGCCCGGGACTGCAGGTCGACCAGCTTGTCCGCCCAGGTGGTCAGCGCCGTCGCCGCGCTCTCGAAGGACTGCGCCACGTCCTCGATGTGCCCGCGCAGCCGGTCGTTGACCTTGCCGCGCAGCGCGTCGGCCGCCTCGCCGACGAAGACGCTGTCTCCGGCGGTGTTCATCACCGCGTCGATCGCCGTGCTGATGCGGCGGGCCTCGGAACCCAGGTGGTTGAGCTCGGTGGACAGCGTCCGGATCTGGTCCGGGTCGCCCGGCGTGGGGTCGCTGTCCAGCCCGATCGCGTTCCAGTCGGTCGGGCGTGGCATACGGGTTCCTCCCGGAAGCTGCGGGGCTCGGGGCGGTTCCTCCCCAACTGACCACGCCACAGCGGCCGCTGTGGTTCACGTGATCTGGGTTACAGCCGCCGTTCCAGGTGAACCGGCGAGGCGTGTGCGGCGTGGTCCAACTGACCGGAGTCGTGACTGGGAGGCCCCCCATGGCCGATGGCCTGAAAATCGAATACAACGTCCTCAACGATGCCAAACGGGACCTGGAGAACCTGGCCGGCGACATCGGTCCGCTCCTCGACAACAGCACGTTCTCCCGGCTGGGCCAGACGGACTACGACGGATACACCTCCACCGAGGCCCTGACGGTCCTCGGTGACCAGACCCTGGCCGACGCGCTCTCGGGTTTCTACTCCAACGCGAGCAGCACCATGTCCCACGCGGACAAGGGCCTCAAGGAACTGGCGAACGCCTTCGGCTCGGTGGGCGAGGCGTTCCTGTCGTTCGACTCCGAACTCGCCCAGGGCATGGGCATCACCGGCAGCAACCTGGGCCTGCAGAACTACTTCCGGGACAAGGACCTGTGGGACTACAAGCAGGCCCACCTCGACCAGTGCGTGCCCGGACCGGACGGCACGATGCCGGACTTCTGCTCCGCCACCGACCCCGGCGACCCGCCGCTGGACCAGACGATCACCACCGACCGCGGCAGCGTGCACACGCACCTCACGCTCGACGACCAGCACCACGTGATCAAGGAGGAGTCCACCGTCACCTACGACGGCAAGACGTACACCTCGGTCACCAACTACTCCAGCGACGGCAACCACTACACCACGGACACCTCGTACCCGGACGGCAGCACCGTGCACTCGGAGACCAACCTCAACTCCGACGGCAGCGGCACGATGGTGACCACCGGCAGTGACGGCGACACCACGCAGTACACCCGCGGCCCCAAGGACGCCAACGGCAACCAGCCGGACTGGCAGAAGGTGGGCGGCACCACCGGTGACGACAGCGGCGGGGGCGACGACTACAACTCCACGCCCGCCGCCTGGTGACCACCCGACAACCGCATCGCGACCGACAGGAACGGACAGGAACCCCATGGCCAGCTACAACGGCATCAACCTCGACTACCACAAGATCGAGGAGGTCGTGAGCCTGCTGCACGACGCCCACGAGAACCTGCTGCCGGTGCTCAGCAACCTGCGCAACCGGGTCAACACCCTCGTCGACGACGGCATGGTCTTCCAGCAGTCCAGCGAGGTCATCCGCACGACCTACAACAACTTCGACACCAGCCTGCTGGCCGCCGTGAAGGGCATCAACGACTTCTCGGAGATGTTCAACGGCATCAAGGAGAACGCGATCCAGTTCGACCAGGGCATCAGCAGCAGCCTGCAGAACAACTCGTAACGCCCGCAAGCCGGAAGGGGCCCTCCCGCACTGCCCGGGAGGGCCCCTTCGCGTGCCCTGCGGCACGGGTCAGGCGCGCAGCGGGGTGAGCGGCACCTGGAGGGCGAGCAGGGCCCCGCTCGGGCCGGCCGTCCACGCCCGGCCCGGGTGCGTCGACGCCCGGACCACGCTCGGCATCAGGCGCACGCCGACCAGATCGCCCTCGGTGAGGTTCTTCGGCGCGAGCAGCAGGCCGCGCCGCGCCCGGCGGGCCGCCAGCGTCCAGCCGCTCATCCCGCTCTGGAAGCCCTCCGCCGAAGCCGCGTAGACCAGCCCCAGGCCCCGGTCGCGGCCCGAGACGGCGATCTCCTTGAGGAGCTTGTCCGCCGCCGACCCGGTGAGCAGGTCGGCGTCGTCGATCACCACCACCCGCGGCCCCGGCAGCGCGTCGAGCGCCGCCTGCACGGTGTCCGCCGACGGGTCGTTCTCGGTGAGCACGGTGGCCGTGGCATGCCGCTCCAGGGCGCGCAGCGGCGACTCGCGCGGGGTGAGCACGACCAGTGAGGTGCCGCCGGCCAGCAGGGACACCGCGATCGAGGCGAGGGTGTTGCTGCGGCCCGACCCGGCCGGGCCGAACACCCCGAACGCCGAGGCGGAGCCGGCCAGGTCCGTGCCGACCGGGCCGCCCTCGTCGCCGCCGACCCCGAGCAGCCCCCACATCGGCCGCCGGTCGCTCTGCGCGACCTTCTCGTAGGCCTCGGCGAACTCCACCGAGCGCGGCAGCACCGCGACCTGGAACGGCCGCCGGGACTCCGGTACCTGCGCGTCCCGCTTGCGGACGGCCTCGCCGATGGTGCGCAGCGCCTCGGCCTGTTCGGTGCCGCCGCCGGGCGCCAGCTGCGCCACCTGCGTCTCGGTGCCGCTGAGGACGTGCCAGCCGCGGCCCGGCGGGATGTCGGCCGGGATCTTGTTCGGCATCATGCCGACCGCCTGGTAGTCGCTGCGGTCGCCCTGCCGCAGCAGCAGCTTGTGGTCGTTGTGCGCGGCCATCCGCCCGCCCAGCAGGGACCGTTCGGAGGTCGCGACGACATGGATGCCGGCGGCGGCACCCTCACGGATGAGCCGGGTCACCTCCTGTACCAGCTGGCCGTGGTCGTGCTCGTCGATGATGACCGAGAGCGAGTCCCAGCCGTCGATGAACAGCAGGATGTGCGCGGGCCGCTGGGCCTTCGGCAGCAGCTTGCGCAGTTCGGCGATGCCGGTCGCGCTGTGCGTCTGCGCCAGGTCCTGCCGCTCGGTCAGTTCCCGGTTCAGGCGGTGCAGCAGCCGGCCCAGCCGCTCCAGGTCGTGCCGGGAGACCACGCCACCGCAGTGCGGCAGCGCGCCGAGCGCGGTGAGTCCGCCGCCACCCGCGTCGATGCCGTAGATGTGCACGTCGGCGGTGCTCGCCGCACGGGCCGCCGACCCGGCGATGGTCCGCAGCACCTGGGTACGGCCCGAGCGCGGCGCGCCGATGACGTACAGGTGCCCGAAGGTCGCCAGGTCGGCCACGGCCACCCGGCGCTGTTGGAGCTGCGGCACGTCCTCCAGGGCGTACGGGATCACCAGCCGGCCCTCGCGGGTGGCGCCGAGCTCGTCCAGGTCGTCGAGGGTCAGTTCGCGCTGGAGCGGGGGCAGCCAGGGGCTCGGCTGCGGGGTGAAGTCGTCCAGCAGGTCGGCCGCGGTGCGGATCTCCTCGACGAGCGCCTGGAGGTCGGTCGGGGCAGGACCCTGCGCGGAGGCGGCCGTCACCGTCCGCGCCTCGGCAGGGAGTTCGGCGGGCCGCCCCAGGGCGTCCCAGCCCACGTCCACCGTACGCACCGGCTTGCGGGCACCGGCCTCCGGCTCGGCCGCGGCGGCCGGGGTCTCCCGGGGCCGCTCCGCGCCCACCCACGCCGTCTGGAACGGGTCCGCCTGCTTCGGCCCGCGGCGCACCAGGGCCCGCCCGGGGGTGCCTGAGGAGATGTCGACGGCGTCCTTGACGTCGATGATGTCCTGGCTCTCGGTCATGTCGGTGACCCGCAGCGCGATCCGCAGGTTGGTGTTGGCACGGATGTCACCGGTGACCACACCGGCCGGGCGCTGGGTGGCCAGGATCAGGTGGATGCCGAGCGAACGGCCGCGCTGCGCGATGCTGATCAACCCGGGCACGAAGTCGGGAACTTCGCGGACCAGGGTGGCGAACTCGTCGATGACCAGCAGCAGCCGGGGCAGCGGGGCCAGCGAGGGGTCGGCGGCCCGCTTGGCCCGGTACTCGGGGTGGTCCTTGGCGTCGGCGGCGGCCAGCACCTGTTCCCGGCGCCGCAGTTCGGCGCCGAGCGACTCAAGGGCCCGCTCCACGAGGTGGGCGTCGAGGTCGGTGACCATGCCGAGGGTGTGCGGCAGGCCGACGCACTCCTTGAACGCGCTGCCGCCCTTGTAGTCGACCAGCACGAAGGTGAGTTCGTCGGGCCGGTTGACGGCGGCCAGCGAGGCCACGAACGTCTGCAGCAGCTCCGACTTGCCGGAGCCCGTCGTACCGGCGACCAGGCCGTGCGGTCCGTCCTGCACCAGGTCCAGGGAGAGCGGTCCGTCGAAGCCGGTGCCGATGAGGAAGGACGTGGCGGCGGGATCGGTCTGCCACCGGTCCAGCAGCGCCTGCGCGTCGGGCGGCTCCTGGCCGAGGAGGTCCAGGAGCCGCACCCGCTGGGGCAGCCCGGCGTCGTGCTCGGGGCTGACGTCCCGGATCGGGGCCAGCGCACGGGCCACCTGCTCGCACCATTCGGGGGAGACCCGGTCGGCGCGCACCGCGGGCAGGTCGGGCGCGCCCGGCCGCCGCACGGTCAGCCGTCCGTCGGCGGCGAGCACGACACCCGTGCTCTCCTCGGGCAGCAGCCGCTCCTGCTCGTCCAGGCAGATGCTGAAGATCCGCACCCGCGGTCCGTCGGTCAGCACCTGCACCATGCCGGGCACGTCCCGCAGCCGCCGCGCCCCGTCCGCGATCACCAGCACGTCGGGCTCGGCGAAGACCACGTCCCGCTCGTTGCCGGCCTGCCGGCGCCGGGACTGCACCTGGGAGACGAGTTCGCTGATCCGGGCGGAGGTGGACTCCGGGTCGTTGCCGACCAGGACCACGGGACCGCCGGCCGTACCGGGCTTCAGATGCGGCAGCCAGCGCGTCCACGCCCAGTCCGCGACCCGGTCCGGCTCGGTCAGGACGACGATCCTCAGGTCGCGCGGGCTGTGCAGGACACCGGCCTGCGCCACCAGCCAGCGGGCCAGCGGCTGCACCTCGGCGGCCGGGCCCGCGACGCCCACCACACCGTGCGCGGTGATGTCGACACCGATCGGCGTGTCGGGGATGTTCCAGCGGATCGAGCGGTGGTTCTCGTCCCGCGCCGGATCCTCCAGTTCCCGCACCGACGGCTGGTCCACCGTGCCCAGGCGCAGCACCAGGTGGTCCGGGTCGCGGCGGCGCCGCTCCCAGAGCCGGCCGCCGGGACCCGTCGCGATCAGGGCCACCGACGCCGGGTCCGGGCCGGTCTTGTCCCGCACCCGCCGCTCGCCCACCACCGCGTCCCGGACCTGCTCCTCCAGGACGTCACGGCGCCGCTCGTAGGCCGCCTCCGACTCCAGGAACTGCTTGCGGGCCGCACGGCGGCCGGTCGCCCAGTTCGACAGCATCATCATCGGGCTGAGGAACAGGAACACCAGGAAGTAGTACGACTTGAAGATGCTGACCATGAACAGGCCGAGGACGATCGGGGAGATCATCATCACGGTCGGGAACGGCCGCTTCTGCGGCGGCGACGGCGGCTGCGGCAGCCGGACCCGCTCGGCGTCCAGGTGCGGGGCGATCCGCGGCGGCCGGTTGTAGTCCACGCCGTAGCCGTCGGCGGACGGCGTGACGGCCGCGTCCGCCTCGACCGGGGAGCTCATCCGCAGCAGCACCGGACCCACCGTCAGGTCCTCACCGGCCGGCCACGGCACCGGGCCGGGCCCCGCCGGGCGTTCGCGGGGCGGCTGCGGGCGGGGGCGGCGCAGCTGGGTGATGGCGTCGTCGGGCGGCGGCGAGGCCAGCCGGGCCCGCACGGCCGACTCCGGGTCGGCGTCGATGCGCTGCCAGGAAGCGGTGCCGTCCGCGCCGACGGTCACCCACAGCCCGTTCTCCGGCACCCCGTCGGCGGCGTCGAGCCGCAGGGCGCACAGCGGGTCGCTGCCGATCTCGTGGCTGCCGGGACCGAGGCGCCAGGTACGCCCGGCGCCGGGCCCGGAGACGAGGTGCACCTCGGCGAGCACTCCGTCCGGGGCCCCGTCGTCCTGGACCCGGACCAGGTCGGCCGGGCGGGCCGGGCCGCCGAGCCCGACCAGTCCGCCGTCCCGGATCCCGCTGCCGGACACCGGCGTGTCGGGGTCGAGCCGGTGGCCGCCGGTGTAGAGGTTCCGGGCCCGCGGCGCGCCGGCCGCCGCCCAGTCGGCGCCGCCGGTGGCGGCGGCCTCGTCCTTAGTCAGGGCGGCGGCGAGATCGCCGACGGTGGCGTTCGAGGGCAGCCGGACCTGGTGGTCGCGGCGCTGTCCGTCCGTGGCGTCCACGGTGGTGATGGTGAGGTTCACGGCTCCCAGCCGGGCGTTCGTTCGTACGGGATCGGGGGACGGGTACGGCGGTTACGGCGTCACGGCGCCTGCGGCGAGGTCGCGGAGACCCCGGCCGCCTCCGAGGTGCTCGGTTCCGCGAAGTCGTCGTCGCTGTCGAGGGCCGCGGCCGGAGCGGGCACCGGCACGGCGGCCGGCTCGGGCGCGAGGGCCGGCCGGGACGCGGAGACCCCGGTCGGCCCGGCGACGGGGGCCGCGCCGGTGTCGAGGTCCGGCTCGTCCGGCAGCAGGTCGGGGTCGGCCGCGGACACGGCGTCCACCGGATCCGCGGGTTCGTCGTGCGAGAGTTCCGGGCACGGCGGCAGCGCGGTCAGCGTGCGGGCCACGGCCCGCGACAGCGGCAGCACGTCGACCCGGGCGGCGGCGGGCGCGCCGTGCACCGTGAGCACCGCGTCCGGGGCGATCTCCAGCAGCCGGGTCCGGCCCCGGGCCACGCCCAGGCTCAGCAGCCGCACCCCGGAGGGCAGCGGCCGTTCCAACGGGTCGGCGCAGACCGCGACCTCGATGCCGGGCTGCCCGACGGCCGCCGCGGCCGGCATCCCCGGATGCCGCGGGTGCACCCCGGCGGCGATGGCGACCCGGCCCTCGGGCAGCCGGGCGTCCAGCTGCGCGGCCAGTGCCTGGAGCACGGCGCGGGCCGAACGGGCGGCGCGCGAGGGGCCGTACACGGACAGCGCGGGCGGACCGGAACGCACGTCGAGCAGCACGGCGTGGCCCATGTCGTGCCCCACGCAGACCAGCAGCGGTACGGCGGACTCCACGCCGTCGTCCGTCAGATCGGCACGGTCGATCCACCACAGCCGCGGATCGCTCTCGTCCGCCGCCCAGGGCTCCGGCGGCTCACGCAGCGCGTCGCCGTCCGCCGCGACCAGCACCGCCATCCACTCCGGGCCGGCCAGCACGCCGTACGGCCGCACCCCGGGCCGGACGGCCGCTGCCAGCGCCGTGGCCCGCTCGGCGTCGGCCCACACGGCCGGGTCGCGCAGCAGCCGCACCAGCAGGCGCAGACCGCGCCGGTAGCGCAGCTCCGTGCGGACCGGACCCGTGAACGCCTTCGCGGTCAGGCCGATCTCACGCCCGAGCCGGCGCCACAGGGCCTTCCAGCCGCCGCCGCGCCGGACCAGCCAGTGCGTGACGGCGAGGACCAGCACCAGGACGCCGACGAGGCCGAGCAGGGTGGTGACGGTGTCGGAGGTCATCGCGTCTCTCCCCGGAGATGCTCGGTCCCGGCCGGGCGGCAGCCGTGGGATTCGAGGGTGGCGCGCAGTGCGCGGATGCCGTGATGCGTACGGGACTTGACCGTGCCCGGAGGCAGCCCGAGCCGGCGGGCCACCTCATCGCCCGGCTGGCCCAGCAGGTGGACGCGGGCGACGGCCTCCCGGTGCGCGGGAGCGAGGGTGCGCAGGGCGGAGACCAGCATCCGGCGGTCACCGACCTGTTCGGCGTGGTCCGGCACCGGCGCGGGGGCGGCGCCGCCGAAGTCGGCCGCAGTGATCCCCACCGGGATGCTCCGGTCCCGGCGCCTGCCGTCGACCACGAGGTTGCGGGCCACCCGGAACAGCCACATCCGGATGGGCCGGTCCCGCCAGTCCAGCCGTCCGGCCGACTGCCAGGCCCGCAACAGGGTTTCCTGGACGACGTCCTCCGCGCCGTGGGGGTCGCGCCCCATCATGCCGGTCACGAAGCGGCGCAGGCTGTCGCGCTCCGCGAGAAGGAGGCCGAGCGTCCGGTCCGCGCCGTCGGCGCGGTCATGGTCGATGAGGCTCACGGCCTCCGCCTTCCGGTGTCGGTGGTGCTGTTGTGCCGTCGTGCTGTTCTGCGGTCTTGCCGGGTTGCTCTGTGGCACTGTGAATCGTGTCAGGCACGAACGCTAGCGCGAATAACGCCAGTTCCCGAAGCCGCACCCGCCCCGGACTTCAACAGGTTCGTCACAGGCAACTCCGCATAGGTGGACGGAAGGTGACGTTCGGCGGGATCTTCGTGGGCGGGCGGGCGGATCGGCGCCGTGCCTTGGCTACTGTTCCTGTGTCCCGCATGTTCCGGGCGTTCCGAGACCTTCACGAGACCTTCAGGAGACGACGTGCCGCCCCTTCGCAGACCCCGGCCCTCGGCGGAACGGCCCGGTACCCCGGCGGGACGTTTCAGCGACACCTTCGCCCGCCGGCCCGCCGTGCCCCGCCGCGGGCTGGTGCCGGGCGTGCGGGTGTGGGCGACCGTCGGCGCGGCGGCCGGGCTCACCGTCGTCGTCGCCCTGGCCGTGCCGCTGCTGAGCCGGGTGGACCTCTTCCCGGACCCGGACACCACACCGGCCGCGGTGGTGGCGGCGGGCGAGCCGACGACGCTGTCCGGTACGACCGGCTCCGTGTCCCCGTCGCCGTCCTCGTCCCCGACGCCCTCGCACACCACCTCCCACAACCCCGGGAAGACCGCCGTGGGCGGTTCCGGGTCGGCCGGCGGCACGGGCACCGGCTCGACCGGGCAGCAGTCGGGAGGCGGCACCGTCAGCTCCGGATCGGGCGCGAACCAGGATGCGAACTCGGGATCCACGTCGTCCGGTTCGAAGTCCGGCGGCTCCAAGTCCTCCTCTTCGGGCACGTCCTCGTCCGGCGGTTCCACGTCGGGAGGCGGCGGTACGAAGACCACCACCGTGCCCGGTGTGAAGCTCGTCGGCACCGGATCCGGCCGGTGCATCGACGTCACCGGCGCGGGCGGCGACGGCACCCGGCTGGAGATCCTGGACTGCTCGGGCGCCGCCAAGCAGAAGTGGGTCTTCCAGTCGGACGGCACCATCCGCTCGCTCGGCCTGTGCATGGACCTGGCGTGGGGCAACACCGCGAACGGCACCGCGATCCAGGTCGCCAAGTGCAGTGGCAACCGGGCCCAGCTCTTCTACCTCAGCGCACAGGGCGACCTGGTCAGCGCCCTGGCCGACAAGTGCGTCGACGTCACCGACAACGGCACGGCCAACGGCACCAAGCTCCAGCTGTGGACTTGCTCGGGCACCCCCAACCAGAAGTGGCACAAGAGCTGACGACCGAGGCAGCTCGCCTGGTCCGGTGACCGGGGCCGCGGAAACGGGCCTGCGCACCGCCGCACCCGATGTGGTGAACGGCGTTGCGCGCCGGTCGTTCGGATCGAGTTCCCCAGGCTTCCGCCAGGTGTGGGTGCGCGACGTCCGCATGCAGTCGCCGGTCGAGGCGGCGACCGTGAGGACCAGACATCGGACAGGAGTCAGGCAACTCCGATACATCGGAGGAGTCAAGGACTTGGGTCGCGGCTACTGATGTGAACACCGTGTTCAGGCCCATTGTGCGGCCTAAGTTTGCGTGTCCTCGGTCATGTTGAGGCTGTTGACAGGTGCAAGTCCGATCCCTAGGTTCCCGATACACCCGATGTATCGATGATCCGTCAGGTCTGGAGGACGATGATGACCTCGCACCCTGAGCACCGTTCGCCGATGCCCCGCAGGGCCGTACTCGGCACCGCCCTCGGCGGAGCGGCGGCCGTGACCCTGTCCGGGACCGCCCACGCGGCGCCGCCGGAACCCGCCGCCACAGGGGCCCCGGCACCGGCCACGCCGACCGCCCGCCACCCCTGGAAACTCCGCAACACCATGACCACCGACGGCGCCTGGGACCGGTTCCTGCGCGGCCAGGACCTGCTGTGGACCAGGCTGCCGGCCCTCTGGTACGAGGGGCCGTTCCTCGGCGACGGGCTGCTCGGCAGCATGATCTACCAGGAGCCCGGCGCCAACCAGATGCGATTCACCGCCCAGCACGGCCGGGTCCAGGACCACCGGCCGGAGTTCGGCAGCGGCTGGGGCACCGCCCGCCTGCCCGTCGGGCACCTCACCCTCGAACCGGCCGGCACCATCACCGCCGTCGACTGGCGCCTCAGCCTCTGGAACGCCGAACTCACCGGCACCGTCACCACCACCGCCGGCACCCTCACCCTCGCCGCCATCGTCCACGACGAGGTCCTCGCCGTCCGCGCCACCGCCGACGGCGGCGAGCGCGTCACCTGGACCTTCCACCCCGAGGAGGCCATCAGCCCCCGCAAGATCCAGGAAGCTCCGCCGGCCGGATACACCGCCAACCCGCCCTGGACCACCCGCACCACGGCCGACGGCACCGAACAGGTCCTGCAACCTCTCACCGGCGGCGGCCAGACGGCCACCTCCTACCGCCGTACCGGCGACGACCTGCTGCTGAGCGTCGGGCACAGCTTCCCGTCGGACAGCGCCGCCGAGGCGGACTCCCTGCGTCATCTGCGGAGTGCTATGTCATACAGCACACTCAGACGACGCCACACCCGCTGGTGGCACGCGTTCTACCGCAAGAGCTTCGTCTCGTTCCCCGACCAGCGGCTGCAGAGCTTCCACTGGATCCAGCTCTACAAGGTCGCCTCCGCCAGCCGCGCCGACGGCCCGGTCATGGCCACCTCCGGCCCCTGGCTGGAACCCACCCCCTGGCCGGCGGTCTGGTGGAACCTCAACGTCCAGTTGGAGTACTGGCTGATCCACGCCTTCAACCATCCGGAACTGGACTCGCTCGCCACCACCCTGCGCCAGAGCCAGGAGCAGCTGACCGCCAACGTGCCCGCCGCCTACCGCTCGGACAGCTCCGGCATCGGCCGCAGCTCGGACATGTTCGCCAACCGCGAGGTGGGCAGGCCGGGAACCGGCGCCGAGACCGGCGACCTCACCTGGGCCCTGCACAACGTCTGGCTGTCCTACCGCCACTCCATGGACAAGTCCCTGCTCCGCGACACGATCTACCCGCTGCTGCGCCGTACGGTCAATTACTACTGGCACTTCCTCACCCCGGGCAGCGACGGCAGACTGCACCTGCCGAGCACGCTCTCGCCCGAGTACCCGGTCGTTCCGCCGCAGGACACCAACTACGACCTCGCCCTGATCCGCTGGAGCTGTCAGACCCTCCTCGACTCGGCCGAACTGCTCGGCATCGACGACGAGTTGAAGCCCCGCTGGCAGGAGGTACTCACTCGGCTCACCCCGTACCCGGTCGACGACAACGGCTTCATGATCGGCGCCGACACGCCGTACGGCCAGTCCCACCGCCACTACTCGCACCTGCTGATGGTGTACCCGCTGTACCTCGTCAACTGGGACCAGCCGGAGAACCGCGACCTGATCACGAAGTCCGTCGTGCGCTGGCACGCGCTGACCGGCGCCCACCGCGGCTACAGCTACACCGGGGCGGCCTCGATGTACGCGATGACCGGCGACGGCGACACCGCCATCGGCTACCTGCGGAAGTTCTTCGACCCCACGACCCGCTACCCCTGCCGGGCCAACACCCACTACACCGAGGCCGGACCGGTCATCGAGACCCCGCTGTCCGCCTCGCAGTCCCTGCACGACATGTTCTGCCAGAGCTGGGGCGGGATCATCCGGGTCTTCCCGGCCGTCCCGACCGCCTGGGCGGACCTCACCCTGCACGACTTCCGCACCCAGGGTGCCTTCCTGGTCAGCGCGGTACGCAAGGCGGGCAGCACCCGGTTCATCCGGATCCGCAGCCTCGCCGGCGAGCCGCTCAGGCTCCGCCACGGCCTGACCGGCCCCCTCACCGTCCTGCTCGACGACGGCACCCCGGCCCGCACCCACGACCTCGGCGACGGCACCCTCGCCATCGACCTGCCCCGCGGCCGGGAGGTCCTCGTGCACTCCGGCTCCCGCCCCGACCTCGTCATCGCCCCCGTCGCCGTCAGCGAACCGGGCGCGGCGTGGGGACTGCCGTAAACCAGCGACCGGAAGGCAGGGTTCACATGGCCGTTCCAGCCCCGAGAGCCGTGCGGACCGTGGCCGCCGCGCTCAGCGCCGCACTGGCCGCCACGCTCCTCGTCGCCGCCCCCGCACGGGCCGAGCAGCAGCACCGGCCGCCGCACACCTGGGCCGTGACCGAGGCGGCCCACGCCCCCAGCGCCCGGATAGCCCTCGACGACACCACCGGCACCCTCAGCCTCGCGGTCTCCCGCGACGGCCGTACGGTGATCGAACCGTCCCCCCTCGGCATCCACACCCAACAAGCCGACCTCTCCCAGGGGTTGCGCTTCCTGCACCGCAAGGACCGGACGATCGTGGAGCGTTACCGGGCGAAGTCCGGCAAGCGCCTGGACCGCCGGGTGCGCATGAACGAGACCCGGCTGTCCTTCGCCACCGCCGCCGGCGCCCGCCTCGATCTCGTCGTCCGCGCCGCGGCCGACGGCATCGCCTACCGCTACGTGCTGCCCGCCGGGTACGGGGACGTCCTCGGCGAGACCTCCGCGTTCAACCTGCCGGCCGACGCGGGCGCCTGGCTCAGCACCTACCGGGTCGACAACGAGGGTCGGTTCAACCAGTACACCGCCGCGACCGCCCCCACCGGCGCCTACTCCGACCAGGCCCTCTTCGCCACCCCGGGCGGCTACACCCTGCTCGCCGAGTCCGACCTCACCGGCACCTACTCCGGCGCCCGGCTCGCCCACACCCAGGGCACCGGCACCTACCGCGTCGAGCTCGCCGACAGCCGGGTGCACACCGACGGGCCCCTGACCACCCCCTGGCGGGCCGTGATCACCGGAGACCTCGGCACCGTCACCGCATCCACCTTTACCGACGACCTCGCCCCCGCCTCCAAGGTCGCCGACACCTCCTGGATCCGTCCCGGCACCGTGCTGTGGACCTGGCTGGCCGGCGGCCGCACCGCGGGGCAGAGCCTCGACGCGCAGGAGGCGTACGTCGACTACGCGGCCGCCCACCACTGGCCCTACGAGGCCGTCGACTCCGGCTGGTACTTCAAGAAGGACGAGTGGGACGTCACCGACCCGGACTGGCAGACCGACAGCTGGATGCCCCAACTCGTCGACTACGCACGGGCCAAGGGGGTCGGGATCATCGTCTGGATCCACCAGCGCGACCTCGACACCCCCGAGGAACGCGCACAGTGGCTACCGACGTTGGAACGCTGGGGCGTCAAGGGAGTAAAGATCGACTTCATGAACTCCGAGGCGCAGATCATGTTCCAGTGGTACGACACCGTCCTCGCTCAGACCGCCGCCCACCACCTCATGGTCGACTTCCACGGCGCCACCCTGCCCAAGGGCATCCAGCGCACCTGGCCGCAGGTGATGACCATGGAGGCCGTCGGCGGCGAGGAGAAGCGCACCAACACCGCCACCCACCTCACCACCCTGCCCTTCACCCGCAACGTCATCGGCTCCATGGACTTCACCCCCGGCGGCTTCCAGCGCGTCGGCCTGCGCCCGAACTCCGACGCGGCCGAGGCCGGACTCACCGTCGCCTACGAGTCGGGGCTCCAGATGTTCGCGGGCACCCCCGATTCGTACGACCAGCGGCCCCTGGCCCGGGATTTCCTCGACCAGGAGCCCGCGGCCTGGGACGACACCCGGCTGCTGGCCGGCAGTCCCGGGCAGGAGGCCGTGCTCGCCCGCCGCAACGGGGACCGCTGGTTCCTGGGCGGGGTCTACGCCGGTGCTGCCCACACGGCCACCGTGCCCCTGGCCGTCGGCCGGGGCCGCTGGCTGGTGCAGACGATCCGGGACGGCGCGGACGGCCTCGTCCAGGACAGTCAAGTCCTGCACGGAGGGGATGACTTGAGGATCGACGTCGTCGCCGACGGCGGCTTCGCCGGGATCGCCTGCCCCTGGCACCCGGGCGTCACCACCTGCTACCGCTGAGCGCGCACCGCCGCCCGGCGGGCACCGAGCAACAGCTTGAGGGTGCCCGCCGTGGACGGCGACGCCGAACCCCGCAGCACCCCCGTCCCACGCGCCAGTACCGCCTCGGCGGTCATGAGCTCGATCTCGATGAGGGCGCTCACCATCGGCCGGTGGGCGGGCGGCATCAGGCCCAGCACCTCCCGGCCCGACCGCAGATCGGCCCGGGCCGCCTCGACCTCGTGCGCCACGAGGGAGCGCAGCCCGTCGGAGGCACGGCCCGCCTCGAGGTCCGCCACCGTGACCGAGAAACGCTTCAGGGTCTCGGCCGGGATGCCCGGATGGCCCTCCCGCAGGTCCTCGGCGAGGTCGTTGACGAAGTCCAGCCGCTGGCTGCCGTCGATGAGTGTGCGGCAACCCGCCCGGAACCGCCCGTCGGTGTCGCTCTCGGGCCCCAGCAGCCCGGCGATCGGCAGGAAGGCGGGCAGCGAGTAGGCGTCCACATAGGCCTGGTAGTCGGCCTCCGTGGCGAAGCCGTCGAACGCCAACTCGGCGGCGGCGGTGGCCAGATACGCCTCCACGGCCTCCCGGTGCCGGGGGTACGTGCCGACGGTGTGCAGGAGGGTGCGGATCAGCGGATCGTCACTGGCCCCGGTCTCCAGCGCGGTACGCACCCGCTCCTCCCAGGCGTCCCAGGCCGCCGCCCGCTCCGGCTTCGGGCCGGAGTCCAGGAGCGTGTCGCCGTGGTGCATCACGGCCGTCGCGGCCACCACATGGGGCAGCACGGCGGGCGGCAGCAGCACCCGGCAGGCCAGGTAGGCGCTGCGCCGGTACCGCCGCACCAGCCGGCGCTGGACGCTGTAGTCCCGGCGCAGTTGCGGGTCCGTGATGCCTGCCGCGGTCAGGGTCTTGTTCCACGCGCTCACGGGATGATCGTAGAGGTAGGCCCGGACAGCGGAGTCCGGCCCCCGAAGAGGCTCAGGAAAGGGACTTCAGGAACTCCAGCAGCGCCGCGTTCACCTCGTCCGGGCGCTCCTGCTGGGTCCAGTGCCCGCAGCCCGCCAGCTTCAGCGGCTCGCGCACCAGGTTGGGCATCAACTCGGGCAGGCGGGCGATGAGTTCGGGCGTGCCGGGGAACGCCGGGACCAGGTCGCGGTCGCCGTAGACGTAGAGCGCGGGCGGGGTGACGACGGCGCCCTGCCAGGGGGCGGTCAGTTCCCAGTTGCGATCCAGGTTGCGGTACCAGTTGAGGGCGCCGGTGAAGCCGTGGGAGAAGCTCTCGGTGAGCGCGTCGAGGTCCGCCTCGGTGAACCACGCCGGCAGGGTCTCCGGATCCGGCATGTCCGCCAGCCAGCCGCGCTCGGGATCGACCAGCGGCTGCCGGACCTCGCCGGCCCCGGCGCCCTCCCCGGACGCCATGGTGAAGAACTTCCGCAGCGTGGTGCGCGGGTCGCGGCCGAACTCGGCGTCGGCGACACCGGGGCGGTTGAAGTAGTTCCAGTAGAAGCGCCCGCCGAACCGCTGCTCCATGGTCCGCAGCGGCGGCTGTGCCCCGCGGAACGGCGGCGGCACGCTCAGTCCCGCCACCCCGCGCACCAGGTCGGGACGGAACAGCGCGGTGTGCCAGGCCACCGGCGCGCCCCAGTCGTGCCCGACGACGAACGCCCGCTCCTCGCCCAGCTCCCGGATCAGCCCGACGACATCACCGACCAGGTGGAAGATGCTGTACGCCTCGACGTCCACCGGGCGATCACTGCTGCCGTACCCGCGCTGGTCGGGGGCGACCACGTGGAAGCCGGCCGCGGCCAGCGGCCCGAACTGGTGCTGCCAGGAGTGCCAGGACTCGGGGAAGCCGTGCAGCAGCACGACCAGCGGACCTGAACCCTCCTCGGCGATGTGCAGCCGGATCCCGTTCACGTCGACCATTCGATGCTGAACCATGTGCACGAGCGTACGCGCAACGATCTTCGGCTACCCGTCCTGGCCGGCTCCGGACGCGGGGGAGACGTCCGGAGCCGGCGGCGGCGCGGGGACCCGGTGGCCCTTCCCCGCGGCGACGGCGGCGTCGAAGGCGTGCGTGGCCTCGGGCGTGGTGCCGGGCAGCAGGTAGGACCTGGCCTGCTCCTCGAAGCGCCGGTCGGTCACGGTCTAGCGGGTGTGGTGCTGGGCGAGGTGCTCCGCCCACGACCCGACGAGGTAGTTCTCGATGAACCGGCCGGGTTCGGTGCCGTCCTCGTACAGACCCCAGGTGAGCGCCCCGGTGCGGCGCCGGGAACGGGCGACGTTCTCCATGGCCCGGGCGAAGGCCACCCCGTCGTCGGGGGAGACGTGGTAGACGATCGAGACGAGGACCGGCCCGTCGGCCGAGTCACCGGGGGCCGCCCGGACCGGCGCAGCCCCACCGCGAGGGATCTGTCGGGCACATCGATTGACGGCCATGCATCGGCAGGAGAGATTGGTCCCATGGAGCTGCGGCATCTGACGTACTTCCTGGCGGTCGCGGACAGCCGCAACTTCACCCAGGCAGCCGCCCGCTGCTACGTCGCGCAGTCCGCGCTGAGCCAGCAGATCGCCCGGCTGGAGAAGGACGTCGGCGCCCCGCTGTTCCACCGCACCAGCCGGTCGGTACGCCTGACCGCCGCCGGTGAACTGCTGGAACCGCTGGCCCGGCGCATCCTGGCGGACGTCGACAACGCCCAGGCCGCCCTCGACGCGCTGGCCGGGGTGCGCCGCGGCCGGCTGCGGCTCGGCCTGGTGCAGACGATGGCCGTGTCCCTCGACATGGTCGAGGTCGCGGCCGAGTACCGCGCCCGCCACCCCGGCGTGGAGCTGCGGGTGTCCAACGCGCCCAGCTCCCTGATGGCCGCCGCGGTCCTCGCCGGCACCCTCGACGTCGCGGTGGTCAGCATGGCCGCCCGGGAGGTGCCGGAGGGTCTGGACCACCGGGTGCTCGGCAGCACCCCGCTGGTCGCCCTCGTACCCCGGGAGCACGCCCTGGCCGACCGGGAGGCAATCGACCTCGCCGACCTGGCGGACAGCCACCCGCTGATCCAGTTCTCGCGCGGCAGCGGCCTGCGCCGGCAGGTCGAGGCGGCCTTCGCCCGGGCCGGCGTCGGGGCGGGCCAGGACTTCGAGGTCGGCCAGATCCACGACATGATCCGGCTCGCCGTACGCGGGGTGGGGGTCACCGTCGTCCCCCGCTCCTCCGTCGTCGGGCCCGGCTCCCTGCTGGGCCTCGGCACTACCGCCGAACTGCCCCACGGCGCCCGGATGCTGCGCCTCGTGGACGACCAGGCCGTGCACCACATGTGCGTGGTCTACGACGGCACCCGCCTGGCGCCGGCCGGCGCGGCCTTCCTCGACGTCCTCGACCGGCACGTGACCGGTCGATCGGCATGAGCGATCGCTGCGTCCGGATCCATATGTTGGACAGCACGACCGGGCCGGCCGGAGGCTGGAGGTGACGCACGCCACCGGGCGTGTCCCCGTTCCCGACCCGAATGGACCACCATGCCGATCATGGACGCGGTCCGGCCCGTGGTCCGGGACGCACGGGCCACCGTGCTGCCCGACCCGGCCGACCGGCACGGCCCCCTGCCCCCGGTGATGCTCGCCCTCACCGTGGTCACCGGCCTCGTGGACGCCTTCAGCTACCTGACCCTCGGCCATGTCTTCGTCGCCAACATGACCGGCAACGTCGTCTTCTCCGGCTTCGCGATCGCGGGCGCCGCCGGCTTCTCCTTGGCCGCCTCGCTCGCCGCGCTGGCCGCCTTCGGGGCGGGCGCCCTGCTGGGCGGCCGGATCGCCCACCGGTGCCGGGCCCACCGCGGCCGCGTCCTGCACGTGGCGCTCGTCCTGGAGACGGTCCTGGTCCTGGCCGCCTACGTCGTCGCCCGGTACGACGCCCCGCTGGGTGCGGCCGGGGCCCGGTACCCGCTGATCGCACTGCTCGGCCTCGCCCTGGGCATCCAGAACGCGACGGCCCGCGCCCTCGCCGTACCGGACCTGACCACGACCGTCCTGACCATGACCATCACCGGCATCGCATCCGACAGCAGGGCCGCCGGCGGTCCCGGAGGCAGGACGGGCCGCCGCGCCCTGTCGGTCCTGGCGATGTTCGCGGGAGCCCTCGTCGGCGCCTGCGCCGTCCGCTTCGGCGACCCGTCCCTGCCGCTGCTGCTCGGCACGCTGCTCCTCGCCGGCTGCACGCTGACCGCGTTCACCCTGACCCGCTCGGACGGGAGCTGGACCGACCCGCTGTGACCCCGGTCCGCCGCCGGGGCCCGTCGGTGAAGAACGCGACCCGCGGCGGACGCGGCGCTCAGAAGGGGTAGTGCGCCTGCTGGGTCGCGAGCGTCACCCAGCGGGTGTTGGAGAACGCCTCGATGCCCCAACGGCCGCCGAACCGGCCGTACCCGGAGGCCTTGACCCCGCCGAAGGGGGCGTGCGGCTCGTCGGCCACCGACTGGTCGTTGATGTGCACGATCCCGGTACGGATCCGGCGCGCGACCGCCAGCCCGTGCGTTGCGTTCTCGGTGATGATGCCGCAGGTCAGGCCGTTGTCCGTGTCGTTGGCGAGGGCGATCGCGGCGGCGTCGTCGGCGAACGTCTCGACGACGCCGAGCGGTCCGAAGGCCTCCGCGTAGTACAGCTCGGCGTCCTTGGGGACGTCGGCGAGGACGGTCGCCGGGTGCACCGCGCCCTCCGGCCGGCCGCCGCCGGTGAGCACGGTGGCCCCCTTGCCGACGGCGTCCGCCACCAGCCCCGCGACGCGATCCGCCGCGGCGGCCGTGACCAGCGGGCCCACCACGGTGTGCGGGTCGCCCGGATCGCCGGCCGGGAGGGCGGCGACCTTGGCGCTGAGCTTGCCGGTGAACTCCTCGGCGAGGGACTCGTGGACGAGGATCCGGTCGCCCGACATGCAGATCTGCCCGGAGTTCATGAACATGCTGAAGGTGACGGCGTCCACCGCGTAGTCCACGTCGGCGTCCGCGAGGACGAGCACCGCGTTCTTGCCGCCCAGCTCCAGCACCGCCGGCTTGAGGTGCCGTGCCGCGTGGATGCCGATGATCCTGCCGACGCCGGTGGAGCCGGTGAAGTTCACCGCCCGCACCCGCGGGTCGGCGATCAGCGCCTCGGCGATCTCGGCCGCGTCCTCACGGGCGTTGGTGACCACGTTCAGCACGCCGTCGGGCAGCCCGGCCTCGCGGAGCACGTCCGCGACGAGCAGCCCGCAGGCGATCGGCGCGTCCTCGCTGGGCTTGACGACGACCGTGTTGCCGGCGGCGAGCGGCGCCGCGACCGCCCGGACACCGAGGATGACCGGGGCGTTCCACGGCGCGAACGCCGCCACCACCCCGAGCGGCTCCCGGACCGCGAGCCCCAGGGTGCCCGCCTCCTGGGCGCTCAGCACCTCACCCCGCGGCGCGGTGATCGCGGCCCCCGCCTCGCGCAGGATGTTGGCGGCGAGACCCACGTTGAAGCCGGCCCACGGCCGGGTGCCGCCGACCTCCTGGGCCATGAGGTCGGCTACCTGCTCCGCGCGTGACTCCAGCAGGTCGGCGGCCCTCAGGAAGATCGCGCGACGGGCGAAGGGGGCGAGCGCGGCCCAGTCCTCGAAGGCCGCGTCGGCGGCGTCCACGGCGCGGGTCACGTCCTCGGGCCCGGCCGCGGCGACCGTGGCGTAGACCTCGCCGGTGTAGGGGGCGATGTCGTCGGTGGTACGGCCGGACAGGGCGGGGACGTCCTTGCCGCCGATCAGCAGTTCGCGAATGAGGGGCATGGGCGCAACCGTAGGCACCGCATGTTTACGGTTCAAGCATTCGGGACCTACTTTTCGACGGCCGCCGCCCGGGTCGGCCGGCCCAGCGCCCAGAACAGGACACCCAGGAGCATGAAGCCGACGAGCGGGATCAGCTCCGTCAGCAGGTACTTCCCGCGCTCGGCATGGCTCCAGCCGTCCGGCGCGTAGTCGGCGCCGAACCAGTGGTCGCCGGCGCCGGGCGCCACCAGCTGCACACTGGCGAAGAGGATCAGCAGGGTCAGGACCCCGCTGATGACCCAGGGGAGGGGGGCCCGGTAGGGGCGGGGCGTGTCCGGGTACTTGCGGCGCAGGAACGGCAGCGCCGGGAAGATGCCCAGGTAGCTGACGAGGGTGGTCGACACGGCGAGGCCGAGGACCGCGCCGAAGAGCTTGGCCGCGCTGCCGTTGGTCAGCTGGTGGGCCAGGATCAGGACCGCGGTGGAGACCAGGCCGCTGAGGATGTTCACCCGGACCGGGGTGCCGAACCGGCTGGAGATCACGCCGAGGAAGCGGGGCGCGGCACCGTCGTAGCCGGAGACGGCCAGGGCGCGGTCCGAGCCCATGATCCAGGTGACGCCGGAGGACAGCACCGTGAGGATGAACATGATCCCGGCCAGGTCGCCGAGCACGGTGCCGAACCCGCTGAGCGTGGCGGTGCCGTCGGCGCCGACGTGGCCGCCGTACACGGTGAAGACCTGCCGGATCGCGTCGACGAAACCGCCGAGGCCGGTGATCGCCTTGACCGGGAGGACGAGCAGGATGCCGAGGATCGGCAGCGCGTAGAGGAGGACGGAGAGGACGGCGCTGCGGAAGATGCCGTACGGGATGTCCTTCTGCGGGTTCGTCATCTCGTCGCCGGCGGTGTTCGGCAGCTCGAAACCGACGTAGTTGAACATCAGGACCGGCACCAGGCCGACGAATCCCGCGTAGGTCGGCGAGAAATCGCCGATGCCGAAGCCGTGCAGCCCGTGCTGGATCCCGTAGACCACGACCGTGACGGTGAACAGGCCGAGCAGCACGAACCGGCTCCAGGCGCCGATGGTCGGGATCCACTTGCCGATGTCGAAGGAGAGGATCGCGGCGAGCACGCCCACCCACACGAAGACGACGGTGAAGACGTAGAAGGCGGGGGTGCTCAGCTCCTTCCCGCCGTTGAAGAAGGTGGTGTACGCCGTGACGGCGGAGACGGCGAGGGTGCCGCCCAGCCACACCGGGTTGGTGATCCAGTACAGGAAGTTGTTGACGGCACCGGCGAGGCGGCCGAAGGCCCGGCTGGTCCAGATGTAGGGGCCGCCCTCGTCGGGGAAGGCCGCGCCGAGCTCGGCGATCAGCAGCGCGGACGGCACGAAGAACACCACGGCCAGCACGATCAGCCAGGTGAACGCCTCGGCGCCGGACGAGGCGACGGCACCGATGGTGTCCACGCCGACGATGGTGCACAGCAGGAAGAACAGGATGTCGAAGCGGCCGAAGTGCTTGCGCAGCTTCTGCCGTTCCGCCTGGGCGGCGGCCGGCGCGTCGACCGGCTCGGGTGCGAGGGGGGCAGCGGTCACCGGGAGCTCCAGCGTGCTCGGGAGGGGCGCGATTCGGCCATGGTCCACTGCGCCGCACAAGCACACAAGCGTTCGGACCCAAGTCGTGACCATCGCTTCCGGCACCCACAGTCACCGGAAATCTCCCGGAAATCTCCCCGAGACCGGGAACCGGGGAAACCGGGGAAACCGGGGAAACCGGGGAAACCGGGGAAAGCTCGGAGACCGAGACCCGCTACGTGCCCCTGGTGCCCAGCAGCCGTCGTACCCCGCCGACCGCCGCGACGGTCAGGGCGGTCGTGGTCGCGGCCGTCACCGCCGGGTGCCGGGCCAGCGCGGCCTGCACGGAGTGCCCGTGCGACCGGTCGTCGAACTCGCCGTGCGCGCCGTGGTCGGTGCCGGGCACGGAGTCGGCCGGCGCGTACAGGTTGCCCCGGCCGGGGGGTGCGGGCGCGTCCGTCTGCTGGGAGCCGAAGCCGGTGCGGGCCAGGTAGCGGTCGAGGAGGGCGGGGGCCAGCCGGTTGGCCCAGATCGTCGCCGCCGTGGTGGCGCCGATGTAGCGCTGTTTGCGGCCGGGACGGTCGGCGGCGAACACGACACCGCGCGCGGCCACCTCGGGCTGGTAGATCGGCGGCACCGGCTGCGGATGCCGGGGGAGCTTGGAGCGCACCCAGGAGAACTGCGGGGTGTTCACCGCCGGCATCTGGGCGATCGTGACGTGCACGTTGCTGCCCTGGTGCAGCAGTTCGAGCCGGACGGAGGAGGTGAAGCCGTTGATGGCGTGCTTGGCGGCACAGTAGGCCGACTGGAGCAGGATCGCCCGCTCGCCGAGTGCCGACCCGACCTGCACGATGGTGCCCCGGTCGCGCGGCAGCATCCGGGCGAGGGCGGCCCGGGTGCCGTTGACGAACCCGAGATACGTCACCTCGGTGACCCGCCGGTACTCCTCCGGGGTGATCTCGGTGAAGGGCGCGAACACGCTGGTGAAGGCGCAGTTGATCCACACGTCGATGGGCCCGAGGAGCCGTTCGACGGCGTCGGCGGCGGCCTCCACCTGGCCGGCGTCCGCGGTGTCGGCCTGCTGGATCAGCGGATGGCCACCGAGTTCGGCGACCTCCTTCGCCGCGGCTTCCAGCCCGGCCTCGCCCCGCGCGATCAGGGCGACGCGCGCCCCGCGTTCGGCGTAGAGACGGGCGACGGCGCGGCCGATGCCGGCGCTTGCTCCGGTGATGACGACGACTTGCGACATGGTCCTTTCCTTCGGTTCGTCAGCTGATGCGGAAGGGGCGGGCCCGTTCGGCGTCGAGTCTCAGTCCCAGCCCGGGGGAACCGTCCCGGCCCGGGACCAGGGCGCCGCCCCGCGGGCTCGGGGCGCCGTCGAAGAGCAGCCGTTCGATGCGGACGTGGTCGTGGAACCACTCCAGATGCCGCAGGTTCGGCACCGAGGCCGCCGCGTGCGCGTGGGCGGCGGGTGCGCAGTGCCCCGAGATCTCCAGACCGTGGCTCAGCGCCAGCGCCGCGACCCGCAGCCAGACGGTGATCCCGCCGCAGCGGGTGACGTCCGCCTGGAGGCAGTCGACGGCGCCGGCGGCGAGCATGTGCCGGAAGTACGGGAGCGTGTAGCCGTACTCGCCGGCCGTCACGTCGGCCATGACCCGGCCACGGACGGCGGCCAGTGCGTCGAGGTGGTCGGAGGAGACCGGCTCCTCGAACCAGGTCACGCCCTCCCCGTCCAGCCCCGCGGCCACCCGCACGGCCTGCTTGGCGCCGTAGCCGCCGTTCGCGTCCACGTACAGTTCGGCCGCGTCGCCGATGCTCGCGCGGGCCCGGGCCGCCCGCGCCAGGTCGTGTGCCTCGCGGCTGCCCCAGGACTCCCCGATCTTGATCTTGACCCGTGGGATGCCCTCCTCGGCCACCCAGCCCCGCAGCTGCCGGTCCTGCCGCTCCGCGTCGTACGTGGTGAAGCCGCCGCTGCCGTACACCGGCACCTCGTCACGGGCGGCGCCGAGCAGGTCCACCAGCGGGAGTCCGAGCAACCGCGCCTTGGCGTCCCACAGGGCGATGTCGACGGCGGAGACCGCCTCGGCGGCGATTCCCGGCAGTCCGGCGTTGCGCACGGCACGCTGCATGGCCTCGTTGGCACGCGGCACGTCGAGGGCGGACAGGCCGGTGACCGCCGGGGCGAGCAGGTCGTCGACGGTCCTCGCGGCCGCGGCCGGGGCGTAGGTGTACCCGAGCCCGGTGACCTCCCCGCAGCGGACGGTGACCAGGACGAGCGTGGTGCTGTCCCAGGCCGCGGTCCCGTCCGCCTCGGGCGCGTCCGTCGGAACGGTGTAGACGGCGCTGTCCACCCGCTCGACGGCCGGCAGGTCGCTCACGGTCGCTCACCGCCGTCCCGCTTCGTGCCGGTGCGGCAGGAACTCCTGCACCTTGGCCTTGAAGCCCTGCCGGACCATCGCCACCCGGTCGCTGTCGCCCTTCAGGACGGCGGCGGCCGCCGCCTCGATCTGGTCGAGGGTGGCGTGCGGCGGGATCGGCGGTACCGCAGGGTCGGTCACGAAGTCGAGGACGCACGGACGGTCGGCGGCGAGCGCGGCTTCCCACGCGCCCTGCACCCCGCCCGGCTCGTCGATCCGCATTCCCGTCAGGCCCAGCGAGCGGGCGAAGTCGGCGTACCCGACGTCCGGGAGGGACTGCGAGGGCAGGAACTGCGGGGCGCCCTCCATGGCGCGCATCTCCCAGGTCACCTGGTTCAGGTCCCGGTTGTTGAAGACGGCGACGATCAGCCGCGGGTCCGCCCAGTCCTGCCAGTACTTGGCGATGGTGATCAGCTCGGCCAGACCGTTCATCTGCATCGCCCCGTCACCGACCAGGGCGATCGCCGGCCGGTCGCCGTGCGCGAACTTGGCACCGATGGCGTACGGCACGCCCGGGCCCATGGTCGCCAGCGTCCCCGACAGCGAGCCCCGCATCGCCCCGCCCAGCTTCAGGTGCCGGGCGTACCAGTTGGCGGCCGAACCGGAGTCGGCGGAGAGGATCACGTCGTCCGGGAGGAGCCCGCCGAGGGCGTGGGCGACGTACTCGGGGTTGATCGGGTCGGCCTTGACGGCGGCCCGCCGCTCCATCACCTCCCACCAGTCCCTGACGTTGCTCTCGATCGTCTCCCGCCAGGACGGGTCCTCCATCTGGTCCAGCAGCGGCAGCAGCCGGCGCAGCGTGCGGGCCGCGTCGCCGACGAGGTTGACCTCGAAGGGGTAGCGCAGCCCGACCATGTGCGGATCGATGTCGATCTGCACTGCCCGCGCCTTCCCGAACGCCGGCAGGAACTGCGTGTAGGGGAAGGACGATCCGATGACGAGCAGCGTGTCGCAGTCGCGCATCATCTCGTACGACGGCCGGGTCCCGAGCAGCCCGATGGCACCGGTGACGTAGGGCAGGTCGTCGTCCAGGGCGTCCTTGCCCAGCAGCGCCTTGGCGACCCCCGCCCCGAGCCGGTCGGCGACCTCCTTCACCTCCGTGCGGGCGCCGCGCGCGCCCTGGCCGATCAGGATCGCCGTCCTGCCGCCCGAGTTGAGCACGTCGGCGGCCCGCTGGAGGTCGCCGTCGTCGGGCACCGGCGCGTAGTGCGACATGCCGAGGCTGGACGGCACCATCTTGAAGGCGTGCTCGGGCGGCGAGTAGTCCAGCTCCTGCACGTCGGCCGGGATGATCACGGCGGTCACCGAGCGGCGGGCCATGGCGGTACGCATGGCCCGGTCCAGGACGTTCGGGAGTTGCTCGGGGACGGTGACCATCTCGCAGAAGTCCGAGGCCACGTCCTTGTACAGGGACAGCAGGTCGACCTCCTGCTGGTACGAGCCGCCCATCGCACTGCGGTTGGTCTGCCCGACGATCGCCACCACCGGGACATGGTCCAGCTTGGCGTCGTACAGGCCGTTGAGGAGGTGGATGGCGCCGGGGCCTGAGGTGGCGGCGCAGACGCCGACCTTGCCGGAGAACTTCGCGTACCCGCAGGCCTCGAAGGCGGACATCTCCTCGTGCCGGGACTGGATGAACCGGGGGTTGTTCTCCGCGCGTCCCCAGGCCGCGAGCAGGCCGTTGATGCCGTCGCCGGGGTAGGCGAAGACGTGTTCCACGTCCCACTCGCGCAGGCGCTGGAGGATGTAGTCGGAGACCTTCGTCGACATGTTCGACAACCTTTCCTGAAGTGGACGTGCGTGCGTCTGCGGGTGTCTAGGGGCGGCGCAGCTGCCGTACGGCGCCCAGCGCGGCCGCGGCCGCGAGGGTCCCGGCGTCCGCGGTGGTCGCCCACCGCGCCGTGCCGGAGGGTTCGGCGGGCCGCCGGGCGAGCCGTTCGGGGCGGTCGCTGGGCACCGGGCCGTCGAGGGCCATGGCCAGCGCCTCCGCCAGGTGCAGGGCCCGGCGCCCGGTGCCGCCCTGCTCGATCTGGGTACGGCAGCTGAACCCGTCGGCCAGCACCAGGCTGTCGGGGGCGGCCCCGCGCACCGCGGGCAGGACGCCGAGCTCGCCGACGGCCATGGAGACGTCGTGGTGCCCGCGTTCGAAGCCGAAGTTGCCGGCCAGCCCGCAGCAGCCCTCGTCGAGGACGTCCGCGTCCAGGTGGGCGCGGCGCATGAGTTCACGGTCGGCGTCGAACTTCATGATCGCGTGCTGGTGGCAGTGGGTCTGCACGGTCGCCTGCCGGGCCAGGAACGGCGGCTGCCAGCCGGCGGGCGCGTGGTGGACCAGCTGCTCGGCGAAGGTTCGGGTCTGCCCCGCCAGGCGCTGCACGTCCTGGTCGTCGGGCAGCAGTTCCGGTGCGTCGGAGCGGAACACGGCCGTGCAGGACGGCTCCAGGCCGATGACGGGGGTGCCCGCTTCCAGATAGGGCGCCAGCGTCCGCAGGGTGCGGCGCAACACCTTCTTGGCCACGGCCAGTTGACCGGTGGAGATCCAGGTCAGGCCGCAGCACACGGGTGTCTCGGGCACGGCCACCCGGAAGCCGGCGTCCTCCAGGACCCGGACCGCCGACATCGCGATCGATGGGTGGAAGTGGTTGCTGAAGGTGTCGGGCCACAGGACCACGGTCGCCGGATCCGCCGGGTCCGGCTGCTCGGTGCCGAGGGCGCGCCACCACCGGACGAAGGACCGCTCGGCGAAGACCGGAGGCTGCCGTTCGCCTGCCACCCCGGCGAGGGCCTTTCCGGCCCGTCCGAGCAGCGGCGCGTGCAGCGCGTTGTTGGCCAACGTGGGCGCGTGTTCTGCCAGTCGGGCCCAGAGCGGCAGCCAGCCCATCGAGTAGTGGGCGGCCGGCCGGGGCCGCCCCGCGTAGTGGTGGGCGAGGAACTCGGCCTTGTACGTGGCCATGTCGACGCCCGTCGGGCAGTCCGACTTGCAGCCCTTGCAGGCCAGACAGAGGTCCAGGGCGTCCCGGACCTCCGTGGACCGCCAGCCGTCCTTGACCGCCGAGTCGGCATGCCCGTCGAGCATCTCGAACAGCAGCCGCGACCGCCCGCGCGTGGAGTGCTCCTCCTCGCGGGTGGCCCGGTACGAGGGGCACATCACGTCGCCCTCGAGGCTCCGGCAGTTGCCGATGCCGACACAGCGCAGCACCGCCTGGGTGAACGAGTGGTCGTCCTGCGGATACCCGAAGTGGGTGTCGTGGGTGTCCGGCCGCCAGGCGGCTCCGAGCCGCAACTGCCCGTCCACCGGCTGCGGATCGACGACCTTGCCCGGGTTCATCCGGTTGCCCGGATCGAACAGCGCCTTGAGTTCGCCGAAGGCACCGACCAGCCGCTCCCCGAACATCCGCGTCAGCAGCTCGCCGCGGGCCTGCCCGTCCCCGTGCTCGCCCGACAGCGAGCCGCCGTAGGACGCCACCAGGTCGGCAGCCCGCTCCAGGAACCTGCGGAAGTCCGCGACGCCGTCCGCGGTCTTCAGCCCGAACGGAATCCGGGTGTGCACACACCCCTGCCCGAAGTGCCCGTACAGCGAAGGGTGGTCGTAGCCGAACTCCTCGAACAGCCCCTTGAGGTCCCGCAGATAGTCGCCGAGTCGCTCCGGCAGCACCGCCGAGTCCTCCCAGCCCTCCCAGGTCTCCCGGTCGTCCGGCGGCCGCGCGGTCACCCCGAGCCCGGCCTCACGTGCCTTCAGCATCCTCTGCTCACGCTGCGGATCGTCGGAGAAGGCGACCGAGGAGTCCTTCTCGGACCGGCCGATCGACTTCAGCAGCGCGTGTGCCTGCGCGTCGACCTCCTCCTGGCTGTCCCCGGTGAACTGCACCAGCAGCCAGCTGTCCGCCTCCGGCAGCACCCGCAGCGACTCCAGGTAGGCGTGCTCCTCGCGCATCAGCTGCGCCATCCGCCCGTCCAGCGCCTCCAGCTGGCCGGGGGAGCAGTGCCCCAGGATCTGCGGCACGTGGTCGGCGGCCTGGCAGATGTCGTCGTACCCGAGCACCAGCAGCGACTCGTACGACGGCACCGGCACCAGCTCCAGCTCGGCGCGCAGCACGGTCACCAGCGTGCCCTCGCTGCCGACCAGGGCCTTGGCCACGTCGAAGCCGTTCTCCGGGAGCAGCGAGTCGAGGTTGTAGCCGGAGACACGACGCGGGATCTTCGGGAAGCCGTGCCGGATGTCCCCCAGGTACTCGGCGACCAGCCGGTCCATACCGTCGTACAGCTCGGCGCGCCGGCCGCCCTCGTCGGCGATCCGGGCCCGCTCGGCCTTCGAGGTGGGGCCCACCCACATCCGCAGCCCGTCGTACGTCATCACTTCGAGCCGGCGCACGTTGTCGACCGTCTTGCCGTACGCCTGTGCGGACGCCCCGCAGGAGTTGTTGCCGATCATGCCGCCGAGCGCGCAGTGGCTGTGTGTCGACGGCTTCGGGCCGAACTTGAGCTTGTGGGCGGCCAGCCGCCGGTTGAGTTCGTCCAGGACGATGCCCGGTTCCACCACACAGGTGCGGGCCTCGGGGTCGACGGAGACCAGGGCGTTGCAGTGCTTGCTCCAGTCGATCACCACCGCCTCGTTCGTGGTCTGCCCGGCGAGACTGGTGCCGCCGCCCCGCGACAGCACCGGCACGTCGAAGCGGGCGCACAGCTCCACCGCGTGGGCGCCGGCCTCCACGGTGCGGGGCACGACCACGCCGAGCGGGACCTGCCGGTAGTTGGAGCCGTCCGTGGAGTAGGCGCCCCGGCTCCCGGTATCGAAACGGACCTCCGCGTCGGTTCCGGCCCGCAGGGCCGTGACCAGGCGGTCCAGTGACTCTCCGGGAACGCGTGAGCTCATGGCCTACCTCCGGGCTGACATGGAGTTCCCTCCGGCACGGGCCGCCGGGTACCCCGGAAATCCACTTCCTTCTCCAGGACAATTCGGGCACCCATGTTGCGCTCCATCATTTCCAGCGCCGCGTCCGCCAGGTGCGGGTGGATGGAGGCGACGGCGTCCTTCGGCACCGTGACCTCCAGATGGCGGATGTGCGCGTCGAGAGCGGAGTACAGGACGCACTGCTCGGTGACCTGACCGGTCAGCACCACCGTCCCGACGCCCAGTTGCCACAGCAGGTATGACATGGGCGTGTCGTAGAAGATCGAGTGCCGGGCCTTCACGACGAACAGCGATTCGTCGTCGGGCCGGATCGGCTCGACCAGGGCGGCGTGCGGGCGGGACAGCGCGGATTCGACCAGTTCGCCGTGGTGGGAGCGCCAGAGCCCGAAGTTGTCGTTGGCGTAGATCACCGGCACGTCCGCGTCCCGGGCCCGGCCGATCAGGTCCGCCAGGACGGGCACCACCTGCTCGGCGGCGGGCAGCAGCAGCTCCGCGTCCTCGTGGTCGTACGTGTTGATCATGTCGATGACCACGAGCGCGGTGCCGTCGGTCGATCCGGACCCGGTCACGGCGTTCACCACCTTCCGCTGCCGTCGCGGTCAGCTCCGCAGCCGCGGCAGGACCTTGGTGCGGTAGAAGTCGAAGAAGCCCTGCTGGTCGGGGCCGATCTGGTTGACGTAGACCGTGTCGAACCCGGCGTCGACGAACGCGGACACGGCCTTGACGTGCTCCTCTGGGTCGTCGCCGCACGGCACGGAGCCGGCCACCTGCTCCTCGGTGACCAGTTCCATGGCCTGCTCGAAGTGGCGCGGGGTCGGCAGGATCTGCGGGAGTTCGCCGGGCAGCTGCTCGTTCGCCCACAGCCGGTGCGCGGTGCGGACGGCCTCCTGCCGGTTGGTGCCCCAGCACACCTTCATCCCGCCGTACACGGGGTTCGCGCCGCCGCCCCCGCGCCGGAACCGCTCCACCACGGACTCCTCGGGCATCATCGTGATCAGCCCGTCCCCGATCCGCGCCGCGACCTCGGCGGCCTGCGGACCGAACGCCGACACGTCGATCGGCACCGGCTCGTCCGGCACCGTGTACAGGCGGGCGTTCTCCACGGTGTAGTGTCGGCCGTGGTGGCTGACCTGCTCCCCGGTGAACAGCCGGCGGATGATCTGGAGGGCCTCCTCCAGCATTTCCAGCCGCACCGGCGCCTCGGGCCAGACCGTGCCGAGGATGTGCTCGTTCAGCGCCTCACCCGTGCCCACCCCCAGCCGGAACCGGCCGTCCAGCTGCACCGCGGCGGTCGCGGCCGCCTGGGCGACCACGGCGGGGTGGGTGCGCACCAGCGGGCAGGTCACGGCCGTCTCCACGGGCAGCGAGACCGCCTGGGAGAGGGCGCCGATCACCGACCACACGAACGGGCTCTGGCCCTGTCCGTCGTGCCAGGGATGGTAGTGGTCCGAGATCCACAGCGCCTCGAAGCCGGCCTGCTCGGCCATCCGCGCCTGCTCGACCAGGTCCGCGGGGCTGTGCTCCTCGCACGAGAGGAAGTATCCGAAGGCCGCCATCGTCTCTCCTGATCCTCGTGTGTGACGGGGGACCGCTGCCGAGTACCCGGTGACCACCGGGTTGTGCACGGAGTGTCGCCCGGATGAGGAGGGGTACCGGGGAGACGGGTCATCGACAGACCGACCACGGAGGTGTCCATGGCACTGCGCGTGCTGCCCCGAAAGGCCTGGCGGAACTGGCGGCGCTCCGCCGACCTGCGCATTCCGCTCCGCTCGACCGAGGTGGAGGACGCGAGCAGGCGGTTCCTCCTGTACGGCGCCGTCCCGCTGTGGGTGGTGCCCGGCCTGGCGGACTGGTGGATGCACAAACGGACCCGGATCGAGCACACCAGCGGCACCAGGGAGTCCGTGGTCCACGCGGTGATGATGACCGAGGCCGGGGTGCCGGTGCTGCTGGGCCTGCTGGCCCGGATCAACCCCCTGGTGCTCTCGGTGATGGGCGGCGCCGCCCTCGCCCACGGCGCGACGGCCGTGTACGACGTGTCGCTGGCCGTCGGCGAACGCGAGGTCCGGCCGATCGAGCAGCACATCCACAGCTTCCTGGAGGTGCTGCCGCTCACCGCCCTGGCGTTCACCGCCTGCCTGCACGACGACCAGGTCCGGGCCGCCCTGCGCGGCGGCCGGGGTGCGCGGGACTGGCAGCTGCTGCCCAAGGAGCACCCGCTGCCGGCCAGGTACCTGGCGGCACTCGCCGGGGCCGTCGTCTGCGGCGTCGTCGTGCCGTACGCCGAGGAGCTGTGGCGCTGCCTGCGCGCGGCGCGGACCGTGCAGGCGGCGTAGAGCATGCCGCCCGTGCCGCCCGTCCCGCCGGTCCCGTCCGGGCCATCCGTCTCGTCCGTGCCGTCCGAAGGGAGCAGTCGATGAGAAACGGACAGGACGCCGAACGCGCCCCCGGCCTCCGGCTGACCGAGCCGGAGCCGAAGCCCGCCATGCCGGAACAGCTCCCGCCCGACCGCACCCAGGCCATTTTGGAGGCGGCCAAACAGATCGGCGCCATCCTCAAACGGGCAGGACACAAGTTCGCGCTGGCCGGAAGCGTCGCCGTCTACGCGCACGGCGGCAGCGGCAGGCTCCGGCACGACGCCGACTTCTGCGTGCTGCCCGAGGACGCCGAAGCGGTGGCCGGGTCCCTGCGCTCGGCAGGCCTCACGGTGCGCGTCCCGCCGGAGGACTGGCTGGTCAAGACCACCTGCTTCGACCAGGACGTCGACATCATCTTCGAACTCGCCCACCAGCCGGTCACCGTGGACCTGCTGGCCCGCGCCGAGGAGCTCTCGGTCGACTCCGTGCACATGCCGGTCCTGTCGGCGACCGACCTGATGGTGAGCCTGAACACCGCCTTCTCCGAGCACCACTGCGACTTCGGGGCCGTGCTCCCGGTGGCCCGCACGCTGCGCGAGAAGGTCGACTGGGGGGAGGTGCGGCGCCGCTGCGGGGACGAGCCGATGCCCGCCGCGTTCCTCTTCCTCCTGGAACGGCTGCACGTCGTAGAACCCCCGCAGGAGCAGTGATGAACCTCGAATACCGGGTGGCCCGGGTCGCCGAGCACCTCGCCGCCGGACCGTGCGGCGAACTGGGGGTGCGGGCCGAGATCCGGGGCGGGACGGTCCTGCTGACCGGGACGGTCCCGTCCGCGGCCTGCCGCGAGGCCGTCCGCCGCGTCGTCCAGGACGAACTGGCGGACGTACCCGTCCACTGCGACCTCGTCGTCGCCGAGACGGCCCCGCCCGATCACCCGGAGGCACTGACATGACCCGGGTCGCGGCCGTCGGCGACATCCACATGGGCCCCGACAGCCAGGGCACCCTCCGCCCGGCCTTCGAGACCCTGCCGGGCTGCGCCGACGTCCTCCTGCTCGCCGGCGACCTCACCCGGCACGGCACCCCCGAGGAGGCACAGGTCGTCGCCCGGGAGATCAAGGACCTGGGCGTCCCGGTCGTCGCCGTCCTCGGCAACCACGACCATCACGACGACCACCCCGACGAGGTCACGGCCATCCTGCGGGACGCCGGAGCGCACGTCCTGGAGGGCGAGGCGACCGTCGTGACCCACGGCGGCCTGCGGATCGGCGTGGCCGGAACCAAAGGCTTCGGCGGCGGGTTCGTAGGCCGGTGCGCCGGGGAGTTCGGCGAGCCCGTGATGAAGGAGTTCGTGCGGTACTCCCGCCGCCGCGCCGACGGCCTGCGCGCCGCCCTCGAAGAGCTGCGCGGGCGCGAGTGCGACGCGCGCATCGCCCTGACCCACTTCGCCCCCGTCCCGGACACCCTGGCCGGCGAACCCCCGGAGATCTACCCCTTCCTCGGCAGCTACCTCCTCGCCGAGGCCATCGACACGGTGGGTGCCGACCTCGCCGTCCACGGCCACGCGCACGCCGGCACCGAACACGGCATGACCGCCGCGGGAGTGCGGGTGCGCAACGTGGCCCAGCCCGTCATCGGACGGGCCTTCCACGTCTACTCGCTGGCCGCCCACTGAACCCGCCTCGGCCCGGGAGAGACCCGGCAGGAGGGGTACCCGGGCGCCGACAGGCACCCGGACGGTGCGGACGACGAGGAAGGGGGCCGGTCATGGCCCAGCACGTGCGCGACATCATGACCAGCGACGTGGTGAGCGTCGAACCGCAGGCATCGGTGGCCTCCGTGGCCCGCCTGATGCGGGACGAGGACGTCGGCTCGGTCCTGGTGACCGAGGACGGACACCTGCGCTGCCTGGTGAGCGACCGCGACCTGGTGGTGCGGGCCTTCGCCGAGGGCGTCGACCCGGACCGGACCACCGTGATGCAGGCGGCCAGCGCGGACCTGGTCACCGTCACCCCGGACGACAGCCTGGACCGGGCGGTCCGGCTGATGCGCGAGCACGCCGTGCGGCGGCTCCCGGTCGTCGACGGCGACCAGCCCGTGGGCATCATCGCCATCGGCGACCTCGCGATCGAACGCGACGAGAAGTCCGCCCTCGGCGACATCAGCGCGGCCCGGCCCAACACCTGACGGCAGGGCCGGGAAGACACCCGAGGCGCTCACGCTCTCAGCCGATCGGGTGCCGCGGCCCGGCCGCGCGAGTGTTTCGCGGCGGCCGGGTACTCACCCCGCGCCTCCCGGGCAAGGGATGGCGCGAGGTGAGGAGGGCGTCCGGTGAATCACGAGCACGGTGCGGCGGGGGAGCGACTGGCGAACGCGGTCGACGCCCGGCTGCCCGTCCACGACGGGGCCGGCCGGCTGCTGCGCAAGTCCTTCCCCGACCACTGGTCGTTCCTGCTGGGCGAGATCGCCCTCTACAGCCTGATCGTCCTGGTGCTTACGGGCGTGTGGCTGACGTTCTTCTTCAAACCCGAGATGCAGGACATCGTCTACCAGGGTTCGTACGTCCCCCTGCTCGGACAGCCCGTGTCCGGAGCCTTCGACTCCACCCTGCGCATCAGCTTCGACGTCCGCGGCGGGCTGCTGATGCGGCAGGCCCACCACTGGGCGGCGCTGGTCTTCGTCGCCGCGATCGGCGTGCACCTGCTCCGGATCTTCTTCACCGGCGCCTTCCGGCGGCCCCGGGAGATGAACTGGGCCATCGGCGTCACCCTCTTCGCACTCGCCCTGGCCGAGGGCTTCGCCGGCTACTCCCTGCCCGACGACCTCCTGTCCGGCACCGGACTGCGGATCGCCCAGGGCATCATGCTGTCGATCCCGGTGGCCGGGACGTACCTCGCGATGTTCGTGTTCGGCTCCGAGTTTCCCGGCCACGACATCGTCCCCCGGCTGTACAGCCTGCACATCCTGCTGCTGCCGGGCGCGCTGATCGCCCTGGTCACCGTCCACCTGATCCTCGTGTTCCACCTCAAGCACACCCACTGGCGCGGACCGGGCCACCGGAACACCAACGCCGTCGGCAAGCCGCTCTACCCCCAGTTCACGGCTTCCTCCCTGGGCCTGTCCCTCATGGTCTCCGGGCTCCTGTTCGTGCTCGCCGGGGCCGCTCAGATCAACCCGGTGTGGAAGTACGGCCCTTACCGCCCCGACCAGGTGTCGACCGGCTCCCAGCCGGACTGGTACGTCGGCTTCCTCGAAGGCTCGTTGCGCCTCGTGCCGCCCTGGGAGACGAACCTCGCCGGTCACACCCTGATGTGGAACGTGCTGCTGCCGGCCGTCGTCCTGCCCGCGCTGCTCTTCCTCGTGCTGTACGCCTACCCCTTCGCCGAGCAGCGGCTGACCGGGGAGTGGCGACAGGAGCAGCACCTCTGCGACCGCCCCCGCGAACGGCCCGTCCGCACCGGGCTCGGCGTCGCCGGGATCACCTTCTACGGCGTGCTGCTGCTGGCCGGCGGCAACGACGTCGCGGCGCAGACCTTCCGCATCTCGGTGAACGCCCTGACCTGGATCTTCCGCGTCCTGCTGATCGTCGCCCCGGTCCTCGCCTTCTTCCTCACCCGCACGGTGTGCCGGGCCCTGCTGCACGCCGAACAGGAACGGCTGACCGAGGGCGAGGAGACCGGCGAGGTGCGGCAGACCCTCGCAGGCGGCTACGAGAGCGGCCACCGCCCGGTCACGTCGTTCCGGCCGGGCGCCCCGCGCCGGCCGCTCAGTCCGCCTGACCGACCCCCCGGTTCACGTACTGGAACACCATCCCGGCAACACCCCGAGCCAGAACGCCGAAGCCGATGAGGAACAGCCACAGCCCGAACACCACACCGGTCGCCGCGAGCGCGAACCCGAGGGCGGTGACGATCGGCCAGGAGCTGTGCGGCGGGAAGAACTCCACCGGCCCGGCCGCCTCCGCCACCTCCGCCTCCTTGCGGTCCTGGGGGCGCGGGCCGTGCCGGACGTAGCTCACCGCGCAGAAGAACGACACCAGCGCGGCCATCCCGAACGCCACGATCAGCGCCGCCGTCCCGGCCGGGTCCGCCCGTGACCACACGCCGTAGAGCGCGGCGGCGGCGCCGAAGAAGGCGGCCACCCCACCGAAGAGCAGTGCCTCGACCTTCACCGCAGCTCCTTCTCCTCCGCCAGCCGCAGGATCTCCGGATGGTGCAGGTCGAACGCCGGCGACTCCGACCGCACCCGGGGCAGCGCCACGAAGTTGTGGCGCGGCGGCGGGCAGCTCGTCGCCCACTCGAGGGCGCGCCCGTACCCCCACGGGTCGTCCTCCTCGACCTGCCGTCCCGAACGGGCCGTACGCCAGACGTTGTAGAGGAACGGCAGGGTGGAGACGCCCAGCAGGAACGCGCCCGCCGACGAGAGGGTGTTGAGAAGGGTGAAGCCGTCCGCCGGCAGGTAGTCGGCGTAGCGGCGGGGCATGCCCTCGGCCCCGAGCCAGTGCTGCACCAGGAAGGTCAGCTGGAACCCCGGGAAGAGCAGCCAGAAGTGCACCTTGCCCAGTCGCTCGTCGAGCATCTTGCCGGTCAACTTGGGCCACCAGAAGTAGAACCCGGCGAACATCGCGAAGACCACCGTGCCGAAGAGCACGTAGTGCAGATGGGCCACGATGAAGTAGGAGTCGGTGACGTGGAAGTCGAGCGGCGGCGAGGCGACGAGCACCCCGCTCAGCCCGCCGAGCAGGAACGTCACCAGGAACCCCATCGACCACAGCATCGGCGTCTCGAAGGAGAGCGAGCCGCCGCGCATCGTGCCGATCCATGCGAAGAACTTGATCCCGGTCGGGACGGCGATCAGGAACGACATGACCGAGAAGAACGGCAGCAGCACCGCCCCGGTCGCGAACATGTGGTGTGCCCATACCACCGCCGACAGCATGGTGATCGAGGTGGTCGCGCCGATCATCGGCAGATAGCCGAACAGCGGCTTGCGCGAGAACACCGGGATGATCTCCGAGATGATCCCGAAGAACGGCAGGGCCACGATGTACACCTCGGGATGCCCGAAGAACCAGAACAGGTGCTGCCACAGCAGCGCACCGCCGTTGTGCGCGTCGAAGACGTGCGAGCCGAACTTGCGATCGGACTCCAGGGCGAGCAGCGCGGCCGTGAGCACCGGGAACGCGGGCAGCACCAGGACGGACGTGAACAGCACGTTCCAGGTGAACATCGGCATCCGGAACATGGTCATGCCCGGCGCGCGCAGGCACAGGACGGTGGCGAGGAAGTTCACCGCGGTCAGCGTCGTCGACACTCCCGACACCACCAGCCCCATCACCCACAGGTCGCCGCCCGCGCCGGGGGAGAAGTAGGCGCTGTTCAGCGGCGCGTACGCGAACCAGCCGAACGCCGCAGGCCCCCCGGGCACCAGAAACCCGGAGACCACGATCAGCCCGCCGAACAGGTACATCCAGTACGACAGTGCGTTCAGCCGCGGGAAGGCCAGGTCCGGGGCGCCGATCTGGAGCGGCATGATCGCGTTCGCGAAACCGGCGAACATCGGGGTCGCGAACAGCAGCATCATGATCGTGCCGTGGATGGTGACGAACTGGTTGTAGCTCTGGTCGTTGAGGAACTGCAGCCCGGGACGGGCCAGTTCGGCCCGCATGCCGAGCGCCAGCAGCCCGGCGAACAGGAAGAAGCAGAACGCCGTCACCAGGTACAGGCGGCCGATCACCTTGTGGTCGGTCGTGGAGGTCCAGCCGAGCAGCCGGCGCCCCAGCGGCGCGGGCAGCCGGGGAGGCGCGGGCTCTTCGCCGACGCGTTGCGAGAGTTCGCTCATGGTCCTCCTCAGCCGTGCCGAGCGCGGGAAGCGCCTCGCGGGTGCCCTGCCCGCCGTTCGCGGAATCCGCCGGCTCGCGCATGGCCGCTGCGGCCGTCTGCGACGACGAACCGGCACAGCGGGCGAACGGGACGTGTCAGCTGCGGGCGACGCTACCGGGGACCGGCCGAAGACCGGCTCCGCCACGCCTCACCGCCGGGCATTCGATGCCGGGTGGCGGGTACCCGGCGCTGATGGACACAGCACTGGAGCAACTGGCCGCCGCCGGCTCGGTGGCGGGGATGGTCGTCATCGTCGTCTGCGGGCTGCTCGTCACGGCCGCGCTGATGGGCGCCGTACGTCTTGGTATCGGGGTGCGGCGGCGGGAGTCGGCGCCGCCCCGGCGCTCGGAGCAGCCGAGGCTGCCCCACTCCGGGCCGGTGCGCGAGGAGCAGACCATGCGCGAGCCGAACGAGGTGCCCCGGGCGGCCGACGGCGGGGAGCGTCTCACCCCGCACCAGCTCGGCAACGCGTCCACCCGGCCGAGCGGGGACCAGACGCGCCGGCGCTGGCACCCCGGGTCCAGCGGATCCTTCGGAAGCGGGGGCAGCGGCGCGAAGTGACCGACGGGAAACCCCGGGCCCGCTGCACGGGCCCGGGGTTTCGGGGTGTGACGCTGTCCTGCGCCGCCCTCGGTGCGTCCTCAGTGGAGGCCGCCCGGATCGCCGGGCCGGATGCGGCCGCGCCACGCGCCGCTCTCGGCGCCGCGCTGCTCGATGAAGTCCTTGAAGCGGTGCAGGTCCCCCTTGACCCGCCGGTCGATCATGCCGAGCGCGTCCGCGCCCTTCTCGGCCATCCCGGAGGGCTCGATGTCCATCGTGAGCTCGATCCGGGTGTGCGTCGGGTCCAGGGGCTCGAAGCGGACGGACCCGCGCTGGGTCGTGTCGCCGTCGATGGTCCGCCAGGTGATCCGGTCGTCCGGCAGCTGGTCGACGATTTCGGTGTCGAACTCGCGACGCACCCCGCCGATGCTGGTGGTCCAGTGGTTGTGCCGGTCGTCGAGCTGCCTGACCTCGTCGACGCCCTCCATGAAGTTCGGGAAGTCCCCGAACTGGGTCCACTGGTTGTAGGCCGTGTGGATCGGGACGCCGACGTCCACGGTTTCCTTGACCGTGCTCATCTGTTCCTCCCTTGTGCGCGAGGGTATGAACCTTTTAGGCGTGCCTGATGCGATTGGTTCGCATTCGCACGGCGGTCGGGTACCCGTTTCCGCCCGGGGATCACCCGGAAGACGGGCGCGTAGGTGAGGAGGAGCCGTGAACGCGGTCGTGGAGAGCGTGCGGATACCCGCCGAAGGAGTGTGGCTCGACGCCGACGTGGGCGTCCCTGAGGCGGCCACAGGGGTCGTGCTGTTCGCGCACGGAAGCGGCAGCAGCCGGCACAGCCCCCGCAACCGCTACGTCGCCGGCGAGCTGTACGCGGCCGGGATCGGCACCGTGCTCGCCGACCTGCTCACCCGCGAGGAGGAGCGCACCGACGCGGTTTCGGGGGCGCTCCGTTTCGACATCGGGCTGCTCGCCGCCCGCCTGACCGACCTGGTCGACCGGCTCGGAGAGTACGAGCCCGCCGCCGGCCTGGGGCGCGGGCTCTTCGGCGCCAGCACGGGCGCCGCGGCCGCCCTCGTCGCGGCCGCCGCGCGTCCGGACACGGTCCGCGCGGTCGTCAGCCGGGGCGGCCGGCCGGATCTGGCCCCGGAGGCGCTGGCGTCGGTCCGCCGGCCGACCCTCCTGATCGTCGGCGAACGCGACCAGGAGGTCCTGCGGCTGAACCGGGCGGCGGCCCGGCAGATCCCGGGCGAGACGCGGCTCGAGGTCGTCCCCGGCGCCACCCACCTGTTCGAGGAGCCCGGCACGCTGGAGTGCGTCGCACACCTGGCCCGCGACTGGTTCACCCGCCACCTGCCGGTCTGACGCCGCTCAGGGCGTCGACGGGCGGGTCTCCGTCCAGTCGACCATCAGCCGGCGCTCGGCGAACAGCCACTCCCCGCCCTGCTTGACGAACTCGTCGAGATAGCGGATCGACGCGATCATCAGCGTGCGCCGCCCGTCGTCCCCCACCGAGACGTGGTGGGCCAGGCAGTAGCTCTCACCGGTCGCGCGGTCCCCGTGCAGGGAGACGGTGCTCTGGCCGTTGAAGTGGGTCGTCGTCCGGTACGTGTTCAGGTTGTCGAACACCGGGGCCAGCGAGTCGCGGCCGTGCAGCTCCTGCGTCGGCTCCGCCGCCGTGGCGTCCATGAACACCAGGAAGCGGGTGTCCTCGGTGAACAGGCTCATCTGGCCCTTGGCGTCCCGCCGGTCCGCGCAGCGGGCGTAGGCGTCGACCAGCTCGCGGATGGCCAGCCGGTCGGCGGCCTCCTGCGGCGAGACGGAGGTGTGGGCGGCCATGAGGGGTTCCTCCAGCTTGGTTGCGCCAATCTATTTGACAGATGTATAAAAGCAGTACCGGCGTGGCCGCGCAACGGTTGCCCGGCACGAGGGCGGTATCAGGAGGGCAGTGCTCTGAACGACCGGACCGACCCGCGCGTCACCCGAACGGTCCGCGCCTTCGAGCAGGCCGTCGTCGAACTGGCCTCGGCGCGCCCCGTCTCCCGGATCACCGTCGCCGAGCTCGCGGACCGGGCCGGCGTCACCCGGGCGACCTTCTACAACCGCTACAGCACCCCGCTGGACCCGCTCATCCAGGTGCTCCACGAGGACCTGGAACGCGGCCACCGACGGGAGGCCGAGCTTCGCGCCCAGGGCGGCCACACCGACCGGGAACTGCTCCGCCTCGCCACGGCAGAGGTCGCCGACCACGTCGAACGGTTCCTCGACGTCTACCGCAACTCCCTCACCGACCCCGCCGACAGCGGTGTCTACGAGGCACTCGTACGGCACTTCGGCGAGTACACCCTGGCGTTCCTGGCCCGCGCCGAGCGGCCCGGCCTCCCCGGTGCAGGCCGCCGGGTCGTCGCCCAGTTCATGGCCCACGGGTTCGCCGGGGCCATCAAGGCCTGGCTCGACGACCCGTCCGTCACCAAGGATGACATGGTCGACGCGGCCGTGGCCTGCGCCCCCGCCTGGTGGACGTCCGGCCCCGCGCCGGACACCGCCTCCCAGCAACGGAGATCCTCGTGAACGTCGTCGTGTTCGGCGCGTCCGGCATGGTCGGACAGGGCGTCCTGCGCGCCTGCCTCCTGGACCCCACCGTGGGCAGCGTCCTGGTGGTGGGCCGCCGCCCGCTCGGCATCACCCACCCCAAGCTGACCGAGGTCGCCCACGACGACTTCACCGACCTGTCCGCCCTCGCCGGCCGGCTGACCGGCCTGGACGCCTGCTTCTACTGCCTTGGCGTGTCCTCCGCCGGCCTGAGCGAAGCCGAATACACGCGGGTGACCCACGACTTCACACTCGCCGCCGCCCACGCCGTACTCGCCGCCAGTCCGGGGCCGACCTTCACCTACGTCTCCGGCGAGGGTACCGACAGCACCGAACAGGGCCGGACCATGTGGGCACGGGTCAAGGGCCGCACCGAGAACGAGCTGCTCGCCCTGCCGATGAACGCGTACATGTTCCGCCCCGGCTACATCCAGCCCCGGCACGGAGCGGTCTCCCGGACCCGCTCCTACCGCGTCATGTACACCCTCACCTCCTGGCTCTACCCCCTGCTGCACCGCCTCCTGCCCGCCCACACCACGACCACCGAACACCTGGGCCGCGCCATGCTGGCCGTGACCCGCCCGGGCGTGACCGAGAACCGGGTGCTGTACAGCAGGGACATCAACCGCCTGGGCGCCTGACGGGCCCTCGACCGCCCTGCTCGCGGGGAGCAGCGGCCCGGCGCGCGGTGGCGGGGCGGGGCGGGCGGGAAAATCCGTTGGACGCGTGCCTGCTCCACGCGTAACGTCCGTGGCGCCGTGACGTCGTCCGAGGAGGTGAGACCCATGAACGCTGTATCCGCATGGGTGCTCCCTCGCTCCGTCACGGTCGGGCGATCGACGTAGGTGTCGCCGGGAGCGCCTGAACGACAAGGCCGTCCCGAAAGGCAGCACCTCATGCATTCTGTGCACTTCACCGCCGAGACGACGTCCGGCGGGGTACTCGAACGCGACTTCACCGTCGGCGGGATCCCCGGCGTGCTCTGGTCGCCCGCGTCCGCCTCCGAGCGCGCGCCCCTGGTCCTGATGGGCCACGGCGGCGGCACCCACAAGAAGTGGCCGGCGATGCCCGGCCGCGCCCACCGGATCGTGCACGGCTGCGGGTTCCACGTCGCGTGCATCGACGCGCCCGGACACGGCGACCGGCCGCGCACGCCGTACGACGAGCAGGAGATCGCCGCGCTCTACCGGGCACGCGAGGCGGGCGAGCCGGAAGGCCCGATCGTCGTCCGCTACAACGCCGACCTCGCCGAGCGCGCGGTGCCCGAGTGGCAGGCGACCCTGGACGCCCTCCAAGCGCTTCCCGAGATCGGCGCCGACGGGCCGGTGGGCTACTACGGCCTCAACATGGCCACCGCGATCGGGGTGCCGCTGACGGCGGCCGAGCCGAGGATCACCGCCGCGGTCTTCGGCCTCCACTGGCCCGACGCCCTGGCCGCACCGGCCGGTCGGATCACCGTGCCGGTCCAGTTCCATCTCCAGTGGGACGACGAACACATCCCGCGCGAGGCCGGTCTCGCCCTGTTCGACGCCTTCGCCTCCGCGGAGAAGACCCTGCACGCCAACGCGGGCCGGCACAAGGAACACCCCAGGTTCGAGGCCGACAGCGCGGCCCGGTTCTTCGCCCGGCACCTCACCCGGTCCGTACCTGCCCCGGCCGTGAACTGACGGGCCGTCGGCGCCCGGCAGCCTGCCGGGCGCCGGCACCGCTCCTCGCGAAACCCTTTCTTCACACCTTGACTTAACATCACGGATATTGCTTGGATCGCAAGTCGCCGTCCACTCGAGGAGTTGCTGTGAGACGTACGATCACCGCGATCGCGGCCGTTACTGTCATGACCCTGCCACTCATCGGTGCCGGGCCGTCCGGGCGGACCGGGACCGGCGGCACCGGGCACGGTCAGGTCGTGACCGGCACCTACTCCACCGGCGCCGCGCAGGCGTGGCAGCCCCTGCCGGTCGTCAGGACCGGCGCGGACCCGGACGGTGCCGTCGACGCCACCGTGGTCGCCGACCCGGGCGCGCTGCGGCAGAAGTACACCGGCATCGGCTTCTCCCTCGACGAGACCAGCGTCTCCAACCTGTGGAAGCTCACCCCCTCCCAGCGCGCGGAAGCCATCCGGCTCCTTGTCGACCCCAAGCACGGCGCCGGCCTCGACCGGTTCCGGCTGACGATCGGCAGCCCGGACCTCATCGAGCACCTGCCGTTCTGGTCCGAGGACGACCTGCCCGCCGGCGTCACCGAGGACTTCGGCCTGAAGCACTTCTCCGTGCAGCGGGACATCGACCTGCACATCATCGACACCATCAAGCTCATCCAGCACTACAACCCGCACGCCACGTTCTTCGCGTCGGCGTGGAGCGCCCCGGCCTGGATGAAGACGAACAACCGCTTCCTCGGCGAGGTCGCCCTCAAGCCCGGCAGCAGCACGGACTACTACCAGGTCGGCAAGTTGCGGGACGACTGCATCGAGGTCTTCGCCCGGTACTACGTCAAGTTCGTCCAGGCGTACGCCAGGCACGGCATCCGCGTCGACGCGCTCACCCTGCTCAACGAGCCCGGCATGGACGTCGTCTACCCGGCCATGGACATCAGCGTCGCCCAGCAGCAGAAGCTGGCCCTCGCCATCAAGCGCGAAATGGGCGCCGCCCGCCTGGACACCCAGCTCTACGTGCACGACTTCAACTTCTGGGACTGGCGCGACCCCAACAGCACCGCGACCAAGAACTACTACCGCATCTTCCAGGACGCCCCCGACGGCTCCGTGACCGGCGCACAGGTCCGCAAGGCGGCCGACGCCATCGCCTTCCACCCCTACTGGGGCGACCCGACCGTCATGCGCGACGCGTTCGAGGAGTTCGGCAAGCCCGTCCAGCTCACCGAGACCAGCGACCTGTCGCCCTCGACCGTCCTCGACGACTTCCGCCTGGACGCCGGCTCCTACATCCTGTGGGCCCAGACCACCGACCAGGACGGCGGCACCCTGCACTGGACACCGGCCCGGGACAACAACATCGACTGGGACCAGGTCGCGGCCACCACCAAGTGGAAGGACCGGCTGGTGACCGTCGACACGAACACGCGGAAGTTCACGGTCCGCGACGAGCTGTACGGGCTCGGGCAGTTCTCGAAGTACCTCTCGCCCGGTGACGTCCGCCTGGAGTCCAGCGCCACCGAACACGGCATCAGCAACGTGGTCTACCGCACCCGCGACGGCGGCTACGTCACCGTCCTCGGCAACGGCAACAGCACCGACAGCAAGGTCCGGGTCACCGTCGGCGGCCAGAGCTTCGTGACGACCGTACCGGCGGCCTCCTACGCCACCTACCGGTGGCAGGGCCGGGCGTAGGGCTAACCCCCCGGAGTGACGACGGGCCTGCCGGATGGTGGCGGCCCGGCCCGTCCACAAGGCTGGGAGGAGCCGCGAACACCCGCGGTCCGCGCGGCCCGTGCCGTCCGGGCGGACCGCGCAGCCAAGGAGGCCCGCCTTGCTCACCCGCCGCACCGCCCTGCTGTCGGCCGTCGCCGCCACCGCCCTGTCCGCCGTCTCCGCGCGCACCGCGTCGGCCACGCCGCCCGCGGGGTCCGCGGCTGGGCCGGTGCGGCTGACCCTGCCCGCGCCCGGCGGCCCGCATCCGGTGGGGACGGTCTCCCTGCGCCTCGTCGACACGGCCCGCGCCGATCCCTGGAACACCACACAGCCGTACCGGGAGCTGATGATCAGCATCCGGTACCCGGCGCGGGACGCCGACGGCCGCCCCCGGGCACCGCAGATGCTGCCGGGGGAGGCCGCCGGCTTCACGGCCGTCAACAACCTCGCCGACGTGCCCGCCGACAAGGTCGACTGGGCCGCCACCCGGACCCACGCGCACGAAGACGCCCCGGCCGACCGGGACCACGGCCCGTACCCGGTGGTCTGCTACTCACCCGGCGCCGGCGACCCGCGCTCCCTCGGCACCACCCTCTGCGACGACCTCGCCTCCCGCGGCTACGTCGTGGTGATGCTCGACCACACCTACGACGCCACCGCCGTCCAGTTCCCCGGCGGCCGCGTCGAACACACCGTGCTGCCCGCCGAGTACGACAAGGCCTACCCGGACAAGAAGCGGATCAGGGCGCTCCTGAAGAAGACGATCGACGTACGGGTGGCCGACACCCGCTTCCTGCTCGACGCACTGCCGCGCGCGCTGCCCCGCGCACTGCGCGGCACCCTGGACCTGGACCGCATCGGCATGTTCGGGCACTCGGCAGGAGGCTTCACCGCCCTCCAGACGATGCACGACGACCGGCGCATCGCGGCCGGAGCCAACATGGACGGCGTCGTCGCCTACGTCCCGGACGACGGCGACTCCGGCCACCTCTCCACCGTCGCCGCCGAGGGTCTGGACCGGCCCTTCCTGCTGCTCGGCAAGGACGGCAACGACCTGAGCACGGTCCCGTCCTGGAACGCCCTGTGGCGGCACAGCCGCGGCCCGCGCGAGGGCCTGACCCTGTGCGGCGCCGAACACGCCACGTTCACCGACGAGGAGGCCATGATCCCGCAGATCGCCCGCCGGCTCGGGCTGCCCCGGGCGACGGTCGTGAAGAACATCGGCACCATCACCCCGGCCCGCGCGATCCCCGTCGAACGGGCCTGCCTGGCCTCCTTCTTCGACCGGCGGCTGCACGGCCGTGAGCTGGCAGGCCCCTCGGCCACCGCCCCGGAGTTGCGTCCCTTCGGCCGGTGAGCGGGCGTCGCGTCACGCCGGGAGCCAGCACAGGCCGTCCCCGGTGACCCCGAGCCGGCCGGGGAGTGCCGGGGCCGGGCCCGCCGGCGGGGCGCCGTACAGGGCCTGTTCCTGGAGGTCGTTGCCGGTGCGGAAGGTCTCGGTGACGACCCGGGTGGTCAGGAGGGGGTTCGTGCGGTCGCCGGCGGCGGTCAGCCGGCCCACCGCGTCCTCCAGTTCGGCCGCCGCGGCGTTCCACCGGACGCCCAGCCCGCCTGCCGCGGGAATACCGGTGTCGCCCGACGCCACGCCCCCGGCCAGCTCGGCGAAGGCGGCGGCCTCGCCGACGTCCACCCTGGTGATCTTCTTCGCCGACCAGAAGTACGAGTCCTCGTCCCGCTCCATGTCGTAGAACGCGACGAGGAACTCGTAGAACACCCCGTACTCCCGGCGGTAGCGCGCCTCGAACTCGGCGAAACCGCGCGCCTCGGGCACGCTGCCCTCCAGCGCGGCGTTCACCGCACGGGCCGCCAGCAGGGCGCCGTACGTGGCCAGATGGACGCCCGAGGAGAGCACCGGGTCCACGAAGCAGGCGGCGTCGCCGACCAGCGCCATGCCCGGGACCCACAGGGACGTCTTCCAGTAGGAGTAGTCCTTGCGCACCCGGACCCGGTCGTACGGCGGCTCGGTCGCGACCGGTACGTCCGCGAGCAGCCGGCCGACCGGGGGGCAGGCTCTGATCATGTCCCGCCACGCTGCCTCCGGGTCGTTCTGGACGGCCGCGTGGTGCTCCGGCGCGATCACGGCACCGACGCTGGTCAGGTCCTTGCGCAGCGGGATGTACCAGAGCCAGCCGGCGTCGAACGCGGCGCAGAGGATGTTGCCGTCGTTCGGTGCCGGCAGGCGCCGGCCGCCCGCGTAGTAGCCGAACACGGCCAGGTTGCGGAAGAAGTCCGAGTACACCCGTGCCCCGCCCACCCGGCCGTGGATCCGGCTGGTGTTGCCCGACGCGTCGATGACGTACCGGGCGTGCGCGGTGCGCGGGACGCCGTCCGGGTCGGTGTACTCGACACCGCGCACCCGCTCGCCCACGGTGAGGACCCGGCGTACCGCACTGCCCTCCCGTACCTCGGCACCGGCGCGTTCGGCGTTGCGCAGCAGGATCTCGTCGAAACGGGAACGCTCCACCTGGAAGGCGGTCGCGGTGGGTTCCGGCAGCCGCGGTGTCGTCGCGAAGGAGAACTGCCAGGGCTGCGGGTCGCGGCCCCAGCGCAGGGTCCCGCCCCGCTTGAGGGTGAACCCGGCCGCCGCGACCTCGTCGGCGACGCCGAGGAGGCGGCACAGGCCGTGGACGGTGGCGGGCAGCAGCGACTCGCCGATCTGGTAGCGGGGGAAGGTCTCCCGCTCCAGCACGAGCACCCGGTGCCCGCGCCGGGCCACGGCCGTCGCGGCGGTCGATCCGGCCGGACCGCCGCCGACGACGATCAGGTCGTACTCCCCGTACGGCCTGAACGCCTTGTGCCGCACGTCTCGCGCAGTCATCAGGGAACTCCTCTTCCGTTCGGACCGGGACGGTCACTCGGCCGGGCGGCCCCGGACGGCCGCGGACGCCTCGGTCTCCGTTCCCGGCAGGGCGCCCGCGGCGCGCAGGGCCCCGTGGACGTGTGCCGTCAGCTCGGGCAGCGTCGGGTGCTCCAGAACGACGGTCGGTGACAGGCGGACCCGGATGAAGGCGCTGAGGCGGTTGCGGACCTGCACGGCGGACAGGGAGTCGAAGCCGAGCTCGGTGAAGGCGCGTTCGGCGGGGAGCTCGGACGGGTCCGTGAAGCCCAGCACCGCTGCGATCTCGGCGCGGATCAACTCGGTGAGCACAGCTGCGCGTTCGGGCGGGGCGACGGCGGCGAGCCGCTCCCGCCAGGCACCGGGCGTCCGGGCAGCGGCGTCCAGGGGTGCCGCGGCGGCCGCGGCCGGAGTGCGCGGCAACAGGTCGGCGAGGACGGGCGGCGCGTCCGGTCCCGCGGCGGCCCGCACGTCCAGCGGCAGCGGCACCAGGACCGGCTCCGGGCGGCGCAGCGCGGCATCGAGGAGGGCGATGCCCTCCCGCTCGCCGACGGGCAGTACACCGCCCTCCCGCAGCCGGTCCGGCGCCACCCGGCCCGCCATGCCGTGTGCGCCCGCGGTGGTCCACGGCCCCCACGCCAGCGACTGCGCGGGCAGGCCGCGGGCCACCCGGTACCGGGCGAGCGCGTCGAGGAACCCGTTGGCGGCAGCGTAGTTCGACTGCCCGGGCCTGCCGAGCACGCCCGCGGCCGAGGAGTAGAGCACGAAGGCGGCCAGGCCCAGGTCCTTCGTCGCCTCGTGCAGATGCCAGGCCCCGTCCGCCTTCGGCGCGAGCACGGCCGCGAGGCGCTCCGGCGTCATGGCGTCCGTCACGCCGTCGTCCACCACCCCGGCCAGATGGAAGACCGCGGTGAGCGGCGGCCGGCAGGACGCGACCAGCGCGTCCACGGACGCCCGGTCGCTCACGTCGCACGCCACCACGCGCACGTCGGCGGCCAGTTCGCCCGCCCAGTCCGGGATCTTCCCGTCACGGCCCGCCAGCAGCAGGTGCCGCACGCCGCGTTCGGCGACCAGGTAGCGGGCCAGACCCGCCCCGAGCGCACCCGTGCCGCCGGTGACGAGCACGGTCCCCTCGGGATCCAGACGGGCGGCCTCGGCGGTCGGCGCGGCCGCGGGAGCCAGCCGGGGCGCCACGACGACGCCGTCGCGCAGGGCGAGTTCCGGCTCGCCGGTGCGCAGCGCCGCGGCCAGGTCCGCCGTCGTCACCGCGGCCCCCCGCCGGTCGACCAGTACGATCCGGCCGGGATGCTCCGACCCGGCGCTGCGGACCAGCCCGGCGACCGCGGCCTCGGCCGGGTCGGGCGCGTCTGTGGTGGCGTTCTCGGTGAGCACCAGCAGCCGGCCCGGCCGCGCGCCCGCGGTCCACTCCCGCACCCGCTCCAGCACGGCGCCGAGCAGCCCGCGCAGCCGCTCGGGGGGCGGCGCGTCCGGGGGCAGGGCGGCGGCCAGCCGGGCCACGTCGACCAACTCGTGCTCCGGGCCCGCGGTGCCGGCCGGTACCGGCCGCCAGGCGAGACGGTAGGTCTCGGCCGGCGGTCGCGCCGCCGCCGGGACCGCCCGGGTGACCACGGACTCCACGGCGGCCAGCGGCAGCCCGGCCCCGTCGGTGAGGGTGACGCGGAACTCGTCCGGGCCCAGCCGCCGTACGATCGCGCGAGCCGCGGCGGCACCGGGCGCGTACACCGTCACCCCGGAACAGGTGACCGGCGCGCTCGGCTCGCCGGGCTCCTCGGCCAGCAGCGCGGCATGCAGCGCCGCGTCGAACAGGGCCGGGTGCAGGATGTACGACCGCGCGGTCGCGGCCTCCCCGGGCGGCAGCGCCAGTTCGGCCAAGATCTCGCCGTCCCGGTGCCACAGAGCGGTCACCGCGCGGAAGGCGGGCCCGTACCGATGGCCGTGGCCGGCGAGGCGCTCGTAGTCGACGCCGATCCGCTCCGCGCCCGCCGGCGGCCAGGCTGCGGGGGCGTCAACGGGCGGTGGCTGCGCCGGGGCGGTCGTCGCGGTGGCGTGCCGGGTCCACGGGCCCGCCGTGTCGGCAGGCCGGCCCCAGACGGTGACCGGCCGCCGGCCCGTCCCGTCCGGTGCCCCGGCCACCACCTGCACCTGCGCCCCCTGCCCCGGAGCGAGGACGAGCGGGGCGCGCAGGGCCAGTTCGGCCAGCCGGACCGGCGCGGCGGAGCCGTCGGCCCGGGCGGCCAGTTCGGCGAAGACGGTCGCGGGCACCACGACCCGGCCGTCGATCACGTGGTCGGCGAGCCAGGGATGGCGGTCGAGGGACAGCACGGCGGTGTGCCGGATCGCGGGCCCGTCGGCATCGGGTACCGGCTCGCCCAGCAGCGGATGGCCGGACCCGGCCGGCCGCCGCACGGCGTCCAGCCAGTAGCGCTGCCGCCGGAAGGGGTGGGTGGGCAGCGGGCGCCGCCGGGCACCGGAGCCGGTGTACACCGACCGCCAGTCCACCCCGGCCCCGTGGACATGGAGCGCGGCCAGCGCCTCGGCCGTGGTCCGGGAGTCGGCGCACGACGCGAACACCGCGTCCGTGTCCGGCCCGACGCAGTCCTCGGCCGCCGCGCCGAGCGCGGCGGACGGCCCGGCTTCGACGAAGGCCGTGACGCCGTCCCCGGCGAGCACGCCCACCGCGTCGGCGAACCGGACCGTCTCGCGCGCCTGACGCACCCAGTGCCCGGCGGTGGCGAGCGCGTCCGTCTCTGCGCGTCCGGTGAGCGTGGACACGACCGGTACGGAAGGCGGCCGGTAGGTCACCGACTCGGCGACCGCGCGGTACTCGGGCAGTACCGGGTCAAGGAGCGGCGAGTGGAAGGCGTGGCTGACCCGCAGCCGGTGCTGCGGCCGTCCGACGGCGGCGGCCAGTGCCGTCACCGCGTCCTCGGGCCCGGAGAGCACGACCGACTCCGGCCCGTTGACCGCCGCCACCGCGACCGCCCGTCCGGGTACCCCGTCGAGCAGCGGCGTCACCGCGGTGAGCGGCGCCCGGACCGCGATCATCGCGCCGCCGGCGGGCAGGGCCGCCATCAGCCTGCCGCGCGCGGCGACCAGCCGTACCGCATCGGTGCGGGAGAACACCCCGGCCACATGGGCGGCGGCCAGTTCGCCGACGGAGTGCCCGACCAGCCGGTCCGGGTGTACGCCGAAGCCGGCGAGCAGGGCGTGCAGGGCCACTGCGTAGGCGAACAGCGCGGGTTGGGCGTAGTCGGTCCGGTCAAGCAGGCCCGGATCGTCGATCGCCTCCAGCAGGGGGCGGTCCAGCCACGGGGTGAACTCCTCGCACAGCCCGGTGAACGCCGCGTCGAAGGCCGGGAAGGCCGCCCGCAGTTCGCGGCCCATGCCGGGACGCTGGGCTCCCTGGCCCGGGAAGAGGAGAGCCACCTTCGGGCGTGGGCGCGCGACGCCCCGCAGCAGTGCCGGACCGTCGGTGCCGACGGCCAGGTCATGAAGCCCCTTGAGCAGGCCTTCGGCGTCCGGGGCCAGCACGGCGGCCCGGTGCGTCAGCGGTGCCCGGGTCGTGGCCAGCGAGAACGCGACGTCCAAGGCGTCCGCCTCCTCCCGTACGCCGGCCAGTTCCGCCGCCAGGCTCGCGGCGTGCGCGCGCAGCCCGGCCTCGTCGTTCCCGCCGACCAGCCAGGGCATGAGCGGCAGCCGGTGGGCCGGTTCCGTGCCGGCCGACGCCGTCGCTCCCGCCGCGTCGGCCTGGGCCGGCTCCTCGATGATCACGTGGGCGTTGGTGCCGCCGATGCCGAACGACGAGACCGCCGCCCGGCGCGGACGGTCGCGGCGCGGCCACGGGCGGGCCCGGTCGAGCAGCCGTACCGCACCGGAGGACCAGTCGACGTGCGGCGAAGGCCGCTCCGCGTGCAGCGAGGCGGGCAGCCGGGCGTGGCGCATCGCCTCGATCATCTTGATCAGGCCGGCCATCCCCGACGCCGCCTGGGTGTGCCCCAGGTTCGACTTCACCGAGCCCAGCCACACCGGGTCGGCCGGGTCACGGCGCTGTCCGTAGGTGGCGAGCAGGGCGTTCGCCTCGACCGGGTCGCCGAGCGCGGTGCCCGTGCCGTGTCCCTCGACCGCGTCGACGTCGGCCCCGTCCAGCCCCGCGTCGGCCAGTGCCCGCCGGATCAGGTCCCGCTGCGCCGCGCCGTTGGGCGCGGTCAGGCCGTTCGACGCGCCGTCCGAGTTGACGGCCGAGCCGCGCAGCACCGCCAGCACCGGATGGCCGTTGCGACGGGCGTCCGACAGCCGCTCCAGCAGCACCAGACCGACGCCCTCGGCCCAGGCGGTGCCGTCCGCACCCGCGGCGAAGGACCGGCAGCGCCCGTCCGGCGACAGCCCGCGCAGCCGGCTGAACACGACGAACGGCCGCGGATCCGCCAGCACCGTCGCTCCGCCCGCCAGCGCCAGCGCACACTCCCCGGCCCGCAGCGACCGGGCCGCCAGGTCCAGTGCCACCAGCGAGGACGAACACGCCGTGTCCAGCGTCAGCGCGGGACCGCGCAGCCCAAGTGTGTAGGCGATCCGGCCGGACGCCACGCTCGGCGACGAGCCGATGCCCAGCTGGGCCTCCAGCTCGCCGGACACCCCGCCATGGCCGTACCCGCCGGCGTGCATCAGGCCGACGAACACTCCGGTGTCGGTGCCGCGCAGCTCCGGCGCCGGGACGCCGGCCCGCTCGAAGGTCTCCCAGGCGACCTCGAGGAGCAGCCGCTGCTGGGGATCGGTGGCCAGCGCCTCGCGCGGCGACATGCCGAAGAACAGCGGGTCGAAGTCCGCGACCCCGTCCAGGAACCCGCCGCGGCGGGCGTACGTCGTCCCGGGCCGGTCGGGGTCGGGATGGTGCAGCGACGCGAGGTCCCAGCCCCGGTCGGCCGGGAAGTCACCGGTGGCGTCGCGCTCTTCGGCCACCAGACGCCAGAGGTCCTCGGGGGAGGCCACCCCGCCCGGGAAGCGGCAGCCGGCCGCCACGACCGCCACCGGCTCGGCCTCCGGGCCGCGCCGCGGCGCCGCCGGGGGCCCCGCCGTCCCGTGCAGCCGCGCGTCCAGGTGGGCGGCGACCGCGGCGGGACTGGGGTGGTCCCACACCAGCGTCGCCGGCAGCCGCAGCCCGGTGCGGGTGCCGAGCCGGTGCCACAGGGTCATCGCGTCCATCGAGGTCAGACCGAGATCGGCGAACGCCGTGCCCGGATCCGCGGTGCCACCCCGGATCGCCGCCGTCTCCGCGCACACCAGGTCGGTCAGCGCGGCCCGCCGCTCACCCGGCGTCCGCCCGGCGAGCCCCGCGAGTCCCGGATCGGCCGGGCGGTCGGTGAGCGCCCGGCGCAGCAGGGCCCGGCGCGGCTTGCCGCCGGAGGTGCGCGGTACCGCCGGGATCGGCAGCACCTCCTCGGGCACCTTGTGCGCGGAGAGCACCGCCGCGCAGGCGCGCAGCAGCGGCGCCGGATCGAGGTCAGGCCGGTCCGGCACCACGAACGCCACCGGCACCTCACCGAGCAGCGGATGGGCCCGCCCGACCACGGCGGCGTCCCGCACCCCGGGCAGAGCGCACAGCACCCGCTCCACCTCGGCCGGGTCGACGTTCTCGCCGCCGCGCACGATGCGGTCGCCCGCCCGGCCGGTGACGGTCAGAAACCCGTGCTCGTCGAGCCTGCCCAGGTCACCGGTGCGGTACCAGCCGTCGCGCAGGGCGGCGGCGGTCTCCTCGGGACGGTCGTGGTAGCCGAGCATGACGCCGGGGCCGCGGACCCAGATCTCGCCGTCCCCGCCGGTCCCCTCCGCCGGGGCGATCCGTACCTCCATGCCGGGCAGCGGCAGCCCGCTGCTGCCGCGCACCCGTCGGCCGGCGGGCGACTCCACAGCGATCTTGCCGCAGGTCTCGGTACTGCCGTAACCGTCGAGCAGCGGGGCACCGAACCGCTCCTCGGCCTCCTCCCGCAGCTCCGGGTCGCTGGGCGCGCCGGCCGTGACGCACAGCCGCAGCGAGGGCACGGCCCCGAGCCCGGCGTCCAGCAACTGCCGGTAGGTGAGGGGGACCCCGGTCAGGACGGTCGGCTCGCACGCGGCGACCAGCCGGACCAGGGCGGCCGGTTCCCGGGCCGTGGTGATCCGGGCGCTCGCCCCGGCCATGGTGGTGCCGAGGACGCACAGCGAGTGGGCGTAGGCGTGCGAGAGGGGCAGCGGCCACAGGAGGCGGTCGGCCGCCGACAGCCCGAGCCGGGGCAGATAGCAGGCGGCCGCGGACCACAGCGCAGACCGCTGGCTGGAGATCACCGCCCGGGCGGTGCCGGAGGTCCCGGACGTGTAGAGCAGCCAGGCCGGCTCGTCCAGGCCGAGGTCGTCGGGGGGAGCGGACGACGGCTCGGTGGCCAGCGCCTCCCAGGCGGTCACCCCCTCGGGCACCGGCCCCTCGCCGGTGACCAGCAGCCGGACGGTCCGGCCGGCCGCCAGCCGCATGATCCGTGGGAGATTGTGCCGGTCGGTGACGAGCACGGCCGGACCGCAGTCGGCCAGCAGCCCGGCGAGTTCGGCGTCGGTGGCACGGGAACCCAGCGGCACCCCCACCGCACCGGCCCGCACCGTGGCGAGCAGCCCCTCGACCAGTTCCACGCCGTCGTCCAGGCAGAAGGCCACCCGGGCCGCACGGCCGGCGCCCAGCCCGGCCGCCAGTCTGCCGGTCCTGCGCTCCAGCTCCGCCCAGCCCACCGCCCGCCGGTCGTCGGCGAAGGCGACCTTCCCGCCGTGGCGCACGGAGTTCTCGGCGAGCAGCTCCGAAACCGGCCGCACGGTCACCGCACGCTCCACTCCCACCAGGCCCCCCTCGTGGCAACAGCCCTGCCGGCCACCCCTGTCGGCGAGGGTACGGACGACCGCGCCGCAGCCGTCCGCGGCTCGCTGGGCCGGGCACTTTCCCAGTAGGAGGGCCCTGCCGGGGCCGGGGTTGCAGCGGCTGCCAGACCGGCGTTTTCTGGAAGTACCCGATGGTGTAACTAGAGCGCCCAGAGTTGCGGCACGGACCGGGGCTCTGTCCCGGCCGTCTCTCCTGGCCAGGCCTCGGCCCGCGCGGTCCGTCGTCGTACGGCGTTCGACGCGGAGGTGAACCAGGTGAAAGCCGTCGTCTACGAGAAGCCCTTCAGCGTCACGGTCAGGGACGTCGACGATCCACGCATCCAGCACCCGAACGACGTGCTGGTACGGGTCACGTCGAGCGCCATCTGCGGATCCGACCTGCACATGTACGAGGGGCGTACGGCCGCGGAGGCGGGCATCGTCTTCGGACACGAGAACCTCGGCATCGTCGAGGAGACCGGCTCCGGCGTGACCTCGCTGTCCGAGGGCGACCGGGTGGTCATGCCCTTCAACGTCGCCTGCGGCTTCTGCAAGAACTGCCTGGCCGGAAAGACCGGCTTCTGTCTCACGGTCAACCCGGGCTTCGCCGGCGGAGCCTACGGCTATGTGGCCATGGGCCCCTACAAGGGCGGCCAGGCGGAGCTGCTGCGCGTGCCGTTCGCCGACTTCAACTGCCTGAAGCTGCCGCCGGGCAACGAGTTCGAGACCGACTTCGTGCTGCTCGCGGACATCTTCCCGACCGGCTACCACGGCTGTGAGCTGGCCCGGCTGTCCCCGGGCGAGAGCGTCGCCGTCTTCGGCGCCGGCCCGGTCGGTCTGATGGCCGCGTACTCGGCGCTGCTGCGGGGCGCGTCCAAGGTGTTCTCGGTCGACCGGGTGCCCGAGCGGCTCGCCAAGGCCGAGCAGATCGGGGCGATACCGATCGACTTCACCAAGGGCGACCCGGCCGAGCAGATCAAGGAACAGACCGGGGGCGAGGGCACGGACAAGGGCGTCGACGCCGTCGGCTACCAGGCCCAGGCGCACGACGCGAGCCACGAGGAACCCGCCGTCGTCCTGAACGCCCTCGTCGACACGGTACGGCCGACCGGGATGCTCGGCGTACCGGGCCTGTACGTCCCGTCCGACCCGGGCGGACCCGACGAGCACGCCAAGCACGGCCTGCTCCTGGTGTCCATCGGCCGGATGTTCGAGAAGGGACAGCAGATGGGCACCGGTCAGTGCAACGTCAAGCAGTACAACCGGCAGTTGCGCGACCTGATCATCGCCGGGCGGGCCAAGCCCAGCTTCGTGGTCTCCCACGAACTGCCGCTCGAGGACGCACCGAGCGCCTACGAGAAGTTCGACCAGCGGATCGAGGGCTACACGAAGGTCGTCCTGCACCCGGGGCACGCCCTCGCGGCGTAGCACCGGCGCCGGCACAGCGCGGCGGGCCGGTCACGTCAGCCTTGGGCCGGGGTGAGGGCGGTGACCCACTCGGCGGGCCAGGGGACACCCCTCCGGTCAGCGCTCTGCGGCACGTGGACGACGGTATAGCGGCCGGCCGCGGCGAGTTGCCGCGGCCGGCCGTCGATCTCCTCGCCCCACACCTCGAACCCGAACGTCATCGAGGAGGTGCCGACGCGTTCGACGGTCAGGACCGTCGTCACCTCCTGCTGGAACCAGAGCGGCGCGGTGAAGTCGACCTCGTAGCGCACCCGTGGCGCGACACCGAAGTAGCCGACGACACCGCGCTCGCGCACCAGCGCGGCCTCGGCCGCCTCCACGAACCGCGCCACCGCGGTGTTGTGGTAGTGCCCGGAGGCATCGGTGTCCGACCACTCGACCCGGCACCGGTGGACGGCGCGGACACCGTCAGGGCCGGCACCCGCCGGAGCCACTGCCTGGTATTGCGCATTTTTCACGGTCGTCAAGTGTAGTCAACAACCTAGGGTCCGTTGCAAGACCCGGTACCGGTCGATCGCCCGCCGCAGCTCGGCCGCGTCGAAGTCCGGGACGGCCTCGCCCTGCGCGTACCTCAGGATCCGCCCCGCGAGGGTGCGCAGCTTGGTGTTGGTGCGCTGGGACATGTCACGCAGGACCCGCCAGGCCTCGTCCGGAGGGATCCGGCCGTACGCGACGACGGCGCCGATGGCCTGGTCGATGACGGCGTGCGAGGTGACGGCCTGTTGCAGCTGGGCGTTCTCGGCCCGAAGCCTTTCCTGCTCGACGGCCAGTTCGGTGGCCGACAGCAACCGCAGCGGCTCCGTGCGGGAGATCGCGAAGAACGCCATGAATCGCCTCGTAGGGGATGGGGTCCGGGGTCGGCTTGACACCTTCCCCCGGATCCCGTCCGTACGCGGCAGCGCCCCGCCGAGCAGCGCTCCGCAGGGGCGCTGGGGGTCCCCCGGCCGAAGGCTGGGGGAGGAACTGCGCGATCAGCCACGACGGCGCCGCAGCCGACGTCCAGCCGAAGCGGATCTCGTCGGCCCCGATCAGCTGCGGCGCCCCGCCGGGGCGTTCCGGTCCTCCCCGGCCGACGGCGTGGCGTCGCCGCCTGCCTGGCCCGGGATCGCCGCAGGTTCCGCGCGGTCGGCGTGGCCCGGCCACCAGGCCGCGTGGCCGATCAGCGCCGTGAGGCTCGGGGTGAAGAACATCGCCATCACGAAGGCGGCCACCGCGATGCCGAAGGAGACCGCGAAACCCATCTCCGTGAGCAGCGAGTTGCCCGCCAGCATCATCGTGGCGAAGGTCGCCGCCAGGATGAAGCCCGCCGCGGCCACCGTCGGCCCGGCGTGCCGCAGTGCCATGCCGGCCGCCTCGCGCGGCTCCCGGCCCTCGCGGGCCTCCTCCCGGAGCCGGGCGATCATGAGGATGTTGTAGTCCGTGCCGATGGCGACCACGAAGAGATACATGATCACCGGCAGCATGAACATCAGACCCGGCTTGTTCTGTGCCTCCTGGAAGATCCAGACCGTGGCGCCGAGCGTCGCGCCGAAGCCGAGCCCGACCGAGGCGATCAGGTACCAGGGAGCGACCACACTGCGCAGCAGCAGCCCCAGGATCACCATGATGAGCAGAGCGGCGACCGGGAACACCGTGCGGTAGTCGTGGTTGACCGCCGAGTCGATGTCCTTGTAGATCGAGGACATGCCGCCGACGAGCGCCTCGGTCCCCTCGGGAGCGCCGGCGTGCGCGACGTCCCGCACCCGGCCGACGGCGTTTATGGCCTTGTCCGTCGACGCCTCGTACTTGAGGGTGACGGTGAAGTCCGCCGTGGTCCCCGTCTTGTTCAACTGGGCCATCCGGGCGCTCGCGACACCGTCCACGGCCCCGAGTTTGCGCGCGTACGCGTCGAAGGCGGACGTGTCCAGCGGCTTGCCGTCGGTGCTGGAGAGGTAGACGTCGGTGGGCGCGGCGGCACCGGCCGAGTACGCCTTCTGCATCTGGTCCTGGACGACCATGGACTCCTTGGTCTTGGGCATCGAGCCCGACGCCAGGTCGAACGTGGCGTGGAAGCCCAGCGTGCCCAGCGACAGCACGACCAGGACCAGCCCGGAGACCGCCGCGGTCAGCCCAGGACGGCGCTGCACACCACGGCCCAGGGCCGCGAAACGGGCGTTCGACGGCTCCTGCTGCCAGGACTTGGACGGCCAGAACACCTTCGGGCCGATCAGCGAGACCACGGCCGGGATCAGTGTCAGCCCCGCGATCAGGGTGACGGAGACCGCGATGGCCAGCGCCGGGCCCATCTGCTTCAGGAAGCCCAGCGTGGAGAGCACCAGCGCGAGGAAGGCGATGATGACCGCGCCGGCCGCCGAGGCGATCGCCTCACCCACCCGGCCGACCGCGTTGACCATGGCCTCCTTGGGTTCGTCACCCGCGCGCAGGCGTTCGCGGTAACGGAACATCAGGAACAGGAAGTAGTCCGTGCCCACGCCGAACAGCACGACGATCAGGATCGACGACACGGAACTGTTGGCCTGCAGACCGAACAGCTTGGTGGCGTAGGCGATCAGCCCGTTGGCGATGGCCGACACCACGCCGATCACCACCAGCGGCAGGAACGCCAGGATCGGCGCCCGGAAGATGATCAGCAGAGTGACCAGGATGATCACGAAGGTGCCGATGCCGATCAGTGCCTCACCGCGCTTGGACGAGTCCTGCTGGTCGAGGGCCTGCGCGGCCGAACCGCCCAGTTTGACCTCCAGGTCGGTGCCCTTGGCCAGTTGCTTGACGTCGTCGCGCAACACCTTGGCCGCGTCCGCCTGCACGGGCTGACCGGCGTTCTTGCTGTCCATCTGCACCAGGATCAGGTCGTACCTGCCGTCCTTCGACGGCTGGCCGGGGACGACCTTCTGGACCTGGTCGATGTGCTTGCCGCCCAGTTCGGTGGCGAACCGGGCGACGTCCTTCGTGTCATCGGCGGTGAGCTTGCCGCCGTCGGTGCGCTGGTACAGCGCGATCGCGGACGGGGTGAAGGCGCTGGGGAACGCCTTCGCCTGGAGATCGGCCGCTTTGATGGACTCGTAACTCTTGGGCAGGAAGCTGCTCTCGTCGCTGTTCGAGGGCAGGCTCGGGGCGGTGGCGACGATCGCCACCGCCGCGATCAGCCATGCCACGATCGTCCAGACAGGATGTCGGACGACGGCACTGCCAATTCGTCGGAACATGCGGAAGGTCCTCCTGGGTAGGAAGATCACCGCAGCCCGGGGAGCGGACCCTGGCATCGGCGACCCCGACCGGCACGCATCCGACGAGCCGGTCGCTTGGTTGTCTTGACGCCATATGTTAGGGATCAGCCGTGAAGATCGGTCCACTGGGTTTTTCGCGCCGCCCGTAGCTGCGCCATTTTCCAGCCGCCCGCGGGCGGCCCCGTCATCTGTACGGCGGCGGTCCGGTCGGCGACCATCGAAGGCGTGATCGCGGCACCGTCGCCGACCGGAGGGCCGAACCATGTCAACGATCGGTCAATGGCAGTTGCGGGCCGCCTTCGCGGTGCGGCTGTCGGAGATGTACGGGCGGGAGGTCCCCGCTTACACCACGCTGGTGGACGTCTCCCGCGAGGTGAACGAGGACGTCCTGCGCGCCCGTGGAGCCGACGCCGAACGCCTCGGCTCCATCGGCAGGGTCACCGCCGAGCGGCATGGCGCCATCCGGGTCGGCACCGCGCGCGAACTGCGCCAGGTCGCCCGCGTCTTCGGCGCCCTCGGCATGCACCCCGTCGGCTTCTACGACCTGCGGGAGGCCGCGGCCAGCGCCGTCCCCGTCGTCTCCACCGCCTTCCGGCCGGTCGACGGCGAGGAACTCGCCCGCAACCCCTTCCGCGTGTTCACCTCCCTGCTCACCCCCGCCGACGCCCGCTTCTTCGACGCGGACCTGCGCGCCCGCCTGGAGACCTTCCTCGCCGCCCGCGAACTCTTCCCGCCCGAGCTGCTCGCGCTGGCGGACCGCGCCGCGGCCGACCGCGAACTGCCGCCGGAAGCCGCCGAGCGCTTCCTGCAACTGGCCGTCCAGGCCTTCGAGCTGTCGGCCGAACCGGTGGACCGCGCCTGGTACCGGACCCTGGAGAGGGTCTCCGCCGTCGCCGCCGACATCGGCGGAGTCCGCAGCACCCACGTCAACCACCTCACCCCGCGCGTCCTTGACATCGACGAGCTGTACCGCCGGATGACCGGCCGCGGCATCGAGATGATCGACACCATTCAGGGCCCGCCGGCCTGGAAGGGCCCCGACGTGCTGCTCCGGCAGACCTCCTTCCGCGCCCTGGCCGAGCCCCGCGCGATGCGCACCGAGGACGGCAGCGTCGTCAGCGGCGCCCTGCGGGTGCGCTTCGGCGAGGTCGAGGCCCGCGGCATCGCCCTCACCCGGGCGGGCCGCGCGCTGTACGACGAACTCCTCGGCCGCGTCGACGAACAGGCCGCCCGGCACCCCGAGACGGCGCGCGCCGACCTCGCACGCGCCGTCTGGGAGCGCCACCTGCCCGGCAGCGAGGAGGAACTGGCGGTCCAGGGGCTGGCGTACTTCACCTACCGGGTCGCCGACGACCGGCCGCGCGACGGGCGCACCCCGCCCGCCTCCATCGCCGAGCTGGTACGGCAGGGCTGGGTACGCGCCGAACCGGTCGTCTACGAGGACTTCCTGCCCCGCTCCGCCGCCGGCATCTTCCAGTCCAACCTCAGCGGCGAGGGCACCCGCGACAACGACGCGCAGGGCACCGCCTACGACGCCGGCTGGCTCTCCGGCGCCATCGGCCGCGAAGTCCTCGACCCTTACGCCCTCTACGAGCAGCAGCAGAACCGCTCCCTCGCCCGGACCGCCCGCGCCCTCGGCCTCACCGAGCCCGTCAGCTGACCCCTTCACACCCCCGGAGGACCAGGATGACCAGCACCGCGCTGCCCACCACGGACGAGCTGCGCGCCCGCGCCCGGGCCTGCCTGCGGAACATCGGTGCACAGGTCACCGAGGGCGACGACTTCCCGGCCCGCACCCCCGTCACCGGCGAACACCTCTTCGGCCTGCGGGCGGCCACCCCCACCGACGTCGAAGACGCCCTCGCCGCCGCCCGTGCCGCCTTCCTGACCTGGCGCACCACCCCCGCCCCGCGCCGCGGCGAGCTGGTCCGCCGCCTCGGCGAGCTGCTGCGCGAGCACAAGAGCGACCTCGCCGACCTCGTCACCGTCGAGGCGGGCAAGATCCGCTCCGAGGCGCTCGGCGAGGTCCAGGAGATGATCGACATCTGCGACTTCGCGGTCGGCCTCTCCCGTCAGCTGTACGGCCGTACGATCGCCTCCGAACGCCCCGGCCACCGCCTCGCCGAGACCTGGCACCCGCTCGGCGTGGTCGGCGTCGTCTCCGCTTTCAACTTCCCCGTGGCCGTCTGGTCCTGGAACACCGCCGTCGCCCTGGTCTGCGGCGACACCGTGGTCTGGAAGCCCTCGGAACTCACCCCGCTGACCGCCCTGGCCTGCCACCGCCTGCTCACCCGCGCCGCCGAGGAGAGCGGCGCCCCGCGCGACGTGCACCGCCTGCTGCTCGGGGACCGCACGGTCGGCGAGCGGCTCGTCGACGACCCGCGAGTGGCCCTCGTCAGCGCCACGGGCTCCACCCGCATGGGCCGCGAGGTCGGCCCGCGCGTCGCCGCCCGCTTCGGCCGCAGCCTGCTGGAACTCGGCGGCAACAACGCCGCGATCGTCGCCCCCTCCGCCGACCTCGACCTGGCCGTCCAGAGCATCGTCTTCGCCGCGGCCGGCACGGCGGGCCAGCGCTGCACCACCCTGCGCCGGCTCATCGTCCACCGCGACATCGCCGACACCCTCGCCGACCGCCTGACCACCGTCTACGGCAGGCTCCCCGTCGGCAACCCGTTCGATGCCGCCACCCTGGTCGGCCCGCTCATCACCACCGGCGCCCTCGACCGCATGCGGCACGCCCTCAGCCGTGTCCAGGCCGACGGCGGCAAGCTCCTGGCCGGCGGCAACCGGCGGCTCGCCGAGGCGGCACCCGCGGCGGCCTACACCGAACCGGTCCTGGTCCGCGTCGCCGAACAGACCGACGTCGTACGGGAGGAGACCTTCGCACCGATCCTGTACGTCCTCGGCTACGACACCCTCGACGAGGCGATCGCGCTCCACAACGACGTCCCGCAGGGCCTGTCCTCCAGCATCTTCACCCGCGACCAGCGCGAGGCCGAGCTCTTCCTCTCCGCCGCCGGTTCCGACTGCGGCATCGCCAACGTCAACATCGGCACCTCCGGAGCCGAGATCGGCGGCGCCTTCGGCGGTGAGAAGGACACCGGCGGCGGCCGGGAGTCCGGCTCCGACGCCTGGAAGGCGTACATGCGCTCCGCCACCAACACGGTCAACTACTCGGGTGAACTCACCCTGGCCCAGGGTGTCAGCTTCCTCTGAGCCCGGTGGTACCGAACGGCCTCGGCGGAGACGAACAGCTACGCCGCGGTCCGCCGGGCGGCTGTGGGCATGCAGGTCGCTGCCGTGGTGCCGCGGCGGCCGGGCGGGGTGACCGGGCGGGCTGGCTGCGGCCTCCCCGGCGAAGGACTCGGCTGCGTCAGGGCAGCGGCTCGCCGGACTCCCCGGTGACCGTGTCGTCCTGGCCGGAGCGAGCGGTCCCGGCCGCTTCCTCGGGCAGCAGGAAGGCGGTGAGCGCGGCCGTGTCGTCCTGCAACTGGTCGTGGCTGTAGACCAGCAGGTCCTGATGGAGTCGTTCCAGCAGCTCCGGGGGCGGCATCGGACCCCACGAACGCAGCCGCTGCAGCAGCGGGTAGAAGGCGCCCTCGGGATCCCGGGTCTCGGTGACACCGTCCGTGTACAGGAGCAGTTGGTCGCCGGGGCCGAAGGAGTAGGTCTCGACGCGATAGGGATCCCCGACGAGCATGCCGAGGTTCAGCGGCGGACCCGGCTGCCCCCGGTCCAGTTCGTTCACCTCGCCGGGGCGGATGAGCAGCGGCGGCGGGTGGCCGCAGTTGAGGACGCGCACGATCCGCTCCTTCCCCGGGATCTCCGCGAAGACGGCGGTCACGAACCGCTCGCCCAGTTCGGTCCCGCCGAGCCGGTCCGCCCGGCGGGTCATGCTGGTGTCCACCCGCTCCACCAGCGCACGCAGGTCGGGTTCGTCGTGCGCCGCCTCGCGGAACGCGCCCAGCATCGCCGCGGCGGTCTCCACCGCGAGCAGACCCTTGCCGCGCACGTCCCCGATGAGCAGCCGTACCCCGTACGCGGTCGGAACCGCCTCGAAGAGGTCGCCGCCGATGCGTGCCTCCGCGGCGGCGGACAGGTAGAAGCTCTCGAGGAGCAGGTTCCCGATCCGGTGCGGGACCGGCCTGAGCAGGACACGTTGGGCGATCTCGGCCACGAACCGGACGTCCGCAAGGGTGCGTTCCCGGCGGATCCGGTGTGCCGCCAGGATCGCGCCCAGCGCACCCACCAGAGCCGTGCACGCGTAGGCGGCCACATAGTGGCGTTCCCAGACGTAGGCGACGGCGCGTCCCGCACAGCACGGGGTTCCGGCCAGTAAAAGTTCGAGGCCGATGCCGAAGACCGTGGCGACGGCGACGACGACGGGCGGGTGGGCGAAGGCGGTCACCAGAGGCAGTGCGATCAGGGCGAAACTCACCGGCCACTGCACCGGAGTGACCGGTTCGAGCAGCAGTACGGCGGCGACGTACAGGACCGGTAGCCAGCGCATCCACGCGGGTGGCGCGGGCAGTGGTGGGTTGGGACCGTCGTGCCTCACCCGGGACTCCTGGCATACGAATCTAGACAAGACACCCAGCCTCCCCGCCCGGCGCCGGGAACTCCGGTGATTGCTCCACTCAGCGGCATGTTCCCAAGTCCGCAGCAGCATTCGAGCCATGTGTCGCAACATTCGTAGATTTGAGATCTGCACATTGATCTCATCTTCATCAGACCTCGAAGATGATGATCTTCAAATGGTTCGTCAGGGGGTTCAACTGCGGAGATGCGTCGCCCGGTGAGTCGAAGGTTTCGAAATAATTACCGAAACCGTTGACAGGTGACATGGCCAGACCAACACTCCCCACCAGGCCTTACCCGCACAGGCCCCACGAGGAGGCATCCCATGAACCCGCTCGACCATGCCCTGAGCCGCAGGAGCGCCGGCGCCCTGCTGCTGGGCGCCGCCGCCGGGCTGGCCCTGCCCGGCACCGCCCGCGCCGCCACCGTCGTCACCACCAACCAGACGGGCACGAACAACGGCTACTACTACTCGTTCTGGACCGACGCACAGGGCACGGTCTCCATGACCCTCGGCTCCGGCGGCAACTACGGCGCCAGCTGGCGCAACACCGGCAACTTCGTCTGCGGCAAGGGCTGGAGCACCGGCGCCCGCCGGAACGTGACCTACTCGGGCAGCTTCAGCCCGTCCGGCAACGGCTACCTGTCCCTCTACGGGTGGACCTCGAACCCGCTCGTCGAGTACTACATCGTCGACAACTGGGGCACCTACCGGCCCACCGGAACGTACAAGGGCAGCGTCACCAGCGACGGCGGCACCTACGACATCTACCTCACGACGCGGTACAACGCGCCGTCCGTCGAGGGCACCAAGACGTTCAACCAGTACTGGAGCGTCCGCCAGTCGAAGCGGACCGGCGGCACCATCACCACCGGCAACCACTTCGACGCCTGGGCCAGGGCCGGCATGCCCCTAGGCAGCTTCAGCTACTACCAGATCCTCGCGACCGAGGGCTACCAGAGCAGCGGCAGCTCGAACATCACGGTGGCGTGATGAGGGCCGTAGCGGAACGCTCGTTACGACCCCTGGCCGCGACCGCTGCCGCCGTCGCACTGGCCGCCGCGGGCACCCTCGCCGTCGGCGCCGCCCCCGCCCACTCCGCCGGCTGCGCCGGCTACGTCGGCCTCACCTTCGACGACGGGCCGTCCACCGCCCACACCCCGGGCCTGCTCGGCGCCCTGAAGGCGAACGGGCTGCGGGCCACCATGTTCAACGAGGGCCAGTACGCGGCCGCCTACCCGGCCCAGGTCAAGGCCCAGGTCAGCGCGGGCATGTGGGTCGGCAACCACAGCTACACCCACCCGCACCTCACCCAGGAGACCCAGGCGCAGATCGACTCGGAGATCTCCCGCACCCAGTCGGCCGTCGCCGCGGCCGGCGGCGGGACACCGGTCCTGTTCCGGCCGCCGTACGGCGAGACCAACGCCACCGTGCGGGCGGTCGAGGCCAAGTACGGGCTCACCGAGATCATCTGGGACGTCGACTCCCAGGACTGGAACGGCGCGAGCACCGACGCCGTCGTGCAGGCCGTCTCCCGGCTCACCGCCGGCCAGATCATCCTCATGCACGAGTGGCCGGCCAACACCCTGGCCGCGATCCCGCGCATCGCACAGACTCTCGCGGCCAAGGGACTGTGCTCCGGGCGGATCTCCCCGCAGACCGGCCGCGCGGTCGCACCCTGAGACAACACCGGCATGAGTGGCGCGACGGCCCGTCAACCGCCGCGCCACCCTCATGACTTCGGATGAACGGGGACCACCGGCACGCCCCGCGTCGCTAGGTTCGCCACCGTGGACTACTACGACCTGGGCAGTCACGGCCGGCGCGTGACGACTTCGTCCGCCTCCGCACAGACCTGGTTCGACCGGGGGCTGAACTGGACCTACGCCTTCAACCACGAGGAGGCCGTCCGCTGTTTCGAGGCGGCCGGCGCGGCGGATCCGGACTGCGCCATGGCCGACTGGGGCATCGCCTACGCCCTCGGCCCCAACTACAACAAACCCTGGGAGTTCTTCGACCCGGACGACCTGGCGGACACGGTGGAGCGGACCCACGCCGCCGTGGAACGCGCCCACGCCAAGGCGGCGCCCGCGACCCCCGTCGAACGCGCCCTGATCGAGGCGCTGCGCGCCCGCTACCCGCAGTCCGAGGCCCCGGACGCGGCGGCCTGCTCGGTGTGGAACACCGCCTACGCCGACAGCCTGCGCGCCGCCTACGAACTGGCGCCCGGCGACCTCGACGTCGCGACCCTGTACGCGGACGCCCTGATGAACCTCACCCCCTGGCAGCTCTGGGACATCCGCAGCGGACGCCCGGCCGACGGGGCCCGCACGGAGGAAGCCAAGGCCGTGCTGGAGCGGGCCCTCGGGACCGAGGCCGGCGCCGGGCACCCGGGGCTGCTGCACCTCTACATCCACCTCATGGAGATGTCGCCCACGCCCGAAGCCGCCCTGCCGGTCGCCGACCGGCTCCGCGACCTCGTGCCCGACGCCGGGCACCTCCAGCACATGCCCTCCCACCTGGAGGTCCTCTGCGGCGACTACCGGCGTGTCGTCTCCGACAACGCCGCGGCCGTCGCCGCCGACGAGAAGTACCTCGCCCGCGCCGGCGCCATGAACTTCTACACCCTCTACCGCTGCCACAACCTGCACTTCGGTATCTACGGCGCCATGTTCCTCGGGCGCCTCCAGGACGCCCTCGCCGCGGCGGAACGGCTGGAAGCCGCCGTACCGGAGGAGCTGCTGCGGGTGCAGAGCCCCCCGATGGCCGACTGGCTGGAGGGCTTCCTGGCCATGCGGGTGCACGTCCTGGTCCGCTTCGGCCGCTGGGACGACATCCTGCGCCTGCCGCTGCCCGCGGACCCTCGGCTCTACTGCGTCACCACCGCGATGCTGCACTACGCGCGCGGCGTCGCGCACGCGGCCACCGGCCGGATCGCGGAGGCCCTAACCGACCGGGCCCGCTTCCGGGACGCGGTCGCCGCCGTCCCGGAGACCCGCATGCTGTTCAACAACACCTGCGTCGACATCCTGGCGATCGCCTCCGCCATGCTCGACGGCGAACTCGCCTACCGCAAGGGCGACTTCGACACGGCCTTCGCCGAGCTGCGCCGGTCCGTCGACCTGGACGACAACCTCCCGTACGACGAACCCTGGGGCTGGATGCAGCCCACCCGGCACGCCTACGGCGCCCTGCTCCTCGAACGCGGCCGGATCGCCGAGGCCGAGGCGGTCTACCGGGCCGACCTCGGGCTGGACGACACCCTGCCCCGGGCGTTGCAGCACCCGGGCAACGTGTGGGCGCTGCACGGCTTCCACGAGTGCCTCCGGCGGCTCGGCCGGGAGGGCGAGGCGCGGATCGTGGGTCAGCAGCTGCGGCTGGCGGCGGCTGTGGCGGACGTGCCGATCGAGGCGTCGTGCTTCTGCCGGACAGAGTGAGCCTCCGCCGACCTGCGCCCGGCGCTGGCTGGTCAGAATGCGGCGGACGCGCGGAGGCCGGCCCCGGGCGCGGTGACGCTCCAGGCCGCCCGCACTGGTCAACCGGGTCGGCCCGTCCGAGGGCGCGGGCAGGCCGGACGAGGTCAGTTGCGCGTGCCGGCCGGTGCGCCGACGACGGTGGTGAGCTGGAGTTTGGTCTCGTCCTCACTGCCCGGCGCGGCGGTCATGATGACGATCTTGAGCTCCGTGTCGCCGTCGGTCAGGACATCGCAGTCCACCGTGACCGGGCCCACCGACGGGTGATCGATCCTCTTGCGGACCTCGCGGTTCGCGGTCACCTCTCCCGTCGCCCACAGCTCGGCGAACCTCTCGTTGCCTGCGTTCAGGTCGCGGACCAGCGCGGCAAGGCGGCTGTCCCGGGGGAAGCGGCCGGTGGCACGGCGCAGATCGGAGACGACGGCGGCGTCGGCGGTGTCGGGATCCGCCTCGGTGACCGGCCACAGCGCGAGGCGGGTGTGATCGGCGTCCACCGGGAACCTGTCGCGGGCGAAGTTGCGCATCCGTGGCGGCGAGGCCAGGGGGTCTCCCAGCAGGGCGGCCCACCCGTGGTTCCACCGCACGAGTTGCCAGTCCGCCGCGAACACGGCCACCGGTACGTCTCCGAGGCGGACGAGTACCCGTTGCATACCGGGCGGGAGATGGTCGCGGATCGTGCCGTCGGCCGGCGGCACGATCCGGGCCAGCCGGTAGAGGTGGTCCCGCTCGGCGGTGGACAGTTGGAGAGCGCGCGCCAGGGACGCCACCACCGACGCCGAGGGTGTCGTGGCCCGCCCCTGCTCGAGGCGCACGACGTAGTCGACCGACACTCCGGCCAGGTCGGCCAGTTCCTCGCGCCGCAGCCCGACAGCCCGGCGCTTGCGGACGACCGGCAGCCCAGCGGCTGACGGAGGCAGCCGGTTCCGCCACGTGCGGATCATCGCGCCCAGTCCAGCTCCGGGGGGTGTCGTCGTCATGCGCTCCATCCTCCCGCGTCCCCGATCACCTGCGGGGGCGCGAGGGTGGTACTGGTCTTCCCACCGTCGAAGCGTCCCTGGTCCGGCTCCCTCGTCAAGGCAACCATCGAATGCATGACGATCACTTTCATCACCGGAGCCAACAAGGGCATCGGCCGCGAGACCGCCCGCCGCCTCATCGCGTGCGGTCACACCGTTCTCCTGGGAGCCCGCGACCGTGAGCGGGGTGCGGAGGCGGCCGCGGCGCTGGGCGCACGCTTCGTCCCCATCGACGTGACCGACGACGCGTCCGTGGCCGCCGCCGCCGCGGACGTCGCCGGGCACGAGGGCAGGATCGACGTCCTGATCAACAACGCGGGGGTCCAGGGTCCCTTCGGCGATCCCGGCGACCTCACCGCCGCCGACGCCCGCGCCGTCCTCGACGTCAACGTCATCGGCGTGGTCCGCACCACCACCGCGTTCCTGCCGCTGCTGCGCCGTTCGGACGACCCCGTGATCATCAACGTCAGCAGCGGCATGGGTTCCCTCGCCTTCACCCACGACCCCGGCCGGTCCGAGTCGCACGTCGTCGTGCCGCTGTACGCCTCCTCGAAGGCGGCGCTGACGATGTTGACCACGCAGTACGCCAAGGGGCTCAAGGGCATTCGCGTCAACGCCGCCGACCCCGGCTACACCGCGACCGACATGAACGGTCACAGCGGCCCCCAGACCCTCACCGAGGGCACGGACGCGATCGTCGCCCTCGCCACCGAGGGGCCCGGTGCCGGCACCGGGCGCTTCATCGACCGCCAGGGCGAGATCGCCTGGTCCTGAGACCGGCGGTGCCGGGCCACCGGCCCTGAAGGACAGGACACCGCGCGGTCCGGACGGCGTTCCACATCTGTGCCGTCGTGTGTCCGCGGCGCCGCGGGGCTGGTCGCGCAGTCCCCGCGCGCCTTCGGGGCGCTTTCAGAGGGCCCGGGCCACCAGCAGGGCCACGTCGTCGTGGTCGTCGGGGTGGCGGAGGCCGTGCAGGAGGAGGTCGCAGGTCTCCTCCAGGGGGCGGTGGGGTTCGTCGAGGAAGCCGAGGAGGACGTCGAGGCGGTCGTCGATGGGATGGCGGCGGGTCTCGACCAGGCCGTCGGTGTACAGGACCAGCAGGTCGCCCGGGTCGAGGGTGATGGTCGTGGTCCCGAAGGATATGCCGCCGACGCCGAGCGGGGCGGCCGGCGGCAGCTCCAGGAGGGCCGGCGGGCGGTCGGTGTGCACCAGCGCGGGCGGCATGTGGCCCGCGTTGGCGATCTCGCAGCTCCTGGTGTGCGGGTCGTACACCGCGTACAGGCAGGTGACGATGTAGTGCTCCAGGTCGCAGGTGATCCGGTCGAGGTGCCGGAGCACCGCGTCCGGGGGCAGCTCCAGGTCCGCGTAGGCGCAGGTGGCGGTCCGCAGCCGGCCCATCGTGGCGGCCGCGTCGATACCGTTGCCCATCACGTCGCCGACGACCAGCGCGGTCCTGTCCTGCGACAGCGGGATCACGTCGTACCAGTCGCCGCCCACCTCGCTCGTCGCCTGCGCCGGCTCGTAGCGGGAGGCAAGTTCCAGGCCGGTGTGCTCGGGCGGGTGGTCGGGCAGCAGACTTCGCTGGAGGGTGAGGGCGGTGTTGCGCACGCTCTGGAACCAGCGGGCGTTGTCGATGGCCACGGCCGCCCGCCCGGCCAGTTCGGTGGCGAGGACGACGTCGTCCTCGTCGAAGGGGAGCGGATTGCGGGTCCGCTTGAGGTCGAGGGCGCCCAGCACCTCGCCGTGCGCGATCAGCGGCACCGCCAGATACGAGTGCACGCCCGCCTCCTCCAGCAGCGCCCCGGCCTCCGGACTGCGGGCGATGCGCGGCAGGTCCTGCTTGCCGACCCGCGGGACCAGCACCGGGCGGGCGGTGTGCACGCACAGCGTGACCAGCCGGTCGCCCTCGTAGGAGGCGAGGTCACCGGGCGCGTCGGCGGCCCGCAGGGCGACCGTGGGTTGGGCGGCCTCGAGGGCGAGGGCCCGGAACAGCTCCGAGCCGTTGTCGGGGCGGCGCGAGCGGCGCAGGGCCAGCGCCGCGTCGAGCACGTCCACCGCGACCACGTCCGCGAGCACCGGGGTGGCGATCTCGGCCAGCTCGTGCGCCGTGCGCTCCACCTCCAGCGAGGTGCCCACCCGGGCCGAGGCGTCGGCGATCAGGGCGAGGCGGCGCCGGGCCCGGTCGGCCTCGGCGGCCGCGCGGTGCCGTTCCGTCACGTCGACCACCGAGGTCGCGGCGCCCAGGACCCGGCCACCGGGGTCCTCGAGCCGGTAGAACGACAGCGACCAGGCGTGCTCGTGCTCCGGGTCGGCCGGCGTACGTCCCACGTGGTACTGGTCGAGCAGCGGCGTGCCCGTGGTGAGCACCTGGTGCAGCGCCGACTCGACGGTGTCGATGTCGGGAAGCGGCAGCGTCTCCCGCAGATGGCGGCCGATGTGCTCCTCGGCGGGGACGCCGTCGATCCGCTCCAGCGCCGGGTTCACCAGGAGATAGCGCAGATCGGGGTCGAGCAGGGCCAGGCCGATCGGGGACTGGCTGATCAGCCGCTCGCACAGCGCCAGGTCGGTCTCCAGCCGCTGGAGCAGGGTGTGGTCGGCGACGATGCCCAGGGCGTAGGTGTCGCCCAGGTCGTCGAGGAGCCGCATGGTGCGGAACTCCATCAGCCGGCTGCTGCCGTCCTTGTGCCGGACCGGGAAGGTCCCGGCCCAGCTGTGCCCGGTCTCCAGCACGTCCGTGAAGACCTTCACCGCGGACTTCAGATGCTCCGGCTGGACGAGCAGGCGCGCCGCGTTCCGGCGAAGGGCCTCCTCGGACGTGTAGCCGAACAATTCCTCGGCCTGCGGCGTCCAGAACACGATCCGGCCCTGGACGTCCAGCGCCACCGCGGCCACACTCAGCACGTCAAGCAGTCCGGTCGGACGCGGTATGCCGGAGCCGTACTCCGCGCCGCCGGAGCCGCCGGAATCTTCGGCGTCACCGGACCGCAGCGAATCCACCGCCATCCCTCAACCACCTCCACCGGCCGCCGGGCCGATGCCGATGCCGCAGCCACGGCCCTTCCATGCTGCCCCCGGTGTGCGGCTCGCCCCAACTCCAGGCCGGGTACCCCGCTCCGCACCCAATCTCACGCACCGTGTCGAGGCGTCCGTCCCGGTCCACGTCAGGGCCGCTGCGCCACGGGTGGACAAGCAGGAACATGGGGGTACGTACAGGATGTAGCCAATGGATTCTCCGCGAGAAGATGTCGACGTGCCGACCACCATGGGGCCGCACCACCTCCTGGACGCCTCCAGCGACGCCGCGGCGGTGCTGTCGGTCGAGGGCGACGTGATCGGCTGGACCCGTGGCGCCGAGGCCCTGCTCGGCCACCCGGCCGCCGCGGTACTGGGCAGCCGCGCCGCGCGGCTGCTCGCCATGCGCGTCGACCCGGCCCGGGCCGCGGGCGTCGCCGAGCGCTGCCGCTCCGGCATGGGATGGAGCGGCCTCGTCCGCCTACGGCACCTCGACGGCCGCAGCGTCGTCGTCGACCTGCGGGTCTCCGCGGCCTTCCGGATCCGCGGCACCGAGTGCTTCCTGGTCTCGGCGCGCGAGCAGCGCCCGCAGTGGACGGTGGGCCAGTCCGTCCTCGACGGGTTCCTCACCCGGTCACCGATCGGGATGGCCGTGATGGACCTGGACCTGCGGTACGTCTGGCTGAACGACACCCTGGAGCAGTTCGGCGGGGTCCCCCGCGAACAGCGCCTGGGCCGCCGGCTGAGCGAACTGCTGCCCGGTCTCCAGGGCACCACCATCGAAGGCCTGATGCGCAAGGTGCTGACGACCCGGGAGCCGGTCACCGACTACGAGTACCTCGGCTGGAGCTGGTCGGATCCGCACCGGCAGCGCGCCTACTCGACGTCGTTCTTTCCGCTCGTCGATCCCGACGACACGGTGACCGGCGTCTGCTACATGGTCTCGGACGTCACCGAACGCTGGAACGCCCGGCAGCTGCTGTCGATGGTCAACGAGGCCGGCACCCGCATCGGAACCACCCTCGACGTACTGCGCACCGCCCAGGAACTCGCCGACTTCGCCGTCCCGCGTTTCGCCGACTTCGTCATCGTCGACCTCCTGGAACCCGTCCTCAGCAACGAGGGACACGGCACCTGGCTGCCCGACGCCGGCCCGGCCCCCGCCCGGGCGGTCATGCGGCGCGCCGCGCTGCGCACGGTCCGCGAGGGCAGCCCCGAGGCCGTGGCGCGGATCGGCGACCAGGTCGACTTCCTGCCCCCGCCGCACGGCGTCGACCTGCTCATCGGCGGCGAGCCGGTCCTCATCCCCGAACTCGACCCGGACGACCCCCACTGGGCCGCCGAACAGCCCGCGCGGACCGCCCGCATCCGGGAGTTCGGACTGCACACCCTGATCTCGGTCCCGATGCGGGCGCGCAACACCGTCCTGGGCCTCACCACGTTCGCCCGCTCGCTCAACCCGCTCTCCTTCGAGCCCGACGACGTCCTGCTCGCGCAGGAACTGGTCGCGCGCGCCGCACTCTGCGTCGACAACGCCCGCCGCTACACCAGGGAGCACACGGCGGCCGTCACCCTCCAGCGCAGCCTGCTGCCCCAGGCCCTGACCGGCGGCACGGCCCTGGAGGTGGCCTCCTCCTACCTGCCGGCCGACGCGTCGGACGGCGTCGGCGGCGACTGGTTCGACGTGATCCCGCTGTCCGGCGCCCGGGTCGGGCTGGTCGTCGGCGACGTGGTCGGGCACGGCCTCGCCGCGGCGGCGAGCATGGGCCGGCTGCGTACCGCCGTACAGACCCTCGCCGACATGGACATGCCCCCCGATGAGCTTCTCGCCCACCTCGACGACCTCGTCCTGCGGCTGGGGGACGAGGAGAGCACGGGCGCGGTGGCGGAGGGCAGCTCCGACACGTTCGTCGGGGCGACCTGCCTGTACGCGGTCTACGACCCGGTGACCCGGCGGTGCTCGATGGCCCGCGCCGGACACCCGCCACCGGTCGTCGTCTCACCCGACGGCCACGCCCACTTCCCCGAGATCCCCGTCGGACCGCCGCTCGGGCTCGGCGGCATGGCCTTCGAGGCCACCGAGATCGAACTCGCCGAGGGCAGCCTGTTCGGCCTCTACACCGACGGTCTCATCGAAGGCGCCGACCAGGACGTCGACCTGGGCATGGCCCGCCTCCGCGGCGCGCTGGCCTGCCCCGGCGCCGACCTGGAGACGCTGTGCACGTCGGCCGTGCAGCAACTGGTCCCCGTTCCCCAGCCCGACGACATCGCCCTGCTGCTGGCCCGCACCCATGCCCTGGGCACCGGCCATGTCGTCTCCTGGGACGTGCCCGTCGACCCGGCGGCCGTCGCCGACGTCCGCGCCGAGGCGGTGCGCCAGGTGGTCGCCTGGGGCTATGACGAACTGGCGACGACCACCGAACTCATCGTCAGTGAACTGGTCACCAACGCCATCCGCTACGCCGAACCGCCCATCCGGCTAAGACTGTTGCGCGATGCCCGGCTGACCTGCGAGGTCGCCGACGCCAGCAGCACCGCACCCCGGCTGCGGCACGCCCGCAGCACCGACGAGGGCGGGCGCGGCCTCTTCCTGGTCGCCCAGCTCGCCCACCGCTGGGGCGCCCGCTACACCGGAGAAGGCAAGATCATCTGGGCTGAGCAGGAGATCCCCGGAGTGTGACCGGTCCTGTACCGGCCGTCCTTGTTCCCCTGTCACATTCGCACGTATGGCCGTACGCTATCAATTCCGAAGGATTCGGCAGCAATTGGGGGAGCCGCCATGTCCGGGGACGCGTACGGTCCGCACCAGGAACCTCGGCACCAGCGGCCGCCCGATCACGGCTTGCCGCACCAGGCGTTCCCCGGACACGCCGCCCCGGGGCCGGGTTTCCCGACTGCGGGCCCCTTCGTCCCGCCCATGCCGTCGGCCCCGCCGCCCGCCCCGCCGGACGCCCTGCGCGCCACCGCCGTCGCCCTGCTCAACCTCAGCGGCCTCGGCCTCGGTTACCTGCTGCTGCGAAGACGGATCCCGCTGGCCGTGTGTCTGGCCGCCACCGCCGTCCTGCTGCTCGTGGCCCTGCCCGCGGACGCCGACGGCGTACCCGGAACCGCGCTGGTCCTGTACGCCCTTCTCCTCCTGCTGGCCGCCGTCCACGGCTGGTTCGCCGGCCTGCGCACCCGCCTGGCGTGGCCGGGACGGCGGCCCGTCGCACTCGTCCTGGGCATCGCCCTGCTCGCCGTCCCGGTGGGCGGCGCGCTCTGGTACGGCAGCGCACAGGACGAGGCCGTCGAACGCGCCCTCCTCGACCGTCTCGACCGCGCCGACCGGCAGGTGAGCGTGGCGTCCGGGCAGGACTTCGGCACGGCCAGGTCCGGTTACCGGAACGCCCTGGCCGTCTACCGCGACCTCGCCGTCCACCACTCCGGCTCGCGTGCCGCCGCCCAGGTTCCCGACCGTCTGAAGACCTACTACACGACGGTCGCGGCCGCCTACAGCCACCGCGACTACTGCGCGGCCGTCGCTCCGCTGCAGTTCCTGCGGACGGTGCCCGACTCCATGCCCAAGGACCAGCTCGGCACGCTCGCCCACTGGCCCGACGAGCGGCTGGCCACCTCGCTGTACGAGTGCGGGGCGAAGGGCCTCGCCGACGGCGGGACCGGCTGGGTCACCCGGTTCGGCGACCTGCTGGCCACCTTCCCCGGCTCCGGCCAGGCCGCCAAGGTCGTACCCGCCGTGGACGCCGCCGAGAAGAAGGCGGCGAAGGCGGTCTCCGGGAAGGATCCGTGCGGCGCCGTCGAGCAGCTGGACACGCTGAACACACAGCTCCTCCAGCTGTCGAACGGGGCGGGCGCCCAGGACGACGGTCTGACGAAGGTCGCCGGCCGGGCCGACCGCAGCGGCGCGGCGGGGCAGTACCAGTGCGGCGTCAAGGAGTACCAGGACGGTGACTACGCGCAGGCCCAGCAGACCATGGAGAAGTTCGTCACCGACAACCCGCACGACAAGAACCGCGACCGCGCCCGCAAGATCGCCATCGGCGCCGAGGTCGCCCAGACCCTCCCGGCCGCCGGCAAGAAGCTGCCCACCACCTCCTCCGGCGGCGGCATCTCCGTGACCGTCAAGAACGACAGCCCCGACGACATCACCGTCCTGTACACGGGCCCGGTGACCGGCAGCTTCACCCTGAAGGCGTGCGGGAGCTGCAAGGCGTACTCGTTCGCCAGCTCGCTCATCAGCGGCTGGCAGCCGTGCGGCGACAGCGGCAGGAACTACCCGCAGCGTACGATCAGCCTCCCGCCCGGCACCACGTACTTCGTGCACAAGCCGAAGAACGACAGCACGGCCACCCCGGGCTCCGACACCGCCAAGCTGCGCTACGGCTACCTCTACACGGAGTGCGCGTACACGACGCAGACGCTGGGGTCCACCTACTGAGCGGGGTGAGAGGCTGTCGTACCTGCCAACTAAGCTCCCGCGCATGGACGACGAGGGCAGGGACGACCCCGCGAGACGGGTCGTCGACGGGCGGTTCGAGCTGGTGGCACGGCTCGGTGGCGGCGGTATGGGCACGGTGTGGCGGGCCACCGACCTGGTGCTGCGGCGCAGCGTGGCCGTGAAGGAGGTAAGGCCGGCCGACCCCGGGCTCGCCGAGTGGGACCCGGAGGCCGCGCGGCTGCTGCGCGAACGGGTGCTGCGGGAGGCCCGCGCGCTGGCCCGGGTGGACCACCCGAACGTGGTGACGATCCATCACATCGTCGACGGCGGCCCGGGGACCTACCCGTGGATCGTCATGGAACTCGTGACCGGCGGCTCGCTCGCCGACCGCCTCGCCGCGGGCCCCATGAACCCGGTCGAGGCCGCGCGCATCGGCCGCGAAGTGCTGGCCGCGCTCCGCGCCGCCCACGAGGCGGGCATCGAACACCGCGACGTGAAGCCGGCCAACGTCCTGCTGCGCCCCGACGGGCGCCCCGTGCTCACCGACTTCGGCATCGCCGCCGTCCGCGAGTCGACGGCCCTCACCGCCACCGGGTCGGTCATCGGCACCCCCGACTACATGGCGCCGGAACGGGTCTCCGGCAAGGACGGCGGGCCGGCCGCGGACCTGTGGTCGCTCGCGATGATGCTGTACGTCGCCGTCGAGGGCCGCCATCCGCTGCGCCGCGGCACGACCCTCGCCACGCTCGCCGCGGTCCTCGCCGAGGACGTCCCGCCACCGGTCCAGGCCGGGCCCCTCACGGACGTCCTCACCCGCGTCCTCGTCCGCGACCCCGCGGTCCGCCCCGACGCCGCCGCACTGGAGCGGATGCTCGCCCGCGCCGCCCGGCAGACCGAAACCCCCACGTCCTTCCCGCTCCAGCCCCCGGCCGCGCCACCCCAGGACGCCGGGCCGCAGGACGCGCGGCCGCGCACCACGGCGCCCGTGTCCCCCGGGCCCGCCCCGCGCCGCCGCCGCACCCTGCTCCTCCTGCCCGTGGCGGCCGTGGCCGCGGCCGGCACGCTCGCGTGGACGCTGCTGCCGGACTCGGGCGGCCACGCCTCCGGGGCCACGGACTCCGGCACCGCGCACGCCACGACCTCGCCCCCGGCCGGGGGCACCGCCTCACCCACGGCCGCGCGGCGGACCGCCGGCACCGACCTGCTGACCCCGCAGGGCATCCGCACCGCCCTCGCGGCCTTCGAGAAGCAGACCGGCCGGGACCGCTTCGGCAACCTCACGGTGTACCCGGACTACGTCATCGCCTACCTGATGGTGAAGGGCAGCGACACCGCGTACGACTCGTACACCTACCGTCCCGGCCAGGGCGTGCAGAAGGACATCATCTCGGGCAGCCTGACCGACGACGGGACGCCCGTCCGCCTCGACGGCTTCGCCTGGGACAAGGTCCCCTCGCTGCTGATCCAGGCCCGCAAGCAGCTCAAGGTGCCCGATCCGACCAGCCGCTACCTGGTCCTCGTGCTGCCGGGCAACGCCTTCGGCGACCCCGCCGGGATGTCCGTCTACCTCAGCAACAACCACAGCCAGACCGGGTACTTCCAGACGGACAGCCGGGGCAAGGTCGTCAAGGTGATGCCGTACGACGGCTGAGCTGACCCCGGTGAGCGAACGCGGTGCGCTCAGCCCGTGAGCGTCCGCACCGGCGTCCCGGCCCGCCACGCCGCGATGTCCTCGACCGCGTCCCGGTAGAACACCTCGTACAGATCCCGGCTGACGTAGCCGATATGGGGGGTCACCACGGCGTTCGGCAGGGTGCGCAGCGGGTGGCCGGCCGGCAGCGGCTCGCGGTCGAAGACGTCCAGCGCCGCGGAGGCGATGGTTCCCCCGGTCAGTGCGCCGATCAGCGCCGCCTCGTCCACCACCGGCCCGCGGGAGGTGTTCACCAGGATCGCCGTCGGCTTCATGAGGCCCAGCTCGCGGGCCCCGACCAGACCCCGGGTGCGCTCGCTGAGCACGACGTGGACGCTCAGCACGTCGGAACGCTCGAACAACTCGTCCCGGGCCACGTAGGTCACCCCTTTCGCCTGCGCGTCCGCCGGCGTCAGGTGCCGGCTCCAGGCGATGCACCGCATGCCGAAGGCGCGCCCCACCTCCGTCACCGCCGTCCCCAGCCGGCCGAGGCCCAGCACTCCCAGCGTGGCGCCCCGCAGGCTCGTGCCCAGCCCCTGCTGCCAGCCGCCCCGCCGCACCGAATCCACCTGCTGCGGGATCAGCCGGGCCGCGGACAGGATGAGGCCCCAGGTGAGTTCGGCCGTCGGGTGGGAGAAGTACCCGGTGCCGCAGACCGTGATCCCCAGCCGGCGTGCCGCGTCCACGTCGATCGCCGCGTTGACGGGGCCGGTGGTGACCAGCAGTTTCAGGTGCGGCAGCCGCTCCAGGGCCGACGCGGGGAACGGGGTCCGCTCGCGCATGGCCACGACCACCTCGTAGCCGGCGAGCGCCGCCACGGCTTCGTCCTCGCCGCCGAAGGCGTCGGAGAAGACGTGCACGTCGGCGTGGAGCGAATCCCAGTCCGCCAGGCTCAGCGCCACGCCCTGATAGTCGTCCAGGATCGCGATCCTCATCCGCATTCCTCTCGCTCTCGGCCCCGGTCTTCAGGGTGTCACCTCCCGACCCGAGCGCCGGGTTGGTCTGCACCATTGACATGTACGCGCGCCGGGGCCTTCAATGCGGCTCACCCGCATATGTATCCGACGGTCACGTATGAGGAAGGCCCCGCATGCTCACCCCCCACCCGCACCTCGCCTGGCCCCGCACCCTGTTAAGACTGTTCGCCCTGGTCGCCGTCGTGCTCGGCATCCAGGCCGGTCCCGCCCACGACGCCCACGCCGCCAGCACCGTCAACGTGATCGCCTTCTACGACGGCACGTACGACGCGGCACACATCAGCTTCGACCACGAGGCCAACAGCTGGTTCCCGCAGGCAGGCGCACAGAACGGCTTCACCTACACCGCGACCACGGACTGGAGCCGGCTCAACGCCTCGACCCTGGCCGGCTACCAGGTCGTCATGTTCCTCGACGACTATCCCCACACCGCGTCCCAGCAGACCGCCTTCCAGAACTACGTGGCGGGCGGCGGCGGCTTCATCGGCTTCCACGTCTCGGCGTACAACGACGACACCAGCGACTGGCCCTGGTACCACAACACCTTCCTCGGCACCGGCACCTTCAAGAGCAACTCCTGGGGACCCACCCAGGAGACCCTGCAGATCGACGACCCCTCGCACCCGGCGACCGCGAACCTCCCGTCCACCATCACGTCCTCGGTGAGCGAGTGGTACAGCTGGCAGAACGACCTCCGGCAGAACCCGGCCATCGACATCCTCGCCTCGATGGCCCCGTCCACGTTCCCGGTCGGCACCGACCCCAACCAGACCTGGTACAGCGGCTACTACCCGATCGTCTGGTCCAACCGCAACTACAAGATGGTCTACAACAACTTCGGCCACAACGCGATGGACTACTCGACCAACACCACGCTGTCGTCGACGTTCGCGAGCGCCCAGCAGAACCAGCTCCTGCTCCAGGAGATCAAGTGGGCGGCCGGCCAGTCCGGTCCGGTCACCCCGCCCACGAGCACCACCGGCCCGATCCACGGGTACGGCGGCAAGTGCGTGGACGTCGCGGGCGCGGCCACCGCCAACGGCACCGCCGTACAGCTCTACGACTGCAACGGCACCAGCGCCCAGAACTGGACGGTCGGCAGCTCCGGAACCCTCAGTGCCCTCGGCAAGTGCATGGACGTGACCGGCGCCGGAACCGCCGACGGCACCAAGGTGCAGCTCTACGACTGCAACGGCACGGCCTCACAGGTCTGGCGGGCGGGCTCGAACGGCTCCCTCGTCAACCCGCAGTCGGGCAAGTGCCTCGACGCCACCGGCCCGAGCTCGGCCAACGGCACCAGGCTCCAGATCTGGTCCTGCTCGGGAGCCGCGAACCAGAACTGGACCCTCCCGTCCTGACACACCCGGCACCCGGGTGGGACGCGGGCGCGCCGGCACACGGCGTGCCCGCGTCGCACGTATGCGTCGGGAACGGCGCCACGGCGCCGTCCGGAGGGCGGGGGCAGGCGTCAGCGCCGTTCACCTTAGGTTGCAGGTCCAAGGGCATCTCCGCAGGCGGCACGTCGGTATACGGTCCGAAGCGCTTGCCCCGACAGAAGTGGCTCACGTCAACGGAGATTCCGGCCGAACCCGCCGCGCAGGCGCCGCGCGGACGGCAGCCGGGACCGCCCTGACGCGGCTCCCGCTGTCGGCCCGGCGGCAGAGCCGCGGTGCATCCGTCGATCGGGAGTCGACAGGTCACCCAGCGCCGCCCCCGTACGTCGCCCTGTCACTCCACTGCCCCGAGGTGCCCCGTGGCCATGCCTTCTCCTGCCTCGTCCCCGTCGTCCGCACCGCCCGACACCGGCACCCGGCACATCACGGCCACCCTCGTGCTGGCCTGCCTCGGCGTGTTCGTGTCCTACCTGCCGGTCGTCGGTGTCTCCGTCGCGCTGCCCGTCATGCAACAGGCCCTCGACGCCTCCACCGAGGGCCTGCAGTGGATCACCGACGCCTTCATCCTGCCGACCGCGGCCCTGCTCCTGACCTGCGGCATGGTCGGCGACCTGTACGGCCGCAAGAAGACCTACCTCGCCGGGCTCGCGCTGTTCTGCCTCGGCTGCCTGGTCTGCCTGACCGCGGGCGGCGTCGTCCAGGTCTGTGTGGGCCAGGCCCTCACCGGCGTCGGCACCGCCGCGCTGCTGCCCTCCACGCTCGCCCTGATCGGCCACGTCGTCCCGGACCCCCGCAAACGCGCCCGCGCGATAGCCCTGTGGACGGCCGCCCTCGGCCTCGGACTGACCCTCGGCCCGGTGGTCAACGGCGTGATCGTGGCGCACGCGAGCTGGCGGTGGATCTTCCTGCCCTCGCTCGTCCTCGCCGTGGTCACGGCCGTGATCGGTGCCGTCGTCCTCACCGACTCCCGCTCGGACCGCGAACGCCACCTGGACGTCCCGGGCCAGCTGCTGGCCGTCGTCGCCATCACCGGCCTGGTCTACGGCGTCATCGAGGGCGGCAGCGCCGGCTGGTCCTCGGCCCAGGTCGTGATCGCCTTCGTGGCCGCCGCCCTCGGCGCGGCCGGCTTCGTCCTCGTGGAACTCCGCTCCGCCTGCCCGATGCTCGACATGCGCCTGTTCAGGTCGCGGGCGTTCTCCGGCGCGGCCCTCGTCATGGCCGTCACCCTGTTCGCCCAGGTCGGCCTGGTCTTCGCGCTCAGCGAGTACTTCGGGCTCGTCCACCACGCCTCGACGCTGGACATCGGCATCCGGCTCATCGCCATCAACGGCTTCACGGTGGTCCTCGGCCCGCTGATCGGGCGGCTGATGAACCGGGCCACGCCCGGACTGCTCCTGGTCACCGGACTGGTCGTCGGCGGCATCGGCGCGCTGCTCATGAACGCCTTCCAGGCCGGCACCGGCACCGGCGAGGCCGCCCTGGTCATCGGCGTCCTCGGCGTCGGCATCGCGTTCGCCATGGCGCCGCTCACCACCATCGCCATGGACGCACTGCCGCACCGGCTCGGGGGTACCGCCGCCGCGGCCAACAGCGCGCTGCGCCAGATCGGCAGCGCCCTCGGGCCCGCCGTCTTCGGCGTCGTCCTCACCCACCGCACCCTGGCCACCCTGCCCGGCCACCTCGCCTCCTCCGGGCTCAGCCCCGCCGACCAGGGCCAGGTGAGCGGCCTGGTCTCCGGCGTCGGCATCCAGGCGGGCGCCTTCCTGCACCTGAAGACCCCGGCGAGCACCGGCCAGGCGCAGGCCGCCTACGGCGCGAGCTTCACCGACGCCCTGCACACCTGCGCCCTCGTCGGCGGCATCGGGATGCTGGTGGCCGCGGTCGTCGCCGTGGCCCTCATCGGGATCCGTCCGGCGCGCGCCCCGCAGGCGGCACCGGAGGCGGCGGCGCACCCTGCGGGGGCCGCGAGCTGACGTACCGCACGGAGGGGTCGGCCACCGTCCGGTGGCCGACCCCTCCGCCCCCCGTCGGAACCCGTCAGCGCGCCAGCAGTTCCAGCGTGTCGATCACCCGGTTCGAGAAGCCCCACTCGTTGTCGTACCAGGCGACCACCTTGACGTGGCGGCCGTCGACGCGGGTCAGGGCCGAGTCGAAGATCGACGAAGCCGGGTTGCCGGTGATGTCCGACGACACCAGTGCGTCCTCCGAGTACTCCAGGACGCCCGTCAGCGGCCCCTCGGCCGCCGCACGGTACGCGGCCAGCACGTCGTCGCGCGTCACCTCGCGCGACACGGTCGTGTTCAGCTCGACGATCGAACCCACCGGCACCGGCACCCGGATCGAGTCGCCCGACAGCTTGCCCTCGAGGTTCGGCAGTACCAGACCGATCGCCTTGGCGGCGCCCGTCGTGGTCGGCACGATGTTGACACCGGCGGCACGTGCCCGCCGGGGGTCGCGGTGCGGGCCGTCCTGCAGGTTCTGCTCCTGCGTGTAGGCGTGCACCGTGGTCATGAACCCGTGCTCGATCCCGGCGAGTTCGTCGAGGACGGCGGCCAGCGGCGCGAGCGCGTTGGTCGTGCACGAGGCGTTGGAGACGATCGTGTGCAGCTCCGCGTCGTACGCGTCGGTGTTCACGCCGTACGCCAGCGTCACGTCGGCACCGTCCGACGGCGCGCTGACCAGCACCTTCCGGGCGCCCGCGTCGAGGTGGGCGCGGGCCGCCTTCGCCGAGGTGAAGCGGCCGGTCGACTCCAGCACGATGTCCACGCCGAGCTCGGCCCACGGCAGCTGCGCCGGCTCGCGCTCCGCGAGGACCTTGATGCGGCGGCCGTCGACGACGAGGACGTCCCCGTCGACGCTCACCGGGCGGCCGAGGCGGCCGGCCGTGGAGTCGAAGGCGAGCAGCCGCGCGAGGGCGGCCGGCTCCGTGAGGTCGTTGACGGCGACGACTTCCAGGCTGCTGTCCCGCTCCAGCAGGGCGCGCAGCACGTTGCGTCCGATGCGGCCGAATCCGTTGACGGCGATACGAGTCATAAGTGGTGTCCCTTCGCTACGCCACCAGGTTCGCGGCCCGGCGGCGGCCGGGACAGCGGCGAGAACGCCACGGTTCGAAAGGATCCCGCCAGGCGTCACCCGTGCGGCCCTACTCGCCCTTGGTGAAGGTGCGCCGGTAGTCGCTCGGCGTCGTGCCGAGGATCCGCTGGAAGTGCAGCCGCAGGTTCGCCCCGGTGCCCAGGCCGACGTCGGCCGCGATCTGCTCGACGCTGCGCTCCGACCGTTCGAGGAGTTCGCGGGCCAAGTCGATCCGGGCGCGCATCACCCACTGCATCGGCGTGTACCCGGTGTCCTCCACGAACCGCCGCGAGAACGTCCGCGCCGACACCCCCGCGTGCCGGGCCAGCGCGTCGAGGCCGAGCGGTTCGCCGAGCCGGTGCAGCGCCCACTCCCGGGTCGCGGCGAACCGCTCACCGAGCGGCTCGGGCACGCTGCGCGGCACGTACTGCGCCTGGCCGCCGCTGCGGTAGGGCGCCGCCACCAGCCGCCGGGCCGCGTGGTTGGAGGCGGCCACCCCGAGGTCGCCGCGCAGGATGTGCAGGCACAGGTCGATCCCCGAGGCCGCGCCGGCCGACGTCAGCACGCTGCCCTCGTCGACGAACAGCACGTTCTCGTCCACCTTGACCAGCGGGTGCTTCTCGGCGAGGGCGCGCGTGTAGTGCCAGTGCGTGGTGGCGCGCCTGCCGTCGAGCAGCCCGGTCGCGGCGAGCGCGAAGGCCCCCGTCGAGATGGCGGCCAGCCGCGTGCCCCGCCGGTGCGCGCCGAGCAGTGCGTCGACGACGGCCGGCGGCGGGTCCTCCCGGTCCGGGAACCGGTACCCGGGCACGAACACGATCTCCGCCCACTCCAGCGCGTCGAGACCGTCGGCGACGTGGTACGACAGCCCGTCGCCGCCGGTCACCAGACCGGGCGCCGCACCGCACACCCGGACCTCGTACGGCATGCTCGCCCGGGTCGTGAACACCTGCGCCGGGATACCGACGTCCAGGGGTTTCGCCCCTTCCAGCACAAGGACGGCGACGCGATGCAGACGGACGGCAGGCACATCGAACAGGGTACGAGGACCCGGCCCGCGCCCGGTGCGGCCTGCCCGCCGGCCGCGGGCGGGTCAGAGCTCCTCCTCCATCCGGATCGCCCTGCGCAGCTCCTCGGCGGCCTCCTCCGGGCGGTCGCCCTCCCGCTGGTCGAGCAGCGCGGCGGCGATGCTGTCGAGCTTGCGCTGGATGGCGTGCTCCGCGCGGCGCTCGGAGTTCTTCAGCAGGGCGAGCAGCAGCAGGTTCACGGAGGTCATGATGTCGCTGACGAGCAGCTGCCAGCTGATGGCGAGACCCGAGAGGTGCACGGCGACGAAGGCGGCGACCAGGGCCAGGCAGAAGCACATGAACGCCAGCGAGCTGGTGAGGTTCGAGGCCGCCTCGGCGAGCCGTTCGAACCAGCCCCGCCCGTTGCGGGAGCGCTCGGCAGGATGCGTCATGGACACGGGAGAACTCCGACGCCCGCGCGGTGCCCTTCACCACGCTTCCGGCCCGGGTACCCGTCACCGCCCTCTTCATCCGCAGCCGAGCCGGCGAGCCCGCGTCCCCTTCCGGGCGGGCGGGAACCCGTTCGGGTGGATGCCCGCGGCCGGGGACGGCGGGCGGTCGCCGGGGGCCGATGATGGAGCCATGCCTGGAGCGGACGCAGAGGTGCCGGTGCTGATCGTCGGCGGGGGACCGGTCGGGCTCACCGCGCGGGCGCTGCTGGGGCGCTGGGGGGTGCCGTCCCTGCTGGTCGAGAAGCACCGGGAACTGTCCCCGTTTCCGCGGTCCCGCCTGGTCAACGTGCGGTCCATGGAGATCTTCCGCCGGCTCGGGGTCGCCGACAGGATCACGGCGGACGCGTTCGCGCCCGAGTACGGCCGGGTGCGCTTCCGGGACACCCTGTGCGCCCCCGACTTCGCCGGCGCCGCGATGGTCGGGGTACGCGCGGCGGTCGCCGAGAGCCCGGTCGTCGGGGTGGTCACCTCGCAGGACCGGCTGGAGCCCACCCTGCTCGCCGCCGCCGGGGGAGAGGTGCGGTTCGGCACCGGGCTGGTCGCCCTGGAGGAGGACGCGGAGGGTGTCGTCGCCGTGCTCGCCGACGGCACACGCGGCGCGCGGACCCGCGTCCGGGCCCGGTACGTGGTCGCCGCCGACGGCGCGAACTCCACCGTCCGCGAGCGGCTGGGCATCGCCACCACCGGCCCCGGAGCACTCGGCGACTACACCACCGTCGTGTTCGACGCCGACCTGGCCCCCTGGTGCGCCCACCAGCCCGCCGGGGTCTACTTCACGGCGTTCGGCACCTTCACCCCGCTCTACCCGGAGGGCGGCTGGGCCTGGTTCGGCCCCACGCCCGACGGCGACGGGCGGCCCGACTGGTCCGGCCGCGTGTCGCACGCCCTGGGCGCCGGTGCCGACGTCCGTGCCGACGTGGTGCGGGTCCAGCACTGGTCGATGACCGCCCACGTCGCCGAAGGCCTCCGGCGGGGCCGGGTCCTGCTGGCCGGCGACGCCGCGCACGCGGTCCCGCCGATCGGCGGCCTCGGCATGAACGCCGGCGTCGCGGACGCGCACAACCTGGCCTGGAAACTGGCCGGCGTGCTGCAGGGCTGGGCCGAACCCGCCCTGCTGGACACCTACGAGACCGAGCGCCTGCCGGTGGCCCAGGAGACCCTCCGCCAGGCGGTCGCCAACACCCACCTCCTGCTCCAGGTGCAGAACCTGCGCAGGGAGCAGTTGCGCAGCGGCTCCTCGGCACCGGTCGAACTTCCCTGGTCGGAAAGGTACTTCGCACAGCTCGGCCTGGTGCTCGGCACCGTGTACGACTCCGCCGCCGTCCTCGGCGAAGGCGAAGGCGAAGACGGAGGCGACGGCGATGGCCGCATCGGAGTCCCCGGCACCGAGTACGTGCCCGCCGCGCGGCCGGGCCACCGGCTGCCCCACCACTGGCTCACCCCGGACCGCTCCACGCTCGACGCGCTCGGCGAGTGGTTCACCGTACTGACCCCGGACCCCGCCCGCTGGCGCCGGCACACCACCGGCCCCTGGCCGTTGCGCGTCGAACCGCTGCCCGGCGACCACGCCGACCGGTACGGCCTGCGCCCGCACGGCGGCGCGCTGCTCGTCCGCCCCGACGGTCACATCGCCGCCCGCTGGGACGCACCCCCGCCGGCCGGCCCGGCCCTGCGCGAGGCCCTGACCGCCGTCACGTCGTGCGCGGCGCGGCGGTGCTCTCCCTGACGACCAGGCGGGCCGGGACCAGGTCGGTGCCGGGGCGGGAGTCGTCGCCGGTGCGGATCTGGCGCAGGACGCCCTCCACGCAGCGGCGGCCGACCTCGGCGAAGTCCTGGCGGACGGTGGTGAGGGGCGGGATGAAGAAGGCCGCGTCCGGGGTGTCGTCGAAACCGACCACACTGATCTCCGCGGGCACGGACCGGCCCCGTTCGTGGAAGGCACGCAGCAGGCCCAGGGCCATCTGGTCGTTGGCCGCGAACACGGCGGTGCAGTCGGCTTCCTCGGCGAGCGCGAGCCCCGCCGCGTAACCGGACTCGGCCGACCAGTCGCCGCGCAGGAGCCCCGGAACCGGGCACCCGGCCTCCGTCAGCACCGCCCGCCAGGCCTGGGCACGGCGCTGGGCCGCGTACGAGGACTCGGGACCCGCCACATGCCACACCGTCGGGTGGCCCAGGTCCAGCAGATGCCGTACGGCCCCGCGCGCGCCGTCGGCCTGGTCCGTGTCGACCACGCCGTAGCGGTCCCCGGCATCCGAGTCCACGACCACCACATGGACGCCGGGCGGCAGTTGCACGGTGGCGCTGTCCAGCAGATGGATCTCCATGATGACGATCACGGCGTCCACCGCCAGCTCGCCCATCCGCGTGAAGGCGCCCAGCACGTTGTCCTGCGTGGCCACGTCGATGGGGATGAGGGTGATCGCGTAGCCCTCGGCCGCCGCATGCGTGGCGATCGCCTCGACGGTGCGGCTGCTGCCCGTGGAGGAGAGGCTGAACAGGATGACGCCGATGGTGTTGAAGCGGCCGTAACGCAGGGCGCGGGCCGCACTGTTGGGCCGGTAGCCGAGCTCCCGCATCGCGGCCAGCACCTGCTCGCGGGTGGAACCGACCACCCCGGGATGCCCGTTGGAGACCCGCGAGACCGTCTGCGAGGAGACGCCGGCGAGTTCGGCGACGTCCGCCATGGAGACACCCTGCTTGCGGCGTCCGCCGGGCACCCCGGAACCACTCCGCCGCGCACCGCCCCCGGCCGGTGCGGCCGGCCGCTCCGGCTCGTTCAGCACCATCGCCCCACCCCTCAAATCTCCTTCATGCACGGGAAGTCGGGACCGGGAATCTTGACGGCCCGAGGAGCGGGTGCCACGATTCCGACGCTTTCGAGTTTACGTAAACATCGCCCCGTGACCAGCCCCTGCGGAGATCCCGCGGGCAGGTCGGCGGAGGCGATGTTCACGTGAACATGCCGCGTCGATGTTTACGTGAACACGCGCTCGGGCCCGCGGGCCCCCGCGTCGAGCCGCCGTCTTCCGAAAGGGCACGTTGATGCGCAAGACTCCCGCCAGAACCCGGATCGCCCCCCGCACCCGTGCCGCCCTCGCGGCCGTCGCGATCGCCGCGGTCGGCGCCACGACCCTCACCGGCAGCCCGGCCGCCGCCTCCGCTGCCGCACCGGGGCACGGCACCAGCCAGTTCAGGGGCGTCAACTGGGCCGACCCACGCGACAACTACGCCGACGACCCCGTGGTCCTCTCCGGCCTGTCGCTCTCCGACAGCTACGCCCAGACCTACGCCAAGGCGACGCGGGTGATCGCGGCCTTCCGCGCCAACCTCGGGGCCAACACCGTACGGCTGCCCATCAACCCGTACACGGTGAACGGCTCCTACTGGACGTCGTACCGCGGGGTCATCGACGCGGCCTCCGCGCAGGGCTTCAAGGTGATCGTCTCCTACTGGGAGGGCACCGGCGCCGACAAGGACGGGTTCATCGACGACGAGGCCACCTACTGGCCCATGTGGAACACCGTCGTGAAGGCCTACCGGCACGACCCGCACGTCTACTTCGAGCCGATGAACGAGCCGCACGGCTACACCGACGCCCAGTGGGCCGACCTGGCGGCGAAGTGGCTGGCGACCTACCCGTCCGTCCCGCACGACCGCGTCTTCGTCAGCGGCGCCGGCTACAACGACCACGTCACCACCGTCTGCGCCGACCCGCGCCTGAAGGGCACCTACCTCTCCCTCCACCACTACGGCTTCTGGAAGAGCTACGCCACCTACGACCAGTGGGTGGCCGATCTGAAGGACCGGCTCGGCGACTGCGCGAACCGCACGGTCGCCGACGAGTTCGGTGCCCCCATGACCACAGGCCTCGACTACGACAAGCCCGCTCCAGACGACAACTCCGTCAACTTCGTCCAGGCTGACACCGACACCTTCCGCAAGCTCGGCATGGGCTCGGTGTACTGGCCCGGCCTGCGCACCGACGACACGTACTCGATCCAGAAGCTGATCGGCGACGCCTCCCGCCCCTGGCTGGCCACCACCAACCAGTCCGGCGCCGACCGCCTCGCCTGGGCGTGGGGGCGCGGCAGGCCGGTGACCGGCTGACCCTGGCTCTGGGGCGGCTGCCGTGCAGCAGGTGGCTCGGCAGCGCCCCGAAAGGGCGCCGGGGGTACCCCCGGCCGAGGGCCGGGGGAGGAACTGCGCGACCAGTTACGACGGCGCTGCGGACGAACGACGGCGGAGCGCTGCGGGCTAAAGGCGGAGCACATACGTAAGTCCCGGTCCACGGGACAGCCGCGTCTCCCCGGTCACCGTGAACCCCGTCCGGGCGAGGACAGCCCGCGACGCCGCGTTGCGGAGGTCGGCTGCGGCCCGCAAGGTGGTCAGCCCGTAGACGTCGACGGCACGTCGGCACACCTCCCGTACCCCCCACGTGGCGAGCCCCCGCCCGGCGGCCCGCTCCGCGATCCGGTACCCGAGGTCGGCCGCGCCGTCCGCGACGTCCACCAGGTTGACCCGCCCCAGCACCTCGTCGGCCGGGTCGACCAGCACATGGAAGTAGCAGGTCCCGGCCTCCTGCTCGGCCAGCAGCGCCCGGTGCCGTTCGTCGAACCGGGCGAAGTAGTCGTCGCCGCGGTCGGGGATGGCCGCCGCGAAATAGGCACGGTTCTCCAACTCGAAGGCGAGCAGCGCCGAGGCGTGCTCCGGGCGGAGCAACTGGAGTTCGGGCATGGGGAGGACGGTAGGCACCCCCGCCGTCGGCCCGCCAACGAATTACGGCTTGCGCAGGTCCTTCACCCGGCGGAGCTTGCCGAGCGAACGCTCCAGCGTCTCCGGTTCGACGACCGCGACCTCCACGGTGACCCCGACGCCGTCCTTGATGCCCTGGGCGATGGTCCGCGTCGCCGCCTCACGGTCGGCGGGGCCGGCGTCGGGACGGGCCTCCACCCGGACCGTCATGTGGTCCATCCGGCCGCGCCGGCTGATCTGGATCTGGAAGTGCGGGGCCACCCCCGGCGTCCGCAGCACGATCTCCTCCACCTGGCTGGGGAAGACGTTGACGCCCCGGAGGATGATCATGTCGTCGGACCGGCCGGTGATCTTCTCGATCCGGCGGAACCCGGGACGCGCCGTGCCCGGCAGCAGCCGGGTCAGGTCGCGGGTGCGGTACCGGATGATCGGCAGCGCCTCCTTCGTCAGCGAGGTGAAGACCAGTTCGCCGCTCTCGCCCTCCGCCAGCACCTCGTCGGTCAGCGGGTCCACGACCTCCGGGTAGAAGTGGTCCTCCCAGACGTGCAGCCCGTCCTTGGTCTCCACGCACTCCTGCGCCACCCCGGGTCCGATGACCTCGGACAGCCCGTAGATGTCGACCGCGTGGATGTCCAGGCGCTCCTCGATCTCCCGGCGCATCTCCTCCGTCCACGGCTCCGCGCCGAAGATGCCGACCTGCAGGGAGGTGGAGCGCGGGTCGACGCCCTGGCGCTCGAACTCGTCGAGCAGGGTCAGCATGTAGGAGGGCGTGACCATGATGATCTCGGGCCGGAAGTCCTGGATGATCTGCACCTGGCGCGCGGTCATGCCGCCGGAGGCGGGGATCACCGTGCAGCCGGCGCGCTCGGCGCCGTAGTGGGCGCCCAGGCCGCCGGTGAACAGGCCGTAGCCGTAGGAGACATGGACCTTGTGCCCGGGGCGGCCGCCGGCGGCCCGGATGGAGCGGGCGACGACGTCCGCCCACATGGACAGGTCGTTGTCGGTGTAGCCGACCACGGTGGGGCGGCCGGTGGTGCCGCTGGAGGCGTGCACGCGCCGCACCTCGGACATCGGCACCGCGAACATGCCGAAGGGGTAGGTGTCCCGCAGGTCCGCCTTGGTCGTGAAGGGGAAACGGGCGAGGTCAGCGAGGGTGTGGCAGTCGTCCGGACCCACACCGGCCGCGTCGAACTTCTTGCGGTACAGCTCCACGTTGTCGTACGCGTGCCGCAGCGTCGTGCGCAGCCTGGTGAGCTGGAGCGCCTCGACCTCCTCGCGGGACATCCGCTCGGCCTCGTCCAGCAGGGCCTCGGGAAGCGGCTCTCCCCGGCGGGTGCCCCTCGGTTCGGGCGCGATCACTTCGCTGCTCATTGCGGCTCCTCATTCTGCGTGCGCAGCGTGCGACTGCGGCCGCGGAACTCCGCGATCACCTCGTCGCCGCGCACGACACTCACGTCGTAGACACCGCTGCGGCCGAACCGGACCCGCTCCCGCGCGGTGGCGACGAGGACGTCGCCCTCGTAGGCGGGCGCGACGAAGTCGATGTCGGCGCCGGCGGCGACCGTCACCGGCCCGTGGCTGTTGCAGGCGCAGGCGAACGCCGTGTCGGCGAGCAGGAACACGTGCCCGCCGTGGGCGATCCGGTGTCCGTTGACCTGCGAGGCGGTCACGGTCATCCGCAGCACGGCCGTCCCCTCGCCGTGCTCCAGCAACTCGATCCCCAGCCGCCGGGAAGCCTCGTCCGCGGCGAACATCGTCTCGACGGGGCCAGGTGTCGTCCCGGGTACCTGGATCGTCATTTCCACCACCTTGTGAACCGACCGAACATTCGGTTAGCGTGCGGTTCGGCCAAGGTAATCCAGCACCACACCTGCATGTCAAGAGGCGGAGCGAAGGCCGCGGAGGCGCCCGCGCCACCCCGTCCGACGCCGCCTTCGCCACCAGCCGCCTGGCCGCCCCGCAACCGCGGCGACCCGTCCACCCCGAAGCCGAGGAGACCGCCCGATGCCCGACGTCTACCTGATCGACGGGGCCCGCACCCCGCAGGGCCGCCACGGCGGCGCACTCGCCGCCGTACGGCCGGACGATCTCGCCGCCCTCGTCGTCGGCGAGGCCGTCCGGCGCTCCGGTGTCCCCCGCGAAGCCGTGGACGAGGTCGTGCTGGGAGCCGCGAACCAGGCGGGCGAGGACAACCGGGACGTGGCCCGGATGGCGGTCCTGCTCGCCGGGCTGCCGCACACCGTGCCCGGCTACACCGTCAACCGTCTGTGCGCCTCGGGCCTCACGGCAGTCGCCTCGGCGGCCCAGGCGATCCGCGCCGGGGAGGCGGATCTCGTGGTCGCCGGGGGAGTGGAGTCCATGACCCGGGCGCCCTGGGTGATGGAGAAGCCCGGCACCCCCTGGGCCAAGCCCGGGCAGGTGCACGACACCGCCCTGGGCTGGCGCTTCACCAACCCGCGCTTCACCGCCGCCGACCGGGACGTGCCCGCCGACGCCGGACCCGAGGCGGTCAAGGTCACGCTGTCCATGGGGGAGACCGCGGAAGAGGTCGCCGCCCTGGACGGCATCACCCGCGCCGACTCCGACGCCTTCGCCCTGCGCAGCCACCAGCGGGCCGTGGCCGCCCAGGAGGCGGGCCGCTTCGACCGTGAGATCGTGCCGGTCCCGGTCCGTGACGGCGAGGTCGCCCGGGACGAGGGCCCCCGCCCCTCCACCACCCTGGCGAAGCTGGGCTCCCTGCGCACCGTCTTCCGCGCGGACGGCATCGTCACGGCGGGCTCCTCCTCACCGCTGTCCGACGGCGCGGCCGCCCTGGTGGTCGCGAGCGCCGAGGCGGTCGAGCGGTACGGCCTCACCCCGCGGGCCCGGATCGTCGCCTCGGCCTCCGCCGGTGTCCAGCCCCACCTCATGGGGCTCGGCCCGGTCCCCGCCACCGAGAAGGCTTTGGCCCGCGCCGGCTGGCAGACCGGCGACCTGGACGCCGTGGAGCTCAACGAGGCCTTCGCCGCCCAGGCGCTGGCCGTGATCCGCCGCCTCAAGCTCGACGAGGACAAGGTCAACGCCGACGGCGGCGCCATCGCCCTCGGTCATCCGCTCGGCTGCTCCGGCGCCCGCATCCTGCTCACCCTGCTCGGCCGCCTCGAACGCGAGAACGGCCGCCGCGGCCTGGCCACGCTCTGCGTGGGGGTCGGCCAGGGCGTGGCACTCCTTGTGGAGCGGGTGTGACCACTTCCCCGTCCTACGACACCCTCCTGGTCGAGGAGCGCGCCGACCGGGTCGTCGTCACCCTCCACCGGCCCGAGGCCCGCAACGCCATCAGCGGCCGGATGATCAGCGAACTGCACCAGGTCTGCGAGCGGCTGGAGCAGGACCCCAGACTGCTGCTCCTGACCGGCCACGGCGGGGTCTTCGCGGGCGGGGCCGACATCGCCGAGCTGCTGGAGCGCGGCCGGGACCAGGCGCTGCAGGGCATCAACAGCCGCCTCTTCGAGCGGGTCCGGCGGCTGCCCATGCCCACGCTGGCGGCCGTCGAGGGCTGGGCCCTGGGCGGCGGGGCCGAGCTGGCCTACGCCTGCGACCTGCGGATCGCCGGCCCCGGTGCCGTCTTCGGCAATCCCGAGCCCGGCCTCGGCATCCTCGCGGCGGCCGGCGCCTGCTGGCGGCTGCCCGAACTGGTCGGGGAGTCGGTCGCCAAACAGATCCTGCTCGCCGGCCGCACCCTCGACGCACCGGCCGCGCTCGCCGCGGGCCTGGTCATCGACGTCGTCCCGGCGGAAGAGCTGCTCACGGCGGCCCATGCGCTGCTCGACCGGATGGCGCGCTCCTCGGCCACCGCCCTGCGGCTGACGAAGCTCGTCGTCGACTCGCCGGGCGCCCACCCGGTCGCCGACGACCTGGCGCAGGCCGTGCTCTTCGAGGGGCAGGACAAGAAGGACCGTATGACGCGCTTCCTGGCGAAGAGCGCCTCCAGGAACGCGTCCACGAACACGTCGGACAACCCGGAGCAGGAGAGGAGCCGCGCATGACATCGGCACCCAGGACCGTCGCGGTCATCGGCGGCGGCCGGATGGGCGCGGGGATCGCCCAGTCCTTCGCCACCGCCGGCTCGGCCGTCACCGTGGTGGAGAGCGGCACGGAGGCCGCGGCCGCCGTACTGGAGCGGATCGGCGGCAGCCTGCGGCGGGCCGCGGAGCGGGGCCACCTGACGGAGGACGCGGAGCAGGTCGCCGGCCGGGTGGCCGCCGTACCCACGGTGGCGGCGCTGCCCGCGGACGCCGAGCTGGTGGTGGAGGCCGTGCCCGAGGACGCGGCGCTCAAGGCCCGCCTCCTGAAAACCGCCGAGGACGCCGTGGGCGACACCGCCGTCCTGGCCACCAACACCAGTTCCCTGTCCGTGACCGACCTCGCCGCGGTTCTCCGGCGCCCGGAGCGCTTCCTCGGCATGCACTTCTTCAACCCGGTGCCCGCCTCCGCCCTCGTCGAGATCGTCGTCGCCCCGGGCACCGCCCCGGGCACGGTGGAGTCCGTCCTGGAATGGACCGCGGCGCTGGGCAAGCAGGACGTCGTCGTCAGGGACTCGCCCGGCTTCGCCAGCAGCCGGCTCGGGCTCGCCCTCGGGCTGGAGGCGATCCGGATGGTCGAGGAGGGCGTCGCCGCGCCCGAGGCCATCGACGACGCCATGCGGCTCGGCTACAAGCACCCCATGGGCCCGCTGCGCCTGACCGACCTGGTCGGGCTCGACGTACGGCTCGCCATCGCCGAGTACCTGCACGCGACGCTCGGTGACCGCTTCGCCCCGCCGCGGCTGCTGCGCGACAAGGTGGCCCGCGGCGAACTCGGACACAAGACGGGACAGGGCTTCTACACGTGGTGACCGCGGCTGCCCGCGGCTCCTCTCCCGAGCCCACGGCAGCCGCAGTGCTCACCGCACTGATCGGCGTAGCCCCTTGCCAGACCGGGGAGGGCGCACCTTATGATGAACCGAACGAATGGTCGGTTGGGAGTTGGTGGAGATGACTGAAGCGGCCGGAAGGGACACCGGGCCCGATCTGGAGTCCCACTTCGAGACGACGATCTCGCGGGACCAGCGGATCGAGCCGCGCGACTGGATGCCGGACGGCTACCGGAAGACGCTGATCCGGCAGATCGCCCAGCACGCGCACTCGGAGATCATCGGCATGCAGCCGGAGGGCGAGTGGATCACCAGGGCGCCCTCGCTGCGCCGCAAGGCGATCCTGTTCGCCAAGGTCCAGGACGAGGCAGGCCACGGCCTGTACCTGTACTCGGCCGCCGAGACCCTGGGCATCGACCGCGCGGAGCTCACCGAGCGCCTCCTCGAAGGCCGCCAGAAGTACTCGTCGATCTTCAACTACCCGACGCTCAGCTACGCGGACGTCGGCGTCATCGGCTGGTTCGTGGACGGCGCGGCCATCTGCAACCAGGTCCCGCTGTGCCGCAGCTCGTACGGCCCCTACGCGCGCGCGATGGTGCGGATCTGCAAGGAGGAGTCCTTCCACCAGCGGCAGGGCTACGAACTGCTGATGACCATGATGCGCGGCACCGACGCCCAGCGCGAGATGGTGCAGGACGCCGTGGACCGCTGGTGGTGGCCGTCCCTGATGATGTTCGGCCCGCCCGACACCGACTCGCCCAACTCCGCGCAGTCGATGGCCTGGAAGATCAAGCGGCACAGCAACGACGAACTGCGCCAGCGGTTCGTCGACATGACCGTGCCGCAGGCGGACAGACTCGGCGTGAGCCTGCCCGACCCCGAACTGCGCTGGAACGAGGAGCGCGGCCGGCACGACTTCGGCACCCCCGACTGGTCCGAGCTGAAGGAAGTCATCAGCGGCAACGGCCCGTGCAACGCGGAGCGCATGGAGCGCCGGCGGTCCGCCCACGAGGAAGGTGCCTGGGTGCGTGCGGCCGCCGGCGCCCACGCCGCCAAGCAGGCCGCCCGAGCCCGCGAGGAGGCAGTGGTATGAGCGACACCGGGAACTGGCCCCTGTACGAGATCTTCATCCGCGGCAAGCGCGGCCTCAACCACGTCCACGTCGGCTCGCTGCACGCGGCCGACGACCAGATGGCCCTCACCCACGCCCGCGACCTCTACACCCGCCGCAACGAAGGCGTCAGCATCTGGGCCGTGCGCTCCGAGCACATCGCCGCCTCCACCCGGGACGAGAAGGACCCCTTCTTCGACCCCAGCGCCGACAAGGTCTACCGCCACCCGACCTTCTACGACATCCCCGACGATGTCCCGCACATCTAGGAGCCGGTGATGAGCGACGACCACGTCTACCTGAGCCTGGCCGAAGGGCACGACGACAGCGACGCGCGCTGGGCGTTCGGCACCGGCTTCGAGGACCCGCTGCACGGCGTCGACACCGCCGTGCCCGCGGGCGTCGACGCCGCCGCACTGGCCGCGAGCTGCCTCGCGCTCGGCGACGACGCCCTGGTCCTGGCCCAGCGCCTCGCCGAATGGGTCACCCGCGCCCCCGAGCTGGAGGAGGAGGTGGCGCTGGCCAACATCGGCCTCGACCTGCTGGGCCAGGCCCGGCTGCTCTACTCCCGCGCCGGCCAGACCGACGGCACCGGCCGCACGGAGGACGCCTACGCCTACTTCCGGGACGCCGCCGAGTTCCGCAACGTACGCCTCGCCGAACTCCCCAACGGCGACTTCGCCTTCTCCGTCCTGCGGCTCCTGGTGTTCGCGAGCTGGCGGCTCGCCCACTTCACCGGACTGGCCGCCGCGCCCGACCCGGTGCTCGCGGCGATCGCGGCCAAGGGCGTCAAGGAGCTCACCTACCACCGGCAGTACGCCGCCGAGTGGGTCGTACGCCTCGGCGACGGCACCGAGGAGTCGCACGCCCGGATGCTGACCGCCCTGGAGGCGCAGGCCCCGTACTGGGAGGAGCTGTTCGCCGCCCACGACGTGCGCGACGCGGTGCTGGCCGATCTCCACCAGGTCCTCGACGCGGCCGGACTCCCCGTGCCGGCTGCCCCTTCGCTGCCCGGCCAGGGCCGCAAAGGCGAGCACACCGGCCATCTCGCCCCGCTCCTCGCCGAGTTGCAGAGCGTGGCCCGCGCCCACCCGGAGGCGACGTGGTGACCGTCCTGACCGACGCCCGGCGGGCCCGGCACATCGCCGAACAGGTGCCCGACCCGGAACTCCCCATGCTCACCCTCGCCGACCTCGGCGTGCTGCGGGAGGTCACCGTCGAGCCGGACGGCACGGTGGTCGCCGACCTCACCCCGACCTACTCGGGCTGCCCCGCCATGGCCGAGATGCGCGCCGGGGTCGCCGCCCGCCTGCGCGACGCCGGCTTCGGCCGCGTGGAGATCCGCACGGTCCTCGACCCGCCGTGGACCAGTGACTGGATCACCCCCGAAGGGCGCCGCAAACTCGCCGACCACGGCATCGCCCCGCCCAACGCCGCGCCCCGGCGCCCCGCGGGTCCCGTCCCGCTGGACCTGTCGCCGACCCGGCGCACGGTTCCGTGTCCCCGCTGCGGATCGGCCGCCACCGAGGAGACCTCCCGGTTCGCGGCCACCTCCTGCAAGGCGTTGTGGCGCTGCCTCAGCTGCCGGGAGCCGTTCGAGTACGTCAAGGAGATCTGATGGCAGAGCTGACGGCACCGACCGCCGGTGCCCCCGCGACGACAGCACGCCGGCGCCGCCCTGCCTTCCATCCCCTGCGCGTCGCCGCCGTCCAGCCCCTGTGCGAGGACGCGGTGGCGGTCACCTTCGACATCCCCGACGCCCTCGCGGCGGAGTTCGCCTTCGGCCCCGGCCAGTCCCTCACCCTCCGCCGCGAGGTCGACGGACGCGACGAGCGGCGCTCCTACTCGATCTGCTCGCCGGCCGGCACCGCGCCCCGCATCGGCGTCCGCGAGGTGCCCGGCGGACTCTTCTCCTCCTGGCTGGTCCACGAGGTGCGCCCGGGCGACACCGTCGAGGTGATGGCCCCCACCGGAGCCTTCACCCCCGACCTCACGGTCCCCGGCCACCACGTGCTCATCGCGGCCGGCTCCGGCATCACCCCCATGATGTCCATCGCCGAGTCGGTCCTCGCCGCCGACGACCGCTCGACGGTGACGCTGTTCTACGGCAACCGCCGCACCGACACCGTGATGTTCGCCGACGAACTCGCCGACCTGAAGGACGAGTACCGCACCCGCTTCCACCTCGCCCACGTCCTCTCCCGCGAACCCCGCGAGGCCGAACTCCTCTCCGGCCGCCTCGACGGCGACCGCCTCGGGGCGCTCATCGACGGCCTGGTCGACGTCGAGGGCGCCGGCCACTGGTGGCTGTGCGGCCCGCACGGCATGGTCGTCGACGCGCAGAAGGTGCTCGCCGGACTGGGCGTCCCCGCCGGCCGGATCCACCAGGAGCTCTTCTACGCCGACGAGCCGATCGAGCCCGTCCGCCACCAGGACGCGGTGGCGACCGGCCCGGCCAGCGAGGTCACCGTCACCCTGGACGGCCGCTCCACCACCGCGCGCCTCCCGCGCGAGCGCACCATCCTCGACTCGGCCGCCCGCCTCCGCCCGGACCTCCCCTTCGCCTGCAAGGGAGGCGTCTGCGGAACCTGCCGCGCCCGCATCACGGACGGCGAGGCCGACATGCGCCGCAACTACGCCCTGGAACCCGCCGAGGTGGACGCCGGCTACGTCCTGACCTGTCAGTCCTACCCGGTCTCCGAGTCGCTGACCGTCGACTACGACAGCTGACCGGCCCCGGCGCGGAAATCCGTGGCGCCCCGCTCGGGCCGGCCGATAGCCTCCGCCCGAGCGCAGCCGAACGGCTGACCGTGAAGGGAGCCAGGCATGGGGACCGGCCGACTGGGCGTGCTGCTGGACCAGTTCGACGTCACCAGGGAACGGGCCCAGGTGCGGCTGACCGGGCTCGGCGACGAGGAGTACCTGTGGGAGCCGGTGCCCGGCTCCTGGTCGATCCGGCGCCGGAAGGAGGCGGCGACGCCCAGGGCGTACGGCCCCGGTGACTGGGTCCTCGACAAGGGCGCGCCCGACATCCCGGCCAGCGAGTACGCCGAGGTGGCCCGGCAGGTCGCCGCGGGCATGACGGTCGCGAAGATCGCCGACGACTGGAGCGTCAGTGTGCAGCGGGTCGAGGAGATCCTCGCCGACACCGCCCCGCCGGAGCCCGACCGGACCGCGGTCACCACCATCGCCTGGCGGCTCGGGCACCTGCACTCGGGCTTCGCCGCCCGCTGGGAGTGGACCTTCGGCACCCGGCGGCAGGACCCCGCAGAGCTCGTCGACTTCACACCCGTCGCGGCCCTGGCCCTCGACCGCTTCTGGGCGGACGTGGACCGCTGGCGGGCCGACGTCGCCACCGTGACCGACGAGCAGCTCGACACCGTCGGCTTCTCCCAGTACCCGTCCGGCTCCGATCCCGACGACCCCTTTGTCGACGTGGTGAGCAACACCAATCTCGAACTCATCCACCACATGGCCGAGGTCGCCCTGCTCCGCGACCTGTGGCAGGCCCGCCGCCCGTCCTGAGCGCGCCCCGAAGGGGCGCGAGGAACTGCGCGACCAGCCACGACGGCGCCGCAGTCGACCGACGGGCCGTCGCGGCACGTCCAGCGGAGCGGCTAGTCCCGCGCCGGATCCGCCCGCACCAGGCCCATCACCTGTTCCACCACCTCGTTGTCCAGGCTGGGCGTGGTCAGCGGAAGGTCGTCCGGGCGCTGCCGCAAGCCGTTCAGGAGGATCTCGATGTAGCGGCGCCAGATGTCGGGCCGCCGTCCCTGGGTGAACTGGGCGGCGGCGATGAGCATCTGCTGCATGACGGGGATGTCGGAGGCGGTCACCTCCGTGCGCAGCTGCCCGCTCTCCTGGGCCCGCCGGATCAGCGCCTCCAGGTAGGGGAGCATGCCCCCGCGGGCCGTCTCGAAGGGCTCGGAACTGTGGCTCCCCAGCATGATCACCTCGTGCAGGCCGCGGTTCTCGGCGAGGTCGGCCGTCATCGTCATGAGGAAGTCGACGAGCCCCTGCCAGGGATCGGGGTGGGTGAGGGCCTGTTCCGCGGACTCCTGCCGCATCGCGAGGTCCTGCTCGAACACGGCCCGTACCAGAGCCTCCTTGGTGGGGAAGCGCCGGTACATCGTGCCGACGCCGACCCCGGCGTGCTTGGCCACGTCGTCGAGGGTCACCGCGAGGCCGCGCCAGCCGAAAACCTCCCGCGCCGCGTGCACGATCCGTTCCCGGTTGCGGGCGGCGTCGCGCCGCAGGGGGCGCTCGCCGTCCTTCGGCGTACTCGCGGGGGGACGCTCGGGCATGCGCACATGGTAGCCCTGTGGATCATGTGCGCCGAGCCCTGCGGCCCTGGTCAGGATCCGCCGCGCTCGCGCGGGATCTTCTGCCCGGCCTCGACCGCCACCGGCAGCCGGTTCTCGGCGGGCGGCAGCGGGCAGGTGGCCAGGTCCGTGTAGGCGCACGGCAGGTTCGCGGCGCGGTTGAAGTCCAGGACCACCGTGCCGTCGGCGGCGGGCGGTCCGACGGACAGGGACCGGTTGGCGGCGTAGGTGGTGACCCCGGAGGTCGCGTCGGTGAACAGCACCATCAGCCCGCCCGGACCGTGCCCGGGGAACGCGGTCAGGGACAGCTGCCGCCCCGCCAGCTCGAACTCGATCCGGCCCGGGGCGTCGTAGACGTGCTCGAGGCCCTCCACCGCGGCGCCCACCGTGGTCGGCCGCGGCTCGTCGAAGGGGACGTACCGGCCCGTCACGGCCCAGCGCGGGTCGGGGGCGTAGGCGGGGGTTCCGGTGAAGGCGGTGCGCAGCGGGGCGTCCGGGTGCCGGGGGCGCACGATGTCGTTCCCGCCGCGCTTGGCGACCTCGATCACGGCGTCGCCCCAGACCGCGTCGACACCGCCGCGCTCGGGAAGCACGCTGAAGTGGTGCTCGCCCCGGACCGGCGTCCCGTCGACGACCAGCTCCTCGCCGTCGTCCAGGGTGACGACGACCCCGTCGGGGCCGGTGCGCCAGGCGCCCGGGGCGTCGGGGAAGCGCTGCGGGCGGTCGTCGAGCCAGTGCAGCCCGGTGATGGCCAGGAACCCGTGCGGAGCGGAGATCCGGGCCTCCTGGGCGCGGTGCCAGTCCTGCCAGCTCTCGGTGAAGACCTGGAGATCCGTGGTGGTGGCCTCAGTCGTCATGCGTCCGTCCTCTTTCGTCGGGCGAGGCTCTGCAACAGCCGTACCAGTCAGAACGAGGGTCGACGAGGCCGCATTCCGGTCCGCGTGTGACAGCTTCTTGTCAGCCATGTGTCGTGGGGACCCGGGTCCCGCAGCCGGGCCCCGGACTCAGGCCCGAGGTTCAGGACGCGGGCTTTCGGGAGCGGCAGCAGCGGTGTGCCGTGCCGGCGGACGTCCGGGAGACAGGGTTCGGCCGTGAGGCGGATCGACTGACGGCCGAACCCCGTCGACCCGCAGCCCGGATGCGCGGGCAACGGCCGGATGTCCCGGTCCGGGTGCCGACCGGCCCGGACCGGATTCGGGAGACGGGTGCCGTGCGTGCTCCGGCGGCGTCGTCGCCTCCGTGTCCTCTCACCCAAGCGTCCCGCAGTGGGCCGATGACGGACAGGTTCGGCCGAACGGCGGACAGTAACCGACATGCCGCCCTGGTCGTCGACTCGATGCGCTGTGATGACCTGATTCATCGCAACCGGCGGGAGGGGGCGGACATGGGCGCGTTTGCCGAGTCGGGTCTGGCTTGTGCGGCGGCCGGAGCGGACCGGGAGGCCTGCCGGTGCGGCGCCGGCGTCGGCGCGGACGGGCCGAAAGCCGCCGAGGAAAGGTTCCGCGGCCTGCTGGAGGCGGCACCCGACGCCATGGTGATCGTGGACGACACCGGCACCATCAGGCTCGTCAACGCCCAGACCGAGGCCCTCTTCGGCTACGGGCGCGAGGAACTCCTGGACCGTCCGGTCGAGTTGCTGATGCCGCACCGCTTCCGTGGCCAGCACACGATGCACCGGGGCGGGTACGCGGCCAACCGCCAGGTCCGGCCGATGGGCGCCGGGCTCGATCTGCACGGCCTGCGCAAGGACGGCACCGAGTTCCCCGTCGAGATCAGCCTCAGCCCGCTGGAGACGGCGGACGGGCTGCTGGTCTCCGCCGCCGTCCGGGACGTCAGCGACCGCAAGGCGGCCGAGGCCCGCATCAACGAACTCGCCGCGCTCGTCGAGTCGTCCCAGGACGCGATCCTCGCGAAGACCCTCGACGGCTACATCACCTACTGGAACGCGGCCGCCCAGCGGCTGTACGGCTACACGGCCGAGGAGGTCATAGGCCGGCACGTGTCGCTGCTCTCCCCGTCCGAAATGCGCGGCGAGATCAGCGCGCTCCTGGAGCGGCTGCTGCACGGCGAGAAGGTCGAGCACTTCGAGACGCTCCGGGTGACCAAGGACGGCAGCCTGCTGGACGTGGACGTCACACTCTGGCCGACCAGGGACACGGACGGCACGGTCGTCGGGGCGTGCGCCATCGTGCGGGACATCAGCGACCGCAAGCGCGCCGAGGCCGAACTGACCGCGCTGTACGAGCAGCAGCGGCACATCGCGCTCACCCTGCAGCGCAGCCTCATGGGCACGCCACCCGCGATCCCCGGCCTGGCCACCGCGAGCCGCTACCGGCCGGCCACGCAGGGCGCGGGCGTGGGCGGCGACTGGTTCGACCTCATACCGCTGGGCGCCGGCCGCGTCGGCGTCCTCATCGGGGACGTGATGGGCCGCGGCCTCGAAGCCGCCGCGGTGATGGGCCAGTTGCGCTCGGCCGCGCACGCGCTGGCCAAGACCGGCATGCAACCCCGGCAGCTGATGCAGGCCCTCGACACCTGCGTCCAGGACCTCGACGTGCCGGACCAGCTGGTGACCTGCTGCTACCTCACCATCGCCCCGGACACCGGCACGGTGACCGTCTGCTCCGCCGGTCACCTCCCCACCTTGGTGGCCACCCCCGGCGGCACCGTCGGCAGACTCCCGGCACAGGTCAACGCCCCGCTCGGGGTCGGTGACATCCTCTACGAGCAGTCCTCGACGTCCGTACCGCCGGGCGCCACCCTCATCCTCTACACCGACGGCCTGGTCGAGACGCCCGGCAGCGACATCGAGGGCCGGATCGCCGAACTCACCTCGGTACTCGGCGGGTTCTTCACCGCCCCACCGAGTCTGGAAGCCGCCGCCGACCACGTCCTGTCCCGGCTGCTGCCGGAGGCCGACAGCCACGACGACGACGTGACGCTCCTGTTCGCCCAGCTGCCGGCCGCACCCCCGGCGGCCGTCACCACCGACCTTCCGGCCATCGCCTCCTCCGTGCCCGAAGGCCGCGCGTTCCTGAGCAAGGCGCTGCTCTCCTGGGACTGCACCGGCCCGGTCGACGAGGCTCTCCTGCTGCTGTCCGAGACCCTCACGAACGCCGTGCAGCACGCCGAGGGCCCCATCGGGCTGCACCTGTGCCGCACCGCCACCGACCTCACCGTCGAGGTCAGCGACCGCAGCCCGCACCTGCCGCAGCCCCGTATCGCGGCCGGGGACGAGGAGTCGGGCCGCGGTCTGTTCCTGGTCCGCACCCTCGCCGACACCTGGGGCGTGCGCCCCACCGACGAGGGCAAGACGACCTGGTTCACGCTGAAGCTGTGACGCGGCGCCGTCGGCATACCCGGGGATGGCCGAACTCGGCCGTCCGCCGGCGGACGCGACGGGGATGCCGCCCGTCCGACGGTCGCGGCCGCCGGCCGCCCGGCGTCAGCCGTCCGGTCGCTGCTCCCGCGGTGCCCCGGGACGGTCGGGTCGACCCAGTTCGCGCCCGGTGATCATCTCGGACCCGATCCGGACGAACACCCCGTCCCGTTTCGGCATCCACGAGCGGGGACCGGCCTGCGACAGCCGTGCGTGCTCCCCGGGATCACTCACCACGGCAGCGCGTCCGGTGACGACCACGCTCCAGCCGGACCGGTTCTCCGCGTCGAACTCGTCCGCCTCGAAGGCGACCACCACACCTCCGATCGCGCGGACCAGGTCCGAACCCGCGGCAGTGCACAGCAACACCGAGGCATCCGCGTCCAAGGAGAAGTTGACGGGGAGGACCGCCGGCAGCGCCTGCTCGGTGTAGACCACGCGACCGACCGGCACCTTGGCAAGCAGGCGCAGGCACTCCTGGCGGTCGAGTGTGCGAAAGCCGTCGTTCCCGAGCATTGGCCCATACTCCCGCCGGCGAGTGCGTGGCTGTAGGGCCGACAGGCCCTTTCTCGGGCCGGCCCGTGAGGACTCATGGACCTGTGCGGACGCCGGGTGGTCTCGGCGGGCGGCACCGCTGACGTCGCCGCCGGCCTCGTGCCGTCACAGGTCTGCCACGACCGGTTCGATCTCGGCCCAGATGGTCTTGCCGCCGGTGTGGTGACGTGTTCCCCAGCGTTTTGCGAGCTGGACGACGAGCAGCAGGCCGCGGCCGCCCTCGTCACAGGTACGGCCGGGCGCGGGGCGGTGCCGCTGCCGCCGGAGACCTCGTACCACCGGCTCGGCCTTGACCGCCGCGTCCGGCAGGTGCCAGGCCTCCAGCCGGGCCGGCACCTGGGCGCGGGCGTCCGCCACCCGGGCGGCAGGCTGCGCTGCAGGGCGGCTGCTTCCCGCCGGCGGCAGCGCGGTCGTCCCCGATCGACCCCGTTCAGGCGTCATGCGGACCGCCGCCGGCCGGGGGCGGTCCGGGCGGCTCCTGGAGCACGCTCCATGCGACGGGGCCGAGCAGGTCGGCCAGCTGCCGGAAGACGTCAAGGAAGAGGTCGTCGATCGTCAGCATCCCGACGGGCCGGCCCCGGTCGAGGACCGGCAACCGGCGCACGCCGGCGCGGCCGAAGGCGCGGTAGGCGGCCCGCAGATCGTCGTCGGCGTCCACGGTGACGACCGCGGCCGACATCACCGCGTCCACGGTCGAGTCCGGCGCCAGGCCGCCGCCCAGGCCGCGCAGCGCGAGGTCGCGGTCGGTCACGATGCCGCGCAGCTCCCCGTCCTTCACGACGAGGACGGAACCCACGCCGCGCTCGGTCATCCACCCGGTCACCTCCCGCAGGCAGACACCGGGGTCCACGTGCACGGGAGGCGCGGTCATCACCTCGGACACCTTCATGCGGATACTCCTCGTCGGTCGTCCGTTCGTGGTGCGGAGCGTTCGAGCGGGGGCGGGGCGCAGGGTTCACACGATGTCGAGCACGTCGTCCAGTGGCCGCCGAGGGCTCGGCTGCCCTTCGGGGCCGTGGCCGAGCCTGAGCACCATCTGCACGTGGCCCATGGCGGAGAGCGGGTCGCGGGCAGCCCACCGCAGGTCCGGCCATTCGAGCGGCTGGGAGGTCACGGACGCGACCAGCCCGTCCGCGGTGGCCCGCAACAGGACCCGTTCCAGCGCCTGCCCGGCGCGCAGCCAGTCCACGGGACCGTCGTCGGCCGTGCCGAGCAGGGCGATGTTCGGCGTCCTCTCGAACGAGGCCCGGGGACGGTCCGGCATCGGGCGTCCGGCGGCGAAGTCGCGCACGGGAGCGTCGCCACGACGGCATGCCGGGCCGAACGCCCCGGCAGGGATGCCGTCGGACGGCGCTTGTGCCCCCGGCGGTTCCGCATGCGCCCACCGTGCGGTCTCGTCGCGTACTCCCGCGTCCTGCACCTCCCACTCCTCGGCCTCCCGCACCAGTTCCAGGACCGACCGCACGTGCCAGCCGCCCGGGAACAGCAGCTGCGCGCCTTCGGCGGTGGCCGCCTCGCACAAGCCCTCGCGTATCGCCGCCGGAATCTCCTCGTCCTGGAACGGGTGGCGGCTGGAGTGACGGCGGCCGACCGCGGGGCGCAGCAGAGCCAGCGCGGTGTCCGGCGGACTGCTGCCGCACAGGTGCACCTCGGCGAGCAGGTCCGGGTAGCCCGGCTCCGGGAGCAGCCGCACGACCGGCGCCAGCGCCGCCGCGGCGGCGGCCACCCGTAGGTTGAGCAGCGCGGCTCCGCAGCTCATGTGCAGACCACGTTGCTGCGGGTCGGTGTGCGGCAGGGTGCGCATCAGGTCGGCGTACAGGCGCAGGACACCGATGTCGCGCAGGTAACGGAACCTCCACGGCTGTGCGTTGTGCTGCGAGGGCGCGGCGACGGCGTCCGCCACCAGTGTCTCGACGGTGCGCGCGTCGACGGGTTCTGCGGTCATGGTGGCTTCCCTTCGCCTCGTCCGCGGGGATCACATGGGCCCGGACGGCACGGCGATGACCGGACACCGCGCGTGGTGCAGCGCCCCCTGGCTGACCGAGCCGAGCAGCATGCCGGTGAATCCGCCCCGGCCACGGGTGCCCACCACCAGACCCAGCGCGTGGGCGGAGGCGTCGGTGAGCACCTGTACGGGGTGTCCGGTGACCAGTTCGTACCGCAGGTCCACCTGCGGGTAGCGGGCGCCGCGACCGGCCACGATCTCGGAGAGCAGCCGCCGGGCCTCCTGCTGCGGTTCGTACTCGTCGAAGATCCTCAGCGGCCCCGGCTCCCAGACGAAGAGGGCACGCACACCGGCACCGCGCAGCGCGGCCTCCTCGAACGCGAGATCCACCGCGGCCGCCGACTGCGGGCTGCCGTCGACGCCGACGACGTAGTACGCAGGGTCCTGGGTGACGTGTTCCGGTTCGGGCACGACGACCACCGGGCAGCGGGCGTGCGCCATGAGGGGTACGGCGACCGAGGCGGAGCCGAACACCTCCTGGGCGCGGCTCAGATGCCGGGAGCCCAGCACGACGGCAGTGGCGTCACGGCTCTGCTCCCGCAGCACCCAGGCCGCGTCGCCCTCCGCGAGCAGCGGGTCCACCGGGAGCCCCGGACGGTGCTCCGCGACGAACCCCGCGGCCTCGTCCAGCACCTGCCGACCCGCCTTGTGCAGCGCCTCGTTCCACTCCTCCCAGGAGGGCGGTGTCCGGCCTCTCCCGTAGCCGCGGGTCGGCACGCCCTCGGCGGGGACCGGGCGCAGCGGCAACCGGCGCCGGGCGGCCTCGTCCGCCGCCCAGGCCAGTGCCATCCGGTGAGCCGGGTCCGGATCGACGCCCACCACGATCGGCCGGGAATCACCGGGCCGGGTCATGACGGCCTTCGCTCTCCGGGCCGCCGGCCGCGGGGGCCGGGGATGTCAGACGCAGCACGTGCACGGAGACGTCCGAGTCCGCGACGGGAAGAGAAGCGGGGCGATGTCACGCCGTATCTCCCCGGCGATGTCGTCGTCCCCGCGCACGAAGACCTTGAGCCGGTCGCCGAGGCCGACCACCTCACTTGAACGGCGACCGAGGAGGTCATGATGTCGCCGATGGGACGAGGGGCCCCGTACATGATGACTCCGCAGGGTCCGGGACAGAACGGACTGACTGCTTCCAGCATGCGCCGACGGTCGGCGTCGCGGCAGGGGGCGCGCGGGTGGGCCGGTCGGTCCTGCCGGGGGACGGGCGGCCCTTACCCTCCCGGGAACGTGCCGTCACGCTGGAAGGGAACGCTCCCGGAGGTGGGGATCATGTCCCGAACCGTCACCGTAGGTCTCGACAGGTCGCCCGAGAGCCGGGCCGCCGCCGAGTGGGCGGCGCGCGAAGCCCTGCTGCGCGGCCTGCCGCTGAAGATCGTGCACGTCGCGGAGCCCGCTCCCGTACTCGTGTCGCAGGCCCCGCTGGTGGGTCCCGAGACCCGTCAGCACTGGACGCGGCAGATCCCGGGCGAGGCCGCGGAGGGGCTTCGTCTGCGGCACCCCGGTCTTGAGGTGCTCACCGAACAGCTGACGGGTCCCGTGCCCGACGCCCTCTGCGAGGCGGCGGACTCCGCCGAACTGCTCGCACTGGGCTCGCGGGGTTTCGGCGGCGTCGGCGGGTTCGTGGTCGGCTCGGTGAGCCTGGCCGTCGTGGCCCGGGTCGCACGACCCGTGGTGCTGGTGCGTGAGGGCGAGCAGGCCGCGGACGAGCACAGGATGGATCCGGCGGGCGTGCCGTCCGCCGCCACCCCGTTCCGGCCGGTGGTGCTCGCCCTCGATGCCGATCACCCGGACGACACGCTGCTGGAGTTCGCCTTCGATGCAGCGGCCCGCCGGGAGACACCCCTCCGGGTGGTTTCCGCCTGGCCGGAGACGGTCACGTCCTACTACCGCTTCCCCGGCGACGCGGAACTCCAGGGCGACCTCGAACGCAGCCACCGGACCGCATTGGCCGAGGCGCTGCGCCCCTGGCGGCAGAAGTTCCCGGGCGTCGACGTCATCGAGGCGAGCCGCTGCGGCAGCGCCGCGCAGGTCGTCGTCGGCGCGGCCCGCGACGCGTCCCTGGCCGTCGTCGGCCGGCGCATCCGTACCGGTTCCCTCGGCGCGCACATCGGTCACGTCACCCATGCCGTCCTGCATCACACGGGCGCACCCGTCGCCGTCGTGGCGCACCACTGATCCGGCGGCCCGGGACCGGGCTGTCGGGAGGCATCGTTTCCGGAGCACGTGACCGGGGCGTCACGCGTTCTCCTCACCATCCGGCGGGCCGTAGGAGCAGGTACGACCTGCGGGACGGTGTCCACGAGCGTTCGGCGGAGCCGGCGCTCAGGTCGAGCACCAGACCGGGCTCCGCACCGGACGTCAGGTCGTCCAGGGCCGCGGAGGGAAGGCCGGCCGTCCGGCGGGTGATGAGGGCCGGACGGCCCAAGCGGACCCGTCCGGGACAGGACAGCCTGGATGTGCGGGGCAATTCCGGTGATGTAGCGACGTCCGGCCGACACCCGCCGCCGGCGTCCGCCGGCCCCGTGCCCCGCAGCGGACCGAGGACGGTGAGCGAACCCATGAAGGCCTTCGTCTTCCACGGCCCCGGGCAGTCCGCCTGGGAAGAGGCTCCCGACCCCGCCATCAAGGAACCCTCCGACGCCGTCGTGCGCGTGGACGCCGTCACGATCTGCGGGACGGACCTGCACATCCTGAAGGGCGACGTCCCCGAGGTACAGCCCGGCACGGTCCTCGGCCACGAGGCCGTCGGCGAGATCGTCGAGGTCGGCAGTGACGTCGGGACCGTACGGCCGGGAGACCGCGCGCTGGTCTCCTGCATCAGCTCCTGCGGGCGCTGCTCCTACTGCCGGGAGGGGATGTACGGTCAGTGCCGCGGCGGCGGAGGCTGGATCCTTGGCCACCTGATCGACGGCACCCAGGCCGAATACGTCCGGGTCCCCTTCGCGGACCTGTCCGTCCACGCGCTGCCCAGCACGGTCGACAGCAAGGACGCCGTGCTCTTCGCGGACATCTTCCCGACCTCCTACGAGGTCGGCGTGCTGAACGGCCGGGTGCACCCCGGCGACACCGTCGCCGTGGTCGGCGCGGGCCCCATCGGCCTCGCGGCGATCACCACGGCACGGTTGTTCTCCCCCGAGCGGATCGTCGCCGTGGACCTGGCCGCTGCCCGGCTGGAAGCGGCCAGGCGCCTGGGCGCCGACGCCGTGGCGGACGCCAGGGAGGCCCCGGAGCAACTGATCGCCGACCTCACCGACGGACTCGGCGCCGACGTCGTCATGGAAGCCGTGGGCGTACCGGAGACCTTCGAGCTGTGCACCCGCATGGTCCGGCCCGGCGGTCGCGTCGCCAACATCGGCGTGCACGGCAAGCAGGCCACGCTGCACCTCGAAGACCTGTGGCGCAAGAACGTGACCATCACGACGGGCCTGGTGGACACCCACTCCACCCCCACCCTGCTGCGGATGGCCGCCGCAGGCCGGCTGCCCACCGCACAACTGGTCACCCACACCTTCCCGCTGGACCACATGGCCGAGGCGTACGACGTCTTCGCCGGCGCCGCCGACACCGGCGCGCTCAAGGTCGTGCTCGGCGGGGAGCAGCACGAGCTCGCCGTCCGCGGGACCTGACCGACGAGAGGACGTGACCCGTCATGGCCGAACAGCTACGGCCGTTCACGGCAGAAGGACCAGCGCTGGGAGACCTGGGGCGCCGCGTGGCGGCCCGCCGCAAGGAACTCGGCCTCACCCGCGAGCAGACGGCCGAACGATCCGGCATCGCGGCCGGCTATCTGCGGTACCTGGAGGAACATCCCGAGGCCGCACCTGGCACGGGCGCCCTGCTCAGGCTCGCCGACGTCCTGCACACCACCGTGTCGCACCTCACCGGAGGCGACCTGGACACCGCGCCCGGACCCGGCCGGGCGGGATACCGCCCCGCGTTCACCGAACTGAGCCCGGCCGAGTGCAGGGCGCTGCTCGGCTCGCACGGCGTCGGACGCCTCGGCGTCGACACCGCCTCGGGCCCGGTCATCCTCCCGGTCAACTACAGCGTCGTCGACGGCACGATCGTCTTCAGGACCGCGGACGAAACCACACCCTCCCTGGCCCCGGGCCGTCAGGTGGCCTTCGAGGTCGACCGCATCGACGACGCCTTCGGTGAGGGCTGGAGCGTCCTGGTACGCGGACCCGCGAGCCGCGTGAGCAAGGCGGAGGAGGTGCGCCGGCTCACTTTCTCCGCCTACAGCACCCCGTGGGCGGGCGGCGATCGTGACCTGTGGGTGCGGATCGAGCCCCGCTCCGTGACCGGGCGCCGTATCACGGCCGCATCCGGGCCGGGCCGGGCACCGGAATAGCCACGCACCCACGCAGGGCGAAACGGTGGACGGACGAGACTGCCGGTGCACAAGGGACCCGCTGCCCCGGTGCTGCCTGCCGACTGCGCCCGGGCCGGCGGAGCAGCCATGTACGGCGTGGAGCCACTCTCCTGAGCCTTCGTCACCGACGGCGCCAGGGCCCTGTAGGCCAACAACGAGGGACCTGGGCCCGGACGGCTCCCCGGAAAGCCTCGCCGCAGCCGACTGGGCCGCGCGTGAATCCCCGACGTCGGACGCTCCCCTGCGACTGCTGCACGTCGGCGAACAACAGCCGCACGACTACGTGCCGTTCGCGGGCGATCCGCTGCCCTCCCGCGGGAGCCGGCCACTCCACGGCACTGCTACGGGAGACCGCGGCCCGGCTGCACCAGCGCCGTCGTGGCCTGTGGGCTGACACGGACCAGCTCGCGGCCGGTCATCCTCGTCCGCGCGGGACCCGGTGCCGATGACGAGCACCTGCCCGATGCCGCCGCGGCAGCCCGACGGGCGACAGAGCTGCGCGTGGTGCACGGCCGAAGCGGTCCGGGGACCGAGGACGAACAGGTCACCCTCCGCAGAAGGAGGGGCTGGTCGCAGGGGAGGCGTAGCAGCCGGCGGAACCTGTCTCCGCAGACCCCGGATCGGGAGGGCCGGGACCTGGAAGGGGACCGTTCGGCTCATGCCTTCCGATGGCGGAAGGCCGATCCTGGGAGTGTCGGACCACGGCTGCCGAGACCTGGAGGTCGCCATGACCGGCACTCCACACGTCGTGAGCGATGTGATGACCCGCACCGTCCTCGCGCTGCGCGACGGCGCCGCCTTCAAGGAGATCGTGAAGGCCCTGCAGCAGTGGCAGGTGAGCGCGGCCCCCGTTCTGGACGCCGGCGGACGTGTCGTCGGCGTGGTCTCGGAGGCAGACCTGCTGCGCAAGGAGGAGGCCCGCACCGGAAGCGAGGTCGGTTACGCCCAGGTCCGGCCCGGGTCCGCCGTCGCCGAGGCGGCGTTGGTCACGGCTGCGGCACTGATGACCACTCCTGCCGTCACCGTCCGCCCCGAGGCCCCGTTGCCCGAGGCCGCGCGCACGATGGCCCGGCACGGCGTCAAGCGGCTTCCGGTGGTCGACGCGGACGGACTGCTGCAGGGGGTCGTCAGCCGTGCCGACCTGCTGAAGGTGTTCCTGCGGGACGACGAGGACATCGCCGAGGAGATCCGGCGCGAGATCCTCCCGCACCTCTTCCCCGACTCGGCCGAGCCGGTGTGCGTGCGGGTACGCGACGGTGTCGTCACCCTCACCGGCCGGGTCCCGGACACCGCGCTGGTCCCGGTGGCCGCCGGGTGGGTACGGGGCGTCGACGGAGTGGTCGCCGTGGACTGCGCGCTCGCCGGTCCGCCCAGCCGCCCGGTCCTCGACCCCGACCTTCCCGACGCCGGTCACGTCCCGCCCGGCCGGAGTCGCACGTCCCGGGCCCCGGAAGGAGGCGGCGGACCATGACCGGCACGAGTCCCGGACGCCTGGCCGGCGGACCGTTCTGGCGCTTGCGGCGCAACCCGCTGCGGCGCCACAGCGACATGGTGGAGGCCTGGGTCGTACTCGCCGTCTGGACTGTGACCCTCGTCGGCGGGCTGCTCGCCGGATGGTGGGCCGGCGCGACCGTGGACCACGCGTTCGCCGAGCGGCGTGCCGCCCTCCACGTGGTGTCCGCCGAGCTGACCGAGAACGGGGCTGGGGGTACCCCCGCTGGGGGAGGCTCGCCCGTCGTGGCTGGTTACGACGCGGGGAAGGTGTGGGTCACGGTGCGCTGGACGGCCGCGGACGGCTCCGTGCACACCGGCCTGGCCAAGGCGGTCCCGACAGCCACCGCCGGCAGCCGGCTGGCGGTCTGGGTGGATCGCGGTGAACGGGTGGCCGCTCCACCGACGGGCCGGAGCGAGACCACCCTCGACTCCGTCGCGGCCGCCGTCCTCGTGGCACCGCTCGCCGCCACCGCGGTGTGGGGCGCCGGCTGGGCCGTCCGCAGCCGCCTGATGCGCCGCCGCCTCGCGGAATGGGACGCGGAATGGCAACGGATCGGCCCTCAGTGGCGAAACTTCAGCGGCGGCAAGGGATGACCTCAGGAGAGGGCCGACCGGAGCCAGGACAGGGCCGGTCGGCCCACGGGTGTTCCAACGCCCGTGCGCCAGGCTGGAGATGACAATCCGAAAGGAACAAGCACGGCTTCCCCGTTCGAGACCGACGAGAAGCACCGTACCGAGTTCCGCTACGGCGCCTTCACCCGCTCCGTCCGGGTGCCCGCCGGAAGGGAACGGCGACGAGGCGGCCGCGGAGTACACGGACGGCGTGCTGAACGTCCAGGTCCCGGTCCCGGAGGAGAAGACGGGAACCGGGACCATTCCGGTGCGGACCGGCCGCCCCTCAGGGGGGAGGGAGCCGATCCCACATCAGTGTGCGCGGCCGGTGCCCACCGGCCGCGCACACTGCTGCGTCCTTCCGCCCACGGGCCTGACGCGGCGACGGTCCCGTGTGCCCGGGACCCCTCGTCCGGGGTCGTTCCGCGCGGACGCCGGGACCAGACAGCAGTGGACGTCGACCACGCCCTCGACAGCGCGTGCCGGCCGCTCGGCCACAGGCGGTCGACGACCTCGTGCCGTACCTCCTCGTCGCCGCGCAGGAAGACCTTCAGCAGGTCGGAGCGGCTGACGTCGCCTTCGAGCAGGCTCTCGTCGTTGACGACGGGCAGCCGCTCGACCTTGCGGCGGGTCGTACCGGGAGCCCTCCCCTCCGGTGGGCCCGGCCCCGACGTCCGGCGGGCCGCGCCACCCCGGCGGGGCTGACCGGGCACACGAACGGGCCGAGTGGCCCCTCCGCCCCGTCGCCGGAAGGTGGCAGGGTGACATCGGAGCCCCCTGCCGCACGACGTGGCAGTCCGACGAAAGGCGGTGGGGACGATGACACGTCCCCTTGTCGTAGGCGTCGACGGATCGGACGGAAGCTCGCTCGCGGTCGACTGGGCGGTGGACGAGGCCGTCCACCACGACATACCGCTGCGGCTGGTGTACGCCTCCCGATGGGAGCGCTACGAGGCCGGAGTGCCGTCGGAGGGCACGGAACGCCCCTCGGAACGCGTGCTGGCCGAACACATCGTCGCCTCCGCCGCCGAGCGCGCCGCACAGCGCTGCCCGGACGTGAAGGTCACCGTGGACATCCTCCCCGACGACGCGGTGTACGCCCTCCTGCGCGAGGGCGACAGTGCACATGCCCTGGTCACCGGGTCCCGCGGCCGCGGTGAGCTGACCGGGCTCCTGCTCGGGTCGGTCGGCCTGGCCGTTGCGGCCAAGGCACACTGCCCGGTGATCGTGGTGCGGGGCGACAGGACCGGCCTGGCCGGCGGCCACGAGCGGATCCTGCTGGGCGCGGGGGAGCCCGTCACCGCGAACGAGGCCGTCCGCTTCGCCTTCCGTGAGGCCGAGGCCCGCGCCTGCGTCCTGTACGCCGTCCGCGCCTGGCGTTGCCCCGCCCACGAGGTCGGCAACCAGGTGGCGCTCGGGGAGGTCGCCCGACAGCACGAGGGAGAGGCGTCGGCGCTGCTGGACGCACTGCTCGGCGAAGCCATGGCCGCGCATCCGAAGGTCGAGGTCCGCCGCGTGACGGCCGAGGGACCGGCCCACCGGATCCTCGTGGACCGCTCGGCCGCCGCCGACCTCGTCGTCGTGGGCGCGAGGCGCCGGCACGGACACGTCGGTCTGCAACTCGGCCGGGTGGCCCACGCACTGCTCCACCAGGCGAAGTGCCCGGTGGCGGTGGTACCGCAGACGGAGTGATCGTTGCACCTGTCCACACACGCCGAGGCGGGCGCCCCGCACGGAGGGAGCCGAAGTGAGCGGCTGGACGTGGGAGTACGACGGTTACCTGCCCGCCGACGAGCGACTGCGGGAGTCGCTGTGCACGCTGGGCAACGGCTGTTTCGCCACCCGCGGCGCCCTGCCCGAGTGCACCGCCGACGACGTGCACTACCCGGGGACCTACGCGGCGGGCTGCTACAACCGGCTCGCCTCGGACGTGGCAGGGCACCGGGTCGAGAACGAGGACATGGTCAACCTCCCGAACTGGCTGCCGCTCCGGTTCCGTCTCCCCGGCGGCGACTGGCTCACCCCGGACACCGCCACGGTCCTCGACCACCGGCAGGTCCTGCACCTCGCCACCGGTCTCCTGGAGCGCCGGACGCGCTTCGGCCTCGGCGACGGCGGAGTCCTCTACGTCCGTCAGCAGCGCGTCGTCCACATGGCCGACCCGCATCTGGCCGCCCTGCGCACCGAGTTCACCGCCGAGGGATACGCCGGGGAACTGGAGGTCGAGGCCGCCCTCGACGGGCGTGTCACCAACGCCGGGGTGCCACGCTACCGCGACCTCGACGGCTGCCATCTGACCCACGTGCAAGGCGGGGTCGCCGCCCCGGACACGGTGTGGCTGCGCTGCCGTACCAGCACCTCCGGCATCCGGATCGGCACGGCGGCCCGGCTGGTGGCCGACGTGCGGATCGCCGAGGCGACGCCCGAGCCGCTGCGAGCCGTACAGCGCCTCCTGCTCCGGCTCGCCCCCGGGCGCACCCTCGTCGTCGACAAGACAGCGGCCGTCCACACCTCGCGCGACCCCGCGATCGGCGACCCGCTGCGGGCCGCAGTCGACCGTGTCGCAGCCGCGCCCGGCTTCGACGCTCTCCTCGGCTCGCACCGGACGGCGTGGGAACACCTGTGGCGGCGGGCCGAGCTGGACGTTCCGGGCCGGGCCGGACGGATTCTGCGGCTGCACCTCTACCACGTGCTGCAGACCCTCTCCCCGCACACCGCGGACCTGGACGTGGGGGTGCCGGCCCGCGGGCTGCACGGGGAGGCGTACCGGGGGCACGTCTTCTGGGACGAGCTCTTCGTGCTGCCCTTCCTCAACCTGCACGTGCCGGAGGTCTCCCGCGCCCTGCTCCGCTACCGGTACCGGCGGCTGGACCAGGCCTGCGCGGCCGCGCGTGCGCTGGGCCGGCACGGTGCGCTGTATCCCTGGCAGAGCGGCAGCGACGGCCGCGAGGAGTCCCAGGAGCTGCACCTCAACCCCCGCTCGGGGCACTGGCTCCCGGACCACTCGCGGCTCCAGTGGCACGTCGGCTCGGCGGTGGCGTACAACGTGTGGCAGTACTGCGAGGCCAGCGGCGACACCGCCTTCCGGGACACGGAGGGCGCCGAGACGCTCCTGCAGATCGCCCGCTTCTGGGCCGACTCGGCCACCTGGGACGACCGGCTCGGCCGGCACCGCATCCTGGGCGTGATGGGCCCCGACGAGTACCACGACGCCTACCCGGACGCCTCGCAACCCGGCCTCGACGACAACGCCTACACCAACGTCACCGCCGCCTGGGTCCTCACCCGCGCCCTGGAGATGCTGCGCAGGCTGCCCGAGCCGCGTCGCCGTGAACTCGCCGGCCGCATCGGCTTCGACGGCCGCGAGCTCGCACACTGGGAGGACGTGTCCCACACCCTCCACGTGCCCTTCCACGACGGCGTCATCAGCCAGTTCGAGGGCTACGGCGACCTCGCCGAACTCGACTGGGACGGCTACCGCGAACGGTACGGCGACATCCGCCGCCTCGACCGGATCCTGGAGGCGGAGGGCGACACCGTCAACCGGTACAAGGCGTCCAAGCAGGCCGACGTCCTGATGCTCGGCTACCTCTTCTCACCGGCCGAACTCAGGTCACTCTTCGAGCGGTTGGGCTACCAAGTGGACGACGGGATCTGGGCGCGCACCGTCGACCACTACCTCCGCCGCACCAGCCACGGTTCCACCCTCAGCGGCCTGGTCCACGGCTGGGTGCTGGCGCGCGTACGCCGCGCAGGCGCGTGGAGGTTCGTCCAGGAGGCACTGCGGGGCGACATCGCCGACGTTCAGGGCGGCACCACCGGAGAGGGGATCCACCTCGGCGCGATGGCGGGCACCCTCGACCTCGTCCAGCGCGGGCTCACCGGCCTGGAGACCCGGGACGGAGCGCTCTGGCTCGACCCGGTGCCGCTGCCGGAGCTGTCGTCGTACACGGTGTCCCTCCGCTACCGGGGACACTGGGGCGTACGACTGCGCCTGGAGCGAGGACACCTGGAGATGGTGGTGCCCGTCTCGGACCGTTCGCCGATCGAGATCCGGCTACCGGACCGCGCGGTCCGCGTGGCGCCGGGGGACACCTGCCGGCTGGTGCTCCCGGACGGCGTCTCGAAACCGTCATGACCACATTGGCCCTCCGGCTCGCGCTGGTTCGGGTATGAAGGCGCTCTGTCCGCTTGACGTGCCGCGGTCGGTCCAGTCGCCTGCCAGGTGCCCTGGGTGCGTGCGGGGTGGCAGCATCACCTCGTGATGGCCGGCGCTGGTGGAGGGTGAAGTCGTGCTTCGCCGCTGCGGAGCCGGACCGTGCCGCCTGGATCCGGGACGTTCCGAGTGCGCTGGGCCTTGGATCTGACCGGGCAGGCTGCCGGTCAGCGGCAAGGCGTCGGACACGGATGAGGGCGGCTGTCACGCTTGCGAAGCCGAGGACCCACCGCCTTTGGTCCCGACCCGAGTGGAGAGGGTCGGTCAGGCCTCGTCGGCGTCGCCCAGGGCGCCGCGCAGCGCGGCGCGGGAGGCCACGCCCAGCTTGGGGAAGGGCTGGTGGAGGTGGGCGGAGACGGTACGCGGAGACAGGAAGAGCCGTTCGCCCAGCGCCTCCAGCGTGGCGGTGTCGGCCGCGTCGTACGGCCGGTGCTGCATCCCGTCGGCGCCCACGAGCAGCCGGTGGGCGGTGCCGAGGTCGCCTTCGCCGCTGAGCAGGGTGTGAGGGGCCGCCGCGACGGCGGCGACCAGCGGCCCGGCCCGCCCGCCGCCGGCCCTGCGGGCCTCTTCGAGCAGCCTCGGCACGTCCCGCAGGTCACCGGTCGGATCCGCACCGAGATACACGCCGCCTCGGCGATCCGCCGGCTGCGTTCGTAGCCGCGCGGGCTCAGCTCCGCGGCACGCAGCAGCGCGGCGACGGCACCGCCCGCGTCACCGCGCCGCACCCTGTCGCGCGCCACCTGTTCGAGCAGGCCGGCGACGTCCTCGCCGGCGCGTGGCCGGCACCGTCGATGCACGTCTCCTTGCCTACGCCCGTACCCTGCGCCGGGACACCGCCGCCGGGCATACGGCTTCCGGCGGGCATGGGGCGGCGGGCCGGGGACGGGGGAGTTCACCGGCTCACCCGTGCCGGGCGCGGACGCGGCGACGTGGACGGACGCCGCGACCGTGCGGTGCCGACACCCTTGCGGGCGCGTGCGGAAGTTGTCACGCTGGATGTTCGCACCGCTTGCTCCCGCTCTACGGCGTTCGCGAGACCGCCGGCCCCGACCAGTCCCGGCTCGTTACGTTCGTGCGCGCAGCTCTCCCTCCCGGCGCCGATGCGCGTACACCGCGACCGGCCGGACAGCCGCCGCCTCACCTGTGGAGCACACCATGGACACGAGCGAGGAGGCCGCCCGCGGCCTGACCGACATCCAGGACTTCCTGTACCAGCAGGCCCACCTGCGGGCGGCACGCCGGCGCGTCTCGGCGTTCGTCGCCCGGGAGCCGGGGCTGACCCGGGAGCAGAAGGCGGACATCGAGCGCTGGTACCTCCAGGAACAGGCCTACGTGGCCCACATGGTGACGGAGCACATCGCCGCCAGCGTCAGCGCGGTGGAACAGCGGCACCAAGCCCGCTTCGGACGATGGCTGCGCGGCACGCTGACCGCGATGCTCCTGGTCACCGCGGCGATGGCGGTGTGCGTCACCGTGGTGCTGGTCGGCGCGTCGTAGACCGGGGAAACGCCGGGCAGGGGCCCGGCGGCCGCGCCGGACCCCTGTGGAGCCGGCCCTACTCCTGTCCGGCCAGCCAGTCGGCGAACGTGACCTCGCCGAGGTCCGCGGCCGGGCCCGGCAGGAGCGTGTCCTCCTGCAGCTCGGCACCCCAGTACGTGGCCTGCGGGTCCGTGACGATCTTGCGGGGGTCGTCCTGGGCGGCGAGCCCCATCCGGATGAACTCCTCCAGTTCGAAGCTCTCCGGGCCGCCGGTCTCCACCACGCCGTTCACCGGGGCGCCGGTCGCGGCGCGGGCCACGGCCGCGGCCACGTCGTCGGAGACCATGGGCTGGATGCGGCCGGCGGGCAGCCGCACGGTGTCGCCCTCGGTGACCCCGTCGGCGAGCCCCTTCGCGAACTCGAAGAACTGGGTCGCGTGGACGACGGTGTAGGGGATGCCGGACGCCTGGATCAGCTCCTCCTGGGCCTGCTTGGCACGGAAGTACCCGCTGCCCTGCAGCCGGTCGGTGCCCACCACGGACAGCGCCACATGATGCCGCACCCCGGCCTCGGCCTCCGCCTCGAGGAGGTTGGCCGTGGAGGCACGGAAGAAGTCCATGACGGCCCGGTCCTCGAACGAGGGGGAGTTGGACACGTCGACCACGACCGAGGCGCCCTTGAGGGCCTCGGCCAGGCCCTCGCCTGTGAGGGTGTCGACGCCGGTGCTCGGTGCGGCGGCGACCGCCTCGTGCCCCTGCTCGCCGAGCCTGCGGACCAGCTTCGAGCCGATGAGCCCGGTGCCACCGATGACCACGACCTTCATGACGGGAATCCTTTCGCGATCCTTCTGCTGCTTCCGACAGAAGAGACCGGGCAGCCCCCTCAGGTGTGACACGCGCTCCGGAAACCCGGGGAGCGGGTATGTCATCCCTGCAGCGACGCCACGTAGGGAGCCAGCTTCGCGGGGTTCATCACCCACAGGAGACGTTCGATGCCGCGCGCCGACACGTCGGCGGACAGCAGCGCCACCGCGGTTCCCGAGGCCGAGACCAGGACGGCCGGCCTGCCGTTGGCCTCGACCCACCGCACCTGGGCCTGCGGCCAGAACCGCGGGGCGAAGGCGACCAGGTACCGGGAGACGTGCGGCAGCCCGGACACCGGGATCTTCGATGCCCCGCGGATGCCGCCCCCGTCGGCGTAGCTGACCACGTCCTCGGTGAGGACCTCCTCCAGGACCGACAGGTCGCCGTTCTGCGCGGCGGCGAGGAACACCTCGAGGAAGCGCCGGTGCTCGGCGGAGCCGACCGGTTCCCTGCGCTCCGCCGCCAGCCGCTTGCGGGCCCGGCTGACCAGCTGGCGGGCGTTGGCCTCGCTGGTCTCCACGATGTCCGCGATCCGCCGGTAGGTGTAGTCGAACGCCTCCCGCAGCACGTACGCGGCCCGCTCGACCGGGTTCAGTTTCTCCAGCAGGAAGAGCACCGCCATGTCGAGTGCCTCCGCGCGCTCGGCGCCCAGCTGCGGATCCTGCCGCGTGTCGACGGGCTCGGGCAGCCAGGGCCCGATGTACGACTCCCGGCGCACCCGGGCCGACTGCGTGAAGTTGATCGCCAGCCGGGTGGTCACCGTGGCCAGGAAGGCGGCCGGCTCGTGCACATCGGTACGGTCGGTGTTCTGCCACCGCACCCATGCCTCCTGGACGATGTCCTCGGCCTCCACCGCGCTGCCGATCACGCGGTAGGCGATGCCGAAGAGCTGCGGACGCGCCGCGACGAACTCCTTCGTCGCCCGGTCCAGGGAGTCGGCGTGGTCACCGGCGCGCATCCATGTCCTCCAGGGTCGGACCAGCATGCTACAAGCCGGTCCGGCCCCGGCCGGCGCACGGCAGGGGCCGGGGTGTCGGAACCCCCGGAGGTCAAGGGCAGGGCGGCGGCCGGTAAAGGCACGGCCAGGAGCCGGTCCTGCCGGCCAGATGCCTGACATGTGATGGCCAGGTGGTCATGTGGTGTTCATGTGACAGCAGTTGGGCTGGGCAAGGGTGCGGTCGTTGTCTGCTCAGCTGCTCGTCGGGAGGGCGTCATGACCACACACACAGAGTCCGCACAGGACAGACCGGCGGAGGGCCCGGAGGGGCTCAGCCGCCGGCATGCGCTGGGCCTGCTGGGGACCGCGGGGGCGGGTGCGGCCGCCACCGGCCTCCTCGGGGCGGGCACGGCCCAGGCCGCGCCGCTCGCCGCTCCGGCCTTCCATCTCACCGCGGACTCCTCCGGCGCGCCCCCCGTCCAGGGCCTGCACCTGACCTTCGGGGCGGACCCGCGCACCCAGATGACGGTGTCGTGGATCACGGACCGTCCGGTGACCAAGCCCGTCGTGCGCTACGGCACCCTGGAGCACGGCTTCGGCTCCAGCAAGAAGGCCCGGACCGTCACCTACGTCGACGGCACCTCGAACCGCACCGTCTACGTCCACCACGCCCTGCTGAAGGGGCTGACCCCGGACACGGACTACCTCTACCTCGCCACGCACGAGGGGGCGACCCCGGACAGCGGCACGTTCCGTACGGCTCCGCAGGGCCGCCGGCCGGTCACCTTCACCAGCTTCGGCGACCAGTCCGCCCCGCAGGTCACCTGGGCCGCCGACGGATCCGTCGGCCTGGACGCCAACTCCACGCCCGCGACGAAGGACATCGTCACCGGCATCGAACAGGTCGCCCCGCTGTTCCACCTCCTCAACGGCGACCTCTGCTACGCCAACCTGGACGTCGACCGGGTGCGCACCTGGAACAACTTCTTCACCAACAACACCCGTTCGGCGCGCTTCCGTCCCTGGATGCCGGCGGCCGGCAACCACGAGATCGAGAAGGCCAACGGCCCGCTCGGCCTCGGCGCCTACCAGACGTACTTCTCGCTGCCCTCCACCGAGACCGACGCCGAACTCGCCGGTCTGTGGTACGCGTTCACGGCCGGTTCGGTGCGGGTCATCGTGCTGCAGAACGACGACAACTGCCTCCAGGACGGCGGCGACATCTACATCAGCGGCTACTCCGGCGGCCGCCAGCTCGCCTTCCTGGAGAAGGAGCTGAAGGCGGCGCGCTCCTCGAAGGACGTCGACTGGGTGGTCGTGGCCATGCACCAGGTCATGGTCAGCTCCTCCGACGCCAACGGCGCCGACCTCGGCCTGCGCGAGAAGTACGGCCCGCTGTTCGACCGGTACGGCGTCGACCTGGTGCTCTGCGGTCACGAGCACAACTACGAGCGTTCGCTGGCCGTGCGCGGCGTGGTGAACGGCAGCGAGACGCTGACGCCCAACCCGGTCTCCCGGGCCACCGACGACATCGATGCCGACCTCGGCACCGTGCACATGATCCTCGGCGGCGGCGGTGTCTCGGGCACCACGAACCAGAAGTTCTTCAACGACGGCACCGGCAAGGTGATCACCGCCGTCTCGGCGACCGCCGGTTCCAACGGCAAGCGCACCTCCACCTACGTCCAGGAGAAGGCCGTGTGGGTGGGCGTCCGGGACGTCGAACACCCCTACGGCTTCGCCGCCTTCACCGTCGACCCCGGCCGGCACCCCGGTGACACCACCCGGATGCACGTCACCTACTACAACGTGAACAAGCCGAACGGCGACCTGTCGGTCTTCGAGACCTTCAGCCTGCACCGCAAGCGCTCCGACGGCCACGCCGGCTGATCCCGCTGCCGGCCGGAGAGCGGGCCGGGCGGCAACAGCCCGGCCCGCACCCGGATATCCGGCGTCAGCCGATGCTCGCGAAGCCGGTGGTCAGCGAGGTGGTCGTCGCGGCCTCGGCCGGCTGGGACAGCTCGTACCGGACCGTGGCCTCGCCGGTGCCGGCCGGGGGGAGGTCGACGGTCTCGCCGACCTCGGTGTGCAGCTCGACCGTGGCGCCCGAGAGGGTGCCCCTGGCGGGACGGCACCGGACTGTGCGGCGCCCTCGCCGGTCTGGCCGGGCGCCTGCCGGGACCACTGGCCGAAAACGGCGAACTCCCGCCGCGCCGAGGCGACATCGCAGCGTGGCGCCCACTGGAACTGCTTGGCGGCGCAAGGATAAGCTCCCGGATGGGGGCGAATTGGTGAGGAAAGCCGGACGCCGTCAGGAGAACCGTGGCGCCGTCGCACTCGATCGATCTCACGGTTCGACAACATGTCAACGTGTCGCTGTTCCGCCGGTTGACTGCCGCCCGGCGTGGACGTGCGTGGCAGTCTGGCGGTGCCGCAGTGATGTCGAGGTCAATCACTCCTGGAAGGAAGTGCCGTGGCACCGGTGCTGGTCGGACTCGAAGGTCTGCTGGCGGGGGAGCGCATCCCGGTCCTGGACACCCGCGTCACCTTTGGGCGCAATTCGGAGAACACCGTCGTCATCTCCAGCCTCAGCGTCTCCCGCTTCCACGCGGAGATCGTCTTCGACGAGGACAAGGGTTACGTGCTGCGTGACCTGGAGAGCAGCAACGGCACACTGGTCAACGGGGAGGAAGTGGAGTCCCGGCTGCTGCAGCCCGGCGACGAGATCACCCTGGGCGACCAGGAGTTCCGCTTCGAGGTGGCGGACGCCATGGAGACGCTGATGGCGCTCTCCCTGCCCCGGTCCGTCACACATGCCGGGCAGAAGAGCGAACAGGGACCCGTACTCCAGGTCACCGTCGCCGGCGGCGGCCCCGTCGGGCTGTCCCTCGCCCTGCTCCTGGAACACTTCCTCGGGCCCCAGGTGAAGATCACCGTCTACGACGGCAGGTGGCGCAAGCAGGGCCGCGGCGTCGTCTGGAAGAGCCAGGACGAGGGCAACGTACGGCGCCAGCAGGTGGTGACCGTGCAGAGCCGCCAGTACCTCGCGTGGCCCGAGGAGGTACAGGCCCGCCTCTTCGACCCGGAGCACTACACGGAGATGTGGCCCTCCGGCCCGGACTCGGTCGGCGACCACAGCCCGCGCAACATGCGCATCGCCTACATCGAGGACCGCCTGCTGGAGCTGGCCAACGAGAAGCGGGACCGGATACGCCTCGTACCCGCCCGGTTCGACCCGGCGGAGCAGCAGGAGGCGCTCGCCTCCCAGCACGTGCTCGCGATCTGCGACGGCGGCCGGTCGCGCACCCGGGAGCACTTCGCCGCCCGGTTCGGCAAGGCCGACGAGTCGATCTACTCCCTCGACGGCCGTCACCTCCAGGACGTCGTCCTCGGCCTGCGCGTGAAGTCCGGCCTCACCGACCCCATGGCGGTGCTGCTCACCGTCGCCCAGAACCGCTTCCTGCTCAACTCGCTGCGCGGCGAGGGCTTCCTCAACATGCGGCTGACCGACGCCGAGGCCGCCGAGGTGATCGGCCTGGACCCGGTCCGCCGGGTCTTCGAGGAGTGCATCGCCTCCCGGCCGTGCCTGATGGACCGCGACGAGTACGGCGACTTCCAGTGCTCGACGCACGGCACGCTGTTCCTGCCCGCCCTGGTCAAGGGCTCGGCCCTGTGGCGGCGGGTGCAGGAGGGGCTGCTGCTGTTCGGCGTCGAGGCCGACGACCTCTCGGCGGTCACCAGCTTCCGCCTGGACATGGTGCAACGCCCCCGGTTCTCCGCCGAGCTGCTGCCGCCCACCAGCACCTCGCCGGGCACGTACGGCTTCCTGCTCGGCGACGCGGCCAACGCGATCCACTTCTGGCCGGGCCGCGGCCTCAACAGCGGACTCGCCTCCGCGATCTCGCTGGCCCGGTCCCTCAACGGGGCATGGAACGGCAGGCCGTTCCGGGACGCGGACTTCCTCCGGCACGAGGCGGCGATGTCGATGCTGCAGTACCGGCACAAGAGCCGGGCCTGGAAGGCGATGGTCACCACCGACGACCGCGGCGTCACCTGGGCGATCAAGGACATCATCGGCCACGGTATCGACGGGATCCCCGAGGAGCCCGACCGCGAGGCCGACACCAAGACGCTGCTGGAGCGCATGCAGGCCATCCGAGACCGGCTGGCCCTCCGCCTGCCCGGCATGCCGGACGACGAGGCGATCCTGGAACGCCTGCGCACCCTGCAGCCCGCCACGCTGCGCATGCTCGTCCTCAGCGGCGCCTGGGACACGCTGACGATGGGCGGTGAGGAGGTCGACATCGACATCTTCTACGGCCAGGACTCGTCCGCGGCCGCCGCGGCCGTGGAGGCACTGGAACCGGCCGCCCAGGCGTAGCGCCCCCGACCCCGGCACCCTGCCCGCCGGACCGTTCGTACCGGCGGGCGGGGCGGTCGGCCCTCGGCCCTGTCGTCGTGCGGCGGGCCGTCGGGTGGCGGGCCGTCGTGCAAAGGACCGTCGTCCGCAGGCGGTCAGGTGTGCGGGCCGTGAGGTGTGCGGGCGGTCAGGTGTGCGGGCGGTGGCCCTTCTCCTGGCGGGGGAAGGACTGGTCGGCGCCCGGCAGGGTCGGCTTGGGCAGCGTGGCCACTTCCTCCTGCGCCTTCGCCAGCTGCTCGGCGGTGTCGCCGGAGAGCCGGGGTGCGCGCGGACGGGCGTCGCGGAAGCGGAACGCGGTGGTCAGGTCGCCGAAGGTCGACCGACGCCAGTCGCTGACGTTCGGCTCCTCGACGCCGGTGAACCGCTCCAGGAACTGCAGCGCCGACGTGTGGTCGAAGGCCTCCGAGGCCACCCAGCCGCCCACCGTCCAGGGCGAGACGATGACGGCCGGGACCCGGAACCCGCCGCCGATCGGCAGCCCCTGGATGAACTCGTCCTTCGTGCCCGCCGGCGGGGTCGGCGGCGCCACGTGGTCGAACAGGCCGTCGTTCTCGTCGTAGTTGAGGATGAAGGCGGTCTTCCGCCACACCTTCGGGTTCGACGCGATGGCCTCGATCTTCGAGGCCACGTAGTCGGCACCCGCGGCCGGCAGGTAGTCCGGGTGCTCCGACTGGTAACTCGTCGGGCAGATCCACGACACCGTCGGGAGCCGGTCGCCCCGCGCGTCGTCCTCGAACGTGCCGTGCGCCTGCGGCCGCACCCCCCGCTCGTAGAGGTCGGAGCCGGGCCGCGCGTTCCTGAAGGACGCGAACTGCTCCAGCACGTTGGTGCCGTAGTCGTCCTCCTCCTGGTACACCTTCCAGCTGACCCCGGCGGCCTGGAGGCGCTCGGCGTACGTGGTCCAGCGGTACGCCGTGGGCGCCGCGTTGCTGATGACCGGGCCGCCGCGCGTGCCGCCCGGGTCGATCGAGCCGGTCATCCACATCAGGCGGTTGGGCCAGGTCGGGCCGAGCACCGAGCAGAAGTAGTGGTCGCAGATGGTGAAGGTCTCCGCGAGGGCGAACTGGAAGGGGATGTCCTTGCGGGTGTAGTAGCCCATCACGTAGGGGCCGTTGACGCCGTCGGCCTTGCGGTGGGAGGGCAGCCACTGGTCCATCCTGCCGTTGTTCCAGGCTTGGTGCTGCACGGACCAGGCGTGGCTCGTGGAGGGGATGGCCTGGGCGCTCGACCTGTGCGTGTCGAGGTGGAAGGGCAGCAGGTAGCCCTTGGGGTTGACGGCGTCGGGCTGGTAGAAGACGGACCGCCCGTCGTCCAGCTTCAGCGCGTGCGGGTCGGCGAAGCCGCGGACGCCGGAGAGGGTGCCGAAGTAGTGGTCGAAGGACCGGTTCTCCTGTATCAGCATGACGACGTGCTCGATGTCGCGCAGGGAGCCGTTCTTCGGCGGTTCGGCGGCGACGGCCTTCCGGACGCTGGGCGGCAGGAGGGACAGGGCCGCGGCGCCGCCGATCGCGCCGGCGGCGGAGCCCAGAAGTCTGCGACGGGTCAGTTCGGCCATGACTGCTCCTTTCTCGGGCCCTCCGGAAGGAAGGCCTTTGCGGGAGTGACGGCAGGCCCGGCCACGAGGACGGGCCGTCGTTCACTGCGGGCCCCGGCCGGTGCGGTGCGTCAGGTGCGGCTGGTGAGCTCCGGGCCGACGCGCGGAGGGAATGTGCCGGCTCGTTACGTCCGACACCCGATGGACGTGCGGGTGTTGCCGGACGTTATAGAACGATGGGCGCTACATGAATCGTGCGCGTCCGGGCCGCGCGTACCGCGGCGGGGGCGCGGCCCATGACGACGGATCCCGTGACGGGTGCCGGCACTCCTGATTTGCTGCCGTGCATCTCCCCGTACCGTGCCGGCCGGGCCGCGCCGGTCGCCGGCCGCCAATTCTTGATCCATGTTTTACGTCCCCTGGGGAACTGGAACCCGTACTGCAGCAGTCTGACGGACAGTGGGCCTGAAGAGGCCGCAGAGCGAGACGAGTGAGTGGGGCAGGGCGTGGGACGGCGCAAGGGCGGTATAGGCATCGCAGTCGGTACGGTCGCAATGCTGGTGGGGGTGACCGCCTGCGGCGGCGGGGGCGGCAGCGACAAGGCGAGCGGGGGCGACGCGAAGGCGTCCGGGACGCCGAGCGCGAGCGCCTCGCCCAGTCCCACGAAGCCCGCGGGCCCGCCGATGCTGCTGGACACGATCACCCCGCAGACGGGCACCACGGTCGGCGTGGCCATGCCGATCTCGGTGATCTTCACGAACCCGGTGGCGGCCAAGGCGCGGGCGAACGTCGAGAAGCACCTGAAGGTCAGCACCTCGCAGCCGGTGGTGGGGGCCTGGCACTGGATGGGCGACCGGCGCGCCGACTGGCGGCCGAAGACCTACTGGCCCTCCGGCACGAAGGTGAAGATCGACGCCGACATGACGGGCGTCAGCAACGGCAACGGGCGCTACGGCGTGCACGGTTACACGCACACCTTCACGATCGGCGACGACGTGCGGGCGGACGTCTCGGTGACCGGCCACACCATGAAGGTCACCCGCAACGGCCAGACCGTGCGCACCCTGTCGATCAACGCGGGCAGCGCCCAGTACCCGACGTGGGACGGCACGATGGCCGTGATCGACAAGCAGGAGAAGGTCCACATGACGTCCTGCAGTGTCGGCATCAGCTGCGACAAGGGCAGCCCCAACTTCTACGACCTGACGCTGCCCTGGGACGTCCACCTCACCCAGTCGGGCACCTACGTGCACTACTCGACGGGCGACCCCAACCCGGGCAGCGGCAGCGCCCGCGGTTCGCACGGCTGCGTCCACCTCTCGCTGTCCGACGCCAAGTGGTTCTACGGCCAGGTCAAGCAGGGCGACCCGGTCACCATCACCGGCTCGCCCCGGGGCAAGGCCCCGGCCGACAACGGCTACGCCGACTTCAACCTGAGCTGGGACCAGTGGCTCACGGGCAGCGCGTCAGGACAGGAGACGACCACGGCGCTCTGACCCGCGGCGGGAGGGTCGCCGGTTCTCCTCCGGGAGCGGCGGCGGCCCCTCCCGCCTGCGCCGGCCCAGGACGACTCCGGCCAGGGCCAGCACGAGTCCGCACAGTTGCCGGCCGGTCAGCACCTCTCCGCCGACCGCCGTGCCGAGCAGGACGCCCGTGACGGGGTTGAGCAGACCTATCAGCCCCACCGTTCCCGCCGACAGATGCCGCAGTCCGGTGAACCAGGCGACGAAGGCCAGCGCGGTGGCCACCAGGGAGACGTAGCCGAACGCGAGCAGCGCCGGTGCGGAGAGCGCGGGCGGCGGACCCTCCACCGCCGCGGCGACCGGGAGCAGGAAGAGGCCGCCGGCCGTGAGCTGCCAGGCGGTCGAGGCGAGCACGTCGGTACCGGCGCTCCACCGCTTGGTCAGGACGTGCCCGAAGGCCGAGACCAGCATGGCTGCGGCCGAGGCCAGGACTCCCGGCACGCTCGTGCCCTCCACCCCCGTGAGCAGCATGAGGCAGACCCCGCCGAGTCCGAGCACCGCGCAGGCCAGTTGGGCGGGCCGGGGCCGCTCGGAGACCAGGGGCCAGGCCATGAGCATCATCGTCAGCGGGGACACCGCCATGACGGTCGAGGCGACGCTCGTCGGAAGCAGCTGGGAGGCCGTGTAGACGAGGACGAAGAACACGCTCATGTTGAGCAGCCCGAGCACGGCCGACCGCCACCACCACGCACCAGGCGGCCGCTGCCTGCGCAGCGCCAGCAGGACGAGCCCTGCGGGCAGCGCCCGCAGGGCGGCCCCGTAGAGCGGGCGGTCGGCGGGCAGGAACTCGTGCGTCACGTAGTAGTTGGCACCCCAGGCCACCGGCGCCACCGCGGTGACCGCCACCCAGCGCGAATTAGCTTCCATGGAAATTAATATAGCTTCCCGGGAAGGTATTGTGGAGACATGAAGCACGATGAACCCATCGACCGCGTGGCCCGCATCCAGGCCGACTGGCGCCGCGAGCGGCCCGACGTCGACATCGGCCCGCAGGGGGTGATCGGCAGGCTGCACCGTCTGGCCGGCCGGCTCACCGAGGAACTCTGCCTGGTCTACGGCCGCTACGGCCTCACCGAGGGGGAGTTCGACGTCCTGTGCGCCCTGCGCCGTGAGGGGGAGCCCTACGAGAGGGCGCCGGGCGAACTCGCCGCGCACACCATGGTCACCACCGGCGCGATGACGAAACGGATCGACCGCCTCGAACGGGCCGGACTCGTCACCCGCCGCCGCTCCGACGACGACCAGCGCGGCCGCATCGTCGCCCTCACCACCCCGGGGCGTGAACTCGTCGACCGTGCCTTCACCGACCACATGCGCAACGAACGCCGCCTGGTCGACCTGCTGACCCCCGCCGAGGCCGAGTCGCTCGAAACCCTGCTCACCACCTGGCTGGCCCGCATGGAGGACCCGGACACCCCCGGCGGCGGATGACCGGCCTCCGGTACGCGGCCACGCTCACCGGTTCACTCGGAGGGATGAACCTCACGCGCTCGTGGCAGGGCTCGTTCCAGAGAAGGTGCCGGGGGAGCGGGGAACGCGGCGAAGCCGCGATCGGCTCGTCGCGCGTCGGCCCGCCAGGAGGATGGGCGCATGGTGTGGATGATGTGAGACACGGAAACCTCCTTCGTCGGCCGGGCGGCGGAACTCGGCCGGATCGCCGCGGAGATGGGCGGCAGCAGGCTGGTCACCCTCAGCGGCGCGGGCGGGGCCGGCAAGACCCGGCTCGCCCAGCGGGCCGTGGCCCTGGGCAGGGCGGCCGGCACGGGCACGGACGTCGCCTGGGCCGACCTGTCCCCGCTGCGCAACGCACACCTGCTGGCGGCCACCGTCGCCGACGCGCTGGGCCTGTCCGACCACACCCCGCGGCTGCCCGCGGACGCGGGGTGCGCCTGGATCGGCGACCGGAGCACGCTCCTGGTGCTCGACTCCTGCGAGCACCTGCCGGCCGAGTGCCGCGACCTGGCCGGCGACCTCCTGACGGCCTGCCCGAACCTGCGCATCCTGGCCACCAGCAGGGAGCCGTTGCGGGTACGGGGCGAGGCGGTCGTCGAGATCGAGCCGTTCGCCTCGGCCGCGGAGGCGGTGGCCCTCATCGCCTTCCTCGCCGGCCGGCCGCACGACTCCGTACGGCACGCGCGGGCCGCCCTCGACGCCAAGCGGCACATCGGGGACGCCTTCGGGATCGGGCATGGTGATGGACCTCCTCGCCATCGCCCTGGCCGACGCGGGGGAGGAACCCGCGGCCGCGTACGCCTTCGGCGCGGCGGCCCGTTTCTGGGAGACGGTCGGACATCCGCAGCGCGGCACACCGGAGATGGCGGCACTGCGCGGCGACTGCGAGGACAGGGTCGTACGCCGCATGGGACTGAAGCGGTACGGCCAGACCCTCCGCCGGGCGGCCGCCGCTGACGCACGCTCACTCGTGTCCTGGGGCGCGTACGGCGGCCCGGTGCCCGAGCAGTGACTCCGCGCCGGTACGCCGGGCGTTCCCGACGGCTCGGGCACGTCCGGGCGCGCCCCGCCGTCGGCAGGGCGCGCCCGGAGCGGCGCTCAGGTCAGGCCGAAGGCCTGTGCGCCGGACCCGTTGCAGTCCCAGATCTGCAGGCGGGTGCCGTTGGCGGTGGCGCCGCTGGGGGAGTCGAGGCAGCGTCCGGACTGGGGGTTGAGGAGGGAGCCGTCGGCCTGCTGGACCCATTTCTGGCCGCCGACCCCGTTGCAGTCCCACAGCTCGACCTTGGTGCCGTTCGCGGTGCCGTTGCCCACGATGTCCAGGCAACGCCCGAGCGTGGCGAGGGAGTTGTCCGCGCCGTGGTACCAGTGCTGGTCGATCGCGTACGACTGGCAGCCCCACAGCTGGACGGCGGCCCCGTTCGTGCCGGTGTCGTCGGCGGCGACGTCCACGCACGTGCCGCCCGGGCCCTTGACCGGCCCGCCGCCGTTCACCGAGAACTTCTGCGCGGCGGCGCCGTTGCAGTCCCAGATCTGCAGGCGGGTGCCGTTGGCGGTGGCGCCGCTGGGGGAGTCGAGGCAGCGTCCGGACTGGGGGTTGAGGAGGGAGCCGTCGGCCTGCTGGACCCATTTCTGGCCGCCGACCCCGTTGCAGTCCCACAGCTCCAGCTTCGCCCCGGCGTCCGTGCCGTTGCCCACGATGTCGAGGCACCGCCCGAGGGTGGACAGCGAACCGTCGGGGTTGTGCGTCCAGTGCTGGTCCTCGGCGTACGTCTGGCAGTCCCACAGCTGGACGGCGGCCCCGTTCGCGCCGGTGTCGTCGGCGGCGACGTCCACGCACGTGCCGCCCGGTCCGGTGACCGTCCCCTGCGGGCCGTTCGGCACGTCCGTCGCGCCGTTGTAGCCGACGGAGACGATGTTCGCCTGCACGGCGTTCTCGGCGGCGTCGGTGGGATAGCCGGAGACCATGACGCCCTCGAAGAAGGTTCCGCGGTTCCAGTTGCTGTTGTCGCCCCCGATGCCCAGGATGATGCCGCCCTCCTGCTGCATGGGCTGATAGCCGCCCCGGGTCGGCAGCGCCCCGTCCCACCACGTGGAGAGCCCGCCGGACCGGGAGTCACCGCCCTTGAGCGCGTACCGGGTCCGCCCGTTGTTCTTCAGGACGGCGGTGACGAAAGTGGAGCCGTTGCCCCGGTTCGCCGTGTTGGAGCCGTTGTCGCCCTGGAACATGCCGTTCTCCAGGTCGGCCTCCACCCACGGGCCGTTCCCGGTGCACGGCGCGAAGTAGCAGGTGGTGGCGATGGACACGGCGTCCATGTGGCCGTTGCCGGTGTCGGCGGGGGTGCGTTCGGCGTTGCCGTAGTCGAAGCAGCAGGCGGATCCGACATGGGTACCGCTGGCCACCATGTAGGCGCCCTCGGGCTGTCCGCCTACGGCGACACCCGACGCAACCCCGGTGTAGCGGTAGCCGACCCCGGGCGAGATCCAGAGGCCGTAGACCTTGTGGCCCCCCGCGGTGACGGCGATCTCGGACGCGTCGGCACCCCGGTCGGCACCCATGCCGGCGGTGCCGGCGGGCCCGGGCGTGAGGTCGTTGTGCCGGCCGCTCTGGTCGTAGATCTTCGTGATCCGGCAGCCGCCGTCCGCGGCGCAGAAGGCGTCCTGGGTGGCCGCGTCGGCGTACCCGCCCTGGGTGAGCAGCCCGATGTCGGCGGTGGCCCCGTCCGAGACGCGGGTCACCTGGTACAGCGGGCCGGCGTAGGAGGAGAACAGCGCGCGGGTGACGCTGTGCGCGGCCACGCACGGGGTACCCGCCGCGGCGTAGATGTCGCAGGGCAGCGAGCCCGCGGCCTGCGAGGCGGCCGGGAACCCGAGCAGCAGCCCGAGCGCGAGACCGAGGGAGGCCAGTACGGCCACAGCCCGCGGCCTCCGTAAGCAGAATCGTGACGAGTTCATGACATTGTGGACGGACGAAGATCCAGGCATGCGCGTCCCTTCGAAGCTGGAACGGGGGGAGGCCGCACCGAGGTGCGGCGGCACAGCTCTCAGATCGGCTCGGCCCGGAACTTACGCACGCTGTTCGAGTCCGTCAATATTTGTTTCCTTATTTTGGTTCAGACCAGGCCCGGCGGGTGGCGGCGGTTGCAGGAGCACAGACCACGCGTGGGGAATCGCCGTTCCGGGGCAGCAGGTTGTGGTGCGGGATGTTCGCATCCGCCGCGGAGTTCGCTCCGGCGAACCTCCGCCGGTGGAACCCTCTGGCGGTGGAACGGGGACGTTCGCCACCTCCGCGGCAGCCTTCGTCGTACGGCCCCTCGGCGGACTCTTCTTCGGTCCGCTCGGCGACCGGGTCGGTCGGCGTCCCGTCCACGGGGTCTCCGCGGCCGCCATGATCCTGCTCGCGGTGCCGTCCTTCCAGCTATCAGGATGCACGGCACCTGGCCACCCGTCCTCGGCCTACTGCTCCTCGCCACCAGGCCGGCGCGGTCGGTCTGCTGACGGTCCGCGCAGCCGCACGGTCTTGAGCGCGTCGGGACCGGGCGGCCCACCACCCGCGCACCGAGCCCCTCGGCATCCGCGCGAAGGGTGCCGGTCGAGCCCACGGCTCGCACGGCACCCTTCCCGTTCGGCGTCCGCTGTGCGCGGACGGGGTCAGGCCTTGGCCTGCATGGAGCTTCGTGCGGGATTGCCCTGCTCGGCCGCCTTGGGATCCTTCTCGTCGCCCTTGGCGCGGACGCCGTCGGCGATGCGCTTGCCGATCGTCTCGTCGATGTTCGACCAGTACGTGAACGCGCGCTGGAGGACCGGCTCGCTCACGCCGTTGAGCAGATGCCCCACGACGTTGTCCACCAGACGGTCGCGGGCGGCGTCGTCCAGCACCTCCCGGACCATGGTGCCGGGCTGGCCCCAGTCGTCGTCCTCGGGGTGCGAGACGTACGCGGCGCGGACGATCTCGCCGTCCGCCTCCCAGGTGGGCGGCGGCCCGAAGCGGGCGGGGTCGGCGACGGGGCCACCCTTGGAGTTCGGGGCGTACACCGGGTCGGACGTCTTCCGGTAGGCCATCGCCCCGTCCTTGGAGTACGTGTGGACGTCGACGACGGGAGCGTTCACCGGGAGCTGCTGGTAGTTGGCGCCGATCCGGTGCCGGTGGGCGTCCGCGTAGGAGAACAGCCGGGCCAGCAGCATGCGGTCCGGGCTGGGCCCGATCCCGGGAACGAAGTTGTTCGGCTGGAACGCGGCCTGCTCGATCTCGGCGTGGTTGTCGGTCGGATTGCGGTCCAGGGTCATCCGTCCGACCGGGACGAGCGGATAGTCACCGTGCGGCCACACCTTGGTGAGGTCGAACGGGTTGAAGCGGTATCCCGCGGCGTCCGCGTACGGCATGAGCTGCACGTACAGGGTCCAGCTGGGGAACTGGCCGTCGCGGATGTGCTCGAACAGGTCGCGCATGTGGTAGTCCGTGTCGACGGCGGCCATCTGGTCCGCCTCGTGCTGGGTGAAGAACTCGATGCCCTGGTCGGTCTTGAAGTGGTACTTCACCCAGAACCGCTCGCCCTTGGCGTTGATCCACATGTACGTGTGCGAGGTGTAGCCGTTCATGTGGCGCCAGGTCCGGGGGATGCCGCGGTCGCCCATCAGCCAGGTCACCTGGTGGGCGGACTCCGGGGAGAGCGTCCAGAAGTCCCACTGCATGTCGTGGTCGCGCAGGTTGTTGTCCGCCCGGCGCTTCTGGGACCGGATGAAGTGCTGGAACTTCATCGGGTCCTTCACGAAGAACACCGGCGTGTTGTTGCCGACCATGTCGTAGTTGCCCTGGCTGGTGTAGAACTTGATCGCGAAGCCGCGGGGGTCGCGCCAGGTGTCCGGGCTGCCCCGCTCACCGGCGACCGTCGAGAAGCGGATGACCAGGTCGGTGCGGGTGCCGGGCTGGAAGAGGCCGGCCATGGTGTAGGCGCTGACGTCCTCGGTCACCTCGAAGTGACCGAACGCGCCGCTCCCCTTGGCGTGCGGCTGGCGCTCGGGGATCCGCTCCCGGTTGAACTGCGCCATCTGCTCGATCAGATAGGCGTCCTGCAGCAGGACCGGTCCCCCGGGCCCCACGGTCAGCGAGTGCTCGTCGCTCTCGACGGGGGCACCGGAGTCGGTCGTGGTGAGGGGTGGCTTCTGCGTCATGACTCTGCCTTTCTCCGCGCGGAGCAGTGGGTGCCGGTCCCTGCGGATACTGGGGTCCTTGCGGTGTCCGGGGGGCCGACGGCCGGTCGGCACACCCGCGGCCGCGCCCCGCAGTGGCGGGTGACCCGGCACGAGCGAGGCAAACACCGAGCGCCCGCACCGTTGCCCGGGCCGTGTGGCGACGGCGGCCCGGCCCGGTTCTCCGGCATCCAGCCTGGTCCCACCGGGCCTGTGCCGCCACTCGGGGGCCTGGGACATTTCTCGGCTGGAGCGGCCGCCGGTCGTGTCCCCGGGGCGGGGACGGTCGTTCCTCAGGGCATGAAGAGGATCATCACTGCCGCCGCGCTCGCCCTGACGGGCGTGGCTCTTGCCGCCCCGGCCCACGCGGACGGAACCGCCCCCGGCCCCTCCCGCGACCTCGCCACCAAGGTCGCGGGGGCGCTGCCCAAGGCCGCGGTGGCGGGTCTCAACGCGGCTGCCTCGTCCATGGCGACCGGCATGCAGGACCGGCCCCCGGCAAAGTAGAGCGGGGCCGGCCGTCGGGTCCGTCCGTCGCACGGGTCCGTCCGACCCCGGCCCGGTCCGTTCCCCGCGGCCCGGGTCGGGCGGTTACCCGTCGGTCGGGGACGACCCGTCGTCGGGGGCTACCTGTCCCGCCCGTACCGCCGTGCCGGACCGCTCCTACCGGGGCGAGGGGTCCGGGGGCGCGCCGGTCAGCAGGTGGCGCTCGTGGGACTCGTAGCGGCTGCGTTCACGGTCGGCGGACCTCCGGCCCGCCAGGACGGTGGTGAGCCAGCCGGTGAGGAAGCCCGCGGGCACCGAGAGGAGCGCGGGCGTGTTGTAGGGGAACCAGGCGAAGTCGGCGTCCGGGAACGCGGACAGTGGCGTTCCGGACACCAGGGTGGTGCCGGGGGCCAGGGCGAGCACGGTCAGTGAGCCCACGATGAGGGTGGCGAGGAGCGCGGTGCGCGTGTAGCGGCGCCAGAAGAGGGTGTAGAGGAGTGCGGGGGCGATGGCGGAGGCGCCGAGGGTGAAGGAGACGGTCGCCAGCGGCTGAAGGCTGCGGTGCTGGGCGAGGACGGCCAGCACGATGGTGGGGACGCCCACGGCGAGGGCGCAGCACCGGGCGAGGGCGAGCTCCCGGGCCGGTGCCGGGGAAGTGGCGCGGGACGCCGTCAGGTCGTGGGCGAGGGTGTTGGCGCAGGCCAGTGTCATGCTCGCGACGGAGGCGAGCAGGGTGAGGAAGACGGCGGTGGTGACGGTGGCGAAGAGCAGGCTCTCCGGCCGGGACAGGCCGGTTCCGAACGCGGCGCGGGCACCCAGCAGGTAGGCGGTCGTGCCGTGCGCGTCGGCGGCGGCGATGCGGTCGTGACCGAGGAGCGCGGTCGCGCCGGTGCAGATCAGGGTGAGCATCAGGATGAAGAGGGTCACCGAGGAGACCGCCCAGGACATCGCCCGGCGGACCTGGCGTGGCGTGCCCGCCGTGTACATGCGCATGGTGACGTGCGGCAGGGAGGCGCCGCCCAGCACGATGGCGCCTTGGGTACTGGCCATGTCCAGCGCGGGATGCGGGCTGCTGGAGTACTGCAGACCCCAGGTCAGATAGGCGTCCCCCGCTCCGCTGCGCGCGGCCGCCGCGTGGAACAGCGCCTGGGGCTGCCAGTCGAACGCGCGCAGGATCAGCACGCTCACGACCAGCCCCGAGCCGAGCAGCGCCACCGTCTTGATGATCTGGACCAGCGCGGTGCCGGGCATCCCGCCGAGCGCCGCGTAACTGATCATGAGGACCCCGGCCCCGGCCACGCACCCGTTCTGCATGCCTGAGTCGGTGAACCCGAGGACGTACGCGAGGAGTTCACCGACCCCGGCGAGCTGGACGACCATCATCGGCACCAGGGCGGCGAGGGTGACCAGGCAGGCCGTGACACGCACCGACCGGGCAGGGTGGCGACGGGCCAGCGCGTCGCCCATGGTGTAGCGCCCGGTGTTGTGCAGGGGTTCGGCCAGCAGGAACATCAGCAACAGCAGCGACAGCAGGGCACTGAGGGCGAGGACGATGCCGTCGTAGCCGCACAGGGCGATGATCCCCCCGATGGTGAGGACGGTGGCGGCGGAGATGTAGTCACCGGCGACGGCCAGCCCGTTGCGCAACGGCGACAGGGACCGGTAGCCGGTGTAGAACTCGGCGAGGTCGTCCGCCTCCGGGCCGGTGAGCACGCACAGCAACAGGGTGAGGGCGACGACGGCGCAGAACGCGACGAGGGACCAGGACTGTGCGGAGCCGCCCAACCCGGTCACGGCGCCTGCTCCCGGTCCGTGACGGCCACGCCCGTCTGGCGGCGGGCGCGCCGCGCCAGGGGATCCACGAAACGGTGCGCGGCGGCCTCGTGGAGAAGGACCGCCAGCCAGGTCACCGGAATCTGGACGAGGGCCAGGACCAGTCCGGTGGGCAGGCCGCCGGGACCCGGACGGGTCATCAGGGCAGGCGCCTTGACGGTCAGGGTGAGGAAGGCGACGAAGTAGCCGAGCGCGGTGATGGTCGCCACCCGCCGCTGCCAGCGGTACGCCCGCCGCAGCAGGCGCAGGGTGCGGTGGGCACCGGAGCGGGGGTTCGCCGCAGGGGTGCCGTACGCCTCCTCGCCGGTCGACCAGGCCGGGGACGGGCGGTCGTACGGGGACGGGTGGCCGTAAGGGGAGCGACCCGAGGGTAAATCAGGCACATCATAGGACATTTCGGCAACTCCTCGGTGGGGAACCGGGGCCGGTCGTGACGGGTCGCGAGCAGGGAGGGCGGTTCGGCCGGCCGCACGCCGTACGGCCGGGAGCTGGTGGGAAGCCGTGTGTGCCGGTCGTCCGGGACGTCGTCTCCTGGGGGAGCGGTCGGGTGGGCGAAGCGCCATGGTCTCCGGCGTGGGCGCCGTCCGCCAGGGGTGCGGCCGGAGTCGATGGGGGCGGCCCGTGGCGCGTGGGGCTGACGTCGGGATCTCTGCCAGCAGGTGATGAAGCATGGGCGGAGCGCGCGGTGGCGCGATTGTTTCCCGAAGTGCGCCGTCGCACACCTCATGAGCCCCCGGGCCGCGCGGCGGTTGGCCGACCCGTGCGGGGCGCGGCTGTGACGCACCTCATGGGTGGCGTGGGTCTCGTCCGGCGGCCCGATCCGTACGTGCTTCAACTTCCGCAAGGCGTACGGAATTTGCTCCGCAACGATCTCTTCGGTGTGGCCCCGGGTGCCTGCCGGGCAGCCGTCGGAAGGAACTTTCGTGGCATTGACGGGAGATGGGGCCGCGGGAGGTTGCCGAATGCGAAGTACATTGCAATGGCAGTGTCTTGAGCCTCAAGCCCTGCAATCAGGGGCGATTCGGACACTTCACTCATTTATCGACTTTCTGTGAAAGATGCGTGCTATGGGTGCCTATCTGACTCCTCCAGCCGTAGTACAAGGCGAACATGACGTGAAGACCGGCGAGATCCTCGCGGAGGTGCGCGGTCGGCATCCGCAGGCGCCGTGGCTCTCCCGGATCGACGGCATCGCCGCGAGCACGGGGATCGACTCCCGCGGATGGATGCTGCCGCTGGAGACGGCCACGGCCCCCGGCAGCGGGCCGGGCCTGCGAACTCCCGGTGCAGAACAGGCCCGTACGGCACTGGCCGGCAGCGGGTTCACCGAGCACGAGGTGAACCGCGCGATCGCCGCGCTGGAGGCGATACCGGCCCCGCAGACCGTCCAGGAGCGCACCGCGCCGGCCTGGGCGGCCGTGCAGACGTACGGAGAACGCGCGGCCCGTGACGCGCTCCGGGCCGCCGGACTGGACACCGCCGACGTCGACTGCCTGATCACCAGCCACTCCACCACCCCGGCCCTGCCGGGACTTGACCTCGCCCTCCTCAACCGCCTCGAACTGCGCGACGACGTACTGCTGCTGCCGGCCACCCAGTGGGCCTGCATCGCCGGCACCCGGTCGCTGGCACTGGCGGCCGACCTGGTCGCCGCGGACCCCGACCGGGTGGTGCTGGTCGTGATATCGGAGGCGCTGAGCACCACCTACCAGCCCGCCGACGACACGCTGGAGTCGCTGATCGTGCGGCTCCTGTTCGCGGACACCGCCGTCGCCGTGGCGGTCACCGGCCGCCCCCGGCCGGAGTCGGTGCTGCGCCTGGACGCGACCTGGCACCACACCCTGCCCGGCACCACCGACCTGCACCGGCTGGAGACCCGGGAGGACGGCACCCACTTCGTGATGGACCGCCGCGGGCCGCGCGCGGTCCAGCAGACGGTGGCCGCGATGTGGGAGTGGCTGCGCGCACGCCACCAGGACGACGGGCACTCCTGGCATCCCGATCTGCTGCTCGCACATCCCGGCGGGACGCGGGTGCTGGAGTACATGGAACAGACGATGCCCGACAGCTGGCCGGAGGGGCTGCTGGCCTACAGCCGGGACAGCTACACCTCGGGCAACCGCGGCGGCGCCGCCGTACTCGACATCCTGCGCCGCGCGCACGACGCGGGACAGAAGCCGGGCAGCCGTACGGTGCTGTACGCGGCCGCGCCCGGGCTGACGGCCACGGCACTGGAAGGCGAGTGGCTGTAGCGGGAAGCCCGGCGCCCTCGTCGCGGCACGGCGCTACCCCTCGAGTTCCGCCCACACGGCCTTGCCGGTGTCGGTCCACCGCACGCCCCAGCGCGTGGTCAGCTTGTGGACGACGTGCAGACCCCGCCCGCCGTCGTCGAGCAGGTCACCGCGGCGCAGCCGCGGCCGGCCGTTGCCGCTGTCGCCGACCTCGCAGGTCAGCCGGGATCCGGCCCGCACCAGCCGGACCGAGACGGGCCCGGCGCCGAACCGCACGGCGTTGGTGACCAGTTCGCTCAGCACCAGCAGGGCGCCGTCCCGGGCCTGTTCACCCAGGTGCCAACGCCGCAGCAGGGGAGCGGCCAGGGTGCGGGCGCGGGCGGCGGTGTCGTCACGGGCGGGCAGCCGCCAGGTGGCGCTGTCCCGGCCGCGCCGCCCGGCCATCCGGGCCAGCAGCAGTGTGACGTCGTCGCGCAGCGGCTCCGGCGGGCCCAGCCGGGCGACCACGCGGCGCGCCGCCTGCTGCAGGTCGTCCCAGGGATGCACCTCGCGCACCACGTCCGTCAGCCTGCCGATGCCGTCGTCGATCGAGGCCGCCGGATCCTCCACCAGGCCGTCGGTGTAGAGGACCAGAAGCGCGCCGGGCGGCGCGGCGAACTCGTGCACCTCGAACGGCTCCCGTACGACGAACTCCGCGCCGAGGGCCGGGTGCGGCTGTGCCGCGAGGGTCCTGGCGGAGCCGTCGGGAAGCACGAGGACCGGGGGCAGGTGGCCGGCGTTGGAGACCAGCACCCGGTGGTCGACCGGATCGTAGACCGCGATGCAGCACGTCGAGCCCAGCGCGCTGTATCCGGCCGCGAGGCCCGCGTCGGTGTCGTCCAGCATGGTGACGGTCTCGTCCAGGCGCTCGAGCACCTCCCCGGGGCCCAGCCCCGCCGACAGCAGCGCCCTCGCCTCCATGCTCAGCTGGCCCATGGCCGCCGCGGCCCCCAGGCCGTGCCCCACGACGTCTCCGACCACCAGTGCGGTCCGGTCACCCGGCAGCGGAAAGCTGTTCACCCAGTCACCGCCGACGCCCGCGCTGTCCGGGGTGGTGGGCTCGTAGACGCTGGCGACCTGGATGGTGTCGCTGCCCGCCCGCGGCAGCAGCCGGCGCTGCAACGCCAGTACCTGGGCGTGCTCACGCTGGTGCTGGCGGGCCAGGTCCACGTGCCGGGCGGTCTTCGCCACGAGTTCCTGCAGGTCGAGCAGTTCGGCGCCGTTGAAGGGGCACTCCGGCCGCCGCCAGACCTCCGTCACGCCCAGCACGACGGGCCCCGGTGTGCCCTCCGGTCCGTCCACGACCAGCGGGATGCAGGCGACGCTCACCGGCCGGTTCCCGGGCACCAGGGCGCGCACCAGCTTCGGATCGTCCAGCGCCCGCTCGATCGCCGCACGGTCCGGGATGACGACGGCCTGCGGAACGTCGTCGCGCATGACCGCACCGGCCAGCAGTCGGCTCGCCTCACGGGGGAGGTTGTCCCCGGGTGTCAGGTATCCCTCGGGCCAGGCCCGGTCCGGCACCAGGGCCGCCCGCCGCAGCCGGATGCGCTCCTGCGCCTGCTCGGTCACCGCCTCGCCGGTCCACACGGCGTAGTCGAGGTTGACGGCGGCCACGTCCCCCCAGGCCAGCAGGGACTGGGCCAGGGACTGCGCGGTCTCGCCGATGTCCAGGGACGTGCCGATCGCGGTCGCAGAGGCGTACAGGTGCAGCCGCTTGGCCATGGCGATCAGCGAGACCGTCAGGCCGTCCTGCGGCGGTGCGGCCGGCAGGATGCTCATCGAGACCACCAGCTCCGACCCGTCGGCCCGCCGCAGGCGCTGCACCCGGGCGACATGCGGCTCTCGCGTCTCGAGGACGCGCAGCAGCCGTTTCGTGACCGTCGGTACGTCCTCGGGCGGCAGCAGATCGGTGAAGGCGGCCCCCGGCGCGGTGCTCACCCCCGCGAACGGGGCGGCGTCCAGGTTGGAACCGCTGATCCGCAGATCCCGCCCGAGAGCGACCACCCCGAGGATCCGTTCCCCGCCGTCGGTCTCGCCGTCGGTCTGGCCGTCGGCCCCCAGGGCGCGCTCCTCGTCCACCGCCTTCGCTCCGCCCTTCGAGATGTAATCCCCCAGGGCGCCGCTGACCGTGTCGAACGGCGAAGCAGAGGAGGGCGTGGGGTCCATGCAGCTCACACAGCTCGCTGACTCCGGCGTACCGGCAGATCTTCCCGAGTCCATGCGGGCAGGCCGCGAGAACCTCTCCCGCACATCTCATGGGTAACACAAATACCCTGCTCACCGAAGGCATAAAAGTGATCAAAACAACACAAGCCGCGGGTAACGCCGGCGATCGTCCCTTGAGGGCCTGTGGGGCACAACCCTCGGCGCCCTGCTCGGCCTGGCGTGGGCGCTGCCCTCCGGGCTGCTCCGGCGCGCACGTCCCGCCTCTGAGGCGGAAAGCGTGCAAGTCCCGGCCCTGAAGCAGAAAAACCGAGGCCCGGCGCTGCGCGCGGCACCCGGGGATGATTGGCTGGCCCCGGCCGATTCCCACCCGACCCGGCTCCGCCGGCAGGAGGACCCCGCAGTCATGAGCAGTGCCTACGCCTACGAATACAAGGTCGTCACCTTCCGGGAGTCGCTGATCGGCGACGCGCTGGACAGCGACAAGCTGGAGAAGGTGCTCAACAAGCACGCCGAGGACGGCTGGGCCCTCAAGGCCATCACCTCCGCCGACGTCAAGGGCCGCATAGGTCCCGGAGCCGTCGAGGGCCTGCTCCTGACCTTCGAACGCCCGCGTGGCTGACCGGAGCGCAGCCGGCAGCAAGTCGAACGCCCCCCGACCCGCCGCTTGAGGTCCGGGGGGCGTTCGCCGTCCGCAAGCGGGCGAAAGACGACGTGATGATCGTCCGGGCTCCGCGGGCCGCCGCCGAGCACGGCGTCCGCATCGTCAGGAACACGAGCGTGTCGGCACTTTGCGTGTCGGACGACGTGGCGCCCGCGGCGCCTCACCCTTCATCCTGAGCCGTCCTTGGGTGTCAAAGCACGGCGCCACAGCGACGCAAAAACTTGCGTTAATTACGCTCGCTTGCACTGCGGGATGCAAGTGCAGTGTGCGACTCGTGCGTGGAGCCGGGTCGAAGAGCCTCAAGCCAAGTTGCCTTTCCAGCCCCCTCTTTGGGCATCTCGAAGGCTCTGGCGCGGCGTGCGCGCCCTCGCTGTCACCGATGCGTGGGTGCTTCTGGTGAAATTTGTGCAGTCCTGGCCGTAGACGAGCTCACTTCGCTCTGTAATATTTCGATGAAACAATGCAAAAGTCTGCGTATTGCTTCTCGCGCCACTCCACTGCACCGCACCGCACCTTTCTGCACCACTCCGTCAGGAACGAGCCGCCCTCGCCGCCCCTCCGGCGTGCGAGCCTCCGCAGGAAGTGACCCCCCGCATGACTCGACACGAGCCGAGATCCTGGAGACGGCGCACAGCGACCGCTGTGCTCGCCTCCGCCGTCATGGTTCTGGGCCTGCCCGCCGTCGGCGCGCACGCGGCCGGCGGCCCGAACGCCGCCGCGGACGCCAGGACCACGGCAGGCAGCGCCCGCGCCGCACACGCGGCCGTCAACGTCACCGACGGCGACACCGACACCTACTGGCAGGCCGGGAAGAAGTCGGCCCAGTGGGTCCAGACCGACCTCGGGCGGACCAAGCGCGTCCGCGAGGTCGTGCTGCGGCTGCCCGAGCAGTGGCAGACCCGCAAGCAGACGCTGGCGCTCCAGGGCAGCGCCGACGGCAAGAGCTTCGCCACGCTCAAGTCGACGGCGCAGTACGTCTTCAGCCCGGGCAACGACAACACGGTGAAGGTCTCCTTCCCCGCGACCCTCGCCCGGTACGTGCGGGCCGACTTCAGCGCCAACTCGGTCGCGGGCACCGCCCAGCTCGCCGAGATGCAGGTCCTCACGACCGCCGCCTCGACGCCCAACCTCGCCTTGGGCAAGACCTTCAGCGAGAGCGGGCACGCCGACGTCTACGGCGCGGCCAACGCCGGTGACGGCAACCGCAACACCTACTGGGAGAGCACCAACAACGCCTTCCCGCAGTGGCTCAAGGTCGACCTCGGCTCCTCGGTCCAGGTGAACCAGGTGACGCTGCGGCTGCCCAGCGGGTGGCCGAGCCGCAACCAGACCCTCAAGATCCAGGGCTCCACGGACAACCAGAACTTCACCGACCTGTCGGCGTCGAAGGCGTACGCCTTCAACAGCTCCGACGACCAGTCGGCGACCATCAGCTTCGACACGACCACGACGCGGTACGTGCGGGCGTACTTCACCGCCAACGACGGCTGGCCCGCCGGGCAGGCGTCCGAGCTGGAGGTCTACGGACCGGCCACCGGCGACACCCAGGCGCCCACCGCGCCGGCCAACCTGGCCTACACCGAGCCGGCCTCCGGGCAGATCAAGCTGACCTGGAGCGCGGCCACCGACGACACGGGCGTGACCGGGTACGACGTCTACGCCAACGGCCAGTTGCGGGCGAGCGTGGCCGGGAACGTCCTGACCTACACCGACACCCAGCCGGCCGGCACCGACATCACGTACTTCGTGCGGGCCAAGGACGCCGCGGGCAACGTCTCCGCCAACAGCAACAGCGTCACCCGCAAGGGAGCGAGCGGCGACACCCAGGCCCCCACGGCGCCCGGCAACCTCGCCTACACGCAGTCCGGCAGCGACGTGAAGCTCACCTGGCAGGCGTCGAGCGACAACGTGGCCGTCACCGGGTACGACGTCTACGCCAACGACCAGCTCGTCAAGACCGTGGCCGGCGACGTGACGACGTACACCGACACCCCGTCGGCGACGGCCACCGTCACCTACTACGTGAAGGCGAAGGACGCCGCAGGGAACGTGTCGGTGGCGAGCAACAGCGTCACCCGGCCCGGGAACGGCGCAGGCTCCGACCTCGCCCAGGGCAAGCCCATCGAGGCCTCCTCGTACACCTTCACCTACGTCGCCGCGAACGCCAACGACGGCCAGATCGGCACCTACTGGGAGAGCGCGGGCGGCGCCTACCCGGCCACCCTCACCACCAAGCTGGGCGCCAACGCCGACCTCAGCCAGGTCGTCGTCAAGCTCAACCCGGACCCGGCCTGGTCGACCCGCACCCAGAACATCCAGGTGCTCGGCCGAGACCAGGACGCGACCACCTTCACCAGCCTCGTCGCGGCGAAGGACTACACGTTCAACCCGGCCACCGGCAACACCGTGACCATCCCGGTCTCCGGTGCCGCCGCCGACATCCAGCTCAAGTTCGCCTCCAACACCGGCGCCCCCGGCGGCCAGGTCGGCGAGCTCCAGGTGATCGGCACCCCGGCCGCCAACCCGGACCTGAAGGTCACCGGCATCACCAACTCGCCCGCGGCCCCGGTCGAGTCGGACGCCATCAGTCTGTCCGCCACCGTCACCAACAGCGGCAGCAAGGCGTCCAAGGCCACCGACCTGAACTTCACGCTCGGCGGCACCAAGGCGGCCACCGCCGACGTCCCGGTCCTCGCGGCGGGCGCCTCGGCGACGGTCACCGCGAGCATCGGCACCCGGGACGCGGGCAGCTACCCGGTCGGCGCCGAGGTCGACCCGTCCAACAAGGTCATCGAGCAGAACGAGGGCAACAACACCTTCACCCGCTCCGACGCCCTCGTCGTCAAGCCCGTCTCCAGCTCCGACCTGGTCGCCGCACCGGTCGCCTGGACGCCCTCCAGCGCCTCGGCCGGCGACAACGTCGCCTTCACCGTGGCCCTCAAGAACCAGGGGACCATCGATTCCGCCTCCGGCGCGCACGGCGTCACCCTCACCGTCCAGGATGCGAACGGCGCCACCGTCAAGACGCTCAGCGGCTCCTACAACGGCACCATCGCCTCCGGACAGACGACCGCGCCGATCAGCCTCGGCTCCTGGACGGCCGTCAACGGCAAGTACACGGTGACGACGGTCATCGCCGACGACACCAACGAACTGCCGGTCAAGCGCACCAACAACACCACCACACAGAACCTGTTCGTCGGCCGCGGCGCCGACATGCCGTACGACATGTACGAGGCCGAGGACGGCACGGTGGGCGGCGGCGCCAAGGTCGTCGGCCCCAACCGCACCATCGGCGACTTCGCGGGCGAGGCGAGCGGCCGCAAGGCGGTCACCCTCGACGCCACCGGCGAGTACGTCGAGTGGACGACCCGCGCCGCGACCAACACCCTGGTCACCCGCTTCGCGATCCCGGACGGCACCAACGCCACCCTCGACGTCTACGTGGACGGCCAGTTCCTCAAGGCGATCGACCTCACCTCGAAGTACGCCTGGCTCTACGGCAGCGAGACCGCGCCCGGCAACTCACCCGGCTCCGGCGCCCCGCGCCACATCTACGACGAGGCGAACCTGCTCCTCGGCAAGACCGTGCCCGCCGGTTCCAGGATCCGCCTCCAGAAGGACGCGGCGAACACCGCCAGTTACTACGCCGTCGACTTCATCAACACCGAACAGGCCACCGCGATCGCCAACCCCGACCCGGCCGCCTACACGGTCCCGGCCGGCTTCACCCAGCAGGACGTGCAGAACGCCCTCGACAAGGTCCGCATGGACACCACGGGCAAGCTCGTCGGCGTCTACCTGCCCGCCGGCGACTACGACACCTCCAGCAAGTTCCAGGTCTACGGCAAGGCGGTCAAGGTCGTCGGAGCGGGCCCCTGGTTCACCCGCTTCCACGCGCCCGCCTCGCAGGAGAACACCGACGTCGGCTTCCGCGCCGAGTCCACGGCCAACGGCTCGACGTTCTCCGGCTTCGCCTACTTCGGCAACTACACGTCCCGGATCGACGGGCCGGGCAAGGTGTTCGACTTCTCCAACGTCTCGAACATCACCATCGACAACATCTGGGCCGAGCACATGGTGTGCCTCTACTGGGGCGCCAACACCGACAACATGACCATCTCGAACTCCCGCATCCGTGACACGTTCGCCGACGGCATCAACATGACGAACGGCTCCACGGACAACCACGTCGTCAACAACGACGCCCGCGCCACGGGCGACGACAGCTTCGCCCTCTTCTCGGCCATCGACGCCGGCGGCGCCGACGAGAAGAACAACCTCTACGAGAACCTGACCTCCACCCTCACCTGGCGCGCGGCCGGCATCGCCGTCTACGGCGGCTACGACAACACCTTCCGCAACATCCGCGTCGCCGACACCCTCGTCTACTCCGGCATCACGATCTCCTCGCTGGACTTCGGCTACCCGATGAACGGCTTCGGCACCGATCCCACGACGATCGAGAACGTCTCCCTGGACAGAACCGGCGGCCACTTCTGGGGCTCCCAGGTCTTCCCCGCCATCTGGGCGTTCTCCGCCTCGAAGGTCTTCCAGGGCATCCGGGTCAACGACGTCGACATCGACGACTCCACCTACGGAGGCGTCATGTTCCAGACCAACTACGTCGGCGGCCAGCCGCAGTTCCCGGTGAAGGACACCATCTTCACCGACATCTCCATCACCAACTCCAAGAAGAGCGGAGACGCCTTCGACGCCAAGTCCGGCTTCGGTATCTGGGCCAACGAACTGCCCGAACCCGGTCAGGGTCCCGCCGTCGGCGAGGCCACCTTCCGCAACCTGCGGATGAGCGGCAACGCCCAGGACATCAAGAACACGACCACCACCTTCAAGATCAACATCGAGTAGCTCCCGAACAGCGGTGAAGGGAAGGGGCGTCCCCGCCGGGGACGCCCCTTCCTGCCGCGCCGGGCCCCACCGCGATGACCGGCGCGCGGCTCCGGCGCCGAAGACGGCGTCCGGATCCCGCCGGTCTCCCAGTCCGGCCCGCGTCACGCTGCACACATGAATCCCGCCTTCCCTCCCCTTCCCATCCCCGCCGAGGCCCTGAAGGAACTGCGCGTCCACGACGACGCCGGGAACCCGCCACGCCCGTACCCGGACGACGAGGGCGGCGCACCGCTGCGCTGCTGCCTGCGGTCCAGTACCCGGGGCGAGTGGATCGCCCTCGTGTCCTACGCCCCGCTGCGCCGGTGGGCGGCGCGGACGGGCGCCGATCCCGGGGCGTACGACGAACAGGGGCCGGTCTTCATCCACGCCGAGGACTGCGGCGGCCCGTCCGACGAGCACCCCGGCTACCCCTGGGCACGCCCGGGAGCCCTGCGCGTCCTGCGCCGCTACGACGGGCGAGGCCGCATCACCGGCGGCCGCATGCTGGAGCTCCCGGACGACCCCCACGCGGCCTTCGAGCACGCACTGGCCGAGGCGTTCGCCGACCCCGGGACCGCCCAGGTCCACGTCCGTGCCGTCGAATACGGCTGCTACCACTTCCGTGTGGACCGCCCCTGACGGCGCCATACCGGGCGGGGCGCCCACGCCCCGCCCGGGAGCCACAGGGCGTGTGCGGTGGCGCGCGGAGCAGACCGTCGCCGGCAGGCGGCCACCTCCCTGTCGGCGTGGACCCAGCTCACGGGGCGTGATCCCGAAGCAGGACACGTACGCCGTCACCGCCGCCGCGCCGCGGTCGGCCGCGTCACCGCACGCCACAATTCCGGCGACAGCGGCGATCATCCCCGGAATACTGGTCGCCCATGGACGAGGTCGAAGTCGTCGTCGCCCATTCCGAGCGCGCGACCCTGCGCGTCGGCGACGTGTTCTTGAAGGTGGACGCCGATCACGCGCGCATCGACGTCGAGGTCGAGGCGATGGCCCTGGTGCCGGTCCCGACTCCGGAGGTCCTGTGGCGCAAGCGGCCCGTGCTCGCCATCGCCGCCGTCCCGGGGGCGGCGCTCGGCCGGCTCGGTCAGCCGTCGGCCGCATCGCCGGCGGCATGGGCCGCGGCGGGTGCCGCCGTCCGGCAGTTGCACGAGGCACCGCTGCCGCCCTGGCCCGGCCGGCGCCGCCGGGGTCCCGACGAACTGGCGGCCGAACTCGACGGCGAGTGCGAGTCGCTCGTGGCGAACGGCGTCCTGCCCGCCGACCTGGTCACCCGCAACCGCCAGGTCGCCGAGGCCGCGATCAGGCCGTGGACCCCGGTGTTCACGCACGGCGACCTGCAGGCCGAGCACGTCTTCGTCGACGGCGACGAGGTCACCGGCATCATCGACTGGTCCGAAGCGGGCCCGGGCGACGCCCTGTTCGACCTCGCCACCCTGACGCTGGGACACGAGGAGCACCTCGGCGACGTCATCGCCGGTTACGGCGCCGACGTCGACCTCGACGTGCTCCGCGCGTGGTGGTCGTTGCGCAGCCTGCTGGGGGTGCGCTGGCTGGTCGAGCACGGCTTCGACCCGTCCGCGCCGGGCTGCGAGGTCGACGTGCTGAGATCCCGGATGTGAGGCAGCGCGGGCCGGACTGGCGCGCGTGCACCGAGGAGACCCGGCACGTCGGGGACGGCGGGCAGGGAACCCCTGCCCGCCGTCCCCGGCTCCCCGTCCGGTCACTCCTCGGCGGCGGCCAAGGCGGTCAGCTCGCGGTTGACGGCGAGTTGGTGTGCCTCGGCGTCCATGCGCGCCTTCTTCGGGCTCCACCGGCCCGCCATCACGAAGACGAAGGGCAGGAAGACCACCTGGCCGCCGACGCAGATCCACCACCAGGTGCGCCATTCGCCGGGCCCGTCCTTCGACGCCTTCTGGACCTTGGCGCCGTACTCCTGCAGCAGCTTCAGCTGCGGCCCCGCCTTCTGTACGACGGCGAGGTTCTCCGCGCCGACCTCCTTGACCGCGCGGGCGCTCAGTGCGGGAGGGGTGGTGGCCGGGCTGTACTTGTCGAGCTCGGCGAAGAGGTCCGGATGCGCATCCACGATCGCCAGCGCGGGTGCCGCCTGCGCCGAGGCGGCCTTGACCTCGGCGCCGTGCTCCACGAGTGGGGTCACGGAGGTGACCAGCACCGGGATGAAGGCCGCGGAGACGGCGACCACGATGCGCACGGTCCAGCCCCACACCGCCAGACCCGCCGCGGTGGCCGCCGGGTTGTGCTTCTCCACCGTCTCGGTGAAGCTCGCCATCCAGGGCGCGTAGGCGATGCCGCTGAAGACTCCGATGCCGACGAACAGCCAGGCGAAGGTGTAATAGCCGGTCGTCAGGTGGGTGGCGCGGGTGGCGAAGGCCGCGGTCACCGCGATCGAGCCGAGCGCGCCGACGATCATGAAGGGCTTGCGCACCTTCAGCCGGTCCGAGACCAGGCCGACCAGGACCAGGGCGACGGCGTTCGCTCCCCAGTACCAGTTGGCCAGCGCGTTGGTGCGCTGCTCGCTGTAGCCGAAGACGGTCGAGAAGTAGACGACGAAGTTGCCGACCGCCGCGTAGTACAGCAGCAGGAACACGGCGATGGCGAAGGCCGAGCCCAGCACGTCCAGGCGCATCATCTGCCGCCACTCGCCGCGCCGCAGCGCCTCGGTGTCCAGCCCCTTGGCGCGTGCCTCGACCAGTGCCCGGTCCCGCAGGGTCACCATGATCTGGTCCCGCAGTGCCGGGGACAGCTCGCGCAGCGCGACGATCGCGAAGACGAAGACGACGAACCCGGCGATCGCCGAATAGCGCAACTCGTCCTGCCAGGTGGCACTGTCGAGGGTGTTGCTGGTGACGACGGTGACCACCAGGGAGCCGATGACCGGCCCCATCGTCCAGTACCCCATCGCGGTGGCCCGGCCGAGCTGTGGGGAGAAGTCCCTGATCAGCGCCGGGGTGGCGACCAGCACGATGCCCTCGATGAAGCTGACGAGCGCGAAGAGCACCAGGTAGGTGGTCTTGTCCGCCGCGTTCGGCAGACCGAAGAAGACCAGCAGCGCCGCGACCAGCAGTCCGTAGACCACCAGATTCGCCCGGCCCCAGCGGTCGGCAAGACCCGCCACGAGCGAGGCGAAGGCTCCGACCGCGTTGCCGATCACCGAGACCCAGATGAAGTAGCGGTACGTCATGCCGAAGTGCGTGATGATCGACGTCGCCACCGCGTACTGGATGTACAGCATGTAGTACAGGACGACGGTGGTGACGACCACGATCGCGAGGTACACCATGCGGCGGCCGGTGGGCGGATAGTCGGTCAGTTCGCGGCGGTACAGCCGGGCCAGCGGGGTGCCGGCGGCGGCGGAGGGCACATCGGGTGCGGGTCTGTCGGCGGCGGGCGGTGTCGTGGCAGCGGACATGCGGCTCCTCCCGGGGTTTCCGGAGACCGGGTGTTTCGCGTCGGCGCGACGAAGCCTCGCGCCGGCCCGGCTCCGGGAGCGTGGCCAGAGGGTAGTACCGACTGGTCGGTACGCCTAGGGGGTCTGCGCGAGATCATGCACGGCCCGGCTACGCCGAGTCGCGCACCACGAGCTTCGGGTCGAAGATGACCGACGTCGCGTCGCTGCGCGCGCCGTTCATGTGCTCGTCGAGCAGGCGGGCCATCTCGGCCGCCATCTCCTCGACCGGCTGGCGGATCGTGGTCAGCCGGGGCCGGCAGGTCTCGGCGATGCCGGAGTCGTCGAAGCCGACGACGGCGACGTCCTCGGGCACCCGGCGCCCCTGCTCCCGTACGACCTGGCAGGCGCCCTGCGCCATGAGGTCGTTGGCGGCGAACACGCCGTCCGTGTCGGGGTGCCGGGCCAGGAGGTCCGCCGTGGCCGCGAGACCGCTGTCCAGGGTGAACCCGCCCTCGGCGACCGGGACGCAGGGGTGGCCGTGGCGGGCGAGCGTGTCACGGAAGCCCGCGAGCCGCTCCCGGCTCGCCTCCACGTCCAGCGGGCCGCACACGGTGGCGGGGCGGCGGCAGCCGCGCGCGAGGAGGTGCTCCGCCGCGAGGCGTCCGCCGTCCCGGTGCGCCAGGTCCACGTAGCTGAGCGGGACCGGACGGGAGGGGCGGGCGAAGAGCACCGCGGGAAGCCGGGCGTCGGCGAGCAGGGCCGGCAGCGGGTCGTCGGCGTGGGTGGAGACCACGAGGGCGCCGTCGGCGCGGCCCTGGCGCAGATAGGTCACCACCTCCTCCCGGGCCTCGGCGGACTCGGCGAACATCAGGACGGGGTGCATCGAACGGGGGCGCAGGAAGCCCACGATCCCGCTGACGACCCGTCCGAAGAAGGGATCCGCGAACACCGACGTGGCGAAGGCGTTCTGGCCGGCGTCCGTGGTGTCCCCGGCGCCGGAGACCACCAGGGCGACGGTCTCGGACCGCCGGATCACCAGGGAACGGGCGGCCCGGTTGGGCGCGTAACCCGTCCGCGCGATGGCCCCGCGGACCATCTCCTGTATCTCCGGGTCCACGTTGCGGATGCCGTTGACGACCCGGGACACGGTCGCCCGGGAGACACCGGCCTCCCGGGCGACGTCCTCGAGCGTCGGGGCCCGTCTGCTCATGCAGGCACCCTAACGGACCTGCGAGGCCTGCAGTAGAGCGCTCTCCCGGAGCGGGGTCCGCCGCTCCGGGAGAGCCGCGTCCGTCAGGCGTAGACGCCGAACTCGTACAGCGAGTAGCCCCAACCGGTGCCCCGCGCGGTGCCGTTGACGCGGACGTAGCGGCCGGTCCCGGTGACGTCGAAGTCGTCGATCCCGCCGTTGCCGTCGGTCACGGTGTGCACGGTCTGCCAGTTCTGGCCGTCGTCGGAGGTCTGGATGGTGTACGCCTTGGCGTACGAGGCCTCCCAGGACAGCTGGACGTGCCGGAACGTGGTGCGGGTTCCGAGGTCGACCTGGAGCCACTGCGGGTCGCTCCAGTCACTGGCCCAGCGCGTGCTCTGGTCGCCGTCGACCGCGTTGGCCGCCGTGCACGGGCAGTCACCGTAACTCGCCTGGTACGACGAGGCGGTGGCGGGCTTGCCGCGTGCCACGTCGGTGCCGGACGGGACCGGCGGTACGACGCGGATCGAGCGCGTCTCCACGCCGACGTTGCCGTGCCCGTCGGTCGCCTTGACGTAGACCTTCCAGACGCCCGGACGGTCGGGCGCGGTGAACCTCAGGCGGCCGCCGCCGAGGTCGGTGAAGGGCAGTGAGGTCAGGTTCTTGTTCTGGTCGATGTACATGCTGTTGTCGAGGACCTCGTAGGAGATCCGGTCGCCGTCGGGGTCGCCGGCCTGCACGGACAGGACGAGGGCGCGTCCGGCCTGCACCTGGCCCGCGCCGCCCTCCACGGTCAGGCCGGAGATGACGGGCGGGGTGTTGTCGTGGCCGGTGTCACCGCCGTAGGCCCGCTTCACGGCGTAGTACGACAGGCGCCTCTGGCCGGCGGGCAGAAGGTTGAACCAGATGCCGCCGAAGTCGTACTCGGTGCCGTAGTGGAACATCGTCGCGCCGAGCGCAACTCCCTGGTGCCCGGTGACGCAGTTCCACGCACGGGTGTAGCCGTCGGCCTTCGCCTGGTCGGAGGGCTCCAGCGGGACCCCGTTGGCGTCGTCCGGGACCTCCCACTCGCCGGCCGGCCCGGTCTCGGTGACGATGTAGGGCTTGGTGTAACTCCCTTGCTGCCAGGCGGCCTTGACGTCGCAGACCGCGTTGTAGGAGTTCACGGCGTACAGGTCGAGGTCCGGCGCGTTCTTCTTGAAGTAGGGCCAGGCGCCGACCCAGGCGTCGGTGGACGTGACCGGGTGGTTCGGGTCGATGGCGTGGATCTTCTTGGTGATGTCGTTGACGAGGGTGGTGTAGGCGTCGCGCTGCCTCTCCAGTTCGTCACCGCTGTAGCAGTTCTGCAGGCCGAGGACAGACTCGTTGCCGACGTCCCACATGAGCACGCCGGGGTTGTCCTTGTAGGTCTGCACCCACTTGGGGAACTCGTCGAGCACCTGGTTCCGGTAGGCCGTGTCCGTCAGGTAGTTGACGCAGCCGCCGCTGCCGGGACCGCCGCCCGGTTGCAGCCAGAAGCCCGCGATCACCTTGATGCCGTGCGCGGCCGCCGAGTCGAACAGCGGCTTGCTGGTGGCGTCGGTGCCCCAGGTGCGGATCGTGTTGACGCCCATGGACGTGAGGTCGGGCAGGTACTTGTCGGCGTCCGAGACGCTCGGACCCCAGGTCAGGCCCTTGATCTGGTACGGCTGGCCGTCCACGGTCAGCTGCCAGGCGCCCTGGCCGCCGGTGACCTTGACGACGCTGCCCGCGGCGTGCGCCTGGGCGGCGGGCAGCGCGGCGAGGAATCCGGCGGCCAGTACACCGGCGGTCAGGGGTGCCGCGGCGCGGCGGGTACGGGAACGGGTGCGGGGTCGTGGGGTCATGAGAGCGAGCTCCTCACGGCAGTCGGTAGTGCTCGTCGAGTGCGGCGCCCGCCTCCGGGTGGGTCTCGTCGTAGCCGCGTGCGTCGCACTGGAGCCCGCCGACGACGCAGTGGTCGACCAGCGCCTGGAGGGTGCGGTCGTCCCACGCGTTGAAGAAGTCGTAGTGGAAGGTGTGCCCCGTCCCGCTGGAGAGCCGCACCTTCGACATGTCGCCGTTGACCGGGAAGGCCATCTTGAACTCGATCATCGGCAGGGCCACCGGGTGGTCAGCCGGGCAGATGTTGTCGTTCGTGCCGGGCTTGACCACGGGATAGGCCATGTGACTCTTGTGGTCGGGCGTGTCGAGGTACTTGCCGTCCCAGCAACTGGGCGCCTGGAAGCGGATGTTGAGCTGGACATCGGCCCGGTTGGGACAGCTCGCCGGGAACTCGGTGTTGAAGTAGCTGTCACCGCACTCCCAGCCCTCGACGAAGCCGGGGTGGCTGCGGAACTCGTCGGCGCTCTGCAGGGGGCTGCCGACGACGAAACGCAGGCCCTTGGGGAAGGGCCGGACGCTGGTGTAGTCGGTGACGCCGGCCTTGTAGTAGATGACCTGCGGGCCGACGGGCAGGATCTGCTGGTCGCCGTTGTACAGGGTGGGCATCCAGTAGCCGGACAGGTCGCCGGGGGCCTTGCACGTGGTGCCGCCGGCCGACAGCGAGGCGGTGGTGCTGTACGCGTCGGTCGTCGTGTTGCCCATGAAGGTGTGGTCGTGGGACTTGCCCGGCTGCTGCGGGTAGACGATGGGGTCGTCCGGCCTCGTACGGGAGACCGAGCAGTTGGCCTGGAACTCGTGGAAGTAGCGGTGCGGCGGGTCCTGGGTGGACGGCGTCACGCCGGTGACCTGCGGGTTCGCCAGGATGTAGCCGTCGCCGTCCGGATCCTCCGGGGAGGTGGCCGTGGACGCGGCCATCGCGTGACCGGAATGGGTGGCCGCGAACGACCGCGCGGCGGCGCTGTGCGGTGCGGGCGGCCCGGCGCTGACGGCGATGCCGCCGAGGCCGAGCGAGGTCAGCAGGAGCGCGCCGGTGATCAGCGTGGCTGACAGGCCTTTCGATCTCCGTGGCATGGAGACCTCCTCCTGAACGGTGGGGGTGGCAGAGGCCGTCGCCGGGCGACCCCATGACGTGACGTCAGGCGGACTGACGCGAGGGGGCGCCGGGAGACGTTCGGGAGAGCGCTCTCCCGCCGAGGAGTGTTGAGGCCATGTCATCGAGGTGTCAAGGGATCCGGCAGAAGAGGGCCCGGAAAGATTTCAACTCCCCGAGGCTTGCCGGACGTTGGACATCATTAGTTAAATCAAGCCATGAACTAAGCGGTGTGACGGCGCCCTTGACGCATCCGCGGAGGCCGTCATGAGACTCGGATCGGCGGGCGTCGCCTCGCCGTGGCGCGGCGACGCCCGCTCTGCCGCTCACCGGAGCCCTGCGCCTCGGCGGGGGACTCAGTACACCGTGACGTCCCAGTGGTTGCCTTCGTCGCAGTAGAGGTTGCCGGAGGCGGCCTGCCACTGCGGGTAGCCGTCGCCCCGGTAGCCGATGTAGGTGAAGCTGTTGTGCACATAGCCGTCCAGGCACGAGTTGTGCGCCAGGTCGACCTTGTAGCCGTTGTAGTGGCTGTAGGTGCCCGACGCGTGGCCGACCTCCGTGCCGCCCGTGATGTTGATGGCGCAGCCGCTGGCCCGCTTCAGCGTGATCACGGCGTCGACCGTGCCGGAGTTGATCTGGTCGAACGACGTGCACGTCGAGTTGGAGCGAGTGGTGCAGTTGCCGCTGGAGCTCCAGGTGATGCCCGCGGCGGAGAGCTTCGCGGCCGCTGCCGACTGGCTCATCTTGGCGCCGCTGGCCTGGGCGGCCGGAGCCGCGACGGCGAGGGCGGCAGCGGTGAGCAGGGCGGGGACGGCGAGCCGGCGAGGACGGATGGGCACGGAGCCTCCTGCGGTGGGGGGAGAGAGGTGGGACCTGCTGACCTGGCGCCCCCACGCTAACGGGAATCGGCGCTTGGGCAAGTGCGCGTCACCGCCCCGGTCGTGGGCCCGGCGCCGCCCGTGCGGGGCACCGGGGCGGACGCGCGGAGGGCAGGTCGCGGCATGGCTGACGCACGCTTGACGACCACCTCGTTCCTCGTCCCGAACGTCTCGGCTCTGACAGGTATGCCTCTCCCGACGTACGACTCGACGTGCGCGGCGCCACCTGTCCTGCCCGCACCTCCCCGCCATCCCGGACCGCCACCGGGGCTGGTGCGTGCGGCGGCGGGCACCTCGTGGAAAAGGCTCCACGGCGTCCGGCACAGGACTCGCCCCAGAGATATGGACGGCACGTTCATTTCATGGTTATATGAACGCGTCGTTCATTTGGACGCACCTGAAGAGGAGACCCTCATGAGCACCCCCACCCCCGACCGTGTCGCACTGGTCACCGGAGGCTCGGGCGGTATCGGCCGCGTCGCGGCCGAGCGGCTCGCCCGGGACGGCTTCGCGGTCGCCGTGCAGTACGCGGGAAACAAGGCCAGGGCCGAGGAGACCGTGGCCGCGATCACCGCCGCCGGCGGCAGGGCCCTCGCGGTGGGCGGCGACATCGCCGACGAGAGCGCGATGAGCGCGGCCTTCGACGCCGTCGAGTCGGCCTTCGGCGGCATCGACGTGGTCGTGAACACCGCCGGCATCATGATCCTGGCCCCGATCGCGACGTTCGACCTCGCCGACCTCGACCGGATGCACCGCACGAACATCCGCGGCACCTTCGTCGTCTCCCAGCAGGCGGCCCGCAGGGTCCGCCCGGGTGGCGCGATCGTCAACGTCTCGACCTCCGTGGTCCGCACCCAGTTGCCGGGCTACGGCGCCTACGTCGCCAGCAAGGCCGCGGTCGAGGGCCTGACCCTCATCCTCGCCCGTGAGCTGCGCGGCCGGGACGTCACCGTCAACGCCGTCGCACCCGGCCCCACCGCCACACCGCTGTTCCTCGACGGCAAGGACGACGCCACCATCGCGAACTTCGCCAAGGCGACCCCGCTGGAGCGTCTCGGCGAGCCCGGGGACATCGCCGAGGTCGTCTCGTTCCTGGCCGGTCCCGCGCGCTGGGTCAACGGACAGGTCCTCTACGCCAACGGCGGACTCGCCTGACCCCCGCCGCGCGCACCACCGGGCCCCCCGCACTGTCATCGCGGAAAGGAACACCTCCATGTCCACCACCGGCAACGTCGTCGTCATCACCGGCGCCTCCAGCGGTTTCGGAGCACTCACCGCCCGTGCGCTGGCGGACGCCGGCCACACCGTCTACGCAGGCATGCGCCAGACCACCGGCCGCAACGCGCCCCAGGTCCGGGCCGCCGCCCACTACGCCGACGAGCACCACGTCGACCTGCGCTCCATCGAACTCGACGTGAACTCCCAGCACTCGGTCGACACCGCCGTCAAGGGGATCGAAGCCGAGCACGGCCGCGTCGACGTGCTGATCCACAACGCCGGGCACATGGTGACCGGGCCCGCCGAGGCCTTCACCCCCGACCAGCTGGCCGAGCTCTACAACGTGAACGTCCTGTCCACCCAGCGCGTCAACCGCGCCGTGCTGCCGGGCATGCGCCGGCGCCGGCGAGGACTGGTGCTCTGGGTGTCCAGCAGCAGCGTCAAGGGCGGCACCCCGCCCTACCTCGCCCCCTACTTCGCGGCCAAGGCCGCCATGGACTCCCTCGCGGTGTCCTACGCCGGCGAACTCGCCCGCTGGGGCGTGGAGACCGCGATCGTCGTCCCCGGCTCGTTCACCAGCGGCACCAACCACTTCGCTCATGCCGGCCACCCCGACGACCCCGCCGTCGAGGCCGAGTACGAGAGCCGGTACCCGGGCCTGGTGGACCAGATGGCGACCAAGCTCGCCGCCCTCGCTCCCGAGGACGCGCCCGCGTCGCTCGTCTCCGAGGAGATCGCCCGCATCGTCGCCCTGCCCGCCGGAAAGCGCCCCTACCGCGTGCACGTCGACCCCGCCGACGACGGATCCGAGGAGGTCTCCAAGACCGCGGACCGCATTCGCCGGGGCTTCCTCACCCGCATCGGCCTCGCCGACCTGCTCACCGTCCAGAGCTGAGGAATCTGCCATGAGCACCATCGAAGTCCCCGCGGCCGTCCAGGCCTTCGTCGATGCGACCAACCGCGGCGACGCCGAGGCGTTCGCCGCCGCATTCACCCACGACGCCGAACTCGACGACTGGGGCCGCGCATACCGCGGCCGCGACGGTGTGCGCGCCTGGGACCGGACCGACAACATCGGCGTACAGGCGCACTTCACGCTGGACGCGATCGAGCCCGGCGCGTCGGACGGCACCTATGTCGCGACCCTGACCGTGACCGGCAACGGGTACAACGGCACCGGTCCCATGACCTTCCGCCTGCGCGACGGGCTGATCGCGAGCCTGCGGATCGCTCCGTGACACCGCGCGTGCCGCCCCGGCGTCGCCGCGAGCGGCGCCGCCCACGACCGGGCGGGCGGGTGCGTGATCCCCGCCGGCTGCGGGGATCACGCACCTTCGGCTCATGCCAGGGCGAACTGCTGGGCGCCGGAGCCGTTGCAGTCCCAGATCTGCAGCCGGGTGCCGTTCGCGGTGGCGCCCGAGGGCGAGTCGACGCAGCGGCCGGTGGTCGGGTTGTACAGCGAGCCGTCGGTGTTGGCGACCCAGGTCTGATACCCCCCGCCGTTGCAGGTGGCCAGCTGGAGCTTCGTGCCTGCCGTGCTGACACCGCCCGCTATGTCCAGGCACCTGCCCAGGGTGCGCAAGGTCTGGCCGCTCCAGGTCCACTTCTGGTCGAGCGAGGTCGCCTGCTGGCAGTCCCAGAGCTGGACCGCGGTGCCGTCGCCGCCGGTGTCGTCACCGGCCACGTCCACGCACTTGCCGCCCGGACCGTAGATGGGGGTACCGATGGCGAACTGCTGGGCGCCGGAGCCGTTGCAGTCCCATATCTGCAGCCGGGTGCCGTTGGCCGTGGCGCCCGACGGCGAGTCGATGCACCGGCCGCTGGCCGGGTTCCGCAGCGTACCGTCGGTCTGCCGTACCCATGACTGGTAGCCGCCGCTGTTGCACGTGGCGAGCTGCAGCTTGGTGCCCGCGGCGCTGTTGGCGCCCGCGATGTCCAGGCACTTGCCGAGGGTCTGCAGGGTCTGGCCGCTCCACGTCCAGTGCTGGTCCTTGGCGGCCGACTGGCAGTCCCACAGCTGGACCGCGGTGCCGTCGCCGCCGGTGTCGTCACCGGCCACGTCCACGCACTTGCCGCCAGGACCGGTGATCGTCTGGCCGGTCACCGAGCCGCCGCCACCGCCGGAGCCGGGACCCTTGTTGTACACGGCCACCGAGTCGATGACCAGCTTGCCGCCGGAGACCGTGGCCGCGTTCGGGCCCCCGCCGAACGCGTCGGGGAACCCGCCGCCGATCGCCAGGTCGTAGATGATGAAGAAGGGGTGGTCGATCGCGTCGGACCAGGTCGTGGCGTCCACCTGGTTGGCGTTGACGGTGAAGAAGTTGTTCCCGTCGAGGTAGAACCGGATCTGTTCCGGCGACACGGAGCGGTCGATCTCCACCGCGTAGTCGTGGAAGCCGGTCTGGCAGCCGGAGCAGGCGCGCTCACCCGATCCGATGCCGGTCGACTCGTTGCACGGCCCGCCCGGGTTCACCCCGCAGTGGATCGTGCTGAAGACGGAGCCGCGGCCGTTGATGTCCTCCATGACGTCGACCTCGCCGGACTTCGGCCAGGTCACACCGGAGCGCAGCGGTGCGCCGAGCATCCAGAACGCCGGCCAGTAGCCCGCGCCGTTGGCGGTGGTGACGTTGGGCTGCTGCAGGACGGACTCGATGCGGACGACTCCGCCGGCCGGGGCGCCGAAGGACGCCGACTGGGTCTCCACGCGCCCCGAGGTCCACCCGCTGCGCGGGTCGGAACCGGAGTGCAGGGCCTGGAGCACCAGGTGGCCCTGGCCGTCGTAGTAGACGTTCGAGGTGCTGCTGGTCATGGTCTCGATCTCACCGGTGCCGAAACTGCTGCCCGGCCCGGTGTCGTACTTCCACAGGCTCTGGTCGATGCCGGTGCCGGACGCGCCGTTGAAGTCGTCGCTCCAGGTGAGCGAGAAGCCCGCCGGCGTCGGGGGCACGGCCGCCTGGGCGGTGAGCGAGCCGGTGACGGTGGCCGCCACCATGAGAGCGACCACGGGAATCAGACCGAGGGTCCTTCTCCATCTGCCGGGCTGTGGTCTTGCCGACCTCAATGTCATGTACCTGACCTCCAGTGATGTGAACGACGGCAGTGGAACAGGGCGGACTCCCGGCCCTACCCGAACTGCCACAGGTGGTCGGCGGTCCCGTTGTCGTCGTACTGGACGACGTGTGCGCTGTCGGCGGTGGACATGAGGTCGACGCCGAGGACCTTGCCGGAGTTCTTGTTGCGGATGCGGTACCAGCCGTCGCCGTTGTCGATGAGTTGCCAGAGGTGGTCGGCGGTGCCGTTGTCGTCGAATTGGACGACGTGTGCGCTGTCGGCGGTGGACATGAGGTCGACGCCGAGGACCTTGCCGGAGTTCTTGTTGCGGATGCGGTACCAGCCGTCGCCGTTGTCGATGAGTTGCCAGAGGTGGTCGGCGGTGCCGTTGTCGTCGAATTGGACGACGTGTGCGCTGTCGGCGGTGGACATCAGGTCGACACCCATGACCTTGCCGGAGTTGCTGTTGCGGATCAGCCGGTACACGGCGACCGGCTGCCACGGATGGCCGGTCGGTGAGGCGGTGGGGAACGCGGAGATCCGCAGCCGGGCGGCGCCCATCGGAATCAGCGTCACGGTCTCGACGGCAGCGGTGCTGCGCGCCGGCGAGTCCTGTACGGGGGACACCACGTGCTGCTCGTCCGCCTGCCATTCGGCGATCCGCCGCGCGGGCGCGGTGATCCGGACCGGTGTCGCGCCGCTGCCGAACGGATCGTCCGGCAGCGGTCCGGCGCTGCGGCTGAACGTCCAGGTCCCGTCGTCAGGCGCGAGTCCGTAGTTCCACGCCGTGGTGGCGTGCACCTCGTACTCGGGGAACTGGGAAGTGCCGCCGTAGCGCACGTAGTTCTCGCCGATGCGGAGCGCGTACGTGAGCGGTCCCCGGTCGACCGCGGTGACCCCGCGGCCGCCGGTCCAGGTGCGCAGCACCGTCGGCTGCGGAAAGCGCAGCGTGACGGTGTCGCCGTCGTTCCAGGTGCGCCGGACCACGGACCAGGACGGCCCGGCCGACGCGGAGACGGCGGCGCCGGCGACGGTGACCTGCGGCGATCCGCACCAGCCGGGGATCCGCAGATACAGCGGGAAGGCGAGCGGGCTCGGGGTGGAGACCGTCAGGGTGACCGTGTCGCCGAAGGGATAGTCGGTGGTCTCGGTGACGGTCACCGCGGTGCCGTCGGCGACCTTCGCGGTGACCCGGCTGGGCGCGTACATCGCGGCCGCCAGCCCCTTGTCGGGAGTGGCGAGCCACAGCTCCTCGGTGAAGTAGGGCCAGCCCATCCCGTAGTTGTGCGGGCAGCAGCGGTACTGGTCGACGCCCGGCATGAACGACTGCATGGCGAAGCCGTTCTGGAACTGGCCCTGGGACTTCGGGGTGTTGTCGAGGTCGACGCTGTTGGCGCTGGTGATGTAGTGGACGGCCTTGCCGGACGGATCGAGCGCCGCGGGCAGCGAGTTGAAGGCCAGGTCCTCGCAGCGGTCGGCCCACACCGCGTCGCCGGTGATCCGGGTCAGCAGCTGGTGGCTGGCCATGAACTCGACGATGCCGCAGGTCTCGAAGCCCTGCCGGGGGTCGCCGAATCCGGGCCGCGCGTTCTCGTCGCCCGCGAATCCGCCGCCCGGGAACCGGCCGTACGAGGTCATCACCGACGTGTAGTTCTGGTACGCCGCCTGGGTGAGCGCGGCCGACGGCGAGCGCAGCGCGTACTGGGCGGGCTCGCGGAACCCCTGCGCGATGTTGACGTTGTGCAGCGACGGCAGGTTGTCGACCCAGTCGGCGCCGTTGGCATGGATCTTGTCCGCGAGAGCGAGCAGGAACGAGTCGCCCGTGCGGTTGTAGAGCCAGAAGACGCTGTCCAGGCCGTCGCCCCAGCGCACCGACACCCAGCTCTGGTCGAACGCGGAGGGCCCCTGCGCGTTCATGAAGCGGAAGAAGCCGGTGAGCAGGGGGACGATCCGGCTGTCCCCGCTGTACTCCTGCCAGTTGCGCAGGGCCCAGGTGAGCGGCAGGAAGGGCCAGAAGTCCGGGCCGCCGCCGAGCGACGTGCGCAGCGCGGTCGGACCGAACCAGCCGTCGGACTGCCGGGTGGCCACGATCGCGTCGATCCACTGGCGCACGGCGGCCAGTGCGGTGGCGTCCTTCGTGAGGATCGCCAGGTCGACGTATCCGCGCAGCCAGTACGGGACTTCCTCCCAGCCGGTGCGTTCGGGGTGCACCCAGCCCGAGTCGGACATCACCAGGAAGTGCGAGATCGCGGCGTACTGGCCGCACAGCCCGGCGAGTTGCTGCCGCAGCCGGTTGTCGAGCCAGCCGCGCGCCGTGACCGCGCCGGGCGGCAGGCGCAGAAAGGCGGTGGGGGAGAGGGGCGCAGCGTTGGGGGAGTAGAGCCCGCCGGGGGCAGGCGCCACGCGCGCCGATGCCGCGCTGGGTGCGGTGCCGGTACCGCGCGCCGCCTGGGCGGGGTCGGCCACGGCGAGCGGGAAGGCGCTCGCCCCGGCCGCGGTGAGCGCGCCGGCGACGAGGTGTCTGCGGTTCAGGGGCATGGGGGAGCCTCCTGGCACGATCCGGGACGTGCGGGGACCAGGGCCCTGGAGCTGATCACTGAGGCGCCTGGGGTATTTCAACGTTGGAAGGTAGAGACCAATCGGCATGACAGCACGGACGGGGGACCGTGTCCAGAGGGTGCGCAGGAGCAACGGGGCGGTCCGCCGCCGTTCGGGCGGCGGCGGACCGCACTCCTTTCAGGGATGGTTCAGGACACTCGGCGCGGCGCGGGGAGGCGGGCGCCGATTCCGGGCGGGCGTCAGGCGGTGCACCCGGCCGGCGTGGCCCGTGAGGCGTCGGAGATCAGCGCCTGCTGGGCCGTCCTGAGCCGTCGGACGTCGGGCTTGACCACCTTGCGGTCGTACGTCAGCAGGCCGTTGAGCTCACCCTCGACGTCCGAGATCTGGGTGTAGACCGCGCCGTTGCCGCCCCGGCAGGCGAGCGCGTGGACCTCGGCGAGCTTGGCCAGGTAGTCGTCGGTGTAGCTCGCCGGGTCGACGTCCACGTACGACTGCTGCACCGACCAGGCGTGCCCCGGCACCGCGAGGCCGAGGCCGCCGTACTCGCCGCTGACCAGGGCGCGTCGGCCGTCGGGATGCGGCGGCAGGGCCGGACTGGGGTAGCCGTGCTCGTCCATGATGTCGCCGGTGCCGCCGTCCGCGCCGAGGTTGAGCCCGGACATGGAGTTGACCAGCCGGGTCGGGTCCCAGGACTTGGCCTGGTCGGCGATGCGGGCCATGTCGTACTGGCCCCAGCCCTCGTTGAAGGTGACCCACATGACGACCGACGGGCTGCTGTAGTGCTCGTCGATCATCTGCTTCATCTCGCGCTCGTACTCGGCGCGCGCCTGCGTGGACGGGTTCACGCCTGCCGTCATCGCGGGCATGTCCTGCCACACCATCAGTCCGAGCCGGTCGGCCCAGTAGAACCAGCGGTCCGGCTCGACCTTGATGTGCTTGCGCACCGCGTTGAAGCCCATGCTCTTGTGCATCTTCAGGTCGTAGGCGAGCGCCTCGTCGGTCGGGGCGGTGTACAGCCCGTCCGGCCAGAAGCCCTGGTCCAGGGTTGCCATCATGAAGACCGGCTTGCCGTTGAGCAGGGTGCGCGGGACGCCGTTCACCTTCTCGACCCTGACCGACCGCATCCCGAAGTAGCTGCCGACACGGTCGGCGCCGACCGTCACCTTCAGGTCGTAGAGGAACGGGTCGGCGGGCGACCACAGACGGGGGTTGTGCAGGCGCAGGGTCAGCGGTGTGCCGCTGCGGCCGGTGACCGTGGCCACCTTGCGCTTGCCCTCGTAGGCGGTCGCGGTCACCGGCAGGCCGTCGCGGACGCCCTGCGGCTCGACGGTGAGGGTGCCCGCGTCGACGTCGGGGGTGAGCTTGAGCTGGTCGACGTGGTCGGCGGCCACCGGCTCCATCCACACCGTCTGCCAGATCCCGGAGGTCGGCGTGTACCAGATGCCGCTCGGGTCCAGGCGCTGCTTGCCGACCGGCGGGTTCTCGCCGTCGGCCGCGTCGGTGGGGTCGTAGACGCCGACGATCAGCTCCTGGGTGCGGCCGGGCTTCAGCGCGTCGGTGATGTCGGCGCTGAACTTGTCGTAGCCGCCCTGGTGTTCGGCCACCTTGGTGCCGTTGACGTACACCTCCGCCCGCCAGTCGACGGCGCCGAAGTTCAGCTGCAGCCGCCTGCCGGAGCCGATCTTCCAGCCGGCCGGCACGGTGAAGGTGCGCCGGTACCACATGTGGTCCTCGTGCCGTTCGAGCCCGGACAGCTGGGACTCCACGGGGTAGGGGACGAGGATCTTCTCGCCGAGCTTCCTGCCCACCGGCGGCTGCTCGCCCGCCGTGGCCGCGGCGAACTGCCAGGTCCCGTTGAGGTTCTGCCAGTCACCGCGGGTGAGCTGGGGCCTCGGGTACTCGGGGTGGGCGTTGCCCGGCCCGACCTGGTCGGCCCACTTGGTGCGCAGCTCGTAGGTCGACTTGTTGGCACCGCTGCTCCAGAAGGAGCCGACAACGTTGCCATCCGTGCCGGCCAGTCCGCCCTGACCGTCGTAGCGCACGTCGGCCAGGCCGGACGCGGTGCCGGTCTTGTTGCCGACGACGGGTTCCTTGAGCGTGATCAGCAGTTTCCGGGGGTCGGCGGAGTCCAGCCGGGCGTCGCCCAGGGGCCAACTGGCGCCCCCGATCACGGCGTCCAGGTGGTCGCCGAGCCCGGTCGGCGGCCTGCCGAGGGGCTGTGCGAACTCCAGGGCGAGGGTGCGGCCGCTCGCCTGGACGGCGGTGGAGACGGCGCCGTCGTAGTCGAAGCCGTCGGGCAGCCGGAACGCGGACTGCGGTACGGCTGTCTTGGTGCCGCCGGGCGGGGTCCAGCGCAGGTGGAGGTTGGAGCCGCCGTAGTGCTCGAAGTACTCGACCTTGATGTCGTAGGCCGTACCGGCGGTCAGCTCGACGGGCTGGCCCGTCTGTTCGATGTCCCAGTCGTCCACCCAGTGGTCGATGACCAGCCGGCCGTCCACCCACAGCCGGAAGCCGTTGTCGCCGATGACGGAGAAGGTGGTGGGGCCGGTCTTCTCCGGGACGATCTTGCCGGTCCAGCGGACGCTGACGTCGTCCGACTGGCCGGTGGCGAAGTTCAGGCGCGGCTCCAGGGTGTCGAAGTCGAGGTTCGGGTCGAACCCGGTGGCCTTGAGCTCGTGGAAGTCGAAGGCGCCGGGGGCCGACTGGGTGTAGTAGTCGCCCCTGAGGCCGTGGACTTCGACGCGATTGTCGGCCGCGGTGGCGGCGGCCGCGGTGGCGGCGGGTGGAGCGGTGAGGCCGGCCAGGCCCAGTGCCGCGGCGAGCAGCAGGGCGAGGCGTTGCCCGAGAGGTCTGATGCGCACGAATCCTCCTTGGGTGAGGAAGGGTGGCGGCTCGTTGCTTCAGTCTGTACAACGTTGGAAGGAACGGCAGTTGGCATGAGAGCACGGCTCTCGGCCTGTGTCCAGGGACATGACAATCCCGGGGGCGCGGGGCACCCATCGACGCTGAGGAGATCCCTTGCGGGTCAGCCTGAGGGACGTGGCGGAACGCGCGGGCGTTTCGATCAAGACCGTGTCCAACGTGGTGAACAACTATCCGCACGTCACCCCCGCCATGCGGGCCCGGGTGCAGGCGGCGATCGACGAGCTCGGCTACCGGCCCAACCTGACGGCGCGGCATCTGCGCAAGGGCCGGACGGGGATCATCGCGCTCGCCGTTCCCGAGCTCGGAAACCCGTACTTCGCGGAGCTGGCCGGCGCGGTGATCGACGCGGCCGCGGAGCACGAGTTCACCGTCCTGCTCGACCACACCCGAGGCGAGCGCGAACAGGAGATCCTGGTCAGCCAGGGCTTCCGGGGCGGGGTGATCGACGGGCTGATCCTCAGCCCGCTGACCCTGGAGGCCGAGGACCTGCGGGGCCGGCCGGGCGACGTGCCGCTGGTGCTGCTCGGGGAACGCGAGTACGGCCTGCCCTTCGACCACATCGCGATCGACAACGTGGCGGCGGCCCGGTGCGCGGTGCGCCATCTGCTGGGCCGCGGCCGGACCCGGATCGCCTACCTCGGCGTGCGCACCGACTCCGTGAACCGGCCCGCCCATCTGCGCCTGGACGGCTGGCGCGCGGAGCTGGCGGCGGCCGGGGTGCCCGCCCCGGACGGCCTGGTGGTGCCGGTCGGCGGCTGGGACCGGGACGACGGCGCGCGGGCCATGGCCGAGCTGCTGGACTCGGGAGTGCGTCCGGACGCCGTCTTCGCCTTCAACGACCTGATCGCGATCGGGGCGATGCGGGTGCTGCACGAGCGGGGCCTGCGGGTGCCCTGGGATGTGGCGGTGGTCGGCTTCGACGACATCGCGGAGGGGCGGTTCGGCGCCGTCACCCTGACGACGGTGTCACCGGACAAGCAGGCCATCGCGAAGATGGCCGTGGCCTCGCTGCTGCGCAGCCTTTCGGGCCGCGCGGAGCCCGGCGGCCGCGAACTGACCGCGGAATTCAGGCTGGTGGAGCGGGAGAGCACTCTGGGCCGACGTTGACGAGATTTCGGACGGAAGGCTTTACACGACCCTTCCAACGATGTAAAAACCTCCCCTGAACGACGAGCACGCCGAGTTGACGCAAGAGCAAGTCTCCCCCGAGAGCGCTCTCAGCTCCGGGGCCGTGCCGTTTGGGGACACTCATGAAGCCCACCGCACTCGCCCGTCGCACTTCCGCTCGAACCCTTCTCGCCGCCGGCCTGGTGACGAGCCTCGCCCTCGCGACCGGCTGCACCAAGTCCGAGGACTCGGACACGAAGCCCTCCGCCGCCCAGCAGGACAACGCCGGCCAGGCGGTCGCCTCGCCCGGCACCGCCGCCGGCCCGACCTGCACCGTCGACGCCTACGGCGGACAGAAACTCGACCTGAAGACCGCCACCGTCGGCTTCTCCCAGTCCGAGAAGGAGGCCAACCCCTTCCGCATCGCGGAGACCGCCTCCATCAAGGCCGAAGCCAGGGCACAGGGCGTCAGACTGCTCACCGCCAACGCCCAGTCGCAGTTCTCCAAGCAGATCAGCGACGTCCAGGACCTCATCGCCAAGGGCGCGAACCTCCTGGTCATCGCACCGCTCAACTCCGACGGCTGGGAGCCGGTGCTGCGCACCGCGGCCGCCAGACACATCCCGATCGTGACCATCGACCGCAAGATCAACGCGACGGCCTGCAAGGACTACGTGAGCTTCATCGGCTCCGACTTCACCGAACAGGGCAAGCGGGCCGCGGACCAGATGATCGCGGCGACCGGCGGCAAGGGCGAGATCGCCGTCCTCCTCGGCTCGGCCGGCAACAACGTGACCACCGAGCGCACCAAGGGCTTCGAGGACCGCATCAAGGAGAAGGCACCCGGCCTGAAGATCGTGTTCCGCCAGACCGGCGACTTCGCCCGCGAGAAGGGCCAGTCGGTCACCGAGAACCTCATCCAGTCCAAGCCCGGCATCACCGGGATCTACGCCGAGAACGACGAGATGGGCCTCGGCGCCGTGAACGCCCTCAAGGGCGCCGGCAAGAAGCCCGGCGACGTCAAGATCGTGACGATCGACGGAACCCGCAACGCCGTACAGGGCATCGTGGACGGCTGGATCTACGCGGTCATCGAGTCCAACCCGCGCTTCGGGCCGCTCGCCTTCCAGACCCTCGGCACCTTCACCAAGGGCGAGAAGGTCGGGCAGGACATCGTCATCAAGGACAGCGCCTACGACAAGAGCAACGCCCGGGCGGACCTCGGCAAGGCCTACTGACATGCTCTCGGTCACCCGGCTGTCCAAGACCTTCCCCGGCGTGCGCGCGCTGGCCGACGTGGACTTCACCGCGCGTGCCGGACACGTGCACGCGCTCGTCGGCGAGAACGGCGCCGGCAAGTCGACGCTCATCAAGGTGCTCACCGGCGTGTACCGGCCCGACCACGGCGAGGTGACCTACGCCGGGGAGCCGGTCCGCTTCACCACCCCGCTGCAGGCCCAGCAGGCGGGCATCTCCACCATCTACCAGGAGGTCAACCTCGTCCCGCTGATGAGCGTGGCCCGCAACCTGTTCCTCGGCCGCGAGCCGCTGAACCGGCTGGGCCTGATCGACTTCCGGCGCATGCACCGGGAGGCCGACGAGGCACTGCGCGGACTCGGCATCCGGGTCGACGTCCGCCGGCCGCTGCGCGAACTCGGCGTCGGCGCCCAGCAGATGGTCGCGCTCGCCCGCGCCGTCGCCGTCGACGCCCGCGTGGTCATCATGGACGAACCGACGTCCTCCCTCGAACCACGCGAGGTGCAGACCCTGTTCGAGGTGATCCGCATGCTGCGCGAGCGCGGCGTCGCGGTCGTCTACGTCAGCCACCGCCTGGACGAGCTGTACGAACTGTGCGACACGATCACCGTCCTGCGCGACGGCCGCGTCGTGCACACCGGCCCGCTCGCCGGCCTCGACCGGCTGCGGCTGGTGGCCCTGATGCTCGGCCGGGAGATCGGCGAGGTACGCGCGGAGGGCATGACCAAGTTCTCCGGCTCGCACGACACACAAGCCGAACCGGTCCTGACCGCAACGGACCTGACGGTCCGGCACCAGCTGCGGAACGTGTCGCTGTCGGTCCGCCCCGGCGAGGTCGTCGGCCTGGGCGGACTGCTCGGCTCCGGCCGCAGCGAGACCGCGAAGGCCATCGCCGGCGCCCTGCCCACCGACACCGGCCGGGTCGCCGTCGCCGGTGTCCCGGTGCGGCCGGGCTCGACCGCCGCCGCGATCCGCGCCGGTATCAGCCTGCTGCCGGAGGACCGCAAGAGCGAGGGCATCCTGCCGGGTCTGTCGGTCCGTGAGAACATCGCGCTCGCCGCACTTCCCGGCCTGTCCCGCTTCGGCCTCGTCGACGACGCCCGGGTCGACCGGATCGTGGAGACGTTCATGAAACGGCTCCGCATCAAGGCCGCGGGCCCGCACCAGACGGTGGGTGAACTCTCCGGCGGCAACCAGCAGAAGGTCCTGCTGGCCCGCTGGCTCGCGATGCAGCCGAAGGTCCTGCTCCTGGACGAGCCGACCCGCGGCATCGACGTCGGCGCCAAGGCCGAGGTGCAGGCGCTCGTCGACGAACTCGCCGACGACGGCCTCGCCGTGCTGCTGATCTCCTCCGACCCCGAGGAACTGATCGAGGGCAGCGACCGGGTGGTGGTCCTCAAGGACGGCGCCGTGGTCCGCGAGCTGACCGGTCAGGCCGTGACCGAGGGCGAGCTGATGCGCGCCATCGCCGCCGTACCCGCTGGAGGGAGCGATGACTGACCTCACCCTCGCGCCCGGCACGCCGGACCGCGCCCGGCTGCTGCGCCTGCTCCAGGACTACGGCGTGTACACCGGCGTCCTGGTGCTGCTGCTGTTCAACTTCGCCTTCACCCCGCACTTCGCCTCCGCGGAGAACTTCCGCACCCAGGCCGTCCAGGTCGCCCCCGTCCTCATCGTCGCCCTGGGCATGGCGCTGGCGATCGGCACCGAGGGCGTCGACCTGTCGGTGGGCTCGGTGATGGCCCTGGCCACCTCGCTGCTCTCGCTCTACCTCGGCTACGGGCCCTGGATCGCCACGTTGACCGCGGTGGTCGCCGGTGCCGCGGTCGGGGTCGCGAACGGCGCGCTGATCGCGTTCGTCGGCGTCCAGCCCATCGTCGCCACCCTCGCCCTGATGGTCGCCGGACGCGGCCTGGCCCTGGTCCTGCTGCCCCAGCTCAAGGACGTACACGACCCGGGCCTCGCGGCACTCGGCTCCGGCGACGTGTCGGGCGTGCCCTACCTGGTCCTCATCGCTGCGGCGCTCGCCCTGCTGGTCGCCTTCGTGATGCGCCGCACCACCTTCGGACGGCAGGTCCTGGCCATCGGCGACAGCCGGGCCGCCGCCCGGCTCGCCGGCCTCCCGGTACGCCGGGTCCTGGTCGTGGTCTACGTCTGCTCCGGTGCCCTCGCCGCGGTCGCGGGCGTGCTGGCCACCGCCCGCCTCGCCGCGAGCGATCCCACCTCCCTCGGCACTCTGATGGAACTGTCCGCCATCACCGCCGTGGTCGTCGGCGGCACCCCGCTCAGCGGCGGCCGGGTGCGCATCGGCGGCACCGTCGCGGGAGCCGTGCTCATCCAGTTGCTCACCACCACCCTCATCAAGCACGATCTGCCGCCGTCGTGGACCCAGATCGCCCAGGCCGTGGTGATCGTCCTCGCCGTCTGTGCGGCCCGGGAACGAGGCAGGCGATGACCACGCAGACCGAAGAGGCCGGAATGCCCCCCGACACCGCGAGCCGCAGGGGCGCCGCTGCCGGGCCCACGAACCGCTCCGAGCGGCTGAGCGGCCTCGCGCAGCAGCACGGTGCCCTGGTCACCCTCGTGATCGCCATGGCCGTGGCGTCGCTGAGCTTCGACACCTTCTTGACGGGCGACAACCTGGAGAACATGGCGCTGTCCTCGGCGTTCCTCGCCGTGGTCGCCCTCGGCATGACCTTCGTGATCGTCACTGGCGGCATCGACCTGTCGGTGGGCTCGCTGTTCGCCCTCGGCGGGGTCCTCGCCGCCTGGGGCTCGCGGTACGGCACCGCGGTGGCCCTGCTGCTGCCGCTCGCCGTCTGCGGACTGATCGGCCTGGTCAACGGAGTGCTCATCGCACGGGTCCGGCTCGCGCCGTTCATCGTCACCCTGGCGGCGATGCTGGGCGCCCGGGGCATCCTGCTGGCCGTCACCGACGAGGGCTCGACGACGTATCTCGTCGACAAGGACTCCTTCTTCGCCACCCTCGGGCAGAGCTCCCTGGCCGGCATCGGCGTGCCCGTCTGGATCACCGTGGCGCTGTTCGTGCTCGGCGCCGTCGTGCTGCGCCGGACCAGATTCGGGCAGTACGTCTACGCGGTCGGCGGCAACGAGGACGCGGGAGCCCTGATGGGCGCGCCGGTGGCCCGTACGAAGATCTCCGTCTACACCCTCTCCGGTCTGTGCGCCGGGCTCGCCGGCGCGCTCAACGCGGCCTGGCTGCTGTCGGGCGTGACCATCCTCGGCAACGGCATGGAACTGGAGGCCATCTCGGCCGTGGTCATCGGCGGCACGCTGCTCAGCGGCGGTTCCGGCTTCATCAGCGGCTCCCTGGTCGGCGTGCTGCTGCTGAAGGTCATCCAGAACGTGATCAACCAGATCGGCGCGCTCGACTCCGCCTACCAGCAGGTCGTCAGCGGAGCGTTCCTGGCCGTGGTGGTGGTGGCCCAGACCTGGCTGGGCCGGAGACGGAGGGTGCTGTGAAACTTTTCTCGTCGAAATCCCGCCGCACGCAGGTCGCCGCGGTGGCGGCCGGCGCGTTGGCCGGGCTCTGCCTGGTCACGCCGGGCGTCGCGGCGGCGGGCGCCACGCCCGCCAGGGCCCGCACCGCCACGGTGCGCGTCGACAACGCCCGATTCGAGGTCCTGTCACCGACACTGATCCGGACCGAGTACTCCGGAGACGGCCACTTCGAGGACCGTGCCACCTTCAACGCGATCGGCCGGGACTCCTTCAGCCCGCCGCACTACACCTCGTCCGTGCGCGACGGCGTCCTGACCCTCACCACCAGCGCCATGACCCTGCGCTACCGGGTCGGCTCCGGCCCGTTCGACGCCGACAACCTGACCACGTCCCTCAAGGCCGGCCGGACACCGGTGCTGGCGGCGCCCTGGCAGCACGACGTCTGCGCCGTCGGCGCCCTGTGCGAGGCCGAGGACCAGCAGTACGACGGTCCGGGCCTCGCCGCCGACCACGGCGGATTCACCGGCAAGGGCTTCCTCGCCGGATTCGAGGTCGACAACAACTCCGTTTCCGCGGACATGAGCTCGCCGGCCTCCGGCACCTACGACCTCGCCGTGCGCTACGCCAACGCCGTCGGCGGCGACGGCCGGCACGAGGCCCGCACCCTCAGCCTCAGCGTGGACGGCGGCGCCGACAGGACGTTCACGCTGCCCGCGACGCCGGACTGGAACACCTGGAGCGTGGCCAGGCTGCCGCTGACGCTCGGCGCCGGCCCGCACACCGTGCGACTGCACCGCACCGCCGCCGACTCCGGAAGCGTCAACATCGACAGCCTCGCCCTGCTCACCGCCGGAGCGGACTACCCCTCCCGAGCGCGGAGTACGGTCGACGGCTGCCGGTTCGGCACCAGTTGCGAGGCCGAGGACGCCCTCCTGTCGGGCTCCGCGACCGTCGCCACCGATCACAGGAACCACGCCGGCTACGGATTCACCGCCGAACTCAACCAGGGATCGCGGGTCTCGGACCGCGTCACGGGCGTACCCGAGGACGGCACGTACGTGCTGAACCTGCGCTACGCCAACGGGACGGGCAGCGACGGCCTGCACCAGGCCCGCACGATCGACGTCGCCACCGGCGGCGGTGCCACCCGGACCCTCACGCTCCCGGCCACCGACAACTGGGACACCTGGCAGTCGGCCGCCATCCCCGTCCAGTTGAAGGCGGGCACCGACGAAGTCGCCCTGAGCTGCCCGGAGGCAGCCAGCTGCCACGTCAACATCGACACCCTCGCCCTGAGCCGTCAGGACGAGGCGGCCCCCGCACCCCACCTCGCCCTGGGCGGCTACCGCCGCAGCCTCGACGGACTCGACGGCGACAACGACCCCACCCCCTGGACCACACCCGGCCTGCTGCACCGCGACGGCTGGTACCTGCTCGACGACACCTCGTCCGCCATCTACGACTCCGCCACCGAGACGGCCTCCGCACGCCCCGCCCATGACGGCCGCACCTACCAGGACGGCTACCTCTTCGGCTTCGGCCACGACTACCAGCAGGGCCTGTCCGACCTCGCCACCCTGACCGGCCCGCCACAGCTGCTGCCCCGCTGGGCCTACGGCGTCTGGTACTCCGAATACATCGACCGCACCGCGAGCGACTACGAGAACACCATCCTGCCCGCCTTCCGCGCCGCGGACGTCCCCCTGGACGTGCTGGTGACGGACACCGACTTCAAGTCGCCCAACACCTGGAGCGGCTGGAACTTCGACCCGGCCAAGTTCCCCGACCCCCAGGGCTTCTTCGACTGGTCCACCCACCAGGGACTGCACAACACCCTGAACGTGCACCCGAGCATCCTCGGCACCGACCCGCAGTTCGCGAAGGCCCAGGCCACGGCCAAGGGCCGGCTACGCAAGGGCGGTTGCGCGGGCGGCGCGGGTTCGGACTGCTACACCTTCGACTTCGGCGACCCCGACCAGCTCAAGGCCTACCTCGACCTGCACCGGCCGATGGACCAGGCAGGCAACGACTTCTGGTGGCTCGACTGGTGCTGCGACGCCTCCCGCTCCTCCCTGTCCGGGGTCACCCCGGACGCGTGGATCAACCAGCAGTACGCCGACCTCACCTCCGCCGAGACCGGTGACCGCGGCTTCGTCCTGTCCCGCGCCTACGGCTCCCTCCAGGCCGGCGGCTACAGCGGCGGCGTCGGCCTGCCCACCGGGCCCTGGGCCGACAAGCGCAGCACCCTCCACTTCACCGGTGACACCACCTCGAACTGGGGCACCCTGCGTGCCGAGGTCGGCTACACGCCGGGGGAGTCGGCCGCCACCGGCCTCGCCGCCGTCAGCCACGACATCGGCGGCCACAACGACGGGTACGGCATCCCCGGAGCCGAGACGTACACCTCGAACGGCCAGACCCACCGCACCACCAAACTGCCCGACGACCTGTACGCACGCTGGGTCCAGTTCGGCACCTTCCAGCCCGTCGACCGGCTGCACAGCAACCACAGCGACCGCCTGCCGTGGCAGTACGGCGCCGAGGCACAGAAGTCGGCGGAGAAGTTCCTCCGGCTGCGCGAGGCGCTCGTGCCGTACACGTACACCCTCGCGCAGCAGGCCAACACCACCGGCACCCCGATCGTCCGCCCCCTGTACCTCCAGTACCCGGAGGAGGAGAACGCCTACACCCGCGCGGACAGTGAGTACCTCTACGGCCCCGACATGCTGGTCGCCCCGGTCACCACCCCCGGCACCGGCACGACCACGCCGGTGTGGTTCCCGCCGGGCCGCTGGACCGACTACTTCACCGGCCGCACCTACACCGCATCCGCCGGCGGAGCCACGTACGACATCGCGACCACCCTGGACACCATGCCGGTCTTCGTCCGGGCGGGCGGCATCGTCACCACCCGGTCCGACAACGTGCCGGACGACAGCCAGAGCCCGCTCGACAAGATCAGCGTCACCGTGGCCACGGGATCATCCGGCGCCTTCTCCCTCTACGAGGACGACGGCACCACCGCACAACCGCTTCGTACGGCAACCACCCGGATCCGCTACACCGAGCACAAGGACACCCACCTGCTGAGGATCGCACCCGCCAGGGGAACCTTCCCCGGACAGACAGGCCGTCGCACCTGGACGGTGTCCTTCCTGGGTGTCGACACGCCACCGACCCAAGTAGCCGCGGACGGTGCCCGGTTGGCGACCCCGGCCTGGCACTGGGACGCCGGCGCCCACGTACTGCGGATCACCCTGCCCCCGCAGAGCATCCGCGCCGCCACGGCCATCTCGTACAGATAGAACAGATTGAGGGGGACGGAGCCCGGCAGACCTCGGCGCGGTCGGCGCGCCGAGGTCCGCCGCCGGTCACCGCGCCTCGTCGGCAGAAGCCGGTGACTCCGGCTTCTCCTCGGGGGCGGACTCGCTGCCGGTGACGATACGGCGGATCGTCTCCAGCGGCAGCTTCGGCGAACCGTCCGCGTACAGCAGGCCGTTGGTCTCCTGGGCGGTGTCCATGAACTGCGTGTAGCAGAAGCCCGCGACGATCGGGCTCCTGTGCAGCACCCCGAAGACGTCGTCGAGCAGTGCGGCGTACTGCGCGTCCGAGCTGGTCCGCGTGTAGGAGAACTCGTCCTCCTCGGCGCCCACGGACAGCCCGCCGAACTCGGTGACCATCAGGGGGACTTCACCGGCGCGGCAGCGCTCCGTCTGCCGTGCGTCCAGGGAGAGGGTCCGCCCGGCCGGGCCCGGCGAGGCCAGCAGCGCCTCGAAACCGGCGGCGTCGCCGTAGCGGCGGGTGAGCAGATCAGGGTCGGAGGAGTAGTCGTGCACACCCATGATGTCGCTGTCGGTGTGCTCCCAGCCCTCGTTGGACATGACCGGCCGGGTCGGGTCCAACGCGCGGGTGAGGTTCGCGAGCGCGACCGTGTAGGCCCGCTGTGCCGGGTCGTTCGCGATGTCGGAGCAGCCCCAGCTCTCGTTGACCGGCACCCAGGTGACGATCGAGGGATGGCTGCGGTCCCGCCGCACCATGTCCAGCCACTCCCGGGTGAGCAGCTCCACGGCCTCGGTGCCGTACTCGTACGCGGCCCCGGTCTCGCCCCACACCAGCAGGCCGAGCCGGTCGGCCCAGTACAGGAAGCGGGGGTCCTCGGCCTTCTGGTGGATGCGGACCGCGTTGAACCCCATGGCCTTGATCAGCTCCACCTCGCGGCGCAGTTCCGCGGTGCCGGAGTTCGCGATCAGGGTGTCGGGGCGGTAGCCCTGGTTGAGCACCGAACGCACGTGGTAGGGGCGGTCGTTGAGCAGGAAGGCGCCCCGGCCGACACCGGCGCTGCGCAGGCCGACGTAGCTGTCGACGGTGTCGAGCACCTCGGAGGTGGCGGCGTCGCGGACGGTCACCCGCGCGTCGATCAGCGTGGGCCGCTCGGGGCTCCACAGCAGGTCCTCGCGGTCGATTCCGTTGCGCAGGGCGGGGACGACGAGGTCGACGCGGCTGCGCGGGGTGCGGACGGCGGTGGTGGCCTCGGCGAGCACCTCACCGTCGTGGCACAGCACGATCGCCACGCTCACCGGCGTGGCGGGCACCGCGGACAGGGTGATCTCGGCCACGACGCCGCGCTTCGGATCGGGGATCCAGGCCAGGTCGGTGAGGTGCTGCGCGGAGACGGTCTCGGCCCACACGGTCTGCCAGATGCCGGTGGTCCGCTCGTACCAGACCGCGTGCGGGCGGTCCTGCCAGTCCTGCTTGCCGCGCGGCTGTGCCAGGTCGGCCGGGTCGTCCTCGGCGCGGACGACGAGCACGTGCTCCTCGGCGCCGGAGCGCAGCGCGTCGGTGACGTCGGCGGTGAACGGCGTCTGACCGCCGACGTGTTCGGCGACCAGGCGGCCGTCCAGCCAGACCTTCGCGCGGTGGTCGACGGCTCCGAAGTGCACCAGGGCCCGGTCGCCGCCGCCGACGGCGAGGACCTCGTGGGGGATGCGGCGGCGGTACCAGACCACCGCGTGCGCGGCGGGCTCGCCGATGCCGGAGGCAGGGGCCTCAGGCGGGTACGGGACGGTGATCTCCCGGTCGAACGCACCCGCCGCCGGATCGGCGAACCACCCGTCGCGCTCGCCCTCCCGGGCGTCGTCGTACCCGAACTCCCAGACGCCGTCGAGGCTGTGCCACCGCTCCCGCCGCAGGATCGGCCTCGGATACGTCCCGTCCTGCTCGCTCGCCTTCACGAACCCTCCTCCTGCCTTTTCCGGAATTCCCGGCATAGGCGTTTCCACGATCGAAGCTCTGCCATCATGAGTGATCGTTTGCATCGATGCAATACCTCGATGAGATGGGACGATGAGGCGGGGCTCCCCGGTGCGGCAGACTCGGACAGCCGGTCCGGCGCCGATCGAGGCCGGCCGGCGGGCTCCGGGCGCCGGCACGACGGGAAGGAGGCCCCAGTGGCCAAGGTGCGGATGCGGGACGTGGCCGAGCACGCCGGGGTGTCGGTGCGCACGGTGTCGAACGTGGTCAACGGCTACTCGCACGTCAGCCCCGACACCCGAGCCAAGGTGCAGCGCTCGCTCGACGAGCTGGGCTACCGCATGGACTACCTGGCGCGCGGGCTGCGTTCGGGGCGCACCGGCTTCATCGCCCTGGCGGTGCCGTTCCTCGCCGAGCCCTACTTCGCCGAGCTCGCCCAGGCCGTGATCCGGGCCGCGGGCCGGCGCGGCATCACGGTGCTCGTCGAGTCGACCGCGGGCGACAGCGAGGTGGAGCGGCGGATCATCGAGGGCGGTCTGACGAATGTCGCCGACGGCGTACTGCTGAGCGCCCTGACGCTGCCGGCCAGCGACATCGCCGTCAAGAAGCCGGACTTTCCGCTGGTCATGCTGGGTGAGCACAGTGTCGGCGACCAGTTCCCGAGGGTCGGCATCGACAACGTGGCGGCCGCGCGGACGGCAGTCGAGCACCTGCTGGAGCAGGGCTGCCGCTGGATCGTCGCGCTCGGCCGCAACGGCAGCGAGAACGGCCGCCAGCGCACCGAGGGGTACGAGCAGGCGATGTCGGCGGCCCGGGTGCGGCGGGTGAACTGGCTGGTCGTACCGGTCGAGGACTGGACCAGGGAGCAGGGCTACATGGCCGTCCGTGAGCTGCTGGAGGGCGACGGCCCGCTGCCCGACGCCATCTTCGCCTTCAACGACGCGCTCGCCGTCGGCGCGCTGCGGGCCCTGGACGCCTCCGGGGTGCGGGTACCCGAGGACGTCGCCGTCGTCGGCATCGACGCCGTCCAGGAGTCCGCCTACACCCACCCGCCGCTCACCTCCATCGCCCCCGACCTCGACGTCATCGCCGAGCGTTCGCTGACCCTGCTGGAGGAGCAGATGCAGGCCCCCGAGGAGGCAGAGGAGGCCGCGCCGGGCGAGGACGCGCAGGCGGGGGCGGGGTCGGCGGCCCCCCAGGAGGCCACGCCGTACCGGCTGGTCGTCCGCGAGTCCTCGCGCCGGGGGCCCGTGCCGGAGTGACACCGGGCCGCGACGACGGCGGGGGCCACTTCTTCCCGGCGATCTATTGCATCGATGCAAAAGCTGTGCGAGGGTCTGCGCCATCGAGTTCACATCGAATTAACGAGGTGAATACCCCCATGAGCGGAGCGATGGCGCGCCGACGGTTTCTTGCCCTCGGCGGTGGCCTTGCCCTGACCGGAGGGCTCGCGGCGTGCTCCTCCCCGCTCGCGGCCGGTCTGACGGGCTCGCAGCCGAACACGGCCGACGTCGTCTTCTGGAACCTCTTCACCGGCGGTGACGGCGCCAACATGGTGCTGATGGAGAAGGCGTTCGAGAAGGCCGACCCGGGAACGACGGTCGAGGCGACAGTCCTCGGGTGGGGCAATCCGTACTACACCAAGCTGGCACTGGCCATCGCGAGCGGTACGCCGCCGGACGTCGGCATCACCCACCTCTCCCGGCTTCCGCTGCTGGCCGCCGCCGGCCTGCTGGACCCGATCGGGCGGACCCCGCTCGCGGAACTGGGCGTCACCCAGGACAAGTTCACCCCGGCGGCCTGGAAGAAGGCCACCGTGGACGGCACCGTGTACGCGGTCCCGCTCGACACGCACCCCTTCGTCCTCTATTACAACGTGGACATCGCCCGCAAGGCCGGTCTGCTGAACTCCGCGGGCGACGACCTCGTGCCTCTCAAGGGCAAGCAGGACTTCGTCGACGCGGTGAAGGCGATGAAGGACGCGGGCGGTGCCCAGTACGGCGCGGTCATGTCGGTCACCGCCGACCCGTCCACCGCCTGGCGCTTCTTCAGCATGGTCTACTCCGGCCTCGCCGGCCCGATCGTCACCGACTCAGGCACGAAGATCGCCATCGACGACGAGGCGATGCGGGAGACGGTCGCCTTCATGCAGAGCCTGACCGGCCCGGACCTGATGCCGAAGAACCTCACCGGCGCCGGCGCCAACGCCCTCTTCAGCACCGGCAAGGCCGGCTTCCTCTTCGACGGCGAGTGGCAGATCCCCACCTACCGGCAGGTCAAGAACCTCAGGTTCAACGTCGTGCCGTTCCCCGCACTGCTCGGCCCGAAACCGGTGGCGTACGCCGACTCGCACGCGCTGGTCCTGCCGCGCAACGACCGCGGCGACGAGACGCGCACGCGCAACGCGGCGAAGTTCGTCAGGAGCCTCCTCGACAGCAGCGCGGTGTGGGCCGAGGGCGGCCACATCCCCGCCTGGCTGCCGACGCAGCGCAGCAAGGCGTTCCTGGACCAGTCGCCGCAGCGCAACTACGTGGAGGCCGCGTTCAACGCCCAGTACGACCCGGTGGCCTGGTACACCGGCGCGGGCTCGGACTTCCAGGGCGTGATCGGCGGAACGGTCATCGAGGCGCTCGCCGGACGGATCACGCCAGGGGGCATGGCGGGCGCGATGCGCTCCGCCCTGAAGCGGTACACCACGTCCCGACCGCCGGTCACGACGAAGTAGGAGGCAGTCACCATGACGACCGTCGTCCCGACGCGACCGGTACGAGCCGTTTCCCCGGCCGGGCTCACCACCGACCGGCCCACCCGTTCCGAACGCCGGGCGGGCAGGCTGCTGACCGCCCCCTTCCTCGTGATCTACCTGCTGTTCCTGGTCGGCCCGCTGCTCGTCGGCGTGGTGCTGAGCTTCTTCAACACCACCACCGTCAAGAGCGGTCTCGGGGACTTCGTCGGCCTGTCGAACTACCACGAGGTGCTCACCGACTCCCTCTTCTGGGAGAGCATGTGGCACTCGGTGCTCTTCACGCTGCTGACCACGCCCCCGCTGGTGATCCTCGCGCTCGGCGTCGCCGTCCTGGCCTCGCGCATCCGCCGCGGCCGGCTCTTCTACCGCATCGCCTTCTTCGTGCCGTACGTCGTGCCGTCCTCGGTGGTCACCCTGATCTTCCTGTGGATGTACACCCCGCAGATCGGCCTCCTCCCGAAGGTCTTCGACGCCGTCGGACTGCCGGTACCGGACTTCATCGGCAGCACCTCGGGTGGCTGGACCGCCGTCGTGCTGATGACCGTGTGGTGGACGTTCGGCTTCAACTTCGTCCTGTACACCGCCGCGATCCAGGACGTCCCCGCGGACGTCTACGAGGCGGCGGCCCTCGACGGCGCGAGCCCCTGGCAGCAGATCCGCCACATCACGGTGCCGCTCCTCGGCCGGACCACCAGCCTGGTGCTGATCCTGCAGATCCTCGCCTCGCTGAAGGTGTTCGACCAGATCTACCAGCTGCTCGGCGGCGGACCCGACCAATCCACCCGGCCGGTCATCGAGTACATCTACGACACCGGCTTCACCGCCTACCGGGGTGGCTACGGCGCTGCCGCCACCATGGTGTATTTCGTCATCATCGTCGCGGTCTCGGCGGCCTGGTACGGGCTGCGGCGCCGTCGCGCCACCGGCAGCGCGGCCTGAGCGGAGGACTCATGACCACCATCATCCAGCCGCGGACCGCCGATCCGAAGGGCGCGGTCAACGGGGCCAAGCTCTTCAACCGGCTCTGCGCCACGTGCCTGACCCTGTTCGCCCTGATCTGGCTGGTGCCCTTCGCCTGGGCGCTGATCACCTCGCTGCGCGACGACGCGGCCATCACCCAGAGCCCCACGTCGATCTTCGCCGGCGGCTGGTCGCTGGACGCCTACTCCACCGCCTGGGACAACCACCCGATCGGCACCTGGTACCTCAACAGCCTGGTGATCTCGACCCTCGCCGTGATCTTCACGGTGGCGTTCTGCTCGATGGCCGGATTCGCTCTGGCCTTCCTGCGCTTCCGCGGCCGGGCCCTGGTCATGGCCGTCGTCACCGCCGGTCTGATGCTGCCGACCGAGGCGCTGGTGCTGCCCCAGTTCATCGAGTACCGGTCGTTCCACCTGCTCGGCACGTTCTGGGCGCTGGTCCTGCCGTCGGTCGCGGCACCGATCTCGGTGTTCGTCTTCCACTCCTTCTTCCGTGGCATCCCCACGGCACTGATCGAGGCGGCCCGCATCGACGGCGCGAGCTGGTGGCGCGTCTATGCCACGGTCTGCATGCCGATCTGCCGCCCGGCGGTGTCCACGGTCGCGATCCTCACCTTCATCGGCTCCTGGAACTCCTTCCTGTGGCCGCTGCTGGTCCTCAGCCAGACCAGGTCCCAGACCATCCCGGTCGGCCTCGCCTCACTGGTGGACGCCACCAGCCCCCAGTACGCCGAGATCATGGCCTCCTCGGTCCTCGGCTTCATCCCGCTCATCGCCGTCTTCCTGGTCTTCCAGCGCCAGATCGTCCAGGGAATCGCCACGACGGGCATCAAGTGACGCACCCGTCCCCCCGCCGTACCCGGTCCGAACACCGCAGAAGGACGGCCGCCGGTGGGCGGCTCGCGAACACGCGGGCGGTCGGCCCGGGACGGCTGCTACCGGTCGACGGCGGCCTTGGGGTTGACCTCACAGCGATCGATGTCGTCCACGCCTCCCGAGCCGGCGAGGGCTGCACGGAGGGTGCCTTGTCCCTCGCGGAGACGAACGTCTGGTCGGAGGTCTTGATGATGGTGTTGCCGTACCGGTCCTTGAAGGTGATCTTCACGGTGAAGAGGCTGTCGCGTGCGTTCGGGTTGCTGACCTCGACGGTGGCGTAGGGGGCGCCCACGGTCGCGCAGTGGACGAGGACAGCCGTGCCGTCCTTCTGCGGGCGGGCCGTCGCGCCGGAGGGGGACGGGGCAGGGGTGGAAGGGCGGGTCGCGTGGCCACCGGAGCCGGGGCGCGTCGCGGAGTCGTGCGGGGCAGCGCCGCCCGAGGACGGCGTCGAACCGTCGTGATCCTGCTGGGAACTGCTGCAGCCGCCGCCGTCACTGCCGTGCTGGCCGCGGCTGCCGTGGCCGTGGCTCGACGAAAAACCGGTCAGGGCCAGAACGACCATGGCCGACCCCGCTGTGAATCTGAGCCTGCGCCCCCGTGTACATACCGTCACCCTATCCACAGGAGCCACACATGATCCGGCGAGGTCAGGCCGGGCGGAAGGAGGCCGTCGGCAGTGGCCGCACAGGAAACGCGGCATGCCCCGGATTCTTTCTGCCGGCGTGAGGTCAGGGCCGACGGCGTCACAACTCGTCGTTCAGCAGCGCGTACATGAACATGTCCCGGCGTTCGTCCCCGACCCGCTGCCACCCCCGCAGCAGTCCCTCGCGGTGAAATCCCGCACGCTCGGCGGTGCGCACGGACGCCGTGTTCCAGGGCTCGACCCACAGTTCGAGCCGGGGAATCCGCAGATCCCGCAGCGCCCAGGCGACCACCGCGTTGACGGCGGTCACGGCGGCCCCCTGGCCACGCGCCGCCTTGACGACCCAGTAGCCCAGCGACGCACGGCCCTGCTCGAGGTTGTCCAGCCACAGCCCCACCTGGCCGACCGGCCGGCCGGCGGAGGTCGCGATGACGAACGTGTACCCAGCCCTCGTGGTCGCCCGGCCCCACTGCCGTTCGACGAACGCCACGCCTGCCGACTCGGTGTACGGCGAGGGCACCGTCGTGATCAACGGGATGTAGTCGTCCTCCGACGCCTCACGGACCAACGGGAGGTCGGAGAGACGCCACTGCCGCAGCATGAAGCCGCCACCGGCGGCGAGTTCGGGCACGACGAGCGGTTGCTCCATGCGCCCATCCTGCCGTGATCCACGGCGGACCCGCACTGGGTTTCCACGGTGCGGCCGTCGTAGGAACGGGGGACCGGATGAGCGCGGCCCCAACGGCCCGCGGCGGACCCTGCTTTGAGCCCTGTCGCGGCCCTCGCCATGTCTGTGATGTTGATCTCATGGTTACGGAGAGTGGCGTGGGTGTGAAATCGGTGAGGAGCCGGTGCATGTCGCTCACAGGCCACGCACAGGATCCGTCCGGGCCCTCGCGCCACGCGGGAGCTACCGAAAGTAACTATCGCTGGCCGTAACGTCCTTGTCAGGAGTCTCAGCCGTGTGTCTATGGTGACGTCCGCTCCTGGACGGACCTGACCAGTCCCTGTGTCCAGGAGTGCTCGGCGTGTCCACGGGGGGAGCGCCACCACCATGTGAGGGCCCATGCGCGGGCCTGAGCTGTCCCTCCCAGGAGTGCGCCTACAACAGGCACCCCAACAGAGAGGGATACGCGTGTTGCGTAGACCTGCACGCCGGCAATTCGGACGGCCCAGATGGATGGCGGGCTTGGCGACTCCGGTCGTCTCGGTCCTCTCCCTCGCTCTCCTCGCGACCGGGGCGGTACAGCCCGCTTCGGCCGTCGCCGGTACTCCACGCACTGCTCCGGCCGCCGACTCCTACGACGGGTACGACGCCAAGGCGGCCGAGCAACTCCGTTTCGACCAGTGTCTGATGGCCGACGGGCTGCGCAGGGGCGGGCCGAACATGTACGGCCTGTCCGCCGCCTCCCTGCCGTTGCCGGCGGACCAGTTGCACCAGAAGGCGGACCGCACCTGGGGCACCGGCGCCTTCGCCCAGGCACTGCAGAAGGACCACGACGACTCCGACGCCTGGGTGAAGAAGGCCGACGACACCCGTCAGGCATGGGGCAACGCCGTCAGCGGCCTGGACAGTTATCCCGGCGCCCCCGAGAAGGAGAACCTCTTCGACAAGACGGGGCTGCTGCCCTGGCTCTACCAGTCGTACTTCAAGTCGGTCGACCTGCTGTCACCGCTCTACGACCCGTCACCGCAGGCGGACGACCAGACGAAGAAGGCCGCTCTCGCGGTCGGCGACCCGCAGTACACCAACGGCGGGACGAGCCAGGAGCAGGAAGCCTGGAAGCTGTGGAAGAAGAACTCCGGGGCCCCGGTCCCGAACGAGATCTTCGTCCCGCGGGTGTTCGCCGACGACGCCCGTGTCTTCCTCGCCTCGGGGGGCTTCCCGAGAACCGCGCCGACGCCGGACACCCCGGAGTTCCGTATCGCGGTGGAGGACCTCAAAACCCGGTTCGCCTCGTGCGCCTGGCACGACCCGATCGACCCCGACCGGGTGCTGGGCAAGGAGGTGGCGCAGGCGTCCGCCGAGTGGCAGCAGGAGATCACTTCGCAGGCCGCCCAGCGCAACCAGGTCCTTGCCGCCTCCAGCAGCGCCGGCACGGCCCTGCGGGACGGCACGTTCGCACTGGGGAAGTTGCTGGGACAGTCGTGGATCGCGGACTACTCGACCCGCTGGCTGGACTACTACACCGAGGGCGGCTTCAACTGGATCGGCGACGGCGAGCTGGAGATCCAGGTGCCGGGCGCGGCCGGCAAGTGCCTCGACGTCCAGGGCGCCGGCAAGACCAACGGCACCCCGGTGCAGGTCTACACCTGCAACGCCGGGGCCGGCCAGAAGTGGCAGATGTGGGCCACTTACGACGGCGGCCGCACCCTGCGCAACCCCAACTCGGGCAAGTGCCTCGAGGTGCTGAACGGCGGTACCGCCGACGGCACGAAGATCCAGATCCGCGACTGCGGCAGTGCCAAGGCCCAGCAGTGGAAGTTCGACGTGCGCAGCGCCGGTCCGCTGGTGAACGCGGGGTCCGGCAAGTGCCTGCATCTGCCGACGTTCGACAACAGCAGGGACGCCGTCTCGTCGGCGTGCAACGGCTCCGCGGCACAGAAGTTCCGGGTCGTCGCCAAGACCCACACCGGCAGTGCGCCCGCCAAGGCCGACGTGGACAAGGCCAAGGCGGCCATCACCGCGGCGCAGGCCGAGGCGAAGAAGCAGCTCGCCGTGGTCAAGACGCAGCTGACCACGGCGCAGCAGGCCGCGACCACGTCGGACACCGCGCTCCAGGCCGCCTACGCCATCGCCGATGCGGCGGGTGCTCCGCGGGGCCGGGGTCTGCTGGTCGGCTTGCAGAAGGACCAGGTCATCAAGGGTGCGGCCGCCGCCCTCCAGGCGCTGGAGAAGGCCGGCGAGACCGCGGAGGCCGCAACGCGCGCCGCGGCCGGGGACAGCGCGACCATCACGCAGCGCGCCCTGGCGCAGGCGGCGCAGTCGAACGCGGAGTTCCGCAAGAAGGCCGCGGAGGCGGCCGAGTTGCAGGCCAAGGCCGCGGCCGACGCGGCCAAGGTCCATCGCGACAACGCCAAGAAGGACAAGGAGACCGCGGAGGCCGAACTCGCCGTCGCGGTGAAGGCCGAGGGCGACGCCAAGGCGGCCGCCGCCGACGCGCACGCCAAGCGCCTCGCGGCCGAGGCGGAGGAGAAGACGGCCGAGGCGGAGAAGGAGAACGCCGCCGCCAGCCGGGCCGAGGCCCTGGAGCACCGCAAGAACGCCGAGTCCGAGGCGACGAAGGCGAAGGACGCCAAGGACCGGGCCGAGGCCGCCGAAAAGACCGCCGAGGACCGGCGGGACGACGCGGTCACCGCCAAGGACCACGCCCGGGACATGCGTGACGACGCGTGGGACGCCGAACAGAAGGCGGACACGGCGCGAGCCAAGGCCGACGCGAAGCAGGCCTACGCCGACAAACTCGAGTCCGGTGACGCCGCCGACGCGGCTCGTGCCGCGGCGAACCAGGCGGACACGGCGGCTGACAACGCCGAAGCCGCGGCGGGCAGGGCCCGTTCGGAGGCGGATGCCGCCACGCAGGCCGCGGCCGACGCGGACGCCGCGGCGACGCGTGCGGAGGCCGCGGCCAAGCGTGCCCGTTCCGACGCGGACGCGGCGCAAGCGGCCAAGCTGCGGGCCGACTCGGCGGTGAAGACGGCCACCAGCGCCGTCGCGGACGCGATCGCGGCTTCGCAGCATGCGGCGTCCGAGGCGGCGACGGCGGTGAAGCTGGCCGACGAGGCCGAGCAGCACGCGAAGGACGCCCGGGCCCAGGCCGACAGCGCGGGCAAGGAGGCCGGCAACGCGCTCGCGGCCGCGGCGAAGGCAGCCGGGTTCGCGCACGTCACCGCTCAGGCGGCCGTCGACGCGGGCAAGTCGGCCCAGCAGGTCGCCGCGCCCGCCAACGACGCCGTGGAACTCGGCTCGCCGTACGTGGACACGGACTCGGCCGCCGGTCTGGTGGTGCTGACGGGGCAGTCGTCGAAGACGATCGCCGAGCAGCAGCAGGCCGTCGCGGACGCGCACGCCAAGAACGCCGCCGCTGAGGCCGACGCGGCGAAGAACCTCGCCGACCAGGCCAAGGGCGACGCCAAGGAGGCGTACCAGCACGCGGCCAACGCTGCTCGGTACGCCGCCGACGCCCGCACCTACGCCAAGGACGCCCTGGACTACGCGGCCGACGCCGCGAAGACCGCGGCCGCCGCGCAGGCGTCACTGGCCCGGACCGTCGGCTACGACCAGCAGGCCGCCGAGGACGCGGCAGCCGCCGACAAGGCCGCGGGCAACGCCGAGGGTTACGCCAAGGACGCCCGCGACTCCGCCGACGCCGCCGAACTGGACGCGGAAGCGGCCCGCTCCGCGGCCGGCCAGGCCGAGCAGGCCGCCAAGGACGCCCGCGCGGCGGCCGATCGCGCCGACGCCGCCGCCACCGAGGCCGAACAGGCGGCGAAGGATGCGGACAAGTATGCGAGGGAAGCTCAGGAAGCGGCCGACCGGACGGAACGGGGGGAGGCCAACAAGGAGGCGTCCCAGGGCACCGGCACGGGCATCCCGGGCGTGTTCGCCGTGCCGGACGAGTCCACCGTGCAGATCGTCAGCTCCCGGCAGATCGGCACTTGCCCGGGGATGCCGGACGCCGCGTTCGTGGGCTGTGACGCGACGTTCGACCTGGTCGTCACGTACGAGGCGGACGTCTACCTGTGCACCGACGACCAGGCCCAGGCCACGGCCGACGGATGCCCGAAGTCGGCGTGGGAGTTCCTCAAGCGGGTGACGCTGAAGAACATCAAGATCGACGGCTGGACGCACAAGTTCTCCGGCAAGGACATCGTCCGTGCCGGATGGCAGAGCCTCTTCGGTGATGTCGCCGGATCGATCCTGTTCTCGTTCTTCGCCGAGGACCTGTTGGACTGCTGGCACGGAGACAAGTCCGCCTGCGCCTGGAGCCTCGCCACGTACGTCCCGCTCGAAGGCGCCCTCGCGCCGATCGCGCGCGCCGTCAAGGCCCTCGACGCCGCTGCCAGGACCGGGATCGGCTACGCGGACGCCTGGAAGGCGCTGCGCGCCCTCGACGGGCTGTCCAACGAGGCCCTCGCCGGTCTCGCCGCCAAGATCGGCAAGATCCTGGGCAAGACGTGCGAGCGCAACAGTTTCCCCGGCACCACCCGGGTGCTGATGGCAGACGGAACGACCAAGCAGATCCAGGACGTCCGGATCGACGACGCGGTCCTTGCCACCGATCCCGAAAGCGGCCGTACCGAAGGCCACACGGTCACCCACACCATCTACACGCCGGACGACACCGACTTCGCCGACATCACGATCGACGCCGGCGATGCACGGATCACCGCCACCCAGCACCACCCCTTCTGGTCGCCCAGCTCCCGTCACTGGATCGACGCCGGCGACCTCGCGCCCGGGCAGACCCTGCGCACCAGTGACGGCCGGACCGTCGCCGTGGCCGGCGTCCACCGCTATCACCGGCTGCACTCGGCCTACAACCTCACCGTCGACGACCTCCACACGTACTACGTCCTCGCGGGCGGTACGCCGGTCCTCGTACACAACTCGGGCTCCGTATGCGAACACATCGCTCTCGGCCTGCAGACGGTGGGGGAGAACGAATGGGCCCTCGACGAGTTCGCCATGGAACGCGAAGCGTTGACCTACCACGACTGGCCTGGCAATGGCCCGTGGTACAAGAAGTTCGAGGCGTACCTTTCTTCGGAATCCACGACGAAGATCTCGTTCAACCTGGACGGGATCACGGACCCCGTTGCCGCGGCCCGCGCGGGGAAGTCGGTCGATCCGAGCGGCTTCGAGAAACTGACGAACTGGGAGCTCTACAAGATCAGTCAGTCTCCGGAAGCGTGGGACAGGATCACCTGGTACAAGGGAGGTAAGGTAGATGCCAACCCCTTCAAATGACGGCCCGAGCGCGGCCGTGAGTTCGGCTGTGATGTTCAGATCCGATCGGACCTTCAGGGTCTGGCGATACGGTGTCGGCCATTCCCAGCTGCTTCTTCGAGCCGTTCCCGACAGCGTGGACACCGTATGCCTGGACCTGCGTTTCGAAGGGGTGAGCGCCATGCAACTGGTCCAGCAGTACAAGTCGATCGAACTCCGCGCCGCGAGCAGCACCGAAGCCGAGGAGATTCTCGGATTCTCCGGAATCACCCCGTCGCGCAGAGAGCTCTATCTGCCCGTCGTCCTCCGGTCCGCAAGCGGATCGGGGTTCGTGCTGTGCCGAAGCGTCACCGCTGAGCGCGGCGGAGAAGACCCGGTCGCATCCGATTTCGAATGCGAGGACCGCAGCGTCATCTGGAGCACTCGCCCGCAGCCGTAGGCGGGAAGCGAGAAAGCCACGACGAGTAGCGCCCCACCACCGCACGGCATCGGGGCGCTACTCGCAGGGCGGTTCCCTCGTGACGGGCGGGCTCAGCGCAGCACGACGTCGAAGACCATGTGGAAGAACGCGTCGACGGGGGCGGACGACTTGTCGGCGCGGGCCGCGATCAGGGCGCCCTCCCAGGCGCTGAGGATGAACAGCGCCGTCGCCGGCACGTCGAGCGAGGCGCTCACCGCGCCCGACTCCTGGGCTTCGGCGAGTACGCGCTCGATGTGTGAGGCCCACTGCCGGAAGCCGCGCTGGAGCGCCGAGCGTATCTCCTCGGAGTGATCGGCCACTTCGGCGCCGAAGTTGCCGACCAGGCAGCCACGGACGAAACCGCTGTCCAGCGTGTCCGAGCCCATGAACTCGAAGTGCGCCCTGAGGCGCTCCAGCGGGGGACGCCCGGCCGTGTCCAGCATGTCGAAGCGCAGGCCGGCGGCATAGCGGTCCAGCGCCTCCAGGGCGCTGGCCTCCTTGCTCGCGAAGTGGTTGTAGAAAGAACCCTTCGGGGCGCCGGCCGCCGAGGTGATGTCGCTGATGCCGGTGGCGTTGAAGCCCCGGGTGCGGAACTGCTCCAGTGCCGCCTGCGCGATCTCCTCGCGCTTGGACGCACGTGCCATTCGGATCACCTCCGTATCAATATGGCCGGTCGTCTTGTCTGCTGTCAATCCCGGAAAGCGGGCCCGCGCACCCCTGGGCGGTGCGGCTTGACGCCATCTAAGACGACCGGTCATATTGGAATGGCATCGCACACACCGAGCCCCGCCGGACCACATCCGGCGGGCGGTACCAAGGAGCCTCCATGTCCACCACCTACCGAGCCTTCGAGGCCACCGGAGTCCACAACCTGCGGCTGGTCGAGCGCGAGCCGGTCGATCCGGCGCCCGGACACGTCCGCCTCCGGGTGGAGACCTGCGGGGTCTGCCACTCCGACGTCCTCGCCGTGGAGGGCCTGCGCGCCGACCCGTCGAGTCCGATCGTGCCCGGCCACGAGATCGTGGGCGTCATCGACGCCGTGGGGCCGGGCGTCACCGCCTGGCACCCCGGCGACCGCGTCGGCGTCGGCTTCCTGAACGGGCACTGCGGGGAGTGCGAGCCGTGCCGCCGGGGCGACTTCGTCAACTGCCTCGACCAGGGGCAGACCGGCACGAACGTCGACGGCGGCTACGCCGAGGTGACCTACGCACGCGCCAGCGGACTGGTCCGCATCCCCGACGGCATGTCCGCGGCCGAGGCAGCCCCCTTGCTGTGCGCCGGTCTGACCACCTTCTCCGCCCTCCAGCAGGACTCCGTCAGGGCAGGCAGCCTGGTGGCCGTGCAGGGCATCGGCGGGCTGGGACACCTCGCCCTCCAGTACGCGCGCAGCCTCGGTTACCGGGTCGCGGCCGTCGCCCGCGGCAAGGAGAAGGAGCCGCTCGCCCGTGAGCTGGGCGCTCACGAGTACATCGACAGCTCGGAGACCGACCCCGGGGAGGCGCTGGCCGGCCTGGGCGGCGCCTCGCTCGTCGTCGCCACGGCGTCGAGCGGCGCGTCCATGACCCCGCTGCTGCGCGGTCTGGCGCCGGGCGGGAAGCTCGTCGTCGTGGGTGCCGCGCCCGACCCGCTGTCGGTGTCCACCGCCGACCTGATCTTCGGGACCCGGAGCATCGTCGGCAGCCTGACCGGCTCGTCGATCGAGAACGAGGACAACCTCGGCTTCAGCCTGGCCCACGGTATCCGCCCCGCCATCGAGAGGATGCCCTTCGAGCGGGCCATGGACGCCTACGAGCGCATGCTCTCCGGCAAGGCGCGGTTCCGCGTCGTCCTCGACGTCAACGCCTGATCGTCACCACCTGATCGTGGCACCCTGATCGTGGCCACCTGATCAGCCGCGCCGGCACCGCCCGCCGCGCCCGACTACAGCTCAAGCAGGGCCTGCTCGACGGCCTCCGTCAGAGCCGGGTGGATGTACATGACGTCGCGCCCGATCCGGTCCACCGTCAGTCCCAGGGACATGGCCTGGATGAGGGGCTGGATGAGCGTGGCGGCCTGGGGCCCGATGATGTGTGCGCCCAGGAGCATGCGGTCGGCCGGGCTCGCGAGGAGTTTCACGAAACTGGTGGTGTCCTCAAGGGCCCATCCGTAGGCGGTGTCGGCGTAGTCGCGGACGCTCACCAGGCAGTCGATGCCGCGCCGCCGCGCCTCCTGTTCCGTGAGGCCGACACCGGCGATCTGCGGGTGGGTGAACACCGCGTGCGGTGCCACCGCGTTCGGCAGCGTCCGCACGTCCTGCGGATGGAGGATGTTGTGCCGTACCACCCGCGATTCGGCGTTCGCCACGTGCTTGAGCTGGAAGTGGTTCACCACGTCGCCGAGTGCCCACACCCCGGGCACGGACGTGCGGTAGGCGCCGTCGCTGACGATGTGGCCGTGCTCGTCCAGCTCCAGCCCGCCGTCGACGGCCCGCAGCCGGTCGGTGTTGGGCCTGCGGCCGACGGCCACCAGCAGCATGTCGGCCTCGACGGCGTGCTCACCGTCCGGACCCGCCACCCGCGCCACCACACCCTCCCCCTTCGGTGCGACGGAGACGGCCTCGGAACCGAGCAGCACACGGTGCCGCTGCGCGGCGAGTTCGGTGAAGCGCCGCGACACCTGTTCGTCCTCCCCCATGAGCAGGCGCGGCCCGCGCTGCACGATGGTGATGGCCACGCCGAACGAAGTGAACACGTGGCCGAACTCGGCCGCGATGAAGCCGCCGCCGAGCACCAGCATGGAGGCGGGCAGGTCGTCGATCCGCATGATCGTGTCCGAGGTGTGGAAGGGCACGGTGTCGAGCCCCGGGATGTCCGGCACCACCGGCCGTGACCCGACGGCGACGACGAAGGTCTCGGCGGTGATCCGCTCCGCCCCGACCTCCAGCACCTTCGGGGCCACGAAGCGGGCCGCCTCGGTGAACACGTCCACGCCCCGGCTCCTGCGGTAGTCCACGGCGCTCTGGTGCAGCGGGTCGATGCGGTCGAACACGCGGTCCCGGACGGACTTCCAGTCGACGTGCGAGACACTCGCGTGGACACCGAGGCGCCGCGCCTCCCGCGCTCCTTCGGCGGCGTCCGCGGTGACGACGAACATCTTGCTCGGAATGCACCCCCGGTTCAGGCACGTGCCGCCGAAACGGTCCGGCTCGACGATGGCGATCCGCAGCTGGTCGAACTCCTCGGACAGCAGCATGTTGCCGCTGCCCGCCCCCAGGATGACGAGGTCGTAGTGCCGCATGTCTTCCACCCTCCGTCGGCGGGACACCGGCCTTGCGGTGTGCGGCTGTGGGAAGACGGTCCCACGGATCACAATTCTGTTCGCATGTGCCGCTTTCCACCACTGCCGGACATGGGCGCCGCCTCAGTCCGCGGAACCGCCGTCGACCGGGATGCCCAACCGGTGGGCCACGGCGGTCAGGGCCGGCCCGAGGGGGAGCGCGACCCGGGTGCGGGCGAGCGGGTCGCCCCGGGTCGGGTCCTGGTTGACGATCAGCACCGGCTTTCCCTCCTGATGCGCCTGGCGGACGAACCGGAGTCCGGACATCACCGTCAGCGAGGAGCCCAGGACCAGCAGCGAGGACGCGTCACGGACCAGCCGCCGGCAGTGCTCGACACGCTGCGGCGGAACCGCCTCGCCGAAGAACACCACGTCCGGTTTGAGGACGCCGCCGCAGTGGGCGCAGGGCACGACGCGGAAATCCCCGACCTGCGCGTCGGTGAGGTCGGCGTCACCGTCCGGGTTGATCCCGGCGGCCACCGGGTCGAAGCCCGGGTTCTCGGCCTCCAGCCGCCGGGCGAGTTCGCCGCGCGGGCTGAAGACGCCGCAGGAGAGGCAGACGACCCGGTCCAGGCTGCCGTGGAGTTCCACCACACCCTCGCTGCCGGCGGCCTGGTGCAGGCCGTCCACGTTCTGGGTGATCACACCCGAGACACGGGCGTGCCGCGCGTAGGCGGCCACGGCCCGGTGCCCGGCGTTGGGGACGGCGCGGCCGAAGGTGCGCCAGCCGAGGTGGCTGCGCGCCCAGTAGCGGCGCCGCGCGTGGGCGCTGCCGGTGAAGTCCTGGTAGGTCATCGGGGTGTGCCGAGTCAGGCTCCCGCCCTTGCCCCGGTAGTCCGGGATGCCTGACTCCGTGGAGAGGCCCGCGCCGCTGAGCACCAGCACACCGCCGGTGCTCAGCGCGTGGACGACCGGTTCCAGGTCGGTGGTGCCCGGCGGCAGATCCGCGGCAGGGGTCCAGCTCAGGGTGGGGCGCATGCGCATGCCGCCAGGGTACGGAGTCGGCCGGCGCCCGACGGCCCGCTCCGGCCCGGAATCCTGCGAGGGCAGGCCACCAGGCCGTCCCCCGGACCACCGCGGCATCGGGACAGCGCCGGCGGGCGACGGCCCAGCTCCCGCGCAGCGCGGCCGTCGGCGGGCTTCAGCCGGCTGGTCCGACCCGTCCAGGTCCTCTCCGGCGGCGAGCCGGCCCCCTTCCGCGACGAGGGGGCGCCTGGGCGCGGGCAGCACCAGCGCACGGCCGTCCCGAGCGGCGGAGACGACCCCGGTCACATGCAGAGCCGTCACCGCTCGCCCCCCCCGCGGCCGGCACGAACCAGCCGGGCGAGGCCGCGGCCGGCCACGCGCTCGCCCACCTGCTGGTCGCCTCCCAAGGACCGCCGGTGCAGGTCCCGGCCGGTCTGACCGCGGACGTGTTCCGTCGCGCCCTCGACGCCCTGCCGCCCGCAGTCCCCCCGGAGCGGCGCGCCGTCCTGGCGGGGCCAGGACGGGCCGCCTCTGACGCGGGCGCCGACATCCTCCTCGTAGCGGTCCATTCCCGGACGGGCAGGACCTGGACCCCCCGCCGGTCCGGCCGCGTCGGCATACCCGGTTCCCCTGCCACTGGGGGTGTGGCTGTGGCTGGCCTCTCCCCAGCCGTAGGCCGTACCCAACCCACCGGTCCCCGCGTGGCCCGGCTGCCGGCCGTGCGCAGCCCGTGGCTGCGCGCCGTCTTCGGCAACCCCACGCGGGGTCCCTGGGCCGATTTCCCCCAGCCGCCCGGGATCTGCTGTCCTGCTGTCCGGTGGAGACCGGAGCTCCGGCGGTCCGCGGACGTCGAGAACGTGTCGCCGGCTCCGTCCCAGGGACGACAGCGGCTGCCCGGCCGCATGCGGAGAGGGAGAGACCAGCATGGCGATTCAGCGGATGGACAACGTCGGCATCGTCGTCGAGGACATGGACGCCGCCATCGCGTTCTTCGTGGAGCTCGGCATGGAGCTGGAGGGCAGGGCGGAGGTCCAGGGCCGCTTCGCCGACCAGTGCACCGGACTCGACGGCGTCCGCTGCGACATCGCGATGGTCCGGACCCCGGACGGTCTCAGCCGGCTCGAACTGGCGAAGTACCGCAGCCCCGCGGCGATCAGCGCCGGGCCGCGCAACCGGCCGCACAACATTCTGGGCACGCACCGCGTCATGTTCGCCGTCGACGACATCGAGGACACCGTCGCCCGGCTGCGACCGCACGGCGCCGAACTGGTCGGCGAGATCGCCCGGTTCGAGGACAGCTTCCTGCTCTGCTACCTCCGCGGCCCGGAGGGCATCATCGTCGGACTGGCCGAGCAGCTGCGCTGAGAAGGAGGAACCGGCCCGTGCAAGGCGGCCTGCTTCACCGGCCTTTCATCAATGTCTGCTGATGAGCCAGAAGCAGGTGCCGGCTCCCAGCCCGAACACGAGGTGTGCGCTCAGGTCGTCGGCCAATGTCTTGGGGCTGTATTTCCAGACCTGCTGGTAGAGCCCCGCCTGCGGCAGGACCACGTACGCACTGGCACACACAGCCGCACCGAAGGGAAGGCCGAGCAACGGGTTCGGGCGCCGGACCGACCCGGCGACGATCCCGTACAGCGCACCCCAGGCCGAGCCGTAGGACCAGTGCGTCGCGGTGCTCAGGAGCCACGCCCACCGGTCAGGGACCTCGCGCTGGGTGAACCCCTCCAGCAGCCGCTTCGCCACCTTGCCCGGATCCGGGGCCTCTTCCCAGTCTTCCACCGGCGCGAACTCCCAGTCCTTGGGACTGTCGGCGCCTCCTGTGCGGCGGTATCGCAGATAGCGCGTGGCATCCATGCACACCGTCCCGGCCACGCCGGCGAGGACGCCGTCGACGACGGCGGCCAGCGGCGTGAGAGGCCGTCGTCGTGGACGTCCTGCTGTCATGATGCCCATCACGTCAACCACCTCGGGCAACTGCCGGTGCCTGGGTTCGCGCTGTCGCCCCCCGCCTTCCAGGAAGTACAGAATCCCACCGGTCACCTTCGCCCGCACCCCAGGAACGCACCGCCGCGGCGCCCGGACCGACCGGATCGCCGGTACCGCCTGGTCGGGTGGCGTGCGGGGCGTGGCGGTCCAGGGTGGTTGGTATCCGGCGGTGCCGTCGCCGGGGGCCGGGCTCCTCGACGTCGTCGTGCCGCCCGCGCGCGTGGAAGTATGACACCACGCGGCACCCGCGGCCGGTCCGGCCGGCGCGATCGCCGAGGGCCCGTGGCCGGTACCGGGATCTGCTGCCCCGGCCGGTCGTACCGGTGGGGAGGCGCTTTCCGGCATGTGTGACGATCACGGGCACCCGGCGGCCGAGGCGGCCTGGTCGGCGCCTCGCGTCGCGGAGGGACCGGCTGTCGACCCGGTGACGCTGCCGGAGGTCGACGAGGTCACGGTCACGACGATGGTCGACAACACCTTCGACGCCCTGCTGGCCTCTGCCGAAGGCGTCACCCGGGCGCCGGTCGGTACCGGGCGGACCGCCGCACCGCAGTTCGCCGACGGCGAGACCGTCGCCGGGCTGCGTGCCGAGCACGGCTTCTCCGCCCTGGTCACCGTCCGCACCGGCAACGCGAGCAGCACGCTGCTGTTCGACACCGGCGCGTCCCCGGACGCGCTGGCGGTGAACGCCGAACGACTTGGCATCGATGTCGGCGGCCTGCAGGGCGTCGTGCTCAGCCACGGGCACTTCGACCACGCGGGCGGCTTCGACGGCCTGGCCCGGTTGCGCGGGCGCTCCGGTCTGCCGCTGACCCTCCATCCCGCGGTCTGGACCCGCCGGCGCCTGGAACTGCCCACAGGCGAACGCCTGGAGATGCCCACGCTGTCACGGGCTGCCCTGGAGCGCGAGGGGTTCGAGGTCATCGAGCGACGGCAGCCGTCGCTGCTGGCCGGCGGCGTCCTGATCACCGGCGAGGTGGACCGCGTCACCGAGTTCGAGCACGGCATGCCGCGGGCCCACCAGGCCTGGGACGGGAGCGGCTGGCGGCACGACCCCCTGGTCATCGACGACCAGGCACTCGTCATCAACGTGCGCGGCCGGGGACTTGTCGTCGTCACGGGGTGCGGTCACGCCGGAGTGGTCAACATCGTCCGGCACGCCATGAGGCTGACCGGCGTCGGCAGACTGCTGGCCCTCATCGGCGGCTTCCACCTGAGCGGGCCCGCCTTCGAGCCGGTCATCGGCCCGACGGTGGCCGCGCTCACCGAACTCGCGCCCGAGCTGATCGTCCCCGGTCACTGCACCGGGTGGCGCGCCCAGCACACCCTCGCCGCAGCCCTTCCCGGCGCATGGGTGCAGACCAGCGTCGGCACCACGTACACACTCAAGGCCCCACAGACGGGCGCCGCCTGATCCCAGTTCAGCAGCGCCGCCGGCTCTCGGCTCTGCGGAGACGGGCTCTCCACCCTGCGGAGAACCGTGAGACGTGCGCACACCGAGACGGCCGGCCCCGCACATGCCGACGTCAGAGGTCGTCCAAGCTGGCGGGGCCCGCGACACACTTCCCCGTCTTGTCCACCACGTAGATGATGTCCCGGGTGCCGACTTCGCCGGCCGCCTTGGCGGGCTTGGGGTCGATGACCGGGCAGGCCGATTCCGCTCCTCGGACGACCACCTTGTACGTCACGGGCCATGCGCGTTCTTCGGTCCACCCGAAGTAGCTGCCCGCCACGACCCCGAGACCGCGCTTTCCGCATTCCGGACAGCCGAATACATGAGTGTCCCAGGCAGAGTTGTTGACCAACCGCACCGGGAGTCCTTCATCATCACTCGAACCACCGCAGCCCGTAACGAAGACGGCGGTGATGCCCAGTGCCGCCAGGAGTGCGACGCGCGGTCGTCTCACACTCCGGCGGGGCGCGGTGCTGTGGCTGCCTGGTCTCAAGGGTCTCATGCTCGGACTTCCCCCCATGATCACGGATCGTGGCTGGATCATCGCAGGTCACAGGGTGATGAGCAACGGTCCGGGGACCGCCTGCTGCTTCCGTTGCCGACGAGGAGGGAATCGCTGATCGGCGCCCTCTGGGCCTAGCCCGCCCGGCAGCGCCGCGAGAAGCGTGAGCGTGGTCCGCGGAACGACGTCGTGCGCAAGTAATCGACAATCTCTTGCAGGAATCCTACTTGGGCATGGAAAGAAGTGTCCGTTGTCTTGTCCGGCTGTCTTGTCGCGCCCTAATGTCCCGGTACGCAGCGGCACGGTCCCTTCCCGTCGCGCCGCCGCGCACCGAGCTGCCCTCGGTGACCTCCGCTCCTAGAGAAACGAGAACCCGATGGCGCGGTACACCCAGCACGTGACTTCGGAGCGGCTGAGAGGCCGTGCGCGAAGACCGGTTCGGACCCTGGTGGCGCTGACCGCGGTCACCGCCGGACTCGTGCTCGGCCTCGGCGCTCCGGCCCCGGCGGCGTCGGGGCACGCCGGTGGTGAGGGCTCCCCGGTGGTCACCCGGGCCGGGCTCGATCCCGCCCTCGTCGCGGGGCGGGGCGCCGCGGTGGACTTCGACGAACAGGAGGCGGAGAACGCGGTGACGGACGGCACCGTCATCGGCCCCGACCGCACCGCCTACACGCTGCCTTCGGAGGCATCCGGCCGCACGGCGGTGCGCCTGAAGCCGGGCCAGTACGTCGAGTTCACCCTGCCCCGCGCGGCCAACGCCCTCACCGTGCGGTACAGCATCCCCGACGCTCCCGCAGGCGGCGGCATCACCGCACCCCTCGACGTCTCCGTGGACGGCCGCCACCGCACCACGATGACCCTCACCTCGCAGTACTCCTGGCTCTACAACCAGTACCCGTTCAGCAACGACCCCCAGGGCGACCTGCTGCACCCCGACTGGTGGATCACCGAATGCGGTTGCGTGCCCGCCGCCACCACCCCGGCGCCCACCATCGACAAGCCGTTCAGGCCGAGCCACTTCTACGACGAGCAGAGACTGCTGCTCGGCAAGCGGTACGCGGCCGGCGACACCGTCCGCCTCACCGCGCCCAGGAACAGCACGGCCGCCTGGACCGTCATCGACCTGCTCGACACACAACTCGTCGGCGCGCCCCACGTCGAGACACAGGCCGCGAACGTCGTCGCCTTCGGAGCCGACTCCACCGGCCGGCGTGACGCGGGCGACGCATTCGACCGGGCCATCGCCTACGCGAAGAAGCGGCACCTCAAGGTGTACCTGCCGCCGGGCACGTACCAGGTGAACCGTCACATCATCGTGGACGACGTGACGATCGTCGGGGCCGGCAGCTGGTACACGATCGTCAAGGGTCACCAGGTCACCCTCGATACCCCCGCCCCCGACGGCTCGGTCCACACCGGGGTGGGCTTCTACGGCAAGGACGCCGCGGACGGCGGCAGCCACGACGTCCACCTGTCGGGCTTCGCCGTCGAGGGCGACGTACGCGAACGTATCGACACCGACCAGGTCAACGCCATCGGCGGCGCGCTCAGCGACTCGACGATCGACGGCCTCTACCTCCACCACACCAAGGTCGGCATGTGGTTCGACGGCCCGATGACCCGTCTGCGCGTCACCCGCACCCAGATCGCCGACCAGATCGCCGACGGCCTCAACTTCCATACCGGCGTGACGGATTCGAGTGTCTCCGACACCTTCGTCCGCAACACCGGAGACGACGGTCTGGCCATGTGGTCGGAGAAGACCGGCGACGCACGCAACGTCTTCGCCCACAACACCGTGCAGACCCCGGTCCTCGCCAACGGCATCGCTCTGTACGGCGGCACGGACAACACGGTCACCGGCAACCTCATAGCCGACCCGATCAGAGAGGGCAGCGCCATCCAGGTCGGCTCCCGGTTCGGCGCGGAGCCGTTCACCGGCTATCTGAAGATCTCGGACAACACCACCGTCCGCTCAGGGCCGTTCGAGCTCAACTGGAAGATCGGCCTGGGAGCCATCTGGTTCTACGCCCTGGAACGGGACATCGACGCCGACATCCAGGTCACCGGCGACCACTTCCTCGACAACACCTACAACGCGATCATGCTGGTCTCCGACTTCCCGGTGAAGGACAAGTACGCCATCCGGGGCGTCCGCTTCAAGGACATCCGCGTGGACGGCACCGGCACCTCCGTCCTCAGCGCCCGCTCCGCCGGATCGGCGTCCTTCGAGAACGTGGACGCCCGCAACGTCGGCGCGGTCGGCATCAACAACTGCGGATCCTTCAACTTCCCTGCCTCCGGCTCCGAGTTCACGGTGAACGACCTCGGCGGCAACGACGGCGGCGGCACGACCGGCCCCTGGCTGGCGTCCTGGGAACTGCCGAACACCATCACCTGCGACGACCGGCCCACGGTGGTCCCGCCACCGGCCCCGGCACCCTGGTGAGGCGCGACGGATGAAGTAGCCACGCCGTCGCGGGACGACGGGCCGCCTCCACCGGTGAGAGGCGGCCCGGCAACGGCCGTACGCACAGGCAGACTTGACAGAGCAGGCCGAACAGATCCGGGACACGGACGATCAGATCCCGGGGCCGCCGGATCCTGGGAACGCGTCGGCGCCGGTGAGCAGGGCCGTGGCAGGGCCGGGATCCTTCCGCAGCCACGCCACGGTGTGTTCCCGGACCGCTTCCCGGACGCAGCGGCGTACCGCGGCCCCGCCCAGTGCGCCGTGGGTGGCGCCTTCGAACTCGGGGCGGTCGAGTTTCACCGAAACCACCGCCGTCAGGTGGGCGCCGATGCGGTCGGGGCCGACCGCGGGTGCTCCGGGCGCCGGCAGCCGCCGCTCCCGCGCGAAAGCGTTGACCGCGGCCGCCACCCCGTCGAGGAAGCCTGCGACATGGGTGCCGCCGTGCGGGGTGGGCGAGCTGTTGGCGAAGCTCCGGATGTGCCCTCCGGGTGCACTCGTCCACGTCATCGCCACCTCCACCGTCCCGGCCATCCGCGGGTCCTCCTTCTCGAAGCCGGTGATGTCCGGCGCGGCGGCGGCCGAGGTCCGGTCTGTCAGGAAGGCCACGAAGTCCCGCAGGCCGTCCGGGAACCGGCACCGCACGGACCGGGTCGTGCCGGTTCGGCGCCGGTCGGTGAGGGAGAGCTCGAGGTCCCGGTTGACGAAGGCGAGTTCCCGCAATCGCTCCGCCAGCGCGTCGAAGGAACACCGCGCCGTGCCGAACACCCCGGGGTCGGGCTGGAAGGTGATCGTGGTTCCGGTCCGGGTCGTCGGCCCGTGCGGTACGGGCGGCCCGACAGCCGCACCGCGCTCGTAGTCCTGGGCCCACCGGAGCCCCTCGCGCCGCACCTCGGCTCTCAGGTGTACGGACAGCGCGTTGGTCACGGCTGGACCGAGGGCGAAGCGGCTTGCGATCACGCTGTGCCGGTCGAAGGGGCTGCGGCCTCCGGTGTGCAGGAGGGTCAGCAGTGATTCGAGTCCGGTGCCGGGCTCACCCCCGGCGGCCTCGAAGGGATCCCCCGGCCCGTCGTCGGCGACCCGGACGCGGCCCTCGGGCAGCAGGACGACGTCGACGGTGCCGGCACGGCCGGCCGGCGCCTTCTCCAGAGCCCGGTCGACGAGCAGGTACACCACCTCGTGCAGCCCGCGTTCCCCGGTCGAGCCGACGTACATGCCGGGCCGCTTCCGAACGGCCTCCAGCCCCTCCAGCACCGTGATGTGGGAGGCGTCGTACCCGACGGCGTCCTCGCTCATGGAATCCCCCTGCGCAACGGTCCGGCAACAGGGCTCCAGCATACGGATTCCCCGAGGAAACACCAGGTCAGAGGCATGATGGCGAGGCCGGGAGCGGTTGCGTGGGAGCCCGTCGGGCGCGCGGTGTCCAAGGGGTCGGGCAGCGTCCCCGGGGTGCGCTCAGGGTGCCCTCGGAGCCGCCCGGCACCCCTTTTTCCGGTGCACCCGGGGCCACGGAAATCATCGGATCCGGCCGCCGCCAGACCGCGGCGGTCGGAACCGCGCTCCGTCCCCGGGTACGTGGCCTGGGTCACCCGGTGCCGCGTAGCCCCCGCGGACCGCCGCCCCCTCGATGGTCAACTGGACGTTCATTGCCGGGCGGCGCCAGGCTGCTGCCGCGCACGCGCCCGGAGTGCCACGGTCACCGAGGGTGGGCAACGGCTCAACGTCCGGTTCCGCCCCGGACGGCCGGCTCGCCGTGAAGGCCTACGGCCGTCCGGTCGCCGCCGGCCCTGATCGCCGAGGCCGCCACCCGGGCCGGAGCGCTGCGGGCCGCTCACCGCGGTCTGGGCCGACCGCCGTTCACCGGGACGGGCAGACCGTCGTCGTCTCCAGCATCCTCCTGGCCTCGCCGACCACCGATGGGTCCGTGACGAAGTGCGTGTCCTGGTCGGCCGCCGAACCGGAGGCGCCGAGCGGAACCCACGCGGCCCCGCGCCGGGATTCCGCGCGGCGCTTCGCCGACAGGTGGACGGCGGCCACCCCGGCGGCCGTCAACGCCGGTATGTCCGACGGCCGTACCCCGCCGCCCGCCATCACCTGCACACCGGGCGCGGCCTCGACCATGGCGGCCAGGCGCTCCAGCCCCTGTCCTGCGGCCGCGGCGCCGCCCGAGCTGAGCACCCGGGTGAGCCCAAGCGCGGGCAGCAGCGCCGCCGTGGCGACGGGGTCCACGGACACGTCGACCGCGCGGTGCAGCGTCACCTCGACGGGACGGCCCGCGTGCTGGGCCGCCGTGGCGAGGCGGGTGACGGCCGCGGTGTCGAGGGTGCCGTCGGCGGCGAGCGCGCCCACCACCACACCGGAGGCACCGGAGGCGATCACGGACCGCACCTCGGCGGCCATCAGCGCGATCTCCTCGGCGTCGTAGACGAAGTCGCCCGGCCGGCACCGGACCAGTACCTGGACCGGCAGGCCCACGGCGGCGACCGCCTCGACCAGGGCGGCCGACGGGGTCAGACCGCCCAGTTCCAGACCGGTGCAGAGTTCGACGCGATCGGCTCCCTGGTCCAGGGCGACGCGGGCGCCGGCCGGTGAGGTGACGGCGATCTCCAGTGCGGGCACGGCGGCCCCGTTCACTCGTCGTCCCCGGTGAGCGGCAGGTCGGAGGCCGGGATGATCCGGGCCGTCAGGTCCGGCGCAGGCATGTCGCGGTCGAAGGGGAACATCGGGCGGCGGATGCGGCGGTGGCCGAGGCGCACCAGATCCTGGTCGACACCGCCGGGGGTGAGGGCCATCTTCCAGCCGACCGACATGTCGAACAGCTCGGGCTCCAGGTAGCCGATCTTGACGATCACGATGTCGGCGGAGCGCGGGTCGAGGCCGAGGTCGGTGAAGTCGTGCTCGTGGTGGTACGGCTTGCGCAGCCTGGTGAGGATCGCGTGCACGCTGCCGACCCGGACGACGACCTCGGTCTCGGCGTCCCGGTCGCCGTGCCGTATCGCGTGCACCACGCCGGTCAGGGTGACGGGGCCCGCGTGCCGGTCGTCGACCTCGGCGCCGGCGGTGACGGTGACCGTGGCCCCGACGCCCGCGGCGACGGCGGCCTCGACGGCGGCGGGCCCGGGCACCGAGGCGTAGATGACGGTCGGCCCGTCCTCCTTCTGGAACTCGGGCCGCTCCAGCAGCCGGGTCAGCCCCCAGGTGACGTCACCGGCGCCGCCCGCCGTCGGGTTGTCGCCGGTGTCGCTGATGAAGTACGGCCGCCGGTCGGAGGCGAGGGCCTCGTCGAGGAGCTCGTCGTAGGTGCCGGTCGGGGCGACGAAGCCGAACTCGTCGCGGGCGTCCCAGAAGCCGCGGGCGAGGCGTTCGGCGCCGGCGGTGACCGCGGCCGTGTCCTCGCCGGTGACGACCACCACCGCACGGTTGCGGGGTTCGTCCGCCCACGCGTAGCCCACCCAGATCGCCGCGTCCGTCACTCCCGCGGTGGCCTCGACCTCGCCGACGGCCGCGTACACGCTCCTCGCGGGTTCGATCCGGGTGGAGGTCTGCTCGCCGGCCAGCAGCACGGGGACCGGCACCCACGCCTTGACCGGGCGGGGGCCGCCGGAGACCAGGAGGTCGACCAGGTTGCGCACGGCGCGTTCCTTGGTCTCCATGTGGTCCTCGTGCGGGGCCATCCGGTAGCAGGTGATCAGGTCGCTGCGGTGGGCGAGTTCACGGGAGACGTTGCCGTGCAGGTCCATCGAGGTGGAGACGGTCACGTCCGGGCCGACGGTGGCACGGATGCGCTCCAGCAGCACGGCCTCGGCGTCGTCGACGCCTTCCACGGTCATGGCGCCGTGGATGTCGTACCAGAGGCCGTCCAGCCGGGGGAGTGCGGCGAGGCGCTCGATCAGTTCGTCGGTGAGCGCCGTCCAGGCGGCGGCGGTGACGGTGCCGCCCGGCAGGGACTTGCCGACCAGCGCGCCGTGCCACTCGGCGGCCTCGCGCAGTTGCTCGCCCGGCGCGAGGAAGGGGTACCGGTCGAACACCTCGGCGCCGCGCGCGGGATGGAAGGCGGGTGCCTCGGTGCGGGCGGGGGAGAAGGTCGAGGACTCGATGCCGAGGCCGGCTATGGCGATGACGGGACGGGCGACGGCGGTGCGGGTGTGCGTCATGGCTCCTCGTGCGGGGTGGTGCGGAGGGGGCGGTGGTGCGGAGTGGGCGGTGCTGCGGGGTGGACGTCTCGGCGCGGGGTCAGCCCTTCCTCGGGGCTGCGACGGTGTGGAACCGGTTGGTGGCGTCGCCGCCGGCGTCGCCCAGGGCGCGGGCCAGGGCGCGCTGGAGGGCGAACAGCCCGACCCCGACGAGGCCGGCGTCGGCACCGAGGATGGCCCGCTCGATGGTGAGGTGCTCGGTGGCCAGCGGGTGGCAGCTCTCGTAGAGCTGGCTGCGCACCGCGGCGACGAACGGCTCCAGGGTGGAGAGGATGCCGCCGAGGTAGACGGCGTCCGGGTTGAAGAAGTTGACGTTGGCGGCGAGCACCCGGCCGAGGTGGTCGCCGGCCCGGCGGACGGCGCGGGTGGCCTCCGGGTCGGCGTCGGTGGCGAGTTGGACCACGTCCTCGGTGCTGGCCACGTCCACCCCGCGTTCGTGCAGGATGCGGACGAGCGCGGCGCCGGACGCCACGGTCTCCAGGCAGCCGGTGTTGCCGCAGGAGCAGGGGATGTCGGCGCCGCTCTCGATCCGGATGTGGGTGATGTCGCCGGCCGCCCCGGTCGCGCCCCGGTAGAGGTTCCCGTCGACGATGACGCCGGCGCCGATCGCGGTACCGATCTTGACCGTGATCGTCCGGCGGTGCTCGGCGGGCCGGACGCTCTGCTCGCCGACCGCCATGCAGTTGGCGTCGTTGTCGACGACGGCCGGGACGCCGAAGCGCTCCTCCAGCCAGGCGGCCACCGGGAAACGGTTCCAGCCGGGCATCCGGGACGGCAGGACGACGGCCCCGGCGGCCACGTCCACCGGTCCGGGCAGGGAGAGCCCGACGCCCCGGAGCCGGTCGCGCCCCCGCTGCTGGGCGAGGGACTCCAGGTGCTCGGCGAGCCTCGGCAGCGCCGCCTCGGGACCGTCCGCGATCTCGAAGGGCACGTTGGCGACGTCGCGGACGCCGTTGCCCGGCAGCACGACACCGATCCGGGCGTGCCGGCCGCCTACGTCCGCGGCCACGGCGTACTCGTCGGCGCTGCCGGCCCTGAGCACCCTGCGGGGGCGGCCCCCGGTCGAGGACTGGGTGCCCTCCTCCGCGATGAGCCCGCGCTCGACCAGCTCGGCCACCGTGAGGGAGATGGTGGAGGGAGCCGTGCCGAGGAGCTGCGCGAGTTCGGCGCGGGACGACGCCTGCCCCGACGCGACGAGTTCGAGGACCCGGGTGGCGAGGGCGGCGCCCTTCGGGTTCACGCCCTTGTTGCTCTTGCGGTCCCGTGCACTTATTTCGGTCATGTACGAAGTAACTTCCGCAGTAATGGGTGTGCCGGAGACAGTACGCCCGATCCGGCACATGGGGAACGGTTCCAGGGAGACGACCGCCAGCGCTGATGGACTGGCAATGCCCGCAAAACACCGTAAATGCAGCGCCAGTTGCCTCCGTGATAGCGGGCTCTGGCTTTTTTCGAAATCGCAGTAACTTAGTTGTTATTCATTCTTGTTTGTTTGTTCGACACGTCCGTCGTTGACTGTCGCCATACGCAGCGCCGACCCCGCGGCGCCGGTTTGGGTCCTCCCATGACGTTTGCGGGTCCTTCCACTCTGAGGAGAGCCATGTTCCTTGCTCCCACGGCCGCCGGCCGCCGCTGGGCCCTCGTCGCGGGTGCCGCCGTCCTCACCGGCGCGCTGGTCACCGGCTGTTCGGGCGGCGGCACCTCGTCGTCAGGCCCGGCGTCGTCGGACACGATCAACTACGCGCTCCCGGCGAACTTCACGCCGAACTGGATCCTCCCGATCGGCACCGCCGCGCACCTCAACACCAACAACTCCTCCATCTCCCAGGCCGTCTGGGAGCCGCTGATCGCGTACGACGGCTCCGCCGGCAAGGTCGGCTGGAACAAGGACAACTCGCTCGCCACCGACGCGCAGTTCGCCGCCGACGGCAAGAGCGTGACGATCACCCTCGGGCAGCGCCACTGGAGCGACGGCAAGCCGATCACCTCGCGCGACGTCGAGTTCTGGTTCAACCTCGTCAAGGCGAACAAGGCCGACTGGGCCAGCTACAGCCCGGGCAAGGCCCCGGACAACTGGACGTCCTTCAAGACGGTCGACGACACGCACTTCACGATCACCTTCGACAAGGCCTACAACCAGCAGTGGATGCTCGCCAACGAGCTGAGCATGATCCGCACGATCCCGCAGCACGCCTGGGACAAGACCAGCGACTCGGGCGCCGTCTCCGACCTCGACCGCACCGCCGCCGGCGCCAAGCAGGTCTGGACGTACCTCAACAACGCCGCCAAGAAGATGTCCGGCTACGCGACCGACCCACTGTGGAAGACGGTCAGCGGCCCGTACACCATCACGTCGTTCTCCACCGCGGGCAGGGTCGAACTCACCGCCAACGCCAAGTACGACGGCGGCGGCAAGGCCAACATCAAGAACGTCAACCTGCTGCCGTTCACCACCACCGAGGCCGAGGAGAACGCCCTGCGCGCCGGCACCGTCGACTACGGCTACATCAACGCCTCCGACCTGAACCAGGAAGCCTCCTTCAAGGCCAAGGGCTACTTGGTGAAGCCGTGGAGCGGCTGGGCGATCACCTACATGCCGTACAACTTCAACAACCCCGCCATGGGAGCGGTGTTCAAGCAGCTGTACGCCCGCCAGGCCATCCAGATGTCGGTCGACCAGACCACCCTCTCCAAGGTGGTCTTCAACGGCAGTGCCGTCTCCACCTACGGCCCGGTCCCGCAGGGCCAGGAGTCGTCCTTCGTCTCGGCCGACCAGAAGAACAACCCGTACCCCTTCGACACCACCAAGGCCAGGAAGCTGCTCACCGACCACGGTTGGACCGAGCAGGGCGGCACCATGGTGTGCAACGCCCCCGGCACCGGTGCGAACCAGTGCGGCGCGGGCGTCGACAAGGGCACCAAGTTCGAGATGCAGGTGCTGTCCCAGTCCGGCTCGACCGTGACCGACAACATGATGAGCGCGCTCCAGTCGTCGTTCGCGAAGACCGGCATCAAGTTCGGCATCAGGACCGCCCCGGTCAACTCCGTGCTGTCGCAGGCCGGTCAGTGCAAGCCCGGCGAGTCGAGCTGCTCGTGGCAGCTGTCCTTCTTCGGCACCGCGGGCAGCTGGTACTTCCCCGCCTACCCGAGCGGTGAATCGCTCTTCGCCACCGGCGGCGGCTCCAACTTCGGCAGCTACTCCAACCCCGCCGTCGACAAGCTGATCACCCAGACCACCACGTCCTCCTCGAACGAGGCGGTGCAGAACTACAGCGCCGCACTCGCCAAGGACCTCCCCGTGATCTGGCTGCCGGAGCCCGACTACCAGATCTCCGTGGTCCGCGACGGCCTCGGCGGCTTCGCCCAGGACTCGCTCGCCAACTTCCACCCCGCCATGTGGAAGTGGACCAAGTAGGCCCGGTCGGTGCCCGCGCGGGCCGACGGCGGCCGGCCCCACGGCCGGCCGGCCGAAGCCCGCGCGCACCCGCGCCGCACCGCCGTCCACGTCGTGGTGACGCCCCTGTCCGGGTGACGCCCCCGCGCGCCACAGAGACGAAGCGACCGGAAAACACATGAGCACTTCCTCGTACCTGATCAGACGCGTCCTCCAGGCCGTCGCGGTGATCGTCATCGTGACCGTCGTCGTCTTCGGCCTGCTGCACGCGCTCCCCGGAGGCCCCGCGCGCGGGATCCTCGGCCCCCAGGCCACCGCCCAGCAGATCGCGAGCTTCAACCACGAACAGGGCCTCGACAAGTCCCTGCCCGTGCAGTACTTCCACTACCTCGGCAGGCTGCTGCACGGTGACCTCGGGACCTCCTACACCCTCAACGAGCCGGTCTCCCAGCTCATCGGCGAACGGCTGCCCAAGACCCTGGTGCTGACCCTGCTGTCGGCTCTCGTGGGCCTCGTCCTCGCGATCCCGCTGGGCATGTGGCAGGCCGTGCGCCGCAACAAGGCCACGGACTACGTCATCACCACGCTCAGCTTCATCGCCTACTCCACGCCCGTGTACTTCCTCGGGCTGATCCTGGTGCTGGTCTTCAGCCAGGAGCTGGCCTGGTTCCCCTCGCAGGCCCCGCAGGGGGAGACCGTGGGGCAGGTGTTCTCCGACCCGCAGGGCCTGGTCCTGCCGGTGTTCGCGGGCGCGGCCTCCATGATCGCCGTGTTCAGCCGCTACATGCGGGCGGCCACCCTGGAGAACCTCTCCGAGGACTACGTCCGCACGGCCAGGGCGGGCGGCTCCCGCTCCCGCGCCATCCTCGCGCGGCACGTGTTCCGCAACTCGCTGACCCCCGTGGTGGCCATGCTCGGCTACTACATCCCCGTGCTCTTCGGCGGCGCGCTCGTTGTCGAGCAGCTGTTCAACTACCCGGGCATGGGGCTGCTGTTCTGGACGGCGGCACAGTCCTCCGACTACCCGGTCCTGCTGGGCTGCGTCCTGGTGATCGCCGTCGCCACCGTCACCGGCACGCTGCTCGCCGACATCGTCCAGCGGATCATCGACCCCCGAGTGAAGGCAGGCCGGGCATGAGCGCCGTCATCCAGCCGGACGCGGTCCCGACGAAGGCCGCCGCCCCGCGCGAGGCCACCGGCACCCGCCTGGCCGTCCGCCGCTTCCTGCGCAACAGACTGGCCGTGGTCGGACTCGCCGTCGTGGTCCTCTTCTTCCTGTTCTGCTTCGTCGGCCCGCTGGTGTACTCCACCGACCAGACCCACACCGTGCTCGAACAGGTCAACCTCGCCCCCAGCGGCGCCCACTGGCTCGGCACCGACGCCGTCGGCCACGACGAGCTGGGCCGGCTCATGTACGGCGGCAAGGTCTCGCTGATCGTCGGCCTCGCCGCGGGCGTACTGGCCACCTGCATCGGCACGCTGTGGGGCGCCGCCGCAGGCTACGCGGGCGGCTGGATCGACGCCCTGATGATGCGGATCGTCGACGCCGGCATCGCGATCCCCGCCCTGTTCATCCTGCTGGTGGTCTCCGCCATCACCACACCGGGCCTCGCCGGACTCGTCCTCATCCTCGGCCTGGTGTCCTGGCTGGTGCCCTCCCGGCTGGTCCGGGCCGAGACCCTGACCCTGAAGAACCGGGACTACGTCCTGACCCTGCGCGCCATCGGCGGCACGCACGCCCGGGCGATCCTGCGGCACATCCTGCCCAACTCGGTGTCCACCGTCATCGTCGCCGCCACCTTCCAGGTCGCCGACGCCATCCTGCTCGTCGCCTACGTCTCCTACCTGGGCATGGGAGTGCGGCCACCGCAGACCGACTGGGGCGGCATGCTCTCCGCCGGCCTCACCGCCGCCTACTCCGGCTACTGGTGGCTGATCCTGCCGCCCGGCCTGGCCATCATCCTGGTGGTGTGGGCGTTCAACGCGATCGGGGACGGACTCCGCGACGCATTCGACGTGAGGGGACGCGGATGACCGCCACCACCGACGGCTCCGCCGCCCGCACCGCGGCGGCCGAGCCGATCCTCGAACTCGACGGCCTGGGCGTCGTCTTCACCACCGAGACCGGCGAAGTGCCCGCGGTCCAGGGCGTGTCCCTCCAGGTCCGGCCGGGCGAGACGCTCGCCCTCGTCGGCGAGTCCGGCTCCGGCAAGTCGACCATCGCGCTCGCCGCGATGGGCCTGCTCACCGGGAACGCCCGTGCCACCGGCAGCGCCGTCATCGCCGGCACCCAGATCGTCGGCGCCTCGGAGAACGGCCTCGCCGCACTGCGCGGCAAGACCGCCTCCATGGTGTTCCAGGAGCCGGCCACCGCGCTCGACCCGCTCACCCGCATCGGGAAGCAGATCGCCGAAGTGATCCGCAACCACCGCGAGGTGAGCGCCAAGGACGCGGCCGCCGAAGCCGTCGACCTGCTGCGCAGGGTCGGCATCCCGGAGCCGGAGCGGCGGGCTCGCGCCTACCCGTTCCAGCTCTCCGGCGGACAGCGGCAGCGCGTCGTCATCGCCATGGCCATCGCCAACGAACCCAGACTGCTCATCGCGGACGAGCCGACCACCGCCCTCGACGTGACCGTGCAGGCCGAGATCCTCGACCTGCTGCGCCGGCTCGCCGCCGAGACCGGCACGGGCGTGCTGCTCGTCACCCACAACATGGGCGTCGTCGCGGACTTCGCGGACCGGGTCGCCGTCATGTACCAGGGGGAGATCGTGGAGAGCGGGGCGGTCGAGGACGTCCTGCTGCGGCCCGCCCACGACTACACCCGGCGGCTGCTGGCCGCCGTACCGCGGCTGTCGGTCGCGGAGCCGGGCGCCGAAACGGGCGCCGAGACGGGCGCCCACCCGGTGTCCGAGCCGGTCGCCGTGCGCGGTCCGGAAGCCGAACCGGCGGACGCATCAACCGAGTCCGGCGAATCCGTCGTCGAACTGCGTGACATCAGCGTGGTGTTCGGCCGCGGCAAGGCCGCCGTGCACGCCCTCGACGGAGTGTCCTTCCGGGTCGGCCAGGGACAGACCCTCGGCCTGGTCGGCGAGTCCGGCTCGGGCAAGTCGACCGCCGCCCGGGTCGCGCTCGGCCTGGTCGCGCCCACCTCCGGAACCGTCTCCCTGTTCGGCACCGACCTGGGCCGCACCCGCGCCCGGGCCCGTCGCGCGCTGCGGGCCGGCATCGGTGTCGTCCTCCAGGACCCGGTGGCCTCCCTCGACGCCCGGATGACCATCGGCGAGTGCATCGCCGAACCGCTGCGGATCCACCGCCGCGACCTCACCGCCAAGGACCGCCAGGCCAGGATCGCCGACGTCCTCGACCAGGTACGGCTGCCCCGCGAGGTCGCCCGCCGCGCACCCCGCGAACTCTCCGGCGGACAGCGCCAGCGGGTCAGCCTGGCCCGCGCCCTGGTGCTCGAACCCCGGCTGCTGGTCGCGGACGAACCCACCAGCGCGCTCGACGTGAGCGTGCAGGAAGCGGTCCTGGCGGTGATCACCGAACTCCAGCGAGAACTGGGCTTCGCCTGCCTCTTCGTCTCCCACGACCTCGCCGTCGTGCAGCACTTCGCCCAGCACGTCGTCGTCATGCGCGCCGGCCGGATCGAGGAGCAGGGCACCACCGGGACGACCCTGCTGCATCCGGAGACCGACTACACCCGCCGCCTGCTGGCCGCCGTGCCGGTACCCGACCCCGTGGTGCAGCGGGGCCGCAGGGCCGAGCGGCTGGCCGCCCTCGCGGCCGGCCGTACGGAGGCCCAGGCGTGACCGGACCCCTGCTCTCCCCCCACACCCCGCAGGACCTCGCGATGCACACCCCACCCCTCCGGCCGCTGTTCGCCGGCATCGACATCGGCGGCACCACCACCCAGGTGGTGCTCTGTTCGGACGACCTGACGGTCCTCGACCGGGCGGAGACGGCCACCCCGGCGCGGGAGGGCGGCGAGGCCATGATCGGCACCGCGCTCGACACCCTCGCCCCGCTGCTGGCCCGTACGCCGGGCCGTCTGGTGGGCGTGGGAATCGGCGCCGCCGGGGTGGTGGACTCCGCCAGCGGCCGCATCCTGGTCGCCAGCGACTCCTTCCACGGCTGGGCGGGCTTCGCCGTCACCGCCGCCGTCGAGGAAGCCCTCGGTGTGCCCGCCTACCTGGACAACGACGTCAACGCCTTCCTGTACGGAGAGGTGCACGGCGGGGCGGTGCACGGCGAGACCGACGTGCTCGGCATGACCCTGGGGACCGGCGTCGGCGGCGCCCTGTGGACCAACGGCGCCCTGTACGCCGGCCCGCACGGCGCGGCCGGCGAGATCGGGCACATCCCCGGCTTCGGAGACCTGCCCTGCTCGTGCGGCGGGCGCGGCCACCTGGAGACGCTGGCCTCCGGCCGCTCCATCGCGGCCCGTTACGCCGACCGCACCGGTCTGCGGCGGACCGCGCGCGAGGTGGCCGAGGCCGCGGCGGGCGGCGACGAGGACGCCCGCGCGGTGTACCGCGCCGCCGGGGCGGGCATCGCCCGCGCGATCGTGATCACGGCGGGCGTCGCCGACATCACGACGGCGGTCGTCGGGGGCGGCGTCAGCCGGGCCTGGCCCCTGCTGGAACCGTTCATCCAGTCCGCGCTCGCCGCCGACCCGCCGGTCAGCGGTCACCCCGTACGCCTGGTCCGGGCCGCGCTGGCCTCCGACGCCGTCCCGGTCGGCGCCGCCGCCCGCGTACGAGGCGAACTGGCCACGAAGCCCGAGACGACCACGGTGTAGCGAGGGAGCGAACGGATCGGCGAGCCGTTCGCTCGTGGAGGTCGGACCGGACCCGGCGACCGGCTGGGAGGACGAGCTGCCCGGACAGCTCGTCCGGGCCCGGCGGACGGTGCCCGACGAGGCACGGACGACGGCCGAGGCAGCTGCGCCGGGCGCCTGCGGCCGTCCTATACTCCACCCCCATGGGGACCGTTGCTGCAAACGTTGTTGAAGACCTCGCTTCGACAGGTGTGCTGAGGGTTTCGATCAACCTGGGCAACCCCGTCCTCGCCCAGGGCACCCCCGCACACCCCGCCGGCGTCACGGTGGACATCGCCCGTGAGATCGGCCGGCGTCTGGCAGTGCCGGTGGAACTCGTCTGCTTCGACGCCGCGCGAAAGTCGTTCGCAGCCATGACATCGGGCCGAGCGGATCTCTGCTTCCTCGCGGTCGAACCGGCTCGGGAGGCAGAGGTCGCCTTCACCACCCCGTACGTAGTGATCGAGGGCGTGTACGCAGTGCCCGTGGAATCGGATCTCCGGTCCGCCGCCGACATCGACCGGCCGGGCGTCCGCGTCGGCGTCAAACAGGGCTCCGCGTACGACCTCTATCTCAGCCGTACGCTTCAGCGTGCAACCGTGGTACGGGGCGACGAGGGCGTGGACGTCTTCCTTGGGCAGGGGCTGGAGGCCGCAGCGGGCATCCGGCAGCCGATGTCTGCTTTCGTCGCAGAACACGCAGATCAGGTCCGGCTGATCGAGGACCGCTTCATGGAGATCCGACAGGCCGTCGGGGTTCCGCGGAAGTCCGACCCCGAGACCGTACGTTTCCTGCGCACGCTGGTCGAGGAACTGAAGGCGGAGGGGTTCGTGGCCGACGCCCTTGGCCGCTCGCACCAGTCCCGCACGCTCGTTGCGCCGCCGGCGTAGCGTCGCCGCGGGGCCGTCGCCGACCCGTCGGAGGTGTCTGGCAGACTCCGCGGGCATGGGAATGTTCAAGCGGTCCAACAAGGCGGACACTGCTGGTCGGGCAGGGGAGGGGCCCGACCTGAGCGTGCTTCTGCTGCAGGGCGAAGACATGATCGAGCAGGTGGGCCGGGCTCACATGTCCTGGGGCCTGGGCTCGGCGGACCGCTGGGATCTGGACCAGACGACCGGCATCATCACCTGGACCTTCCCCGACAAGACGGCGACGGCGTCGGCTCAGATCCTCGGCAGCTTCGCTCCAAGAGCGGGTTCATGGCTGTGGGCCTGGGCCAACCAGAGCCTCCTTCCCCACATGAGCCGCGACTCCCGCAGCTTCTGCGACTGGGCGGAGGCCAACGGGCATCCCGGGCTGGCTCAACCCAAGATCGACGCCGACGAGCAGACGGCTTCGACGCTTGCCGCCCTGGCTTTCCGGATCACCGGGGCGACCGGTTATTACCGGGGTCCCGGCGGCAACTCCTCCTACGTGATCATCACCTTCGGACCGGTCACCCTGACGAGCGCGGACGGCAGCGTCTCCACCTTCAACATCAACGTCGGCCAGCGCCGGGCCGGCGCTCCGGTCCCTGGCCGGACACTGGAGCTTGTTCGGCCGGTGGCCAGAACCATTCCTGACGACCTGACGGCTGGTGATGATCAGTGAGCGTCCCGAGCTCAGTGAGCACGCAGCGCCTGGCCGGCCCGGCATCCAGGCTCCGCATCAGGGCCGTCCATCGGCGGTAGCGGTCCTCGGCGGGCCGGATCTCCCTCGGTGCCCACCGGACCGGGGCGATACCGTGCCCCCGTGTGCGTATCAACAGCTGAAGCCGCGTTCTCCGGCACGATCGTGTACTGCGGGCGGCAGCACCACCCCGAGCACGGCCTCATCCACGTCCTGGGCTACCAGAACACCGCCGCCAACCTGGCGGACGGCCCGAACGCCCTGCTGCTGCACCTGCCCACCAGGCAGCTCACCCCCCGGCAGTTCCTCTCCGCCGGACGCAACGGCGATGTCCTGCACCGCATGGTCACCGCTGTCGAATCCGCCGCAGCGGCAGCTGACGGCATCGCATGGATGGATGCGGAGCCCCAGACCGTCCAGGTCTTCGACCATGACGTCTACACGGTGCTCCTCGCCGCAGAGCCCACCGCGATCGCCGCCGCGCTCGGAGAGGTGCCGCCACACCGGCGCCCCGACCTCGGCCCAGACCTGTTGCGCTTCTACACCGACCTCTTCCCCGACCACACCATCGCCGTGTGCTGCTTCGACAACGCCGACGCGCAACGTGCCAGACCCTTGCTGCTTTGGTACCCGCCCCTCGACCCCGACCGGTTGACCGTGCCGGCCCTGGACAGCCACACCGGAGCGGCGCCGGACCTCGACGCCGGCGTACCCGCCGACCACTGGGTCCTGCTCTCCACCGACCAGGCCCCCTCTGACTGGGGCGCACCCGTCACGTACCCCAGGGACATGCGCCACCACCTGCGGGCTTTCCTGCCCGCCACCGTCCTGGGCCGGCGCTTCGGACGAGAGCAGACCCTGCCCAACGGAGACTTCACCATCAGCCACCGCGACCTGCTCAGCGGCGACCTGGACCGCATCGAACGATTGCGACCGACCCTCCGCTGAAGGGCGGGGCGTCCATCCTGGCCTGTGTGAGGATCCCGGCGTGAACGATCTGCGCACCCGTCGCGCCGAGGAGACGGACCTTGCCACTCTCGTTCGACTGCGCGCCGCCGCCCGCTGGATGCTCGCCCGGGGCACCACCGGTCAGTGGCGGCCCGGCGAGCTCGGCGTGGCCCGCTTCCGCAGGGTCATGGCGGGTGGTGAGATCTGGTTCGCTGAGGCCGACGGCCGCGTGGCCGGGGCTCGGGAGCTGTGGTGGGACGACGAGGACGCGTAGGGGCCACAGCCACCGGTGGCCGGCTAGGTGCACCGGCTGATGGTGGACCGCAGCACCGCCCAGCCCGGGACGGGGGCGGGCCCTGCTCGGTGCGGCGGAGCGTCGTGTCGCCACGAGGGGGCGGGCGTTTGGCGGGTCGATCAGGTCGTTCGGCACCGCCGCACACGGTGCGGTTCACCGGCCGGTCCTCACCCGTCGGCCGCGGCCCGGTGCGTTCTCGTCGCCGGGCCGCGGCGGGCCTTCTGCGGTGTCAGGCCGGCAGGTGGAACTGCTGGTTGGTGCCGCCGGCGCAGGTCCAGATCTGCAGCCGGGCTCCGTTGGCCGTCGACTTGTCCGTGACATCGAGGCACTTGCCCGACGCCGGGTTCACCAGGGTGTTGCCGCTGCCCTGCTGCCAGATCTGGGCACCGGTGCCGTTGCAGTCGTACAACTGGACCTTCGTGCCGTTGGCGGTGCCGGCGGCGGTGAGATCCATGCACTTGCCGAGACTGCGGACAGTGTTGTCGGACCCTACGGTCCACTGCTGGGCCGTGGTGCCGTTGCAGTCATACATCTGAACGGCGGTGCCGTTGGCGCTGTTCGCCCCCGCGACGTCCACGCACTTGCCGCCGAGGCCGGTGATCTGGCCGGTGGAGCCGGCGGGCGGCGGGGTGGTCGTACCGCCGGTCACGGTGTTGAAGGTGCTGGAGAACTGCCAGGCACTCTGCGGGGTGCCGCTGCAGGAGTCGGAGAGCTGGCCGTTGGTGGCGCACGCCTTGTCACGGCCGAGCGCCCAGAAGGCGAGCTCCTGGATGCCCTTGGACTTGGCGAAGTTGGTCAGTGTGGTCGCGTTGCCGGTGGTGAAGATCTCGCTGGTGTCGTCGTTGACCCCGATCATCGGGGTGTTGCCCTCCATCGCCCACAGCTGGGCGTCGGACTTCTCCGGCCAGATGGAGCCGAGCTGGCTGCGCAGGGCGGTGGCGGCGTCGGTGGCCGCCTTGCCCATGTCGCGGGTGCCGTCGTAGTAGTCCATCGTCATGATGTTGACGAGATTGACGGTGAGCCCGTTGCTCTTGGCGTTCGACAGCAGCTTCGTGCCGTTGCCGTCGAGACCGTTCGGCATGGACGGCAGGGTGTACTGGACGTCCAGCTTGCGCCCGGCGGCGGCGTACTCCTGCTGGAGCTGGGCGAGGGCCTTGTTCCGGCGGTCGTTGGCGGCGGTGTCGGCGATCGCGCTGCCCTCGATGTCGAAGTCGACCCGGGTGAGGTTGAGGGTGTCGATGACCTTCTTGTACTGGGCCTTGAGCGAGGCCACGGTGGTACAGGCCTGGGCCTCCTCGGTGCCGGAGGCACCGCCGAAGGAGGCGATGACGTCGCCGCCCGCGGCGCGCAGGGAGTTGATCGCCGACGTCCAGCCGGCGTCGGTGACGGGCGTGTCGCCGTTGAACATGGCGTTACAGCCGCCGCCGTCGATGACGAAGGCGAGAGTGAAGTACTTCAGGCCGGTGGCGTTGCGGGCGTTGGTCATGGCCGAGGGCGAGTTCCACGTCTCGACGTACGGCGCGGCGTAGTGGGCGGGGAAGCCGGGGCCGGGATTGGTCGCGGCGCTCGCGGAACCGCCGGCGGCGACGAGGACGGTGGCAGCCGTCGCGAGGAGCGCGGGAACGGCCGTGAGGGCTCTGGCGGCGGATCTGTTCACAGGACGGCTCCTGTCATGGACGCAACAAGCGCGAGTGGGGGGTGTCGTGGTGGAGCATTCGGGAGCTGAAGGTGAAGAGTGGCAGAGGTTCACACACTTGAACGATGGCTTCACTGCTGAACCATCGGTGGTTGAAGACGGTATGGACTAGACCAGCTGTGCGTCAATACCCCGTGCACCGGCGGCAGTTCGGGTGGCCGTCTCCCCTTCGGCAAGAAGGCCGCCACCGACGGCCGGCGCGTCTTCCTGGCCGGGAACCACGGACCGGGGCGGCTTCGTGTCCTGCAACGGGTGTGCGGCGAACCCGACGCCACGTGGAGGGGGACCATGCAGATCATCGAGGTGACCGGCTATGCCGTCAGGTCTGCTGTGATCACCATGAGACGGACGCAGACGCCGCTCGAATTCGTGATCTTCCCGATGCTGCATGTGGCATCGCCGACGTTCTACTCCCAGGTCCGCCTCCGGCTCAGGGAATGCGATCTCATAGTCGTCGAGGGAATCCGGGGAAGATCGGCCGGGGTGAGCGCCCTCACGCTGGCCTACCGGTTCGCCCCGCGCCGGCGGCGCAACGGCCTGCAGGAGCAGAGCGACGGACTGGTGCTTCCCGAAGGCGTGCCGGTGGTCAACCCGGATGTGACCGCGGGCGAAGCGGTCGCCGACCTGAAGACACTGCCCCGGTGGATGTACGTACTGCTCATGCTCGCGGCCCCGGTGATGGGCCTGGTGTTCGCGGTGCGCGGTCCGCGCGCCTTCCTCGACGAGGACCAGGTTGTCGAGGACCTGCCGTCGACACACCGAGCGGAGATGATGGCCGACAACCCGGTCGAGCACGCGATGAGCGACCGGCGCGACCAGCGGTTGCTCGACGCACTCGGCGAGATCTACACGGAACGCGGCGCCGAGCCGATCCGGGTGGCCGTCGTCTACGGCGCCGGCCACGTCCCGGCGATCGTGTCAGGGCTGTGGAACCGCTACGGGTACCGGCCACGCGAAGCGGAGTGGCTCACCGTCCTCGTCCCGGAGTAGATGACAGGACGGGCCCCCTTGCCGGCAGCCCGGCACCGACCGCGGCCGCCCGGCCCACCGCTCGCAGCGATTTGAGCCATCGACGGCCACCACGAACTGCAGGCCGCGGCCACGGCCCGTCGGCCGGTGCAACTCCTCTCGTTCCTGGCCCTGGTGGAGGGCCTGGCCGGAGCGGAAGACCATGCTCGACTGCCTGCCCTGCGTGCCCAACCCCGCTCGGCCCGAGCGACTGCTCACTGAACCCGGACCGTCGGCGAGACCGGTGTGTCCGCATGCCCCAAGTCCGCCAAGAGCGACGGCGCGTGACCATGTCGCCCCCGATGGAACGCCGAACGCCGTGTCATGGCCGTGGGGGCTCGTGGGCCGTGCGGGTACTGGCTGCCCGGTCGTCGAGATGGTGCCGCAGGATCGAGGCGAAGTCCGGGTCGGGGTGCAGGCCGAGGGCCGCGGCGCGGCTGTTGTCGAAGGCGGCGGGCCAGGAACCCACGATGGCTTCGACGGCGGGGTCGGGGGCGATGGTGACCAGGTCGGCAACGGCGTCTCCGGCGGCCTGCCGGAGCGTGGCCAGCATGTCGGTGACCGAGACGGTGAGGGCGGGCAGGTTGACCGGAGCCGAGCCGGACAGCTGTCCCGGTCCGGTGCCGCGGGCGACCTCGGCGAGGTGCAGTAGTCCGAGGACGGTGCGCTGGGGGGAGGCGAGGGCCACACGGAGGCCGGGGTCGACGGGACACGTAGCCGGAAGGCCGGCGAGAGGGTCGCGGATGATGGCGGACAGGAACCCGGAGGCGGCCGCGTTCGGCTTCCCAGGGCGTACGGCCACGGTCATCAGGCGGGCGACCCGTCCGTCGACGAAGCCGCGCCGGGTGCAGTCGGCGATCAACTGCTCGCACATGAGTTTCTGGGTTCCGTAGCTGGTACGCGGGGTGGGGAGCGTGAACTCGTCGACGGGCGGCGCCGGCGGCCGGCCGGGGTGGATGCCGAAGACGGCGAGGCTGCTGGAGAACACCAGCCGCGGCACCGGCCCGCCGGCAGCGCTCTGCCCGCGGGCGGCGTCCAGCAGGGCGCGGGTCACGTCGAGATTGGCGTGCATGCCCAGATCGAAGTCCTCCTCGCACTCGGCCGACACGGCGGCCGCGAGATGGAAGATCACGTGGACCGGGTCGGCGAAGAGGTCGTCGAGCCGGTCGGACAGGTCACCTTGCACGACCGTGACGAGGGGATCGTCCACCCCGGCCGCGTCGTCGGGCACGATGCGGTCGGCGAGCACCAGCCCTTCGATCGGTGCGCCGCAGAGCATCCGCTGTTCGAGGAGGGGAGCGGTGAGCCGGGATCCCAGGAACCCGAACGCACCGGTGACGGCGATCCTCATGTGTGGTCTCCTCGGTATCGGTCCGGTGGGTGCCGGAACAGGGCCGACTGCTGAAGATCCTTCTTGCCGAGGAGGCGACCCGTCCGCGCCGGACTCACGCGCACCGTGACCACCACTTGGTCGATCCGCCTCCCGTCGGCCGGACAGTCACACAGCGACGTCGGGCTACCCCGGCCCGGACAACAGCCAAACCGCACCCCGGCAAAGCCACCACAGGCAGGTCCGTGAACGGCCGAAACCGCAGCCGGCGGGGGAATCCTCACCTGCCGCACGGACCGACCGCCGCGCACGGACAAGGTGAGCCGGAGACCGCGCCCGACCCCCTGCGCTCGCGGCGCCTCCCTGAGCGTCCGGACACGGACGCCCCGCACCCCTTGAACACGCCGACCACGGTCGGCCGGCCCTCCCCGGCACCTCGCTCCGCCGCGCCCCACGACCACGTGCGGCGCGCCTGCCGGACGTTGCGCGAACCTGCCCCCGCGCGATCTCCCGAACTCCACTATGTCCCTTATTGTGGCTTTCGTTGTCGTGTCTCGGTCGATGGGATGGAGTTGGGGCCGTGGCGTTCGCGGAGTCGTCGGCCGGTGAGGGTGGGGCGAAGGCTTCTCCAGGTAAGGCCCCGAAGCCCGGGCAGCGGTCCTGGGCTCCGCTGCTCGCGGTGTGCGCCGGGTACTTCATGGTGATCCTGGACGTGACGGCCATCAACGTCGCCGTGCCGGTGATCGGCCGGGAACTGTCGGCCTCGCTCACCGGCATCCAGTGGATCACCGACGGATACACCCTGGTCTTCGCCGGACTCCTGCTCACCGGCGGCGCGTTGGGCGACCGGCTGGGCAACCGGCGGGTCTTCTGCGTGGGCGTAGCGGTGTTCACGCTCGCCTCAGCCGCGTGCGCGCTCGCCACGAGCGCCCCCCTCCTGGTCGCGGCCCGGCTGGTCGAGGGGCTCGGCGCGGCCCTGATCGTGCCCGGCTCGCTGGCCCTGCTCCAACAGGCCTACCCGGGGACGGCCGCACGCTCCCGCGCCTTCGGACTGTGGGGTTCGATGGCGGGCATCGCGGCCGCCGCCGGTCCGCTGCTGGGCGGGCTGCTCGTCTCCACCCTCGGCTGGCGCTGGGTGTTCCTCGTCAACCTGCCCGTCGGAGCGGCCTGCCTGGTACTGACGCTGCGGCACGTGACACGCTCGCCCCGCCGCGCCGACCGGGCCCTGGACTGGCCGGCGCAGTGCGCGGTGATGGCGACGGCCGCCCTGCTGACCGCCGCGCTCAACGAGGCCGGACGCCGGGGCTGGTCCGATCCGGCCGTACTCGCGGGGCTCGGCCTGGCCGTCCTGGCCGCCGCGGCGTTCGCGGTACGCGAGCGGCTCGCCCGCTCGCCGGTCCTGCCACCGAGCCTGCTGCGCTCCCGGGCGATGAGCGGGGGAGCCGTCATCGGCCTGCTGTTCAACTTCGGCTTCTACGGCATGGTGTTCACCGCCAGCCTCGAATTCCAGCACCAGCGCCACTTCAGCGCCCTGGGCACCGGGGTGGCGCTGTTCCCGGCGGTGGCGATGACCATGTTCGCCTCCGTCCTGTCCGGCCGGCTGACCCGCCGTACCGGAGATCGCCCACTGGTGATCTCCGGCATGCTCCTGGCCGCCCTCGGACTGACCGGCTGGGCCGCCGCAGGTACCGACCCCGCCTACCCGTTGCTCGTCGCCCCGATGATGGCCGCGGGATTCGGCACCTCCTTCGCCCTCACCGGCACGACCGCCACGGTGATGGGGGCCGCGCCCGCCGCCTACGCGGGCGCCGCCTCCGCCCTGTTCAACACCACTCGCCAGATCGGCAGCGCCACCGGCGTCGCGCTCGGCGGCAGTCTGCTGGCCACCGCCACCGACTACACCACGGGCCTGCGCGTCAGCATGGCCGTCGGCGCGCTGGCCTACCTGGCCGCCGTGGGCCTGGCATGGCTGTGTGTACCGGCGGTGCCGACGAAACCCATGACTGCTTGAGAACGCCGTGCAGAGCCGCGGGCGCGGAAGTCCCGCGCCTACGCGGAGGTGTTGGCGTGCGCCGGCTCTGCCGCCACGACGAGGGGCTTGACGGCCGGTGCGGGCATGGACCGGCGGAGACGGAGCTGCCGCGTGACCTCCGTCAGGTCCGCGATGAACGTGCCCGCGAGCTCGGCGGTGAACCCGGTACGGACGACGAGGCGCAGGACGGAGACGTCCTGGCAGGGAGCGGGGAAGGCGTAGGCGGGCAGCTGCCAGCCGCGTGCGTGCATGGCGCGGGAGACGTCGAAGACGGTGAAGCCGTGGGTGCCGTGCGCGAGACGGAAGGCGAGCGCCGGGAGTTCGGATCCGTCGGTGACCAGCTCGTAGGGCCCGGCGGCCCGGATGCGCGTGGCGAGGGCCCGGGCCGTCGTACGGTTCTCGACCGCGAGGCGGCGCAGCCCCTCGAAGCCGTAGCGCAGGAAGCTGTAGTACTGCGCGACGACATGGGCGCCCGGACGGGAGAAGTTGAGGGTGAAGCTGGGGGAGCTGCCGCCGAGGTAGTCCACCTCGAAGACCAGGTCGTCCGGAAGGGCCTCGGCACCGCGCCAAAGGGCCCAGCCGAGACCGGGGAAGACGTGCCCGTACTTGTGCCCCGAGGTGTTGATGGATGCGACGCGTTCGAGCTGGAAGTCCCACATCAGACCCGGGTCGAGGAACGGGGCCACCATCGCACCGGAGGCGCCGTCGACGTGTACGGGGATGTCGGTGCCGGTCGCGGCCTGGTAGCCGTCCAGGGCCATGCAGATGTCGGCGACGGGCTCGTAGGATCCGTCGTAAGTGGAGCCGAGGACGGTGACGACGCCGATGGTGTTGTCGTCGCAGTAGGCGGTGAGGGTGTCGGGCGTGAGGTGGTAGCGGCCGGGCTCCATCGGGACGTAACGCGGCTCGACCTCGAAGTAGTTGGCGAACTTCTTCCAGCACACCTGGACGTTCGCACCCATCACCACGTTGGGCCGGGCGGTGTCCTTCCCCTGCGCGCGCCGGCGCTGCTGCCAGCGGCGCTTGAGCGCGAGTCCGCCCAGCATCGCCGCCTCACTGGAACCCGTGGTGGAGCAGCCCCGGACCTGTTCCGGGTGCGGTGCGTGCCACAGCCGGGCGAGCATCCGCACACAGCGTTCCTCCATGGCGGTGATCTGCGGGTACTCGGCGCGGTCCGCGAGGTTCTTCTCCGCGGTCTCGGCCATCAGCTGCCGTGCCTGCGGTTCCATCCAGGTGGTCACGAAGGTGGCCAGGTTGCGCTGCGCGCTGCCGTCGAGCGCGAGTTCGTCGCGCACCTGCTGCAGCACGAGGTCGGGCGGGGACGCCGCCGCCGGAAGTTCGTCGGCGGGCCCGGGGAACTGGGCCGCGGCGGGCGGGACAAGGGTGTGGATGCGGGTGTCGGTGTCGGTGCGGAAGTCGGTCGCGGAGATGACGTCGGTATCCGGGATGGGCATGTGCGCCTCGGTGCTTTCTGGTCCGTGTGGCCCCCGTGCACTTCCGACGCTAGATCGCCGAGCGGTGCGGCATCTGTGCCGATTACACCGATCCAGCGACCGGTTTGCGCACCGATGAACTGAATTTTCCCTCGCGTATACGGGCGGACCGTGGCCGGGGCCGGGCGAAGGGAGCGAGATACGGGGTCCGGGACGCCGCTCTCACCGCAAGCGCGGCGTGTGCCCCCGAGACGGCGGCCCCGGAACCCCACCAGGACAGGCGCGAGCCGTCACCCACCTCGGCAACGCCACTGGGGGAGCGGCATTGCCCGGGGGCCTGCTGATGACATCCCTGGGTCTGGTCGGCAGCCGGTGAGCAGGACGGCTGCGGTCGTGCCGTGGACGGTCCTCGCCGAACCGGAAGGCAACGAGCTGTGTGTCCATGCCCCGTCCTGCCCGTGACACGCGTCGGGATGCCTTCGCCTCCGGCCCACCCGGGGTGCCCGTCCGGCCGACCGGCAGGCCCCGATCTCAGGTACCCGCCGGTTCCGGCTCGCCCACTTCCCGGCGCGCACGGGCGGCCGGTGTGGCGAAGGCGGCCGCGACCACCAGGACGAGCACCAGGATCAGGGCGTGCCGCAGCCCGAAGTGCTCACCGAGGTAGCCGAGGGAGGGCGGGCCCACCAGGAAGGCGACGTAGCCGACGGTCGCGGCGAGCGCGACGCGGGCGGCGGAGCCGGGACCGGAGTCGCCCGCCGCGGAGAGCGCGACGGGGAACCCGAGCGACGCCCCGAGGCCCCACAGGACGGCGGCGGCAGCCGCGACCGCCTGGTTGTCGACGAAGATCACGAGGGCCAGTCCTGCGGCCCCGACGAGCGCGCTCCCGCACAGCGCCGCCGCCCGCCCGAACCGGTCGACGAACCGTCCGCCCGCGAAGCGCCCCACGGTCATCGCGGCGGCGAAGACCGCGTACACGGCCGAGCCCAGCGCGGCGTCGAAGCCGTGCCCGTCCACCATGACCAGCGGCAGCCAGTCGTTGGCGGTGCCCTCGGCCATGGCGAGCGCGAGGATGACACAGCCGATGAGCAGCAGCGCGGGGTCCCTCCACACCGTGGCGCGCGGCGCGCCCGTCGCACGGGGTCCGGCGGAGGTCTGCCGGCCCACCTCGGCCGGGACCCGCCGGATGACCAGGGCGAGCGCGCCCAGCACCACCGCCGCCACGACGAGCAGATGGACCAGGACCGGGAAGCCGACCGCCGTCAGGCACATACCGGCGACCGCCCCGAGCACGGTGCCCAGACTGAAGAAGCCGTGCATGGCGGGCAGCGTGGAGCGGCCCAGCAGCCGTTCCACCTCGGCGCCCTCGACGTTGAGGGCCACCTCGCCGCCGCCCATGCCGAGCCCGAACAGCCCGAGGCCCAGCGCCACACAGGCCCCCGATCCGACGGCGGCCCCCGCCCCGACCACCACGGCACCGGCGGCGACGGCCGACGTGCCGGCCAGGATGACGAGCCGGGCACCCCAGCGGGCCACGACGGTGCCCGAGCACAGGATGCCGAGCATCGAGCCGACCGAGAGCCCGAACAGGATGAGACCCATCTGTGCCGTGGAGGCGCCGAGCAGGTCACGCACGTCCGGGGTGCGGGTGACCCAGGAGGAGATGGTCAGCCCGGGCGCGAAGAAGAGGACGAAGACGGCGGTGCGACGCCGGGCGAGGTCAGAGGTCATGGGCGGTGGCTCCAGCTGGATCCGTACACAAGTCTGTACGACCGTACACACTGACCTGTACGTCTGTACACACTCGGGAGCGGGCAACCCATGGCACATTGAGGGCGTGAGCGGTACACGACGCGAGATCCCGAACGATCCCGGACGCAAGGAGCGGATCCTCGATGCAGCCCTGGACGTGATCTCCGAGAGCGGCGTGCACAGCACCACCCACCGGAAGATCGCAGCGCGGGCGGACGTCCCGCTGGGCTCGCTCACCTACTACTTCGACGGCATGGCGGACCTGCTCGCCCAGGCCTTCGCCCGGCTGTCCGACACGATGTCCGGTCTGTACCGGCGGACGCTGCAGTCCGCGTCCTCCACGGCAGAGGCCGAGGCGGCCGTCGTCGAGCTGATCTGCGGCCCGGCCTACGCCACGGAACGCGACATGACGCTCATCTTCGAGATGTACGCCTACGCCAACCACAACGAGGCGGTCTCCGCCACGACCCGCACCTGGCTCGAACGCAGCAGGGAGAGCCTCGCCCTGCACTTCGAGCCCGGGGTGTCCCGCGCACTCGACGCACTGATCGAGGGCTGGCCGATGCACCGGGCGTTCGCCGACGCGCCCCTGGACCGCCGCCTGGTCACCGAAACCGTCCGCGCGATCGTGGCCGCCGAGCCACGCCTGTCCACGGACACCACCTGAACCACATCGACGTGCCCTGCGGGACGTCGGCCAAGGCGAAGGAGGAAACGGCGACCGATGCCTCCGGCGCCGCCGAGCCGGGACGTCTGCGACCAAGGGCTTGTCGGAGGGCTTGCGGACGTTCGCCGAGTCGTGCAATCAAGAAGTCATCTCAATGGGCGGCCGCGCCTTCGAGTGTGAGCGTGAGGCTGCCCGGCCCTGGCGTCATGGCTTGACCGTGATGTGAGACTTGCAGCATGGACATGGGGCGGGAGTCGCGGTGGGAAAAGGACGCAATGACCGTGGAGATCGTCTTCGCCCTGGTGACTGCCGTCGCGCTGGCTGCGGCGGTCTTCGCCGTCGCTCTGTCCCTCGCCCTGGTCTTTGACATCTCCGGTTCGGTGAGGAAGGGCGTGCTGGTGGGGGGCGCACTGCTCGGAGCGACGGCCGGAGTGTGGCGCCTGGTACGGGTGCTGCTTCGGTTCGACGAGCAGCGTCGGATGGGCCGTTGACCACCGGGGTTCTCTTTGAGGTCGGCAGCCTGCCGACGTGGAGACCGTTGAGCGGCTGATGCCGGACGAGCTGTGGCGGTTGTTCCAGCGGGTGGCTCCGGAGGCTCCGTCGCGGCCACAGGGTGGAGGCCGGCGCCGCCATGGTGACGGGGAGGGGCTGGCCGCAATCGTATTGCGGGTCGCTCGGGAGTGACTGCCTGGCGGCGACTGCGGGACTGGACTGAGGCCGGGGTCTGGCCCGCCTGCACGCGAAACTCCTCGGCGAACTGCTGCGGCCGAGCGACGGGCGGCGACAGCCCCTATGGCGCTTGCCCTGCTCGGTCCATGCCGCGGCCCGGCGCCGGCGTCGGCGCGCCCCTCAGGCCACCTGCCCGCCGTGCAGCGCGGTGTAGGCGCCGCCCCGGCACAGCAGTTCCTCGTGGGTGCCGATCTCGCGGATACGGCCGTCGTCCATCACCACGATGCGGTCGGCGCCGCGCACCGTGGACAGCCGGTGGGCCACCACGAACGTCGTACGGCCACGCAGCAGGCGGGCAAGGGCCTGCTGCACCAGCGCCTCGGAGCGGGTGTCCAGCGCAGAAGTGGCCTCGTCCAGCACCAGGACCCGCGGGTCCCGGATCAGCGCGCGTGCGATGGCGAGGCGTTGACGCTGCCCCCCGGAGAGCCGGGCGCCGCGCTCGCCGACCACGGTGTCCAGACCGTGCGGGAGCCGGTCCACGAACTCCAGGGCGTTGGCGTCCCGCAGCGCGGCGCGCACCGCCTCCTCGTCGGCCTCGTCATCCATGCCGTAGGCGACGTTCTCCCGGACCGTGCCGTCGAAGAGGATCGACTCCTGCGGCACGACCGAGACGAACCGGCGGTAGGTGCGCAGGTCGAGTCTGCTCATGTCGGTGCCGTCCAGGAGCAACCGGCCGGAGGTGGGCCGGATGAAGCCGATGACGAGGTTGAGCACGGTGGACTTGCCGGCCCCCGAGGCGCCCACCAGAGCGACCGTCTCGCCCGGGACCACGTCGAGGCCGAACTCCGCCACGGCCGGACGTCCGGCGTCCTCGTAGGCGAAGCCGACCCGCTCGAACGTGACCGCCCCGCGGACGGCGGTGACCTCCTCCCGGCCCTCGTTGTCCTCCAGTTCGGGCGCCTGGAGCACCTCGCCCACCGAACGCACCGACTCCAGGCCCTTGGTGATGACCGGCGCCAGATTCGTCAGCGTGGTGGTGGAGTTGGTGAGGGTGGTCAAGAAGGCGCTCAGCATGACGACGTCGCCGGGCGTGACACCCCACACGCCGTAGTACGACACCAGCGCGGCGGCGGCCAGGACGGCGACGCCGATCACGTTCAGGACGACCCAGGCCAGCGAGCCGAAGCGGCCGTTGACCAGGTCCAGGCGCATCCCCGAGGTGAGCAGCCGGCTCAGGGTGCCGTCCATCCGGCGCAGCGCCTTGCGCTCCAGGCCGTGGGCCCGGGTGACCGGGATGAGCCGCGTCATCTCGGTCACCCGCGAGGACAGCGTCTCCACCTCGTGGCGGAAGTGCTCGTTGTGGGTCCGCAGCCGCGCCCGCAGCCGGGCCACGAGCAGGGTCGCCGCCGGCACCACGATCAGGAAGACCGGCAGGAACTCCGGTGTGCGGACGCCGATGATGACCAGTCCGCCGGTCAGTACGGTCAGCGCGCCCAGCCCCTGCTCGGCGGTCTGCTGCACCATCAGCTCGACGGTCTCGACGTCCCGTACGACCTTGGCCTGGAGCACGCCCGCGCTGACCCGGGAGTGGTAGCCGATGGACAGCTGCTGCATCCGCGTGCACAGCGCGGAGCGCAGCGTGGTGCCCATCCGGCGGACGCTGCCGTAGAGGAGGCGTACGTACAGCACGTGCAGCGGATAGTTGACCAGCAGGATCGCCATGATGACCGCGATGGACGTCCACAGCCGGGCGACCGGCCCGTGCTGGACGACCGTGTCCACGACGGACGCGGTGATCAGGGGCAGCAGCCAGACGGGGCTGTGCTTGACGGTGAACACCACGACCGCCGCGGCCAGCTTGCGGCGGTCCGCGCGCAGCAGATAGGCGAGTGTCCGGACGGGGTGTTCGCCCCGGTAGCGGTGATCGAGCGGCCGTTCCGACGTCGACGCCATCGGCGGTCATCCTCCCCTGTCCCTGCCCCCGACCTGCAGCAACCGCTTTCCCCTGGTCCGCGGGCCACCGTACACCGCCCGGGCGGCGCAGGCGCGGGGTTTTCGGGAGGGCAAGAGCCCCGTCACGGATGGCCGGGCGGCCTTTCGCCCGGCCATTGGTGGTCGGAGGGCTCCGGCGGCGGTGTCCGGACTGACGTCCTCGCCTTCGTCGTCTGTCGGGGTCCGGTCGTCGATGACGATGCGGACGGGTCGGCCTCGCCCACGTCACCGGCACGGCCGACAGCCACGTCGCACTGGCCGTCGCCGACCACATCGGGTGTACGCCGCCAGCCGTAGGTGCCAGGCGTCCCCCCAGGTGGATCCGTGGGGCTGCCGTGCCCCCTGATACCCCCGTGCTGTGTCCTGCGCCACACAGTCCGCCGTCCGGCTTGCCGCGGATCCCCGCCCTGCGCAATCTCGGGTCAACTCGCCCATTTCGCATGGAGGTTGACCGTGAACTGCCCCAGCTCCGACTGCGGTTCGTCGAACGTGCAACTGCTGTCGCTGTACGTGGACGGCCTGCCCGTGAGCGCGCCGAACCGGGAGCGTTTCGCCCGGCCTGCGCCTTCGGCCAGGAACCTGCTGCCCGCTCTCGGCCTGGCCGTCCTGGGCGTGCTGTTGCTGGTGACCGGTGAGATCCTGGCCGGCGTCGTCCTCCTCGGAGCAGGCGCGGTGTGGGGACTCGTGGCTCACCGCCGCAATCAGGAGGTGGAGCGGGCACGGAGCAAGTGGGAGAACACGAGGATCTGCCTGGCCTGCACCGAACGCTGGACGCCCTGACCCGCTTGCCGCCAGGACTTCGCGGCCTGCCCGCTGCGGACCGAGGTGCTGCAGGCTCTGCTGGAGGGGGGCGTCGAGCCGAACGGCGGTACTCCGGGCATGAACGCCGCCGCCCTGCCCAAGGCCGCCGTGGGGTGGTCCGCCGACGAGCTGCCCGGCCACTGCACAGGGGGCTGCGGACGGGCTGACCGCCACGGACACTCAACTACCGGCTGCTACGGGGGTCGTCCGTCCGCCCCGTCGCGTGAGGCGGGCGCCCCCGCGGTGCATGTCGGTCGCCCGGAGGGGAAGTGCCCGGTCCTCCGGGGCGGTTGCGTCAGGCCCGGAACGGCCGGACGGGGACCCCCTGTGTACCGGTGTCGATGACGAAGACGGAACCGGACAGCGGGGATCTGGCCAACTCCTCGGCGGACAGGCCGTTGCGCGCGGAGGTGATGTACAGGCGGCCGTCAGGGCCGAAGGCGCAGCTGGTCGGCTGGAGGACAGGCACCGGAACGACACCGACGACCCGCCCGGCCGGGTCGTACCGCCGTACCTCGCGCCCCCCGTGCATGGCCACCCAGAAGCACCCCTCCACGTCGACGGCAAGGCCGTCGGGAACGCCGGCCCCCTCGGTCTCGGCCAGCACCTCAAGGCGCCCGAGCTGTCCCGGCTCGGCGTGGAAGTCGGCCCGGTAGAGGAGGTTGGCGTAGCTGTCGGCGAGGTAGAGGACGGTGTCCTCGGCGTTCCAGCCCAGGCCGTTCGGCAGTACGAGACCGTCCGCGACGACGACGCTCGGCCCGTCGCCGTCCCACCGGTGCAGCCGGCCCAGCCCCTGCGCGAACTCCATGTCGTTGCTGCCGGCCCAGAACCGGCCGTGGGAGTCCACCTTGCCGTCGTTCATGCGCAGGTTCGGCTCGGGCAGCGCCTTGTCCACCAGCGTCAGCCCGCTGCCGGTGACGAGACCGAACCCGTCGGCCACGGCGGCGGCGAAGCCCTCCCGCGTGGCCCGGGGCGCTACCGCGCCGACCATCGTGCCGACCTCCGTGACGGTCTGCGTCCCGGTGGACAGATCGTCGTCGTACACCTTGCAGCCGTAGATGTCGACCCACAGGAGATGCCCGGTCCGCGGGTCGAACACCGGCCCCTCACCCACGTCCGACGTATCGCTGCGTACCGCCACGTCGAGATTCGAGTACGTACGGACAGCGGTCATCGCGACTCCGATCCTTGCGGCTTTCCACCAACCTCACCCCGGTCACCCCCTGATCGTCAACCGCGATTCACGGATGACGGGCATGCGAACCGCGAATGATTTCCCGCCCCTTGTCATAGCGGCGGAATGGCGGTCGTTCCGTCAGGCCGCGGAGCCTTTGTCGCAGCGCGGATGAAAGCCCGTGCGGCCGCACCGAGCGGCCGCTCCGAGTGCCACCAGATTCCCACGTCCCGATACCGGTTGAGACGGCGAATGGGCCGCATTTCCATTCCCTTGCGCAGGACCATCACCCCACCCAGGTAGTTGATGATGCCGATTCCGTGCCCCGCACGCACCATGGCACCGAGCGTGGTCGGCTGATGCGACACGATTCCGCTCGGCGACACCAGGTCCTTGATGCTCAACTCGACCTCGGCCTCGTAACCGACCACCGTGTTGGCGAGCGGGTCGCCGATCGTGATGACGCGCCGGCCCGTGAAGTCCGCGAGATCGACCTCGCTCTTCTCCAGCAGGGGATGCCCGGTCGGGGCGAGCATGACGAACGGCTCCCGCCACAGCGGACGCATGGTGAAGGCGTGGTCGTGCGGTTCGGGCCGGACCGTGCGCAGGGCCACCGAGACCCGGCGCTCGGACAGTGCCGCCTCGATGAAGTCCACGTCTCCGTCCAGGACCGCCACCCGGATCCCGGGATGCTCGTCCTGCAGCGCCGTGATGACCCCCGGGAGGAACTCCGAACTCCCGCTGGCGAAACTCGCGACGGTGACGGTTCCCGTGATGTCGCCCCGGTCGGTCTGGCGGGCCGTGACCAGTTCGTCCGCCGCCGCGAGCACCGCCCGCGCCCGGGCCAGCAGAGCGCGCCCGTCGTCGGTCAGGGTGAGGGGCCGGATACGGCGCTCGACAAGCAGACAGCCGAGTTCACGCTCCAGATTCGCGATGTGCGCCGACACACGTGGTTGCGACAAGTGCAGCTTTTCCGCCGCTCGGGTAAAGCCGCCCGTATCCACGACCTCGACCCAGGTTCGCAACCAGGCCAGTTCGAGACTCATTGACCGAACCTCCTCACCGCGCGGCCGTACCGCCGCCGGTTCGGAATTACTTCCGGCGGCGGGGCATCTGCGCGGCAGATCATGTGTATTCGCAATTCGCCGTTGACGAGTTCCCGCGGCCATGGCCGACTGGGACAATGACCGATCAGACTTCCTTCGGCACCGCCCGCGGCCTGTTGTCCGCGCACGGAGCGGACCTCCTGCGCGGCGACGACGGTGCGGTGATCACATCTGTGGAGACCTATGCCCTCGCCGTGCCCCTGAAGCGGCCCATCGCCGACTCCACCGCCGCCATGGCGCACTGGACGGTGCCCGTGGTCGAGATCCGCACCGCCGACGGCCGTGTCGGCACGGGTGTCTCCGGCGTGCACTGCGCTCCCGAACTCCTCTCCGACGTGATCCTTTCGTATTATGCCGACGCCCTCCTGGACACCTCGTCGGAGGACATCCTGGGCACCTGGAAGCGGCTGTACTGGCTGCCCACGCACTGGATGGGCCGGGCGGGCGTCGTCCACATGGCGCTCGCCATGGTCGACATCGCCCTGTGGGACCTCGCCGCCCAGCGGGCCGCCATGCCCCTGTGGCGCCTCCTCGGCGGCACGCGGGAGAGCGTCGAGGCCTACAACACGGACGGCGGCTGGCTCAACCTCTCCGACGGCGAACTCGTCCGGGACCTCACCGCGCTCGTCGACCACGGCTGGTCCCGGGTGAAGATCAAGGTGGGCCGCCCCGACTGGCGGGAGGACGCCCGCCGCGTGCGCGCGGTCCGCCGGGCCCTCGGCGACGACGTGACCCTGATGTGCGACGCCAACCAGCGCTGGGACCTGTCGACGGCGAACCAGATCATGCCCGTCCTGGAGGAGGCGGCGATGGACTGGGTCGAGGAGCCGTTCCACGCCGACGACCTCCAGTCCCACGCGCGCCTCCAGGCGTCGACGCGACTGGACGTGGCGGCCGGGGAAAGCATCTACTCCTACCACCAGTTCGCCTCCTTCATGGCGGCCGACGCCATCCGGGTCGTCCAGGCCGACGTCACCCGCGTCGGCGGGGTGACCGAGTTCCTGCAGATCGCCTCCCACGCGGCTGCACGGGGACTGCGGTTCGCGCCGCACGCCGGCGACATGATGCAGGTCCACCAGCACCTCGTGGGGACGGTCCTGTCCGAGGTGCCGCCGCTGGTCGAGTTCATCCCCTGGACGCAGGAGGCCTTCGTCGAGCGCAGCGTCGTACGCGAAGGGCTCATGGAACGCCCGCAGGAGCCGGGCGCCTCGACCGCGATCGATCCGGCCGCGCGTGTCCGCTGGCAGATCCCCGGAGCGGGGTCGGCCAAGGCCCTGTGAGAACGCCCCGCGCAGCCACCGACGGAGGGAACGAGATGACCGAGCCGCCCCTGAGGCACACCGACGAACGAGTTGCCGTGGTCACCGGCGCCGGCCAGGGAATCGGGCGCGCCATAGCCGTGGCGCTCGCCGCCCGCGGCGTACGGGTCGTCGTCACCGACCGCAACACGGAGACCGGCACTGCCGTGGCCAAGGAGGTGGGCGGCGACTTCCTGCCCCTGGACGTCTCCGACCCACAGGCCGTCGCCGGGGCGGCGGACGAGGTCGTACGGCGCTTCGACCGCGTGGACGTCCTCGTCAACAACGCCGGCATCGCCCACGAGGACGCGGCCCTCGACGTGTCGGACGACGTCTGGAACAGCATCCTCGCGGTCGATCTGACCGGCACCTTCGTGGCCTGCCGCGAGTTCGGCCGGCACTTCGTGAGCCGGCGCTCCGGCTCGATCGTGAACATCTCCTCCATCGCCGCCTTCATCGGCTCCCATCCCGAGTACCACGTCGCCTACGACGTCGCGAAGGCAGGCGTGGCCCAGCTGGCGCGGTCCCTCGCGGTCGAGTGGGCGCCGTACGGGGTGCGGGTCAACGCGGTCGCGCCGGGACGGACCCGCACCCCCATCCTCGACACCGTCGGGATGGACGATCCGCAGCGGATGACGCAGTGGATCGGGCAGATCCCGATGGGGCGGCTGCTGGAGGCCGAGGAGATCGCGACGGCCGTCGCGTTCGTCGCCCTCGACGGCACCGCGATGACCGGGCAGACCCTGCTCGTCGACGGCGGCCAGATCGCCCAGTGACGACGGCACCGGCCCTCGCCCTCAGCCGAGGCCGAGGCCGAGTGTCTCGCCCTCGGCGAGCCGTATGCCGAGGAGATCGGCGCCGTACCGGACCCGGACCTCCGCGGCCCTGGACGCCCGGATGCGCGCGGCTTCCAGCCGGCCCTCCCGCCACCGGATGTCCACGGTGAGGCCGCCCCGGGCACGCAGTCCGCACACGCTTCCCCCGGGCCAGCCGGACGGCAGTGCGGGCAGCAGTTCGACCTCGCGGCCGTCGGACTGCAGGAGCATCTCGGCGACTCCCGCCGTGCCGCCGGCGTTGCCGTCGAAGGAGTAGATGTTCTGCGCCGCGCCCGCCACCCCGCCCGCGGAGAACGTCATCAGGTTCGCCTCGCTGGCGTCCGTGACGAGGCTGGTGAGGTGCTTGAGGGCCGCGTCGCCGTCGAGGAGACGGGCGAAGCAGACCGTGAAGTTGGCCTCGACCCACTCGGTCTGCTCCCAGCCCGGTGCCTGCTGCCTGCGCTCGATGGTGACCTCGGCGGCGCGGGCGAGCTCCGGTGTGCCGCGCGGGGTGATCTGCCGCTCCGGGAACAGGGCGGCGAGGTGGGAGGTGTGCCGGTGGCTCGGCTCCGCCTCCTCGTGGTCGTGCAGCCACTCCTGCAGCTGCCCGTGCCGCCCGATCCGGAACGGCGGCAGCCGGCGGCGCGCGGCGGCGATCCTGGTCCGCAGCCCGGCGTCGACACCCAGCAACTCGGCACTCTCCGCGCAGACACGCAGCACCGCCTCCATGAACACCCGGTCCGCGGTGGCGCCCATGGACACCGAACACCGGCTGCCGTCGGGCGCGAGGTACCAGTTCTCCGGCGACTCCGACGGCCCGGTGACGAGCAGGCCGTGCTCCGGCTCCTCGACCGCGTAGGCGAGGAGGAACTCGGCGGCCCCGCGCAGGACCGGGTACGCGCGCTCCCGGAGGAACGTCTCGTCACGGCCGTACTCGAAGTGCTCCCACAACTGGAGGGCGAGCCAGGCCCCGCCGGTCACGTTCATGCCCCAGCCGATGCCGGCACCCGGCGCCGTGTACCCCCACGCGTTGGTCACCGTGTGCGCGACCCAGCCCGGCGCTCCGTACATCTGCCCGGCGGTGGTCCGGCCACGGTCCGCCAGCAGCTCCAGGAGGCCGAACAGCGGTTCCTGGCACTCGGCGAGGTTGGCCGGTTCGGCGGCCCAGTAGTTCTGCTGGGTGTTCATGTCGAGGTGGAAGTCGTTGGTCCAGGACGCGCTGCTGGCCAGGCCGTCGTTCCACACCCCCTGCAACGCCAGGGGCAGGGGGGAGTCGCGGCGGGAGCCGGCCACGGTCAGGTAGCGGCCGTACTGGAAGTACAGCGCCAGAAGGGCGTCGTCGCTCTTCCCGGAGGCGAGCCGGTCGCGGCGGGCGTCGGTGGGCAGGGACTCGATGTCGGGCGGTGCCGATCCGAGGTCCAGGGAGACCCGTCGCATCAGCGCCCGGAGGTCCGCGACGTGTGCCGCCCGGACGGCTTCGTATCCGGCCTCCAGCGCGGCGGCCAGCAGTGACTCCGCCCGCGCCCGCGGGTCCGCCCCCGCCCAGTCGGTACCGACGGCGATGTAGACGACCGCGCTGTCCGCGCCTTCCAGGCGGAGCGCGTCGCCTGCGCGGTGCACGGTGCCGCCGTCGGTCTCGAGGCGGACGTGGATCTCCAGGGCGACTCCGTGCTGCCCGTCGCTGTGCAGGCTCTCGTAGGCGTGGCCGCTGAAGACGACGGAGCAGTCCGTGGTGGTCGTGGTCCCGGGGAGTGCTCCGTCCTGGACGGACAGCGTGAAGGCGAGCGAGCCGGGGCGGTCCGTGGTGAGGCGCAGCGCGATGACGCCGTGCGGGTTCGTGGCGAACGCCTCGCGGGTGACGCGGACGCCGTCCTGCTCGTAGGCGACCGTTGCGAGACCCGTGTCCAGGTCGAGGGCCCGCCGGTAGCCCCGGGCCGACGGCCCGTCGGGGAACGCGAGCTGGACCTCGGGCAGGGGCAGGTTCGTCCCGAAAGACTCCGGCCTGCCCGGCAGATGCTCCGCCGCGAGCCGCTGGGCCTCGGCGTGTTCCCCGGCGAAGAGGAGTGCGCGGATGCGGGGCACCTGCGCCGGGGCGCTCGGACTCAGGTCGGTCGCCGACGGGCAGCCCGACCATGCGGTGGACTCGGAGAGCTGGATCCGTTCACGGTCGGTGCCGCCGTGGACCATGCCGCCCAGACGGCCATTGCCGAGGGGCAGCGCTTCGAGCCAGCGGGTGGCGGGACGGTCGTACCAGAGCGTTCCGGGCGGGCGGCGGACATCGTGGAAGTCCTGGGCGGAGAGAGCTTTCAGCATGGGGCGCGCTTTCGGGACGGAGTGACGGACGGAGGACGAGGACGGCCCGCGGCGGTGTGGTGGCCGTGGTGGCCGCGGTGGTGCGGGGGCTGCGCTGGTGTGGAGGCCGGTGGTGTGCAGGCCGGTCGGTGGTGCGGAGGCCGGTGGTGCGGAGGTCGCGCAGGTGTTCGCGGGTACTCGCGGGCGCTCGCGGGCGCTCGCGGTGCGGACGGGCTACTTGGCGGGGGCGAAGATGCGCTGCGCGGCGACGGCGGCGCCCCCGCGGGCCCATTCCTCGAACGGCAGGGGCCTGACGACGAGATCGCACTCGGCAGCGGCGCCGAAGGCACGGGCCGCGAACGTCGTACGGATCTGCTCCTCGTAGAGGTCGTAGGTGGCCACGCCCTCGCCTGAGATGATGATGCGTTCGGGCCCGATGAGATTGGCCACGGAAGCCAGCGCCAGACCCAGGGCGTGACCGGCCCGGGCGAAGACGGCGCGGACATCGGTGTTGCCGGCATGGGCCAGGCGGACCGCCCTGCCCATCGTCAGCACCGGATCACCCGTCGCCCGGCGGGCCTGCTCGGTGATGGCCTGGGCGGAGGCGACGGCCTCGACGCACCCGGTGTTCCCGCAGGTGCACACCCGCTCGGTACCGCCCACGGGAAGGTGGCCCACTTCCCCCGAGACACCGTGGGCCCCGGAGACGACCCGGCCGCCGATGGAGATCCCGCAGCCGATGCCCGCGCCCACGGTGACCAGAGCGAAGGACGACAGCCCGACCCCGACGCCGAACCACTGTTCCGCGACGGTCAGGGCACGTACGTCGTTCTCGATCACGGCCGGTATGCCCGTGGCCGTCTGGACGAGCCGGGCCAGGGGGACCCGCCGCCAGTTCAGGAAGGGGGAGTACTGGACGGTGCCCGTGTGGCCGTCGACGTCCCCGGAGATCGTGACGCCGATGCCGTGCAGGGCACCGGCTGCACCGGGCGGCGCCTGCGCGCGAAGCCGGTCGGCGAGCCGGGCGACGGCCAGCACGACCGTACCCACGTCCCGGGAGGCGAGATGGGCGCGGGCGGTGGCGAGGGTCCGTGCCGTCAGGTCGGTCAGCACACCGATGAGTTCGTCACCGGTGACCTTCACGCCCACGAAGCAGGCACGGTCGGCCCGCACCGCGATCAGCGTGGCCGGCCGGCCGGCGGTGCGCTCGGCCGGGCGGCCCAGCTCGGTGATCCAGCCGTCGGTCAGCAGGGGAGTGGCGACCTTGGTGATGGCGCCGGGTGACAGACCGGTGCGGCGCCCGATCTCGGCGCGGGTGAGCGGGCCGTGCGCGAGCAGGGTCTGGAACAGCAGAGCGGCCGCGGGTGGCTGATCGGCGAGCGTCATGCGGCGACCATACATTTCCATTGAAAAATAAGAAAGGAGAAGTGCGTCGGCCCTCGCTGCACCGTTTTCGGCGCTCATCACGCGAATCTCGCTTCATTCTTTCCGCGAATGTCGATGATTCGGGCCGCGCAATATGTTGACGCTGGAAGAAAAGCCTGACTACATTCGCGGCACCTCGCGACAGGTGGATGGGACGTCCACCGGCGCAGGTGGCGGCCGGTCTCCTCCTCGACCGGCCGCGTGATTCATCGCGGGCTGCGCTCCCGAACGGGCGTCGGCTTACGGCCACTTGGGCGGCGCCTGACGCCCACTCGACAAATCCCCTGCGGCTGACCGCGCATGGGCACTTCCGGGCCCTTCCGAGGACCTCGCCGTGCCTTTCGCGCCGAGACGGAGTAATCACATGGCTCGTCCAGCAGGACCCGGGGCATCCGTGCGCCGCGGACTCCCTACCGGCGGTTCGCGCCTGCGTCGCCCGCCCGTTCCCCCCGCCACCGCGTACATCCCCGTCGGGCGCCTCACCGTCGGCGGCACCACCCTCTGACCCGGTTGCCCGTACCGCTCATGCCGCACATGCCGCTCATGCCGCCGGCGTCGCCTGTAGCGCCTGTATCGCCCGTTTCGATCGTCTCGCTCGTATCGCACGAAGGAGGGTGCTGTGGTGGTCACATCACAGGGCAGCCACGCAACGCCGCTGAAACCGCGGTCCGGTGAACCGGGCGCGGTGGCCACCACGGCCGGCTCGCCGGTCGGGAAGCGGACCCCACCGAGGAAGGGGCGGCGGCCCCGCACCAACCGGTCGGCGGCGGTACGCCGCCGGGACCTGCCGGTCGCCCTGCTGCTCATCCTGCCCGTCGTGGTCGGCTTCGCGACCTTCTACGCCTATCCGACCCTGCGCGGCATCTACCTGAGCTTCACCGACTTCCACGTCCTGAGTCCGCCGCAGTGGGTGGGACTGGCCAACTTCCGGGGGCTGACCGGGGACGACGTCTTCTGGCACTCGCTGCTCGTCACCGTCTACTTCGTCCTGCTGTCCGTGGTCTTCGGCACCTTGATCTCCCTGGTGACGGCGGTGGTGCTGGACCGGGTCACCAAGTCGTCGGTCCTGCGCGGGGTGATCCTGCTGCCGTTCCTGATCTCCAACGTCATCGCCGCACTGGTGTGGCAGTGGATGCTGGATCCGACCCTCGGCGTCGTCAACATCGCCCTCAAGAACCTGACCGGACACACCATCCTGTTCTTCGGCAGCGGGGGATGGGCGATCCCCTCCCTCGCCGCGATCAGTGTGTGGAAGTGGATGGGCTACTACGCCCTGCTGATCTTCGCCGGCCTGCAGACCATCCCGCCGACCATCTACGAGGCCGGCCGCGTCGACGGCGCGAGCGAGGTGCAGATGTTCCGCCGGCTGACCGTGCCCCTGCTGCGGCCGATCCTCGTCATGGTGGTCGTCCTGACGGTGATCAACTCCTTCCAGGTGTTCGACATCGTGCAGGTCACCACCGAGGGCGGCCCTGCCAACGCCTCGAACGTGCTGCAGATGTACATCTACCGAAAGGCCTTCCGGCAGTTCGACTTCGGCTACGCCGCCACCATGTCGCTCGCCCTGTTCGCCCTGCTCATCACGGTCACCTTCACCCAGCTGCGGCTCGCCCGCGCCAACGAATCCGACCTGAACTGAAGGAGACCGCATGGCAGTCACCATCGCACCCGGCTCCGCGGCCACCACAAACCGCCCGATCCGGAAGGACCCGCGCAGGCTCTCACCCGGCAGAGCCGTCGCCTGGACCTACCTCGGCGTCATCGTCGTCGTCACGCTCTTCCCGTTCTACTGGATTCTGCGCACCGCACTGTCGAACAACTACAAGCTGGCGACCAACCCGTCCTCGCCGCTGCCGGTGGGCTTCACCTGGGGTGCCTTCGAGCGTGTCCTGGGCCTCGCCTCCACCGCGCAGGCCCAGGCCCAGGGCGGCTCGGGCGCCACCCTCGACATCGCGCTCTACCTGCGCAACTCGCTGTTCTACGCGTCGGTGCAGACCGCGCTGGTCGTGCTGGTCTCCGCGGCCGCCGCCTACGCGTTCTCCCGGTTGCACTGGCGCGGCCGCGACCTGGTGTTCAACATCCTGATCAGTGCCCTGATGGTCCCCAGCGTGTTCACGCTGCTGCCCAACTTCGTCCTGGTGAAGGACCTGGGACTCACCGACACCTTCGCCGGTCTCATCCTGCCCGGCGGCCTCTTCCAGGCGTTCACGCTCTTCTTCCTGCGGCAGTTCATGCTCGGCCTGAGCACCGAGGTCGAGGAGGCCGCCGTCATCGACGGCGCCGGCCCGCTGCGGATCTTCTTCCGGATCATCCTGCCGATGTCGTCCGCCCCGATCGCCACCGTGTCGCTGCTGATGTTCGTCAACGCCTGGAACGACTACTTCTGGCCGCTGCTGATCACCAACAGTCAGGACGTGCAGCCGCTGACCCTCGCGCTCGGCGTCTTCAAGCAGTCCTCGCCGCAGGCCGCTCCTGACTGGGCGGGCCTGATGGCCGCCGCCCTCATCGCGGCACTCCCGATGCTGCTGCTCTTCGTCGCCTTCGGCAAACGCATCGTCAACTCCATCGGCTTCTCCGGCCTCAAGTGACCAGTGAAAGAAGGAACCATGAGAGTTCGCAAGGCTGTGGCCCTGGGAGCCGCGCTCTCCCTGGCGGCCCTCCTCTCCGCCTGCTCCTCCGACTCGGGCAACGGCTCCGGCTCCGGAACCCTGAACTGGTGGACGTGGGACGACAAGCAGGCGGCCGCCTACCAGGTCTGTGCCAAGGACTTCGAGAAGGCCAACCCGGGCGTCACGGTGAAGATCACCCAGTACAACGTCACGGACTACTTCACCAAGCTCACCGCAGGCTTCGTCGCCGGCAAGGCCCCCGACGCCTTCCAGAACAGCGTCCAGTTCTTCCCGCAGTACGCCGACCAGCACCAACTGCTCCCGCTGGACGACTACATCAAGAAGGACGGCTTCGACCTGTCCCGCTTCTCCGTCGGCGTCGACTCCTGGAAGTACACCGACGGCAAGCAGTACGGCCTGCCCCTGGACTGGGCGGCCACCGGCCTCTACTACAACGTCGACATGCTCAAGAAGGCCGGCTACACCACCAAGGACGTCGAGAACCTGAACTGGAACCCCGACAACGGCGGCACGATCGGCAAGATGATCGCCCATCTGACCCTCGACGCCAACGGCCGACGCGGTGACCAGCCGGGATTCGACAAGGCACACATCAAGACCTACGGCTTCGGTCAGCTGGCCGCCAAGGACTTCCTGGGCCAGTCCACCTGGAGTTCCTTCGTCTCCACCACGGGCTGGCGGCTCGGCAACAAGGCCAACTGGCCGACCGAGCTGAACTACGACGACCCGCGCCTGGTGAAGACCATGGACTGGATCCGCACCCTGGTCGCGAAGGGATACGCACCCAGGATCGGTACGTTCACCAACACCGTCTCCGACGTCGACCTGCTCTCCTCGGGCAAGATCGCGATGGAGACGGGCGGGTCGTGGTCCGCGTCCACCTTCGCGAAGATCCCCAACATCAAGGTCGGCATCGGTCCCACGGTCCTCGGCCCTGACGGCAAGACCCGTGCCGTCTTCAGCAACTCCAACGGGAACACCATCTGGGCCGGCACGAAGAACCCGGACCTGGCCTGGAAGTGGGTCTCCTACATGGGCTCCGAGGCCTGCCAGTCGAAGGCGTCGGCGACCGGCACCTTCTTCCCGTCCATCCCCGCCTCGATGGACGCCTCCGCCAAGGCGCTCGAGGCGCAGGGCGTCGACCTGTCGGTCTTCACCGACATGCTCAAGAACAAGCAGCTCTACCCCTCCCCGGACTTCAACAACGGCGCGGAGCTGCAGGACGCGATAGAGCCCATGATCGAGGCCTACTTCGGCGGACAGAAGGACGACAGCGTCTTCGCGGAGATGCAGGCCGAGACGAAGACCATCCTGAACAAGAAGTGACCGCCGTCCCTGCGGCGCACCGCGACCGGGACGCGGCCCGTACGGCGCGTCCTACCGCCCTCCCCAAAGAGAGACCGGAGCGGCGGCCGGCGCCAGGGACCGCCGTCGACGCGCCGGTCGATGCGCCGGTCGATGTGCCGGATCCCGCCCGTCCTTCGCCGGAGAGATCACCGGAATCGGGTGAGGACCGCTCACCTCTCCTGCGCCGAACCTGAGCACACGGCACCGCAGATGCGGCCGCACCCCGACTCAGGACGGAAGGAGACCGTGATGACCGGGCACGACCCGCGGCGGGGCCTGCACGAGGTCGGCGGCAGCGGTGGCGCGGCACATGCGCCGACGCGGCAGCGGTGCCATCGTGCACGTGTGCGGCCCCCCGGCGGCCGAACCGACCGCCGAGACGGCCGCCTACAGCCTGGCCGCCCACAGCCTGGGCGGTGGCCTCCGCGTGAACGCGGTGGCGCCCCACCTCCTAGACACGACCAGGAACCGGGCGGCCTTCCCTCCCGGCAGGCGCCGGTCCACGCCGTGCAGCCGGAGGCCGTCGCGAACGTCATCGCCCTTCTCGTCGGCGATCTCGCACCCCACATCAGCGGCGCGGTCCTGCCTGCCTACGGCACCTGGCCCGGCCAAGCTGAACGACCCCGTACGTCATCCACACCCCCACGTCATCGACCGACCGGAGCACAGACCACCATGTCAACCACGAACCGTCGCTCGTTCCTTGCCCGCGGTGCGGCGCTGGCAGCCGTGCCCACGGCCGCCGTCCTGGCCGACGGAGCACTCGCCGGCCAGGCGTCCGCCGCCACGCTGCCCGACTACGCACCGATCCCGCCGTCCGCACTCGGTCCCGCCGTCAACGCACAGGGTTACTACGTCGGCCGGGTCGAGAAGAACCTGTACTGGGTCACGGACGGGACCTACCAGGCGGCGTTCCTGACGACCCGTGAGGGTGTCGTGCTGTTCGACGCGCCCCCGTCCATCGGGCACAACCTGCAGCGTGCCGTCGACGAGATCGCCGCCGCCAACGGCGTCTCCAACAAGGTCACCCACCTGGTCTACTCCCACCACCACGCCGACCACCTCGGCGCGTCGTCACTGTTCGGCCGGCACGTGACGCGGATCGGCCACACCGAGGCCAAGAAACTCCTGGCCCGCGACAACGACCCGGCCCGGCCGGTTCCCGACATCACCTTCGACGAGCGCCATACGCTGCACGTCGGCGGTGAGCGCATCGAACTGGCCTGGCACGGCACCAACCACACCCCCGACAACGTCTACATCCACCTGCCCCGCCACAACACCCTCATGCTCGTCGACGTCCTCCTGCCCGGCTGGGTCCCCTTCGACAGCTTCAATCTCAACGAGGATGTGCCCGGCTCCATCGCGGCCCCCGCCAAGGCCATGAGCTACCCGTGGAAGCACTTCATCGGCGGCCACATAGGCAGGCTGGGCACCCGTCAGGACATGGTCGTGTACCAGCAGTACGTGGACGACATCGTCGAAAACGTGAAGAAGGCCCTCGTGACGGTCGACCCCACGCCGTACTTCGCGAAGTACGGCGACAACGTGTGGGCGGCGGTCAAGGAATACCAGGCCGCCCAGGTCGCGTACGCCTCCGACCCGGTCATCAGGAAGTACACGGGCGTCCTCGCCGCCGCCGACGTCTACACGGCCAGTACGACGTTCGTCATCCTCGAGTCACTCCGCCTCGACCTCGGAGTGGAATCGCAGGTCCACGCCTGATCACCGGTCCCGCCGGCGCGCCCAGGATCGCGTCGAGGTGGCTCGTTGTTCGTCACTCCTGGAACATCTCCGTTCGGCAAGGGGCGGTTGGGGCGCACACTCCGACAGAGGACGTCGACGCCGAGGGCTTCGACCCTCAGGTACGGCCGTTCGCCAGCAGCCGCAGCTCGCGGCCGCGCTGTACGGCCGAGGACCGGTCCCCGGCGCCGAGCTTGGCGTAGATCCGCCGTATGTGGGTGTTGACGGTGTTGGGCGAGACCGAGAGTTCCGCGGCGATCTCAGGACGGGTGAGGTTGGTCGGCAGGTAGCGCAGGACGCGCAGTTCGCTCGGACTGAGCTCCTCGGCCGGTCCCGCGGCCGGCCGGCCCGCGGGCGCCGGGGCATTGCCGCGCGCGGCGTCGAGGATGTCGGCGACCAGCGCGGCGTGCGATGTCGTCTGCGGCAGGGTTTCGAGCAGTGCCCATGCGCCGGTCACGGCGAACGGGAGGATCAACCGGTCCGGCTCGGCGAGATGCAGAGCGTGTTCGACGGCTTCCCCGGCCGCGCGGTCGTCGCCCAGGGCCCGGCAGGCGAGAGCGTCCAGGAGCCGGGCCTCGACCGGGGTGAGGAGGGAGTGTGCGGGGGCGTCGCCGTCGAGGACCGGCCGAAGTTCGCGGCGGGCACCGGCGGGGTCCTGTTCGGCGAGGCGGATCACCGCGGCCGCGGTGCGGATCTCACCGAGCGCGGTGTCCTGCCCGTCGAGTCCGGCGAGGGTACTCCAAGCCAGGTCGGCCATGCCGAGGCGGGCCTGGGTGGCTGCCGTCCAGGTGCTCACCCGGGCCGGCAGGCCGTGCCGGCCCACCATGCGTGCCTGGACCTCCTCGGCGGCGGCCAGTTCGGCCAGTGCCTCGCGGTGCCGTCCGCGCGCCGCCGCAAGCATCGCGGAGACCAGCCGTACCAGTATCCGGACGCCGGGTTCGCCTTCGGACCGGGTGACGAGCCGGGCGCGCTCCAGCCACTGTTCGGCGTGGCCGAACTCCCCCGTGCAGACGAGCGTCCCGGCGAAGGCCGCCTGCGCGGGGGCGATGACCGCCTCGGTGTCCCAGCCGTAGCGGGCGGCGAGAGCCAGGGCTTTCTCACACTGGTGCCGGGCCCGGGCGAGGGAGTGGGCTGCCGAGGCGAACCCCAGGTGGGCGAGGCAGGCGACCTCCAGGTACGGGCGGCCGATGCCGCGGGCGAGCGCGGCGCCCTCCAACAGGTGCCGTTCGCTGTCGGCGAGCCGCAGAGACCAGGACTCACTGACTCCCAGGTTCAGCAGCACCAGGGCCCGCAGGTCGCCGGCGAGCGCGACCTCGGTGGTGGACCGGCCGGTGACCGGCGAAGGCAGCGCGTCGGCCTGCTCGTACACGGCGTCGAAGTGCCCGCGCAGCCGGGCCAGCAGCAGATCCAGGGCGGCGATCGCCATCCGCAGCCGGGCCCGGCGGTCGGCCGGTGCCGCGGCGGCGTACGACCGGGCGATGCCGAGATGGGCCAGGGCCTCGTCCAGGCGGTACTGGTGCAGGGCGGCGTTGGCATGCACCAGGGCCAGGTCCGGGGAGTCCTCGCCCACGTGGTCAGGGAAGGAGCGCAGCAGCGCCACCACGGTCGCGGCGCGCCCGTCGAGCGTGAGGCTGACGGCGTGGTCGGCGAGCAGGCGGGCCGCCTCGGTCCAGTCGCCGGCGGCCTGCAGATGCCGGACGGCGTCGACGGCCTGGGCGTGTTCGGCGAACCAGCGTGCGGCCAGGCGGTGCAGTTCCGGGACGGCCTGCGGGCAGGTGCGGCGAAGTTCCAGCCGGAGCAGGTCGGCGAACATGCGGTGGTAGCGGAACCAGGAGCGGCCGGGGTCGATTGAGACGACGAACGCGTTGGCGTCCTCCAGATCCAGCAGGATGCGCTCCGACCCGGCCGCGCCGGTGAGCAGGTCGGCCAGTTCCCCGTTGACCCGGTCCAGCAGGGAGGTGAGCAGCAACAGGCGCTGCACGTGGGGCGGTTGCCGCTCCAGCATCTCGGCGATCAGGTACTCGGCGACCGTACGGTGGCTGCCGGAGAACTCGGCGACGAACTGTTCGGGATCCGGGTGCCCGGTCAGCGAGAGCACCGCGAGCCGCAGCCCGGCGGCCCAGCCCTCCGTGCGCCGGTGCAGCATGCCGGCGACGCGGTCGGGCAACGCGACCCCGGAGGTAGCGAGCAGCTCCCGGGTCTCGGCCTCGGTGAAGCGCAGCTGCGCGGCGCGGACCTCGGCCAGTTCCCCGGCCAGCCGCAGCTTGTGCAGGCGCAGCGGCGGGTCGTGACGGGTCGCCAGGAGCACGTGCACGTCCGCAGGAAGACCCGCCAGCAGGGCCGCGAGCTGCTCGACGGCCTCCGCGGAGCCGAGTTCGTGCAGGTCGTCGATGACGAGGAAGAAACCGCCGTCGGACCCCGTGATCTCGGACAGGACCTTCTCCATCATGGCACCGGCGTTGAAACCGGGCATCGCCGCAGGCGGCTCCCCAGCATCACCGGCGCCGGCCGCGGCGCGGACCGCCGCCAGCAGAGCGAGCCAGAACAACTGCGGATCCCGCTGGCCGGGCCGTACCGACAGGAACGCGATGCGACGGTGCGCAACCGGCCGCTCGGCCCACGCGCGCAGCAGCGACGTCTTTCCGCTGCCTGCAGGCGCGGATATCAACGTCACCCGCTTGTCGGCCGCGTGCTCCAACGCGGCGACCAGGTCGCGCCGCTCGATGAGACCGAGGCGCTTCCGGCCCGGCACGTCAGCTGCCCCCACTACGGCCGACCGGTCGGGCCCCGCACCCTGTCTCCCTGGCACGCGGCCAGCCTAACCGACGGCAACCACCGCATCCCGGCGAGCACAAGCACCGCATCCAGGCGATCACCAGCCACTTCCACGATGCCGACGACAACTACCCGGGGAACCGGGGCCGCCCGACCCAGGAAGCCGGCGCCAGTGCGTTCACCAGTTCCCGCCCTGGTCCACGGTCGGGTTCAGGTGCTCGCCGACGAAGTGACGGCCGTGCGACCGGCAGGGAGCGCGTGAGGCCTGGAGTAACGCGGTGGCGGCCGGGCATCCGGTCTTCCGGGCTCGGATCGTCCGGCAGCCCTCGACGTTCCGTCTTCATGGCCCAGTGGGGGATTCGCGTGATACTCGACGATGTACCGGCAACTCCGGCCCACGGGGGCGTCACGTCCGGCCCGGCGGTCCGCAAGCAGCGGCTGCGCCGTCGTCTGGAGCGGCTGATAGGCGTGGCCGCCACCGAGGGGAACGACCTGTTGCCGCTGCGCAACGGGGACGAGATCTTCCCCGCGATGCTCGGGGCGATCCGCTCGGCCCGGCACACCATCGACATGATGACGTTCGTGTACTGGCGCGGGCAGATCGCCCACGACTTCGCCGCCGCGCTGGCCGCACGCGCCCGCGCAGGGGTGCGTGTGCGCCTGCTGCTCGACGGCTTCGGCGCCCAGAAGATCGAACGGCGGCTGCTGGACCTCATGGACGCCGCGGGCGTGCAGGTCGCCTGGTTCCGCAAACCCGTCCTGCTGTCCCCGTTCAAGCAGAACCACCGCTGTCACCGCAAGGCCCTCGTGGTCGACGAGGAGACCGCCTTCACCGGCGGCGTCGGCATCGCGCAGGAGTGGTGCGGCGACGCCCGCAACCCCGCCGAGTGGCGGGACACCCACGTCCAGGTGCGCGGTCCGGCCGTGGACGGCATCGCGGCGGCGTTCGCGCAGAACTGGGCGGAGTGCCACGACGAACTCTTCGACGACCGCGACCGCTTCACGGAACACCCGCAGAGCGGTTCGGCGGTGGTACAGGTGGTTCGCGGTTCCGCGAGCATCGGCTGGCAGGACATGCAGACGCTCATCCGGGTCATGCTCACCTCCGCCGAGGAGCGGTTCCGGCTGGCCACCGCCTACTTCGCCCCCGACACCTACTTCATCGACCTGCTGTGCGAGACCGCCCGCCGCGGCGTGCGGGTCGAGATCCTGCTGCCCGGCCCCCACACCGACCAGCGGGCCTGTCAGCTCGCCGGACAGCACCACTACGCGCGTCTCCTCCAGGCGGGTGTGCACATCCGCCAGTACCAGCCGACCATGATGCATGCCAAGATCATCACCGTGGACTCGGTCGCCTCCCTCATCGGATCCACCAACTTCAACCGCCGTTCCATGGACCACGACGAAGAGGTCATGCTCACCGTCCTGGACGAGGGGTTCACCGCGGCACTCGACCGCGACTACGAGGCGGACCTGGAGCGCAGCGTCGACATCGACCTCGACCGGTGGAGGCGACGGGCGGTCCTGCAGCGCGTCAAGGAGGCCGCGGTCACCCCGATCCGGCGTTTCCTGTGACCAGCCCCCGCCGCCTTGGGCGGCGGGGGGCCGGAAGTGAGAACATCCGCCCCATGGAGAGAGCGGACGGCCGTACGGCCCGCTGGTGGAGGGCGCTGCGCCGGACCCCGGCCGCCGTCTGGAACGACGACATCACGGACTGGGCCGCGGCGCTGACGTACTACGCGGTACTGGCCCTGTTCCCGGTCCTGCTGGTCGTCCTGTCGATCCTGGGCCTGACCATCCCCACGGCCAAGCCGCAGGTCATCGACCGTATGGCGCAGGCGGCCCCGCTCGCCTCCCGCGCACTGCTGCGCAGCACCCTGGGGCAGATGGCCGGACAGTCGTCGACGGCGTGGACGGTGATCGTCCTGGGCGGTGCGGCGGCCCTGTGGTCGGGGTCCAGCTATCTGAGCGTCTTCCGCCGGGCGTTGCACGCCATGCACCGGATCAGTTCGCACCGGCCGGTCTGGCGTACGGCGCCGCGCATCGTCGCCACCGCCCTCGTCCTGGTCACCCTGCTGCTGACGTCCACCATCGCGATGGCGCTCACCGGAAGCCTGGCCCGGCGGCTGGGCCGGGTGCTGGACCTGGGTACCGCACCGCAGGGGGCGTGGGACGCGCTGCGGTGGCCGGTGGTGGCCGTGGTCGCGGTCGTCCTGGTGCTGGTGCTGTACCGCTCAGGACCGGCGCCGACCCGCGCGGTCCGGATGATGGCGCCGGGCGGCGCGCTGGCGGTGGCACTGGTGCTGATCGTCTCCCTCGGGTTCACCCTCTACACCTCGCACGTCGGCACCTACCACCGCCTGTACGGCTCCCTGGCGGGCGTGGTCGTGTTCCTGATCTGGCTGTGGCTGTCCAACCTTGCCCTTCTGGTCGGCGCCCAGTTCAACGCGGAACTGGCCAAGGGAATCCGCCCACCGAGGTCCCGACCGGGGTGCCGGCGGCCATGATCAGTGCGCCACCGCGGCGCTGGCCGCCCTGTCCACTGCCGGGCGTGCTGCATGTGGACGGTGTCGAGCAGCAGCGTCATGTTCAGGGCGATGAAGACCGCGACCGCGCCCACGACGGCGCCGTTGTAGACCGGCCGCCGGAAGAGCCGCGGGTCCATCAGCGGCTCGGGCCGTCGGGACTCGACCCGCACGAATCCCGCCGTGGCCACGGCAGCCCAGGCGTATCCCGTCAGCGCCGCGGGCGACGTCCAGCCGATGTGCGGGCCTTCGATCAGGTGCCAGGATTCGGTCGGCGTCTTCATGGGCGCCCACGTTGCCCTCGCGTGGGCTAACAACCATATCATTGTTACGCAAAATATCGTAACGGTGATAAATTGGACTGATGTAAGAGCGGGCCGCACGTACCCAGACGCGGGTTCTGCGCGCCGCCGCGGAACTCCTGAGCTCGCAAGGTCGTGCGGGCATCTCGACGCGTGCCGTGAGCGCGGCAGCCGGTGTGCAGCCTCCCACCCTGTACCGCCTTTTCGGCGACAAGGACGGGCTGCTCGACGCCCTCGCGGCCTACGGTTTCGAGCAGTACCTGCGGGAGAAGCAGGCGCTCGAGCAGACCGACGATCCCGTCCAGGACCTGCGCCGTTCGTGGGACCTGCACGTCGGGTTCGGGCTGTCGCGCCCCGGTTTCTACGTGCTGATGTACGGCGAGGGCCGCTATCGCGGCGGCATGCCGGGAGGACTCGAGACCATCGCCATCCTGCGCCAGACCCTCGCCCGGGTGGCCGCGGCCGGCCGGCTCCGCATGAGCGTGGAGCGGGCCACTCAGCTTGTCCATGCCATGGGCCTGGGTGTCGTACTGTCCCTGATCGCCACGCCGCCTTCCGAACGGGACGAGACCCTGCCGACTACGGCCCGTGAACACGCACTGCGCATGATCACCACCACGGACACCGTGGGGGAGCAGGGCACGGGCGAGGACTCGTGCGCGGTGGTGGCATGCCGCGCCGCGGCCCTGCGCGAGGCGCTGTCCCGGGACCGCACCACCTCGCTGACACCGTCCGAGGGCGCGCTCCTGGCGGACTGGCTCGACCGCCTCGCCGACGCGAACTCCGCCGCGCGGTCGGCATCCTGAAGGAGGGACGGCGCCGATGGCCGGAGCCAGGAACACGATGCCGGAGGCCGGACGGGAAGCCGGGCAGTCGGCAGGCCCCGCGATGGCGGTGGTGGACGCGCACGGAGTGGTGGTCGCGTGGAGCCCGGAGGCGGAGCGCCTCAGTGGCGTCGTCGCCGACGACGCGATCGGGCGCTTCGCCGGACGGCTCCTGGCGGACCCGGAGGTGGTCCCGAGCGCGCCCGTTTTCACCGACCTGAGCCGCCGGGAAGTCGGCTGGTCCGGGATCGTCGGCCTCCGCCGCGGCGACGGACCCCCGCGGGACGTGTACCTGCGGGCCCATCCCCTCACCGAGCGCGACGGCGGGGTGCGCTGGCTGGTCACCGCGACCGAGATGACGGCCGTTCCCTCGTGGCCGATGAACGGCGCCGGTGTGCGGGCTCTGCTCACCGGGGCGCCGGTCGGCATCGCCGTTCGCGACACCGACCTGCGGTGCACCTGGGTCAACGACGCGCTGGCGCTGCAGGACGGCATACCGCGCGAGAAGAGACTCGGGCGCCGGCTGACAGAGGTGCTGCCGGGACCCGAGGCCGAGTCGGTCGAGGCGGTGATGCGACAGGTCCTGCGGAGCGGGAAGCCGCAGGTCGACCATGAGTACCGCGCGTGGAGGCCGGCGCGGCCACAGCAGGAGCACGCGTTCTCGACCTCGTTCTTCCGCCTCGACGACGCCGACGGGCGCACGTTGGGGGTGTGCGTCATGAGCGTCGACGTGACCGACCGGCAGCGGGCCCGCGAGCGCCTGGCCGTGCTCAGCGAGGCCAGCACCCGGATCGGCACCACGCTGGAGGTGATGAATACCGGTCAGGAACTCGCCGACCTCGCCGTGGCCCGCATCGCCGACTACGTCACCGTCGACCTGGCGGAGACCGTCGCGGAGGGCGAGGACTCCCTGGCCCGGCTCGGCGCGGCGAACGGCCGCGTGCCCGCGTTCCGCCGGGCGGGGGTCGCCTCGGTCCACGACGGCGCACCGGAGTCGCTCTTCGCGCGCGGAGAAACCGTGTCCGTGCCGGCTCCTTCCCCCTTCACGGAGGTCCTGGTCTCGGGCGAATCACATCTCGAACCGGTGCTGAGCACCGCGCGGGGCGCCTGGCTGGACCAGGACCGGGAACGGTTGGAGAAAGTACGCAGGTACGGCATGCACTCGCTGATGATCGTGCCGATCCACGCGCGCGGCGCGGTGCTGGGCGTCGCCGTCTTCCTGCGCATGGGCGACTCCGTGCCCTTCGAGACGGACGACCTGCGGCTGGCCGAGGAACTCGTCGCGCGTGCCGCCCTGTCCCTCGACAACGCCCGCCGGTACGTACGCGAACGCACCGCCGCCCTCGCCCTCCAGCGCAACCTGCTGCCGGGCAGGCTGCTCGGCGGGGCGGCCGTCGAGGTGGCGTCCCGCTACCTTCCCGCCGACACGGAACACGGCGTGGGCGGCGACTGGTTCGACGTCATCCCGCTGTCCGGCGCGCGGGTGGCCCTGGTCGTGGGCGACGTGGTCGGCCACGGCATCAACGCGGCGGCGACCATGGGCCGGCTCCGGGCTGCGGTGCACACCCTCGCCAACCTGGACCTGTGCCCGGACGAACTGCTGTCCCACCTCGACGACACCATCTCCCGCCTCGGCGTGGAGGACAGCGACATCCCGGAACGCGCCGCCGCGGAGTCGGGCGCCACCTGCCTGTACGCCGTGTACGACCCGGCCACCCGCCGCTGCACGATGGCCCGCGCGGGTCACCCGCCGCCCGTGATCATCTCGCCGCGAGGCGGCATGTCCGTCCCCGACCTGCCCGCCGGTCTGCCGCTCGGTGTCGGACCGGCCTCCTTCGAGTCCGTGGAGGTGGACCTGCCCGAGGGCTGCGTGATCGCCTTCTACACCGACGGTCTGGTGGAGACCCGGGATCAGGACATCGACGCGGGGATACGACGGCTCGGAACCGCCCTCGCCCGGCCGGCCCGCCCCCTGGCCGAACTCTGCACGGCAGCGTTCGACACCCTGCCGTCCCGGGCCCTGGAAGACGACGCCACGCTGCTCCTGGCACGGCCCCGATCGCTCCTGCCGTCGCAGTTGGCCACCTGGGACCTGCCGAGCGATCCGGTCGTGGTCGCGCACGCCCGGGCCCTGGCCACGGCCCAGTTGACCGGATGGGGACTGGAGGGCCTGGTCGCCACCACCGAACTCATCGTCAGCGAGCTGGTCACCAACGCCGTGCGCCACGGCGCCGGTCCCATCACCCTTCGCCTCATCCGGCACGAGGTGCTGGTGATCGAGGTGACGGACACCAGCGACTCCGTCCCTCGTCTGCGCCACGCCCGTCCGACGGACGAGGGCGGGCGCGGTCTCTTCCTCGTCGCACAGCTCGCCGGCCGGCGGGGCACCCGCAACTCGTCCAGGGGCAAGACGGTCTGGGCCGAACAGGAGATCAACCCCCCTCCGTCCTGAGAGCGCGGACATCGGACGGGCCCCTGTGCGCGGCCCGTTGCGGGACCGTTCCCCGCAACGGGCGCTTCCGCTCAGGCGGTCGCTTCCGCTCAGGCGGTGAACAAAGTGAGCAGGGTGGCGATCCTGCCGTCCCGGACGGTGATGATGTCGATGCCGCGTGCGGCCGGTTCGCCCGCGGGGCCGAACGCCCAGGCGAGGGCGCCGTCGTGCGGTCCGGCGTAGCGGCGGCCCTCCTCGGTGAAGCCGAACTCCGGCGGCACCTTGTCGAGCAGCGCGCGGGCCTTCTCCTCAAGCGCGTCCCAGCCGGTGCTGACGCCTTCCGGGTCGGTGAACACGACGTCCTCGGTGTAGATCCGTTCGATGGCCGCGCGGCGGCTGTCGGGGTCGCGGTTGCCGAACACTTCGTGCAGGTTCGCGGCGAGCAGCTCGGTCACGGTGTTCATGGTGTTCTCCTCAGAGGGTGTTGCCGGGACGGCCGGCCGCCGCTGGTCGCGGCCGGCCGCCCCGGTCGGGTCGGGGAGGGATGGGGAGCCGGTTTCCGGGCCGGCGGACCGGTCAGATCTGGCTGGCGCCGCCGTCCACGTAGATCTCGGCGCCGGTCATGTAGCTGCTGGCGTCGGATGCGAGGAACAGTACGGTCTCGGCGATCTCCTCGGGGCGCCCGAGCCGGTTCATCGGTACCCCGGCGGCGAGTCCCTTGAGCAGCTGCTCGGCGGAACCGGGGTCGCCGGCCAGGCCGCTGAGGCCAGGGGTCTCGATCGGGCCCGGGGCGATGCTGTTGACGCGGATGCCACGGGTGACGAGTTCGGCGGCCCAGCTGCGGGTGAGCGAGCGGAGGGCGGCCTTGCTGGCGGCGTAGACGCCGAACGACGCGGCCCCCTTGGTGTCGATGTTGGAACTGGTCACAATGACCGAGGAGCCCGTCCTGAGGAGCGGCAGCGCCTTCTGCACGGTGAACAGGGTGCCGCCGACATTGGTGTTGAACGTCTCGGCGTAGTGCTCCCAGGTGACGTCGGGCAGTGCCGCGAACTCTCCGCCGCCCGCATTGGCGAACACGATGTCCAGGCCGCCGCGCTCGGCGACAACGGCGAACAGCCGGTCGAGATCGGCGAGGTCGGCGACGTCGGCACGGACCCCGGTGGCCCGGTCGCCGATCGAGGCCACCGCATCGTCCAGGGCTTCCTGCCGGCGCCCGGTGAGGAACACGTGCGCGCCCGCCGCTGCGAGCCGCCGGGCGGCGGCCAGGCCGATGCCCGAGGTGGCCCCGGTGACGAGGGCGGTCCTGCCGTCGAGCTGTCCCATGATCGTTTCTCCTTGTGTGGGGTTGCTTGTCCGTGGATCGGACACGCGCCCGGTCCGGCCGGGACGCCCGCCGCGCTGTTCCACGACGACCACTCCATTTCCGTACCGTTCGATACCGAATAACGGGAGGGACCTCCCGGTTATTTCCGTACCGTCCGGTTAAGATTTAGGGGACGGCTTGGAGCGGGGGTGTGCATGGCCGAACGAGGCAGGCCTCGGGGCTTCGACGCCGACGCGGCACTGGACCGCGCGGTGGAGGTCTTCTGGCGCCAGGGATACGAGGGCGCGTCGCTGAGCGACCTCACCGAAGCCATGGGCATCAACCGGACCAGCATGTACGCGGCCTACGGCAACAAGGAGGAGCTGTTCCGCCGCGCCGTGGCCAGGTACGCCGAGGCGGACATGGCCTATGCCCGAGACGCACTCACCCGGCCCACCGCGTACGCCGTCATCGAGGCCTTCCTGCGGGCCAACGCGGACGCGCTCACCCGCGCCGACCGCCCGCCCGGATGCCTCTCCGTCCAGGGCGGCCTCGCCGAAGGCGGCGACAACGGCCATATCGCCGCGTTCCTCGCCGAGAGCCGTCTGGCCGGCGAACGGGCGCTGGCCGATCGGCTGGCCCGCGCCGTCGCGGAGGGCGACCTGCCCGCGGACACCGATCCCAGCGCGCTGGCTCGCTACGTCATGGTCGTCAGCGAGGGCAACGCCGTCCACGCGACCGCAGGCGCGGGACGTGCGGCACTCCACGCCACCGTGGACATCGCACTGCGCGCCGTCCCTGGCCACGACACTGGAGCCCCCGGACCCGCGTGACACCGCCTCGGCCGCCATACGTGCCGCGACAAGGCCTCCTGCCCCAGGTGCCGGCGTCCCTCACCGGACGGGCCGTTGGCGTGGTCGGAGGGATGCCGGTGCAGTGACCGCCCCCGGTTGCCGGCGCCCGGGAGGACGCTCGGGGCGCGCGACGCCGACCGTACGTCGACACTCCGGCCCGGCAAGTCCCTCGCCAGGGCCTCCTCCCGCTCGGTGCCGTAAGTGCCGAGACGGGGAGGCCGGTCCGCACCCGGAAGCGGGTGCGGACTCCATAGGAGCGACCGGCAATAGGTGTCGGCGAGGTGGCCCGGGCGGCAGAACGGGCACGGGTCCACGTGATCACGGAGTTTTCACGCTCAGTGATCACGAAGGACAGCCGTGCCCGCGCTGCCATCTTGTCTGCTCGAACCCCTCTGGGACCAGTTCGCCGCACTCCTACCCACACGGCCGGAGTTCGCCGCGGGGCACCCGCTCGGCTGCCACCGCCGCAGAATCCCCGACCGGACCGTGTTCGAACACGTGGTGCTCGCGCTGGTCCACGGCCAGGGTTACGAGAGCCTGTCCAGTCCCGGATGCTCCGACCGCACCATCCGCCGACGGCTCAAAGAGTGGGCCGCGCTTGGCATTTCCGAGGCCGTCCACACCATCGCGCTCCAGGCGTACGACCGCATGATCGGCCCGGAGCTGTCCGAGATATCCGTCGACGGCTGCATCACCAAGGCCCCGTGCGGCGGCGAGTGCGCAGGCCGGTCCCCGGTCGACCGCGGGAAGCAGGGCCTGAAGCGCTCGCTCGCCTCCGACGCGTGCGGCGTCCGCTCGGCCTGGTCGCCGCAGGGGCCAACCGCCACGACCCACCTCTCCTCGGCCCGACCCTCGAAGTGGCCATCGGACAGGTGGGACCCGTGCCCGAGGATGTGAACGTCAACCTCGACCGGGGCTACGACAACAACAAGTCCCGCACTCTGCTCGGGGAGTTGGGCTTCACCGGTGAGATCGCCCGCAAGGGTGTACCCGCCCCGATCCAGGCCGGCAAGCGGTGGACCGTGGAACGGGCGCACTCGTGGATGAACGGCTACGGCAAGCTCCGGCGCCGCACCGAGAGGAACGGCGCGGTCGTCGAGTTCTACCTCCACCTTGCCGCGACTCTCGTCACGCTCGGCATGCTCATCCGACGCTCGACGAGCCGGTACCGCTGGGACGGCCACCCCACTACCCGACGCCTCAAGTGATCCATCTGCCGGTCGGTCTTAATCGAGTGCGAGAGTTCCGGTCCGGGTGATACAAGGTCCGCGTGACTGATCATCTCTACTTCCCCACCCTGCTGCGGATGATTGACGAGCGTTCCGCCGCGTTCCGCGCCGCCGTCGCCGCGGCCCCCAGCCTCGACGCCGACGTCCCGTCCTGCCCGGGCTGGACGCTGTACGACCTGGCGAACCACCTCAGTGAGGGGGACCGCTTCTGGGCCTACATCGTGCTGAACACCGCGCCGGGCGACGAACGGCCGAGCAAGGACGGACTGGCGGCGCCCAGGGAGCGCGAGGCCCTCATAACCTGGCTGGCCGACTCGACGGAGCAACTGCTCACTGCTCTGCGCGAGGCCGGCCCGGACCGGGGCTGCTGGGCCTGGTGGGAGCCGCTGGCCTCGCCGCACACGGTGGCCGCCGTGGCCCGCCGCCGCGTCCCGGAATCGCTGATCCACACCTACGACGCCCAGCTGGCCTCCGGTAACCCGCAGGAGCTGCCGACGACCGAGGCGGTCGACGCCATCGAGGAGTTCCTCGCCACCGTCTGCACCGTCACGGTCCCGTGGCCGGGCGAGCCCGCCACTATGGACTACCACGCAGCCGACGCCGGCTCCTGGCGCCAGACGGTGGACGCCGCCGGTTCCCGCTTCACCCGCCTCACCGCGGCGGAGCCTGCCGAGAGCAAGCCCACCGCCGCCATCTACGGCACGACGAGCGAGATGGCCCTGCTCATGTACATGCGCATCCCGGTCGGCTCGCTGCGGATCGAGGGCGACGCCGACCTGCTCCAGCAACTGCAGAACTGGGGCTGAGGCCGACCGGCAGATGGATCACTTGAGGCGTCGGGTGGTGGGGCGGCCGTCCCAGCGGTAGCGGCTCGTCGAGCGTCGGATGAGCATGCGGAGCGTGACGAGAGTGCGGCAAGGTGGAGGTGGAAGTCCACGACGCGTAGCGGGAGCCGTGGACCAGTGCGAGCACGATGTACCCGAAGACGGTCCGGTCTGAAATCCGTCGCCGGTGGCAACCAGCGGATGGCTCTTGGCGTATCCCTTCCGCACGGCAGCAGAGCGGCGAAGTGGTCCCACAGGGGTTCCGAAAGGCATGCTGGGACCGCAGGCACGAGCCCTCCGGGTGATCACAGAGCGGGAACCTGTCAGTCGTCGAGGCGTTGAAGGATCTGTGTGAACTCGCCGTTCTGGATCAGACCGGTGAGGACCTGGGTCATGTTGCTGACGCCGGCATCGCGGACGATGAGCCCGTCCGAGCACCAGAAGTAGCGGCCCGCGAGGGCTTCCCCACTGACAGCCCATCGCTTCATGAGGATCTCGACCTGAGCGAGGGTGATGATGGTCGCGCTCCACCGGGAGCCGTCCTTGAGGTCCACGAAGACGTCGACGTTGTCCACGGACTCCAAGTCCTCGCCGGCATTCGGCAGGAACCTGGCCTCGAACTGCGCTGTGTGGACGCGGTACCAGGGTCCGTCCCAGCTGCCCGGCGTTGTGCCGTGGCTCATCGGGCGAGTGTGCCGGGCTGATTCGGCCTCCTCACCGCTTTGTTCCGGCACGCTTCCCGCGTGAATGGCGATCTTGTGTCCGATGACCTGTGGGAGCGGACAGCACCGCTGACTCCGGCCCGGCCGCCGCGGCGTCACCGGTTTCCCGGACGGAAGCCCGTCGACGACCGAACTGCGCTGGCCGGGACCATGTATGTCCTGCACAGGGGCGTGTCCTGGGCAGACGTCCCGTCCGAACGCATCGACTGCTCCGGTGTCACCTGCTGGCGGCGACTGCGAGACTGGACCGAGGCCGGGGCCTTCGCCGGTCGACCGCAGCCGTCCCGGCAGCAAGCCCACGTCATCGTCGACCGCCACGGCACCCCGCTTGCCGTCTCGCTGACCGGCGGCAACCGGCACGACGTCACCCGGCTCATCCCGCTTCTGGAAGCGATTCCGCGCATCCGGGGCCGACGTGGCCGTCCGCGCCACAGGCCGAAGCGCCCGTACGCCGACCGAGGCTACGACTTCCACAAGTACCGCCGACTCCTGTGGGCCCGCGGCATCGTCCCGAAGTCGCCCGACGCGGCGCCCCGCACGGCTCCGGCCTGGGCAAGACCCGTTGGGCGGTAGAGAGAACCTTCGCGTGGCTGCACCAGTTCAAGCGCCTGCGTATCCGCTTCGAGAGACGCGCCGACCTCCACCAGGGAATGCTTCAACTCGCCTGCGCCATAGTCTGCTTGAGACGGCTACGCGCCGCATTGTGAAACGATCAGTAAGTCCGGCGACGCGCAGCGTGATCTCCGCCTCGGCCCGGCGTCTGGCGGGCAGCGCGCGGTGTGGGGGACTTACCGGTGGGTCTCGCCGGGTCCTTCCCTTCTCGAACCAACAGGGCCCCTGTGCCGGTGAGCTGAGAAGCTGTGTCTGCATGGCGAGACCAAGCGCCTGGGATGAGCACTCTATGCTGGCCCACAGCAGGACAGGGGGAAGGGGCGGCTGGTGGACTGGTTCTGGTGGGTTCTCATCATCTTCTGGACGGGTGGCTTCGCGTGGGCAGCCGAAAACGTCCGTACCGCACTGCGCAACCGGCATGAGCGCAAGTTGCAGTTGCTGGAGGCGGCGAAGCAGGAACGGTTGGCCATCGAAGCGGCGCACAAGCCGCCGGAGCCGGTGTGTGGATGCACGCACCATCTCGCTAAGCACGACAAGCAAGGCCAGTGCCACGAACGCGTCGAAGTGCCAACGGCCTGGGATGAGAACAAGAGACCGCTGCGCTACGAGGCTGGCCGATGCAACTGCCAGCAGTACGTGGGACCGCAACCGCTGTCGCACGTGTTCGCGGAGGACCTGACTGACCTCGCCTGACCAGGATGGGCAGGGACGGTGTTCCCCGGCTGCGGCTGATCGTGGTCACGGAAGACGATGCGGGGCCGGGATGTGTCGCGGATGCGGTGGTCCGCTGAAGCCGTCGGCGAAGGCGACCGCGGCGTTCTGTTCGTCGGCTTGCCGCTCGCGGCACTGGCGCCGGCTGCGACGGACGAGGGCGAGGACCGAGTCGGTCCAGGCTGCCCGGACGGTGAATTGCCCAGAGTGCGGAGCGAGTTAGAGGCAACATCACCGTCTCCGGCCTCGCGCGCGCCGCCCGAGTCGATCGCAGCTTCCTCAACCGTCACCGTGATCTGCTCGAACGCGTCCACGCTGCCGCCGCCACGCCTGTTCCGGAGGGCCGACGGGCTGCTGTCACACGAGCCTCCCTGCAGGCCGACCAACTCCAGCGACGCATCGCCATGCTGGAACTCGAAGCCGTCCGTGCAGCCAACAGGCAGCTGACCCGTGCCTTGAGCCGGCACCGTACCGGGACGTCGTCAATCGCATGATCGGACAGCTCTACCAGCGCCTCCAGCACGGCGAACGGTTCGACGAGCTGGTCGCCTTCCTCACACCACCCTCGGTGACCGAGACGACTGCTGCCTGACCTGTCGGCAACGCACTTTGCTCAGGTCGCGAACGCAGTAGATCATTCCCAGATGAGACGCGAAGTCCAAGCATTCATAGCCGACGGCCCCCTCCCCGACGGGAACGCCGACGAGCAGGAGATCGACCGACGAGTCAGACAACTCGAATCCATCTCCGCGCCCGTCACACCCGACGAGGCGCAAGCCCTGGCAACCTGCTTCGGCCCCGACGAGTGCTACGGCGTCGCATGGTCACTGCTGCACCTGATCGAGACCAGCCCAGGACCCGTACCGCTGGTCACACTCCCTGACCCTGATGCCCACGACTGGCACCACACGCTGTGGAACCGCTGGGGAAACCACGGAGTCACCGACGAGAACTTGACGCGTTAGAGCCCCGAGGTGTCTGGACAGGGCCGTTCACCGGGCTGAGCCCGCCCTGCTTCGGCAAACCGGTGAACGCCATGCGTCGCGCGAGGCTACGACTTCGACAAGTACCGCCGCCTGCAGTGGAAGGGCGGCATCAAGCCGATGGTCGCCGACGCGGCGTCACTCACGGAAGCGGCCCGGGCAAGGTCCGGTGGATGCCCGAGCGCGCCTTCGGCCGGCTGCACCAGTTCAAACGGCTCCGGATGCGTAACGAGCGTCGCGCAGACCTCGACCAGGGCTTGCTGGAACTGGCTTGCGGCGTGATCTGCCTGCGACGACTCCAGAAGAGTCACCGCTCTCCGAGTCAGTAACGAAGGCGAGCCTCGGACCCGTCGATGCGCAGCCAGCAGTCCTTGACTACCCGCAGTAAGGACCGCCCGCCGCCGACCGGAACCAGCATGAGGTCCAAGTCGAGCAGCGGCTTCAGCACTGCAGCAGTCCTAGACCCATCTGGATCCGGACCCCGGAGAGCTGTTAAAGCCTCGAACACGAACCTCACGTTCTCCCATCCCGGCCCCGGCACGAAGCGCGCCAAGAAGAAGGGCTGGTCACAGCCGTACTCATCCAGCTCACCGAGCAGGACATCCCCCTGCAGAAGCTGCCACTGCGTCACGACCCGCCTCCGTCCTCGACCACCCAGCCGGTGACGGATCCTCGCACGATCGTCGGACCAAGGACGTCGTTCCGAGACGATCAGTCAGGCGCGTCCCCTCGCCCGCAGCGAGACCCGTCCCGCAGGGACCGGGTATTAGAGGAAAGGCGTCCCGGCGTCGAGCCCTGAGAGCACCCTCCCGTACAGCTCCAGGTTGGCGGCGGGATTGACGAACGAATGCAGGTTCAGGGCGTTCAGGTCCCGCACGATCCGCTGGATCGGCACCTCCCGGTGCAGGGACGAGGCACCCGAGGCGGATCCGACCAGGTCCGCGGCCTCCTTGCACAACCGCGCCAGATACCCGCACTGCGCCCTGATCCGGGACCGCTCCTGGGTCGTGTAGGACGCTGCGTCGGCCACCCGGGATTCGATCAGCCCCACGAAGTCGGCGGCGAGCAGTTCCGCGGAGGAGACCTTCATCGCGGCCTCGGCGAACTGGAGATGCGTCACCGGGGCCTCGTGCTGGCGCTCGTAGAGGGTGTACGTGATCCCGCGCTGGTGAATGCGTTCCCCGAACTCCGTCAGAGCCGCCCGCGCCAGACCGAGGGCGTTCGCGGCCGTCCAGGCGCAGAACAGCAGCAGCACCGGCATGTGGTAGAAGGGGTCGGCACCGTTGCGCTCCGACGGAATCGCGCCCGCCAGCAACGGCCCGACCGGCAGTACGCGATGGGAGGGTACGTGAACCTCCTGCGCGATAACGGTGTTGCTGCCGCTCCCGGCCAGGCCCGAGACGTTCCAGTCGTCCAGGACCTTGAGATCGGTCATGGGGATCGCCAGCCACAGCATCTCCGGCGGCCCCTGCCCGGTGTCCGCCGACGCGGTCAGCAGATGCCAGTCGGCGTCCTGACAGCCGGTCGCGAAGGGAGAGTTCCCGCTCACCACATAACCGCCGTCCACCGCAACGGCCTTCGAGCCTGGGATGAGCGTGCCACCCACCCGTACATCGGGATGGGTGAAGATCTCGTCCTGTGCCTGGTCGGGGAACAGGGCCGCGATGAACGCGCACCCGGCCTGGATCAACGCCATGAACCCGGCCGATCCGCAGGCGGCGGAGACCTCGCTCAGCGCGTCGACCTGCGTCCGCAGCGAGCTCTGGTAACCCCCATGGCGGCGGGGAACGTTCATCCGGTGGATCCCGGCCCCCGCGAGAGCCTCGACGACCTCCTCGGCGACTCGCCCTTGCTGCTCCGCACGCAGGGCGTGAGAGCGGACGAGGGGGTGGAGCGCGCGTACGCGTTCGACGAGATCGGTGTCCGAGCGAGGTGCTGACGAACCGGCCAAGTGGCGACCTCCGTTCTCGGGACCCAACGGGAACCCTCACCGTCGCGCCGATCCCGTCCGCTGTCAACGCGCCGTCAGGCCAACGAAGTTGATCCGCCCTGCTCTGGCGTGAACCAGGAGTTCCCCCTGGCTCACCCGGACCGTCCACGACGCCGGAGACGCCACCCGCTCCAGCCCCTACCTACGCAACCGCCCCCGACCGGCTCTTCCCCCCGCGGGGTAGCCGCGCAGGCCTTTCGGCCTCCCGACCGGTCAAGGGCGCAGCAAGGTGCCGGCGACCTCCTCCAGGAGGGCTACGGCGAGAAGTTCGCCGTTCGCGGGTCCGAAGCGTTCCAGGGCCCGCCGGTGGAGGCGCAGTACGGCGTCGGCGATCGCGTGCGGGGTGCCGAGGTCGCGGGCCTCACCCGTGATGACCTCGAGCTGGTCGCGGATGCGGTCGAGTCCGTAGGAAGGGAGGTAGTTCCCGGCGAACAGGGCCGACAGGTCCCTGCGGATGAAGTCGCTCCCGGCCGCGCTGTCGGCGAGTGTGTCGCGCAGGACGCCGAGGTCGATGCCCGCTCGGCGGCCCAGCAGAAGTGCCTCGGCGGTCGCCGCGGCCTGCCCGAACCAGAGCAGGTTGATGAGGAGCTTCGTCGTGTAGCCGGTTCCCGGGCCGCCCATGTGACTGATCCGGTCCGAAGTCGTCACGGCCTCCAACAGGGGCCTGTACCGGTCGAGGACTTCGGGAGAACCGCCCACGAACAGCCTGAGACGCCCCTGTTCGGCATCGTCGGGGCTGCCACCGACGGGTGCTTCGAGGACGTCGACGCCATGGGCACGCGCTCGTTCCCGCAACACCTCCGCCACCGCGGGGGCGTTGCTCGTCATGTCTATCCATACCGCCCCGGAAGCCAGGACGGAGAGCACGGCGTCCTGAAGTGCCGCCTCGGCCTCGTCGGGCCCAGGCACGACGGTGACCAGTACGTCCGCACCGGCCGCGGCCGCGGTGACGGACGACGCCCAGTCGGCGCCCAACGAGCGCACCGCTTCTTCCCGCTCGGGACGCAGATCGAAGGCCGTGACCACGTGCCCCGCCGTAACGAAGCGTCCGCACAGAGGCGTCCCCATACGGCCGACGCCGACCAGGGCTACACGCGAGAGCACAGAATCACCGCCATGTCAGTCGTTGCGTCCGTCGTTTTGCTCCGGCTCACCCGCAGGGCCGACGGCTGTCCGGCCCTCTGGAGGTATTCGGGATCACCCAGAGGATCACTGTGAGCATCGTAGGTCTGCTCCGGTGCCCCGCGTCGGGCCGTGCGCGCTGCCGGCTGCCTGAGGTGGCCTGTCGACGGCGAACGCCTCTGGCGCGTTCGCTCTGTCGGGCTGCGCCGATGCGACCGAAGGCAGTGCGACCGAAGGCAGTGCGACCGAAGCCAGTGCGACCGAAGTCAGTGCGGTCGAAGCCGGTGCGGTCGAAGTCGACGGCCCGCGATTCGTCACGGTGTGGCCACGAGACGGCACGCGGCGGGCCGGGACGCGGCCCCCGGGGGGTAACTTGCCGCAGTGACCAAACAATCGAACACTCCTGACCCGAAGGTCAGCCGGCAGGTGCAGCAGCAGGCCGGGATCGCCCCGAGCGGTCCCGGCGGCGGCACCCTCTTCACCGAACCGGTTCTGGTCGTGAACCAGAAGGCCAAACTCATAGAGCTGACCAACGAGTACAAGGTCATGGACCAGCACGGCAACCAGCTCGGGTCCGTGGCCGAGGTCGGGCAGAGCGCGCTGCGCAAGGTCGTACGCTTCATCAGCGACTGGGACCAGTACTTCACCCACAAGCTGGAGATCCGGGACGCCCAGGGGCAGCCGGTGCTGCGACTGACCCGTCCCGCGAAGATATTCAAGTCCCGGGTGATCGTCACCCGTCCGGACGGAGAACCGGTGGGCGAGCTGGTCCAGCAGAACGTCTTCGGGAAGATCAACTTCGCCATCAACGCCGGTGGGACCCAGATCGGCGCCATCAAGGGGGAGAACTGGCGCGCCTGGAACTTCGCCGTCGTCGACCAGGCAGGCACCGAGGTGGCCCGGATCACCAAGACCTGGGAGGGCCTTGCCAAGACCATGTTCACCACGGCGGACAACTACGTCCTCCAGATCCACCAGCAACTCCCCGAGCCGTTGCGGAGTCTGGTCGTCGCCACCGCGCTGACGGTCGACACGGCTCTGAAGCAGGACGCCCGCGGACTGGGCTGACGAAGAGCCGCGTCGAGCGGCGCAAGGTCCACACGTCGGGGCAGCGGAGCCTGCCCCGACCGGATCCACACGGCGTCACCTTGCTCTCCACCCGCTGCCGTGTGCGTCGTCCGTTCCGGGAACAGCGACCGGCCTCCACGCGTCGTCCGACCCGCGGCCACGGCCATGCCCCGACGCGTCGTCTGACCGCACCCCACGCCGCGGCCGGCCGCCCTCGGCCCGGTCCGGCCCGCACGCGGCACAAGCGGGTTGCGACGGCTTGATATCGTCACGGTGTCGGACTGCCCAGCACCGTCGCGGTCCGCGGAACCATGGCATTCCCAGCCGGTGACACGGGCCTTCGACCCGTCAGCCCGGCCCCAGTCGCCAGGACCACGCGCGTCCGAGGCGGGGCATGCTCTCCCGTCCAGAAACAGGCCGTCATGCGCAAGTCCCCGGCAGACTCCAGCCGCGCCGCCGTCCCCCGCGCCGTCGCTGTCGCTGTCGTCCTGGCCACAGCCTCCCTCACAGCAGGCTGCTCCAGCACCACAAACGACACGGGCACCACCTCCGAAACGGGCACCACCACTGCAACGGGCAGCGCCTCGAAAGCCCCGAGGGCGAAAGTCTCCACACCGCCCGTCCATGCCGGCGTCGACTACCAGCTCGGCGGCGCCTACACCCCGCCGAAGGGCGTCTCCGTGGTCTCCCGCGACCACACGGCGTCGCCCGCCGCGGGCCTGTACAACATCTGCTACGTCAACGCGTTCCAGGCCCAGCCCGACGCGGAGCAGGAGTGGGACGCCGACCTCCTGCTGCGGGACGCCGCCGGGAAGGTCGTCATGGACGAGGACTGGGGCGAGGCGATGCTCGACATCAGAACCCCGGCCAAGCGCACGCGGATCGCGAAGAAGGTGGACGACTGGATCGACGAGTGCGCCGACAAGGGATTCGACGCCGTCGAGCCGGACAACTACGACAGCTACACCCGCGCCCCGCACGGACTGCTGACCGCAGCCGACGCCGAGGCGTTCCAGACCCTGCTCACCCGCCACGCACACTCCCGGCACCTTGCCATCGCCCAGAAGAACACCCTCGAACTCGCCAAGGACCGCAAGCGGGTCGGCCTCGACTTCGCGGTGGTGGAGGAATGCGGGCAGTACGACGAATGCGGGTCCTACGTCGACGCGTTCGGCGACCACGTCATCGTCGTCGAATACACCGAGAAGGGCCTGAGGAAGGCCTGCGCGGGCTGGGGCGACCGGATCAGCGTCGTCCGGCGTGACCTGGACGTCACACCGGCCGGTCACGACGGCTACCTGCGCGATACCTGCGACCGTCACTGAGGACGGCCCGCCAGCTGTCGACGATGCCCCGCGACGGCATCTCCCATGGGCCCGGAGCTGTACGACGACGTCAGCGGGGTCACCTGCCGGTTCACCTGGTCGGCGGCTGGATGTAGTCCTCAAGGCGGGCCACGGCGAAGCCCTGTTCATGGATGCGCCGGAGCAGGTTGGCGAACATCTGCGTCATCGTGGTGCCCTTGAGCTCGGACGGGCCGCGGAAGTGGGCCAGGATGATGTCTCCGGGGTGCAGCTTCCTGTCCGCTGACTGGTACTGCATGGTGCGGATCTGCATGGACTCCCGCCACCACACGATCGCGCGGGGTCCGCACTCTCCGACCGCGATCTTGGTGTTGGTGTTGTACGCCCCGTAGGGCGGGCGGAAGAGCAGCGGCGCGGTGCCGTACTCCTTGGTGAGGACCTTCTGGTCGCCGCACACCTCTTCCTTCTGGCGGGCCAGCGGGAGGGTGCTCATCACGGGGTGGTGCAGGGTGTGGTTCTGGATGTGGTTGCCCAGTGCCTGCAGCGGCCGGAAGTACGCGTAGTCCGATTTGACGGCGTCGTTCATCAGGAACATCGTGATCGGGACCCTCAGGTCCCGCAGCATCCGGATGAAGGCGGGGTCCTTCTCCTGCCCGTCGTCCATCGTGATGAAGACGACCTTCTGCGTGGTCGGTATGCGGGTGAAGACCGGAACGGTTCCGGTAGCCGAGAGCCGAACCGGCTTCTCGGCCGGCGGCCGCGGGGCAGCGGGCAGTGGAGTCAGGCCCCACTTGCGCCAGGTCGCCGCGGAGTCGGACATGGCGGGCGCGGTACTGACGGCGCCGTTCGGTACGGCGGGCCGGGAGGCGCGGGCGACATCACCGGAACCGCCACCGGCGCCGCAACCGCCCACCGCCAGGCCTACTGCGACCGCCCCTGTCACTGACCGGTACAGCCTGCCCCGGTTCCTGCGCTTTTTCACCGTGACCGTCCTTCAGCTGACGTCGATCTTTGATCAGCCGAAAGATAATCCAGCAACACTAAAAAAGGATCAACAGTCAGGTGTGAGTGCACCAGGTCGTGCCCTTTTGCACCTGAGGAGCGTGCTCTCCCGACAGCACGAGTCGCCTGCGTGTCGTCGCGTGGACGAGTACGGCGGGGAGGCCGGCGGCGTCCAGGAGGGTTCGCTGTCCCCGTCCGTGCCGCGTTGCGGCCCTGAACGCCCGCCTGCGCCGGTGCGACGCCCTTGGAGATGCCCAGGTGGGCTGCCGCCGGGTGTCCGTGCTGGTGGCCATCAGAAATCCATGCCTGTGGCCAGCGGTGTTCCGCTAGGCGGCGTCGACGATTCGGTAGTCGCCTCGGCGGCGTCCCCGCCGACCGGAAGCAGGCCGATATCGCGGATGGCAATCAGATCGGCCCCGCAGATCCGGAAGACCGTGCGGGCGGTGGAGCCGTCGCCCTTCGACTTGCCGATCGCGGCGGCGAGGATCCCACGACTGAACCAGGCCACCCGCGGGTCCTTCTCGATCGCGGCCAGGGCCAAACCCTCGATGAAGTGTGACTTGCCGGTTCCGACCGGGGCGAGTACGACGTTCTCCGTGCGGCCGTCCCACTCCAGGGTGATCAGGGAGTTCCGGGTGGGTCCGCGATGGTGGAGTCCTCGGTCCGCTATGACGCGAGGGTCTTGCCGGCGGGAAGGTTCGCCGAGTGACGGGAGAAGGCGCCGGGTTGTCGCATGCGGCGCATCAGCTTGTCGAGCTGCGAAGGCCTCCTCGACGTCCTTGAGGAGCCGGGTTGGCCTTGTCCAGCATGGTGTCGAAAGAGGAGAAACCTGTATCAACCTTCTTTCGTGGCCCTTTCGTTCCGGGCGCCTCACGGGCTCAGTCCCCGAGGTCGGCCTTGCCGAACAGGACCGCGTAACTGGAGGGGAGTTGGCTGATGATCTGATTCAGTTCTCCACCGGTGACGGTGTCGGCAACGGTGGTCAGGACCGCGCTGGCGTCCCACTGCGCGGTACGCGGCCGGGCATGGGTGCGTTCGGCGACCCGGCGGTAGAACTCTTCGATCCCGAAGCCTCGCTCCTGCTGCGGCGCGGCGTGGTCGAGAACTTGTCGCAGTGGGCCGGGCAGCTGGGATGCGAGGTCCTTGACCTCTCCCGGGCTGATCCGTTGGGCCAGGACTTCCAGCACTGCGTTGGTGACGTCCGCGGCTTCGTCTTGGTCGTTGTATTCGCCTCGCTCGCGCACACGGGCGAGGAATCCGTCGTATTTCATAGCTGCCTTCCTTCTGCACGCCCCGGTCACCGTTGATCGAGGGGGGTCGTCAGGTGCGCCGGCGGGCCGACCGGGTCCGCCCGCCGGTGCGTAGCTGCCGTTCGCAAGGAGTGCCGTACGGACTTCACGCAGGGGACGGCGGAAGCCCCCGGTGCTCAGGAACGGTCGGCAGTTCCCTCTCGTGTGTGGCCTGCCGGATGCGCGCCGGCCGGAGGCGGTCTCGTGCATCCTGTGACGCGGGCTCGTTGTGTCGGGCTGCCTCGGTTTCCTCAGCGGTGAGTGGACGGGCAGTGTTCTCCAACAGGAGGGAAGCAAGCGATATCCCACGGCCCAGACGCGGAGCGTTGCGCACGGGCATTCGACCGCGAGATCTGGCGGGCACGGGCCGACGAGCACCGCTGGTTCTGCTACCCCTTCGGCTGCTGCGCACTTGGCCTCCGCGGCGCCGAAAGGAAGCCGGTGGGGATCCACGTAGCGCGTCTCCGCCGCCGTGAGTGGTGTCGAGTCTCGCCGGCCCGGCCGCAATCCGGATGGGTGCCCGGAACCGCGGCGCCCGCGTCTCAGCCGCTGCTCTCGGTACTCTCACTCGTCTCGGTGATCTCGACGTGTCGCGGCTTCGCGACGTCGGCCTTGGGGACGGTGATGCTGAGCACTCCGTCCTGTATCTCGGCCTTGACCTTGTCCGAGTCCAATTCCCCGGGCAGCCGCAAACGGTACTCGAAGGCTCCGACGCGGCGGGTGCTGCGGCGCAGCACACCCTTGCGCTCCCGCTCCTTGATCTCTCCGGTGACCACGAGTTCGGGACCGTTGGCCTCCACGTCAATGTCCTTGCTCTTCACGCCGGGGAGTTCGATCTCTATGTGGAACGCGTCCTCGGACTCCGACACGTCCGCAAGAGGCGTCCACGCAACCGCGGGTGCCGCGCCCACCGTGGACTCCAGCAGGCCGCTCATCTGGTTGAGCAGGTCGTCGAACTCGACCAGGGGATTGACAGGGGTGGGTGCCCAGACTGGCCTTTCCTGCAGGCCGCCACCACGGTGGCGCCGGACGGGCATGGCCATCGCCATCGCCATCGCCTCCTTCTTCCTTCTCGTGATCTCGTCGTCCGCCATTCGTCATGCGAGCCATGCGGACTCTTTGTGACGTATGCGTGGGGAGACGTCCGAGTGGCCCGTGACAGCTGACGCGCCTGTGGTGCCGGGTACGGCCGAGTGCCCCAGGTGTCGGTGCACGAAGTGGATGGCCATCGCGCCCTCACCGGGCGCGGGGGCTACCCGCTTCACCGAGCCGCTGCGCGGGCGGCGGCCCCTGGAGGAGGGGCTCTCCGGGTTCGCGCCGGCCCCGCTGTCCGGCCCGGCGACCAGCTGGACGGCGTCGTCGACGGCGTCCTCGTCGGCCACGACGTCGTGGCGGCTGGGCTCGATCGAGCGGACCGATGCGAAGTTCCGGCGGCCGCCCCGGGCCGCGTGCAGGAGCACACCGAGCAGCGCGCCGACGACCGCTCCGAAGATCAGCCCGTACAGGGCGAGGAGCAGACCGGAGACGACCGGATTCAGCCAGTTCAGCAGCCCGAAGAGCCAGCCGACGAGTACGCCGGGCAGCGCTCCGGTGGCTGCGCCGTGGAGGGCGGCCTCGCCGTACCCCATTCGCCCGAGCACCTGTTGGACAAGGCGCAAGTCCTGACCGGTGATCGCCACCTTCTGAAGGGGAAATCCCTGGTCGGCGAGGTGATCGACGGCAGGTTCGGCCTCCTGGTACGTCGAGGACGTGGCAATGGCCCTGCGGGCCTGCTCGGTCATGGGACTCCTTCTGCCGACGGACCGCCGAGCGGTCCCGACAGGCCCCAGAGTGGCTGTTCGCCCGGTCGCCCCGCCTGCGCCCAGCGGGTCGAAAAGTGGCACCGGCGGTCGGTCTGCGAGGACAGGGGGCGGGACGACGATTCGGGGTCGTGGCTCGCTGCGGGGTACCTCAGGGTCCGGCCCGACATGTGACGGCGGGGCTCGATGTTCCGACGCTAGGGATTCTCTCCCCCGCTTGGACGCTCAGGAGACGGGGTGGCACCCGGGACGCCACCGTGCCCACGGACGGGCAGCGGCATGGACCCACCCGAACGGCCGCCCCGCTCGGGGCCGACGCCACGAACCGGCGGCCGTACGGAGGCGACCGCCACGGCTGACCGGCCCGTGGGGTGGAGAGCGGGCCCAGCGGGCCCACTTCCACCGTGCACCGCCTGCTCCCACCGCGTGCGACCAGGCCGCCGGATCAGCCGGGCGTGGGGTGGTGCGGCCCGGGCAAACTGCTCCACGACGGCGGCGCAGAAGGCAGGCAGGTCGGCTGGGCTGCGGCTGGCGACGAGCTGCCCCGCATCCATGAACAGCTGCTCGCGTGCCAGTGCGGACTGGGGCAGCGGGTCCACACCACCGCCGTGCAGTGCGCACCGATGCGGTGCGCGTCGGTGGTGGACACGCGGTATCCCCGGTGCGGATACGGGGAACCGTCCCGGATTCGGGTGTCGGGCACAGGATCCCCGGCCCCCGGGTGCCGGCCGGACCGCCCGGGGACGGGTACGTCGCGCTCAGGCGCCGTGCGCGTCCCGGACGCCGAGTTCGTCGATGTGCCCCAGCAGGTCGAGGGGGTCGGCGTACGCCCGGAACGCCTGGGCCCGCTCCAGTTCGTCCTGCCCGTATCCTCCGGACAGCAGCCCCACTCCGAGTGCCTCCGCCCGCCGTGCAGCCAGCAGATCCCACACACTGTCTCCGACGACGACACAGTCGCGGGCGGGGATTCCGAGCCGCGCCGCACCCGCCAGGAACAGATCGGGGTCGGGTTTGGCGCGGCTGACTTCCTCGCGGGTGACCGTCGGCACCTCAGGCGGCACGGAGAGTTTCGCGAACATGGGTGTGGCGTCGTTCCTGCGGGCGCTGGTGGCGATCGTCCAGGGCACGCCGCGGTCCGTCAGCGTCCGGAGAAGCTCGGCGGCTCCTGGCAGCGGCCGGATGGCGTCCATCCAGCCTTCGAAGTGGCGGTGGTGGGCGCTCTGCAGTTCATCGGCCTCCTTCGGCGTCAGCCGTACGCCGGTCTCACGCATCATGGCCTGCACGAGCAGGCCACCGCTCATCCCGATCCTCCGGTGGATCCGCCAGATCGCCAGGCCGACGCCCATCTCGCTCAACGCCTGCTGCCAGGCGATGACGTGCTGGTAGACGCTGTCGACGAGTGTCCCGTCCAGGTCGAAGACGAACGCCGCGGGCCGGGTGGCCGTACCGTCGGACATCTTCCACATCCTCCCGTCAGCGGCCGGCTCGGGCCGGCGGGGTACAGGCACCGGAGCAGTCGCCAGAGCAGCAGCGGACCGAGAAGTTGCCGATCGCGAAGAGAAATATGCAGCGCGGCATCGCGCCAGGGGCCACCGCGAAGTAGCCGCTGACTATCGTGCCCAGGTCGAAGCTCACGGCGTTGTACAGGAACGCCTGCCCGAGGGAGAGGGCCAGGCCCAGCAGCGTCCGGCGCGGATAGCGCTGTGCCGCCACCCGAGCGATCTCCCGGAACGGGATCGACGCCTGCTGCCGTCCGGCGAGGTACCTGCTGGTCGGCGGCAGTTCGATGCCTTCCTGGGCTGGCATTTCCGACTCGATGCGGTCCACGATCTTCTCGGCTTCCTTCTCCCACCCATGGATGAACAGCCAACGAGCGCTATCCGGAACGTTTCGGCGGACCAGCATGACCCCCAGTCCGAGCAAGCCGCCGTTGCCGAAGGCCACCCGCCAGCCGCGGGGAACCATGCGGTGTTCAGCAGGACGAAGCGCCCAGGCTCCCGACGGCGGCCCCGACCCAGTAGCTGCCTTTGATGGTCAGGTCGACCCGTCCGCGGCTGCGGGCGTGATGAACTCACCGGGGCCGACATCGGCGTGAGCACTCGGCGGTCGACGAATGCCATGCTGCGCGCCGGGCATGCGATCGGCATCGGTGCACCGTGACCAAATCGCGCGGTCCGAATCGACCCAGCGGGCTGAGACACCACGGACGAGCGGGCGGTTCGCGGAAGGCCGGCAATGTACGGCGCATGGGTCAGGAATCCGGCCTGTCGCGAGACGGCACCGGAGCAGTTGGGTTGAGCTACGACCTCCACCCCAGCGGAGCTCTGAGGGTCGTCCAGCTGCCGGTCGGACTGCCTGCGGCAGTGGAGTCCGTAGCGCTCGCGAGCCCGCTTCGCCGCCTCGGGATCGACGCGGTCCAGGTAGCTGATGACTTCCTCGATCGAGCGGTACAGGCTGTACAGGTCGAGACCGTAGAAGCCCGCTCTCGCGCGCTCACCGCCGGAGACCCGGTCGTTGTGTTCCCGCAGCCATCCCACGAAGTCCAGCACGGCGGTGTTCCGCCACATCCAGGTGGGGAACCGCCGAAAGCCGCGCAGTGACTCCTCGGCCGTGACGTCGTCGCTGCGGTCCCGGACGTAGCGGTTGACCCGGTAGGCGTCGGGCCAGTCGGCCTCGGCCGCGACCGCGCAGAAGCCCTTCTCCTCGATCAGTCGCTGCGTCGTGCAGGCGCGCGCCTGGTAGAAGTCGTGCGTCCCGTGAGAGGCCTCACCAGGACCACGGGTGTCCTGCGTTCGGGGCCAGTACCGCCATGCACACACCGTGACGAACGGTCGACATGCCACCGAGACACACCAGACCCAGTTTGAGGCGCCGTGCCTACGGACTGCTCTGGCGTTTCGCCCGGCGGCGCCGGTAGAGGCCATGCAGGCTGAGGACGACCATCACGCCTGCCGTCAGCGGCCACCACCACGAGCTCCCGTCCTGGGCCGTCTGTATGCCCTTCCACAACAGAGCGGTCGAGAGCAGCAGCCCGAGCAGTCCCATGGCGAGGTCGAGCGGGCCGTCATCCCTGAACGGATTCTGCATCTTCGTGTTCTCTGCTCGGCGGGCGCGCGCGATCACGGCGTCGGCGAGTGCAGTGACTACCTTCTTGAAGTCATCGCCTGCATGCAGGTTGAGAAACGCGCGCGCACGCGGAGTGACAGTAGGTCAGTCCCTCAGCACCACCGCACCGCTCGACTTCGAAGACCCCGCAATCCGCGACGTCCAGGTCGTAAGCGTCTGGATAAGGGCCGTCCCGTAACTGCTGGTCACGGTGTGGAAACTGCGTGGCTGATGAGTTCGCGGTGCCGGTATCGTCCGCTGTCCCTACCTGCCGCACCAGCGGCCCACGTTCAGAGAGCGATGCAGAGTGACCAGCCAGCAAGCAACGACGACCCTGTGGCGCCCCACCGGCCCCAAGGAGCTGGATCTGGTTCGGGAGCTGAACTGGCGTGCCTGGCCGCCCCGGCTGCCCGAGCAGCCGATCTTCTACCCGGTCCTCAACGAGGACTACGCGGTCAGGATCGCGCGGGACTGGAACGTGAAGCACGATGGCGCCGGCTTCGTCACTCGTTTCGAGGTCGAATCGGAGTTCTTGAGCCGGTATCCCATCCAGCAGGCCGGTGGGCAGACGATCCTCGAGCTCTGGGTTCCGGCCGAGGAGCTGGACGACTTCAACGCCCACATCGTCGGCGAGATCCAGGTGGTCCACGAGTTCCGTTGAGGCGAGAAGGCCTGCCGGCGGGGCACGCTACGGTGCGAGGATCCCGGCGTGGCGGGTGTGATCACGGTGCCGGAGCCGTCCTTGCGTCAGAACGCACTCGTAGCAGCCTAGCCCGCACAGCCTCACAGCCGGGATTTCAGCACGTCGACCTCACATCGTCCGCAGGGCCCGCTCGGACGCCGCGTCGCGGTCCGGTTCGTACTCGATGCATGCCGGCTCGGTGTTGCGCGTCAGCGGTGCTCGACGTAGGCGACGAATCCGCCCACTGATGCTCCTATTGATCGTCAAGGTGGGCGCTCGCAGGGAGCGAGGTACCTTCACTCCATGTCACTCACTCCCGACAGCGAGGTCAGTAGCCGCGACGAGTTCGTCGCCTTCGTCCGAGAACTGCACCAGGACTACCTCCGTCGGGGGCACGAATGGGAGAACCAGAGCCTCGATCAGTTCCTTGAAGCTCTCGCGGCGTGGATGGATGCCTCGCCGGCCTGGTACCGAAACCTCGGGAAGGAGATTCCGGAAGAGGGGGATTGGACCTTCCTGGCCAGGGCCCTTCAAGCCGCCACCGTCTATGAGTGAATCCGCTCCTGAAGCAGTCAGGCCGCGGTGAGCTGGATCAGCAGGTACTGCACCAGCACGGGCGTACCGAACACGTCAGGGTCCGACAGATTCAGTGGTCCGCCGGCGACGGCATGGGTGACAGCGCCCCCTCTGTACGGTCACCGTCCTCGACGGCCCACCGCTGGCTCCGATCGAGGAGAACGGGCTCATGGGCTGGAAGTGGGTGGTAGGCGGAACTTACGCGGTGACCGTCGATCCGCAGGACCATGCCCCGCTCAGGCGAGGGGACAAGCCCGGACCCCCGGTGATCCAGCAGTTCCTGCAGATCCCGCCCGGCCTCGGCCTGGCCTTCGCCCTGCGGCGGCCCGCAGGGTTGCTCCTGCGTCGACGACGCGTCCCGTCAGCCGGGCCCACTCAGCCGTAGCGGCTGTGAGTGAGCGGCGCCTGGTCGCCGACAGTCTCACCCGCTGGTCCTGGGACCCGGTCTGGCGCTCCCGGACAGCGATGTGTCCGGTATGGCGGGCCGGCTCCGGCTCACGAACTGGCGGGCGGGTGCGCACCTGCCGCACGGTGATGCTGACGGCTATGGATCCGAGGTCTCGTTCGCCAGGGCCGGCGACTCGGGCGAGGCCGCCCGCAGGGCGATCCCAATGAGACCACCTGTCAGTCGGTGGCGGGTCCGGCGGGGTTGGCTGCGATTGCCGCTGCGGTCATCTGCCGTGCGGTGGTCGCGAGGCTGGCGATCGCGTCGTCGGGGGTCAGGCCGCAGAGATCGATGAGGGCGAACAGTGACTCGGCGCTGATCACGAGGGCGAGACCGCGGACCAGTTGTTCCACGTCCGCGCGCTGCGTGGAGCCGCACCTGTCGGTCCAGGGGGCAAGGGCGTGCTCGATGAGGGCGAAGCGGCGGACGGGACGGTCCTTGGACGTCGCGGGTTTCGCGATGGCCGAGGCGACGACCACGCGGACGGCACCCTGCCTGCGCAGCACCGCCCGGCCGAGGATCTCTGCGGCCTGACCGATCCGTTCGACCGGGTCGTCGCTGCGCGTCGCCGATCGCAGGACCGCGACCAGGTCCTCCGTCATCACGGCGGCGCGCAGGAGTGAGAGGAGGTCGGGGAAGTAGCGATAGGCGGTCGCTTCGGAGACCCCGGCCTCGGCCGCGACTGCCGGCATCGTGATCTCCGCCCCGGTGTCGGCGAGGTCGCGGGCCGCCGTGACGATCGCCGACCTGGTGCGTTCCATCGTCTTACTGAGCCCGCTCGGGCGACTCCGCTCGGCCATGATCACCCTTCCGTACCGGACGACAGCATATCGGGCGAGGCCGCCGAATGAGAGTGGACTCTTTTTTTGAGAGTCCACTTGCATTGGGATCCGGATCGATCATATGGTCCTGGCGTTGACCACCCCACCAGTCAGGGAGACTCCATGGCCAAGGTGTCCATCACCGGTCCCGGCGAGGGCGAGCTCATCGTGAACGGCCCGTCGACGATCAGGATCCTCGAGGACGGCAGCAACACCGACCACCGCCTGGGGATGGGTGAGATCACCATCCCGCCGCACACCGCCGGTCCTCCGCAGCACCGCCATGCACAGCACGACGAGGGCTTCTACATACTCTCGGGCAGCGTGCGGTTCACCGTCGGGCAGGACGACTACGACGCCGGAGCCGGTACGTGGGTCATGGTCCCGCCGGGCGCACCGCACACGTTCGCCAACGTCACCGACGAGACCGCGGTCATGCTCAACACCTTCACCCCGGATCTGTACGTGCAGTACTTCCGTGACCTCAAGGCGATGGTCGAGTCCGGGCAGCCGTTGTCACGCGGTGCCGTCGCGGAGGTCTGGACGAAGTACGGCACCGAACCGTCGACCGAGTACGCCTCGTGAGCGTTCTCCTGGCGGCCAACACTGTCGGTGCGGTCGCCGGCATCGTTTTCGCCCTGGTGGGAGGTGTGCGCCCGGCGGTGCTGAGTGAGAGCGGTACGCCGACCGCCGGCGAGCGCTTCTACGGCTGGATGTACGCGACCAGGGGAGTGCCACTGGGGGTCGCGGCCCTCGTCGCACCGCTCGCGTGGTCGGGTCCCGCCGGCTCGCTCATCCTCTGCGCGGCCGCCACGGCCCAGGTGGGCGACGCCGTCATCGGAGTCGCCACTCGGAAATGGACGATGATCGCGGGTGCCTCGCTCCTGACCGCGGTCCACGTCGCAACGGCCGTCGCCACCGCGTGAGTGCGACCCCCCTCCCGATCCAGGCAGGACGCGTGCGGGGTGCAGTGCGACGTCGCGTACGAAGTGCCGGCGGCCCATCTCGATCAGGTCCGTGACCACCTGGCGGAGCTAAACGGCGGCGTCGTCCTCGGGCCCGAGACGAGCGGCGTCAAGGAGCTGGCATCAGGACGTCGTCCCGATTCGAGGGCGGCGACGAGCGAGTACGGCCGGCCAGGGAGGAACTGGTCTGATGACCGAGCGCTGCGGTCGTAGACGTGGCGGAACAGACGCTCCGCGCTGGCCGGCGCGTCGGGGCGGAGCCAGTTGCTGACGTCCACCGCCAGGACCAGGCGGCCGTCTGCGGCCTGCGGCATGGGCAGACCAGCCAGCACCTGCCGCAGCCGGGGCACATCCACGTTCCCGCGGTTCACTGCCTCGTACATCGCGCCGTGTCCGCGCCGGTGCTCGGCCACCAGTGTCAGGTCGATCGGCAAGGTCACCCGACCGTCCGCCCCGTGTGAGCTAGGGTGATCACCATGCGATGGGGGGATCGCCCGGTGTGGATCCGGTGCACGGTCGCGGTGTACGTGGTCGGATTCCTGGAAGGGACGGCAGCGCACGGGTACCTGCTGGCGACGGGCGGGCTGAATGCCTACGACTACGCGCCGGTACTCGTCCAACTGCTCTTCCATGTGCTCTTGCTGCTGGATCCGCTTGTCGCGCTGGCGATCATCCGTGCCCGCCCTGCTGGGCCGTTGTTCGCTGCCATGGTCATGCTTGCGGATGTGCTCGGCAACTGGAGCGTTGCGTGGAGCGCGATCATGACGCATCCCACCGCGTTTCTGCGTCCGACAGGGCTGTTGCCGATCACACTCTTCGCCATCTTCGTTCTGCTCACGGCGCTTCCGCTTCGTCGAGCCCTGGCGTCAAGTGGTGACGTCGATGTCTGCGTTTCATCTCCGGCCGAGGCACGATGACGCTCAGCGCGTCGGCCCGGCGGGCGTCTCCCGTGGCTCAGACCACAAGGGACAAGCTGAGTGCCTGTTCCTGAGCTACGGGCTGTCCCGTAAACGATCTTCGGTCGGTGTGGCGGAGTTCTTCCGGCGGGCGACGGTGACCTTGTGCAGGCGGACGATGCCGAGCAGACGGGCTGCACGTAGGCTGCCCCCTGGCTCGGCCTAGTCACTGGGACAGGCTCGCCTGGGGGTGATTTACCTGATAGCTCGTCATCGGTCTGTAGCTGCAGTAGCAGTGGCTCGCCGGGTGGGCAGAGCTCTGGGGCTGGTCGCCGCTGCGGCGGCCGTGCTGGCGGCGCTGCTGTTGTCGCCGTTCGTGCTGGAGGACATCTCCGGCTCCAAGGGCGTGGACTGGAACAGGTTGAGTCAGGTCGGCGCGGCGTACGGCTTCACGTCGGCGATCGTCTCGGCGCTCGCGTTGGCCGGCGTCGCTGCTTCGCTGGTTGTTCAGAACCGCCAGGCCAGGGCGGAGCAGGTCCAGGGAATCCGCAGTTACTACCTTGAGCTGGTCCGCCTGGAACTTGATGACATGGCGCTCTACCAGCCTGTTTGGGGCGCCACGGACATCGCCGATCCCCATGACCGCAAGCGGCATGTCTATGCCGATCTGATGATGAACTACGCGTGGATGGGCTTCGAAATAGGGACCATTCGCGAGCCTCTCCTGCGGGACATGCTGGCCGGGATGTTCACCGGAGAGGCTGGGCGGCACTACTGGAGCAGGGCCCAGATCTCATGGACCGCCAGCTCGTCCGGAAGCCGTATCGGTCGTCGATTCCTGGCCATCGTGGACGAGGAGCACGCTCGCGCCATCGCTGCCGGACCACCAACGCCGTCGGCCGTCGCACCCCGTCCACCTGACGTGCCCGTCGCCGGAGCAGCGCCGGCATGGCAAACGTCAGTCGGCGCCCTGATCGGCCTGGGCGCCGGCCTGGCGCTCGGATCCCTCCTGCGCAGCCGACGCTAAAGGCTGTCATCCACGGGTTGGATGATCACGGTGTGACTGGTGTGATCACGGCGTCGGAGCCGTCTTGGACAGCCCCGTTCTCGGGGCTGAGCCAGCGCTGCTTCGGGAAGTTGGTGACCTCGCTACGGAGTGAGGGGGTCGGCGCGGTTGGCAGAGGACGGCCCTGGAGCCTGTCCCTCGAGGACCGAGTGCTGCTGGTCGCGGCCTACTGGCGCACGATCCTGACAATGCGCCAGCTGGCCCTGCTGTTCGGCATGTCCAGGAACTGTCGGTACGCCACCAACCACCAGGTCGTGATCGACGCCGACAGTCGACTCGTCGTCGTGGTCCGTCGACCGCTGCCCGGCAACCGCAACGACTGCAAGGCGTGGCAGCTGTCCGGAGCCAAGGACGCCGTCGGCAAGACCACGGTGATCGCAGACGGCGGCTACCGGGGCACCGGACTGGTGATTCCGCATCGCCGCGAGCGCGGTCAGACCGAACTGCCGGCGAGGAAAGAGGAACACAACGCCTCCCACCGCAAGGTTGGCGCCCGTGTCGAGCATGCCTTTGCCCGCATGAAGGGCTGGAAGATCTTCCGCGACTGCCGACGGGCCGGAATTCCCTGCGAAGATCAGGAGACGGAACCTCCTGACGGCGGCGCAGCCTGCGCCGACCATTGGTGTTTCGGGACTTCCGGCGGTGCGCAAGTAGGCGGTGGTCCTGGAGGAGAGCGTTGGTTCCGGCGGGCGGGTTGTGCCGAAAGCCGGGGTGAGCCGGCCCCGTTCAGGAGCGCCTCACCCCGGCCATCGGCCGTTCTCTACTTTCTCTTGAGGGTGAAGTCCTTGGTGACGGCGGACTTCTTCTTGATCTTCACCGTCGCGACGGTCGGCTGGAAGCCGTCCTTGGCGACGATGACGGTGAGCGGGTTGTTGCGGACGTCGAGCCACAGGGCGTACCCGCCCTGGGTGTCCGTCGTCAGCGTGTAGCTCGTGGCCCAGGTGTCGATCTGGACGGTGGCCCCGGCGATGGGCGCGGTGCCGCCGTCCGCGGTGACCCCCAGCACGGTGCCGGTGATCTTGCCCCAGGTCTTGGGCGGCGCGACATCCATCTCCACAGGGAGAGCGGGCAGGGAGTACGGGGTGTCTGAGCTGACGGACAACCGGGCGGTGAAGTCTCCCGGCTGGGTCACCTCGGCCACGGAGGCGTCCAGGGTGACCGTCACCTTCGAGCTCTTGCCGGGCTGGAGGGTGAACTGCTGCTCGCTCTCGCTCAGCCAGCTGACGTCGGCCGTTTCTCCCTGGTCGTAGCCCGGCAGCACCTCCACCGTCGTTGCGGGGGTCGCGAGCGCGACGCCGCCACCGACCTTGAAGAAGCCGAGCGCACCTCCGCCGCGGTAGGTGGCGGTGTCGGCGTTGGGCAGGGCGGTCCACGTGCCGGCCTTCGGGTCGAAGGCGAAGGCCTGGTTGGTGATGCTGTTCTGGGTGACGCCACTGGCGGTGACGAGCAGGCCGTTGGCGGAGGTGTAGGCGGCGCCCCAGAGGGTGACCGGCAGGTCGGCGACCTGTGACCACGCGTTGGTGGCGGGGTCGTAGACGTAGGAGTGCTTGTCCTCGCTGTTGCCGTTCAGACCGCCGGCGCAGTAGAGCTTGCCGCTGATGCCGGCGCAGGAACTCCAGGAGATCGACTCCGGGTAGTCGGCCACCGTGGACCAGGTGTCGGCGGCCGGGTCGTAGACGGTGACGTCCGTGCTGCCGCAGGATTGTGCCCCGCAGCCGCCGACCACGTAGAGCTTGCCGTCGAGCACGGCGTTGCCGGAGCCGGCGTAGGGCTTGGGCGAGGCGGCGCCGGTGGTCCAGGTGTCGCTTCCCGGGTCGTAGATCTCCAGCTTGGAGTCGGGGTCGCCGCCGGCTCCCCAGCCGCCGACGGCGTAGAACTTGCCGTCGATGAAGCCGTGGGCGGGATCCTCCCGGGTGTCCGCCGCGCCGGCCAGCTTGGTCCAGGTACCGGCGACCGGATCGAGGACGTACATGTCCTTGGTGTCGGCGCTGCCGTTGAAACCGAAGGCGGAGTAGATCTTCCCGTCGTTGGTGGCGACAGCGTTGTCCATCAGCTTGACCGGCAGGTCGGGGGCCGCCTGCCAGGCGTCACCGGCGGCTCCCGGAGCCACCTTGGCGGTAGTGCCCGCGGCGGTCGCGGCGACCTTGCTCGACAGCGGGGAGTAGGTGCCCTTGACCAGTTTCAGCGGGGCGCCGCCCGCGGACTCGATGCTGAACCCGCCGGGCTGTTCCCCCAGTTTGACGGTGGCGGCCGCCGTGCCGGTGTTCTTGACGGTCAGGGTCTGGGTGGTCCGCTCGCCCCAGCCGACCGACGCGGTGAGCGAGGTCTTGTCGAGCGTCAGCTGCCCGGCACCGAGCGCGAAGTCCGCGCCGACCGCACTGTCGGCCGCCACCTTCACCGTCTTGTCGAGGCCGGTGTAGTGCGGCTTCGCCGCGGTGAAGCCGTGGCTGCCGAGGGAGGAGAACAGGGCGTAGACGCCGTCGCCCAGAGCGGGGTCGTCGGGAGTGGCGAGGGTGACGGTGCTCTGCTTGTCGTCGTCCTTGTTCGTCACGGTGGCGCCGACCAGGCCCGTGGCGGTGTTGGCGTCCGTCACGGTGCCGGTGAGCAGACCGCCGGGCAGGGGCGTGACGTGGCGCTCGCCGACGAAAACGTTGTCGACCTTCCACCACCAGCCGAACGAGCCGGTGAAGTGGAAGCGCAGCTGGACCGATGCCTTGCCGGCGTAGTCGGTCAGCGGGAGCTCGACCTTCTGCGCGCCGAAGGTGGTCTGCGTGGCGGACCAGAGACTGGTCCAGGTGGCACCACCGTCGGTGGTCACGTCGACGCCCGCGCTCTGGCCCCCGATGGCCAGGTAGTCGTTGGCGAAGGCGATCTCGGGTGCGGAGTTGTCTGTGAAGTCGTATACCGGGCTGAGCAGTTGCGTGTCCTGGTGCGCGCCGTTGCCGTAGTGGTCGCTGTCGACGACGGCGAACCCGCCGGCGCCGCCGGTGGTGTTGCCGCGTGAGCCCGGGTCGTCGAAGGCCCAGCCGCCGGTCGTTCCGTCGGCGTTGACCACGCTCCAGCCCTTCGGGGCGGAGTCGGTCGCGTCGAACGTCTCGGTGGTGCCTTCGTCGTGCACCGAGTAACCGGTGGGCGCGGTGGCCCCCCACGGGTCGGCCGGGACCGCGACGTTCAGGCTCTGGTCGGAGTCCGCGACGGTGATCTTCTTGGTGGGCGACGTGTAGCCGGGATAGGCGCTGGTCACATGCAGGGTGTAGTCGTGGCCCTGGGGCAGCTTCAGGTCGAAGGCGCCGGTGAGCGGGTCGGTCCACACCGGGCCGCCGGGGACGCCGTCCGCGGTGATCTTGGCGTAGAGCGGCCAGCCGTGGCCGGAGCCGTCGGTGACCTTGCCGGAGACCGTCCGGCTGGGGACCGGGGTCAGGGCGAAGTTCTTGGTGAGGGTGTCGCCGTCGCCGACGGACACGCCGGAGGCTGTGCCGGTGGCGTAGCCGTACGCTTCGACCGTGATGTCGTAGCTGCCGACCGGCAGGACGAGCGAGTAGGTCCCGTCGGCAGCGGTGTGTGCGGTGCCGCCGCCCTGGGTGGTGACGGTGGCTCCGGCGACCGGCTTGCCGGTGCTGTCGTCGGTGACGGTGCCGGAGAGCCTCCCGTGCGGGCCGCTGCGGAACGCGGCCAGCCCGTCGGGGGTGCCCAGGCCGGTCGGGCCGTCGTAGCCGGCACCGGCGGTGCACAGGTACGCGGGGGTGCAGGTGCCGTTGTCGCCTGTGGTCACGTCATTGAGACCGGTACCGGAGGCGTACGGGTAGGAGTTGGGGTACGTACCCGCGACGGGGGTCCCGGCGGCCGCGTACACGGCGGCGATGATCGGTGAGGCGGCGCTGGTGCCGCCGTACACCTGCCAGCCGCCACCGCCGTAGGTCTGGTAGACCGCGACGCCGGTGGCCGGGTCGGCCACGGCGGAGACGTCGGCGACGGTGCGCTTGTCGCATCCGGTGTCCGTCTGGAAGGCAGGCTTGGGCTCGTAGAGGGAGCAGCCGGATCCCGGGCCGTAGCCGTCGCGGTTCCAGACCGACTCGGACCAGCCGCGTGCGGTGCCGGAGTCCCGGACCAGTGAGGTGCCGCCGACGGAGGTCACGTAGGGGGAGACGGCAGGGTAGGCCACCCCGTAGTCGCTGTCGCCCGAGGAGGCGACCACGGCGACACCGGGGTGGTTGTAATGGGCGTCGTACGTCGTCTCGTCCGGGGTCTCGCCGCTGCCCGGGGTGCTGCTGTAGTTGGTGCCGTAGGAGTTGGAGACGTACTTGGCACCGAGCGCGACCGCCTGGTCGACGGCCGCCCCGAGGTCCTCGAAGCTCGGCTGGTCCGCCTCGACGAGCAGGATGTGCGCGTTCGGCGCGGCCGCGGAGACCATGTCCAGGTCGAGTGAGATCTCGCCGGCCCAGCCGGAGTCGGGCGCGGGGTAGTCGGTGCCGCCGCGCTGGTCGACCTTGGTGAAGCAGCCGTTCGCCGTGGTGCAGGCGGGCAGCCCGTACTGCTCGCGGTAGACGGCCAGGTCGGCCTCGGCGCTGGGGTCGTCGTAGGCGTCGACGATGGCGATCGTCTGGCCCGCACCGCCGTCGGCGGGAAGGCTGTAGGCGCTCTGCAGGTCTCCGGCGCCGTAGCCGCTGGGGCTGACGGAGGCGGCCAGCAGGCCCTTGACGGCCTTGGTGTCGGTGCGGCGCAGGGCGAAACAGGAGGCCTCGCCCTTCTTGGGCGTGGAACAGGAGGGTTCGAGGGCGACCTTCTTCTTGGCCGAGGACGCCGAGGCAACGGACGGGGGCGCCGCGTGGGCCGGGATCTGCATGCCCAGGACCGTCATTGCGGCGGCGCTCAGGACCGTCAGGCAGGCGGCGGCTCTTCGGCGTAAAGCCCTACCGGTTCTCGGTGAGACGCGCAAAACGTTACTCCTCAGGTTGCATTGCAAGGGTCGACTCGTTTCCGGTTCCCGGTCGACGGCGGATACGGGTAGTCGCATTCGCCACCATCAATTGGCGTACGCCGAAGGGCAATTGACAATAAGCATCGTGTTACATGTACATGTCGTTGGACGAATCCGCGCAAGGGGACTGCGACCCGGTCGGAAATTAATTTCCATGCCGAAGGAACCCCGCCGCTGAAATCAAAAAGCGTGGGGCCTATTTCTGCACGGTGATGATTTCCAGTCGGCTGCGGGCGGCCGGGGACCGGGGCGCGCACTCTGCGGCAGCCAGGGGAGTTGTCGGTCCGGACATGTGGTCAGAACGGAGATCACCGCACCGGTGACCTGTGATCATCCTGATCTCGGCAGCTCCGCCTGACAAGATCCACCGCTTGCGGGCCCGCGCAGTTGCGCACTTGCGTAGCATCGGCGTGAACCTCGTTCCGATCTTCCGAGGAGTCGCTGGTGGACGTGTCCTCCCCAGATGCGTTGTGGCCAGGCACCGGCCTGGGCGGCCTCGCCCGGCAGGCGCTGGAGTACCTGGTCGGCCATCCGGACGCGGACGAGGAGGCGGTCGCGGCAGGGATCGGCGTGCCGGCCCCGGCGGCCCGGACCGCCCTGCGGTCCCTGGAGGCCGAACTCCTGGCCGTACGCGTCGGGGAACGGCCCACGCGCTGGAGTGCCAGCCCGCCCCGCTCCTCGCTGGGCGCCCTTCTCGCCCGTAGACGACAGGAGTTGGCCAGGGCAGAGCTGTACGCGGAACAGCTCCACGAGGTCTATCGCACGGCCCCGGGCCGGCAGATCGCCTCGGACCTTTTCGAGGTGGTCGAGAGCGATGAACAGGTCGGCGCCCGCTATGCACACCTTCTGAGGAGCAGTCGGCAGGAGGTCCTGCATTTCGCGAAGCCGCCGTATGTGACCTCGCGGATCGCCCCTACCGACGCTTCCACCTCGGCGGGCGCCGCGGTCCGTCCCGGCGTCCGGCTCCGGTCCGTGTACGACAGCGACGGAATCGGGGACGACGGGTGCCTGGAGGCGGCTCTCCGGGGCGCCGCGGAAGGGGAGTTGCGGCTTCTGTCCGGACTGCCCATGAAACTGGTCATCTTCGACGCCGTAGCGGCGATCATGCCGTTACGGAAAGACGATCCGGCCGCGGGCTCACTCGTCGTGCACTCCTCGACGCTGCTGGACGTGCTGACCGCCCTCTTCGAGAGCGTATGGGAGCGTGCGGTGCCCCTTTCGCTGGAAAGCCGGCCCGTCTCGCCCGCCGCGAGCGCCGAGAGACAGGACGGCGCTCTCGACAGTCGGACGCGGGACATACTGCGCCTGATGTCCGCGGGGATGAAGGACGACGCCATCGCCCGTGCCCTGCGGCTCAGCCGCAGGACCGTTCAGACACATATCAGCGATCTTGGCAGACAGCTGGGCGCACGGACCCGCTTCCAGATCGCCCTGCTGGCCCAGGAACGCGGCTGGCTCGGAAACCCGAAGACCTAGATGTTCTACCCGCAGAGGTCGGTGACAGGGTGGGGTCGACCAGGGGAAGCTGCGGTCGCGGCGCTGTGGCTTACGGCGCCCCGGGGCCGGACGTCTGAATCTCTGACTGCTCCAGCCGGGTCTCCAGCGAGTTGAGTCCGATGTCGATGAGTCGGGCTGCGCGTTGGACGTCGGCACTCACGGCGTCGTGCAGTTCTTCGAAGGTCTGGGTGCGGTTCAGGTGCTTGCGCAGCGCCCGGAACTGGATGGGCCACAGAGCGAGCAGGGCGGTTGCGGCGATCTGCGATTCGGGGTCGTCCGGGCTCATCCCGGTCCGCTGGGCCAAGACTTCGGCGGCTACGGCGACTTGCCTGTCGGCGGTGTCGCGCTGATAGGCCCGCAGAGACGGAGTGGATCCCATCAGCATGCCGAAGCGCAGAAGCATGGCCTTCGCCTCGGCCGGGTCGTTCTGAGAGCTCAGCCATGACGTGATGTTGGCCAGCTCGCTGGAGAGGATCTTCAACGCCGCGTCGACCGGCGCCAGGTCTGGATCGGCCAGGACGGCTCTCAGCGAGGCCACTGTGACCTCGCCCAGATCGAGGACGAGGGATTCCTTGGTCGGGAAGTAGTTGAACACCGTCTTCTCCGAGACCCCGCAGGCGTCTGCGATCTCGGCTACCCGTACCGCGTCGAAGCCCCTCTCCATGAACATCTCGGTGGCTGTGTCGGACAGCTGCCGTCGAAGAAGCCGTTTCTTACGCTCCCGTAGCCCCTCGACGGCGGGTACCTCGTCCTGCGGGCGCAGGGCCGTCCAGTCCACGGTGCGCATGGTCATCACCGAAGCATAGTCCAGTCCCCAAATATTTTCTGCTACTGTAAGTTTACAGTCTCTGAAAATATGTGCTGGCTTGACGCCTGCATGCGAGAGGAGCCCTCAATGAGCGCCATCCACATCGTCCGCGACTACCCCCATCCACCGGAGAAGGTCTGGCGCGCAGTCACCGATCCGGAGCTGATTCCGCTGTGGACGGCCACCGGCGCCGGCGCTCGGCCAGCGGGCTTCGCCACCACGGTCGGCACCAAGTTCAAGTTCATCGCGAACCCCAAGCCGGGCTGGAGCGGCGTCGTACTGTGCGAGGTGCTGGAGGTACGCGAGCCTTCGCTGCTGCGCTACTCGTGGCAGGACGAAAGCGGTGGCGAGGTCACTGAGGTCGCCTACCGACTCACACCGCACGGCAGCGGAACGCGCTTCACCTACGATCACACCGGCTTCACCGGGGCCGGAGGCTACTTCATGGCCAAGATCCTTGGCACCGTCCGCACCAAGATGCTCACCAAGGGGCTGCCTGCGGTGCTGAGAGACCTCGACGACCAAGGCAACCTGCGCCCGCAAAGCCCCCTGGGTCCCAAGCGGCCCTGAGCATGCGCGACAAGCCGCTGCCACATCGACCACTGTGCGAGGCACCGCCATGATCGCCCGTCTCACTGCCGAGCGGGAGTTGGGGTGCCTGGCCGGTGACACCGACATCGACACAGCCGCCCCCACTCTCGTCGGGACCCTGCACCTGCTGTTCGCCGGTCGGGCCGGCGCCCCGCCGCAGAACGTCGCCATCCACAAGATGGTGACCACCGTCATCGTCGGCTCCTTGCGACCACTGCAGCGTCGTGCTGCAAGCGCCCAGGTTGAACGTCGCCACCCCGCCGAGAGTGATCAAGACCGTCGCCGGTCCTTGACACACCTAGGATTGCGAGAATGACGGCAAGAACCAGTGACATCGAGAAGGCAGCCGGTGTGCTGCGCGCCGGCGGTCTGGTGGCCCTCCCGACCGAGACCGTCTACGGGCTTGGTGCCAACGCCGAGGACCCCGCCGCCGTCTCGCGCATCTTCCAGGTCAAGGGGCGCCCACCCTCGCACCCTCTGATCGTCCACATCAGTGGCGCGGAACACCTGGACGACTGGGTCCAGGAGGTACCCGCGACCGCCCGCCTGCTGGCCGGACGCTTCTGGCCGGGGCCCCTCACGTTGGTCCTGCGGCGCGGTCCCCGGGTGCCACTCGAAGCAACCGGTGGCTTGGAGACGGTGGCTGTGCGCGTGCCCGACCACCCCGTGGCTCTCGCGCTGCTGTCTGCTTTCGGTGGCGGTGTCACGGCTCCGTCCGCCAACCGCTTCGGCTCGGTGAGCCCCACGACCGCGGACGACGTCCGTGCCGAGCTCGGCGGCGCCGTCGATTTCGTGTTGGACGGCGGCTCCTGCGAGGTCGGCGTCGAGTCGACCATCGTCGACGCCACCGGCGAGATCCCGGCCATTCTGCGGCCCGGCGGGGTGACGCGCGAGGACCTCGAAGCGGCGCTGGGACGCCCGCTCGCAGTCCCGGTCAGCAGCGCCATCCGGGTGCCGGGCCAGCATCCGTCGCACTATGCCCCGCGGGCGCGGGTCGTCCTCGTCGAGCCGGAGAAGGTCGTCGCCGAGGCGGAGTTGGCGCGGGAACTGGGGCACCGGGTCGGCGTCTTTCTTCCTGCCGCCTTCGCCGACGCTGAGGTGAAGGCGCACGCGGTGGTGCAGGTCCCCGGTTCGATGGCCGCTTATGCGCGGGGGCTGTACGGGTTCCTTCGCGAACTCGACCAGCAAGAGTGCGACCTCATCGTCGCGTCCCTGCCCTCGGAGGAGGGGCTGGGACTGGCGATCGCCAACCGGCTGCGCCGCGCCGCGGGGCCCCGGACCACCGTGTGACCGGCACGACGCCGTGCCCTTACCGCTCCCGGATGCGGGTGCCTGGCGGATCCGGCCGAGCTTTTGCCGGGCTGGCAGGCCGGGCACAGCTCGTGCCGCCCGTCGCGGGTGACAACCGTTTCCCATGCCCCGGTAACCTCGCAGCCCGCGGCGGGTCGGCGCGGGCGGGGGCGTGGTCGGCTCCGTGAGCCATCGGGCGCCCTTCGGAGCTGATCGAGCGGTGGACCCGGTGGGTTCCCCATCCACGTATACGGCTCTCCTGCGACCTGGGCGAATCACGTCAGGAGAGGCGCACGGCCGACATGGTCAGGAGGCGGCAGGGACCGCCGCATCAAGGCCGCGAGAAGCGACGAGCTGTGCACTGCCGTCGGCCAGCCGGTAGGACAGCCCCACCACACCGAGGCGGCCGGCGGCCACCTGCTCGGCCAGGACGCGGGAGCGTTCAAGCAGCAGGTCCACGGTGTTCTCGATGTGCTCGGCCAGGATCCCGTCGGCCTGGTCGCGTCCGGCGGCGCGGGCTGCCAGCACGCTCGGCGTCACCCGTTCGACAACATCACGGACGAAGCCGCCGGGCACCCTGCCGCCGTCGGCTGCGGCACGGGCGGCTGCGATGGCCCCGCACGAGTCGTGGCCGAGCACGACGACGAGCGGGGCTTCGAGCACGCGCACGCCGTACTCGATCGAACCGAGGACTTCCGCACCGGCGACATGCCCCGCCGTACGCACCACGAACAGATCGCCCAGGCCACGGTCGAAGATGATCTCGGCGGCCAGCCGGGAGTCGGAACACCCGAACAGCACGGCGAAAGGCTGCTGGGAAGGTGCGATCTCGGTGCGGCGTATGGCGTCCTGGTTCGGGTGTTCGGGGGCGCCTGAGACGAAGCGCTGGTTACCGGCCATGAGCAGCTCGAAGGCGTCACGGGGCGTCGGGTTCTGGATCTCGGTCATGGCGGCAGCCTACGAGCGGGCACCCGCCGTCGCACCACCTGGCCGTCGGAGGTCGCCGGATCGGACCAACTCGGGGACGCGGTGCGCGAACTGACCGACGGGCGCGGCACCGACGCGGTGATCGACGCGGTCGGAATGGAGGCGCACGGCAGCCCGGTGGCCAAGGCCGCCCAGTGGGCGACCGGACTGCTGCCCACTCGCTGGCCCAGCCGGTCATGCAGAAGGCAGCCGTGGACCGGCTCGGCGCGCTCTACACGGCGGTCGATCTCGTACGGCGCGGCGTACCGTCTCGATTTCCGGAGTGTACGGCGGGGCCATGGACCCCATGCCGCTGCTGCGCCTGTTCGACAGGCAACTTCAGTTCCGGATGGGCCAGGCGAACGTGTGGCGCCGGGTACGGAAATTCGGCCCCTGCTCGGCGACGGAGACCCCCCTCGGCGTGGCCGGGTTGGCCACCGACCACCTGCCGCTGGAGGAGGCGCCACGGGCGTACGCGGCCTTCCAGGCCAAGCAGGACGGCATGATCAAAACCGAAGGCATGCGGTATCCGGACGGGGGCGGGCTGACCGCCGAGCGGCGCAGGCGCCGCGAAGAGGTACGGATGCGGGCCGTTGACCCCTCCGAGGAGAGCGGGCCGGCGTTGACGCGACTCGGCCCAGTGGCTGGGATGTCGTCGGCGCACCCCACGCGATGTGGCCCGAGGACCTGCTGGTGTTCTCCGTATCTCCGCCGCCTGGCCCATACAGAACCCGGAGGACGGGCCGTCGACCACCGGAGGAGGCCTGCAGGGCGAAACATCTCCCTCGGCCGCCAGGTCCGTCCGCGGAACGCTCGCTCGTGCGCGGATGCGTGTGAGCATCAGTTGGCCGAAACTGAGGTCCTAGGGTCACGACCGGTGAGGGTTACCGTGGCATGAACATTGACTTGAGCGGTCGTACCGCCTTGGTCACCGGGTCCACAGCCGGGATCGGAGCGGCGGTCGCCGTGGCGCTGGGCACCGCCGGAGCCGCGGTTGTGCTCAACGGCCGGAACGCCGAGCGCGTCGCCGAGACCGCCCGACGGCTCGGCGCGCGAGGCGTGGCCGCGGACGTCGGAACGCCGGAGGGATGCGACGCGCTGACCCGGCAGATTCCCGAAGCGGACATTCTGGTGAATAATTCCGGGATTTTTGCTACACAGCCCGTCTTCGAGATCCCCGACGAGGAATGGCTGCGCTTCTTCAGTGTCAACGTTCTCTCCGGAATTCGCCTCGCCCGCTACTACGCTCCGCGAATGGCAGGGCGGAAATGGGGACGAGTCGTCTTCGTCAGCAGCGAGGCAGGAGTACAGACGCCGACGGACATGGTTCATTACGGCATGACGAAGACGGCCCAGCTGGCGGTGTCACGCGGTATGGCACAAGAGCTCGCGGGCACCGGCGTGACCGTCAACTGCGTCCTGCCGGGCCCGACCATGAGCGACGGCGTGCTGGCGATGTTCGACGAGCTCTACCCGGGCCTGGACGCCGCAGAGCAGGAGCGTCGGTTTGTCGCCGAAGGGCGGGCTTCGACCTCCTTGCTGCGGCGCCTGATCCGCCCGGAGGAAGTGGCCAGCCTGGTCACCTACGTCGCGTCGGACCGGTCGGCGGCGACCACCGGCGCGGCCCTGAGCGTCGACGGGGGCCTCGTGCCCACCATTTTCCCCTGACACACCCTGGCCGGGAAAACGACGTCACAGGCACCACACCGCATGAAGCTCGCGCCATGCTTCGGGTGCGAGGAATTCCTTTTCTCCCGCGCCGCACAAACGAGTTTGCATCATGGAATCGGAGAGAGACTCATCATGTCACTCAAGGATATTCTGTCCGACCGTATCGGCTTCGGAACCGCTCCTATGGGAAACATGTTTCGGGCTGTCTCCGACGAGGAGGTGTCGGCAACTCTCGACGCTGCCTGGGACCAGGGAATCCGTTACTACGACACCGCTCCGCTGTATGGCGCCGGCCTTGCGGAGATCCGTCTGGGCAGCCTGCTCTCGAGCAAGCCCCGTGACGAGTACCTGCTTTCCACGAAAGTGGGCCGGGTCATCCTGGACGAGGTCGAGGAAGGAGCCCGCGACCTGGGCGAGAAGGGCAGCTTGTTCGCGGCGGGGCGACCGAACAAGATCGCCCACGAATGGACCGCCGACGCCACGGAGCGCTCCATCGAGGGCAGCCTGAAGCGCCTGGGCGTGGACCGGCTCGACATCCTCTGGGTACACGACATCGCTCAGGATTTCCTCGGAGACCTGTGGCTGAGCAAGTTCGAGGAGGCCAGAACCGGTGCGTTCCGCGTCCTGACCCGCTTGCGCGACGAGGGCGTCATCAAGTCCTGGGGCCTCGGCGTCAACCGCACCGAGCCGATAGAGTTGACCCTGGCCCTCGACGAGCCGCAGCCCGACGCCTTCCTGCTGGCCGGCCGCTACACCCTCCTCGACCACGAGCATGCCCTTGAGCGGCTGCTGCCCATGGCGGAGGAGCAGGGCGTCAGCATGGTGGTGGGCGGCCCCTACAGCTCGGGCATCCTGGCCGGCGGCGCCCACTTCGAGTACGCGGAAGCGCCGCAGGCCGTCATCGACCGCGTCAAGCGGACCAAGGAGATCGCCGACCGCAACGGGGTCTCGATCAAGGCCGCGGCCCTGCAGTTCTCTCTCGCCCACCCGGTGAGCGCGGCGGTCATCCCCGGCGCGACCAAGCCCAGCCGTATCAGCGAGGATCTCTCGGCTCTCGACGAGCAGATCCCTGACTCGTTCTGGCGGGAGCTGCGGGAGGCGAAGCTGGTCAGCCCCAAGGCTCCTCTCCCGAACGGCATCTGATCACTCCTCCCTTCCAGGAACGGCCGTATCTACCCTTCACAGTGATTGGACAACTTCATGGCATCCACGTCGGTGAGTCGGACGCTCCCGGTATCACCAGAGCGGGTATGGCAGTTGATCGGGGGATTCGGCTCTCTCCCTGACTGGCTTCCCTACATCCTCTCCAGCACCCTGGAAGAGGGAGGGCGCCGCAGAAGGCTCGCCAACCCGGAAGGGGACAGCATCGTCGAGCAGCTGGTGGCGTTCAACGAGCAGGAGCGCTACTACAGTTACGCCATCCTCGAAGCCCCCTTCCCCGTGACCGACTACATCTCCACACTGCGGGTCCACGCAGTCGCCGGCGCTCCCGGCACCAGCGAGGTCCAGTGGTCGGGGCGGTTCGTTCCCACCGACGCCTCGGAGGACGAGGCCGTCGCCCTGTTCACCGGCATCTACAGCGACGGCCTGGAAGCTCTGAGCCAGGCCGTTTCCTGAGCGGCGTCCCCGGCGGCACATTCAGCGGAGGAGTATCGACCATGGAAGTGCGACAACTGGGCACCTCCGGCCTGCTGGTCTCGACGATCGGCCTGGGCACCATGGGCTTCGGCGGCAAGGACGTCTTCGGCAACGTGGGCAACACCGACGTGACCGGGGCCCGCCGACAGGTCGACATGTGTCTCGACGCAGGGGTCAATCTCATCGACACCGCGAACATGTACTCCAGAGGGGCGTCCGAGGAGATCCTCGGAAAGGCACTGGACGGACGACGGGACCGCGTCATCCTGTCGTCGAAGGTGCGCCTGCCCATGGGGGACGGGCCCAACGACGAGGGTCTGTCGCGCCGGCACATCCTGGACCAGATCGAGGGCAGCCTGCGCCGCCTGGGTACCGACTACCTCGACATCTACCACGTGCACGAGTGGGACGGGCTGACTCCGCTGGAAGAGACCATGGAGACACTCAACAGCCTGGTGACCTCGGGCAAGGTCCGGTATCTGGGTGTGTCGAACTTCTCCGGCTGGCAGCTGATGAAGTCGCTGTGGGTCGCCGACGCCAACGGGTACCAGCCGTTCGTCAGCAACCAGATCTATTACTCCCTCGAATCAAGGGACGCCGAGTACGAGCTCATTCCCGCATCGGTGGACCAGGGACTCGGAGTCCTGGTCTGGAGCCCGCTGGCCGGCGGACTGGTGAGCGGAAAATACCGTCGCGACCAGCAGCCCGAGAACGGGCGTCACCTCACCGAGTGGTCCGAACCTCCCGTCCGCGACGAGGACAAACTCTATGACACCATCGACGTCCTCGTGGACGTGGCGTCCGTCCGCGGCATCTCGCCGGCCCAGGTGGCGCTGGCGTACCTGCTGGCGAAGCCCGGTGTCACGACCGTCATCGTCGGCGCCCGCAGGGACGAGCAGCTCGCCGACAACCTCGGGGCGGCCGACGTCCACCTCACGCAGGAAGATCTGGACCGCCTCGACAAGGTGAGCGCGCCCGATCTGATCTATCCGCACTGGCACCAGGCGAACCTCGTGTCCTCCCGGTTCAGCGAGGCGGACCAGGTGCTGCATCGGCCAGCCCGCTGAGCTCCGGCTGCCGCCGACGACGACATTCAGCGCTGGGCTACCGCACCCCCATCGAGTACGAAACTACTTATTGGGCTTGAGGTGTCGTACCGAGATCTTGTATGCCGACCTATTAGTGTCGAGTGATCGTTTCGGTGACATCTCCGCTGAACTGTGAGTAGGTTGCTGATCAGCGTATTCCGTGTCGCAACCCTCGCTATCGGCACCGGTGGCTCCGCAGCCCGGACTCGCCGCGCCCGACCCCGCGACGCTCGGCCTCATCGCGTTCAGCTTGGCAAACATTACCCAGAGTTTCTTCAAACGCCGGTGTCAACCCAGCCCTCTTCCCGGCCGCGTTCCCGCTGGAGTTCTTCGTGATCGTCACTCTGCCCGAGGGGCAGGCCCACACAGGGACGGGCCTGTGTCTGCTGCCCTGGGCAGTGCTCCCGTTCGTACTCACGATTGCGGCAGTGAGAACGACCGCTGCCCTCCTGGCTGCATTCCTCTCCACCACGGTCACCATTTCCGTGCTCACTGTGGGCCAGTTCCTTCAATCCGACACACTGATCAGGGTGGGGGGAGGCTTCGGCTTCCTCACCGCAGCGCTTGGCCTCTATGGCGCGTTCGCCGGCCTCGTCAACGGGACCTGGGGCCGAGACCTGATCTCTGACCCCCACCTACCCCGACCCCGGCAAACGGCTTGAGCGCCCTGCCCGCGACAAGCCACGCCCCACCTCGGTCACCTCGGCCGCCGCGGAGCACGTTGAGCCCTCCAGCTGAGCTGCATCGGACCGCCGAGACGTTGCTCGCCCGAGGCCGGAGGCGCCGACCCCGGCGGGGAGGGCGTTCGACGGTGGGCCAGCGGGAACTGGAGGGCTGCGGCCTCGGTGCTCACCCCATAGGCGCCCCCCACGGCCACACCGACGCGGTATCGCGCGTCTTGCCGGCCAGCAGGCCATCGAGCAGGATTTCCGCGAGGCCCGCTCCGTAAAGCGGGGCCGTGTCGTAGTACCTGATGCCCGTCGGCACGGTCCCGGAGCCAATACGTCGGTGATTAGCTGCGGAGGTCCACGGTAGTTTTCCTTTCTTCTCTCGGGGCGCGCACCGGCTTTGAAAGCGGCGATCAAGACGCGAATGCCTGCGAACGTTTTTGAGGCCAGTAGCGCTTGGCCAACAGGCTTTGGCACTCGAATTCAATTTTGGACAGATCCATTTCTGCGAGTTGCCGCCAGTCGCTAGGGGGGCCAGACTGGTTCTTGGGGTGTGGGACGAAAATCTTGAGAGGAATCACTCGACATGGCGAATACAGCACTGAAGAAGATCCTCATCACGGGAGCAGGCACCGGCTTCGGGTTCGAAGCCGCCATGCGTCTCGCCGGGAAGGGCTTCGACGTGATCGCCGGGGTGGAGATCTACGCCCAAGTGCAGACGTTGAAATGGCAGGCGGCTGAGCGCGGTGTCAGGCTTCGGGTGGAGAAGCTCGACGTGACGAACGACGGAGACCGTCGCAAGGCCCTCGACTGGGGCGTGGAGATTCTGGTGAACAATGCCGGTGTAGGTGAGGGAGGCTCCACGGTCGACATTCCCGAGTCGAACATTCGGCACCAGTTCGAGGTCAACGTCACCGGACCGCTCGTCCTCACCCAGGGCATCGCCAAGCAGATGATCAACCGCGGGGCCGGCCGCATCGTCTGGATGTCCTCGCGGGAAGGCCTGAACGTCAATCCGTTCACCGGCATCTACTCTGCCTCGAAGCACGCGGTCGAGGCGATCGCCGAGACCATGGCCGACGAGCTGCAGGAATACAACATTGAGGTCGCCACAGTCAACCCGGGGCCCTTCCTGACGGGCTTCAACGACCGAATGTTCCAGACCTGGGAAAGCTGGGAGGACGACCCGTCGCAGCGGCTCTTCGACTATTCCAAACTCGCCTTCCCCCGCCCGCAGTTCGATCCCGAAGCGGTCTTCGCCACGCTGACGGCCGTCGCCGCCGGAGAAGTCGACAGCTACCGCAACCTGGAGCCCAAGTCGATGCTTGAGGAGACCAAGCGCCTCCAGGAGGTTCCATGGGAGCGCAAGGTCACGGACGGTCTCGGAACCCGCCACCCGGCCATCCAGCACTCCTACGAGATGCAGCCCGAGACCCCTGTCGGGTCATCACCTCGCACGTGACAGCAATAGTCCCCGCGCCTCAAGTGGCGCCATGTTGAATCCAGGGCTCACGGGCCCGAAGCGCAGGACTCCGTCCACCGTGAGGACGGTGGCCCCTGCCGGAGCGTGAGCTCGGGAAGTCGGGCGACTGGCCCGGCACGCTTGTGGAGCGCCGAGTCCGGGCCGCCGCGCGGACCTCGTCACACGCCCCCGGAAGGCGCGACGGCCGGGTCGGCCCGACGGAATTTCACCCGAAGACGACGACCTGGCGTCCGACTACGTCTCCGCGCCCCAGAGCCTCAAGGTTCTCGTTGATGTCCTCCAGCGCGACCTTGGTGACGTTGTGTTTGACGAGGCCGGCTTCGGCGAGCGAGAGGACCTCGACGAGGTCCAAGTGGTTGCCCCAGAAGGAACCGAGGTAGGAGAGCTCGGTGCCCACGAAGGGGAACTGCCGGTGCTCGACGCGCTGGCTCATGAGGCCGACGGCCGCAAGCGCGCCCTCGGGGCCCAGCAGATCGAAGCCCATGGAGATGGAGGACTCGCTGCCGACGCAGTCCAGGATGGCGTGGATCGTCCGGCGGCCGGTGAGCCGCTCCAGTTCGGCCTGGATGGCCTCCGTGGCCTTGTTCCTGACGTTGATCCCGTAGTCCGCGCCGTTCTCCTTCGCCACGTCCAGCTTGCTGTCGGTGCGCGCGAGCGCCACCACGGTCGCACCGCCGCCGAGCAGTTTCGCGTACTGGATCGCGTAGCTGCCCAGCCCGCCGATGCCCGTGACGGCGACGGTCCGTCCGGGACCGAGCTTGCCCGCGTCCCGGAGCTTGCGCATCCCCCGGTACGGGGTCATGCCCGCGTCGGTCATCGGGGCCAGGAGCTCCGGCGCCCGCGCCGCCTCCTCCGAGACCGGGATCGCGTGGCGGCACTCCACGGCCATGTACTCGGCGAAACCGCCCGGCGGGCCGAACCCCACCCACCGGCCGTCACCGCTGCACAGCTGTTCGTTGCCCTCCCGGCACTGCCGGCACGTGCCGTCCCCCCAGCTGGGGTTCACCACGACCATGTCGCCCTCCGAGTAGCCCACCGTCGGTGGCACCTCGGCGCCGAGTCCCGCCACCCGGCCCGTGACCTCGTGGCCTGGGATGTAGGGCAGGTCCACCGGGAACGGTCCCTCGAAGTAGCCGTTGAGGAGCTGGTAGTCGCTACGGCACATGCCGGTCGCGGCGACTTTCAGGAGTATCTCTTCCGGCCCGGGCTCGGGCACCGGAACCTCTTCGATCCGAAGGGGTTCCTTGTATCCGTGCATCCGGGCCGCCCGCATCTGCGTCATGGCTGTCTCACTCTCGCCGACCAGCGGAAAAGCGGCACGGCGCGTGCGACACGGACAGGAAACGGGTCCCGGCGCCGGGTCACCACGGCCGCCGCTTCGGACTTCACCATGGTTGCGCAGCTGGGGTTGCGATGCATCCCGTGTCGTGCCAGGTGATCAGCAGCCGGCGGGTCGGTAGCCGCCTGGTGCGTTGGCGCTGCTGGACGTGGAGGGGTGCTGGTTCAGCCTGGGAGGCGTGACTCCCTGCCGACGGTGAGCGACGCTTCCGGGGTCGACAAAAGGCCAAATGGGTGAATTGCCTACCATACCGGGTGGTTTTATCGTGGATCCATGGCTATCGCAACGACGAGTCCCGTGTCAGGTGAGGTCCTCAGGACTTTCGACGAGCTGACCCCCGAAGAGCTCGAAGACAAGCTCGCCAGAGCTGCGGCGGCAGCTGCCTCGTACCGGCTGACGGGCGTCGAGCAGCGGGCGGAGTGGCTGCAGCATGCGGCCGACCGTCTGGAGAAGGAGGTCGAGAGCGTCAGTGGAATGATCACCACGGAGATGGGCAAGACATTCCGGGCAGCGGAGCAGGAAGTGGCCAAGTGCATTCACGGACTGCGCTTCTACGCCGCCGAGGGCCCCGCGTTCCTGCGGGATCTGGAAGGTGACGCCCAACGCGTGGGTGCGAAGCAGACGTTCGTCACGTACCAGCCGATCGGTGTCGTCCTCGCGGTGATGCCGTGGAATCTGCCGTTGTGGCAGGCCATGCGGTTCGCCGCGCCCGCGCTGATGGCGGGGAACGTGGGTCTGCTCAAGCACGCCTCGAACGTGCCGCAGTGCGCCCTGTACCTGGAGGAGCTCTTCCGTGACGCTGGCTTCCCCGAGGACGTGTTCCAGACCCTGCTGATCTCTGCGAGGAGGGTGGAACAGGTGCTGCGTGACCCCCGGGTGGCGGCCGCGACTCTGACGGGCAGTGAACCGGCCGGACGGTCGGTGGCCGCCATCGCCGGTGACGAGATCAAGAAGGTCGTCCTCGAGCTCGGCGGCTCCGATCCCTTCATCGTCATGCCCTCCACGAACCTGGAGCAGGCCACCGATGTCGCGGTCCGGGCACGGACCCTGAACAACGGTCAGTCCTGTATCAACGGCAAGCGCTTCTTCGTGCACGAAGCCATTGGTGACGCGTTCATCGACATGTTCGTGGCGAAGATGGGAGCGCTGGTGGTGGGCGACCCGATGGACGCGGGAACCGACGTCGGACCGCTTGCCACCGAGTCCGGCCGGCAGGACGTGGAGTCCTACGTCGAGGACGCCGTCGCCAAGGGCGCGACCGTGCTGTTGGGTGGCGAACGCCCGGACGGGCCGGGCTGGTTCTACCCGCCCACCGTCCTGACCGGCATCACTCCGGAGATGCGGATGTACCACGAGGAGGTCTTCGGCCCCGTGGCACAGGTGTGGACGGTCTCCTCCCTGGAGGAGGCCCTGCGGGAGGCCAATGGCCATCCCTACGGCCTCGGGTCGAACCTGTGGAGCGAGGACGAGGCCGAACGCGAACTGTTCGTGCGTGACGTCCAGTCGGGCATGGCCTTCATCAACGGCAACACGACCAGCTACCCCGAGATCCCGTTCGGCGGCGTCAAGCGCAGCGGCTACGGACGCGAGTTGTCCGACCTCGGCATGCGGGAGTTCATGAATGCCAAGACCGTCTGGATCGGTCAGGACGCCTGAACCAGTCAGGTTGCGGGTGGGTCTGTCGGATCACGGGCCTGCGCACTGCTCGCCGCTGTTGCTGCACGCGTGTTGACCGAGCGTATGGAGGCCCGACGATGAGTGGAAGGAACCGGACCGCGCCACCCGGTCGGGGAAGACCTGTGGTCGGGGTGCTCGGCACGGGCACCATGGGGGACGCGATGGGGGACGCCATGGTGCGGAACATCGCGGCGGCGGGACTGGGGCTGCGGGCATGGAATCGCAATCGCGCCGCCGCCGAACCACTGGCCGCCCTCGGTGCCGTGGTGTGTGACACGCCGGCCGAGGCCTGCCGCGGCGCGGATGTCGTGCTGACCGCGCTCTTGAACGAGAAGGTGGTCGCCGACGTGATGGACCAAGCCCACGATGGTCTGGGCGGCCGCCAAGTGTGGGTGCAGACGTGCACGGTCTTCCCGGACGGGAGGCGCGGACTCGCGGAACAGGCGGCCCGTGTGAGCCTCGCCTACGTCGAAGCGCCCCTCCGCGGTACCAAGGATCCGGCGGTGGCCGGCACGCTTACCATCATGGCCGCCTCGCCCCAGCAGGAGGTGAGGGAAGAGGTGCGACCCGTGCTCGAGGCGGTGGGCATACGCACTGTGTGGCTGGACGAGGTCGGCCAGCCCAGCAGCCTCAAACTCGCTTACAACGCCTGGGTCCTTGCCACCGTCGAGGGCATCGCGGAGTCCCTCACCCTGGCCGACGCCCTGGGGGTGGATCCACGCCTGGTCATCGACGTCATCGACGGCAGCGGACTCAGCAGCCCGTACGTCCGGACCAAAGGTCCGAAGATGATCGACGACGACCTCGACACCCCTTCCTTCCCTCTGGACGCGGCTGCCAAGGACGCCGGCCTGATCACCGATACGGCCCGCGCCGCCTGCCTGCACCTGGGTATCGCCGAAGTCGTGCCCGGACGCCTCCGCCGCGCGGCCGACGACGGGCTCGGTCGTGCCGACGTCGCCGCGACCTACCGCATGTCCCGGCAGGCCGCAGCCTGACCTGGCAGTCCCTTCGAGAGGCTAAAGGAACCATGACCCGAGCCGGTCTGGCCGCCGCGCGTTCGAGCACGGCGCAACTCGCCGAAATCGTCCCCAAGGTGGACAACGGACAGTGGGAGCTGCCGTCCGCGTGCGCGGGCTGGCGCGTCATCGACGTGGTGGCCCACCTCGCGGCGCTCGCCTCCGAAGCCGTGGACCCGCCTCCGCCCGACCCGGCGTTGCCGAAGAACCGCGAGCGCTACCACGACCTGCGCGTCGACGAACGCCGTGGCTGGAGCCATTCCGAAGTCATCGACGAGTGGCGGCACAGCACCCCCCGGCAGTTGGACCTCCTGGCAGCCGCCCAGGAACCGCCCGGTGCGGACGAGCCCGTCGAGGTGGCCGGGCTCGGGACGTACCCGCGCCATCTCCTGGCGAACACCATGGCGTTCAACGTCTTCTGCCACCTGCGCAACGACCTGCTCGCCCCGGACGGCCCGCTGCCGTTCACATTGCCGGAACCGACCGACGACCAGGTCACCCCCGCCATTGACTTCATGCTCGCGGGCCTCCCGCAGATGCAGGGCCCCGAACTCACCGCCACCGTCCGCCAACCCCTCGTCCTGGACCTGACCGGACCGGGCGCGACCACCGTCACGATCCTCCCCGCGACCGCAACGGACGGACAGCTGACTGTGACACCCGACGCGGACTCCACCGCCACCCGGATCCACAGCTCGGCCCTTGACTTCATCGCCTGGGCCACCACCCGGAAACCCTGGCGCGATCACTGCCGCATCACGGGGGACGCATCCGCGGCGACCCCCTTCCTGGACCACCTCAACATCATTTAGCGGGTCCTCCGTGACGTCGGTCATCTCCGGGGTGACGCCGTACCTGCTCAAGACGCCCGAAACGCGCCATGGGGTGCCCCAGAAAGTCCTCGACCGGATCGCGGCGGCCCCGACAGCGGACTGGGCGGCGTACTTCACGGAGTGGAACAAGAACTTCTTCGACCTCGACGTGACGCTCGGCAGCCGGATCAGCGCCGAGGCCGTGCAGGACGCGTGGAACACGACGGTCGGCGCGTCACCCATCGCAACCGTCGCCGGCGTGGCCACGTGGCACACCGACTTCCGCACCGATCTGTCGAAGATCGACATCGCGGTGCTGATCCTGCACGGTACCGAGGACCGAGCCCTGCCGATCGAGGCCTGCGATCCACGCACGGCCGAACTCATCCCCTCGAACGAGTACGTGGCCATCGAGGGCGCTGACCATGGCCTGTGCTGGACGCACGCCGACGACGTCAACGCCCAGTCGCTCAGGTTTTTCGCCGACTAGGCGCTGTCCCGCAAATGATCTACGACGCGCTGGTTGATCTGCCCGTCTTCGTTACCCAGCGAGCGTGAGGTTGTGCAGGCGGGCGGTGCCGAGCATGGCGTGGTGTACTCCGTCGCCCTTGAGGCGGCAGTCGCGGAGGATCTGACTCGAAAATGGCCGTACGAGGGCATGGCTGATTGCCCTGGCCGCGAGGCTGGGGTGTGGGAGATCAAGCGGGTGTGAGGCCGGATGTGTCGATTCCGAGGGCGCTCAGCTCGGCGATGAGCCGTTGCTGCCGTCGCTTGACCTGGTGCGGGTGCTGTTGCCAGTGGCTGGGTCCAAGGTCCTGGTAGTCGGTGTCGTTGGTGAGCATGTGCCATGCGGCGATGACGATCTTGTGCATGACCGCGACGAGAGCGCGCTTCTTGCCCATGCGTCTGGTCAGCCGGCGGTAGTGAGCGTTGAGGTAGGTGCCCTTGGTGTGTGCCGCTGCGGCAGCAGCATCTCCAAGGGCACCCTTCAGCCAGACGTTGCCGTGCGTCGTGGCGCCTGAGTAACTCCGCCCCGCTGACTGGTTGTTTCCAGGAGCCACGCCACTCCAGCTCGCCAGAGCGGTCGCAGTGGAGAAGCGTGTCATGTCGGCGCCCGTCTCGGCGATCACTACCTGTGCGAGGCGGGTTGAGACGCCGGGGATGGTGACCAGGAGATCGCGCTGTCGGCGCAGAGGCGCGGTCTCGGCATCGATGCGCTGATCGAACGCGGCGATCTGCGCATCGATGGCGTCGATGTGGGCCAGGGCCTGGGACGTCAAGAAGGCGTGGTGGTCTTCGAAGCGGCCGGTCAGGGCCTCGCGGAGATCCGTCATCTTCGACCGGGCCTTCCCGACGGCCAGATCGGCCAGCACCACCGGGTCACGCTCACCGGCAATGAGTGCTTCGAACATGGCGCGGGACGACATACTCAGCGTCTTGGTCAGCACGAGCGAGGTCTTGATGCCGGCGTCCTCGAGCACTTTCTCCAGCCGATTCAGCGCGCGAGAACGCTCTCGGACCAGGCTGGTGCGCTGCCGGGTGAGGTCACGAAGACGGCGAATGCGCGGTGGCGGCACGAACGACGGCGAGACCAGCCCGTGTTGGGCCACCTGCGCGATCCAACGGGCGTCGGAGACGTCGGTCTTACGGCCTGGCACCCGCTTGATGTCGCGGGCGTTGACCAGCCAGACCTCAAACCGTTCCTCAAGCAGGTAGAACACGGGTTTCCAGTAGTCCGCTGTTGCCTCCATGACGACCAGCTGAACGTCCTGCTCGGCCAGCCAGTCCGACAACAACAGCAGTGACCTGGTCATCGTCGTGAAGGTACGGACCTCATCCCGATAGCGTCGTGAACCCTGGGAGATCGGCCCCCGGACGCAGACCTTCACATCACCCTTGGAAACATCGAGACCCGCCACTCTCTCGACCAGCACATCCATAAAGTCACCCCCTCGGAGACCGACATCGCCAAACGGCCCCGGCCTGGTGAGGGCACAGCCAACTTAAGAATCTGACTCGCGTGCTCAGAGGCAACAGTCCAGGGCGCCTGCCCCAGCCCTCGCGTCAAGCTTCCACACGGACTCAACCGCACCAAGATCCTTCGACGTCACCCAAGCCGAGGTCGCCGTCAGAATTTTCCCCAGTCAAGGACGCCGCAAAGCGGCCCGGACAGCTTCCAGGTCTTCATGCGGGCGAAGGCGTGCTCGACACGGGCGCGGACCTTGCGGTGGGAGGTGTTGTGTTCCTCTTTCCAGGCCCGGAGTTGGGTTTGGCCGGGTTCGCGGCGGTGTGGGAAGACCAGGCCGGTGCCCCGGTAGCCGCCGCCCGCGATCACCGTGGTCTTGCCGACGGCATGCCTGGCGCCGGACAGCACTCACGCCTTGCAGTCGTTGCGGTTGCCGGGCAGTGGCCGGCCGACGGCGATGACGAGCCGGGTGTCGGCGTCGATGATGCGGGCGGCCGCGGAATGGGACACCCCGCACAGCGGCGCCAGTTGGCGCAGGGTCAGATTGGTCCGCCAGTAGACGGCGAGCAGCAGCACTCGGTCCTCCAGCGGCAGGCTCCACGGCCGGCCCTTGCGCACCGGATCCGCGCCCTCGCGCCGCAGCGCGTTGACCATCTTGTTCAACTGGCGCGGGCTCAGCCCGGTGAACGGAGTTATCCAAGACGGCTCCGGCCGTGATCACACCAGCCATCTCAAGATCATCCCAAGGCGCCCCCCAGGTCAGTGCGCCGGTGACCGTCGGGGGCTCGTGGGGTAGGAGCATCAGGACGTTCCGCAGACGCGTAGAGGGCGGGGTTGATGGAAAACGCAGGGCAGTGTCTGGACAGGGGCGGGGATGCCGGCGACCCGTGGTCGGGGTGGATGCCGCCCGGCTGGCACGTGCCGCGAAGGAACAGGCTGAGCGCACGATACCGGGTGTCCAGGACATGAAGTCCTACCTGGCCGCCCAGGTCGGCGATGTCTCACATCGGGAGGTGCTGGGCCCTCTGCTCGACGGGCAGGGGGCGAGCGGTGTCGTCGTGCGGCGCGGCGTGGTACTGGCTTCCTGGGGAGATCCGGAGCGGACGGAGATGGCCTTCAGCGCCACCAAGAGCGTCCTGTCCCTGGTGGCCGGGCTGGCCTTCGATGACGGACTGCTCCGGCTGGACGAACCCGTGTGCCGTTCAGTCGACCTGCCGCAGTTCGGCGGCGCACACGCGCGGAAGATCACCTGGCGGCATCTGCTGGACCAGTCCAGCCAGTGGGAGGGCGAGCTGTGGTCCAAGCCGACCTGGGCCGACGCCCAGAGCACCCGCGAGGGAACGGAGTCAGCCGGCGGACCGCCCGGAGCGGGCTGGGCCTACAACGATGTCCGAGTGAACCTGACCGCCCTCGCGCTCACCGTCCTGCTCCGTCGGCCCCTGCCGGAGGCGCTGCGCGAGCGGATCATGGAGCCGATCGGGGCCTCGTCCGGGTGGTCCTGGCACGGTTACGCCGGCTCCGCGGTTGAGATCCACGGCCGCCGCATCGCCGTAGTGTCCGGCGGCGCACACTGGGGCGGCGGACTGTGGATCAATGCTCTCGACCTGGCCCGGATCGGGCAACTCTGCCTTCGGAACGGGCAATGGGGCGGGCGCCGACTGCTGTCCGCCGCGTGGATCGAGGAGATGTGGCGGCCCTGCCCGGTCAAGCCCAACTACGGGCTCTCCTGGTGGTTGAACGACCACCGCACGGTGTGGTCCAAGGCCCCGTCCACCGGGCGCTGCGCCCGGGGAAATGGCGGCGGCCACCTGCTATGGGTCGACCCGGCACGGGACCTGGTGGTGAGCTCGCGTTGGGGAGCGGAGGTCGAGTCGCTTCTCGCTGAAGTATCCGCTGCGATCGAGCCAATGCCGCCAGCCTGAACACGCCCCTGGCGGCCCCGCCATGCATCTCGCCCCCTTCGAAGATCATTTACGGGACATCCCTTGCGGACGCTCGCATCCTCGTCACGGAAAATGACCGGAGGTAAGCCATGACTGAGGGAAATGGGCCAGCAATCACTGGCCTGCACCACCTGTTCTTCACCGTCACGAACCTGGAAGACAGCCTGGACTGGTACAAGCGAGTTTTCCGGGCCGAGCAAGTGGACTGCAAGTTCAACCACCTCTACCGCGAGAGGACGGGCTACGGCATCCTGCTGGTGGTTCCGGAATCGGGGCCTGTGATCGGGCTTCACTCCACCACAGGTAACCGGCATGAGGATTACTCGAAGCCCGGACAGGTCTAGATCACGTGTCGTTCCAGGTGGGTATGCGTGCCGAGCTGGAATCCTGGATGACGTGGCTGGACGATTTGGGAATCGAGCACACTCCGATCAGGGACGAAAAGGAACCGTTCGTGGACTCGACGGTCGTATTCCGAAACCCGGACAACATTCAACTCGAGTTGGTCGCCGTCGGCTAGACGGGGAAATTGAAACCACTGGGACGAAGCGCTGCGAATCCGGCAGATGTCCTGGAATTCGGCGAACAATCCTTGCCTACCCGCGGCAGTGATGTCGCGGGGCTGTGAGTTCACTCGAATGGCCCCTGAGCCAGGACAGGCCGTCCGGTGCCGTCGAATATGTAATCCCGGGCGTCGTTCGACGTCCCCGCACCGAAGGAACGGCATGCGAATATCCCGCGAGTCCCTCCGTACCGTGCACATGGCCCGTTGGGCTGCGGCTCTTCTGGCGGTGTCGGGTATCACCTCCGCACTGACAGTCGGAATGGCGCAGGCCGGTGGCCCGAGCGGGGATCCCGGCCGGGAGAAGCCCACCATCGTGCTCGTGCATGGCGCCTTCGCCGACGCGTCGAGTTGGAACGGGGTCGTGCAGCGCCTCCAGCAGAACGGCTACACGGTGGACGCACCCGCCAACCCCCTCCGCGGCATACCTCAGGACTCGGCCTACCTCGCAAGCTTCCTGAAATCCGTCAAGGGACCGATCGTCCTGGTCGGCCACTCCTACGGTGGAGAGGTGATCTCGCAGGCCGCCGCCGGAAACGCCAACGTCAAGGCCCTCGTCTACATCAACGCGATCATGCCGGACACCGGAGAGTCCTTCTCCAGCCTCTCCGCGAAGTTCCCGGCCGCCCCGCTCACCAAGGCCCTGAAGCAGGTGCCCTTCAGGAACGGCGACGGCACCACCGGTACGGACGTCTACGTGCAGCCGGACAAACTGCGCCAGGTCTTCGCCGCCGACCTGCCCACCAGCCAGACCAACCTCCTGGGAGCTACCCAGCGTCCGATCGCGCTCTCGGCGTTCGCGGACAAGCTCACCGCCGCCGCCTGGCGGAACAAGCCTGTGTACGTCCTCGTCGGCAGGCAGGACCAAGCGATCAACCCGGCCCTGGAACTGTTCGAAGCGAAGCGCGCGCAGGCCCGGAAGACGGTCGAGATCAATTCCTCGCACGTGTCCCTGGTCTCCCACCCGCAGTCGGTCAAGAACTTGATCGTCGACGCCGCCGAGGACTACATGTGGAAGAAGTGAGACAGGGCGGCCGTATGAGGGCCCGTCGGGTTGCTGACGGGCCTCATGCTCCTTCGGGTCAGGCCCGCTCGAAGGTCCCGTGCAGAGTCGCCCTGGCAAGTGCGTGGCTGAAGAGGAGGAACTCCAGGTAGGCGGGGGTCGTCGTCCCGGACACCTCCAGTTCTTCCACGTCGACGGCGTGCACCACGAGGAAGTAGCGGTCGGGACCGTTGCCCGGAGGCGTTGCCGGACCGAGGTACCTTCTGTAGCCGGCGTCGTTGGCCAGGGTCACCGCGTCACCCGGCAGATCCCTGCCGTCTCCCGCCCCCGCCGGGAGGTCGGTCACGGAGGCGGGCAGGTTGGCCACCGCCCAATGCCAGAAGCCCGAAGCGGTAGGCACATCGGGATCGAACATCGCGACCGTGAAACTCTGGGTCTCCTCGGGAAATCCGGACCAGCTCAGCTGCGGTGAGACGTCCGATCCCCCTGCCCCAAGGATGCCGCTCACCTGCTCGCGGGCCAGTTGCTCGCCGCTGACCACGGAATCAGAGGTCAACGAGAAGGTCCTGATCTGCGGCAGGAAATCGTAGGGGCCATAGGGTCTGATCATGACAATCCTCCGAACATTCTGCTGTCGGGGCCGCGTAAATCCTATTACCGCTTCTCGGCGCTCACATGCGATACGCGTGCACCCATCGGTCGCAACGTGCCGACTCCGAGATTCCCGCTCATCCTTGTTATGCAGGTCTCAAACTGGTCGAACTACGCCCTCCCCGAGTGTCGCCCTCCAGAGGAGCATTCCATGGCCAAGATCCTTTGCGTGATGACCGGCGCAAGCTATTGGACCCTGAAGGACGCGGACCGCAACCTCATCACGGGCCAGAACCCGGCGTCCACGGGCCCCCTCGCATTGGAACTCGTCAAGGCTCTATCGTCCTGAAACGACGTCGTTCGCCGGGGCGGTCGAAATCAGCGCACCACCTATGGTGAGGGGCCACCGCGGGAACCAGGGTCAATATCGGATTCGTGATTCGGATGGAATTTCGCTGCCATGAACCGAACTTCGGCGCCGCAAGCGGAACGTCCCTGCGCAGCGGCGGAGTTCTTGGCGCCCTCGTCCGAAGATCTTGAGTCGGTCGTCGAGGCGGTCGACTCGCTCAACCCGTACATGCACGCCCGCGGCGTGGCCTGCATGGTCGACAACTGCTCGACCACCGCACGTCTCGGCACGCGCAAGTGGGCCCCGCGCTTCGACTACCTGCTCACCCAAGTGGCCTACCCCGCGGTGGACGACAAGGCGGTGATCCCACGCTGTTCGCGGCGTTCGAGGGGCACGTGCCGCACCAGGTGCTCGACGTCTCCTCGCAGATGCGCCCGTCCGTGGTTCCCCACCGTTCCGGCACGGTCCAGGACATGCCAGGATGACGAGGACCTCGGCGTCATCGGCCGGCCGGGCGGCGCCGAATCCGGCGATCGCCGGTCACTCGCCTGCGGTGCCGGCTGCCGCTGCCAGGCTCGGCAGCAACTGGTGTGCGGACTCCAGGTACTTGCTCGTCCAGACGATGCGCACGACATTGGCACGCGTGTCTCCCGACCCGAGCAGATTGCGATACACCGACTCGACAAGACGCAGGTCTGCGGCCGGGCCACCGAGCGGGACCGTGGGGGAGCGGCGCTCGATGCTCGCGGCCAGGACACGGTAGGACGCGGTGACGCCCTCCGCGGCGTGGACCAGTTCGCGCCGCGCGGGGCCGCTGCCGGTGTGCAGCCGGGTCTCGCCGGCCCGCTGCCAGAGGTGCTGCAGCGCGTCCGCCATGAGTCTGAGCCTGGCGACACCGGTCACGAGTGTGGTCATGGCCGCGAGCGACACCGGCTTGGCGCCCCGCTCGGCGAGATAGGTGCGGAAGGAGTCGTCGAGTCGGCGCGAAGCGGCCGCGGCCTGCCACTCTTCCTCCGTGGGGGAGAGCGCGCCCTTGTCGGCCTCGTCCGGCAGGCCGAGGCGGTGTTCCACCACGCTCTGCAGGTACGCCGCACAGGCGGTGTACGCCTCGGCCAGGGCCCTGCCCACGGCCGCCGTCGCGCCGCGCGGCCAAAGGCACACCGCCACCAGCAGGCTCACCCCGCAGCCGAGTACGACGTCCTGAAGCCGGAGCAGCGCGAGGTGCCAGTCCGGATTCTGGCCGATGCTGAACACCACCACGAGCGCGACCGTGAACGCCGTCTGCCCGGCCGCGAAGGAGATCACTGTCGGAGCCGCGCCCATGGCCATGATCGCCAGCGGGAGCACAATCCACAACACGGTGCTGTGATGTCCGAGCAGCTGCAGCAGCGCGGCTCCCACGATCGACCCCACCACCGTCCCGGCGACCGCGCGCAGCGCGTTCTGGCCGGTGTTCAGGGCATTCGAGCGCAGCGCCGACAGCGTGCCGAGCAGAATCCAGAACGCGTGCTGAAGATTGGTGATGTCCGCCAGGGTGACGGCGATGCCGAGGCCGACCGCGGCGCGCAGACTGTTGCGCACCCACACCGACGTCAGGGTCAGGTGCGCGCCCAGGCGTGCCCGCGCGGAGGAGACGGGGCCGCCCGACGCGTCCGGTTCACGCCCGAGCAGCCGCTCGAACCAGCCGCGCCGCTCGGCCGCCGCGACCACCTCGACGTTGTGGGCGACCTGCAGGGTCGCGAAACCGAGTTCCTTGGCACGGAAGGAGGCGTCCAACGTCGCGAGGACCGCGCGCTCCTCGGCATCGGCACCGCCGGTGGGGACGTGGTGCGGAGGCTGTGCCGCCCGGCTTTCGATCAACGTGTCCATGGCGGCACGCAGAAGACGGGTGCCCTCTTGTACCGGCTCCAGGGCGCCTAGCGGATTCTCGAGCAACGCGGCGGAACCGTCGAGCAGATCGGCCGCCGCGCGGCGCACCGCACAGGCTTCCGGCCGACGGTTCGACGACGGTTCGTGTGCGGGCACCCCGTCGTCCGCGACGGCGCTGAGCCAGAGGAGCTCGTCCACCAGGCGCACCAGAGCACGCGAACTCGTCGACAGACCTGTCGGCCGATACGGCGTACCGTCGAACGCGCGACGCAGATCCCGGGCCGCTGAACTCGCCTGCTCGGCGTCGAGCGCGCGTGCTGTGGCGCTCGGCTCCTCGATGTCACCCGCCGACGGTGCGGCCTCGTCGCGCAGCCGGACAGCGGTGGTCCTGCACACACGGATCGCCGGCGCACTGAGCGGATCGGTCGAAGCACGCGGCCACAGCAGCCAGATCGCGAGCATCGAGGCGCAGGAGGCGAGCCCCACGCCGGCGAGCCGGTCGATCAGCTGGGAGTACGGCACCGGCGAGGTCACAGGGATGACGAAAGCGAGCAGCAGAGCCGTCGAGCAGCTCGCGATCACCGAGCTGACCACGCCGGACAGCAGAATGAGGAACGCGACCACCACGGTCGCCGTCACCGCCAACCAGGTGACGCCGGCCGTGAGGGTGCCGAGGGTCACCAGAGCGGCCCAGGCGACCGCCAGTCCGAGGTGCAGCCGCAGCCGTTGTGCCATGGGACCGGTGAACTCGACGAAGAGCAGCATGGAGAAGCAGCCGAACGCGGCGTAGTAGGCCATCGCCGGCGAGTGGAACACCCGCATGCTCACGGCGAACAGGGCCGAAGCGACGACGGAGGCACGACCGGCGCGCCGCGTGGCGGCCAACCCGGGGTCGCGCGAACGCAACCAGGCTGACGCCGCAAGGCCCCAGCTGCGGACGTGATGACGCATGCGTTCAGGTGCCCCATTTCAGTCGACGTCGCTCATGCCTCGTCCGCTGCCACTTCTGCAGCGTCCGAGTGCATGAACACCAGCGTCCGGAGTCTTGACGCCCCGGTCGGTGTTCCACTGGTCGTGCGACCGAATGGTGCTCAGGACCAGCGTTCCCGGCTGGGGGACCACGTCGAGCAGAGGAGCGGCGAAGAACTCCGCCCGCTCCGCCGGCATGTAAAAGACCAGTTCACGGGCCGGCTGCTGGATACGGGAGCGCAGCGGCCGGCGCACCCTGTGATTGAAGTCGTCGAACCCCTCCAGAGCTTCCGCCATGGTGTCGCGGATACGGTCGTAGTCGTCGACGTACCACTCCCGGGGAGTGCGGCTCTCCGGCAGGGTGGCACGGGCGATTCCGGCAATGATGGCAGGCTCGGACAACAAGCACGGTGAGGCGGGGCGCTTCATCCGACGGACAGGTGAACCATGCTCATCTCATCGCGTCCTCGACCGATGTGCGCTGGATGCCGTCACGCTGCTGGTCCGCCTTCTACGTGATCCTCTTCCCTGCTCGAAATGTCCCCTCACCCCTGCGTAAGGCCAGTACCTCTACGTCAGCCTCACGCGAACCTGACCTGACTGACGCTCAGCGCGAGGGTGCGCAGGAAGAATATGCGGGCCTGCGGCCTGCTTCTGGTTGCCCGGCTCACCCGGCGCTGGGGAACCTGGCATGCCCGGTACGGCAAGACCATCTGGGCTGCACAGGACCTTCCCGGCTCCCTGTAAGAGCGCGCGTGAACCTCGGCACAGCGGCCCTCATCTCGCGCTTTCGTCCACCGGTGCGGACGCGGCGGCCCGACGACGCACCGATGCACCGAAGTCAGTGAAGCTGCCGCGCCAGTAGGTCTGCGGCCAGGTTGGCGAGGATGTCGGGTGGCTGCGTCGCGTCGAGCTCGGCTCCCGGCTCGTCCGGTTCGAGGGGTTCGAGCGTGGCGAGTTGCGAGTCGAGGAGTGAGCTCGGCATGAAGTGGCCGGTGCGTCCGCCGAGCCGGTCGGCCAGCACGTCGCGGCCGGCGGTCAGGTGCAGGAAGATGGCGCCAGGGCAGGCCGCTCGCAGGATGTCGCGGTAGCGCCGCCTGAGTGCGGAGCAGGCGACCACGGCACCTGTGCCCGCCACATCCCGCTGGTGCAGCCAGCGGCCGACGGACTCCAGCCAGGGGCGACGGTCGGTGTCGTCGAGCGGTGTGCCGGACGACATCTTGGCGATCTCGGCCGCGGAGTGGAAGTCGTCGCCGTCCGCGAAGGGCACGCCCAGCCGCTGCGCCAGCAGGCGGGCCACCGTGGTCTTGCCGATCCCTGCGGCGCCCGTGACGACGACGCACGGGGACCGGCGCTCAGTGCGGTCCATCTTCCGGTAGCGCTTCGGGATGCAGCAGGTCGCTGCGCCGCCGTTGGGCGCCCTCGTGCGGCCGGGGAGGCGGACCGTCGGACCCGGCCGGATACTCCTCCAGCGGGACCCGGTTGCTCTCCCATGCGCTCAGGACAGGTGCCAGGACCCGCCATGCCTCCTCGGCCTCGTCGCCCCGGATGGACAGGGCGGGATCACCCTTCATGACGTCCAGCAGGAGCCGCCCGTAGGCGGGCAGGTCGGGCGGTTCCATCCGCGCGGTCAGTGAGACCTGGGTGAGGGCTTGGGCGCGTGCGCCGATGCCCGTCATGTCGAGGGTCATCCCTTCCGGCTCCAGCCCGAAGCGCAGCACGTTGGGCTGGGCCTGTCCTTCGTGCCCGAAGGGCAGGTGGGGCACGGACCGGAAGCGCACCGCGACCTCCTTGCGGTCCTGTCCGAGCGCCTTGCCGCTGCGCAGCCGGAACGTCGTCCCCGACCAGCGCCAGCTGTCCAGTTCCAGTTCGACCTCGGCGAAGGTCTCCGTGTGCCGCCCGGGGTCCACACCCGCCTCGTCGACGTACGCGGGGATGGCGTGGTCACCGATCCGGCCCGACAGATAGCGCGCGCGGCGCGTGCGGTGCACGACGTCGTAGTCGGTCAGGAGCCGCACGGACCGCAGCACGTCGACCTTCCGGTCGCGCAGGTCGCGCTCGCCGAGGGTGATCGGGGGTTCCATGGCCACCAGGCACAGCAGTTGCAGCAGGTGGTTCTGCACCATGTCCTTCAGCGCGCCGACGCCGTCGTAGTAGCCGGCCCGGCCTTCCAGGGCGAGGGTCTCGTCCCAGACGATCTCGATGTCCGAGATGTGGGTGCTGTTCCAGATGGGCTCCAGCATGCGGTTGGCGAGCCGGCTTCCGAGCACGTTCTGGACGGTCGTCATGGCGAGGAAGTGGTCGACCCGGAACACCGCCTGTTCGGGCACGAGACCGGCGAGCAGCCGGTTGAGGTGGCGCGCGCTCGCCAGGTCCTCGCCGAACGGCTTCTCCAGCACGATCCGGCTGCCCGGCGGCAGGCCCCCCTCGTGCAGGGCCGTGACCATGCGCGGGAACAGCGCCGGGGGAAGGGCGAGATACACGGCGACCGGGTCGTCGCCGGCGACGACCGCGGCGACGTCGGCGGGGTCGGTGACGTCGGCCCGCCGGTAGCGAGCCGAGGCTGCGACGGCCTTCCTGGCATCGGCGGGATGGGAGCCGCCGTGGCGGTCGAGCTGGTCGGCGCACCAGTCGCGGAAGTGGCCGGTGTCCCAGTCCTCCCGGCTCGCGCCGGTCAGCTGGAAGCCGTCGTCGATGTGTCCCGCGGCCCGCAGGGCGGCCAGGGCCGGAAGGAGGTAGCGGGCGGTGAGGTCGCCTGTCGCGCCGAAGACGGCGAGCCGGTTGATCATGTCCGTACGCCTGCCTTCGCCCGGGCGAGGTTCACACCGCTGGCGATGATCCCGATATGGCTGAACGCCTGGGGGAAGTTGCCCATGAACTCTCCAGTGGTGGGGTCGATCTGTTCCGGCAGCAGCCCGAGCGGGCTGGCACGGGCGCACAGCGAGGCGTAGACCTTCTCGGCCTCTTCGATCCGGCCCTGGGCGGTCAGGTTGTCGGCCAGCCAGAAGCCGCAGAGCACGAAGGCGCCCTCGTCGCCGGGCAGGCCGTCGGGCGACTCCTCGTGGAGGTAGCGGTAGAGCAGGCCGTCGCCGGCCGACAGGCGTTCGGCGACGGCGGTGGTGGTCGCCGCCATCCGCGGGTGGTCGGCCGGCACCACGTGGCGCAGCGGGAGGGCGAGCAGGCTCGCGTCGAGCGCGCCGCCGCCGTCCAGGTGTGCGCTGAGCGTCTGGGCGTCCTCGTCCCAGGACTCCTCCAGGATGCGCCGACGCAGCCGGTCTGCCGAGGCTCGCCAGGCCGAGGTCGGTCCGGGCAGGCCGAGTCGCTCGCCGATGGCCGCGGCCCGGTCCAGTGCCACCTGGCACATCCCGGCCGAGTACGTGAACACCCGGCCGTCGCTGCGCACCTCCCAGATCCCCTGGTCCGGCTGGCGCCACGCCTGCTCCGCGGTGTCGGCCAGCCCCGCCAGGCCCGCCCACAGGGCGGGCTCCACCTCGCGGCCCGAGCGCAGCCACTGGTCGGTGCGCAGCCACTGGTCGGCGCAGTCCAGGATCTCGCCGTAGACGTCGTGCTGGCGCTGGTCGGCCGCGCCGTTGCCCCACCGCACCGGACCGGAGCGGCGATACCCCTCCAGTTCGGTGTCCTCGATCTCGTCGGGTACGGGGCCGCCGTCGAGGTTGTACATGATCCGGGGGATCCGGCTCTGCTCCACGGCGTCGAGGACCCAGCCGAGGAAGGCGTCCGCCTCGCCGGTGAAGCCGATGCGCCGCAGGGCGAACACGGCGTAGGCGGCGTCCCGGATCCAGGCGTAACGGTAGTCCCAGTTGCGGACTCCGCCGATCGGCGCGGGCAGGGAGGAGGTGGGCGCCGCGACGAGGGCGCCGTTGGCCCAGTCGTCGCACAGCTTCAGGGTGATGGCGGCACGCCGGACCAGTGGCTCCTGGGGACCGGAGTAGCCGAAGTGTTTCATCCAGCGCCGCCAGGCGTCAGCGGTGTCCGCGAGCATCGTGTCGGCCTGGAACCGGTGGTGGCGGTGAAAGCGGCCCCAGGACAGCACGAGGTCGAGGCGTTCCCCCTGTCTCAGGTCGTGGGTGCTGTGCAGGCCGGGCAGCGCGCGGTTGGAACGCAGGTGCAGGCGCAGGTCCGGCCGCCGCGAGGGCCTGAGTTCCAGGCCGCTGAACAGTGCCTGCGCCGTGCCGCCGCCGCGGGGCTCCAGGTCCATCCGCAGCCGGACGTCTCCGGAGACGACCACGGCCGACCGGACGAGCTCGCACCGTCCGGCCGGGGCGTCGTCGGTGAGGTCGGCGCCGGTGCGCACGGTCAGCGCGTCGGCGACCCGTACCAGGCCGGTGCTACTGCGCATCTCGGTGGCGAGTACGCCGGTGTCGGGCTCGTAGCGCTGGCGGGCCTCCACCAGGTCCTGCGGCGCGAGGGTGAAGTGGCCGCCTCGTACGTGGTCCAGCAGGCCGCAGAACAGGGGGTCGGAGTCGAACCGGGGCAGGCACATCCACGGGATCGAGCCGTCCAGGCCGACCAGCGCGGCCGTCGTACCGTCCCCGATGAGGCCGAGGTCCTCCAGTGGCAGGTAGCCCTCGCGCCTGCGGACCGGGCGGAACGGGGGGTCGGGGTCGTGCATGGCTCCTCGCTTCCGCGGCGCCGCAACGTACCGTCCGGCGCGCTGCGCAGGTCCGGGAAGGACAGCACCTAGAAGGTGATCAGCACCTTCACGACGTCTTCGAGCTTCTTGTCCGCGACCTCGAAGGCCCGCTCCATGTCGTCGAAGGGAAACGTGTGGGTGGTCATGTGCGTGGGGTCGACGCGCTTCGCCTCCAGCACGCGCAGCAGCCGTTCCATGCGGAGCCTGCCTCCGGGGCAGAGTCCGGTCGCGATCGTCTGTTCCGCCATGCCGACGCCCCACTCGACGCGGGGGATGCGGATGAACTCGCCCTCGCCGAAGTAACCGATGTTGGAGATGGTGCCGCCGGGTTTGGTGATCTTCACGGCGGTCTGGAAGGTGATGTCCGCGCCCAGTGCCTCGATGGCGGTGTCGACCCCTTCTCCTCCGGTCAGCTCGTGGATGCGCTCGACGACGTCCTCGCTGGTGAAGTCCACGACCTCGTCGGCGCCGTACTCGTGCGCCAGTTTCTGCCGGCTGGGGACCGACTCGACCCCGATGACCCGGCCGGCGCCCCGGAGCCTGGCTCCCACCGTGGCCATCAGGCCCACCGGTCCTTGCGCGAGGACGGCCACGGTCCCGCCGATCGGGATGTTGCCCTTCTCCGCTCCCACGAATCCCGTCGACAGCATGTCGGCGCAGTAGACCGCCACGTCGTCACCGATGGTGTCGGGAATCCTGGCGAGATTGGCGTCGGCGTCGTTGACATGGAAGTAGTCGGCGAAGATCCCGTCCTTGCGGTTGGCGAACTTGAATCCTCCGAGCGGTCCGCCCGACTGCGAAGGGAACCCGTTCTGGGACGCCAGGTCGCCCCAGTCGGGGGTGATGGCACCGACCAGCACCCGGTCGCCGGGCCGGAAGTCCTTCACCTCGCTGCCCACCGCGTGCACGATGCCCACCGCTTCGTGGCCCAGCGTCAGGTCCTTCCTCGGGCCCGATGCCGCCGTGAACGGTGTGGGAATCGGAGGTGCAGATCAGGGCACTGGTCGTCCGGACCACCGCGTCGCTCGGACCCGGCTCCGGAACAGGCTTCTCCATGAAGCCCACCCGTCCGATTTCCTTCATCACGAACGCCTTCATCCGCCTGTCCTCCTCTCCCGACTCACTGGTTGACCGGACAACCGTGAGCCGGTCGAATCGACTCCGGCATTCGACGTCAGCCCATCACTCCTGCCACTGTCGCAAGGTCCTGGCCCGGTCGCGACTCGACCGGACGACGGCCCCGGTCAGGGGATGCGGGCGTGCGGGCAGGTTCAGCAGGACGGCCTGGTTGAGGTCTGCCCCGGGTGACCCGCTGTCACGGCACTGGCCTCGGCGGCGAAGGCGGCCGCCACGCGGCTGGGAGGCAAGGTCGTCGACCTCACCCGGGCTGATGCGCCGGGCGAGCACGCGCAGCACCGCGTCGGTGACCTTCGCGGCTTTGTCCCGGCAGGCGTATTCGCCGAGTTGGCGTACGCGAGCGAGGAACGCGTGGTGCTGCCTGGTTCGTCACCTCTGCTTGCCAATGGTTCTCAGGGCATCGAAGGCGATGCCCTCTTCTCTGTACCCAGGCGGGGGCTAGCCCGTCAGCCCCGCTCGACAGGCAACCGCGGCCTGACTGGGCGGGCGGATGACCCCCGTCCGCCGCATCCCGGCGCCGGTGCGCTCCTCGTGGGCTGGGCGGATCCGGTGACCTCCACAGTCGCCGGGCGCAGCAGGTTCTCGCCCAGCCGGTAGCCGGGAGGACCGCCGAGCACACGAAGCCATCGGCCTCCGGAGCGACATGGTGCGTCGTGGCAGGCTGGGTCGAACGATCGCCCACCTCACCGAATGAGGTCACGCCCAGCGAGCCGAGCTGCTCCCTGAGGCTGTCGGCGATGTCCCTCAGGCCAGGCGTGAGCGGCTCGTTGGCGCACGCCCGGTCGGCGGCGTCCAGCACGGGCAGCAGCGCCCGGACCACGTTGGCCGCAGCGATCTCGCGCACGGCCAGGCGGTCCCGCCGGACCCCCTTGCGGTAGGTGTCGTACTCGGCCTTGACCCGCTGCAGGTCGGCGGTCCGCTCCTGCACCAGGCGCCGCAGCTGGTCCAGCTCGCTCGGCGGCTTCCTCGCCGGAACCGGACTCGACCTCGTCCCACCACCGTCACCCTGAAACGCTGATCTCAGGTCACCCCGTGTCCAACATCCGGGGTCAGCCCCTCCGGACCGCTCGGGCTGTCAGGCGGGCCCATGCCGGTGTGCCTCCAGGGTTTTCGCCAGGAGGGCGTGGAGCTGCCGACGCTCGTCGGCGTCCAGTCCTGCCAGCAGTTCGGCCTGGGCCTGGTCGGCGTGGGACTGGATCTCGTCAAGGTAGTGCAGGCCCGCCCGGTTCACAGTGACGACATTGCGGCGTCGATCCTCCGGGTCGGCGCGACGGTCGACATGGCCCCCGGACTGTAGCCGCTTCACGATGCCGCTGACGTCGTTGCGGTCCAGGCCGAGCCGCCTGCCGAGATCGGCCTGGCTGAGCGGGCCGTACTCCTCCAGGGCGGCCAGGACGGCGAAGTCCGCGCGTGCGGTCAGCGGCATGTGCCGTGCCGTCATGCGCGCTCCGACCGTGGACACCTTGTTGGCCTGCCAGCTAGTGAGTGCCCGCAGTCGTGCCGGCGCCTGGAGGTCGTCCTCCGCCTCGCCCGTCCCTCCACTGCTGCTCATGTCCTGAGCGCTGCTCATGTCCTCACTATAACCGTTGGGATGGCCCACAGATTCGTGCTACGTTGGCCTGGTCAACGTTGGGCTTCCCAACATAAGGCCCGGTCTGCCGTCGGTCCAGCCCTGCCGATCCGGTCTCACCGAGTCCGAAGCCCTCAGGTCCAGGCCCAGAGGCACGACCCACCGACCCGGTCCACGAGCCCAGCCCTGCCAAGGAGGCAGTTCCATGTTCGACCACACTTCGCTCCCCGACCTCTCCGAACGGCGCGTCCTGATCCCCGGCGGTACCGGAGGAGTGGGGGAGGGTGCGGTGCGCGCCTACCTCGCCGCCGGCGCCCAGGTCGTGGTGCCCACACGCAGCCAGGAGCGCGCGGAGGAGTTCCGTGCCCTGCTCGGCAAGGCGGCGACCGAGCGTCTGCACCTGTTCGAGTTCGACTACACGACCTTCGCGGGCGCCGAGACGCTCGTCGCGACCATGGCCGAACGCCTCGGCGGCGTGGACGACGTCGTCGTCCCGATCGGCGGCTGGTGGCACGGCAAGCAGTTGTGGGAGATCGACGAGGCCGACTGGCAGGCCACCTTCGTGGACCTGGCGACCGCGCACATGGCCGTGCTGCGTGCCGCCCTGCCCCGGATGACGGACCAGGGCGCGTACTCGGTGGTCGTGGGCCAGTCCGCCCACTTCCCGATCCCCGGCAGCGGTCTGGTGAGCATGGAACAGACCGCGCTCCTGATGATGCAGCAGGTGCTCGCCGCCGAACTGCAGGGTGCCAAGCGGGTGTTCCTGCTCGAACTCGGCCCCGTGGCCACCCGCTTCGTCGAAACCCCCGACCCCGCCCAGGTGACGTCCGCGCAGATCGGCGCGGTCGCCGTCGCCGCCTCCGCCTCGACCCAGCCCGGCCGCCAGGTGCAGCTGCACGACTCGGCCCAGGCCGAGGCCGCCCTCGTCTCCTTCGGAACTCTCGGAGCCGCCCTGTGAACGCCATCGGTCTGACCTACGAGATCCTGGTCTCCGAGACCATTCCGCTCGCCCTTCCGGATCCCCTGCCGGACGGGGGCGCCCGCACCTGGGCGCCGGTCTCCACGACGCTGATCCTCGGCCGCGGCGAGGCGGTTCTCGTCGACCCGCCGCTCACCGCTGCCCAGGCGGACGTCGTCGCCGAGCGGGTGCAGGCCAGCGGCAGGAAGCTGACCTACATCTTCTCCACCCACGCGCACGGCGACCACTGGTTCAGCGCTGCGAGCATCGCCGAACGGTTCCCCGACGCCCAGGTGGTGGCCACGGCGTCGACCATCGAGCAGATGCACCGCACCGCCCAGACACGCGCGGGATTCTGGGACCGCATCCTGCCCGGACAGATCCCGGACTCGCCCGTCACCGCCACCTCCGTCGAGGAGCTCGGCAACCGGATCCTCCTCGAAGGGCACGAGCTGCGTGTCATCGAGGTCGGGCACAGCGACACCGACGACACCAGTGTGCTGCACGTCCCCGACCTCGACCTCGTCGTCGCCGGCGACGTCGTCTACGACGGTGTCCACCAGTACCTCGTCGAATCCCGTGACGGAGGCCTCGACGCATGGCGCCACGCCATCGACGTGCTCGAGGCCCTGGGCGCGCGCAACCTCGTCGCAGGCCACAAGAACCGGAACCACGACGACGACGCCGAGCGGCAGATCTTCGGGACCCGTCGCTACCTCGACGACGCCGAGGAGCTGCTCAAGGTGGAGCCGACGGCGCAGGGCTTCTACGAGGCCATGGTCCGGCGGTATCCGGACCACCTCAACCGCAGCAGCCTCTGGGGCAGCGGCCAGGCCCTCTACGCAGGCCACAGCTGAGACTCCGCGCGGATGGCGCAGGAAGCAGGAAGGACGACGGATGGGCATGCCTTGATCAAGGATCCGTGGGGCCTGGAGGGTCTGCCCACGTCCGCATACGTGATCGCAGCCGTGCAACTGACCGGCAGCGACGAGGAACTGCCCGAGTGCCGGTCGAAGGTGGTGGCGACGCTCGAGCCCTACGGCGGCCGCAACTGAAGGGCGAGGAAGGCCTGGGCGGCGGTGACGAGGGTGACGTGGTGGTGCCGGCCGCGCCAGGTGCGGCCTGCGAAGTGGTCCAGGCCCAGGCCGTGCCTGAGTTCGCGGACGTCGTACTCGATGCGCCAGCGCATCTTCGCCCAGCGCACCAGGTCGGCGACCGGGGTGGTGGCGGGCAGGTTGGTCATCCAGTAGCCGGTCGCTCGGTCGCCCTCTCGGGCTGTTCGACCAGCAGACTCCGCAGCGGCAGCACGCCGTCCCACCGGCTGCGTCCACCACCGTGTTCCTGCGCTGCGCGGGTGGCTTCCTTGCCCGACGGCCGCACCTTGAGCACTGCAAAACGGGAGGTCATCGGTGCCTTGCTGCCCTGGCGCCAGGGCACGCTCTCAAGGCGGATGGACGCATCGGCCAGCTGACGCAGGGGACGGGCCGGCTCGCGACAGCGCGGCAGAGTGGGCGGACCCAGCCCCTGGTAAGGCAGCAGACACGGGACGGCACCGGCCGGGCGGGCGACCTCCTTGGGCTCAACGGCCATGACGTAGGACCAGCCGCGCTCCTCCAGCGCCGGGCGGAAGGCGACGCTGCGGCCGTAACCGCAGTCGGACGCAAGGCGGCCGGCCGGCTTCTCCAGCAGTCCCAGGGCCAAGTGCGGCTTGCGGAAGCTGGCGCATCGACCACGTCCTGACCGGCGCGCCAGACGACGCCTGGGAGCGGATCTCGTGCGACAGCGACGGAAAGCTCGTCGAACCCTGGGGCAGCAGCGACGAACTCGGCATGCTGCGCCAACTCGGACTCACCGAGGTGTGACCCCGAGAGCGGGATTTCCGACGGTACCGAGAACAACCAGCTCGCACGCGATCGGCCACCGTTCCTCTCCATGCGGTGCCGAGAGGACGCTTCGGGTCGGCGGAATGTTGAGCTCCTCGGATGGCAAACGGCCAGGTGCGCGGCCCGCCGGCTCAACTGCCGATGATGGCGTTTCACGCATCCGTGCTGGACGGAGTCGCCCGCAAGGGTGCGGGCTGCTCCTGCATACGGACCCGAGGTGTACCACCCGCGAACAAAGGTCGCGCCGCTCCCGGAACCGCGTGCGTCCGCCTGCTCGACGACCCCGCCCCTGCTGTCCGGGCGGCACTGCCGGACTCGCCGCATTTGGCGCCGTCGTTCGTGGCCTCGATGGCCACTCGTCACAGTTCTGCAGCGCGCCGGAAAGCGGTGCGTGCAGGGGAGATCCTGCCGCCGGGCGAGCGGTCGGCGCTGCTGGCCGCCCCTGACCCCGGGGAGCGGCTGGCCGCCGCACTGTGGGAGTGCCGGCGGGACGCACGCGTCACCGCCGAACTCCTCCGCGATCCGAAGTCCCCCGCCGAGGCGCTGAGCCGAGGGCTCCTCGCCCGCACCGGCGCCGAGCGGTGCGTCGCCGAGCGGACGCACTTGGCGGCCCTCGCCGAGAACCCGTCGTTGCCCGCCGAGCTCGTGGAGCGGCTCGCCGTCGACTCCGACGCTGGTCGCGGAGCCCGTGTTCCCCCACCTGCGCTGGTTCCGCCGTCTGCGGATCCGCCGGGAGATACGCGACGACATCCACGAGGCCTTCCTCAGCGTCGCATGTGGTGCGGCTCTTGTGCGCTACTCCGGTGTCGCCGCCGGGTCCTCCTCCTCGATGGGCAGGCCCACCGGGCGGCGGCCCGGGGGCTGTTGCGGCTCGGGCAGCACAGGTGCGCGCGGCATCGGGCGGTCCACCGGCGCGTCGGGAGTCAGGGACATCGGCTCCCCGTAATGCAGCACAACCAGGGGTTCGCCCTCCACCAGGCGATACCGCACCTGGGACGGACCGATGTCCACCTTCAGCCTGCGTCCGCGTACCAACAATGTGAAAGCCACCCTGGACAGCGCCTCCGGCAGGCGCGGTGCGAACGCCAGCAGGGCCTGCCGCCCGTCGTCACCGCCGTACCGGCGCAAGCCTCCGAGACCGGCGACCAGCGCGATCCACGTACCGGCGAGGGAGGCGATGTGGAGCCCGTCCCGGGTGTTGTGCTCCAGATCCTCCAGGTCCATCAGCGCTGCCTCGCCGAGATAGGCGTAGGCCAGACGCAGGTGCCCGGTCTCGGCGGCGAGTACCGCCTGGAAGCACGCCGACAGGGAGGAGTCGCGGACCGTCAGCGCCTCGTAGTAGGCGAAGTTCCGGGCCTTCTGGTCGTCGGAGAAGGCATCCGGGCACTCCATCATCGCGAGCACCAGATCGGCCTGCTTCACGACCTGCTTGCGGTAGAGGTCGAAGTAGGGGTAATGCAGCAGAAGCGGGTAGTTCTCCGGCGGGGTCGCCTCGAAGTCCCAGCGCTGGAGACTCGTGAAACCGGCCGACTGCTCGTGCACGCCGAGCGTGTCGTTGTAGGGCATCGCCATGCGGGCCGCGGCATCCCGCCACGCGGCAGTCTCCTCGTCGTCGACACCGAGCGTCGCGGCGCGTTCCGGATGACGCACGGCGGCGTCCGCGGCCGAGATCAGATTCTGTCGCGCCATCAGGTTGGTGTACAGGTTGTCGCGGGTGATCGCGCTGTACTCGTCGGGGCCCGTGACCCCGTCGATGTGGAAGACGCCCTCCGCGTCGTGGTGTCCGAGCGAGCGCCACAACCGCGCCGTTTCCACGAGGAGTTCGAGGCCCTCACCGCGTTCGAAGTCCTCGTCCCCGGTAACCATCACGTACCGGTCGGCGGCCACCGCGATGGCCGCGTTGATGTGGAAGGCGGCCGTCCCGGCCGGCCAGTAGGCCGAACACTCGGCACCGTCGATGGTGCGCCAGGGAAACGCTGCGCCCGCGAGCCCGAGCTGACGCGCGCGCTCCCGCGCCGTCGGCAGCATCCGGTGACGCGCCCGCAGTGCCGATGCGACGGCCTCCGGCGCGGTGAACGTCAGCACCGGCAGCACATAGGACTCGGTGTCCCAGAAACAGTGACCGTCATACCCGGTTCCGGTCAGGCCCTTGGCGGGAATCGCCCGGTTCTCGCCCCGGGCCGCCGCCTGGAGCACATGGAAGAGGGCGAACCGCACCGCCTGCTGGATGCGCGCGCTGCCCTCGACCTCGACGTCCGCGCCCGCCCAGAAGCGATCCAGGTACGCCCGCTGTGCCGCCGCCAGACCGTCCCAGCCGGTGCTGACCGCGGCCGCCACCGCCGCGTCCACCTGATCGTGCACGGCCGGCAGCGAACGCTCCCCCGACCAGCCGTAAGCCACGAACTTGATCAGCCGGAGCGGTTGCCCGGGCACCAGGTCGGCGGTCACCGTCAGGCGGCTGACGTCAGCCTCGCACTGCGCCGTCCAGCGGGTGCTCTGCGGCCCTTCGACGACATGGTCCGCCGCTGCGGCCACCCGCAGCGCGCTGTGGTCGGTGCAGTGCACCAGCCGCAGCCGGGTGTCCTGCGCGAAATACTCCTCGGTCAGCAGCGGTGACTCGATTGCCGCGGCAACGCGCGGATCGCCCTGGAACCGCGGCAGTTGCGCGTTGGCGACGAGCTCCGACTGCACGGCCACCGTGGTCGGTCCGTCGACCGGCTCCACTTCGTAGACCACCGCGGCCACCGAGCGCTGCGTGAAGGACACGAGCCGCCGCGAGGAGATCCGCACCGTACGACCGCCGGGCGAAGTCCATCGTGCGGTGCGGCTGAGGATGCCCGAGCGGAAGTCCAGCACCCGCTCGTGCGCGACCAGTCGGCCGTAGCGCAGATCGTACGGGTGATCGTCGACCAGCAGACGGAAGATCTTGCCGTCGGTGATGTTGATCATCGTTTGGCCGGACTCGGGATATCCGTAGCCCGCTTCGGCGTAGGGCAGCGGATGCCGTTCGTGGACGCCGTTGAGGTATGCGCCGGGCAGTCCGTGGGGCTCTCCCTCCTCGAGGTTGCCGCGCCACCCGACGTGCCCGTTGGAGAGGGCGAAGACCGATTCGCTCTGCGCGAGGACGTCCAGGTTCAGCTCGGTCTCGCGCAGACACCACGGCTCGACCGTGAAGCTGGGATGGGTGATCACCGTTCCTCCAGGAGCTCTGCCAGGTCGCGGACCACCACATCGGCACCATGGGCTCGCAGTTGCTCCGCCTGGCCGACCCGGTCGACACCCACGACCAGGCCGAACCGTCCCGCCCGCCCGGCCTCGACGCCGGCGAGGGCGTCTTCGAACACCGCGGCCTGCCCAGGATCCGTTTCCAGCCCTCGGGCGGCCTCCAGGTAGGTGTCCGGGGCGGGCTTGCCCCGCAGCCGGCGCTCGTGGGCGACCACCCCGTCGATCCGCTCGTCGAACAGGTCCTCGATGCCGGCCGCTCGCAGGACATCTCGTGTGTTCGCGCTCGACGACACCACCGCGCAGCGCAGGCCCGCCGTCCGCGCCGCGTGCACGAAGCGGACCGAGCCGTCGTAGGGTGCCACGCCCTCCTCGCGGATGCGCCGCAGGACCAGCTCGTTCTTCCGGTTGCCCAGGCCGTTCACCGTCTCCGCGTCCGGCGGGTCGTCCGGCGATCCCTCGGGCAGGTGCACCCCGCGTGCGGCGAGGAACGTACGCACGCCGTCCTCCCGGGGACGGCCGTCCACGTACTCGTCGTAGTCGCCACCCGCGTCGAACGGCACGAACCCGGTTCCCTCGCGCGTCGCGCGTTCGCGGAGGTACCCGTCGAACATCTCCTTCCAGGCAGCCGCGTGCACCTTCGCGGTCTGGGTGAGCACCCCGTCGAGATCGAACAGACAGGCACGGACATGTGCAGGAAGCCCCAGCATGCCGACGAGGCTAGAAGGCACCTGCGGACGGACGCGACAGGTCACTCTCCGGCACGCCGGAAGGCACCCGCTCGGTCGAGGCTCTGTGGGCGCACTCCATGACGTGGCTCTGATGGGCACCAGTGCGCCAGAAGCAGGGACTCGCAGGTGTGCTCGGCGACCAGTCACTGTTCACCCGGCCAGGCCAGATCGAGCGGGCCATCCACCGGTCGCCGATATCGAGGGAGCGGCCTGCTGAGCGTGTGGCCTCGCAGAGCACGCAGTCGTCGTCCGCGACAGGAAGGAGCTCCGGGCCGGGATCCGCGCCGTCTGCACGGCACTCCCCACCGGTCCACGCCAGAAATGGCTCTCCTGTTGTCTGCTCAGCGAACGTGCGCTGAGGACAAGAGCCGTCAACGCATATGAGGCGCCTCACCGAGAGCAGGATCCGTACTCCGTGCCGAGCCAGCGGAAGATCCGGTAAGCGACGCTCGTAGCGATCAGGCACACGTGTCGACGCCCGGCCACAAGTCGGACACGAGCCCGCTTCACGGCGGACACTGAGCCTCACCACCGTCTCGCTCGCACCGTGCACCGCCGTGGTGACCAGCACCTCGAAGCCTTTGAACAGCACCTCCTGCCAGGCGAGTTCGTCGTGGTTCGTGCCCTGGAATTCGACGCCGACGGATCAGTTCGGCCCGACTCGTCGGGACATGACGGAGCGTCCCACCCGATGTGTCACAGCGGGGGCGCACCCCGGCTCGCGGTCTGGAATCGAACACACCCGCACGGGCGTGACGGCTCCCCGTGGGAGCTGGCGAAGCCCCGCTCAAGCCGTCCGGGCTGCTGCCGGCGGTTCCCCATGTCGGAGTCAATCGCCTGCAGGCTGGGGGGCGGCCCTGCGCAGCAGCCAAGGGCTACCACGTGACCACCTTCACCGACGCCACTGCGGCGCTTGGCGGGCGCGCCGCCCACGATGCGATGGTCCAGGGCTTCCCGACCATCTCCCACGCCACGCTGAGCGTCGATGAGTACCTCGCTGCCGTAGGTGCGGCGCTGAAACAGTAATCCCCGGTGGGTGATCCCACGGGCCCAGCACGCGTTCCGCCGCGCGCGACCACGCCCCGCCTACCCTTGTCCAACCACCTCGCCCAGCCACCGCGTCAAGGTTTCGCGTATCTCGTCCGGATCGGGGTCCTCGGCCGCCCAGGCGGCGTAACCGTCGGGTCGGACCAGTAGCGTGGGCCGCAGGCCGGCTGCGGGGGAGGCGGTCACCACCCGTCCTTCCCACGGCGTGGCGACTGCGGCGACGTCGCGGCCCACCAGTACGAACGTGCCTCGTCGCAGGGCCTCATACAGCCGTGCCGGTTCCCCTGCAAGTCGGAGGTCCGGTACCCGGCGCCCGGCAAGCGTGTGGGAGCCCCGGGGCGCGGGGTAGGTGATCCCGATGCCGGAGATGCTGCGGGACGCATGCGGCTCTATGACACGTAGCTGGTGCGCGACGGCGGCCAACGATGCGCGCAACGCTCGTATGGCCGGTGACCCGGTGATGACGGCTGTGAGAAGTGCGTGACTGACGTGCAGCACCCTTCGGGCCACCGGATGGCGCTCCGTGTCGTAGCTGTCCAACAACTCGTCATCAGCCCAGCCGCGCACTACGGCTGCCAGTTTCCAGCCGAGGTTGGCGGCGTCCTGCATCCCGGTGTTCATGCCCATGCCCCCGGCGGGCGAGTGGACGTGCGCGGCGTCGCCCGCGAGGAACACCCGCCCTTGCCGGTAGCGGGGTACCTGTCGTTCGTCGCTGTGGAAGCGGGAAACCCAACGGGCATCGTGCATCCCGAGGTCGTCACCGATGGTTCGCCGCGTGATGTCCCGGACCTCCTCCATCGTGACCGGCGCATCGTCGGGCAGCTGCTGCTGTTGCCGGTCCCAGGCGATAACCCGGTACCAGCCGTCCCCGAACGGCGCGAAGAAGGTGAAGCCATGCTGGTTCGAGGCGAAATTGAAAGCTTCGTCAGGGGCGCGTTCAAGCAGTACATCGGCCAGCATCACGGAGCGGATGGCCGACTTGCCGGGGAACGGCATGCCCAGGCTCTGCCGGACGGTGCTGCTCGCCCCGTCGGTGCCGACCAGGTAGCGCGCTCGAAGTGTGGCAGTGGCACCGTCCGGAAGGTTCGCTTCCGCGTCCACGCCGCCCGTGTCCTGCCGTATCCCCGTAACCCGGGCCCCCCGCACTATCGTCGCCCCCGCTTCCTCGGCCCGGCGCAGCAGAAGGCGCTCCACCTGCCATTGGGGGACGATCAGCAGGAACGGAAAGCGTGTGCGAAGGCCGGAGAAGTCGATGCTGATGCGGCCGAACGGACGCAACGCCCTGACCGGTGAGCCGAGAGCGAGTAGTTCGTCGGCCAGGCCCCGGGCGTCGAGTTCCTCCATGGTTCGTGCATGGATGCTGAAGGCGCGGCTCAGGTTGGATTCGTGATCGCGCCGCTCCACCAGCGTGACGTTGACCCCAGACTCGGCGAGGTCGCCAGCCAGCAGAAGCCCGCTTGGCCCGGCCCCGACCACCAGAACATCCACCGCTGATGCCCCGTGCTGGACCGAAGAGCCGCGAACCGACCCGCTGCTAGCATCCATATTTATCAGTATCAGCCCCACTTGTCGGACTCGCTAATTGAGCCGGCGGGCCCCGCACCTGGCCGTTTGCCATCCGAGGACCTCAACATTCCGCCGACCCGAAGCGTCCTCTCGGCACCGCATGGAGAGGAACGGTGGCCGATCGCGTGCGAGCTGGTTGTTCTCGGTACCGTCGGAAATCCCGCTCTCGGGGTCACACCTCGGTGAGTCCGAGTTGGTGCAGCATGCCGAGTTCGTCGCTGCTGCCCCAGCGTTCGACGAGCTCTCCGTCGCTGTCGAAGCGGCTGATCTGCATGCCCCGGTACCTTGCTTTCCTGCCGGTCGCCGTCTGTATCATCAGCGGCCCCAGATGTGATCCGGTGATGGTGTAGGCAAAGGCCACTTGTCGTCCGTGGCCACCAGATGCTCCATCGCGACGTGCAGGTCGTGAACACTCTTCGGGATCGCGCCCGCCACTGGTCTGTCGCCGGCGCGTGAACGCGGGAAGACCGCTGAAACGACACCTGGTCGGTCAGCCGCGTGCGAATTCAAGGAGGTCGTTGTTGAACCGTCCTGCGAACTCCGGCACCATCGACAGTCCGTGCGGAGCACCGGAGTAGACCTTGAAGGTCACGTCCCTGACCCGTTGCGACGATTTTCTTCGCGGATGCCACGATGGGCATGATCTGGTCGTCGTCGCCGTGAATGATCAGCGTCTGGATGTCGAACTCCTTGAGGTCAGTCTCAGAGAACGCTTTGACGCAGCCGTAGGCGCTTTTGACGCCTACCGTCATTCCAGAGCCAGGGAACTCGACCGGCACGGCGCCAAACTGTTGTTCCAGGTGCTGACCGGGCGCGAGGAGAGGAACAGCGTCGCCATCGCCTCTAATGAGTCGTTCGGCAAAGCGCACATATTCCGGCGAACTTGTGCCAGGTGCCGCCGTAACATCACGGGTTCGATGGTGTCCAAGGGACTGCCCGGTCGCCTTGATGTTCGCGCCACGCGGTCCTGAGGGCTTCGAGTTCGGTCCGAGGAAAGTCTTCACCCCACTTGCCGCGGTATGCGCTCTCGCCGTACTCCCTCGCAACCTCGTCGAAGCAACGGATCACTGCGCGGGCAACGGCATCGATGTTCTGCTGGGTGGACCAGATCTCTGTCCCGGTGTTGTCGTGGTCACTGCCGCGAGCCAGCTGCAGTAGGCGGATCCACACGTTGGTGCCTTCACGGTAGAAGATCCATCGGAAGGCGGTGGGCTCGGCCTCGAACTGTGCTCGGCATTCGGTCTCGCCGACGATCAGACGCGTTACTGCCGTCAAGAGATCTTCGGGGGCAGTGGTGATATACGAGGCCGTGACTTCGGCTTCCGCCTGGTTGTCGCTGACGGTGCAGTCGGCCCAACCACGTCCGGACAGGACCCAGACGAGTCGCAGGTCGGCCATCCTCGTTCCCTTCCTCCAGCCACGGGTTCCTTGCCCTGATCATCGAGGGACCTCGCGCGTCCGAGTCTGGGGGATGGTGAGAGCGCTGACCAGCGAATTCCCTGGCATCGACCGACGTTCAGCGATCGGGCAGGCGCCCAGGGTCGACATGGTCGGCGAGATAGATGAGGGCAGCCTGCGGGTCCATGCCGACGGCCGCGGCGACGAGCTTGGGGTCCATGGTGTTCACCAGGTCGACCAGCCGGGTGCTGCGGATCATTCGGGGCGGGAAGCCGCAGTCGTCAAGCGCGTGGGAGAGATAGGCAGTTGAGGCAGGGCTTCGCCCGGCCTTTGTTCCTTTGGTGACCACGACACGCGGGTTCTCAGTCGGCCAGACTTCGCGATGGTTCAGGCATCGCAGCAGCACCGTCCAGGAGGCGGGGACCAGCGGAACAGGGTGAGGCCGTTTTCCGAGCCGGATCGTCTGGGCGAGCCGGTCCACTTCGGTGACCTGCAGCAGCCGGACCTCGGAACTGGAGGCGCCGTGCAGCAGGGCGAGTATGCCCACCAGGACCTCGTGGGGGGAACCTGTTCGTCTGTGATCCAGCGCCGGAACAGCTCGCGCTGCTGGTCGAGAGTGAGGGTCCTGCCGCGGAAGCCCTTGGCCCCTTTGGCGATCAGGCCGCGGGTTGGGCCGACCAGCACCAGCTTCTAGGCCCGCGCGAAGCGGAAGAACTGCCGCAGCACGGTCAGCCACCGCTTGCGGGCCCTGGGCAGGAGGGTCAGAAAGGCTTCGATGTCGTGCACGTCGACGAGAGACCAGTCGGTCTTCGGTTGCTCGTTGATCAGGAAGGTTGCCAGGTCCCGCATGCTGGCCAGGGCGGTTTCCAGGGTGTGGTTGCTGCGGGGGCGGGTGCCCGCTCGGCGGGCCCGTTCCTGGGCTCGCATCCGGGAGGTGTCGAATGCGGCAACTGCCGGCCGCAAGGGTTCGGAAACGGCTTCAACCCGCCGGCGCCGTCGGCCAGTTGCGAGTCGTTAGTCCTGGTCGGTGGGCAGGGCCAGGCTGCGGAGGGTGAAAAAGTCCTCAAGTGCGCGGGCGAAGGAGCCCATCGACCGTCCTGGCCTGCGGGACCGCTCCAGCAGGGCCAGGGGTGAGTTGGAGTGCTCGTCCTCGAGGAGCCGTCCCAGGTCGGTGACGAAGCCGCAGGCTCTGGCGACGCAGTGGCGGGCGGCGACCTGGGCCACGAAGTCGGCGAGCCACACGGGTGGGTCGGCGAGTCGTTCCTGTAGGTGTTCACCACGGATGAAGGGGCGGCCGGGGTGTTATTGCCAGCAGGCCGAGCACAGCCCCAGTCCGGCATGCCGGCGCAACTGCCCGCACTCGCGGCAGATCTTCGGCGGGTTCTTTTCCTGCCGGGGTCGTGAGCTTGGCCGCACCAGCCGGCGTCTCGCGCAGATGGCCGGGGCTTTTGGCAGCGTGGACATGTCCCCTGTCCGGCCGGCTGGCCGGCCCTGCGCCGGCACTCCCGGCACAGCTGGTTCTGTGGTGAGCGGCCCGGATGACCGCACTCCGTGCAGACGCGTGAGCAGGAGATGCACCGGCCGGTGTCGTCCTGCAGCACGCGGTCGAGACCGCAGGAGGGACACGGGGCCTTGGCGGCCTGTTCCTTCATGCGGCGCCACAGGCAGCAGTGCTGGCGGTCGAGATATCCGACCGGTCCGCCGCAGGTGACGCAGTCCCGTTGCTTCTTGCCCATCGTGGCCTGCCGTCACATGGGCGGCATCGACCGGCCCCGGGCGGAGGCGGCCCGCGGGAGGCCGGCGACCGGGCGAGGGGGGGCGATCTGCCGTTCGACGGGGGTGGTGTCGACCTCGATCAGGTCATTGGGGGTGCATTCCAGCGCGGTGCACAACGCGGCCAGCGTGGTCATCTTCACCTGCGAGGGCTCCATGGTGAACAGCGCGGACACCGAGGCCGAGGACAGCTGAAGGCTCGCCTTCTCGGCCAGCAGCCGCCGCAGCTCGGTCCCGGTCCACACCTCGCGCTGGGCGGCGGCCATCCGCAGCCGCCACCGAATCTTCATGACGTGGTGTCCTTCCCACTCAGCTCGGCCAGCGTGCTGGCGACCGCCCGTTGATAGGCGTCCTCGATGAAGGTCGCGGAGGGGCGGACATAGCGCATGGTCGAGCTGACGGTCCAGTGACCGAGCATCTGTTGGATCGCCACGAGGTCGACGCCGCGTTCGTAGTTGTGGGTCGCGCACGCTCGTCGCAGGGCATGCGGGCTGAACCGGTCGGCCGTCGAGCGGCCTTCGAGTTCCATCAGATAGCGCAGGCGGTTGCGGATGGTCCCACGGTGGGGACTGCCGCCGGACTCGTCGGCGAACAGCACGGGCGAGTCGGGCAACTTGGGCCGCACGTCCTCCAGGAACCACCGCAGCACCAGATCGAGACTGTCGAGCATGGGTACCCACCGCGGCCACGGTCCTGAAGTATGGGCGCCCTTGCCGAACCGGACATGCAGCTTGCCGAACGGCCCACGCGAGAAGTGCAGGTCCGGCTTGTCCAGCAGGGATGCCTCCTCGGAGCGGAGCCCGGCGTGATACAGCGTCCGGAACAGCGCATAGTCCCGGGCCGCGGGTCCGTACTTCCGCGCGGTCGCGATCCGCTGCTTCATGAAATCGAAGAACTCTCCCACCCGCTCCGGCGCCGGAGGCGGCAGCAGAGCCGGCGAGTCGTCGCCGACATGCCGGGAGGCGCTGAACTCGTCGATCGGGCAGACCGGCCGGACGCCGAACGCAGCCTCGATCTCGGCCGCCTTGCAGGCCTGCAGGAACCGGTGAAAGCCCTTGAAGGTCTGCACATGCTCGCGCCGGGTCGACGTCTTGCGGCCCTGAACCGCCAGGTCACCGACCACGCGGTCGATGTCCTCAGGCGTCACCTCCCACGCGGGCCGTCCCAGAGCCGCGAGGGTCCGCTCCAGCAAGCCGCTGTCGTTGTCGATGGTCACCGGACTGAAGCCGCGGGCCCTCCAGGACGCGATGAACGCGTCCACGCACGCCGCCTGGAACTGCCACGGATCCGCTGTCAGCGGCTCCTGAGGGACGGCCCCACCCGCGATGACCTGGAGTCTCGCCTCGGCAAGGACACCAGGAACGGGATACGGCCAGGTGGCAGCGGCAACTCTTGTGAGAGGACAAGTGCCAGCCCCAGATGGCTGGACGAAGACCTTCACTGATCCCCGTCTTTACGCGGCCATCGTCGACCGGCTCACTTTCAACGGCACGATCATCGAACCCGGCACCGACTCCCACCGACTTGCCAGCACCCGGGCCCGGGCCGAACACCGCAGAAGCGGGCTGATCAAATGCTTCAACGCCTGGCCGACAACCGCTGAGTGCCGGCCAGGCCCAAGTTCCGCTCGCTTGGATCGAGGAGCACTACGGCCAGGGCGGGCTTGAGCGGATCCAGGGCCGGATCATCGGGCGCCCTCTGCCGGAACTGCTTCGTCGGCTCGAGGTCGGCAACAGGGGCTTCGGGCCCGACGAAGGGACCGCTTCGCCGATCACGCGCCAGCGGGCGCCGGGGCACCTGGCCGACTGGCATTCCTCGGTCCGCATGCACGAACGCAATCGCGTCGAGGGGCTGCCTTCCTCATGGCTGTATCTCGTGCCGGGTGTTGCATGATGGACTGGCACGTCTCATTGCTCGCAGTGGACAACCCGGTACTCCTCTTCGACGTGGACGAGTGGGAGCCCAGCTGGGGCGAAGACCCACACGACGGCCTCCGGAACGCGAGTCCGTCGCTGCGGCACTGGCTGTGGACGTGGGTCTGTGGCGGCAATGTCCGGGCTCAAGTGCACGACCGCGCTTGACGCACAGTCGACTCGCTGCCGCGTGTCGACTGTCGCGCTCGTCATTCTGAGACGATCAGTTGGGCACGTGAGATGTCTTTCAGCCGAGAGTCGTAGAACGCCAGGTGACGTTCCGCAGCGGTGGCCCAGGTGTGGCGGGCGGCGAGTCGGCGGCCTCTGGCCCGGCGCGCGGGGGTGTCGTCCGTGAGCGCGGCGCCGAGCTCAGCGGCCAGGTCCTGGTGGGTGGTCGCGAAACGGGCGGCGCTGTCGAACACCTCGCGCAGTACGGGCAGATCGCGTACCACCAGCGGAACTCCCGCGGCGAGTGCCTCCATCGCGGCGAGGCCGAATCCCTCCTTGACCGAGGGGAGGGCGAATGCGGAAGCGGCGGCCACCAGGGGCGGCAGCTCGTCCTCGGCGACCTGGCCCAACACGACCGGTTCGACGCTGAGTTCGGCTGCGCGTGCCTCCCAGTGCGCTCGGTAGTCGCGGTAGTCGAAGAGGGTTTCACCGCCCGCGATCACCAGCCGTACCTCCGGGTGCGCGGAGCGCAGTCGGGCGTACGCCTCCAGCAGGTCCAGCGAGCCCTTGCGGGGTTCGATGCCGCCGACGGTGAGGACGTAACGGCCCAGGCGGGCGCGCCAGTTCGCGCGGGCCGCCGGCTCGGTGGTGGCGAAGCGGTCGTAAGCCACTCCGTTGGGAATGACCGCCGCCTTGATGCCCCAGCCGTCGGCCAGTTCTGTGGCGACGGCCGCCGACACGCAGATGTGCGCGTACGGTTCGACGATGGCCCGTTCGTGGCAGGCGGCCAGTTCGGGGGTGGTGAAGTGGTCGATGTGGTGGACCGTGCGGACGCAGCGGCCCCCGACCGCATTGGCGCTGATGCAGTCCTGGGCGTGGACGACGTCGTACGCCGCCGCGAAGGGCTCGAAGGCCGTGCCCAGGACGGCGATGGAGCGCAGGATCCGTTCGCCGACGGACTCCTCGGGCGGGCCGTCCGGGAACGGCACGATCCGCAGCCGTACGGCGGGATCGACCGGCCGGAAGAAGCCCGCGTCACCGCCACGGCCCAGCGTCCACACCGTGACGTCCTGCCCGGCCGCGGCGAGCGCCTCGGCGAGGGCGAGAGTGTGGACGACACCGCCGCGCGGCTTGGTGGAATAGCTCAGCAGAGCGATCTTCACGTGCGGTCCTCCCGGTAGGCGCCTGGCCGGCGCTCGTCGAGGTGGCGCAGGATGCGGCGGGCGCGGTCGACCTCCTCGGCGACGTCGATCTCGGCGACCGCCAGGCCGGCCTTGGACCAGGTGCGGGCGAGGATGTCACCGCCCGGGCCGACCACCTTGGACTGGCCGAGGAACCGCATGCCGCCCATGGCGCCGGTCTGGTTGGAGGAGGCGAGGACGACCTGGTTCTCGGCGGCGCGGGCCTGGTCGTACAGGTCGAAGAGCTTGGCCTGGCGGTCCTGGGCCATGCGCGGGGCGCGGTTGGTGAGGGACGTGGGCCAGGCGGAGAGGCAGGCGAGGACCTCGGCGCCGTCCAACGCCAGAGAACGGGCCGACTCGGGGAACGTCTTGTCGTAGTCGATGAGCATGCCGATGCGGCCGACGGGGGTGTCGAAGGCGTCGAAACGGTCACCGGGCGCGTAGGCGGCGACCTCGCCGGCCGGCAGGTGGACCTTGCGGTGGCGGCCGAGGACACCGTCGCCGCTGACGCAGACCGCGGCGTTGTAGCGCTCGTCGCCGCCGTCCTCGCAGTAGCCGAGGCAGACCACCATCTCGGCGGCCAGACGGGCGACCTGGAGGATCAGCGGGTCGTCCGGCTTCAGGGCCGGCGGCAGGGCCTCGGGGTCGGGGTGGCGCAGGTCGGCGAGGTAGCCGCCGAGCGCGGCGTCGGGCAGGACCAGCAGACCGGCGCCGAAGGCGCGCGCGTCGTCGATGAGCTTGGCGATGCGGGCCAGGTCGAACTCCAGGTCGCGGCCGAAGTGGGCGGCCGCGGCCGCGATCCGGATCGTGCTCATGCGCTGACTGCTCCCGTGGGTACGTCGTAGGTCTCGGGCCGCCGGTCGCGCAGGTGTCCCATCGACCGCCGGGCGGTCTCCAGTGCCTGTGCGACGTTCAGTTCGGCGACGGCGACGCCGGCGGCGACGCCCGTGTCGGCGAGGATCTCCCCGCCGGGGTCGACGACCTTGGCGCTGCCGACGAAGCGTAGCGACCCGAACGTGCCCGCCTGATTGGCCGACAGCCACACGATCTGGTTCTCCAGCGCGCGGGCCCGGTCGAACAGGTCGAAGCGGCGTTTCCAGCGGTCCTCTTCGAGGCTGGCGGCCGCGTTCGTACGCGATCCCGGCCACGCGGAGACACAGACCCCGATCGCGGCACCGTCGAGCGCGAGCGCGCGGGCGGACTCCGGGAACGCCTTGTCGTAGCAGATCATCATGCCGATCCGGCCGACCGGGGTGTCGAAGGCGTGGAAGCGGTCCCCGGAGGAGTAGCTGGCGTCCTCGCTGAGCGGCTGGTGGACCTTGCGGTGGTTGCCGAGGACGCCGTCGCCGGTGACGCAGACGACGCTGTTGTAGCGGGCTTCCCCGGCCGCCTCGCAGTATCCGGCGACGACCGTCATCTCCCCGGCCAGGGAAGCCAGTCGGCGGATCTCGGGGCCGTCGAGGGCGAGCGCGGGCGGCCCCTGGTCGAGTTCGGCGCGGTCGTCGAGGCTGAGCAGATACCCGCCCAGGCACGCCTCGGGCAGCGCCAGCAGACGTACACCCTCCTCCCGGGCTTCCTTGATCAGCCGCTCGGCTATCTGGAAGTCCTCCTCCAGGTCGCGGCCGAACTCGGCGGCGACGGCGGCCATGCGCAGGGTGGTCATCGGGGCCTTCCTTCGTGGATACCCCGACCTTCAGGCCGGGGAGGAAACGAGGCTCCTTCGGAGCAGGGCAGGAAGAGCTGGTTCGCCGCCAAGGCGGACCAACGTCCACCGGCTAGCGGCCAACATCCTCTACTCACACAAAAATTGATACGGTGTGAGCCATGGCGCGGCTGGTCAAGCGGGCATTCAAGTACCGCTTTTATCCCACGGATAAGCAGGCGGCCGAGTTGTCGCGCACGTTCGGCTGTGTCCGCCTCGTCTACAACAAGGCGCTGGAGGAACGCACCCGGGCCTGGTACGGCGAGCAGCGCTGCATCTCCTATGTGCAGTCCTCCGCCGCACTCACCGAGTGGAAGAAGACCGAGGAACTCGCCTTCCTCACCGAGGTGTCCTCTGTCCCGCTCCAGCAGGCGCTGCGCCACCTTCAGACGGCGTTCGCCAACTTCTTCGCCAAGCGGGCGCAGTACCCGCGTTACAAGAGCCGCAAGAAGTCCCGTGCGTCGGCCGAGTACACCCGCAGCGCTTTCACCTGGCGCGACGGGCAGCTGACGCTGGCCAAGATGGCACAGCCTTTGGACATCCGCTGGTCGCGTCCGCTGCCCAAGGGGGCGCAGCCGACCACGGTGGCCGTCTCCCGCGACGCGGCCGGCCGCTGGTTTGTGTCGATGCTTGTCGAGGACACCACCACCCCGGCCCCCGCCACCACGCAGGCGGTCGGCATCGACGCCGGGATCACCTCCCTGGTCACCCTGTCCACTGGGGAGAAGGTCGCCAACCCGCGGCATGAGCGGCTGGATCGCGCGCACCTGGCCCACGCGCAGCGCGAGCTGGCGCGGAAGGTGAAGGGCTCGGCGAACCAGGCCAAGGCCCGGCGTCGTGTCGCCAAGGTCCATGCGCGGATCGCCGACCGGCGCCGCGACTTCCTGCACAAACTGACCTCGCGCATCGTCCACGAGAACCAAGTGGTCGTGATCGAGGACCTGACCGTCCGCAACCTGCTGAAGAACGGCAGGCTCGCCCGCGCCATCTCGGATGCGGCCTGGACGGACCTGCGCATGATGCTGGAGTACAAGTGTGCCTGGTACGGGCGCGAACTCGTCGTGATCGACCGCTTCTTCCCCTCCAGCAAGCTGTGCGGGACATGCGGGAAGGTCAGCGAGAAACTGCCGCTGAACGTCCGCGCGTGGACGTGCGGCTGCGGCGTGGTGCATGACCGCGACGTGAACGCGGCACGCAACATCCTGGCCGCCGGGCTGGCGGCATCTGCCTGTGGAGACGGTGTAAGACCTCAACGGGAGTCCTCCCGGACGGGGCGGTCGTCGGTGAAGCAGGAACCTCAGCGGGCGACCGCTGGAATCCCCCGCCTTTAGGTAGGCGGGGGAGGAAGTCAAGCGGTCCCCATCCCGGTCACGGTGGACATGACCGCTTCGGTGATCTCTCCGTCGGGCCAGCGCAGCCCGACGCCTTCTCCTTCGGTGAGCTCCCCGCACACCGCACCCGTGGCGGGCCCGGCGGGCAAGGGCGGTGCGCCCGGCTCGTCAGCCGTGAGCATGGCGAAGCCCGGGAAACAGGTGAACCAGTCGCCCACGGTCGCACCCCCCGGCCGGGGCACGGCGGCCACGTCGAGCACCGCACGGCAGCCGCTTGCCTCGGCGAGCATGCCGAGGGTGCCGGCGATGCCCGCCATCGACACGTCCTTGGCGGCGGCGGGCCGCGCTGCGGCCACTGCGCCGGTCATGGTGCGCAGTTCGTCGCCACGGCGGTGGCTGGTCGAGTCCCACTGGCGGCCCCGGTAGCCCGGGCGCCAGCTCCCGCCGAGGTCGGCGGTGAGTCGTACGGCGTGACCGGGGCGGCCGCCGCCACCGGGCACCGGCCGGGCCGTGCGGCCGAGCGCGGTCACCGACAGGGCGGCCGGGACGCCGAGCTGGGTGTGCCCGCCGAGCACCGGGATGTCGTACGCCTGTGCCGCCCGGGCCAGTCCGGCCAGGACTTGGGCTGCGTGCGCGGCGTCGCGGGCGCCCACGGCGTCCAGCAGCCCGAGCGGTGCGGCGCCCATGGCCGCGAGGTCGTTGGCGTTCACGAGGACCGCGCACCAGGCCGCCCACTCGGGGTCCCGTTCGACCATGGACGGCACGATCGCGTCGCACGCCGCGATCACGTCGGTGCCGGGGACGGGGGCGCCGTCGTCACCGACGAAGCCCGGGGGAGGTGTCAGCGCGGTGAGGAGCGGTCCCAGGGGGGACTTCGTGGCCGCCGTGAGGGCGGCGATGCGGCCGATCGGCCAGCGCATCAGGACGTGCGGCGCGCCCGCGACCGTCGTGTCCCGCACCCGCTGCCAGCCGAGGCGCCGGAACAGCACCTCGTTGCGCGCCTGGACGGTCGCGTCGAATCGCAGCACGCCCTCCGCCTCGGCGCGGGCGCAGGCGGCCCGGACGAGCGCCGCGCCGATGCCGTGCGGGCCGCGGGCGCGGCGGGCGACGACCAGGCGCCCGCCCTGCCACCAGCCGAGGTCGGGGCCGTCGTCGACCGGGCAGAGGCGCACCCCGCCGACCACGGTGCCCTCCGTGTCCTTCGCGACCAGGACGACGGTTCGTGGGTCGGTGTCGTGGTCGTCCAGGTCGTGATGGGCGAAGAGCCCCTGCTCCTGGACGAAGGCGGCACGGCGCAGTCCCCGGTAGGCGGCCACATCCGCCGTGCCGTCAGCCTCGGCTATGCGGAAGGCGGGCCGGCGGGCGAGCGTGCTGCGGTCGCCGAGCAGGGCCAGGATGTCCTGCGGACTGTCCACGGCCGGCACGGTGACGGAACCGTCGAGGTTCACGGTGCTCACCCGCCCGCCGTCTGGAGCACGCTGCAGGCGCCGCAGGCCGCGCAGCCGGCCTTCTGGTCGGCGCCGCTCATTCCGGCGGCGCGCAGCTTCGCGGCGACGCCCTCGGTGACGTACGTCAGGAGTTCCGCGCGGGGTGCCCCGACGCCGTCGCGGGCGGCTAGGGTGCCGCTCATCGGGCGGAAGGGGACGACGAACGGGTACACCCCCCGGTCGATCAGCCTGCTCGCCCCGGCGACGAGTTCGTCGGGATCCTCGCCGAGTCCGACGAGGAGGTAGGTGGAGACGCGGTTGGGTCCGAAGACGCGCACCGCCTCGTCCCATGCGGCCTCGTACTCGGCCAGCGGGACCGTCGACTTGCCGGGCATCCAGCGTCGGCGCACCTCGTCGTCGAGGGACTCGACGTGGATGCCGATGGCGGTGGCCCCGGCGTCGTGCAGGGCGCGGATCCAGGCGAGGTCGCCGGGCGGTTCGCACTGCACCTGGATCGGCAGACCGGGCACGGCCTCCAGCACGGCCCGGACCGACCGTACGAGGGTGCGGGCGCCGCGGTCGGGTCCGGTGGTGGTGCCGGTGGTCATCACCATCTGCTGCACGCCGTCGAGCCGTACGGCGGCCTCGGCGACCTCGGCGAGCTGTGCCGGGGTCTTGGCGGCCACGGTGGCGCCCGAGCGCAGGGACTCCTCGATGGTGCAGAAGCGGCAGCGGTCGGACTCGGCGTAGCGGATGCAGGTCTGCACGACGGTGGTGGCCAGGACGTCGGAGCCGTGCAGGCGGGCGATCTGCTCGTAGCGGATACCGTCGGCCGTGGTCAGGTCGTAGAACTTCGGTCGCTGGACGGCTGTGAAGGAGATTCCGGTGTCCTCGTCACCGAGCCACACCTTGCCGTCCCGCACGGAGTAGGGACTGTGGGGGTTGCGGGGGAGCGCGGCGTTGGCACCGTCGACGAGGACGTGTCCGTCGTCGCTGGGCCCCGCGCCGTCCGGCCGCCGCACGGGCGCGTCCGACGCGACGCCGCGCAGGGCGAGTTCGGCGCGGGTCATGATCCGCACGTCCACCGCCGTACCGCTGTCACCGGTGCCAACGCTCACGTCGTACTCCCTACAGCTGGTAGGTGGAGTTGATGATGGCGCCCTTGCGCGCGTAGTGGATCAGCGCGTCCTGGACGTCCAGGGGGTGGGTCGGGATGACGCCCTCGATGAGGTCCTCCTCGCGGGCGCCGTGCAGGGACAGACCGAAGCGGCAGCAGTAGACCTTGCCGCCCTCGGCGATGAACGTCTTGAGCTGGTTGTTGATGTTGTGCTCGCCGGGGAAGGCGGAGTTGCCGGTGGTCGGGAAGCCGCGGGTGGCGAGGCAGTTGAGGGAGCCGGGGCCGTAGAAGTAGATGGCGGTCTCGAAGCCCTTGCGCAGGGCGCGGGTGGCCTGCAGGACGGCGACGAAGGACACGGACGACTCGTGGGCGATGCCGTGGACGAGGGTGAAGTAGGTCTCGCCGTTCTCCGCCTGGTAGTCGGGGAAGACCTTGGTGGAGCCGTAGATGCTAGTGCCCTCGGGGAGCGAGGGATGCGGGATCTCGTCGAGGGACTTCTGCTCGACGTCGGAGAGTTCGGCGGTGACGACGGATTCGGACATGGCTGTCTCCTTGTGCGTACGGGAAGGGAGTAGGGGCGGTCAGTCGTAGAGCGTGGCGAAGGTGTCCCGGAAGACCAGGTCCCCCAGGGCGCCGCCGCCGGTGGCCGCGGCGAGACGGGCGTACTCGCCCGTGAAATCGCCCCACGGCTGGTCGCTGGCGAAGAGCACCCGGTCGTGGCCGATGCCGCGGCGCTCGATCTCCTGGGCCAGCCAGCGGGGAGTGAAGCCGATGGCCCAGGAGAGATCGGTGTAGACGCGCTTGCCGGCGTCGATCCAGTCGAAGAACCGGGAGCCGGCGAGCTTGATGTGGCCGCTCATCCCGCCGCCGAAGTGCACGAGATGGACGGGGACTTGATCGGCATACCAGTCGACGAGGTGTCCGACCTCGTCGATGTCGGAGGCGGCGCCGGGAGAGGTGTGCACATGGACGACAAGGCCGTGCCGGGCGGCCTCGGCGAAGATCCGGTCGAGCTGGTGACGGCAGGCCGGGTCCGTGGGCCGGCCGCCGAGCAGGAAGCTCAGCTTGAGCGCCTTCACACCCGGCTCACCGGCCAATGCCAGTGCCTGATCGGTGCGTTGTTTGTCCTCGGGGCGTGGCGAGACCCACAGACCGGCGCGGATGCGGTCGTCGCTCTGCGCGGCCTCGATGGCCAACTCGTTGAAGGAGAAGGCGATCGCCGGGTCCGGGACGCCGTAGTTGGGGATGACCAGGGCGCGTTCGGTGCCCTCCGCGTCCAGGTCGGCGATCAGCTGCTTGACCGTGGCCCGGGCCGTGGTGTCGGGGTTGACGGGCGGACCGCCGTAGAAGGGATACGCGGGCAGGACACCGATGTGGCGGTGTGCGTCGAAAACCATGGGTGGTACGGCCCTTCAGCCGATCGGGAGGGCAGGGGCGACGCCGGCGGGAGCTCCGGTGAGGACTCCGCACACGTCGGCCGTGCGGCGCCCCGCGTCGATGTGGTCGGCGAGGAACTCGGCGTCCCGGCCCACCGCCTCGAATCGTCCCGAACCCCAGGAGTGCTGCCAGGGCAGCCCCAGGAAGTACAGGCCGGGGACGTTGCTGATGCCCCGCCAGTGCATGGGGTAGCCGCGCCCGTCGAAGGCGGGGATCTCGATCCAGCGGTGGTCGCGGGTGAATCCGGTCGACCAGACGACGGAGGTGATGCCGGCCTCGGTCACGTCCAGGGCGCGGGGCTGCTCGGACGGTTCCCACACCGGCACGTAGCGCGCCTCGGTGGGGGCGTCGATGCCCTGCGCGGCGATGTGCCCGTCGATGGCGTCCTTGATGCCCTCCGCGACCGCGTCGGCATGGTCGAGGTTCACCTTCAGGTCGTCGGCGAACTCCATGCGCGCACCGCTGATCCCGGTGAGCCTGCCGTACAGCCGCATGCCGTCGCGGGCAAAGGCCCGCAGATCGATGTCGCGGCCGCCGTCACGGCCGGTGACGTAGTGGTTGACCCGCATGCGCACCGCGTCGGCGTCGTCGAAGACGTCGATGGGCTTGTCGTAGTGGCCCATGTCGTTCAGCCACGCCACACAGTCACGGCCCCGGTAGAAGCGGGCGACCCGGGGTGCGCTGCCGACGGCGAGGTGCACCTGCCGGCCGGCGAGGTGGAGGTCCTCGGCTATCTGGCAGCCGGACTGACCGGTGCCCACCACGAGGACGGCGCCTTCGGGGAGCTGGTCGGCGTTGCGGTAGCCCGAGGAGTGGAACTGCTCGACGCCGGCCGGCAGCCGCTCGGCCATCCGCGGGATCTTCGGCGTGTGGTACGGGCCCGTCGCGACGACCACCTGGTCGGCGGTGAACCCCCCGGCCGTGGTGGTGACGTCGAAGACGCCGTCCAGCGACCGGCGAAGGCGGGTCACGGACACACCCTCCACCAGCGGCGGCTGGAAGGACGCGACGTAGTCCTCCAGGTAGCGCACGATGTCGTCGCGGACCATGAAGCCGTCCGGGGCGTTGCCGGCGTAGGGGTGACCGGGCAGCTTGCACTGCCAGTTCGGGGTGACCAGGCAGAAGGAGTCCCAGCGGCGTTCCCGCCACTCGTGTCCCACCCGGTTCGCCTCGACGACCACGTGGTCGACACTGCGCTCGCGCAGGCCGTGGCTGATCGACAGTCCCGCCTGGCCGCCGCCGATCACGGCGACCGTGTAGTGGGCCCCGGCGAGGCGGGGCGCCGCGCTCACCTCGGGATCCCGTCGGCGTCGAGAAGCGCCTCGACCGTGACCTTGCTGTGGGCGGGGAAGGCGCGGTGGCGCACCGTCTCCTCGATCTGCTCCAGCTGGCCGGAGGCGCCGGTGCAGGAGAAACCGAACTTCTCACGGACCCGCTCACCGGCGATTCCGAGCGCGGTTCGACTGCGCTCCAGGAAGTCGGCCAGTTCGTACGTGTCGCCGGCCGTGAAATACTCCTCGACGACCGTCGAGGGGGAATAGCAGCGCTGGGTCGTATCATCGGGCCAGCGCACGTCGAAATACATCTCGGGCATGACAGCCTCCATGCCGGGCGCCGGGTTCTCGGCCCCTCGCCTCTGCGTGTGACCATCACTTCAGCCAGCCGCGATTACCGAACCAGGTCATCCGGAATAAGGGGAAGTTACGGAGTCCTCACGGTGAACAACGGGCCGTGGACGCGGATTTGCCCCACAGGCAATAAATGCCTGTCCCGGAGCCTCCAGAACCCGGTGACCTTGATTTCCTGCTTTTGCCAGGATGCTCGTCCCGGCCGGCCCATTCCCATCGGCCGCTTTCTCGACGAGGCGGCGAAGCCACACGTGGGCGGGGTCGTCGGTGAGGGTGCGGTGCCAGATAGAACTGACGGCCCAGCTCGGCATGGGCAGCGGCGGGGCGGACGTCGCCAGGCCCAGGGCGTCGGCGTATGCGGTGGCCGTGTGGGTGGGCAGGGTCGGTCGCCAGGGCGGGCAGCGTCGCGACTCGGAGGGCGGCTCCCGCGAAGTGGGTGGTGGAGGCGATCACCCGGCGGTCGAGCCCACGGGCCTCCAGGAGGTCGTCGACGATGCCGCGCCTGCCGTCGCAGGAGATCGGCAGGTGGGGATGGGCCAGGTGGTCGTCAAGGGTGATCGGGGTCCGCAGCGGCAGCAGGCGTGGGTCGCGGCAGGGGCCGGGCCAGGCGGAGATGGCGTCGGCGCCAAGGAGAGCCACGGCGGCCTCGGTGACCCGGTCCGCCGCCACCACCACGAGCATCGAGCTCAAGGACCCGAGTCCCTCTCGCGGCGGCACGCCCCGGCCAGTAACTCCGTGTGCACCGAACGGACGTGGACGCTCCGGGATGGCGCAATTACACGATCAGCCGCGCCGGTGACCGACCCGCAGGCGTCACCGCGGAGTACCGCGAGGGCGGTGTTGTGCCACTGTGGCCGGCTGCCCTGCGCGAGAACGAACAGGTCCTTGTCACCGGCCCGTTCGGGGATGCCGTCGTCGACACGGAGGAGGACCGACCGCTCCTGGTCCTGACAGCTGGCATCGGCATCACTCCGGCGCTCGCCATGGACCACACTCTGGCAGGCGCGCGCAGCGCCCCGTTGACTTCGTGCACGTCGTCCGCGATCTCGGCAGCCTCCCGCCGGGAGAAACTCCAGCAGGCCGTCTGCCGGTTGCGTCGAGGCCGCCTGCACCTCCACGTGACGCGGCCGACGCCGCGGGACACCCGGCCCGAACATCACCCTGATGATGTAGTCCGACGCCTGGGCGGCCTCGGAGGTGAGGACCTTGGGGGGTGATTGCCCAGTGTTTGAGCATGGAGTGCAGGACGTCGCTGCGGCGGCAGGTAAGACAGAGGAAGGCCGCGTTGTGGCGTCTGCTCTCCGCCCCGGCACCCGGGACCCGCCCCCCCGGACCGTCGCACCTGCGGTGGAACCGGCCGACTGGTGCTACGACAGTCCCGCCGGTAAGGACTACATGACCCGCACCGATGCGTGCCTGAAGAGCATCGGGTCGGGAAGGCTCGTGTTCGTCGATACGGACGAGGCGGAGATCGGCTTCGCCACCTTCGACTTCGAGCAGCGGATCACGGCGTACCCGAACAAGGGCTGCGTCGTCGAGAACTACGTCCCCACCTTCGTGATCGACACAAAGTACAACCTCGCCCGTCAGTTCATCGGCATGGCCCAGGCCAGCATGTCCAGCCACCCAGGCTGGGAGAGGCATGGGCAGCCGCTGAGGCGGGAGGCGAACGTTGCAACTGAGCAGAAAAACCGCGGAATAATCTGCGACAGAACATTCACAGCCGACCCGAGCACACCAAAGTCGTCGCAACGCGACGAGTATCCCTTCGCCGAATCCAAGAACAGCGGCGCGCAGCAGGGTGTCACCTCGGGGTCCCAGTGCCAGCAGTACATGGTCGTCTCGCAGACCATCGAAGGCAAGCAGTACCCGTTCCTCACGTGGTCTGCGTACAGCCAAGGCAAGATGCGCCCTGCTCCAGCCAAGTGCGCCCGGGCCGGCATGACGAAGGCCGACAATTAAGGTGTTGGTGGTGACCTCGGCAGGGCAGCAGTAAAGTTCCGCCTGATCAACAATGAGCCTTTTCCAACCTGCCGCCGGGCTGGGCAGTTGTAATGAGCGCCTGACTTGGCGGTGAGCGCTTGAGGTGTCGAGCAGTGGCTTGAGCTGCTGATGTTGGGACAGCCGTGTTGTCCTTGAGCCACTCGACCCATCGGCTGGGCGCGGGTAAGTTGGCGGCGCAGATCCCCGCTGACCAGTCTTGGAGCAGTGCATGTCCTCGTTGGATGAGTTGCAGGCCCTGCTGGGCGAACCCGTCGGCCGGCAACCGAATCCGGACGACTGGAACGAAGTCGAGCAATACGTAGGTTCTGCTTTGCCCAGCGACTTCAAGTCGTTCCTCAATGCCTACGGCAGCGGGTCCATCTCCGGTGAGCTCGTCGTTTTCCACCCGCATGGATCAAGCCCGTTGCTGGAGCGCATGCGCAAGACCCACCAGACGTTCACTGAGCGTCGAGACAGAGCCCTGAGCATTGGGGACTCCGAGCACGTCCCGTACCGCTTGCACCCCGAACCCGGTGGACTGATTTCGTGGGGGTACGACCACAATGGTGATGAGCACTTCTTCCTGCCTTGCGGACCAGACCCGGACCGGTGGAAGATCGTCACGATGGTCCATGAAGAGGGCTGCGAGACCTTCGACGGCCCGTTCTCGACCTTCGCGCTCGCGTTCGTTCGGCGGCTGCTCGACGTGGACCGCTACCACGGCATCGACCCGGAAGCCCTGGAGTACCTGGAGCCGGAGGACCTTGAAGAACTGGTCGCCGCTGGAGAGATTGGCCCCGTCCAGCCGAGCTTCGAGCCGTTCTAAACGGAGCGGCCCCGGACGACTTCCTGGACAGCACGTAGCGCTTCAAGCGGCGGACCTCGTCAGCTGGGGCGCTTCAGTTACAGCAGTTGGCCTGACAGGCAGGCGGAGCCCCTGGTAGGTGGGTTCTCGACCAAGAAATCCCTCTCCACCAGAGGCTTCGTGTGCGTGTCTATTCGTCCGGTCTGGACGTGTCCAGCTCTACCCTTCGCTTCCTCGCCGCCCGCCTGAGAGAACGCCGGGAGGCTCTCGGCACCCGATGGCGGCGCCCGAGTGCGGGTCGGCAGGCCCTGCTCACCCTCGCCCATCTCCGTAACGGCCACCCCTACGCCCAACTCGGGGCCGGGTTCATTGTCGGCACCACCACCGCCTACCGTTACACCACCGAGGCCGTCGACCTCCTGGCTGAACTGGCTCCGACACTCGCCGAGGCGGTCCGGACGGCCTCGATGAAGGCGTTCGTCCTGCTTGACGGAACGCTGCTGCCCATCGACCGGATCGCCGTCGACCAACCCTTCTACTCTGGCAAGCACAGCAAACACGGAATGAATGTGCAGGTCATCGCCGATCCCTTCGGCCGCTTGCTGTGGGCGTCTCCGGCACTGCCTGCGGCCGTCCACGATGTCCGCGCGGCCCGCGAGCACGGCATCGTCGAAGCGCTCACCCACGCCGGCGTCCCCTGCTGGGCCGACAAGGGCTATCAGGGAGCCGAAGGCACAGTTCGCGTTCCCTGCCGCGGCAGGTGGGAGATGCTTTCCACCGGCCAGCAGGCCGTCAACCGGTCCCACGCAAAGATCCGAGCCCTCGTCGAGCAGGCCGTCGCCACCCTCAAGTCCTGGCGACTCCTCCGCAAGCTCCGGTGCTCGACCACCCGCATCACGCGTCTCGTTCAGGCTGTCCTCTGCCTGCATCTGGCCAGCTCAGAGTGAAGATGGAAAGAACTCAATGACCCGTACTCGGTGGACGCCGGCAACAAGTAACCCTATGCCCAAGCCGGGCGGTCTCACGGCAGCGGCCCACGGGACCGCCCGGCGCAGCAATCGAGGTAACTTCGTGAACAGCGAACTCTTCCCCAACTCTCAGCTCTACGACACCGGCTATTGCGTAATCTTCACCAAACACGTGCCCCCAGCTGACCTTTTGTCAAGGGTGGCAGGGCGAGCTGTCACCCAGCTCTCCCTGAACCGCCTGGAGGCAGAGATCATTGAAGCGCAGGGAGAGGAAATCGAAGAGGAGGACGTACCCGAACTCGATCTTGACGAAATCCGGGACGGCGGTTTCCTCGACTCCAGTGGTCCCCTGGTTCGCTGCGGTACACACGGTGATTGGTCCTTCGTTGTCGAGACCTCCGGTTCATACCTCGCACGAGATGAAGTGATCTCAGCGGTTTCCCAGGGCACCGTTGCGCTCTCCTTGAGAGAAACCGGATCCACGTGGATCGCCTACGCGGAGTACGGGACAATCCTATCCTCCCTTGACCCCCTTTTCCCGGAGCATGATTACGGCAAGAGGCCAGAAGTACTCGCAAACCTCAGCGGCTTCCGGACTGCCCTCGATGCTGGCGACCGCTCGGACGCCTACGAAATCGCCAGGCGGAGGATTCAGGAGGCGCTGGGATGCGCTATGCCGCAAGAAGTGGACGATGCCCGCCTCCTCGCCGCGCGTATCCCAGACGTGTACTGATGTTGCGGCGCTCTTGAAGGTGAGCAATTCTCACTCGCTGGCAGGGAGTTGCTCAGTTCACGGAGCGCAGCTCGGTAGAAGTTACTAATGGGTAATTCTGAGGTCAGCTTGATTGTGGACTCTGTGAAGTTGGCTTGACCTGCGGTTTTTGGTGATGGCTTCAGGGTTTGCTCAAGCGGAGCCTTGGTTGGTTGCTCATGGGCAAGGGGCCGCCGGTAGCGGCGGTCGGGGGAGGGCCCGGAGAAGTCGGAGAAGTCCCCGGCCCCCCAGGGCTTCGGCGTAGTCGCAGGATGTCCGGTTCGCGATCGTGCGACGACGCCGAAGACGTGCCTCGTGGGGGTGTGGGCTGGCTGCCATTGATGTGTCCCATTGGGACCGGTACAAGTAACGAGTGACAGAACCTCTTGCTCCCCGCCCGGATGGCCGCGTTGCGCCGAAGCCAGGACGATGGACCCAGCAGTCAGCGGGTGCGATGTTCGCCGCCGTTGCAGCATTCCTCATCACTCGCGACATCACGTTCGGGTTCTTCAGGCAGACGCTGCCCGAGTGGGCGTACACCGCTACGGTCCTCGCGGGACTTGCTGTGTCGGCTGTCGCCTACGGCCTTGCCGGGCTGTGGCTCAAGCGATTGCCCTAGCAGGAGGGCTCACGGCGGGCTTCAGCGTCGCTGCACGGGCGTCGGGTTCGTGACACTCCGCCGGCTTGGCGGTCATCCGGGAGCTGACAGGCACGGACTCCCAAGATCATGGAGTTCTCTACGCCCCGTGATCCAAGTGGAAGACCGTGCCTGTCGCAGCATCATCTCTGGTCCCGCCTGCCCTTGATCAACTGCGTGAGAATCCGCAGGTCGGACCCGGGAGGTCCCGGGCCTGCTGGAGCGGTTGGCCGGGTGCCGGATCCGCGTGACCCGCGCGGAGTGCGCCACCGCCTGCCCGTCGTGCTCGCTCTCACCGCGTGCGCGGTGCTGGCCGGAGCGACGTCGCTGCTGGCGGTCGGTGAATGGATCGCTGATGCCCCTGGGTATGTGCTGGAACAGGTCGGTGCCCACCCCGATCCGCTTCTGCCCAGGCGGGCCCTGCCGGCCGAGACCACGGTCCGCCGACTGCTGGCCCGCATCGACGGCGACGCGCCGGACCGGGCGGTCGGACGCTGGCTCGCCGACCGACGCCCGAAAACGACCGGGCTGCGCGGCCTGGCAGTGGACGGCAAGTGCCTGCGCGGCGCGGCCAAAGCGAACGGCCGCAAGTTCCACCTGCTCGCCGCACTGGAGCACGCCACCGGCCTGATCCTGGCCCAGCTGGACGCCGGCGAGAAGACCAATGAGATCACCTGCTTTCAGCCACTGTTGGACGCCATCGCCGACCTGGCCAGAGTCATCGTGACCAGCGACGCCATGCACACCCAGCGCGAGCACGCCGGCTATCTCCTGGGCCGGGCTGCCCACTACATCGTGATCGTCAAGAGCAACCAGAAGAAGCTGCGCCGGCAGGTCAAGTCCATTCCCTGGAAGGACATCCCGCTTCAGGGGCGCACCCGTGGCATCGGCCACGGCCGCTCGGAGATCCGCCGAATCAAGGTCGCCACCGTGAGCAGCCTCCTCTTCCCCGGGGCCCGCCAGGCCGTCCAGATCAAGCGCCGCCGCACCGACCGCAAGACCGGCAAGACCACCGTCAAGACGGTCTACGCCGTCACCAGCCTGACCGCTGAGCAGGCCACCGCGGCCCAGCTCGCGGAACTCGTCCGCAGCCACTGGAAGATCGAGGCTCTGCATCATGTCCGCGACACCACCTTCGCCGAGGACGTCTCCCAGCTGCGGACCGGCAACGCGCCCCGCGCGATGGCCACCTGGCGCAACCTCGCCATCGGAGCCCTCCGCATGGCCGGAGTAGAGAACATCGCAGCAGGTCTCCGCCGCAACGCCCGCGACCCTCGCCGCCCCCTCACACTCCTCGGCCTCGGATGATCACAAGCCGGACGCCACGCGACTACGTCGAAGCCCTGCCCCGGCCCCATGGCGTGACATCGCTTTGTCAGGCCTGGTCCGAGCTGTACGGCCTGTCCCCATAGGCGGATTCCTTGTTCCAGCCCGGGGGGACCCCTGGGCGTCAGATGCGCGCACCAGGGGGAGTACGCGATGCACGGCACCGAGGACACCGGGGCGACAGATGTCCAGATCAGGCTCGACTCGGCGACTGACTTCGACGATCGGTTGGCGCCGATCGGGAGGCTCCGCAGTGAACGTGGCCTCAAGTACTTGTCGACGAGTTTGGGTTCTGGTCCAACTTCTGTGGACCGGTGACGCTCAGTACCGACGGGGGTGTCGGTAGGACGGTTGATAATGCCGGTCATGGCAGATCGCAGTCCGGTTCTCCGGATCATCAACTCGGCGGCGCGGGAGTCCCTGAAGCCGCTCGGCCTGACCCAGAGTGGGCGGTCGCGGCTGTGGATTGATGATCACGGGTGGTGGCTGGGCATTGTGGAGTTCACCCCGCCACGCACTGCCGGCAGCGGTCTGCACGTCGGTGCGATGTGGCTGTGGCACGACGTGGGCCACCTAGCCTTCCACGTGGACGCAGTCCGGGTCGGCTCCGAGCTGTTCCGCACCGAGGACCAGTTCACGCCGTTGGCACTCGAACTCAGCCGACATGCGGCTGCGAACGTGACCGCGCTGAGGGAGAAGTTCCCAGCACTGCCGAGCGTCGCCCGATACCTGACGCTCAGGCCGATGCGCCGGGGATTCCTCTGGGACGGCTTCGACGCCGGGATCGCGGCCGCCCTGGTCGGCGACCCGGACACGGCCCGCGATCACTTCGAGCGAGTCCTTCGAGAGGACCCGCTGGCCCCGTGGATGGTCGAAGCCCAGGAGAAAGCGCGTGAGCTGCAAGCGATCGCGGCAGATCGCGACGCCGTGACCGCCTGGGTCGCCCGGGGCGTCGACTCATGCCGGAGCAAGCTGGGCCTGGATGCTATGCCGCTTGCGATCAACTGAACGGACCCACTGTTGGGTATCACAGCTGCGGTCAGGCCAGCAGGACTCGCTTCCGCAGCAGGTCGAAGCCGGCCCGCCCGTACATTTGGCGCTTGATCATTTTGATCCGGTTGACGTGGCCCTCGACGACGCCTGAGCTCCACGGCAGTGTCAGGCCCGCAGTGACGGCGGCGAGATCTCGTTCGAGACCGTTGACGAAGGGGTGGAGGCTGGGCAGGTCGTCGGCGCGGACCGCCTTGATCCATTGCGGAAGCTGGTCGCCCTGGAGCTGGGTGAGCATCTTCCCGAACACGCGGACGTGCCCGGTGAGGGCATCCAGTTCGGGGCAGCAGGCAAGGAGGACTTTGAGCTTCAGGCGCTCGCTCTCCGGCAGGGTGTCGGGGTGAGTCAGGATCCAGCCGATGACCGTGCGCGAGGACGGCGGACGGGCGGCCGGTGCCGTCGGGGATGTGCGGAACGTCCGGAGGCAGGCGCGGACGGCTCCGTAGCCGCCCGTGTAGCCGTGCGTCTTGATCTCTTCCCAGAGGACCCAGGCGTTCGTGCAGCCCTCAGCCCATCGCTCGTGCAGGTAGGGCTTGAAGTCATCGAGCTTGGTCCTGCGGTTCTGCCGCTGCCCCTGGAACAGATCCTCCGGCCTCGCGGCGTCGGCCAGCCGTTGGACGGTTCGGTGGGTCATGCCGAGTTGGCGCTGGATGGAGCGTCGGCTGTGGCCGGCGGCCAGCAGCGCGTGGACGGTGGCGTGCTCGGCGCGGGTGCGGTCGGCGAACCGGTGCCTGGTGGGCCACGGTGCCCCGCTCTCGGCCGGCGCCGGGGCCTTCTCCGGCACCGGCTCTGCGATGGTTGCGCGGAGGCACGGGGGCGGTGGCGGGAGACGCACCGCTCGGCCGCTTCGCCGAGGTTGCGCCAAAGGTGGAACCGGTCCGCGACCTGGACTGCGGTGGGTGCCCCGATCCTGGCGCCCTCGGCGAAGAACGGGCGCGGTCGCGGCAGACGACCTCGATCCCCGGGCGTTCGGTCAGCCAGGCCGCGACTGTGCCCGCTTCACGATCCGGCAGTAGGTCAACCGGCCTGCGGGTCTCGACGTCGACCAGCACGGTCCCGTAGACACGGCCCTTGCGCATCGCGTACTCGTCGATGCCGACGACCCGTGGGACCTGTGGCTGGGGTTCCGGGAGGACGTCGACCAGCCGCAGGACCGTGTTCCGGCTGACCCTCGCCCCGAAGACGTCGGCCAGCCGGGCGCCGGCGCGGCCGGCCAGGGCGATGCCGACCACGGCAAGGGCTGACCGCATTCGCTCGGTCCGCTGGCTGTGCCGCCGGGTCAGGCCGGCGACCTGCTCGACGAACGTCCGCCGCCTGCAGGAGACGTCTTCGCACATGAAGCGCCGGACACGAAGTCGCAGCACCACTCGCCGTCCCGCCACGGGAAGATCGGCGGGGAATCGCAGGTATGAGCCATGCAACCGACCCGACCAGCTCCCGCAGCCCGGACACCGAGCCCCAGCCGTCCGGCACCTGACACCAACTCGGATCACCTCGCCATCGTCCTGGACCGACTCCACCCTGATCCCCGAATCCGCCAGGAAGAGCAGCTCTTCCAATCGGAGCAGTACCTCGCGCACAGCCCAGAACCATCAGCCCGAACGTTGTCGACACCGTCACTTTCCGGAAGATCTCGCGAGACCTACGAGCAGGACCAACAGTCACAGGGAGTAGACACACCACAGAAGTTGGATCAGAACCCGAGTTTGGGCAGCACTTCTCGATCGCCGAGCCGTGAAATGCCGATGAGAACTGACACCGCTCGGTGACCGAGTCGATGTCTTTCCTCCGCTATTCGGTGACGTTGGGGTTGCTGCCCAGGATGCTCTCGGTGGTCTGCCAGAGCCGGGGCAGGAATCGGGTCACCTCTTCGGCCCGGTGGATGAGGTCACGGGTCGAGCTGATGCCCAGATCGGTGACGGCCGCCTGGAAGGCCGGGGCGAGGGCATCATGCAGCTGGGGCGCATCGGCAGCCAGGATGATGTGGCAGCGGGCGAAGGTCGCGATGATCCAGAAGACAGCCTCGTGGTGGTCGCCTGAGTCGATGAGCCTCTGGCTTCCGTCAATCGCGATCGGCCGTGCGGTGGGCGTGATGTCGCTGCTGAAAGAGAACGGGGTCTTCGCCACTTGGACGGTGGCGTCGAACGTCGTGGCCAGTTCACGCAGATGGTGCTGGACACGCTGTGCGGTCAGGTGTGAGCAGCCGAGGAGGTTCAGAAGTTCCGGGTAGAGGCTGAGGTGGCCGTAGTCGGTGAGGACCTCGCGAGCGGCCGGATAGCGCAAACGGACGGTGGGGTTGCGCAGGGCGGCGACGAGAAGGACGTGGCAGGTCACGCCGGTGGGGAACAGCCACGAGATCACCTGTTCGTGGAACGGCGCCGAGGTGTCGATCGCAGCGAGGCGGGTCTCGATCCGGTGGCGGGCATCCTGGCATCTGCGGCGGACCCAGGGTCGGGCGGTGAAGTGGCGCGAAATGTGTGCGTGCAGTTTGTGCAGGTCGCCGGTGGGGTCATCGATGATCGCGTCAGTGCGGAAGCTGCCGGCCAGGTGGTAGGACGCCAGGACGTCGTCGGCGGAGGCGAGCTCGGTCCAAGGCAGGTAGCTGACTTCCAGCAGGGCGTTCTGGAAGCGAAGTTTCCCTGGCTTGGCCGGTGGGTCCTCCTGGGCGGTGACGACGAAGATGTCGACGTCGGAGGAGGGCGACAGCTCCGCGTCGTCCGGCAGCCCGACGGTCGAGCCGCTGAAGTACGCACCCCGGAAGCCGGCATCGGATCGGGCATGCTGGGCAACCCACTGAATCGCGGCGGAACGTGCCAGTCCGACCTTCACAGTCGCATTCTCCCCGGTGACATCTGCAAGATCTTCATTGTTCCCGTTACTGAGGTGGAGAGGTGCGACGCCTCCTGGCGACGAGAGTCCTGGGGGCGGTCTGCCTGCCCTGCCGTCCTGGGCGGCGGCCCGGGCTTGGGTGATGGTGAGGCGACAGGATTCAGTGCCGGTGTGGATCAGGTTGCCGCCGAAGGTGAGCCAGTCGACGTGGCCGCGCAGATCCGGGGTCGGTGAAGGTCTTGGTCCAGAGGAAGTCGAGGTGGCCGAGTTCGCCGCCGTGGGCCTGGGCGAGGCGGGCGTCGAGGGTCTCCAGCATCCCAGATGGCCGCGGGGACTTTAGTGACTCGCGCAGGGTGGTGTCCATCACCTCATCGTGCCGCCACCTCGCCTTCGCCGTGGACCTGGTCGTCGCAGTTGTCCTCCGGCGTGTCCGGCGTGTCCGGCGTGTCCGGCGGTGCGGCGGAGCCGAAGTGTCCCTGCGGGCCGTGGAGGAAGGCCGCGGCGCCTGCGTCCCCGCTGGTCTCGGGGCTCGGGATCGGTCTCGGTTCCAGCGAGCAGGATGCGTCCGTCAACCGGGGGCGGCCGCGCGATGACGTCACGGCCGAGACGTTCGCCATGACGACTGTCGGCCCGCTCGTCTACCAGCGTTTTCTCGTGGGCGCCCGGCTCAGTCACGAGACGGTTGACACGGCGGTGGATGCGGCACTTCGGGCCTTGGCGCCGTAGCGACCCGATGCCTGGGGACTTCTGTATGCCGTGTTCGCCATCGGCAGGCCTTTCCGGCTTCGCCTGCGCCTGGCTTCATCAAGCGGATCCCTTTGACGGACACCGCATTACGCGTGGAGAACGTGCGGTCAAGGGCGAACGTCTTCGAACTGCCGATGTTCCACCAGTACGGGGTGGGCTCGGCCGGGTTCGGTGCCTGGCGGGAGCTTGCCATGCACATCATGACCACGAACCGGGTTCTCAGCGGCGAGCATGCGGGATTCCCCCTGATGTACCACTGGCGGATTCTGGCTGACTCGGGGTGTTCACGAGTACACCCCGCCTGCGGCGTCAGGAGGGGTTGAAGACCGCTTCCCGTCTGTCGTGTGATCGTTTCCCGTACGGGAGGGCCACCGTGGCCAGGGTCGTGAGGCGATCTTTTTCCCGCGGCGCGGCAAGTCGGCCGTCGGCCAGATCTTCCGAGACGGGAACATGGCTGATGCCGCAGGCCACGTCGCCGATGAAGCGGCGTGGGCGCGGGCGCTGTCAGCCGAGTCGGCTCACCTGGCCCGAGGCGGCCAGTGCTCCCGTGCCCTGGCCGCACTGAAACCGATTGAGGCGGTGAGCAGGGCCTGAACCACGGCGATCAGGGCGGACAGCGTCCAGAGCCATTCGGGATTGGCGGGCGGCGGGCCGGCACTGACGCCGTACCTGCCCCGGGGATCGATGGTGACGGTGATGTGGTCACCGACAGCGAGGTCCCCCGCGCCGATGGCGCCGAGCGGGTGGTGGGAGGCATCCGCCAGGACCGCTTCCGTTCCGGCGTCGAACGGGCCGGCGCTGGCCTGCAGAGCCGTCACGACCGCTCGGACGGGTCGGCCACGCTCGTGCAACGCGTGGTCCTTGAGGACGATCCACCCCACAAACATGGTCACAGCGACGCAGATGGCCACCGCGATCTCCTGTACATGGACGCCCTCCTCCGGGTTCTGGGTCCGAAAGTCGTACAGGACGAACGCCAACCCGAGCAGACCCCCGCCCAGCACCATCCCGACGAAGCCCATGACGAACGTGTTCCGCCATCCGACGGGCGTCAGCGACGCACCGTAGACGAGGCCGAACGCAATCGCCGTCAGCATCGCGCTCGCCGGCACCGCGAGTGCCGCCCACGAAAACCGCACGAGCCATCTCCGCTCGGTAGTGCTCACCGGTTCCTCCCCAAGTCTGTTCCGGTGTGATGCCCGCCCTTCGGTGTGGTGATCGCTCCGCGGAAGCCGCACAAGTCCTGGCCCGGGGCGTTCCGCATGGGATTTACCTGTCGTCGGCGTTCAGATCACGTGGTGGCCGCAGACCGAGCTTCTCCAGCAGCTGCAGCTTCTCTGCCAGGTCGATGCGGTGCTCGGCGACGACGGGGGCAGGCGGCTTCTCGGCGAGCAGACGGGCCACCCCGTCGAGGAGGACCTGGAGGCGGTGATGTCCTGCCTTCGGTTCGACCACTCGGCGAGCGGGGAGCCCGGTCAGATCCGTCAGATGGTCCTCCGCTCCGGGCGGGTGCGGGCCGGTCAGCAGCAGCCCGCCGGCGGTCGCCTGCCGGACGGTCTCCGGCGGCGCCTCACGCAACACCTGCTCCACGAGGCCCACCACCGGCTGATAGGCATGGGCCACGACGGCGCGCAGTTCGGTCGGCGACAAGGTGACCTTGCCCGGCGGCGCAGGGAAGACACGATCCTCGGTGATCACCGTTCCCAGGACGGGCCTGGGGGTGGGCACCGTTGGCGACGGCGCGAACGCACCGCCGTGAACGACCGCGGCCCACGCCTGCTCCAGGCCGGCATCGAGCCGGTGCTCGGCCTGCAGATGCTCTACCACCGCCTGGGCCAGACCTCGCGTGCCACCGGTCGCCAGACCACCGGCGATCGCCTCGCGCCCGGCGACGACAGCGACCGAGGTGCGCAGCCCGTCCTGGTGCACCACGACACACGCGGCCGGCTCCGGGGCCAGGCCGGCACCGGCCAGGGCGGCCACTGCCTCGTCCACCACCGTGACCACCGCCGCCGGCCACAGCTCCTGGACCTTGTCCACGGCCGGCTCCACCCCCGGGTGTGCACCGGCTCCGGGTGCCACGAGGACCACCGACCCGATCGGCGCCGACAGCCACGCCCGCTTCGTCATCCCGGCCAGAACCTGCGCCGCAAGCGACGCATCCGCCCCCGGGCCCGGATTCCAGGCCAGCTCCAACACCACTTGCGAGTAACGGGCGTCGCGCCCCGTCACCTGCACTCGTATCTCGTCCAGAGCCCACCAGAGCACGCCGCCACCCCGCACCGTTTTCCTGTGCGGCGATCTTAGATGACTGAGGGTTTCGAGCGTTGTCTCTCCAGGGTGAGGACGGCTTTGGTGATGACCGTCATGGGGTTGGGGCTGCAGCTGGCACTGCGAAAGATGCGCCAGGACTTCACTCTCGCGACGCTTCGTTCGACTGGCGCCCGCGCCGCCGACAGGGCCTGGTTGATCGTGTGCTGGGTCGGGGTGAGGTCCTGGTGCGGGAGTCGCCTGATCGGCGTGGTCACGCAGGGGCTGGCCCCGATGTAGGCAGGGTCGGCTGGAACGGGAACGCACTGGCGTTCGCAGAGCGACGAGAGCACGCCGGTGCGGTGGGAGCTTGCAGCGGCGGCCACCCTCGCGGGTGACGATGAGCGTGGTTACCCACTCGACGAGGGCGTGCGGGAGGTCGAGTGCGGCAGGATAAGGAACCAATGAGGCTCCTGCGCTGATGAGTTGAGACGCCGAATACCTGTCTCAACGGCACGGGAGCCTCGTGCGTTGCGGGACACCGACCCGTCACCTTCTCACCCGCCAATTGAAGTGCTCGCCATGTGCAATAGGGCAAGAACTTACGAACCGTCCTCTAACTGAGCGTTTGGTGCGTTGATTCGTGTTTGGCTCCGGGTCAGGTTCCGTGCCAGTTCAGGGTGGCTTTCGCCGGTGAGTCTGCGGGCCATGAGGCCGATCATGACAAGGTGGATCATGGCTTCGGACCGGTGCGGGTGAGTCTCGTAGTCGCGGGCGAGGCGTCGGTGGTGCATGACGAGCCGATGCTGCGCTTGACGGTCCAGCGTCTCGGGATGATCGTGAACCCGCGGGCGCCGGGCGGGCGTTGGACGGGGTGGATGTCGATGCCGTGGCGGGCTCCGTGGTCGATGGCGGGGGTGCGGCAGCGCGCGCTTCCGCCCGGGCCTTCGTGATGTGCGGGTGGGTGGCGGCGATCCGGGAGAGCAGGGTCACGCTGGCTGCGGTGTCGGAGGCGCCGGCGGCGGTGGCCAGCACGGTCAGCAGAGGGCTCGGGGTCGATCAGTTCCCAGCGCGCGTCCGGCAGGTCGCTGGGACAGGGGCCGTGCGGGGTCATGTGCGAAGTAGCAGACCGCGGTCGGCGCTACCAGCGGTCAAAAGACGATGTTCCGGGGCGTGTTCGGAGCAGACAGGAGCAGTGGGAACGAAACGATCCCCGGGCGTCGCGGACGGGTCGACTGCCCCGTCAAGCGAGCGACCCCTGCGCCGCAGGACTCTGAAACGGCACCAACTCGACCCAGACAGGACCAAACGCTCAGTAACGGCATGGCGGGGTTGTGGCGGACGTTTGAGAGGTTTTCCGGGAGGCGGAACGGGCACAGCGGCCCGGGGAATGACCGCAGGGCGGACGGCGGCGGCGATGCCGGAGCGTCGCTCACTGCAGCCAGCCGCGGCGGGCGGCCTGGGCTGCTGCCTGGAAGCGGGTGGCCGCGCCCAGTTCGGTCATCAGGCGGTGGATGCGGCGCTGGGTGGTGCGCTCGCTCCAGCCCTGGGTGCGGGCGATGGCCGCGTCCGTGCAGCCGGACGCGAGCAGGCCCAGTAGGGCACGTGTGTCGGCGTCGGGGCCGTCGCTCCGTGTGGTCGGCGGGCTGGTGTCCCGCAGCGGGGTGGCACGTTCCCACTCGGCCTCGAAGAGTGCTTCCAGCGCGGCGAGTATGGGGGAGCGGTGGATGAGGTAGGCCACGGAATGGCCGCCGGTGGCGAGACTGAAGGGGATGATCGCCGAGCGGTCGTCGGCGATCACCAGTTTCAGCGGCAACTCCGCCCGCACTCTGGCTTCTTCACCGGCCCGCACGCTCGGCAGGATGTCGTCGCGAAGCCGGCCCGGCCAGGCCACGGCGGCCCGGTCGTAGATGACGCGATGGGCGACGCCGGTGTGCTGCCGCCGGCGCTGGTTGTCCAGATCGCTGCCCGGGCGGTTGACGTAGGGGGGCCGGTCGAAGGCGCGTATGTGGTGCCGGGCGTTCCCGGTGAGCCGCTGGAAGGCCGCATTGATGTCCTCGTGACCGGTGAGCAACTCCACGGCGATGCTCGGGTCGCTGATCCGGTTGGCCTCGCGATGCGTCTCGGCGAGCTGCCGGACCAGGGAGCGGGCCGTGTCGAGCCGGCGCTCGCTCTCCCGGATGAGTTCGGTGACGGCCACGTCCGGAGCGGCGGCCGTGAAGCGGGGCGGGCGGCCCGCCGACCTGATCGCGAGGCCGTTGTTCACCAGGGCGGACAGATGACGGCCGGTCACCGCCGCACCCATGCCGCAGGCTTCGGCGATCTCGGAGGCGCTGCTGCGGGGCAGCCCGACCAGGACGGTGTAGACCAGCTGCGACCCGTCGCTGAGGCCGACGACGTCAAGTTCCATTTCCAGCTCCGGTGTCCGCTTTCCACCGGCCGCCACCTGCTACGACGCGGCCACCACGCCATCCTCGCGCACGGTCCGCTCCCGCCCGCGTCCGCCCCTGCGCCAAGGGCGGACCGCGTCGCCCCGCGGCTCGCGTGACCGATCTCTGCCAGTTGACGGAAGTCCGCCACGGCCCCCGTCTTGTGCCGGCTCCCAGGGGTTGACAGATTCCCCACGCGTCGGCGCCGTTCAGACGGCCGACGCCTTCTCTTTCCCCGATCTCCTCACGCAAGAAGTGGAGTGCCCATGAAACGGCGGAGACGAGCGGTCGCTCGTGGCGTCGGCGCCATAGCCATCGCGGCCCTGCTGCTCGGCACGCCCGTGCAGTACGCGGCCGCGTCCGCAGCGGCTGCCACGGCGTCCGGTACCGGCTCGAAGGACGCGCTTGCCGCGCCCGCCCCGTCAGCCGTGCCGGGTGCCTCCGCACTCGGTCCCCTGCGCTCCTTCCTGAAGCGCGATCCCGTGCGGACCAAGCCGGACAGCCCCCACCAGGTCCTCATGGTGCTGGGGCCCGACGCCCAGGTGACCGGCGAACCAAAGGGCGCGCGGAGCGACCTGCGGGTCCGCACCCCGCTCACCTCCGACGCCGGGGTGAACACCGCCCTGCGACGCGCCCGCGCCGTCTCCATCCGGCCCCTGCTCCCGGGACTCACCGCCGCGCAGGCCCGCGAACTGCACACGGCCGCCCGGGCGAAGCTCGGCGCGGGCGCGGTCGACCTGTCCAGGGTCCAGGTCGTCCAGCTGGCCGATGGCGACGCCACCGCCGCCGCCCGGACACTGGCCGCGACACCGGGCGTCGTCTACGCGGAACCCGACCAGACCGTCTCACCGATGAACACCGGCGCCGTACCCCTGCGCGCACCGGGAACCGCGACCGCAACCGGCGGTGCCGACGCCGACGGACGGGACACGCCGAAGGCGCAGCCCAGCGGCACGACCGGCGACGACGGTGTCCCCGCCAACGCGGCCCTCGCCACCTCGACGCAGAGCTTCCTCAACGCCGGCGGCATCGACGCCACCGGCGCCTACAGCCTGCTCAAGCGGGAGTTCGGCCAGCTGCCGGGCACCGGAGAGACCATCACCAACGTCTCGATCGGCGACCTCACCGACGAGTCGACGCCGAACCTCGCCTCGACCGGTCCGACGACCGTCCTGCACGACGGCCGCCGGTACCTGGACGTCCCCACCATGCCGCTGATCCCCACCTACACCGCCGACGCCACCGGCGCCCTCGACCCGGCCGGCTCGACCCAGGGACAGGACCCGGCGCTCGGCGAGGTGCTCCTGGACTTCTCCGTGATGGCACCCCTCCCGCACGAGGCGCAGCGCCCGGGGATGCAGGGCAGCGGGGACTCCGATCTGCTGGGCATCGCCCCGGGCGCCACGTACCGGCTCGTCGTCCCGCAGGAGCCGACCTTCAGCCAGATCGCCGTCGCCCTGCTGGCCGCGGCCCGGCAGACACCGCGGCCCGACGTGATCACCGCCAGCCTGGGCTACGGCACCGACGCCTACGGCATGCCCGGCCGCTACCTGGAGGACGACCCCGTCCAGCAGTCGGTGATCGCGTCCATCGTGCGGCAGTACGGCATCACCGTCGTCGTCTCGTCGAACGACGGCACCCGCCTGTACACCAACGCCGCCGTCGGACCGGACGGCGGAAGCACACCGACCGACGTGACACGCAAGCCCGCCGACACCACCCGTATCGACGACGACCAGATGTCGACCACGCCCACCCGGGTCCTCGACTCCGGGGCGATCGCCGCGGGCGGCACGACCACCGACGACACGCTGTCCGTTCCCCCGCAGGACGGCGGCGCGGCCTCGACGGCCGGCACCTGGGCGACCACCCGGCTCAACGGCTCCGGTGTCTTCTCCTCCGGGTTCGGCACCCGCGTGGACGTCTCGGCGCCCAGTGACGGCATACCCGCCTTCGAACACCAGGGGCAGACCGCGCAGTCCGTCGCCGAGGTCCTCAGCGGCGGCACCTCCGCCTCCGCCCCCGAGATCGCGGCGGCCGCCGCGGTCGTCCTGCAGACCTCACGGCTGACCGGCCGGCACCCGTCGCCCGACGACGTGCGCGAGCTGCTGGAACGGACCGGCCGCGCCGTCCCCACGCCGCCGCAGGTCGACCGGCCGCTGCACGTGGGCCCGCAGCTCGACGTCACGGCGGCCGTCCAGGCCGTACTGGCCGAGGCACACGGCGGAGCCGCCGGCACCGGGCCCGCCGGCACCGGAGCGGCCAGGATCGTGCGGCTGTCCGTGGCGCACCGCCAGACCGTCGGCGGCCTCGGCGGCAGCTACCTGGAATCCACCGATCCGGGCCGCATCGACCTGGCCGGACCGGGCACGGGGTCCGGGGCCACCGGGGAGGGCCTGGTGGGACCGGTGACGATCGGTGCCGACGTGACCGGCCTGACGGGAGACAAGGGCATCGAGTACGTGCTGCGCATCGGGAAGCGGGAGTTCACCTCCGCCACTCCCGCGGTGCGGCTGACACCCACACAGATGCTCACCGCGGCGGGTCTGCCCGTCACCTCCACGACGGACCGCCGGCTCTCCCTCACCTTCGAGGTGCGCCACGGCCGCCAGGTACTCGCCGCCGCACGCCACGAGCTGGCCTTCGGCCCCACCGACGGGGGATACGCCGAGGCACTCGCCCCGGTGGTCCAGCCCGTGGTCGAGGCGGGCCGCTCGGTGAGGGTGCGTTACGACCTCAGCGGCGTGCGCAACGTCAGCTCGCCCGAGCTGGTCGTGTCGGGGGTCGGCCACTTCAGCCCGGCGGCGGCTCCCATCTTCTCCGCTTCCTACAGCGTTCCGCTGACCGCACCGAGCGGGACGGTCACCGTCCCGGCCGACGCCTTCACGGCGGGCGGCGGCATCTACGGGATCGGCATCGTCCAGAATCCCACCGGCGGCGCCAGGGGCGTGCCGCTGTACGGGGAGTTCGCCTCGGTCCGGGTCGACGGCGCAGGCATCGCGCAGCGTCCCGACGCACCGGCGCTGGGCGCCGAGCCGTCCGGAGGGCCGTCCGCCGGGTCCGGGCACCTGCTGGAGATCACCCGGGCCGCGCCCCGGTTCTCCGTGAGCTACGACGTGTCGCGGGTCCAGGGCGCGACCGGCACGCTCCTGGAGTTCTCCGCTCCGGGGCCGAACATGTACGGCTCCTACAACCTGGTCAGCAATCAGAACGGCACCGTCCGCGACCACGACGGAGTGGACAGCCCGGCCACGCTGGAGCGTTCGCTGAAGGGCACGCGGGGCACGGCGAAGCTCGACGCCCGGGCGCTCAAACTGCCCTCGTCCGTCGCCTACGACGTGCGGGTCTTCGCCGTCGACAGCAGCGGCGGGATTCTCGGCCAGGCGTCGCCGACGTCCTTGCTGGCCTACGACGACGGACCGGCCCCGGACGGCACCAACCTGACCGACTTCGCGATCGTCCCCGGAGGAACCTCGGTCGCGTCGGTCGAGAGCCCCACCGCAGAGGGCTCGGTCTACGACTACGACGCCGCCGAGGGAACCTACGGGCGCAAGCTCACCGGCGACCCCGCCCACGGCTCTATCTACGAGGTGTTCGGCGTCGACTCCTCCCACCATGTACTCGTGCTGCACAAGCAGACCACCACCGGCGAGCAGTGGCTGGAGACCTACGACACGAGCACCGGTGACGCCGTCGGACGTCCCGCCCGCGTCGACGACCAGTACGTCGTGACCGGCGCACGCGTGGACGACGAACGCCATCGGGCCGCCGTGCTGGCGACCCGCGCCGGGGACAGGGCGGGCTTCGTCCTGCCCGTGGACACGGCGACCGGCACCCTGGGCACACCTCTCCAGCTCGACTTGGCCGCGGTGGGCGGCGCCCCGTACGGGCTGCTGGAGCTGGACCGGACGACCGGTGTCTTCACCGCGCAGAAGACCGGCTCCACCGTCAACTGCCTGGCCGGCAGCGGCTCCGGCACGGTGGCAAAGGTCGACCTGGACACGGCAACGGTCACCCAGGGCCCGGGCGGAACCCCGTGCGCCGCAACCCTCGCCTCCGATGAAGCGGGGCACCTCTACGAGACGTGGTACCACTCCATCAGCGTCAACTTCCCCGGCACCGGGTATCTGGCGCAGCTGGACGGCGGTGACCCGGTCAACGTGGGGACGGCTCAGGCACCCGTCGCCCTCGCGGTCGACGGCCGGCACCACCTGGCACTCCTCGGCTTCCGCTACCCGGACCTGCAACCCACCGGAGGCTTCCAGCAGTACGGCTTCACCGACAACAACGCCACCGGCCGCATCGCCGTCGTCGACCTGAGGACCGGCAGGACGGTGGAAACGGTCACCGGCGTGGAGTACCCGCAGTTCGGGGCCTACAACGGACGGCTCGACTCGCATCACGAACGCGCCGTCCAGCTCGACCCGGCCACCCGCACGGGCTGGACGTACGCGGGCGACGGCAGCCAGATCCAGCAGTTCTCCTACTGATCGGGTCCACCGGTCGGCGGTCAAGGTCCGCGGGCGGCTCGGAGCGCCCGTGGACCCGCCGCACGGCGGCGGGCGTACGGCTCGCCGCCGTGCGGGTGGGGCGACGGTCAGGGAACGATGTACTGGGCGGCGCGGAACAGTTCGTACCACTCCGCACGGGTCAGGGGAACGTCCGATCCGAGGGCGGCGTCCGCGACGCGCTGCGGGGTGGTCGTGCCGATGACCACCTGCATCCGGGCGGGGTGGCGGGTGATCCAGGCCGTCGCGATGGCAAGGGACGGCACCGCGTACTTCGCCGCCAGGCGGTCGATGACGGCGTTGAGTTCGGGGTGGCGCTCGGAGCCGAGGAAGGGCCCGTCGAAGAAGCCGGCCTGGAACGGCGACCAGGCCTGCACGGTGATGTCGTGCAGCCGGCAGTAGTCCAGGAGCCCGTCGTCACGGCTGACCGACTGGTCCAGGCCCTGCATGTTGGCCGCGACGCCCTGCGCGACGAGCGGGGCGTGCGTGATCGACAGCTGGAGCTGGTTGGCCACCAGCGGCTGACGGACGTGGCGGCGCAGCAGGTCGATCTGGCGGGGGGTGTGGTTCGAGACGCCGAAGGCGCGCACCTTGCCTGCTGCGGCCAGGTCGTCGAAGGCACGCGCGACCTCTTCGGGTTCGACCAGGGCGTCGGGACGGTGCAGCAGCAGGATGTCGAGGTAGTCGGTGCCGAGAGCCTTGAGCGAACCGTCCACCGACTCGACGAGGTGCTCGTAGGAGAAGTCGAAGTACGGGCCTTCGCGGACGATGCCCGCCTTCGACTGGATGATCAGCTTTTCGCGCTGCGAGGGGCTCAGTCGCATCGCCTCGGCGAAACGGCGCTCACAGCCGTGCAGTTCGCTGCCGTACACGTCGGCGTGGTCGAGGAACGTGATGCCGGCGTCCATCGCGGTCGCGAGAAGTTCGCGGACCTCGGCGTCGCTCTTGTCCTGGATGCGCATCAGGCCGAGCACGATGTTCGGGACGACCATGTCGGTGCCGGGCAGTTTGAACGTCTTCACGATCGGGTCCTTGTCCATACGTGGGTGGGCGGTGCGGTGCCGGGCACCTCAGGCCGCCGACAGGCGGGAGATCTGCTCCGCAGTGAGCTCGACGTCGGTGGCGGCCGCCGAGTCACGGATGCTTTCGGGGCGGGAGGCCCCGGGGATCGAGACCACCACGGGCGCCAGGGCGAGTTCCCAGGCCAGGGTCACCCGGTAGACGCTGACGCCGGCCTCGTCCGCGACCTCGCGGAAGGCGGCCTGCTGCGCCGAGAGCTCGGGCGCGTTCGCGATGCCGCCCAGCGGGCTCCAGGGCAGGAACGCGATCCCGAGTCCGGCACAGTGCTCCAGCTCGCGCAGACTGGAGCGGAACCTGGGCGAGAACTGGTTCTGGACCGATACGAGGCGACCGCCCAGGATCTGGTTCGCCTCGTCGATCTGGTCCACGGTCGCGTTCGAGATGCCCGCCATGCGGATCACGCCCTCGTCGAGCAGGTCACGGATCGCGCCGATCGAATCGGCGTACGGGACCCGCGGGTCGGGGCGGTGGAACTGGTAGAGGCCGATCGCCTCGACGCCGAGGCGCCTGGCCGACTCCTTGGCGGCCCGCTTGAGATAAGCCGGATCACCGTTCACGGTCCAGCTGCCGTCGCCGGGCCGCAGGTGACCCCCCTTCGTCGCGACCAGCACGTCGTCCGCTCCCCGGCCGTACGTGCGCAGGGCCCCGGCGATGAGCTCCTCGTTGTGTCCGACCTCGGCGGCGTCGCGGTGGTAGGCGTCCGCCGTGTCGACGAACGTGACACCGGCGTCCAGCGCGGCGTGGATCGTCGCGATCGATCTGCGGGCTTCGGGGCGGCCCTCGATGGACATCGGCATGCCGCCGAGCCCGATCGCCGACACGGTCCGTCCGCCGATCGTGCGTTGCTTCATCGGACGTCTCCTCCGGGTGTGGAACGCAGGTGGTCGAGGTCTTCCCGTACGGAAGGCCTGCCCGGCCGAGCCTAGGAACCGATGATTCAGAGGTCCAACAGTTGTTTTTTATGGCATTGAGAAAGGGAATCGATGAATGTGTCCGGGGTGTACACCGCGCCGCCCCTGCCGGGCGCCCGGACGGTGTGTGCGGCACCGTCCCGGCGCACGGGTACGGTCCGTCGCGCGGACGCTGGCGTGGAGCTGGCCGCGGCCGGCTGGGAGCCGCGGCACCGGGCCGTGTACGGGTGCGGCGCCTGGGAGCGGTCCCTGTACGGCCGTATGCCCCTGGACCGGGAACCGGCCGCCGTCACCGGCGCCCGGGGCGGCCGGGCCCCGGGCCGGCTGGCCCGCGCAACGCATCTGGTCGGCCTGCGGCCCGGTAGTGGCGGGCCGCTTCGTCGAGCGACCGGGCCATACCGGCCTCGGGGCAGCCCTGGTGGTACAGCACGCCGAGGTAGTAGGCCGCCCGCGGCGACCCCGTGCTCTGCCGCAGCAGCGGTACCGCGATCGCATAGTGGCCCTGCAGATAGGCGATGTGCCCCAGGAGTTCCACGGCGGCGTCGTGACCGGCGGACGCGGCGGTCTCCAGGAAATAGGGGGCCGCGGCGCGGTGCTGCGCGCTGTTCCAGCAGTGCAGACCGATCTGGTAGTGGTCCTCGGTGCCGGCCGGCTCGCGGCCGTCCACGGTGAAGTCGGTTCCCTGCCAGTGCGCCACGTCGCCGCCCCTCGCCCCGGCCCGCCGCGGCGCATCGGTCAGTGTGCCTCGCGCGCAGGCACCCCGGGAACGGGTGCCTGCGCGGTGGCGGGCCGGTCAGCTGTTGGCGTTGAGGACGGGGTAGAAGCCGGACGCGTGGCCGGTGGCGGTGGGGTGGTAGGACTCCCAGGTCGGCGAGATGACGATGGAGTGCAGCCAGTCGTCGCCGGAGCACAGTTCGTGCCCGTTGAACGTGGTGCGGACGTCGCCGAAGACGAAACCGTGCGCGGCGGCCCTGCCCTGGATGACGCTGTCGAGGACGTCCGAGGCCTCGTCGATCTTGCGGTGCTTGGTGTCGCTGAGCCCGATGCAGAAGACGTTGAGGGTGTAGAGGTGCGGGTAACCCAGAACGACCACCTTGGCGTTGGGGGCCTTGGCGCGAATCGCGGTGTAGGTGGCGTCGAGGCGGGCGGGCAGGGTGTTCCGCGCGTACGTCTCCGCCTGGTCGACCCTGTTGACGCAGTCGGAGTCCGAATCCGTGGCGCAGGCCGTCATGACGTCGGCGAAGCCCGCGTCGTTCCCGCCGATGGTGACGGAGACCAGCGTGGTGGCGGAGGTGAGGGGGCCGAGCTGGGAGTTCGTCACGTCCGTGGTGACCGCGCCGGAGCAGGCCGTGTCCGCGAAGGACGACGGGGCGTGCGCGTTCTTCCAGAGGTAGGGGTAGGCGCTGAGGCTACGGTGGCAGCTGCCGCTCGCACTGTCGTAGTTGCCCGCGCCGTTGCCGGCGGAGTACGAGTCGCCCAGCGCGACGTACACCGGTCCCGCGGCCTCGGCCGGAGCGGCCAGACCCAGGCTGATGAGAGCTGCGGCGCCCAGAGCTGCGAGCAGGGACAGCGACTTGGTCGATCTCACGGGACCTCCAGAAGCGGAATGTCGAATTCCATCGGGTGGCGCACGAAAGCAGCGTGAGTTTGATGCGTGCATGACAGATCAACCCTCTCGTGGCACTCCGCGTTCGAGCCCTGGCCTCGCGGGAACGGGACCAGGGTGCTGGTGAACGGGGAGGGCCGCCGCGAGAGGGCGGTGAGACACCCCCGACGCGCCGGTGGGGGTGGTGTTCGTGCCGCGAGGGGCCGGCCGGCCGGCCGTCAGCGCATGCCGGTGCCCTACGAGTTCGGCATCCCGGTCACGGGCCTTGAAGTGGGAGTCGTGGTGCGCGCGCGACGGTGGCGGGTCGGCGGCCTGCGTGAGGTTCTCCTACCGCGTCACCGCGGGAGTCCGGGCTGTTCCTCGGTGGGCACCCGTCCGTGCGGATGGTGGTGAGAGTCGCGGGGGGTGCCGTCATCGGGCCGGGCGCTGTGGCGAGCGGTTCCGTGCGTCTCGCAGTGGTGGGCTTCTTGATCCGCATGCGTTCCTCCTGCGGGGGGATGCGGCTCAGAGGGGCGAGCGGGTACGGCACACGGGCCCGCCTGGCGGGCAGATTGGACGTGCTCCTGACAAGTTCAATTCCGAAGTATCGTGAGCTCAGGGGCTGTCGGCAAGCCGTCGGACGCGGAATTTTACGCGCGTAACACCTGGCCCTCCGGCCCACCGAGACCTGCGCGCGCCTTGCGATCACTCGCAAAACGCCGTGCTCCGTCACACACGTGCGTGACGGAGCGTCTTGCGCTGGGACTTTATGGCGTTCTGCGCCATCAGACCGGCGGGTCGAACTGAGGTTTGGTGCCGTCGGCGCAGGTCCAGATCCGCAGCCGACGGCGAGTCCCGATCTGCTGCGTGCAATGGGCAAGACGTTCGCCGACGCCTTCATGTCCGCCGAGGCCGACGCCCTCTGCAACGGCGAATACGGGCAGGTAAGCGACGAGAGAGTCAACCAGCTGTCATGCGGGAGGAGATCGGCCAGGCGCCTGCCGTGTTCGGATGGCATCACCGGGGAGATCGAGGACAGCTACACATTGATCCTCTGGATCATCCAGCACAACTCGCCAGGCCCATCCAGGAGTTCACGCACACCTCCGACACCTCCGACACCTCCGAGACGGCTGAACGGCTCCCGGAGCTGCCGCCGCCCTGCCGCGGGGCACGGCCGGTTTCCGTCCCCGCCTTCAACGACGTCACGGGAGAGTCGGGCAATCTTCGTGTGGCCTTCACCTCGGGGAGCGGGGACACGTTTCCCCGGATGGGCTGTGATCGACTCAAGCGGTCGACGAGTCGCGTCGCTTGCGGCAACCGGGAGGTTTCATGAACGAGCACGGGACCAGGCGCACGACGGTGGGAGTCGCGACCGCGGTGCTGGCCGTCCTCGCCCCGTTCGTGCTCTCCGGGCCGGTGTCTGCGCAGACGGAATCCCGTGGACCGGTGAGTTCCGAGTGGACGACGCAGACCGTGGCCCCCGGCGTCGAGGTGCGCACAGGCACGATCCGTAACGCCGCTTCCGTGCCGACGTGGACCGTCACCGTGCAGGAATCGACGACCAGCCGTCTCACCGGTGCCGCGGCCTGGGCCGAGGTGGGCCCGCGCTCCTGGGCCGACGAAACCGCCGCCCGGTTGAAAGCAGCCGGATTCCAGCCGCGTACCGAGACCGTTCGGTGGCCGCGGTACGCCGACACTCCGTACGGCACGATGGGCCTGCGCATACGTGTGGGCTCCTACGCCGACAAGGCCGCGGCGCAGGCTGTCGCGACCTCCGTCAACGCGGCCGGGTTCCATGCCGTCGCCGAGTGGACCGGCTACGAACCCGAACAGCCCGCGGACGTGGAGAACATCCACGTCGCGGTCATTGACCCGCGCAAGTTCTCCGGCACCGTGGCGGGCACTCATGACGGCAACGTGGCCCAGCGCGAGACCACGTCGTCGGTGGCCGGGAAGCTCGGCTCGCTCGTCGGCGTCAACGCCGGCTTCTTCGTCACCTCCAACTCCGACGGCGTCCAGGGCACCCAGTCCGGCATCGCCGCCTACGACGGGCAGTTGGAGTCGATGGCAGTGGGGTCCCGCGCCGCGCTGATCGTCGAAGACGGAGGGCGGCGCTTCCGGGTGGCGGACCTGACGTCGACGGTCACCGCCCGCGCGGGCGCGTCGCGTTACGCCGTGGAGGGCATCAACCGGGTCCCCGGCACCGTACGGGACTGCGGGCGGCCCGGCCTGACGCCGAGTTCGCTGCCCTGGCAGGACGTCACCTGCCACACCAATGACGACCTGGTCCAGTTCACCCCAGCCTTCGGCGCGAACCTGCCCACCGGTGCCGGCACCCAGGTGGTCCTCGACGCCACGGGCCGAGTCGTGTCCACCGGCGCCCGGGGCGGCCGTGTCCCGGTCGGCGACACCGTCCTGCAAGGAATCGGCACCGCAGCGGACTGGCTGACCACGCATGCCACGCTCGGGCAGCGCGTCCCGGTCACCGAGGTCGTACGGGACACCGAGGGCCGACGGGTCCGGCTCGGGCAGGGCGACAGCATCGTCAGCGCCGCGCCCACCCTGGTCGAAGACGGCCGTCTCAGCATCGATGCCGCCACCGAAGGCACGCTCGACCCGAAGGACCTCTCGTTCGGGTACGCCTGGTCCAACATCCGCCAACCGCGCACCATGGCCGGCATCGACGCCCGCGGCCGTCTCCTCCTGGTCACCGTCGACGGCCGCCTCACCGGCGGCAGCGAGGGGTTCACCTTGCAGGAGGGCGCCGAGTTCATGCGCTCGCTCGGCGCCGTCGAGGCTCTCAACCTGGACGGCGGCGGCTCGACGGCGATGGCGGTGAACGGCAAGCTCGTCAACGCACCTTCGGACGCCACCGGTGAGCGCGCTGTCGGTGACACTCTCCAGGTCCTGGCGCAGCCACGTAGCCACTAGACGAGTAGATTCGATGTGACAGCGCTCGCCGCCCGGCTGGCCGGAGCCGCATGAGCGAGCGATGGGAGAACTGGCCAGACTCTGTCCTGACGTCCCGTCGTTATGGTGTTTTGGTTTACCGAGGCCATGAACAGGAGGGGCTCATGACCGTCGAGCATCGGTGGCTGTTGGACGAGACTCCCTGGCCCGAACGGGCCGCGCTGGTTTATGGCGAGATGGTAGAACTGACGACGCCACACCCACCGATTCCGAAATTGGGCCGGCTTGGGCCGGAGATCATAGGCAGACGCGGTGTGATCGTCGCGTGTGTCATCGAGCAGGACGAGCGTGATGGTCACGTCGGACCGCTCTACGTCGTGGAGACCGAGGACGGCAGTCCCTGGAGGCTGCGGTCGGAGTTCCTGGTCTCCCGGGGCGGACTTCATTCCGACATGCCGCCCCGCTATCGCAGCGACCTGCCCGAAGGAACCCGCGTCCGAATCCGCTTGGAGCCGGACACACCGGGCGCGACGAGGGAAGCTGTCGGGGAGGTCACCGGGATCTGGTGGACGACGTCCTTGGAGCCGCCGAAGGGCTACATCGTGCAGGTTGGCGAGTACTCCCACTGCGTGACCCCGCAGCAGACCGAGGTTCTTTGACTCGGCGGGAGCCTGCCTGCAGTCACTGCCAAATGCCGTCAGTGGTCAAACGCGATCAGCGAGCGGGTGACGGGTTCGCCGACCTGGTTGTTGTGCCAGATCCCGGCAGCCATCGCCAGTACCCGCCGGGCCACCCGGATCGCGGCGCCCCCGAAGGTCCGCCCGCCGTGTTGTTCCAGGTCAAGCTGGCCTTTGAGGGTGTCGTTGACTGACTCGATGAGCTGGCGGACCTTCTTGAGCATCATCTGCCGTACCGCTGCTTCTCGCGCTTGAACGACGGCCGAAGCAACTCGACGCCCAGCTCAGCGAGTTCCAGCTCAAACACCTTCGAGGCGAAGCCCTTGTCGGAGATGAGCATGATGCCCTCGCGGGGGCGACGAGCTCCGCGTCGACTTCGAGCATCGCGGCCAGCACCTCCCGTTCGTCCAGCTTCGGGTTCGCCAGCGCCCACAGGATCGGCATACCGGTCGGGGTGCACACCAGGCACAGACGGAGCCCCCAGAAGAAGCGGGAGTGCGAGGCACAGTAGCCGGCCCGGGCCGCCATGTTTGACCGTTGGACGGTCGGGCGCGACATGCCGCACGGCACCGGCGTGGAGTCGGTGATCCACACCGTGTCCGTCCAAGCATGCCCGGACCACGACGTGCACGGCGACGGCTCGGCGCACCGATACGGCGGTGGGGCCACCCCGCAGCATTGGGGTGGCCCCACCGCCGTGCGGATGCAGACCGTACGAGGACCGCCGGGCGTCCGAGAACGGGGCGTCGGCTCTGTTCACGTGGGCTCTGTTCACGTGTCGTGACAGCGAACGTCGACAGCATTCGGGGGTTTGGTGTCAGGCGGTTTTGTGGCGGGCGCCGCCCTCGATGTGGATCGTCTCACCGGAGACAAAACCCGCGCGGAGGAGCCACATGACCGTGTCGACGACGTCGTCGGTCTTGCCGTGGCGTCCTACGAAGGTCCCGGCCGCGCTCTTGTCCAGCAGGCCGGCTTTTTTGTCACCGAGACGGTCCCATGTGCCCGAGTCGATGACACCGGGCGAGACGGCGTTGACCCGTACCGGCGCCAGATCCGCCGCGAGGTGGCGCGCGGCGTACTCGACCGCACCGTTGGTGACCCCTTTCACGAGTGATCCCGGCCCGGGGCGCCAGCCGACAACACCGGAGAACAGCACCATCGAACCGGTCGGCCGCAGTACCGACGCGAAGTGTTTGGCGACCAGCATCGGGCCGACCACCTTCGCCGTGAACGCAGCCAGCAGCTGGTCGCGATCCAGCTCGGTCGCGCGAACATCGTGCGGCGCCGAACCGGTCGTCACGATGTGGTCAATTCCGTCCTTCAGCAGCTCCGCCGCGGCCGCGAGCGTCGACTCGTCCTGCAGATCGACCCGCACCGCGCCAGCGCCGATCTCGCGCGCCAGCGCGTCGGCTGCAGCCAGATCGCGGGCACCGACAACAACCTCGTAGCCGTCCTTGGCTGCACGCTTCGCGACGGCCGCGCCGAGCGCCCGTGCACCGCCGATGACCAGGATCCGCTCCATGCGTCTCACTCCCTCTCGTAGCATCGGATGCAACGGTATGGATTTGATACCGGTATCTTCAACGGAACTGGGAGCAACCATGGGCAAGGCGTACAACGTGATGGCAGCGACCTGCCCGAGCCGCACGGTGCTGCACCGTATCGGCGCCCGCTGGACCGTGTTCGTCGTCAACGCCCTCGACGACGGACCTCGCCGCTTCACCGAGCTGAAGGGGCATATCCAGGGGATCACCCCGAAGGTCCTGACCGAAACTCTGCGCTCCCTGGAAGCCGACGGTCTGATCAGCCGCCACAGTTACGAGGAGAACCCGCCCCGTGTCGAGTACGCCCTGACACCGCTGGGCCGCTCTCTGCTCGTTCCGCTCCGTGCCGTACGGCTCTGGGCCGAAGAGCATGTCCCGGACATCGAGGCGGCCCGAGCCCGCCACCCGATTCTCTGACCCATGAGCGACTGCCGGCATGGACCGGAACGACAAGACCAACGCCCAGCAGGTAACCGTCTCGTGGACCGCCCACGACTTCTCCACCACCCAGGAACTGTACGACCGGGCCAAAGCCTGCGTGCCCTCCCACCGCACGGCAGTGCCGTCGAGGATCCCGTGAACCAAACCAACGGCAGGATGGGCGGATGGAGCAACCCCTTGAAGTGCCTGAACTCGCCGCTGGCGAGGGATTGGAACTGCGCTCGTGGCGTCTTTGTGACCTCCGCTGGTGCGGTAGGCGTCGGAGGGCGACTGCATCCCGTTGACCACGACGGTGCCCTCGCCGCGTTCCAGGGCGGCAGGCGTCGCTGCCGCGTTTCCAACACCGCCCGCATCGACGGCATCCGTAAGCATTGCTCAGCTCTACGCCGAGTGCAGCCTCGGGGCCATCAACCATCTGCCAGGCAGCGCCAGCAGCGCCCCTTTCTTCGCAGCGGAACTCGACCCCCGACCGCCCGCGCTGATCAGCTTCGTCGACACCCATCGTGGCCGGTTCGGTGTCGAACCGATCTGCCGCATCCTTGCCCTCGCCCCCTCGACGTACTACGCGGTCCAACGCCGCCCGCCTGCAGCGCGGTCGGTGCGCGACGCTGAGCTCACCGCCGAGATTCCAGCGGATCCACCAGGCCAACTACGGGGTCTACGGGGCGCGCAAGGTCGGGCACCAACTGCGGTGTGAGGGCATACCGGTGGCCCGTTGCACGCTCGAGCGCCTGATGCGGGCTGCGGGCCTGGTCGGGGCAGTGCGGGGCCGCAAGGTCCGCACCACCGAGCCTGGCAAGGTCGGCCGGCGCGCGGGCGACCTGGTCAATCGCGACTTCCATGCTCCGGGCCCGGACCGGCTGTGGGCGGCGGACTTCACCTACGTGCCTGCTGGGCCGGCACCGTCTACGTCGCGTTCTGCGTCGATGCCTTCTCCCGCCGGATCCTGGGCTGGAAGGCATCAACGAGTAGGCACGCAAGCCTGGTCCTGGACGTGGTCGAACAAGCCCTGTTGCAGCGCGGCTACCGGCCGAATGACCAGGTCACCGGGCTTGCATCGGTGATGAACAGGCGGCGGAAGTCGTGCGGTGCGAAGGCCAGAGGCTGGCCGGTTGAGTCGGTGAGGCCGACGAAGGCATCCGTCTCGCCCTCGGTTCCCACCCCGTCGCGGTACCCCCACCACTGGAGCAGCTCCTGATCCACCTCGCCGAAGACCGCGACGGCGCCCTCGCGCTCGGCCGGAGCACCGACCACTCCTGGCTCCTGCCCGGCACCCACCCGGGCCGCCCCCGCAGCCCCCGCCACCTGCGCACGCGCCTCGCGTCCTACGGCCTGCCCTCCCGGCGGACGCAACAGCGCACTGATCGACCTCGCAGCGCAGATGCCTCCCGCCGTCCTCAGCGAGGTCCTGGGCGTCTCCATCGGAGCCCGCCACCGGTTGGGCCGCCGCCGCGGGCCGCCCCCGCGCGAAGTACGCCGCCGAACTCAGCCGCCGCTCGAAGGGCAAAGGCCAGGGTCGGATGCATGCGGTGACACTCTCGAAGAACAAGAGGCCACGGCGTGAGTGAATAGGGGCATGCTCTTCGACTTCACGCACGACCACGACGGTGAACGACTCAACGGAGTGTACGGCGGTGATCCGTCCGGGGTCACCGCCATCGTGCTGCACGGCGCAGGTACCAGCAGCACGGAGCGACTGCTTCCTCTGGTGCGGGAGTTCGTGGCCCACGGCTGTCGAGGGGTTGCCTTCGACTTCTCCGGACACGGTGAAAGCACGGGCAAACTGGGCGAGTTAAGCCTGCGGCGACGGTTCGAGCAGGCCGTAGCGGTGATCGACGCGTACGCGTCGGCGGACGGGCCGCTGGTCCTGGTGGGGTTCAGCATGAGCGGGCAGACGGTGGCGGATCTCGTCCGCCATTACGGGGACCGGGTGGCGGCGCTGGGGATGTGCGCGCCCGCCGTGTACACCCCCAAGGCGTGGGACGTGCCCTTCGGGGACGGGAACGGCCGGTTCAGCGAGATCATCCGGCGGCCGGACGGCTGGCGGCAGTCATCCGCGCTTCAGGTGCTGCGGGCATACGAGGGCCGGGCAGTGCTCGCCGTGCCGGGCACGGACGCGGTGATCCCACCCGCGGTGACCGAGGCCGTCCAGGACGCGCTGACGGCGCGCGCCCAGTACACGCGTTTCGGCCTTCCGGACGCACAGCACCAGCTGGGCATGTGGTTCCGCGATCACGCCGAGGACAGGCGGGGGTTCGTTGAGGCGATGCTGACCGGCCTCGACGACCGTGGCTGGACGGCCACGCGTGCGTGGGTGGCCATGCAGATCGGCCACGGCCGCTCGGTCGCCGACTCACGCCTGCTGTCCGGTGGCTGGAGTTCCCAGATGCGCTGGCTCACGCTCGACGATGGCACGGACCTGGTACAACGCACCTTCGTGAAACCGTTCTTCCGCCACCACGGGCCCGGACTGCTGACCCGCGAAGCGTCCGTCCTGGCGCTGCTCGCCGGGCAGGAGGGCGTCCCGGCTCCTGAGGTCGTCTCTGTGGACGCCACACCCGAACATTGCGATCACCCGACCCTGTTGATGTCCGCGCTGCCGGGCCGCGTCCGCGTGGACGAGGAGGACCTCGACCGGCGCCTGGATCTGCTCGCGGCCCAGCTCGTCCGCGTCCACGGCGTCGCACCGGCCGAAAGACCGCGCACATACCAGGCGTGGACGTCCCCGGAACGCGTCCGTACCCCGGACGGCCCCCTGTGGGAGCGGGCCGTGGACGTACTCCGGCGCGACCCGCCGCCGTACGAGGGCTGCTTTCTGCACCGCGACTTCCACCCCGGGAACGTGCTCTTCACCGGAACCGGGCAGGAACTGAGGATCACTGGAGTCGTGGACTGGGTCGAGACCTCGTGGGGACCTGCCGACCTGGACGTGGCGCACTGCTCGACCGCGCTCGCGCTGCTGCACGGGCCGGCGCACGGGCTGGACTTCCCCGAGCGGTACGAGGCACACGGCGGCCGCGACCTCGCCGACGACCCCGACCACCTGTACTGGCGGCTGCTCGACGCCCTGCATTACTGCCCCGACGCGGCGAAGTTGGCCGGACCGTGGCGTGACCTGGGACGGGACGATCTGACGTCAGCAGTCCTGGGAGAACGGCTGGAGGCGTACGTGGACGGATTGCTGCAGCGATACGGCTGACCGGCCCTGGATCACTCGTCTGACACCGACCCAAGGAGACGCGCGCATTGGCCGCCGTGGTGCTCGTTCATGGCCTGTATCACCGTCCCGAACACTTCGCCCCGGTGGCGGAATGCTTGCGGAGCGCAGGAACCGAGGTCGTCGTTCCCGAGCTCCACCGGGGCTCATTGCCCGCTGACACCGCAGCAGTCCAGGCCGTCATCGACTCGCTACCAGAGCCTCCGATCGTGCTCGGTCACTCCTACGGCGGATCAGTGATCACCGGGCTGCGCGGGGCGGGACATCTGGTCTATCTGGCGGCCTTCGTGCCCGGTGCCGGCGAGAGCGCGGCCGGTCTGGGTGGCGCGTCCCAGCAGCTGAAGAACGCGATCACCCCTGAGCCCCACGGCTCGACCAGCCTGCACCCCGACCGGGCTGCCGACACCCTCTACGGTGACTGCCCCGAACCTCTCGCCGCCTGGGCGGTCGGCCTCCTGCGTGCCCAAGCCCCCGGCTGCGGACGAGGCATCCCAGAGCACCACAGCTGGAAGCACGCCTCCTCCACCTACGTCGTCTGCGCGCAGGACCGGGCCATTGACCCGGCCCTGCAGCGGAAGATGGCCTCGCGCTGCACCGACACGCGTGAGTGGCAGACCGACCACTCCCCGTTCGTAGGACAGCCCGAACTCATCGTCGAACTTCTGCAGGAACTGCTCGCCGCCAACACCCCGCCAGCCCGATGAAGGAGTCGCAAGCGCTCGTTGATGCCGCAGACACAGGCAGCTGTGTGATCAGGCGGTGGACTTGACCACCGCCGAAGGGTCATCTGCGTGGTTACAGAAGCACTGGTGTCCGTGGCGACTTTGCTGCGCGGCCGCGACGCCGACGGACAGCTGCGGCTGATCGCCGCTGCGTATGGTCGACAGGCAGCCCATTCCACAGGTATGGACAACCGGGATCGCCAGTACTGCGTCAGGCACTCCAGCGGTCCTCGAGGGTCGCGGTGACGAAGTTCGCGTGGAGCGGCCGGGAGCGGCTGGGGCTGCTACGGGTCCGGGATGACGTGATCGTGCTGCATGCGATGCGCTGGCCCGACGAGGTTCGCGAGCCCTCGCAGCTGTACCCGCCGCCGACGGACGTGTCAGACGCGGAGGTCGACGAGGCGGTGGAGCTCATCGAGCGGATGACCACCGACCGATTGGAGAGCCCCGACGTCGAAGCCGAGGATGTAGAACTCGCAGAGTTCCCAGACGCCGGGCGACGGCGGCTGACCCTTGTCGATCAGGTCGTGCGCTGCGGACACGCGGATTCCTCCCAGTGGTGCGGGCGTCAGGGGCAGGGGGTCAATCGAGGACGGGGCTGTGCCGGGACCGGTCGTAACCGCTGAGCTCCACCGGCACCGCAAGCGGAACCCGACGCCAGGAACGCGGCGTGAAGCGCCAGAAGCGACCGTTGCCTCCCGATCGTTCCGCCTCGTCATCCCAGTGCGTGGTCGACGAACCGGTCAACACGACGAACTCGCCACCGGCGGTGAAGCCGATACTCGTCCGCGGCTCCAGCAGGAGGTTGCCGATGGTCTGGTACATGGCGTTTCCGGCGAAGTCGGGGACCTCGAACGTGTTCCGTGCGACGTCGCGGATGAACCCCGGGTCCCCGCTGCGGGTCGCCGCGTCGAGCTGGCCCTGCGGATTTGCGGTGCCGACGAAGACCAGCGATGCCTGGCACAGCAGGACGGCGTCCGCCCGGGTGATCGACCGGCCGCGGGTCGCCGCTTTGGGAGAGACCTCTGGCGAGGTCGTCAACTGCTGACGGACCAGGTACTTCTTGCAGTTGGGGAACGCCTCGACGATGGACACCTCAAGCGGGTCGAGCGCCTGCGCGCGCCCACGAGCTGGGCGCCATCGGCGACCTCGGCTTCACCGGCCTGGACGACGACCCGGACAACCCCGTGGTCATTACCGGCTGCAAGGCCGCCCGCACCAAACCGGTCACAGCGGCGAAGAAGCAGGTCAACAAGCTGATCGCGTCCGTCCGTGCGGTCTGTGAGCTCGCCTTCGCACATCTGAAGAACTGGCGCATCCTCACCAAGCTCCGTCTGAACGTTCGTCACGCCACCACGCTGCTGCGGGCGCTGCTCGTGCTGACCAACACCGAAGTCGCCCGCTGACAGCCGATCTCGGGAGCAGGCAACCGCCCGCGACCAGCCCCAGTACGAGATCAGCGACTCACACCAGCCTCGATGACCTGCGAGTTCGAAACCAGAGGAGGCTCCGTGAGCGACTTCAGTGACCTCGCTCACTGGTTCTCGTACTCGTCGTGGCGGCGCCACCAGAAGCCGTTCTCGTTGCGGCCGAGGGGGGCGCGGTCGAGCCACTGGTACATGCCCCACAGGCCGTCCAGGCCGCGGGAGTACGACGAGTAGGTGTGGTAGACGGCGTCGTCCTGCAGGGCGAACGCGCTCATGCCGGGGCCTTCTCGCCGGTACGTCTGCCAGTCCGTGTCTACGATCGACTGGGTGAAGGCGTCGCGGGAACCCTTCTCGTCGGCCGTCGCCGGCCGCAGGTCCTGCTCACCGAAGTTGTACGCGACGGCTCCCGCTTCCCACTCCTGCTCGGTGTGTGCCACCCCGAAGTCGAAGTTGAAGTCGCTGCCGTGGGACGACGCCCACGGGAAGCCCCAGCCCATCCGCTGCCGGTACGCGTGGAGCTTGGCGAGCGGGGCCCGTGACACCGCCCAGAACGCGACGTCGTGATGGGTGAGATGGACCACGGAGCCGTCGAAGCCGTCGGCGATCGCCGAGCAGGACGGGCATCCGGCGGTGTAGTCGGGCCCGAACATGAAATGGTAGACGAGCAGCTGCGAGCGTCCCTGGAACAGGTCGGCGAGTGACACCGTGCCCTCGTCGGTCTCGAAGCGGTAGTCCTTGTCCACCCGGACCCAGGGCAGCTCCTGGCGTTGCCGGGCCAGCTCGTCACCGCGCCGGGTCAGCTCCTTCTCCGCCTTGAGCAGTTCCAGCCGCGCGGCCAACCATTCCCCGCGTGTCCCCGTCTTATGAGTCGTCATCGTCTGTCTCCTTATCTTGTTTCTTGTTTCTTGTTTCTTTTCGATGCACTTGTCTTGCTTTCCTGCCGTCACATCGGTGGTGGTGCGAGCCCCGGGACCAGGAAGGGGGCGATGACGACCACCAGTCCGAGCCCGATGATCGCCAAGGCCGCCGGAACGTCGATCGCGCTCTTCGCGGGCAGCAGCTTCTGGGCGCACATGAGGACGGCGACCACCGACATCCACAGCGGGCTCATCACGTCCAGTGCCAGCAGCATCGCCATCAGCCCGATGCCGGAGCCGACGCAGTACAACCCGAACCTGAGTCCGCAACCGGCGTCCTCGTGGCAGCGTTGCCGGAAGTGCCGCTTGACCGGCGTGAGTTCATAGGCGCCCGCCGCGATCACCACCACGCCGGCGGCCGCCGACCCGTGTGGCCGGTCCAGCGCGTACGCCACCACGCCTGCGAGTACCCAGAGGGCCAGGTAGGACCCGGTGAACGCCAGCGCACCACGCAACCCGCCGTTCCGGCGGACACGCCTGGCGAGGGCCGGGGCCGCGCCTGGCAGCATCATCGCCGCCATCATCGTCGTCCACGTCGCGGCGAAGAGCCCCGACGACCCGGGCCTGGTCGCGAGCCCCATGTCCATGCCGCGCATCAGCCAGAGCGAGACCGCCCAGCAGGCCGCGGCGAGCCCGAGTGCCACCCCCGCCGCGATCGCCGGCTCGGCCGGCCGCTGGGATTCGGCGTGCGCCATCGGATCTCCTTCCGCGCCGGTCCCGGTCACGTGGATCCGCGCGCCTGGTCGTCGAGGTGGTCCTTCAGCGCGCCGAGCGGGCCGTCCCAGTCACGCGCCAGCGCGGCCAGGAACTGTTGCGCCACCTGCATCGGCGCGGAGCACAGCCGGTACCGCACCCGGCGCCGCTCGCCCGGTTCGGCCGTCACCAGGCCGGCCTCGGCCAGCAGGGCCAGGTGTTTGGCGATCGCCTGCCGGGTGATCGGCAGCCGCGCGGCCAGGTCCGTGGCCGTGGCCGGCCCTCCCGAAGCCAGCGCGGCCAGGATGGCGCGCCGGCTCGGGTCGGCCAGGGCGGCGAAGACCTGTTCGGCGATCGCCTCGGTGTCAGGCCGCGGCATCGAGGTGGTCGACCAGTTCGCCCAGTTCGTGCTTCCAGCCCTTGGTGTGGTCGTCGTACTCCTTGCCGCGGACCTCGTCCGGGAGCTGAGCGAAGCCGGTCTCGACCACCGTCAGCCGGGTGCCGGAGGCGACCGGTTCGAGCGTGAACTCCACATAGGTGCGGCGCGGGTCGTCCTCGGGCAGCCCTGGGACCTTCCAGGTGTAGCCGAACACCGTCGGCTCCTCCACCCGTTCCACCCGCATGTCGGCGGTGTGGCCGCCGTCCCATTTCATCCAGGCCGAGCCGCCCGGGCGCAGATCGATCCCCGCCTGCTGGCCGAACCAGGCGCTCAGTCCCTCGGCCGTGGTGAGCGCCGCCCACACCTTGGCCGGTGCGTGCGCGATCTCGATGGTCCGCTCGATGCGATCAGGGAATGCCATGACTACCTCCATAGGTATAGCAACCACCTGGTTGCGATGGTATGGCAACCAGGTGGTTGCGTCAACCTGGACCGGCGTGCGCGGGCGGAGCCCCGTCGCGGCTGCCGGGCGGCTGTCGAGGGTGTGTGCTGCGGGAAACCCGCGACATGATCGGCTGGACATCGCGGAGCCATGCCCGCTGGCTGACCGGCACGCTGAGCCGCCTGTGTCAAGGGACAGTAGGACTCCCCCGGGGGCGGACTTTTGATCTCCCCACCGGCGGACAGCAGATGTCCCCGGTGGACAGATGATCTCCCCGGTAGGGGGTCGGCCGAGCGGCACGACGCCTCGACCGGTGGTGGCCTCTGCGAGACGGTGGCTGTCGCCCTGCGTGACGACCACGTGGGCGTGATGCAGGAGCCGGTCGACGGTGGCCGTGGCGAGGGTCTTCGGCATGATCTCGTCGACTCCTGAGGGGTGCAGGTTGCTGCTGACGGCGAGACTACGGCGTTCGTATGCGGCATCGACCAGGCGATAGAAGCCTTCGGCCGCGTCGGGCGAGACGGGCAGGAGCCCAATGTCGTCAACGATGATCAGGTCGGTTCTGGTGATCCGGCTGATGGCCTTCGAGACGGAGTCGTCGACTCGGTGTCGTCGCACAAACGCGCTGAGGTTCTCGATGGTGAACCAGGTCACGGTCATCCCGGCGTCCACGGCTGCCTGTCCGAGCGCCTCGCAGAAGTGCGACTTCCCGGTGCCGGACGGCCCGACCACGCAGAGGTTCTCTCTCCGGCCGACCCACTTCAGCGTCCGCAGGGAGCGCCGTGTCAGGGCGATCGCCTCGTTGAACGCGGCACCGGTTGCGGCCGCGACGGCGGAAGCCGGGGCAGCCAGCCTGCGCCGGGCAGGTGCGGTTGCGGTGTCAGTCATCAAGGACTCCTTCTCTGCGGTTGGCTAGATTGAGCGAGTGTTCGAACGAGTCGGCGCTGACGAGTCCGCAGCCCTGGAGGCGCTCGCCCGGAAAGTCCGCAACGAGCTGGCGGCCGCGGGGCTGCCCGTGCTTTCCCCGGGGCTGGACCCGGTCCTGGCCGGTGGCGCCGAAGTGGACATCGACGACGGTGCGGACGCGGCAGGCGGCGTGTTCGTGGCCTGGCAGGCAAGCCCTCGCCTGCGGGCCTGCGCGCGCCGCGCGTTCGGGCTGAAGCAATTGGACGAACCGGTCCTGCGGCACTCCAGTGCGGTCGGGGCCGCGATGATGCAGGCGATGGCCGCGGTGTTGGCCTCGGCGGGCTTCAATGTCGAGGACGCGCGCGACGAATACCGCCCGCAGCAGTTGCGGGTCCTTGCCGGACCGTCGTCCAAACAGCAGCCGATCTGGTCGATTCGCGACGACGAGCTGGCCTTGCCCGGCTGGCAGGACACTCCCACCGGCGGTGCCGACTGAGACCACCGCGGATCACGGTGTCGTGAACCCCGACCAGGCGGAGGTGCCCGGCTGCAGGCTGTGGGTCTCACCGTGGCAGATCGGCTCGACCCGGTCGTGCTCACCCTGATGGTGCAGGATCGACAGCAGGTCGCCTTCGGCGAAGCGGCCCACCGTCGCCGCGGTGCCCAGAGCCCGGCCGACGTCAGTTGTCCCGCGCAGCTTCGCGAGGGTGACGGCGTCGGCCATCTTCACCCGGATCCGGCGGACGCCAGTCGCTGCGGCCTCGACCAGCCAGGCTGCCGCCCCCGGGCCGATCGCCAGGAACTGGGCCTCGGCCGGGTTCGTCGCCCGGGGTGTGCGCTCGCCGCGTGGGGCGTCGGGGTAGTGCTCGTCGGCACTTCGCGGGCTGCCCGGCGTTGAGCGCAGGTGGCGGGCGACCTCGATTGCGTTGCCCGCGACCATTGCGGTCACGATCAGTTCGTCGCCGTGGAAGCGGACCCAGACGCTCTCCTCGATGAGCTCGTGCGGGACCGAGTAGCGGACCGACTCGACCGAGATCGTGGAGTCCTTGCCGACTCTGCGGGTCTCGCCGAACGCGGCCTTGAACGGCTCCTCAGGCAGCGGGTGCAGCCGCAGCCGGTCCTCGGCCAGCAGCTCGGCCGGGATCCGGCGGGTCTCGCGGTGAACGCGGCCGTTCACCTCGGTCATGAAGTCCGCGCAGGCGTCCTGTAGTTCGGCGAAGTCGGCGTACTCGGGCCGAAGGCTTACCGCGGTGGGGACCAGGTCCCGCTTCGTGATCCGAACCGTCGCCTCCGTCCCGCCTTTCGACGCCGGATCGGCAGGCATGCACGACCGCACCACCGTGCCGTAGTAGCGGGCGATCGGAACCAATTCGGGGTTGCGGACCGCGATCCGGGCCACGTGTTCGACCGTGACGGTCTTCTCGTTGTCGGTCAGGCAGTAGGTCGGCACCCCGCCCAGCGTTCGGAAGGTCACATCCAGGCAGGCTGCCACCGTCGGCAGGGTCTTGTCGAAGACCGGGATGATCACCCGGAACCGGGACCAGGCCGGCCACGCGCACCACAGACTGGTACGTCTGCCCTCGATGCGTGGGCCTTCGCCCCAGTCCCACTGCAGCCACATCACCGGCTCGGGTATCCAGGGCCGGAAGACCCTGCGGTTCCCTGCCCGGTAGGAGTCCTTCACCGCGGCGACGGCCCGGCGGGTCCTGCGGTCGGTGCCAGTGAAGCCCATCGCGACGATCTTCTTGTGGACAGCGTCGGCACCGCCTTGCCGCGAGACCGCTCGACCAGCTCCTCGACCTTCGGCAGGAAGTCGTCGATCAGCTTCGATCGCACGGGCCGCTCGGTCGGGTCGACCCCCTGCCCGCGCAGCTGCACGTAGCGCCGCACCATGTGGTGGTCGCAGCCGACCAGCTCGGCCGTCTTCCGGTAACTCCCGGTGAGGCCGTAAGCCTCGAGAATCTCCATGATCTCCTCATCGCTCTTCACCGCGCCCACTCTGTGTCATGGCCTTGGTGGGTCTGCGGGGAGATCAGCTGTCAGTCACCGGGGAGGTTTCCTGTCCACCAGCGGGGAGGCCAACTGACCGCCAGCGGGGAGTCTGCCGTGTCCTCTGCCACGCCGCCTCGCTGTGTCCTCAAGCCGCTGACATCACGGTGTGCGACGAGGGACGCAGATCGCCCTCTGACGTGCTGGGTAGAAGCCATTGGTAACTTGATCACCATGAATCAGGGCCAGGTACTGGAAGCCTTTCGCCTCGAAGCCGGGGCGCTGTCCCGGGCGGTTGCCGGTCTGTCGGAGGCGGAGTGGGATCTTCCGACGCGGTGTGAACCATGGTCCGTGCGGGAACTGTTGGGACACGTATGCGTGGTGATCGCGTGGTTGCCGGGCATGCTGGATGCTCCGCCGCCGGACAAGGCCGAGGTGTCCGCGGTGGATTACTACCGGCCCGACGACCGTTTCGCTCCGCAGACCAACACGGCCCGCCTCGCCTTGGCCCAGGACCACGCGGCCGGACAGGCCAGCGGTGCCGCGCTCGTCGGCGACTTCGCCGCGACCTGGCAGCGGGTGTATCGGCTGTGCCGCGCCGAGTCCGAGGACCGCGTCGTGCGTACTCGTCACGGGGACGCGATGCTCCTGTCGCAGTTCCTGGTCACCCGGGTGGTCGAAGTCGCCATCCATGGCCTGGACCTGGCCGAAGCGCTGAGGCGCGAGCCGTGGCTGACCCCGCAGGCCGCAGATGCCGTGCTGAACCTGCTGCTCGGCCCGGACCAGATGACCGCGACGCTGGAACTCGGCTGGGACCAGTCCAAGTTCCTGCGCAAGGTCACCGGGCGCGAGCCGCTCGACGCGGCGGAGACCGCGCAGGTCGAACAGCTTGGCATTCAGTGGCTCACGCTGGGCTGATGCCACGACCACGGACCCGTAGTCACCTGCACGACTCGACGACAGCCGTCCTCGCGGCGGGAAGGCGGGCGACGCGGCTCGCCCCGTCGGCAGCAGAGCGAATCCTCAGCGTGACGAGCCGGGCCCACTGTGGGTGACGGAGCCGACCCTGCGCCTGCCGCTGCGGCTCCCTGGCCCGAAGTACGGGCTGTGTGAAGCGCCGTTGATCCACGAGTCGTGGACGTCCGGGGCCACCGAGGGCCTGCTGGAGAAGTTCCGCATCACGCTGAAGGACGCCCGGGACCGGGCGATCGCCGAGGACGACGAGGTGACGGGGGAGTACGTCAAGGCCATGTACCCCAAGTTCGTCTCCACCATGGGCGAGTCGAGCGCCTACCAGCGTCCGCATGATCTCCGCCCCGTCGCTGCGGCCGTGACGTGCAGCGCCACGGCGACCGTGACGTTCTGTGCCTTTGAGGTGTCAGGAGGCTCCGGCGACGCCGATGCCGATGGCGATGAACAGCCAGCCGGTCGTCAGCTCCCAGCGGTAGCGGATCTTCGGACGGGCGAGCAGGGCGCGTAGACGTGCGGCGACGGCGACCAGAGCGAACCAGTAGACGACGCCGATGAGGACGTCCAGGGTGCCGAGGAAGAAGATCTGCCGCGTTGGCGAGCCGCCGCCGTGGACGAACTGCGGAAGGATGCTGAGGAAGAACAGCGCCGCCTTGGGGTTGAGGACGTTGGTGAAAAAACCCTGGGTGAAGCCGGACCGCCATCGGCCGCGGGTCGGCCCGTCTCCCGTCGAGGCCCGCAGCGCGCTCGTGTCATGCGGCCCGCCGGTCACTTCTCTTCCCGCGCGCCGTTCGTGGGCCGCGCGCCGGGCTGCCAGGACCGCCCGGACCCCGAGGTAGACCAGGTAGGCCGCGCCCCGGCTGGGACCTGTCTTCCGTCGATCAACGCGTCGCGGCCCCGCAAGATCCGGAAGACCAGCCCTGAGGGCCGGTCAGCTGTCAGCCGGCGTCGGTTTCCTGGCCAACTGGGGGTGGCGCCTTTCCGGGCGAGGCGGCGGGGCATGAGGGTGATGGCGGCTCAGGTGATCAAGGTTTCGGAGTGCTGGATGAGCCGTTCATAGTCCCTCGCGTGGCGGCGAGCGTGCATCATCCAGGCGAGCGACCTCTCGACGACCCAGCGGCGGGGCAGCACGACGAAGCCGGAGGCGTCCTTGGGACGGCTGACCGGCTTGATCGTCAGGTTGAGGTGCTGCTTCGCCCAGTCGACGAGCTTCCCGGCGCAGGCGGAGTCGGCCCACACGATCGTGATCTCGGGGTGCATCAGGCTCAGGCGGAAGAGGACTTCCTTGGCGGCTGCGGCGTCGTGCAGGTCGGCCGGGGTCACCATGACCATCAGAGGCAGGCCGCGGGTGTCGACGACCAGGTGGCGCTGCGGCCGTTGATTTTCCTGCCCGCGTCGTAACCGCGGGTGGCCTTGGAGACGGTCTCTGCGGCTTTCACACTCCGGGAGTCGATGACGGTGGCCACCGCGCGGGGGCCTTTGCCCAGGTCCCGACGGATCCGGCCGGTGAGATGGTCGCGGATCTGGCCGATGATCCCGGCGGCGGCCCAGCGGGCCATGAACCCCCAGACTGTGCGCCGGGGCGGGAAGTCCGCAGGCAGGGCCCGCCATTTGCAGCCGGTGTCCACGACGTAGCGGATCGCGTCGACGATCTCGCGGCGGGGATGTTGCGCTTGCCGTCGATGGACACGCCCCTGGTGGTCCGACGTGACCTCGTGGCCGTGGCGCTCGATCGTCAGGCGGGCCTGCCCGCTGCGGGCCTGCTCGCGGTCGCGGACCGGGGCGAAGTGCGGCCCTTACGGATCCCTACGGCGGCGGGCCGCGCGCCGCCCCTGCAGGTACTCGCGACGGTCCTTCCACCAGGCGAGCCGGTCCCGGGACTCCTGCGGGAACACCAGTTGCAAGGACGTGACGATCAGGGTCAGGCCGAGGCAGAGCACCGTAGTCCACCAAGGCGCCCCCGCAAGGGCCGTGGCCAGCCCGCCCACGCCGGACACCACGGCTGGTACCAGGTTCTGCGTGACGGCCATCGTCCTCCTCGCCTCATGCTGCGGCTTAGAGTCTGCGCAGATAGGCGGTGGGCGGGGCCATCTGGAAGACAGGACAGGCGCCCCGGCGACGTGCACGTCGCCGGGGCGGGTCCGGTCCGGTGGGTGGCGGCGTCAGCGGTAGGCGGCGAGGAAGGCCCGGACGCCGGCGTCGGCGTAGTGGTCGAGTTCAAGCTGGGTGTGCTGCGGGCTGCCGTGGAACATGGCCTTGTTCACCGGGATCCACAACAGCAGGCCGGAGAAGTGATTGGCGGCCAGGAGCGCGTCGTCGATCCGTAGCAGACCCTGGTCGGCCAGGCATTGGAAGGTGTCGGCCAGGGTGGCCAGGACCCGCTCGAAGCCCTGCTCGTACCAGGCGGCGCCCAGGTCGGGGAAGGTGTCGGCGTTGGCGATGATGAGGCGCCGCAGCTGGAGCACCTGGGGCTGGGTGAGGGTGGTCAGGAACTGGCGGGCCAGCCGGAGCAGGTTCTCCTCCAGCAGGTCTGCGTCGGCGGGGATGCCGGACACCAGGTCGATCATGGCCTCGATCCGGTCGGTGGTGGCCAGGACGATCTCGGCGAACAGCTTCTCCTTGTCGGCGAAGTGCTTGTACACGGTCTGCTTGGACACGGCAGCCAGCCGGGCGATGTCGTCCATGCTCGTGCCGGCGTAGCCCTTCGCCATGAACACCGCTGTCGCGGCCTCCATGATCGCCTGGTGCTTGCGGGCCGAGCGCCCGGCAGGTTCGTTCGCTTCCATGCTCCTCCTTTGCGCCAGCAGAGTACTGGACAGTCTAGTTTCTCGGTGAGTACTGTATCGTCCAGTTTCTCGGTACTGGACAGTCCAGTTCTGAGATCGCGTTTCGACTCGAGGGGGATCTCGCATGACGCAGGCGATTCGCACGCCGTTCACCAGCCACGCTGCTGCCTCAACTCCGCTCGCCACCCGCGCGCTGCTCGCCTGCGGGGCTGCGGCAGGGCCGCTCTTTCTGGGAGTGGGGGTGATCGAGGGCCTCACCCGCACCGGCTTCGACTTCACTCGCAACGCCATCAGCCAGCTCAGCCTCGGCTCGCTCGGCTGGATCCAGGTCGCCAGCTTCCTGGTCACCGGCACACTGCTTCTCGCCGGCGGGGTGGGACTGCGGCGGACGATCGGCCGCACTGTCGGCGGCACCTGGGCGCCGCGTCTGGTCGGCGTGTTCGGCGCCTCCTTCCTGCTCGCCGGGGTGTTCACGGCGGACCCCGGCGCGGGCTTCCCGGCCGGTACGCCAGACGGTCCTGCCACGCTGAGCGGGCACGGAACGGTCCACATGCTCAGCGGCACCGTGGGCTACCTCGCGCTGTGCGCCGCGTTCCTCGTGCTGGCGCGGCACTTCGCCGCACAAGGCCGGCGTGGCTGGGCCCTGGCCTACCGTCTCCTGCCGCTGGGGATCATCGCCGGGTTCGCCGCCTCCGCTACCACGGTCCTGGCCTTCACCGCCGCAGCCGGCCTGGGCCTGCTCGCGCTCACCGCGGCCATCGCCCAGCTGGCCGACCTCACCCCGATCACTCGGAGGTAGCTCCAGCTCCCGCGCGTGCGGCAGCAACCCGAGACCAACCCACCCACCCAGACAGACAGGACGCCACGTCATGACCGCACCGGTGAAAGGCCCCGCCAGCTACTTCCCGTCGATCGAGAAGAAGTACGGCTGCCCGATCGACCAGTGGAAGGAGCTGATTCGCACCTCGTCCCTCACCAAGCACATGGAGCTCGTCGCCTGGCTCAAATCCGAGCACGGACTCGGCCACGGGCACGCCAACGCCCTTGTCGCCCACACCCTCGCCGAACGGAGCGAAAACTGACCCGGACAAGGGAGCCGCACGGTCGATCTGCCCGCAGAATCCATGCCCGGCTCGTGTGCTGCCAGTTCTCGTGAACAGAACCAGCACAGGCACGGGTCCTGTGATCACGAAGTCGCGACGCTCTGTGAACACCGAGGAGACCTGTGCCTGTGCTGCCCTCCTGGCTGACCGAACCGCTCTGGGGCCAGTTCGCCGCCTTGTTGCCGCAGCGGCCCCAGTTCGATCCGGCTCATCCGTTGGGCTGCCGCCGACTCCGGATCAACGACCGTATCGTCTTCGACAAGTTGCTGCAGGTCCTTCGGTTCGGCTGCTCGTACGAGGCGATCGCGGACTCCACCTGCTCGGCCACCACGATCCGCAACCGCCGCGACGAGTGGATACAACTCGGGCTGTTCACCAAGTTGAAGCAGATCGCGCTAAACGCCTACGACCGGACTGTCGGTCTCGCCCTCGACCAGATAGCCATCGACGGTGTGGCTTTGTTCACGAGAACGGGCAGCACCTGTTCACCGAATCGGGAGGCACCCGCTGATCCCTGGTATTTCGAACGTTCACAAGGTTCTCAGCAGCACACGGAGCGCCTCGCCATCGGCAGCTGCGGAGGGCTCAGGGAGACTCGTGCCGTGACCACCACCGATGATGTCGCCCGCCAGACCCTGCTCCGCCGCGGTTTCGCCCTGGAGTACGCCACACTCGCCTGGAATGTGATCGGCATCGTGGTGCTCGCCGTAGCCGCGATCACGGCGAGGTCGGTGGCCCTGGCCGGGTTCGGCCTCGACTCCCTGATCGAGATCGGTGCCTCCACCGTGGTCATCTGGGAGCTGTCCGGAAGCGGTGAGGGCCGGCAGAGTCGGGCGCTGAAGCGGATCGGGATCGGCTTCGCCCTCCTCGCCGCCTATCTCCTGGTCCAGTCGACGTGGGTGCTGGCTGCTGGCTTCCGCCCGCACCACTCGCCGCTGGGTATCGTCTGGATCGCCATCACCGCAGCGTTGATGTTCACGCTCGCGGCGGGCAAGGCCCGCACCGGGGCCGCGTTGGACAACCCAGTGCTGAGGACCGAGGGCCGGGTCACCCTGATCGACGGCTTGCTCGCAGCTGCCGTCCTGGCCGGCCTCGCCCTCAACTCACTGGCCGGGTGGTGGTGGGCGGACCCGCTCGCCGGATACGTCCTCGTGTACTACGCGGTCCGCGAGGTGAAGGAGATTTTCTTCGGCAAGCACTGACCGGGCTGGGTGCTGTCGATTCTCGTGAACATCGAACATTTCACGGCCAGGGTGCCTCCCGATTCGGTGAGCAGGTGCTGCGCGTTCTCGTGAACAAAGCCAACGGTGCCATCACCAAGGCCCCCGGCGGAGGTGAAGTGGCCGGACGCTCACCGGTCGACCGGGGTAAGCAGGGCATGAAGCGGTCGAGCATGACCGACGGCTACGGGATCCCGCTCGGCCGCATCCTGGCCGGCGCCAACTGCCACGACTCACCGCTCCTGGCCCCCACCCTCGACCTTCTGCCCGAACTTGGCCCGTTGCCGGACAAGATCACCGTGCACCTCGATGCGGGATACGACTCGGCCAGGTCACGTGCTCTACTCGGCGAGCGGGGTCTGTGTGGTCGGATCGCTCGCAAGGGGACCAAGGCGCCGGTCCAGGCCACTCAGCGGTGGCACGTCGAGCGCACCCACGCCTGGCAGAACGCCTTCCACCGGCTCGCGCGGTGCTACGAACGGCGGATCAGCGGCATCGAAGCGTTCTTCGATCTCGCCGATACAATCATCACCGTCCGTAGCTTGATCCGTCGTGCCTGGACCACCCACCGCTGGGATACACGCCCTCGTCACCAACCATGACGGCCGCCTATCTGCGCTGGCTCTTATGCGCAGGCATTGCGCGCCGCCCTGCAGAAGAGCGGGGCGACCCAGGCGGACCCTGCCACGTCGACCCATGTGGTGCGCTCCACCGTCTCGCGTTACCTCAATCCGGACCCTGACAAGAATCGGATCGCACCTGAGGGCTTCCTGGACAAGTTCGCTGCCTTCCTGGGCGAGCACGGCTTCCCGCTGTCCCCGCAGGATTTGGCTGGGCTTCACGGCCTGCGCCGCGCCGCACAGCACGCGAGTACTTCGCCGGAGATCCGGACTCTGTACTTACGGGAGGAACTGGCACGCATCCAGGAGGAGCCGGCCGGAGGCTGGCCAGGATGCCCTGCAGGCAAGGGTCGAGGCACAAAACCACCCGTTGGGCCACGCCCAGAACTACGCCCGCCAGATCGAACGCGAACTGGCCGAGCAGCAGGAGCACGTTCGCCGTCTGCGTGCCGAGGCCGAGGTTTTGCGCGGCCAGGCGGTGCGCCTGCAGGAGGAACCAGCCCCACCCGCCAAGGAGGCCATTTCCAGGGTTGCAACACAGGTCAGCAGCGTGACGACTGCCTGGGAGCAGGCAGCCCTCCGAGCCGACCCGCTACGCCGCCGGCTCAGCGGCGCTCCCTCGCCGCCCCTGCCTGCCGACCGGGCCGACAGCCCCCTGCTGCTCAACAGTGCCCTCGAAGGCCAGGGCGTGGTTGAGGGGGGGCGGGGCTCCTGCTTCCAGGTGAGGGTGTGGCCGCGGTCGGCGACCTGGGTACTCATGTGCTGCTCGGCGAGGGTCCCCAGGGTCGCCGTGCCGACGGCCGTCCCGACGACCTGGGCCCCCCGCGAGAGCCTGCGGGGCCCGTGCGATGATCGGCCACCTGTTCGTTGGCTTGTTTGTTGGCTTGTTCATTGCCTTGTCCGTTGACCTGTACGTTTCCGAGTCTCGACGATTCTTCTGGAGCCCCCTGTGCGTCGGCCTCTCATCGCACCGCTCTCGCTCATCGCCGCCCTGGTGAGCATCCCGGCAGCCGGCCCCGCCTTCGCCGACACCGCCGACACCGTGCTGCCCGTCGTCTCCTCGGTCGGAGGTGACCCGGACGACGCCGGCTACCTGGAGTTCCACGCGACGTCCGACACCGCGATCGACGCCGGCTCCATCACAGCGCAGCTCACCCTGCGCGTCTCCGGCGACCGGCCGGTGACGACCGTCACCGGGTTCACCCTCGTCTCCGGTACCGCGCAGGACGGTACGTGGCGCAGCTCCGACCGGATGGCCCTGGGCACCCACGGCGTCTACGACACCACCGTCGACCTCGCCGACGCGGACGGTGACCACCCCGACTACCTCGGCCAGGGCGTCGTCGCCTACGAAGACCTGCCCGTCTTCACCGATTCCGCCCTGGACCGCACCACGGTCGACTTCGAGCACCAGACGGTGACCGCCACCGGAAAGGTGTCGACGTTCGACCCGGCCACCGGAGTCACCGCCCCCGGCTGGACCGACAGCGGGGTCTACCTCACCGGGACGCGGGGATCGGGAACCTGGGAGGTCGCGGCCGACGTCCAGGCCGATGGCAGCTACCGGGCCACGGCCGCTGTCCGCAGTTACGTGTACGTGTACGCGGTGCAGAAGGACGTGCAGACGGTCAACACGGACCCCGTACTGGTGTCCAGGACGATGAGCCCGACCCGGATCGTCTTCGACAAGGCCGCCGGCACCGCCGTGTACGGCGGCTCCTACACGGTCAGCGGCACCGCGCAGTACCTGAGCCCGACGACGAACACCTGGACGCCGCTGACGGCCGCCGACCCGGACACCGAGGTGCTCCTGACCGGCCCGAACGGCACCCACGCCTACGAACTCGGCACCGGAGGCCGGTTCAGCCAGACGCTCGCCACGGTGACCGGTGACACCAGCTGGACGGCGGGCGTCGGAGGCTTCGCCTTCCTCCAAGGCGGCAACGCGCAGGCCACCCTGCACGCCCTCTCGCACTCCACGCTTGCCTGGTCCGACCACACCTTCACCGGCGCCGGGGCGGTCCGGGTCAAGGGCCGCCTCAGCGCCTCGGCGGGCCCGCTGCCCACCGGCCGCGTCCAGCTCCAGCAGTCGGCGGACGGCCGTACCGGCTGGACGACGGTGGCGACGCTGACCCCCGACGCTACGGGCGCCTTCGACGCCTGGCAGACACTGCACAAGCCCACCGGCTACCTGCGCCTGTACTACCCCGGCAACGCGGACGCCATCGCCGCCACGACCGGCGTCGTGCACCTGACCCGTGCGGTCACCCGCATCACCGGCTTCAACGCCTCGCCGGAGCCGGTGCGCAAGGGCCGGACCCTGACCGTGACGGGGACCCTGCAGCGCCAGAACGGCTCCACGTGGACGGGCGTGTCCGGCCAGCACGTGACCATCCGCTTCCGCGTCGCCGTAGGCAAGACCATCACCGGCATGGCGACCGTGACCACGGGCAAGGACGGCAGGTTCACCCTCGCCTTCACCGCGAAGCAGGACGGCACCTGGAGCGCCGCGTACACGGCGACCAGTGCGTACCTCAACAGCACGTCCGCCGGCGACTACGTCGACGTACGCTGACCGCTTCTCCCGCCCGGGAGCCATTGCAGGGCGAACCAGAGTTCCGTGCGGGGCTGCCCGTGCAGGGTGAGCCAGGTCCGCAGGGTGTCCAGGAGGACCGCGGCACCCTGCGGGCCGGCTCGGTCCAGGCGGCGAAGCGGGTGCGGGCGAGTTCGCGGGCGTTGGCCGGAGCGACGAGCGCGTGCAGGGTGAGCGGGTCGGTGGTGCGGACGACGGCGGGTGACCCGGCGGCGAGGGCGCGTTCGGCCTGGGTGTCGGCGTGCGGCAGCGCACCCGCGGCCGCGGGTGCGCTGTAGCCGAGGACCCAGCCCAGCCCGGCCGCCCGGTCGGGGACGACGGGCCGACGGCGCGCGTCCTGCACCAACTCCCACTGCCGCTTCCACTTCCGCTCGGCGGCCGGGAAGTTTGACCCGTCAGGGGCCGCTGGGGGTGCTGCCATCACGGCACAACCCCAGCGGCCCCACACCACCACAAGATCCAGAAAATCAACGGGTGAAAATTGAGAACCAGGCAGTTCGGATTCATCCTCGCACTTGCTGTCACCCTTCTCGCCGCGCTCATCGGCTACCAGCGCAACGGCGGCCACCCAAGCATTCCCTGGGCGCTCTCAGGAGCCGTCGCGGGAACGGTGATAGCCGTCGCGATTCGACTGAGCCGAGGCAAATGAAAGGAGCGCCGCGGAGCTACTCGCATGGAACACGTAGCGTGGGGCACGACCGGCCATGGCGCCTCATCGGCCTGCCCACAGCCAGGATCTGATGCGCTCCGGGTGCCGCCATCACGGCAGCGCCCCGAGTGACCCACCGCCCCCGCCACCGCACTCACCACCGGCTCCACAACCGCCCACGGCGGCTCGGCCGGCACCTCGGCCACCTTCACGCGGACATCCGCCCGACGCAGAAGCGCCCGTTCCGCCTCGCCGAGGCCAGCCTCCACCTGCTCGGCCTCCTCCCGCGGTCCTGTGACCTCTCCTGAGTTCGGAACCAGCCGGACAGTGCAGGGACCATGACAGCCTCTGTGCGCCCCAATCGTTATCCCGCAGTCGCTGGCGGCGGACCCCGGGACCGACACAAGCCGCTCTGCACTGCACTGCACTGCACTGCACTGCTCTGCACTGCTCTGCACTGCTCTGCACGGCACCGGCACAGCCGCAGCCAGTCCCGCTTCCCGACCACCCGCGTGGGAATGCCCGGCCGTCTGTCCGTGTTGTGACGGACGTGGTTGTGGAGGGGACAGTGTCCCCGGGCCGCATGATCCGTGACGAGAACCGCCCACAGCCGGCCCCCTAGAGGGCCGTCCTACGGGGCCACCGGATACTTGCCGTCATGTCCCTTACGCCAGATGATGAGATCCGCAGCCGTGAGGAACTGGCCACTTTCGTCCGCACCCTGCACCAGGACTTCCTGCGGCAAGGCGATGCGTGGGAGAACAACACACTCGCCAACTTCCTGGAAGCCCTCGCCGCGTGGGTGGACGACTCCCCAGGCTGGTATCAGAACTTCGGCAAAGAGCTCCCAGCAGATGGTGACTGGACCTTCATCGCCCGCGCGCTCCAAGCAGCCAAGGTCTACGAGTAGTCCATAGCCAGACTTCCGTCGGCTTACCTCGCGCCAACTACATGCCTTACGTCCCTCACGCTGCCACGGGTCTCTGAGCTGCGGCGAAGGCGCCGGAACACAAGATAACCGTCGTAGTTGTCGCTTACATCGAAGTCTGACGACCTGCTCGGGAGCGCCGGCCGTACGCTGGCACCTCCGCTCGCGCGGAGCCCGACGACAAGAGCCGCAACGGCGGCGGCAGCGAGCCCGGGGCACCTCCGCTCGCGCGGAGGTGTCCCGATCACCCAGCCGATCGCTCAGCGAGCCAGCGTGTCCGCTCCGCGCCCGCGGAGGTGTCCCGGGTCCGGCCACGTCCTACCCTCCCTGTGCCGCATCCGCTCCGCGCCTGCGGAGGTGTCCCGTCGATCGGCGGGCCGGTGCGCAGCTTCCCGAGGTCCGCTCTGCGCCTGCGGAGGTGTCCCGGACGCCGGGACTTCGTCTGCTTCGTGCTTGCGGAGTCGTCCTGCAGCGAGGCGTTACGTCGATGGTGGGGCGGGCCACCTCCTGCTGAGCGGCGGTGTACCTTGCTCGCTTTGTCTGCTCGGGGAATGCCCAGCCGTCCGTCCGTGTTGTAACAGACGTGGTTGTGGAGGGGACAGTGTCCCCGGGCCTCACCTATTGCCCATGAGGATGATCGTTCGGCTGAAGCCTCGTGGAGCCTTTCGCCGCGTAGGCGACCGCCCTTCACGACCACGCAGACGTCGGTGGGCCCGCCCTGGATCTTTCGGGGCGGGCCGCATCCGTGCGCAGGGCCGTGCCGGCTACCAGCGCATGCCGAGCTCGTCGAGTTCGGCGCGGCGCTGCAGGCTGAGCTTGGCGGCTCTGCGGCGGGTGTTGTCGAGCCATGCCCCGAGCTTCACGGCCGCCCGCCCGCTGTCGCCGTTGCTGTCGCTGGTGATCTCGACGTGTTGCCGGGGTACCTGGAGATGCCCCTCGCGGGCGTGGAATTGGCGGGCGGCGGCGAGGTTCGCGGCCCACCGGGCGTCCTGCGACCGGGGCGCACCCGCCGCCGGTGCCCCGTCCTCGGCGGCGGGCTCGACGCCGACCGATTCCAGGAGCCACTGCTGTGCGGGCATGAGCCGTTCCCATCCGGCCCGCTGCCCGGCCCCCCACCCCCCCCAAGTCTGCGCCTTGGACGATGAGTTCACCGGGCTCGGCCGGGAGCACGCCGCCAGGTTTCACATGAGCGAGCACGAGCCGGTAGCTGCGCTGCCAGCCGATCTCCCACACCGGGCACCATCCAGGGTCGAGGTCGGCCAGGGCTTCCATACGGGCCTGTGACAGCTCTCCGGCGTAGGAGACGTCCGTTTCCCCGTTCTCCCGTCGTTCGGCGTTCTCAGCTGCCTTGCGGGCCGCTGCGCGCTGGTTCTTCAGCCAGACACCGATGGGGGAGTTGTCGCCGCCCCACACCGACGTGGTCGGCGGGAGCAGATGCCCGTGCACCGCGGCGTAGGACCGGGCGACGGCGAGGCCGGCGTCCCACGCGGATGCCTGCACCGACCACACCATCCCCAGGGTCTCCAGCTCGGCGACGCGGGCCGCTTCCAGGGTTCCGGCCGCGTAGTAGCGGCGCTGGTCGGCCACCCACACCCCGAGCGGATGCCCGCCGATCGCCGGCCAGTCCTGCGGCGTGACGTACGTGTACGGCACCCGCAGTTCGGTGTTGCCGGTCTCCAGCCGCCACCGGGTGGCGGCCTCGATGCCGCGCCGCCAGTACGCGGCTTCGGGGTCGATGACCCGCAGCCGGACGAACTGGGCGAGGGCGGCCGGGTCGCGTTCCTCGCTGAACCTGAGTGAGTGTTTTTGAACGCTGGCCGTGAGGTGTGTACGGCTGGATGATCTGGTTCGTGACTGCTGGCGAGGTGACTCGGCGGTACTACCGGGAGTGTGGTGATCCGCTGTCGGTGACGATGGCGGCGGAAGTGGCGTTCTGCTAGGGCCGGTGCAGGTCACGGCGGTGGCGGCGGCTGCGGCGGACTCGACAGCGAGTGATCGCAATGCAGCGGGGCGAGCAGGCGGAGTGCCCGGTGTGCGGCCGGTCGTGGACGGTGGGGGTGGGACGCTCGGCCTCGGCGGTGTATTGCTCGAACCGCTGCCGGGTACGAGCTTGCCGTCAGCGACAGGCGTTACGGAAACGCCGTAGGCGAACGCCTCGCCATCACCGTCAACTCCCCTTGTTTTTCAGGAGGGTTGGTGGCGAATGGCAGGTGCTTCGAGCGCCCCCGGTTCACGCTCTGCCTTGGCGTGTCGCGCCCGCGCCACCGTGAGTGGTGACCGGGGCCGCCTGCCCCTCTTGGTCACGCGTGGGTGACCGGGCCGGACCCAAGGCAAGGGCGGTGACCATCCTGACCGACCGGATCGGAAACGTCACCCGGCAGCGTTACGAACAGCTCGTCGCCCAGGCCAAGGAACTGATTGCGCAGATAGCCCGCGCGCAGTTCGGCCTGGGGGACATGGCGTTGGAGATCGAGCCCATGAGGGCGGTGGGCGGGTCGATGCCGAACGGGGTCGACGATCTGTTCACCGTGACGGAGTCGCTGCAGATGTTCGCCGACGACATAGGCGTCGAGCGGCGGACGGTGGAGGACTGGCGATACACCGCCAACCGGTGGCCGAAGAAGTGCCGGAAGGAGGGCGTGTCATACACCGTTCACCGCATCCTCGCGTCGGTCGTGGACGACGACGAGCGATGGGCGGCGATCGAGGACGCCCCGTTCAACCCGCGCACCGGGGCGAGGCAGTGGACGCCGGACGGCGCGAAGCGGGTCGTCGGGCAGAGGGTGGAACGTCCCGTGACGGTCGACGAGAAGGTCCAGGCCGTCGCCGACCTCACGCGGGACGACGAGGTCGCCGCCCGGGTGGGAGCCGATCTGTTCACCCGGCCCGCAGTCACCGAGCACGTCACGCCAGCGGAGAAGATGAAGGTCGTCACCGAGCTGACCAGGGACGACACCGTCGCCCAGCAGGTGACCACCAATCTGCTGCGCAGGCCGACGGGGGCCCGCACGGTGATGCGGGACGACACCGCCCGCATGCTCGTCAACCGCGCTCAGTTCGACAACTCCGAGGAGACTCGTGAGCGGATCAGGGAAACCACTCCGGCCGTCCGCAAGATCGAGCACACCATCGAGTACCTCGACCTGGTCGGTTCCTGCCACAGCTTCGTGGCCACCCTTGGCCGGCTGGTCCCCCAGATGCGGGGGCAGGAGTTCACCGACGACGAGCGCGAGACCGTGCGCCGGCAGATCGGCCGTGTCCGGGCGACGGACTGGCTCGAAGGAGCCCTCGACAACGGCGAGTTCACCCTGGACGAGCAGCTGACCCAGCTCCTCAAGGGCGAGTAGGCGATGGCCCGTCGCACCGGCCGGCCGCTGGATGAGCACTACGGCGACCTGGCCCGCGTCGCGCTGATGGAAGCCAGGCCAGCTGGCCTGCACACCGTCCAGCTCGTTGCCGCCACCCGATTGAAGAAGTCCCAGGTCCAGCGTGGTATCCGGCACCTTCGCGACGTCGGCGCCGCGGAAAACCTCACCCCCATCATCTGGCGGCGCAAGGACGGCTACATGTTCTCCGACGACCCCGCGGACTGGATCGAGTACGAGAAGAAGCAGCTCGCCCAGGTCCTCGGCCGCCTCACCCGGATGATCACGGGCACGCTCGCCCCGCACCTGGCCCGCTGCCCCGACGACGAATGGGCCCAGCTGGTGGCCGCCCAGCTCACCGGGGTGTCCGTGACCCTCGCCCAGCTCTCGAAGTAGCCCCCGTCCACTCCTTCCGCGTCATCGCCGAGTCCGCCATGCCCTGTCCTGCCCGCCAACGGCGCTACCCCTCCGACACCACGATCGCCGAGCGGGCCCTTCTTGAACCGCTCCTGCCCGTCCCGGCCTGCCAGACCAAGACCGGCGGGCACCCCGAGAAGTGGCCCCGCCGGCAGATCGTCGATGCCATCCGCTACATCGTCGACAACGGCGCGAAGTGGCGCGCGCTGCCCGCCGACTACCCTCCGTGGGAGACGGTTTACGGGTTTTTCGCCCGCTGGAACCGCCGGGGCGTCGTCACCTACATCCGCGACCAGCTCCGCCGCCGTCTGCGCACCGGCCTGGGGCGGTGCGCCTATCCGGTCACGCTGATCGTCGACGCGCAGTCGGTCAAGGGAGCGTTCACGGTGAGCCGGGCGACTCGCGGGTTCGATCCCGCGAAACTGATCAACGGACGCAAGAGACACCTCGCGGTGGACACGAAGGGCTTTCCCGTGATGATCATGGTGACGCCCGCAGACATGCAGGACCGGGATGCCGCACGCGAACTCCTCTGGAGGCTTCGCCTCACGCATCCGCAGATCACTCAGGTCTGGGCCGACTCCGCCTACGCCGGCCAGCTCGTCACATGGGCCGAGGACTTCCTCCACATCACCCTCAAGACCGTCTCCCGGCCAAAGGGAGCGAAAGGGTTCGTCGTCCTCCCGCGCCGCTGGCGTGTCGAACGGACGCTGGGATGGATCATAAACGCCCACCGCAACGCATGTGATTACGAACGCCTTCCGCAGCATTCCGAGGCGCACCTGAACTGGTCGCTCATCACCCTCATGAGCAGGCGTCTGACCCGGAAGAAGCCTGCCTCCAGCTGGGCGAAGAAGTCGAACTGTCGGCCTGAGCCTGCCTTAGGGAGGAACGGAGTCTTGTAAAGGTATCTTTAGAAAGATACCTTTACATCATGAACCGGCGACAGCTCACCGACCCGCGCGCGCTGCGGGCCTACGCCCATCCGTTCCGCCTGACACTTATCGGGCTGCTGCGCAGGGAAGGCGCGATGACGGCCACCAGGGCTGCTGAGCTGACCGGGGAATCGGTGGCCAGCTGCTCATATCACCTGCGCATGCTGGCCAAGTACGGGCTCGCAGAGCAGACGGGGGAAGGCCACGGACGGGAGAAGCCCTGGCGGGCGACGTCGGCGTTCACCTCCTGGCCCGGCTATGCCGCAGACCCCGAGGTGCAGGAGGCCGCGACCGCGCTCAGCCTCGCGGTCGTCGAGCGCTACTTCACCGAGGCCACCCGCTGGCTGGAGAACCGGCACACCGAACCAGCGGACTGGCAGGAAGCGGCGCCCCTGGGAGACGCGACCATCTTCGTGACCGCCGCTGAGCTCAAGGAACTCGACGAGAAGGTATGGGAGCTGCTCCAGCCGTACATCCGCCGCGCTGACGATCCAGAACAGCGTCCAGCCACCGCCCGCCGGGTGTCGTACGTGCACTTCGGGCACCCGGCGCGGGAGTTCGACGGGAAGACGCAGGACGAGGCAGAAGAGCCGCGCTCGTGAGTCCGGCCGGGCGGTTACCCGCCCTGCTGCGCGAGCCGTCCTTTCGCCGGTACTGGACCGGACATACCGTCTCGCTCTTCGGAGACCAGATCACACAGATCGCCCTGCCGCTGCTCGCCGTCCTGGCTCTGGACGCGGGTGCCGCGCAGATGGGGTGGCTCACGGCCGCCGGACTCCTGCCGAGCCTGCTGTTCTCGGTGCACGCCGGCGTCTGGGCCGACCGCCGCGGCCGACGGCGCCACATGATGATCACCACCGACCTCGGGCGCGCCGTGGCCCTTGTCTCGCTCCCGGCCGCCTGGGCCCTCGGCTGGCTCGGCCTCGGCCAGCTCTACGCGGTCGCGTTCATGGTCGGCACGCTGAGCGTGCTGTTCGACGTGTGCAACGCCGCGCTGTTCATCTCCCTGGTCCCCGCCGAGCGCTACGTGGAGGGCAACTCGCTGCTCAACGGCAGCAGGGCCATGTCCTTCATGGTCGGCACCAGCGCCGGAGGAGCGCTCGTGCAGCTTCTGTCGGCCCCGGTGGCACTGCTCGCCGACACCGCCTCCTACCTGGCATCGGCCTGGCAACTGTCCCGGATCCGTCCCACCGAACCACCGGCCGCCGCTCGCGCCAAGGGTGATCTGATGGCCGGCTTCCGCTACCTCATCCGTTCCCGGATCCTGCGCAGCTTCTACGGCGCGGTGACCACCCTCAACCTGTTCAACTTCGCCTTCCAGGCCGTCTTCGTCCTCTACGCCACCACCGGCCTCGGGCTCAGCCCTGGCCTCCTGGGTGCCGTGCTCGGCAGCGGCGCCGCCGGCTCAGTGATCGGATCCCTGCTGACCGGCCGGATCGTGCGCCGCATCGGAATCGGACGGGCCACACTCCTCGGCCTCTTCGCCTTCCCCGCACCGCTGGTGCTGGTCCCGCTGGCGCAGGGCTCCGCCCTTCTTGCGGCAACGTGCCTGTTCCTGGCGGAGTTCGGCTCCGGGTTCGGCGTGATGCTCCTGGACATCGCAGGTGGATCACTTACAACGTCACTGATACCCGACACGCTGCGATCTCGTGTCGCAGGAGCCAGCCGCCTGTGCAACTACGGCATCCGCCCCATCGGCGCACTGGCAGGCGGCTGGCTCGGTACAACGATCGGCCTGCGCCCCACCCTCTGGATCGCGACCCTGGGCGCGCTGCTCGGCCTGGCGTGGGTACTGCCCTCCCGGATACTCCTGCGCACCATCACGTCCGTGCCGTCTCGGCCCTCGGGGAGTATCGGAACGGAAATTAGCGGTAGCCGCTAACGTGGTACGACGTCATCGAGCGGGCTCCGTCGTCGCCGTACGAGGCGCTGGGAGTTCGCCGGCCTGGAGGGCGGCGAAGTCGGCGTGCGCCTGCTCGACGGCTTCGGGGTACGCCTCGCGCTTGGCGTGCTCGGCGAGCGCCCGGTAGATGCTCGCCACGGAGGGGTTCTGTCCCTTGCGCTTTCCGGTGGGGATGAGCAGGTCGGGCTGGATCTGCTCGACGGACTCGCCGTTCGCTCTCCGCCGGAGCACGGTGTGGAGCATGTCGTCGGTGATGACCGGCGGCCGGCCGCCGTGCTTGCCCTTGCGGGCCGCGGTGTCGAGCCCCTCCAGCGTCGACTCGCGGATGTTCTCCCGTTCGGTCTCCGCCATCGCCGCGAAGAACGCGAACAGCAGCGGCGCCGCGCCGGTGGGGTCGTAGATGCCGGGCAGGGGCCCGGCGAGCATTTCCAGGACCAGGCCGTGGGCGGTGAGGTGGTCGGCGAGCGCGGTGAGTTCGGCGGCGTCGCGGCCGAGGCGCTTCATCTCGTACACGGTGAAGATGACCCGGCAGTGCGGGGCGTGCGCCTTGATCTCCCGCGCCGTACGGAGTGCCGCCTCGAACTGGGGGCGGACCCGCACCCGGGTGCTGATCTTCCCGCTGAAGATCCTGTCGCGGGGGATGCCGTGCGCGGTGAGCGCGTCGAGCTGGGAGCCGAGTTCCTGGCCGAGGGTCGAACAGCGGGCGTAGCCGATGCGGATGTCCGCCCCCGGGATGTCCGCGGCGGCCGGGGCGGGCGGCGGGGTGCCGGGCCGCCAAGGCTTGCCGGGGTTGCGGTCCGCGGGGGTCGGCACCCGCAGTGCCTTCTTCAGGCGGGGTACCTGGGTGAAGCGGCGGGTGTGGTAGGCGGAGGCGACCGCGCCGCCTCGCGAACGGCACGGCGAGCCCGGCTGTGCGTCACACTTCGGACAGGCGTGCTGCTCGATGTCGTCCGCGTCCGACCGCGCGGAGGGCTGCTGAGGGCCCGTCATGCGTCGGCATTTTCGCACAATGCAACTCTCAGAAGGAGGTTCGTCCACCTTTTGAGTGAGAACAGGTTCTGAGAACCCATTCAAGATCGACGGGGATTCTGCGGCCGGTACTTGATCTTCCTCGGACAAAGGACCGTTTATGAGAACCGAGGGGCGGTCGAGGCCACGTGCTGAGCGCCGCCTGGCCCGAGTTATTAGCGGCGTCGCACGGGCGGCTTGCCGGTGGTCGGGAGCGGTCCGGCCATCTTGATCGTGCGCAGGACGGGCGCGGTCTCCAGGGTGGTGATCGCCTTCAGGGTGCCCAGGCGTTCGGTGAGGTAGCGGTGCAGCGCCGCCGGGTCGGGGCATAGGGCATGGGCAGTGAGATTGTGAGGGCCGGTGACGGCGGCCACGTAGGCCAGCTCGGGGTGTCGGGCCAGGGTACGGGCGACATGATCGAGGTGGGCGGGGGCGACGGCCATCCACAGGAGCGCCTGCGTGGTGACGCCCAGCAGGGTGGAGTCGAGTTCGACGTCGAAGAAGAGCTGTCCGTCGGCCCGCAATTGCTCTAGCCGGCGCGCGACGGTGGCGGGCGACCAGCCGGTGGCCGCAGCAAGGCTGCTCAGGCTCGCCCGACCGTCGCGCTGGAGGGCAGCGAGCAGGTCGGAGTCGGCAACGCTGAGGTCCGCCCGCACTCCAGAGGCGGCAGTGACAGGCGCCGCCTCGGCTACGGCGGTGCGTAGGCGGCGCTGCTGCGTGGCGTCGAGGGCCTGTTGATGGCCGGACCATGCGGTGGGCCCACCGAGGTAGGTGTGTAGCACGCAATGCGCGGAGACCGCGGTGATACCGGCGGTGCGCGGGATGTCGTGCAACAGCAGCGCGTGCCCGTCGGCCCCGGCGGCGGTGGAGGTGTGCACGATCGCGACGATCTCGGTGCCGCCCGAGGCGAGCTTGACCCAGGATGTGTCGGCGCGGCGGGCCAGCGCGTCGGCAAGGTCCTGAGCGGCGCGAGGGCCCGTGGTCAGTCGCAGCAGCCATTGGGTGCGGTCGCTGCGCTGCGGCTCGGCCAGGCCGACCACCCGCAGCCCGGCGTCTGCGCACAGCCGCCGGTAGCGGCGGGAGATCGTCTGCGCCGAGACGTCGAGGACGTCGGCGATCGCGCTGAACGGCGCCCGCCCGTCGATGCGCAGGGCGTGGATGAGACCACGGTCGATGTCGTCCAGCATGTGAAAATCATGCACCACAGACATTCAGATGGAATGATTCACCAATTTAGCCACTCAAAGTGGAGGTGTCCCGGCAGCGGCGCGCACTGTCGAGCGCATGTCGTACTCCACCATCACCCCGCCGCTGCAGCGGCGCTGGGCCGCACTCGGCGTGTTGCTGATCGCCGAGGCCATGAACCTCCTCGACGCCACCATCATGACCGTCGCCGCCCCCGTGATCCGAGCCGGTTTGGGCGGTCCGGCTACCAGCATCCAGTGGTTCAGTGCCGCGTACACCTTGCCGTTCGCCGTCTTCCTGATCACCGGTGGGCGGCTGGGTGACATCGTCGGTCGGCGGCGGGTATTCCGCCTCGGCATGGGCGGCTTCGTCCTGGCCTCGCTGGGGTGCGCGCTCGCGCCGTCCACGGCGGCGCTGATCGCCCTGCGGGCGGTGCAGGGCGCCGCGGCCGCACTGATCATCCCGCAGACCATCGGCATGATCCGCGCCATGTTCACCGGCTCAGCACTGGCCCGAGCCATGGGCACCATCGGGCCGGTCATGGGGCTCGCCGCGGTGACCGGCCCGATGGTCGGTGGCGCGCTGACCCAAGCGGATGTGCTGGGTTCCTCCTGGCGGGCGGTCTTCCTCGTCAACGTCCCCCTCGGCGCCGCCGTGCTGGCGGCCACGCCGCTGCTGCGCGAGGACCGTGCCGCGCTCCAGCCGCGGCTGGACCACGCCGGCACGGCGCTGGCGGTCCTGGGCAGCAGCCTGCTGATCTATCCGCTCATCGAGGGCGGCGCGTATGGCTGGCCAGGCTGGTGCTGGGCCATGCTCGCCGCTGGCGGCGCGGTGCTGGCGGGCTTCGCCGCACATCAACGGCGGCGGGCCCGCGGCGGCCGAAGTCCGCTCATCGAGCCGGGCCTGTTCGTCGACCGCGGCTTCACCGCCGCGCTGGTGTCCAGCGTGCTGTTCTTCGCGGTGGTGGGCGGTCTGATGCTGGTGGCCGTGCTGCAGATGCAGCTGGGTTTGCACCGCGACGTCCTCTCGGCCGGCTTCACACTGCTGCCGTGGTCGGCGATGATGGCGCTGTCGTCCTGGGTCGCCGGCGCCTGGCTCGTACCCCGTTACGGGGCCCGGGTCATGAGCGTCGGCCTGCTGGCCCTGCTCGCCGGAGTCGTATCGGCCGCCGCTGTGTACGCCACCAGCCCGCCCGCTTCCTACCCCCGGCTGCTGCTGCCCGCACTGGCCGTGGCCGGGATCGGTCAGGGCCTGTACGCCGTACCGTTCTTCACCACCGCCCTGCACCGAGTCCGCCCACACGAGACGGGCTCCGCCGCCGGCCTGCTAAACGCGGTACAGCAACTCGGCGGCACTCTCGGCGTCGCCCTGCTCGGCAGCCTCTTCTTCCATGCCGCCGCGACCGGCGACCCCACCCCGGCCGCCGCCGCGCTCACCGGCGCCCGCAACGCCTTCTGCCTCGCCGCCGCGCTCATCCTCGCCACCGCAGTGACCACGGCCATGATGCTCCCGCGGCGGCGCTCATCGCCCACGAGCCCGGATCAGCCCTTCGTTCCCGATGCCACGGCCAGGTGAAACCTTTGGAGCGGAGCGCCGTCACCCCATGAGGGCTTAGGGATCAACTCATCGCCCCGTTGAAACGTATCTGGGTCGCACATCACCGAACCCCGTTCGTTTGTACGGGCTGCGGCTACTCGTCCTCACCGTCGTCGTCGCCGTGCGGGTCGCGCAGCTGCCGCAGGCCCGGCGCCGGCGGCGGGGTGAAGGCGTAGCGGCCGAGGAAGTTGATGTGGTCGTACTGGAGCGGGGAAAGGCGGGCGAGTAGTTCGTCGGTGACGGGGAAGCCGTCGGCGGCCAATTGCTTGACCGCGGCGTCGATGTAGAGGCTGTTGAACAGCACCACGGCGTTCAGGGCCAGGCCGAGCGCGCCGAGCTGGTCCTCCATGCCTTCGCGGTAGTGCTGGCGCAGTTCGCCGCGTTGCCCGAAGAAGATCTTCCGGGCGAGGCGGTGGCGGGCCTCGGTGACGTTGAGCTGGGCGCCGATCATGCGCCGGTATCCCTCGTCGGAGACGAACTGGAGCAGGTGCAGGGTCTTGAAGATCCGCCCGTAGTGGGCGAACGCGTCGCCCAGCCCGGTGGGCTTGCCGTCCCGGGAGAGCATGCGGATCAGGTCGTGGCCGCGGACTTCCCCCAGGGTGAGCGACCCGGCCACGCGGAGCATGTCCCCCCAGTGCGCGCGTATCCGGTCCAGACGGATGGCGTGGTTCGAGACCGGCTGGAGCGGACCGTAGTCGGCAGCGGTGTTCGTCCGCCACAGCCGGGCGTCGGAGATGTCGGCGATCCGAGGTGAGAACTGGTAGCCGCAGATCGCGAACAGGCCGAAGACGATGTCGGAGTACGACGCGGTGTCCGTGATGACGGTCTCCGGCCTCGGGCCGCCGTCGCGGGCATGGATGGCGTCCAGGATGAACAGCGAGTCGCGCAGCGTGCCCGGCACGACCACCCCGCCCAGCCCCATCACCTGGTCATTGACCACGTTCAGCCAGGTGGCGCCCTTGTACCGCAGGCCGAAGTACCGGGGGTTCGAGCCCGCGTAGAGAGTCTGCACGGGGACGGTGAAGCGCACGCCGTCAGCGGAGGCAACCAGCCCACCGCCCCACGCCCGTACGACGTCGATCTTCGCTTGCGCCTCGATGAACAGGCCGTTCGCCGCCGAGATGTTCTCGGCCCGGAAATAGCCCTGGTCGACCTGGACCAGACGCCCCCGGGTGAGCGCCGGAACGTCCGGCTTGATGACCGGGGTCATCCCGACGTTGCACGCCTCGCTCAGCAGCACGGCGCACAGGCTGGTGGTGAAGCCCTCCATGCCGGAGTCGGCGCCGGAGATGTGCGTGAACGCCTCCGGCATGCCCGTCAACTCGGCGACCTCCAGCAGCAGCTCTGGGAAGTCAACCTTCGGCAGCATGCCGTTGACCAGCTGCCTAAAGGGCGGCATGAGTTTGGGTTCCTCTGCCTTGCCGAGCTTGGCCAGCTTAAGCTTCCCGCCCACCACCTTCAGTGCCGCGTTCCCCGGCAGCCCGGCGGCGACCTGGACATACGCGGCGTGCAGGGCGGAGGCGAGTTCGGCAAGGTGTCCGGCCGGCTCGCTCTCCAGGCCGAGCGCGGTGAGGACCTTCGGCTCAGCGGCCGTCCACTTGTCTCCGGCAAGCAGCTTCGCGCGGGGCTCACCCCGGCGGTCGCCGTCCTTGGCAAACACGTCCCGTCGGCGCAGCGAGCGGTGCAGGTGCTCCAGAACGCACAACGAGTACGCCGCCTTGTCGACCAGGCCGTGCGGCACGTTGGGGTTGGCGAACACCAACCGCCGCCACGATCCCGTCACCAGCCCCGTGGAGCCCTCCTCGGCGCTGACCTTCTTGCGGCCGATCAGGTCCGGCAACTGCTTGAGCGCTTTCACGACCGGGGCGCCGGCCTCGACGGAGCCGAAGTCGATGACCTCGACCAGCAGGCGGATGAAGCCGCGCACGGTGCCGTAGCGGGCGACCAGTTCGGCCCGCCACTCCGCGTCGTCGTCCCCCTCTGTGTCCGGGACCACCGCGGCGATCGTGGCGAGCGCCTCGGCCAACTGCTCGCGCGGGACGACCTGCTCGATCGCCGACCAGGCCTCCACAACGGAGACCATCTCGCCGGATTCGGTCGCCGCAGGCGTCGTCATCAGCACGTCGACCGCCGCGGCGACCCTCTTCGCCGCCTTCCTCAACTGTGGCAGGGCCTTGAGCTTGGCGTCGTTACCCATCCGCTCGGCCTTCGCCAGCAGCTTGGTGGCCATCAGGGCGTGCAGCAGATCGAGCGCATCGTCCACCGTCGCGGTCTCCAGGTGCCGCACGGCCGCCAGCAGGGTGGCGGTCTGCCTCGTGACCTCCAGTCTCTTCAGCGTGGGAGCCTTCGAGGTCAGCCCGTACCGGGCCAGCCCGGTCATCCGCGCGGCCGGAACCCGCCCGACGTTGACCGCGCCAGCACCCAGGCCCCGCACCTCGCGGGCGCGGTCCAGGGCCACTTCCATGGCCTTGCCCGACACCCGCATCGGGCCCAGCCGCAGCCGCTCCAACTCCGACACCCGCTTCTTCTCCGGCACCTCCAGCAGCCGGACCATCTCGGTGCGCAGCTCGTACGGCACCGCCTCGTACAGCGCGGCGTGCAGCCGGTCGTTCTCCTCCTGGCGGACTGCGGCCACCATCCGTGCCAGCGTCGTCACACCGGGCAGCAGCACCCTGTTGTTCACCAGCCACACCACCGCCCGGTCGAACAACGCGCGCGGCCCCTCCAGCGACGACCACACCCGGGCAGCCAAGAACTCCCGCAGCTCCGCCTCGCCTGCGGCGAAGTCCCGGTAGCCGTACTCGTCGCGGATCTCCCACGCGTGCTCGTACGCCGTCTGCGACCGCGTCCCGTACTCGGCGAAGTGCTCGTCATCGATGCCGAGCTGCTCGGCGACGAACCGCACCACGGCGGCCGGGGCAACGGTGGGGTCCTCGGTCAGGAAGGTACCGAGCATCCGCACCGTGCCCCACTGCACCGCCCAACCCAGCCTCGTCGCCGGACGGCGCTTCGCCCGCGCCAGGTACAGGGCTCTCTTGTCCAGGCGGAAGAACTGTTCCAAGCTCCCCAGGCGACGGCTCCGTGGCGAACCGACCATAACGGGCCTCTTGCTCAGCGGACAGGTACTCAACAGGCATGCCGAGGACCGTAGAGCCCCCTGACCAGGCGAAACGGGCACGTCACCGAACCGGAATCAAGGTCGCCCCGCTACCGCTAATTTTCGTTCGGATACTCCCCGCGGGCCGTCTCACGGCGAAGCCCAGCCGGACAGGACGCCTTGACACTGGACACCACGGCAACCAGTGCCGCCCTGTCCGTCCGCCAACTGGGGATCAAAAACACTCACTTAGAGGTCGTTCTCACCTGAGTTACTACGGTATATCCATGTTTCTTCTGTCCGGCAGTCTGGTGCTGGTGGGGCCGCGGGGATGGTGGTGCATGCCGAGACGAATGGTGTGAGAGCTGGGGCGGAGGACGGCTTGAGCCTGTCTCATTCCAGGACGCCCGGGTTCGTCCCGTGCGTCGACACGGCCGCACGCACGCCTGGGCGCACGCCCCCAAGCGGCGGTATCTCCAGGTCATGGCTGACCGTCGCCCGTATCCGAGTGATCTGTCCGATGCACGCTGGGAGTTGATCGAGCCGATCCTGGCCGCCTGGCGCTACGAGCGCCACGGCCGGGCGCTGGGCTTCGGCCGGCCCGCCGAGCTCGACCTGCGCGAGATCATGAACGCGATCTTGTACGTGGACCGCACCGGGGTGCAGTGGCGCTACCTGCCGCACGACTTCCCCCACTGGAACTCCGTCTACAGCTATTTCGCCAAATGGCAGAAGGACGGCATCTTCGCCCAGCTCAACGGCCTGTTAGGGGAGTTGGTCCGCGAGCAGGAGGGCCGAGGCGCCGAGCCCTCGGCCTGCGTGATCGACGCACAGAGCGTGAAGACCTCCACCAGCGTCCCCGCCGCGAGCCAGGGCACGGACAACGCCAAGAAGATCGTGGGCCGCAAACGGAGCATCGTGACCGACACACTCGGCCTCCTCCTCGCGGTCCTGGTCACCGCGGCCAGCGTCCAGGACTCCACCGTCGGCACCCGCCTGCTCAACCAGGTCGCCCCCGACCACCCCACCATCCGCAAGACCTGGGTGGACGGCGGCTACCGCAAGCACCTCGTCGAGCACGCCGCCACCCTCGGCATCGACATGGAGATCAGCGCCCGCACCCCCGGGACCAGGGGATTCACCCCGATACCCAAACGCTGGGCCGTTGAGCGCACCTACGGCTGGCTGATGCTCCACCGCCGCCTGGCCCGCGACTACGAGACCCTCCCGGCCCGCTCCGAAGCCATGATCCACCTCGCCATGACCGACCTCATGGCCCGCCGCCTCACCGGCGAAGCCACGATCTCCTGGCGCGATCCGGTATAACAGGATCAAGTCCACATCCCGGGATGAAACAACGGGAGAAAACGACCTCTTAGGCAAGGTCGGGAGCGAGGGCGGCCAGCAGTTCGACGGCCTCGCTCACGTACCGGTGGACGGTGCTGAGGCTGATGCCGAACCCGGTGGCCAGTTGGGAATAGGTGTGTCAGCATCGCAGGTGGACCAGTACCGGCAGGGCCTGCCGGGCTCTTCCGAGCCGACGCCACCGTGTTCAGCGTTCACGGCGCAGGGCTGTCAGCTTCCCGGCCAGGAACCGCAGGGCTGAACTGGACAGATCGAGTCCCGATGGGTAGACAAGCATGCGAAGCTCCGGGCGGACAGGTTGATCTTGGTCGACAACTCGTCTACCAGGAGCTTCACTTCGTCACGCACGCGGTGCCCCGCTGCCGGGTGAACCGCCCTGGGCAGAGGGGCGAAGGCTCCGCACCAGTGTTCAGGGCGCGGGCAGCGGAAGCGCCACCCGTCGTCCCAGACCGAACTCCTCGGCCTCGTCGTTGCTGATGACCGCAACGGCTCCCGCAGGAACCCCAGGCAGCGTGGCCACGCGGGACGCCACCGCCAGAAGATCCCCCTCACCGGCTCTGGAGACGAAGAAAACGTAGACGTCCCCGTCCTCCTCTCCCTCGTCGAAGACTTCCACGTCACCTAGGAAGTCCTCGACCTCCTCGATCCAGGGAAACGGGTAGGAGCCGTCTGGCAAGCCGGGCGTCGGCAGCAACGGCACGTGGATCTCAACAACCACGGTGGGCACGAAGACATCCTGCCTTCAGAGCTTCCGCCCGGCTCAACCAGGGGCGAGCCGCGTCAGCAGCCCCAATGAGGTTGAAGAGGGCCCATTGTCGACCACGTTGTCAGGCTGCGCCGTCCCGCTCTCGCTCGATGGCGGCCAGCCGGTTCTTGAGCCGGTAGCTGGGGCCGTTGATGGAGATCGCTCGGCAGTGGCTAAGGGCGGTCGAGGACGGTGGTGGCGGGAACCTCGTCGGCGAACACCTTGAGGCGTAGCGAGTCCGCGCCGGAGTCGACCGCGTGCGACCGGGCAGCTGCGTCCACCTGTACGGCACGTACTGCCTCGGCATGGACAGGCGGCTCGATCTTCTGCCCGTCCGCGTACCGGGCCTGCGTCGAGCAGTGATCAGCGCGTCGGACGGTAGGTCGCGATGATCACTCCGCTACTGGTCGGCTGAGCGCTGGCCAACTCCAGCTTCTTCAGGGTGGCGTCGTCGGCGAACAGCTTCTTGCGGCCCTCGCCGGCAACCACCGGATGGATCAGCAGTACCAGTTCGTCCAGCAGGTCCTGCTCCAGAAGCGAACGCACCAGTGTGGGGCTGCCCGCGACGGTGATGTCCTTACCCTCTACCGCCTTCAGCTCTTCGATCGCGGCCGTCAGATCGCCGTTGATGAGCGTGCTGTTCGCCCAGTCGTCCACGCTCTCCAGCGTGGAGGAGACGACGTACTTGGGCGAGTCATTGATCCACTTGGCGAAGCCGGCGTCCTCGCCGTCGGTCACCGTCGGCCAGTACCCCGCCCACTCGGTGAAGGTCCCTCGGCCCAGCAGAATCGTGTCGGCCGTCTCCAGCGTCTTTCCCAGCGCCGCGCCCATCTCCTCGTCGAAAGCGAACTGCCACTCGTTCGGCGACTGGGCGACACCGTCGAGTGAGACGAACAGACCCGAAACGACCTTGCGCATGATTCCTCCGTGATGAGTTCGGGGTCGTGTGCCCGGTCCCGGCCGAGTAGCGCTCCGGCCCAGGCGGGCCGACCCCGTCGGCCATGTCAGGAACACTATGTGGGCACGTGGGAGGAGGGCTTGTATAGAAGCGACAGCGGCTCCTCCCTGTCCGGAGCGCCCAGCTGAGTGGCGGTCCGGCCGATGAACCGGGTCAAGGACCGCGCCAGGTGCGGCTGGTCGAAATAGCCCAGCCGGTGCACGACGTCCTGCGCCAGCGCCCCCTCCTGGATCAGTACGGCCGCCTCGCGGGCACGGTGAATCTGCCGGATGGCCCCCCGGGTGAGGCCCGTTGCCGCAACGAAACGCCGCTGGAGGGTCCGCTCGGACACATCGGGGGCCGCGCCGCCAAGCACCGCGGGCACGATCGGGTCGCAGTCCACAATGCGCTCACGCACCAGGCGCCGGACAAACGACTCCGCATTGTCGTAATCGGGCACGTGCCAGGCGGAACCCTTCAGCCACACGGAGTGCCGAGTCACGTCGGGTATCTCCGCGCTACCAGCCACAAGCCGGCTGATCGGCACGTGAGGCATCGAGGTGCCGAGAGCGAAGCTGATACCGAAGAACGTGGCGTCCTGGGGAACGGGAGCCGGACAGGCCTTGGGCTCCGGGCCCAGCACGGCCGCCTGCACCTGGCCGTCGTGCTCCCAGAAGACAAGCTCCCAGTGCGACGTCGCGATCGACGTCATCCGGCCAACCTCGGCACTGCGGCTTCGCCATACCCTCTCGATGTACGGCGACTCCGACGGCCGGCTCTCGGTCTCCAGACTCAATCGGATCGCCCCCGTTCACCGCTGCCTGAGCCGCCAGTGTGTCACGTCGAGCCGACGGCCAGAGATTCCTGCGCGATGCGCGGCGAGCACCTGAAGGGCGTGCTACTGGCCTGAGTCATTGTGGACAGAGCCCCACATAGTGGGGAAGACGCGATGCTCTCAGCAGGGTCATGGGGTACGGCAGAGCGACCCCCAGGGGAGTGGGGCAGCCCCTTGACCACCTGCATTTTCGAAAGATCAGCAGGTCGTCCTTCTGCGGGAGTGTAAATCTAACGGCGGATCCGACGATCATGGGAGAGACGTCAAGTGACTGACACCGCGGTGGAGTTGGAGACCGTGGAGCCTGTCGAGAGTGCCCAGCCTGGGCAGCCTGCGCCCGTGTCCGATGAGCAGCTGGTCGCGATGCTGGTGGAGCGGGCCCGGTCGGAGGGACTGCAGCTGACCGGGCAGGGTGGGTTGCTGCAGCAGCTGGCCAAGCGGGTCTTGGAATCTGCCCTGGAAGGTGAGATCACTGAACACCTCGGCTATGAGAAGCACGATGCCGGCGGCCGGGGCAGCGGCAACTCCCGCAACGGGAGCCGGGCCAAGACCGTGCTGACCGACGTCGGGCCGGTCGAGGTCAAGGTCCCGCGGGACACCTCGGGTACGTTCGAGCCGCAGATCGTCAGGAAGCGGCAGCGGAGGCTGACCGGAGTCGACGAGATGGTGCTGTCGCTCTCGGCGAAGGGCCTCACCCATGGGGAGATCGCGGCTCACCTGGCCGAGGTCTACGGGGCGGAGGTGTCCAAGCAGACCATCTCCACCATCACCGACAAGGTCATGGACGGCATGGCCGAATGGCAGAGTCGTCCTCTCGACCGTGGGTGGTTTCCATCGGTGGTTGCGACACCCGAGAGGAGTCGGCCCTATGCCTCGAGGTGGAGCCAACAGACTGCCGCCGACGGTGCCGAAGGAGTACTTCGAGCTGCGTAGAGGTGGCCTGAAAGGGGCAGCTGCTGCCCGCCGAGTGGGCGTATCCACCAGTGCGGGCTCGCTTTGGTTCATCAAGGCTGGACGCATGCTCTTGCCCGACAGGCCCATCGACGACCGATACCTCACCCAGGACGACCGCATCGCGATCGCCGAGGGCCTGCGTGCCGGCCGTACGGCTGCGGTGATCGCCGAGGAAATCGGCAAGCACCGCTCCACCGTCTACCGCGAGATCTCCCGCGGCCGAGGCGGGCCCGAGGGCACCTACAACCCGTGGTGGTCCCACAACCAGGCCATCCTGCGGCGCCGTCGCCCCAAACCGGAGAAGCTCCGTGCCAACGCCGAGCTGCGTGCCTTCATCAACGACAAACTCGGGCAGCGGTGGTCACCGCAGCAGATCACCCGCCACCTCGCCGCCCGGAATCGCCCCGGCAAGCCGACGATGAATGCCTGCCCGGAGACGATCTATCGCGCGCTTTACAGCGGACTACTGGACAAGCGCACCGCCCGACTGCGTACCCGCAGGACACGCCGAAAGAAGCAGCGCCGGGGCATACCCTCCAAGAACGCCATCCCGAACATGAGGCCGGTCCACACCCGGCCTCAAGAGGCTGAGGGCCGCCATCGGGCAGGGCACTGGGAGGGCGACCTGATCGTCGGCAAAGGCCAGGCGTCCGCAATCGGGACACTGGTCGACCGCGCCACCCGCTACGTGCGACTCATCCATCTGCCTGGCGGCTGGAAGGCTCCACAGGTCCGCGACGCGCTAGTGGAGCAGACCGGCACCTGGCCCGCTTCCCTGCGGCGCACCCTCACCTGGGACCAAGGCCGAGAGCTCTACTACCACGAGGAAATAGAGGACTTGACCGGCTTCCGGATCTACTTCTGCGATCCGCACTCACCCTGGCAACGCGGCACCAACGAGAACACGAACGGACTGCTGCGGGAGTACTTCCCCAAAGGCACCAGCCTCGCCCACTACACCCTCCGCGACCTCACGCAAGTCGAACAACAGCTCAACGAACGTCCCCGCCACGTCCTCGGAGACCGCACCCCGGTCGAGGCCATGAGACGCTGGTCGAGAGACCTGGCCTACCGCTAATTCGCAACGATCAGTGGAAACCGCCGTGTTTACCCCGTTTTGTTCGTTGATGCCATCAACGTCAAGATCAGGGACGGGCAGGTCGCGAACCGTCCGGTCTACGTGGTGATGGCGGTGACCGTGGACGGCACCCGCGACATCCTCGGCATCTGGGCCGGCGACGGCGGCGAGGGCGCGAAGTACTGGCTGCACGTGTTTACCGAGCTGAAGAATCGCGGCCTGGACGACGTGCTGATGCTGGTCTGCGACGGGCTCAAGGGTCTGCCCGAGGCCGTGGAGACCGTCTGGCCTCGCACGATTGTCCAGACGTGTGTGGTCCACCTGCTGCGGAATTCGTTCCGTTACGCCGCTCGTCAGGACTGGGACAAGGTCGCCAAGGCTCTCAAGCCCGTCTACGCCGCACCCAGCGAGGACGGCGCCACGGAGCGGTTCCTGGAGTTCCAGGAGGCGTGGGGGAAGAGGTATCCGGCGATCGTGAGGCTGTGGTCGGACGCCTGGGCCGAGTTCGTGCCGTTCCTCTCCTTCGACGTTGAGATCCGCAAGGTCATCTGCAGCACGAACGCGATCGAGAGCGTCAACGCCCGTATCCGCAGGGCTGTCCGTGCCCGCGGGCACTTCCCCAACGAGGCCGCCGCCCTCAAGTGCATCTACATGGCGCTGATGAGCCTGGACCCGACCGGGAAGGGCCGCAAGCGGTGGACCATGCGCTGGAAAGCACCCCTGAACGCGTTCCAGATCGCCTTCGAAGGCCGCCTGAGCCCGAGCAACAACTGACCATCAACAAACAAGATCAGCCGTTAAATTGACACACCCGGGCGGGGAACGTGGAGCTGGATCGTGCCGGACGGCTTGTGGGAGATCGCCAGGCCGCTGATCCCGGAGCAACGAACACGACCACAGGGCGGCGGAACAGCGAACGCACCTGATGAGACGCTGTTCGCGGCGATCATCTACGTGCTGGTGAGTGGCTGTGCCTGGCGGGCACTGCCGCCGTGCTTCGGCGTCTCGAAGTCGACCGCTCACCGCCGGTTCCTGATCTGGTCCAGAGCCGGCGTATGGGGCCGACTGCATGAGGCGATCCTGCACCGGCTCGACGACGCCGACCTCATCGATGTCTCTCGCGTAGTCCTAGACTCGGCCCACGTGAGGGCTAAAAAGGGGGCGAACACACAGGTCCGAGCCCCGTGGACCGAGGCAAGCCTGGTTCCAAGATGCACATCCTGTCGGACGCGAACGGACTGCCCCTGGTCGTCGGCGTCTCGGCCGCCAACGTCCACGACAGCGAAGGGCTGAAGCCCATGGTGGCGGGTCACCAAACGAAACACGACCCTCACCGCGGCCGGTACTTCAAGCCTCAGCGCCTGCATGCGGACAAGGCGTACGACCGTCCTGATCTGCGCAAATGGCTGCGCGGCAAGCGGATTGGCGTGCGCATCGCCCGCAAGGGCATCGAGTCCAGTCAGCGATTAGGGCGTCGGAGGTGGGTGATCGAGCGGACTATCTCCTGGCTGTCCGGCTATCGCAGACTCAGCCCGCGTTACGAGCGCCATTCCCGCAACTACCTCGCGTTTCTCGGACTTGCCGCGGCGCTTTGTTGCTACAAGCGGCTCGTCCGCCTCACCACGTAGGACACGGTCTAAGCCGCCGCCTCACCCGCGAATCCACCCTCAACTGGCGCGACACCTGAACCTCTGACCAAACGCACTCACCAGGGCAAAACGCCCTTTCAGGTCTATGGGGCCGGTCACCGTCTCGGGAGCGAAGAACGGCAGCCCCGCGACAGGGTGCCCGGCCAGCTCGGCCACCAGCGCCGCTGGAGCGCGGGGGTAAGGTCATTCCGTTTCCGGTTGGCGTGCCCTGCCCGTGCCTCTGGAAACGCTCAAGTTGCTTGGCAGCCAGGGCGTCTGGCCACCAATTTAATGTGCATGGGAATCCTGGGACCGTCAAAAGAAGCCACCCTCCTACTGCGCGATGCGGATGTGATCACGGCCGTCCTGCGCCAGGCGCTGGCCGATGCCTCGCCCGAGGAACGCGGGGGTTTGGAACGCGCCGTTGCGATCGCCGAGTCCATCGCCGCGGCCACCGGGGCCGAGGTACGCGCGCGCTGGGTCCGGTCCCAGCTGGCCGCCGTCGGCTTCACCGGGGATGTCGCCTCCGTCGCAGCAGTGAAGGCACTGCGGCAGGCGGAGCCGGGTCTGAGCCTGCTGGCGGCGGTGCAACTGCAGAAGGAAGCCGTGGCGCACCCGGAGTGATCGTCAGCCATCGACCGAGACGGGGGCGGCGCTCTCGCCGAGTGATGGACGGTACTTCGCGGAAGGCGGTGTTGCGGGATCCGGCGCGCTCTACAGTGCTGACCACAGCGTTGGGGCGAGTTCGGGGGCGCGGGGCGTGGCGCGTGTGGTGGCGGTGCACGGGATCGGCAAGCAGCGGCTGGGTGAGGAGACGTTGCTCCGGCAGTGGTTGCCGGCGTTGAACGACGGTCTGAAGCGTGCCCAGGCGCCGGAGCGGCTGGCGGACGCGGATGTGGCGATGGCGTTCTACGGGGATGTGTTTCGTCCGGACGGCGAGTATCTGGCGGTGGGTGAACCACCGTACACGTCGCAGGATGTGCAGGCCGGTTTCGAGACGGAGCTGTTGCTGGCGTGGTGGCAGGCGGCTGCTGAGTGCCTGTGTCTGAACTGGCCCGCATTCCAGGGGAGGTGACGGGGCGGCGTTAAGGTTGTTCGTGGTCGCAGAGTGGGGGATGGGATGGGACGGTCGCTGCGTTTGGCTACCTGTGTTGGGCTGGCGAGTGTTCTTGTTGCCGGGACAGGATGTACAGCACGCTCGGAGGGGGCAGCCATGTCGGATGGCGCCCGGTCCTACCTGTCGAAAGTGCTGGACATCATGGAGAAAAATGCGCTTCTCCGTCATCAGGTGGATTGGGCAGAGGTACGTCGCCAGGCATTCTCGCAAGCCGAGGCCGCACAGAAGCCGTCAGACACCTACGACGCGATCCGTTTCGCCCTGCGGACAGTCGGCCACGGGCACAGTGCCTTTTACGACCCCAAGCAGGTTCAGAACATCAAAGAGGCTCCGCCCTTCTCTTCCTTCCAGGGCCCCGAGGGCCGTTTTTTGGGAGATCACGTCGGCTACGTGTCGCTTCCTGCCGTGCAGGGATCTGACGCGACGTACGTGCGGTATGTGCGGGAAGGCCGCGAGGCCGTGGCGAAGGCCCACCGCCGACCGGGGGCCTGCGGCTGGGTCGTGGACCTCCGTCACAACCACGGCGGGAACTCGTGGCCCATGCTCGCCGTCGCGGGCCCGATCCTGGGCGACGGCGAGGTCGGCATGTTCGTGGATGCTGACGGCAGGACCTACCCATGGACAATTCACAACGGCAGCCCGCGCGAGAACGGCAAACCCTACAACTGGGGCGACAGCACTCCCGTGACCAACTCCCACGCCCCGGTCGCGGTCCTGACCGACGGCGGAACGGCCAGCGCGGGTGAGGCGGTGGCGGTCGCCTTCCGCGGACGGCCGCGGACGCGGTCCTTCGGGGAGAGCACCTTCGGCGTCCCCACGGGGAACAACGACCACCGCCTGCCCGATGGTGCCGTGCTCCATCTCACCGAGGACAAGGACGCCGACCGCACCGGCCGTAGCTACGACGGGCCGATCCCCCCCGACTACGAAATCCCCACCATGGGGCTCAGGATGGGAGCCGCGGACCAAGTCCTGGAGGCGGCGAAGAACTGGCTGCTCAGGCAGGCTGCATGTCGGTGACATCGGGCCTCGGGCTCTTCAGGCAGCCTGCGCAGGGTAGTACGGAGTGACATTTTGCCGTTCGGCAGGACGGGGGTTGCGGCGGGTGAGTCGCCTGGTCATGAGTGTGATGGCCGCCCAGGTGATCATTGACTCGCTCACCTCGCGGAGGCGTTCGTGGTCGCGGCAGTGTCGGCGGGCGCGCATGATCCACGACCAGGAGCGTTCCACGACCCATCGGCGGGGAAGGACGACGAAGCCCGTTGCCTCCGGTGGCCGGCGGACGGTCTTGATGGTGATGTCGAGGTAGGTTTTGGCCCAGGTCACCAGTTTCCCGGCGTAGGCGGAGTCGGCCCAGACGATGGCGATCTCGGGGTACGTCAGGGCGAGGCGGAACAGTGATGGCGCTCTTTGAATCTGGCTCTGTCCGCAGTTCCGTGAAGGTCATCAGTTTGGCCATGGCAGGACCGTGAGCTCCGGCCACTCGTTCTTCCAACGCGCCGCTTTGGTCTCATAGCCCTCCCGCGGGGCAAGGACCGGATTGGGTCGAACGACTAGGTTGAACACGTCGGAGAGCCCGTGAGGTGCGTAGACGCGCCATCCGCCATCGGACTCCAGCCGGACGCCTAGATGTTGCTGGCCATGAGGTTGGTGTCGCCGCTCGTCGGTGTTGACCTTCGAGTTGGTTGAAGCTCGATGATGGCGCGGTGCCAAATGATGAGCTGATGCCGATCGGGGCCTTCGCCCAACGCAGTGGTCTGACCTCCAGCGCGTTGCGGTTCTACGCCGACTCCGGGCTGCTGTCCCCTGCCGAAGTCGACCCGGTCTCGGGCTACCGCTACTACAGCGCCGACCAGGTGGCGCGGGCGACCGCGCTGCGTCGGCTCCGCGAGCTCGCTATGCCCCTCGCCGCTGTCGAGGCGGTACTCGGTACCGGGGCTGACGAGGCATCCCGGCTCCTCGATGAGCATGTCGCAAAGGTCGTTGGGAATGCGGCAGTCGTGCAGCAGAAGGCTGCTGTCATCAAGTCTGCGCTCGGCAACGTGCCAGGTCTCCCCATTGGGGTGGTGAAGGACCCCGTGCTGGCGGATGCGGTCGAGCAGGTCCTGACCGCGACCGCGCCCGGGATGCCAGCACTCGCCGGCCTACGCATCGAGGCACGTCATGACGCGGTCACCCTGACCGCAACGGACCGATACCGGCTCTCCACTCGAACCCTGGTGCCAACTGAACCACCGAGGCAGACGTGGGCCGGCACGGTCAACGGCGACGAGTTGCGGGCCGCGGTCGCCGAGAGCCGCCGCAGTCCGCTGGTGCGGCTGGAAGCGGTCTCAAACGGGGTCTGGTTCCGCGTGGCAGACCGGGAGGACCGGCACTGTCGGTTGCTGCCCGAGGAGTTCCCCGACTATCGGCTGATGCTCGCGTCGCTGGGGGAGGTCACCACCCGCGCGACAGTCTCGAAGGATCTGCTCCTAGCGAGCCCTGGAAGAACACCCCGGCGAGCGCATCGCGCTGCACGTTGCCGACCACGGAGTGAACGTCGTGTCCGCGGATGACGAACACCCCAACATCCCAGTCTCGGCCACTGCGACGGGCCAGGCCCTCCAGATTTGGTTTGAGCTGACCACGCTCTATCCCGCAGTGAGCACCGCGATCGGCCCCGACGTAATGCTCGACCTGCGGGGACACGACCAGCCCGTCACGATCCGCTCCGCCGACCGCGGCGATCTCACCACCCTGGCCATGCCCATCAAGCCCGACCACTCCGCCTGAGAAGGAGGGCCTTCCCCCGTGATGGTGGACACGCGTTCGTTGATCAGGCGGTGAGCGTGAGCTTAGCGGCGTGGTGTCGGTGTTCGTATTCGTTGGGGCTGAGGTGGCCGTTGGCGGAGTGTCGGCGGCGGGTGTTGAAGCGGGATAGCCAGGCGAAGACCGTCTTTCTGCAGGTGGTGGCATCGCCGTAGTCGTGGGCGCCCTGGAGGGTCTCGCGTTTCAGGGACGCGTGGAAGCTCTCGCAGGCGGCGTTGTCCGCGCTCGTGCCGACCGCGCCCATTGACCGGGTGACCCCCAGCTGGGTGCAGAGGTCGGCGAAGGCCCGGGATCCGTATTGCGCTCCGTGATCGGAGTGGAAGAGCGAGCCGTCCAGACCACCGCGGGTGCGAGCGGCCATGCGGAGGGCGTCGGCGACCAGATCGGTGCGCATGTGTTCGGCGATGGACCAACCGACGACCCTGCGGCTGAAGCAGTCCAGGACGGTCGCGAGATAGAGGAACTCCCCGTTTCCCAGGGGGAGGTAAGTGATGTCCCCCATGTATTTCCAGCCCGGTTCCGGAGCGGTGAAGGCCCGCTGGAACAGGTCCGGAACCAGCGTGACTGCCGGGTCGGGGACGGTGGTGCGGGCGCGTCTGCGCAGACGGATGCCTGTGATGGAGAACGCCCGCATCACCCGGGCGACGCGTTTCTCGTTGACCGGCAGGCCCTTCTCCCTCAGCTCGGCGGTCACCCTGGGTGAGCCGTAGGCGCCGCCCGACTCGCCGTGGACCTCGCGGATCTTCTCGGCCAGGGCCCGGTCCCTGTGCTGCCGGGCCGCCCTGGCCCGCCGGCCGGAGAGCCACTTGTAGTAGCTGGACCTGTTGAGTTCCAGGACCTCGCAGAGCCGCTTCACCTCGTAGGTGGCCCGGTGGTCGTCGACGAACTGGAAGCGGCTGATCACCAGTTCCTCTCTCCGGCGAAATACTTGGCCGCCTTGCGGAGTATGTCCCGCTCGGTCGCCAGCTTGCGCTCACTCGCCTCGAGCTCGGCTACCCGGGCCTCGAGCTGCCGGATCCGCTCGTCCGGATCGGCCGACGATGGTGCCGCCCCGGCCCGGACCAACGCCTTACCGGCCGTCGTAGGCGCAGCGGCGACGCCGCGGCGTTCGCGGTCTCGCAGTACCCACTCGCGCAAGGTGGCCCGGTTGATGCCCAGGTCGGCGGCGATGCTCTTGTACGTCGCCTCGGGCGTGGACTCGTACAGGGCCACAGCATCGGCCTTGAACTCGTCCGAGTAGTCCTTCATCGCCATCGGCGGTGGTCTCGCTTTCTCCGGATCAAGGAGATCCAGTATCAGCGTGTCCACCACTCAGGGGGAGGCTCCGGACGACGAGGAACAGTCCATGACCACCACACCCGCCAACCCCGACCTGACCATGGAAGCCATCGGCCACGCCGTCGCCGAGGGCCGAGCCGGTGACAGCGCCTCCGCCCGCCAGAAACTGCTGGGCCTGTGGTCCGCGATCGGTGTCACCGGCGACCCGCTGCACCGCTGCTCCCTCGCTCACTACCTGGCAGATCTCTACCAAGATCCCGCCCAGGCCCTCGCCTGGGACATCCGGGCCCTGGACGCTGCCGACGCCGTGACCGAGCAGCGTGTCCAGGAGCACCACGCCGGCCTCCACATCGCCGGCTTCTACCCCTCCCTGCACCTCAACCTCGCCGACAACTACCGCCGACTCGGCTCCTTCGAAGCCGCCACCGAGCACATCAACGCGGCCAAAGCGCACGCCCCCAGCCTTCCTCAGGATCCCTACGGTGACCTTCTTCGTGGCGCCATCCAAGAGGTCGCCGAGGCCATCGCAGGGCGGGACCGGTCGCGGCGAGCCTCTGCGCCTGGTTCCGCTACGTGACGCACAAGAATGCACCCCTCACTGTGGAGGGACGGCGTCGTCTCGTCGAGCGGTGTCGCACGAGGCCCATCGCCCACGTCGCAGCCGAGATGGGGATCTCCCGTGCGTGTGCATCGAAGTGGGTCAACCGATACCGGCGCCACGGTGAACTCGGGCTTGAGTTCCGATCTTCCACACCGCAGCACCAGCCCACCGCGACACCGTCCGAGGTCCTTGACCTCATAGAAGAACTGCGCCGCACCCACAAGTGGTCCGCGGCCAGGATTGCCTTCGAGCTGTCCCAGGCCGGAACGCCGATCGGCCGAAGGACCGTGAGCAGGCACCTGGTCGAGATCGGCCTCAACCGACGCCGATTCATCGACCCCGACGGTGAGGCCAACCGACAGCCGAGGAGAATTCACGCCCGACGACCGGGCCACATGATTCACGTCGACGTGAAGAAGGTAGGACGTATCCCCGACGGCGGAGACTGGCGCGCGCACGGACGCGGCAGCGACCAGGCGAAAGCCGTGGACCGGCGGAAGAAGAAAACCGAGCGCGGTGGTTACGTCTATCTGCACTCGGCTGTCGACGGGTACAGCCGGCTCGCCTACAGCGAAGCACTGCCCGATGAGAAGGCCGCTACGGCGATTGCCTTCCTCCATCGTGCGCGGGCTTGGCTCGCAGCACATGGGATCACGCGCACCGAGCGGATCGTGACAGACAACGGCGCCTGCTACCGAGCCGAGAGCTTCTCCCGAGCTCTTCTCGGCGCCAGACACCAGCGCATCGCCCCCTACACTCCACGGCACAACGGCAAGGTCGAGCGATACAACCGCATCCTGGCCGAGGAGTTCCTCTACGCCCGGACGTGGACATCGGAAGCCCAACGCTCCCATCTGCTGAAACGCTGGAATGTCCACTACAACTACCACCGACCCCACACCGCGATCGGAAGCCAACCACCGGCAGCACGCCTACCAGGCGGCGTCACCAACGTCCTGGCCTCCTACACCTAGTGTGCTGCGCCAGAAATCCTGAGGGTTAGTTCTGCTCTGCTTTCTGGTCGGTGGGGAGTGTCTTTTTCTTTGTGTAAGCCCTGGTGCTGACGCTTCTTCTGTGTGGTGTGGCGGTGCTACTGGTTGTCGGTGACGCGGTCGCCGTAG